>NZ_JAADJI010000009.1:0-325294 GCF_036283065.1 Pseudomonas moraviensis subsp. stanleyae
TTGGGATTGGGTTTAGGCAGCTGAAGTGTGGTGGGATGGCAGCAGGCTCGCTCCCACAGAAAAGCAAAGCAGTGCAGCCGCCCGCGGCGAAGCCGCCCCACTCAACAATGAGCGTTAGCTCGCGTACCGCTTTTGATCTTGACTCACGGGCGACGTCGGAAGGCTGAGTGGAGGGATTCATTCGGGGTGGGAGCGCAGCGACCGTTTGGCGCAGCCAGACACAGCGGAAGGAGGTGCAGCGAAGCAAACCGGAGCCGCTGCGCCCGGATGGATCCCGGAGCGAAGGAACCCCGAGCTTTAGCGAGTGGGCCGAACGTAGGAGCGAGCGTTTTGGGTTACCTTTTTGGCGTTTGAAAAAGGTGACCCGCCGTAAGGGCGGAACCCTAAGTGGCGTTGCCGCAGCAATGGATATGTACTCGGTACATCCCCCAAAAAAGCGCTAGCTGAGAACGACCACGCCGCCCGGCAGTTCGGTGCATTTGACGCCGTAGGCGTCGCGTATCAGCAATGCGACGCCCGCCAGTTGGTCGAGGTTGAAGCGGGCCTGGACGCGGCGTTGGCCGAGTTCGCGGTTGAGCAGCAGGAGCATGCCGGGGCGGTAGCGGTTGATTTCGTCGATCATCTGGCTGAGGGTCGCGCCGTTGAACACCAATACCTGCTGGCGCCAGTTCATCACGGCGGCCGTGTCGACGGTTTGCACGTTGCCGATTTGCCGTGCGTCGTAGGTGACTTGCTGGCCCGCTTCCAGGCGCAGGTTGCGCCCTTCGATGGCGACGTCGACCGCGCCGTCGAGGCAGGTCACGCAGACTTGCTGGTCGGTGTTGCGCAGGTTGAAGCGGGCCTGACTGGCACGCAACCACCCTGCTCCGGCCTGCATCGCCAGCGGCAGGCGAGCGGTTTGCACTTCGACTTCGCCGCTGACCAGTTCGAAGCCCTGCACGCCGTTTTCGACGCTGCGCTGGTTGATGCGGGTCTGGGTGTTCAGTTCAAGGCTGACGCCTTGCGCCGGTTCGACCCGTCGCTGCTGACCGACTTCGGTGATGTAGTCGGCGCCCAGCCCTTCGAAGCCACCGGGAATCGTGCCGCGCACCAGCAAGAACGCGGCTGACGCTGCAATGGCGCCGCCGAGAAATGCCCGTCGACCGAAGCTGCGGCGGCCCTGCACGGCTTCGGCGGCCGGTTGCAGGCGATGCCACAGGCGCTTGGTTTCTTCGAACGCCCGGGCATGTTCGCCGCTTTGCGCGCACCATTCGCGCAAGGCGCGGGCGTCGGCGACGGTGGCGCGGCCCGAGGTCAGCAGGATCAGCCAGTCACGGGCTTCGCTGTGCAGGGACTCGGTGGCCGAGGGCTCGGCGGGTTTCAGTCGAAAGATGTTCAAACGCGCAAATTCTCAACGGATTAATCGGGTCACTATTCGCTAGACGGTTTTCCGGCCCCGCGACCGAACCGCTGAAACACTTTTCTTTCCAGTTTCGCCGCGCAGAAGCTCAACGCGGCTTTGATTTCCTTCTCGACCATGCGCGTGGAAATGCCGAAACGCTGGGAAATTTCCAGGTGCGGCGCCTCCTCCAGCCGCGCGGCGATGAAGATCCGTCGACGCCGCGCCGGCAGTTCATACAAGGCGCTGAGCAGTGCCTGCATCTCTTTTTGCCCACCCACAACCCGCGCCGGATCGAGGGCTTCGTCGCTCAGTTGCAGCAATTCCTCGACCTCAGTGCCGGTGAGCAGGCGCGCATCGGCCTGTCGACGGTCGGCGGCAATGTTGAGAGCCATGCGATACAGATAGGCGTTGGGCTTGAGCAGGTTTGGCGGAGTCTCCATGCGATCGACCCGCAGCCAGGTTTCGTGCAGCACGTCGTTGGCCAGGTCCTCGGAGCCGAGGCGGCGGCGCAGGCGCACGCGAAAATCCTCGTAGGAGCTGAGGAACAGCTGGCCCATCACGCTTTGTCCGGCGTCTTTCATCCCCCGGAAACTCCTTCCCATCTCGTGCATTCCATGCGTTTCCCTGACGACTCCGGTAACAACAGCAAGGTGACCGGTTGGCGCAAGGCGCTGGGCGTCGGTCGGTCGATTGTGAGGTTGCGAAAACTTTCCACCAGCGCGTTATCGCGCCGTATATCGCCGGTCGAGGTCACCAACCGGTTGTGCTGCACCACACCGTCACGCCCGACCCAAACCTGCAATACCGCGCGATAACTGCCCGGCCGGGTCAGCGGCGAACGACACAGTTTGCGCTCGATCGCTGCTTGCACCGCCGTCGCGTAACTGCGATTGACCGCGACAGCGGCCGGCGTGGGTTTGTCCGTCGGCACTGGCAGATCTTCCACCTGCGCCGCTTGCAGGGTGAACGCGTCGGCCCGGGCGTAGCGCGCCATCAATCCGGTGCCGCCGAGCAGATGGCGCAAGGCGTCGGCGGCAGTGAATTCGCCATCCACGGCAAGGGAACGACGGCCCCGGCTCAACTGGCTGTCGACCAGCACTGCAACGCCGGTGGCGCGGCTGTATTGATCCAACGCCCGGGCCAGTTCCTGCGCGGGGATGTGCAAGGTCAGTCGCATATCCGCCGCTGCCGGGTCAGCGTTGGCTGCGTTGGCCAGCAGACCGAGCAGCCACCCCAGGCCCGCGCGGCGCACAAGCGTCGCCGAGCGCTGAAGACTGATCCGCGAACTGCCTCGCTGCACGACTGGCGCACCCCTGAAAATCGCTATCCTGCGGGGCATTTATGACTCTGGTATGACGGGCGGTGCAAAAAAACCATCACGGGTTTTACGCCGCGCTTGCACTAGACTCAAATCCCAGAGCGGCCCATTCGGGCGGGCCAGGAGGCGGACATGAAAACGCGGTGGATGTGGGTCTTGCTGATGACGGTGGGCGCAGCGCAGGCGGAAGAACCGCTGGGCTGTGTCGAGGTCACGGTCGGCGGTTACAAGGCGCCGAATTACGATTGCCTGAGCCAGCAGATGGGCAACAATCCTGAAGGCGCGGCGGCGGCGCAGAAGAACATGGAAGCGTTGAATGTGCCGGTGCACAAGCGACCGCCGAATCAGGTCGGGCTGGCGACACCGGCGGCGACCAGTACGCGGATGGGCAACACGTTTGGTACATCGGTGAAACCGCAGCGGCCGCCCAACTGAAAACCATGCAGTGTGGTGATCAGTCTCCGTGTGGGCTGAGATTGCCATTTTGTGGCGAGGGAGCTTGCTCCCGCTGGGGTGCGTAGCTCCCCCAAACCTGCCGAACCGGTTTTGCCTGACACACCGCATGCTCAGGCTTTGCGACTGCTGCGCAGCCGAGCGGGAGCAAGCTCCCTCGCCACAGGGTTGTTTGGTGATCAATCTCTGTGTGGGCTGACATTGCCGGTGTGTGGTGATCAGTCACTCGGGGTCTGGCGAAAGCTCACTGCCAAACGATTCCAGCTGTTGATGGTGCTGACCGCAACCGTCAGGTCCACTAGTTCGCCTTCGTCGAATTGCTCGCGCGCCTGTTGGTAGACGTCATCCGGCACGTGGCTTTCGGACAACAGCGTCACCGCCTCGGCCCAGGCCAGCGCCGCACGTTCGCGGGGGGTGAAGAAGTTGCTGTCGCGCCACACGGCGACCGCATACAGGCGCCGATCGCTCTCCCCGGCTCGGCGTGCGTCCACCGAGTGCATGTCGGTGCAGAACGCACAGCCGTTAAGCTGCGAGGCGCGGATTCTGATCAGTTGCAGCAGCGGCGCTTCGATACTCAGGTTGCTGGTCAGCGCCTCCATGGCAAGCATCGCTTTCATCGCCTTGGGCGACGCGTTGTAGTAATCCAGACGCAGGGACATGGCGCGGCTCTCGGCAGGCGGAATGATGAGTTCACGGTACGGGCTGTGCGGGCTGCGTTACAGCCCCAATTCCACGGAAAACCGCTACACCACACAATCCCCCTGTAGGAGCTGCCGAAGGCTGCGATCTTTTGACTTGGATTTTTTTCAAACAAAAGCCAGATCAAAAGATCGCAGCCTTCGGCAGCTCCTACAGGGGATTGGGGCCAATTTTGGGTTTTTCGGGTAGACAACTATTGCCAGTCAAACAACAACGGTAATCTGGCGAGCACGCCAAACAGCCTCGGGAGCCTCGTCGGTATGGAACTTCATGTCGTGATCAACGGCCGCAAGGATCTTGCCGGTCAGTTGTATCAGCAGCTGCGCGCGGCGATTGAATCCGGGCGGTTGGCGGCGGGTACGCAGTTGCCGCCGAGCCGCTTGCTCGCCGAACAATTGGGCATCTCGCGCAAGACCATTTCCGACACTTACGCGCAGCTGACCTACGAAAATTTCCTCACCGGGGTGATCGGCAAAGGCACCTACGTCAACGCCCGCCCGGCGCAGGCGCAGCGCAAGCAGAGCCACACCGAACTGGCCAGTGCCGAGGTAATCGAGAGCTGGCGCAATCTGCCGGTGTTCCTCCGCCACCCGACGCTGGAAGGTTCGCTGCGTTACGACTTTATCGGCGGCGCCACCAGCAAGGGCCAGTTCCCACAGGATGACTGGCGCCGCTGCGTCGCCCATGCGATGCGGCAGATGGCGCAGTCGAAGGGTTTCTACAGCGTCGCCGAAGGCTTGCCGGCGCTGCGCAATGCGATCGCCCGGCACATCGCGTTTACTCGCGGCATCAATTGTCAGGACGAAGACATCGTCGTATGCAACGGCGCGCAGCAGGCGCTGGATCTGATTACTCGCGTGCTGATCCGCCCCGGCAGTCTGGTGGCGATGGAAGATCCCGGCTATCCGCCGGCGCGCTTGCTGTTCGGCACTCATGGCGCTGAGGTGGTCGGCGTGCCGGTGGATGCCGAGGGCATTCAGGTCGAGCAGATTCCCGATGGCACCCGGCTCATTTACGTAACGCCGTCGCACCAGTTTCCGCTGGGCATGGCCATGAGTCAGGCGCGCCGTGAGGCCCTGCTCGCCCGTGCTTACGAACTGGGCGCGATCATCATCGAAGACGATTACGACAGCGAATTCCGCTACGAAGGCCGGCCCACCGATTCGCTGTACAACCTCGATCAGCGCGGCATCGTCGCCTACGTCGGCACCTTCTCGAAAACCCTGCTGCCAGAGCTGCGCCTGGGCTACGCGATCCTGCCGCCGTCGCTCATCGAGGCGGTGATCCGCGCCAAACAGCTGACCGATCTGCACGCCTCGACCCTGCCGCAATGGGCGCTGGCCAAGTTCATCGCCGAGGGCTGCCTGCTCAAGCACATTCGCCGCTGCCACACGATCTACGCGCAACGCCGCGAACGCATTCTGGAGCGCATGGCCACCGACCTCGCACCGTGGCTGCAAGCCGTACCGGCCAGTGCCGGGTTTCACATGGCGGTGTTCTGCAAGGTGCCGATCGATTTGCCGCTGGTCATTGAGCTGGCAAAAAAGGTCGAAGTCGGCCTGTATGCGATCAGTGGTTTCTACTATCAGCAGCCGGCGAAAGAAGGCCTGTACTTCGGCTTCGGCGCCATCGAAACCCTCGACATCGACATTGCTCTGGATCGCCTGCGTGACATCCTCGAACAGCTGTCATGAGCCGTTGGTATAAGGCTTTTACTGCCGATTGGTTATTGGTGATTCATGGCGGCAGGCCTATTCTGCACAGGCGTTATCCCTCAATGAGCAGGATTCGTCCGGCCTGATTCAGGAGTGTGAGAAATGTCCAGCGAAGTGATCAACACGGTTCAGGTAAAGGCTGCTGCGGGCCGCTCGGAAGAGCTCGGTAAGCAATTGCAAAAGATCGTCGACACCCTGCGCGAAACCCCGGGCTGCGATTCCTACCTGGTCGACCGCTGCCCCGAGGACAGCCACCGCTGGACGGTCAGTGCGCGCTGGCAGTCGGAAGCGGCGATGCAGGCGCATTTCAACCGGCCCGAAGCGCAGGGGTTTATCGACCTGATCGATAGCCGCCTGGCCAATAGCGTCGATTTCAACAGCTTTCCCATCGCCTAGCACACACCTGTGGCGAGGGAGCTTGCTCCCGCTCGGCTGCGCAGCAGTCGTCAAACCGGCCAATGTGATTCTCCTGAAGAAATCGGATTGCAGGTTTTGGGGGCGCTGCGCACCCCAGCGGGAGCAAGCTCCCTCGCCACAGTTTCTTGCCTTGCCTAAATTGGTCACCTGATCTTGGCGAATATTGGCCGTTTGAACCGGCCACATTGCGGCCTACTGTGATCACACCCCAACTATCACAGGTAACCCGCCATGAAAGCTCTGCCCTTCTTCGCTGCCGCCCTCGCCTTCACTCTTTCCGCTTCGGCAATGGCTCACGATCCGTCCGAGAAAATCACCGTCCTGCAGGAACAACTGCTGAAAAACGCCCCCGGCAAGAAAGCCATGATGATCGAGGTCGACTACAAACCCGGCCAGTCCTCGATCGCCCATAAACACGAAGGCACCGCGATGGCTTATGTGCTCGACGGCGAAGTGATTTCCCAAGTCAAAGGTGAACAGGCGATCACCTACAAGAAGGGCCAGTTCTGGTACGAGCCGGCCGGCTCCGAGCATTTGGTATCGAAGAATGCCAGCCAGACCAAGCCTGCCAAGTTGCTGGTGTTCATGGTGCTGGCCCCGGATGAGCAGGTGCTGATCCCGTTGGAAAACTGATAGCCGGATGATCAGGTGTTGGCGTTGCGGGAGTTTGATCGCTCGCTAGGCACTCCGCTGACGAGACTGGCGGGTGAAGCGTCGATGCCCGATCGTGAACAAGGTCGGAAGTTGTATTGAATGCAAGTACGCTATCGCGAGCAGACCAGACACCACAAAACCCTCAGGCATAAAAAAGCCCCTGCATCTCTCAATGCAGGGGCTTTTTCATTCAACTACTACTCAGGCCAGTTCAAGCTCGGCATTCGCAGTAACCGCAGGCACAACCGCCTGCCCGCTCAGCGCCAGATCCAGCAGTTCGCGGTTGGCCACCGCGTACATGGCGTAGTCCGTACCGCTCGCAGCACGGATTTCCACCAGCATGGCGCGCCAGCGCTCGATCATGCTTTCGTGCTGGGCCATCCACAGTGCCAGGCGTGCTTCCACGTCCTGGGAGCCGTCGCCCTGTTGCAGGACGGAAATGGTGATCGCCCGTTGCTGCCAGTCGACGTCATCACGGAACGCTTCACGGGCCAGGGCCTGCCAGTTGTTTTCCACCGGCAAGGCGCTGATCTGTTGCAGGTACCAGGTGATGTCCAGCGCAGAGCCCACGGCGAAGTAGGCCTTGGCCACTTCGGCCGGGTTCTGCCCGGTGACGTCGGCGGCTTCGATGATCGGCAGCAGCGTGTACAGGTGCGAAGTACCCGCAACCATACGCGCCAGCAACTCCGGCACACCGGCTTCGACGTAGGCCTGATAACGCGACTGCCAGTTCTCGCGGATTTCGCCGCTGAGCAGTTCGTCGAGTTTCAGACCCAGTTCTTTCAGGTGCGGACCGAAGTGCGCGACGTCGCGGGCAGCGTTCTGCTCGTTGCGGCGGGCACGCAGGAACCAGCGAGTGGCGCGGCGTCCCAGACGCATCAACTCGTCCATCAGCTCCAGCTGCACGTCAGCGGAAACCTGGTAGTCCAGCGCTTCGATCTGACGGAACCAGTGCGGGAGGTGGAAGATGTCGCGCACGATCACGTAAGCGCCCGCCACGTTCGCTGGGCTCATGCCGGTCGACTCTTTGAGTCGTTGCACGAAAGTGATGCCCATGTGGTTGACCAGATCGTTGGCGATCTGGGTGCTGACGATCTCGCGCTTCAGACGGTGACGACGCATGGCTTCGGAGAACTTGCTGACCAGAGTCGGCGGGAACGCCGTTTCCATGTCGCGGGTCAGGTAATCGTCGTCCGGCACCAGCGAGCCCAGCAGCTGCTCTTTCAGGTCGATCTTGCTGTAGGAGATCAGCACCGACAGTTCAGGGCGGGTCAGGCCATGGCCTTCCGCGATGCGCTCGGCCAGTTGCTCTTCGGTCGGCAGGAACTCGATGGCGCGATCCAGCTTGCCCCGGCCTTCGAGATCACTCATCAGACGCTTGTACTCAGCGATGCGCGCATAGGCACGACGCGCCGCCAGGGACAGGGCCTGAGTCTGCTTGTAGTTGTTGCCCAGCACCAGATTGCCGACTTCGTCGGTCATGCTCGCCAGCAACTGGTTGCGTTGCTTGTCGGTCATGTCACCGGCCTGAACCACTTCGTTCAGCAGGATCTTGATGTTCACTTCATGGTCGGAGCAGTCCACGCCACCGGCGTTGTCGATGAAGTCGGTGTTGGAACCGCCGCCATTCAGGCCGAATTCGACACGGCCCAGTTGGGTCATGCCGAGGTTACCGCCCTCGCCCACGACTTTGCAGCGCAGCTCGTTGCCGTTCACGCGCAGCGCATCGTTGGCCTTGTCACCGACATCGGCGTGGCTTTCGGTGCTGGCCTTGACGTAAGTGCCGATACCGCCGTTCCACAACAGATCCACCGGTGCCTTGAGCAAGGCGTTGAGCAGTTCGGTCGGGGTCAGCTTGTCGGCCTGGATGTCGAAGCGTTCTTTCATCTGCGGCGAGATCGCGATGCTCTTCGCGCTGCGCGAGAAGATACCGCCACCCTCGGACATGATGCTGGTGTCGTAGTCGGTCCAGGCCGAACGCGGCAGGTCGAACAGACGCTGACGCTCGACGAAGCTGGTCGCCGGGTTCGGGTTCGGATCGATGAAGATGTGCATGTGGTTGAACGCGGCCACCAGTTGCAGCTTGTCGGACATCAACAGGCCGTTACCGAACACGTCGCCGGCCATGTCGCCGACGCCAACCACGGTGATGCTGTCTTCCTGGACATTGATGCCGCGCTCGCGGAAGTGGCGCTGTACGCCGACCCACGCGCCCTTGGCGGTGATGCCCATTTTCTTGTGGTCGTAACCGGCCGAACCACCGGACGCAAACGCGTCACCCAGCCAGAAGCCGTAGTCGATGGCGATGCCGTTGGCGATGTCGGAGAAGGTTGCAGTGCCCTTGTCCGCCGCGACCACCAGGTACGGGTCATCGTCGTCATGACGCACGACATTGACCGGCGGTACCAGGGCGCCGTCCTTCAGGTTGTCGGTGATGTCCAGCAGACCGGAAATGAAGATGCGGTAGCAGGCGATGCCCTCGGCCGCGATCTCGTCACGGCTGCCGCCCAGTGGCAGACGACGCGGCAGGAAGCCGCCCTTCGCGCCCACCGGCACGATGACCGAGTTCTTCACTTGCTGGGCTTTTACCAGGCCGAGCACTTCGGTACGGAAGTCTTCTTCACGATCAGACCAGCGCAGACCGCCGCGAGCGACGTTGCCGAAGCGCAGGTGCACGCCTTCGACGCGTGGCGAGTAGACGAAGATTTCAAACTTCGGCACTGGCTTCGGCAGCTCAGGGATGGCATGCGGGTTGAACTTGAAGCTGAAGTACGACTTGTTCTGGCCGTTGGCATCCGTCTGATAGAAGTTGGTACGCAGGGTGGCTTTGATCAGGTCGAGGTAACGACGCAGGATGCGGTCTTCGTTGAGCACCTGAACATCGTCCAGTGCGGTCAGAATCGCTTGTTCCAGACGCAGTTGTTTGTCTTCCAGATCATCGCTGCCGAGCTTGCGCGCCAGGTAGAAGCGAGTCTTGAACAACCGGGTCAGTTCGCGAGCGATGTCGGTGTGGTTGTTCAGGGTGCTGGCGATATAACCCAGATCGAAGCCCAGACGAATCTGCTTCAGATAACGGGCGTAGGCCCGCAGCAGTGCAACGTCGCGCCATGGCAGACCGGCGGTCAGCACCAGACGGTTGAACGCATCGTTTTCCGCATCGCCACGCACGATGTGCACGAACGCGTCCTGCAGGGTGTCATTGAGTTGCTGGATGTCGAGGTCCAGACCTTCGGCAGCAGTGAACGCGAAGTCGTGAATCCAGAACTCGCGGCCGTTGGTGTGGCGCAGGCGATACGGGAATTCACCCAGTACGCGCAGGCCGAGATTTTCCAGAATCGGCAGGACGTCGGACAGCGCCAGCGGCGTGTCGGCGTGATACAGCTTGCAATGCAGCTCGCGCTGGCCGGAGACCTGACCGAGCGGCTGATAGAAGCTCATCACCAGCGGATTTTTTTCGTTGAGGCTCAGCAGGTGCTGCATGTCGACCACGGCCGAATGCGCGGCGAAACGCTCGCGGTAACCGGCCGGGAAGCCTTTCGGGAAGTCGGCCAGCACGTTGGTGCCGTGGGCTTCGCCGAAGCTTTCGACAGTCAGTGCGGCGTAGTCGTCCTGCCAGCTGCGGCAGGCCTGGACCACTTCTTTTTCCAGCAGTACCGGGTCGATGTCGAGACGGTTCTTCGGATCGACGCGCAGAATCAACTGCACGCGGGCCAGCACGGATTCCGAGAAGAAGGTCCAGAACTCGCAGTCGGAGGCTTTCAGGCGCTCCATCAGCACTTGCTGGATCTTCTGGCGGACTTCGGTGGAATAGATGTCGCGCGGCACATAGGCCAGGCAGTAGCAGAAACGACCGTACGGGTCTTTGCGCAGGAACACGCGGATCTTGTTGCGTTCCTGGATCTGCACGATCGACATCACGGTGGTGAACAGTTCGTCGACCGGGGTCTGGAACAGGTCGTCACGCGGCAGCACTTCGAGGACCTGCGCCAGTTCCTTGCCCAGGTGGGCCTTGGACTGGAAGCCGGAGCGGCGCTCGATTTCTTCGACCTTGCGGCGGATGAACGGGATGACCCGCACACTCTCGCCATACACCGACGAGGTGTACAGGCCCATGAAGCGGTGTTCCTTGATGACTTTGCCGTCGGCGTCGATTTCACGGATCGACACGTAGTCCGGGTAGGCCGGACGGTGCACACGGCTCGGGTGCGCGGCCTTGGCGAACGACAGCAGGGTCGGTTCACGCAGGTAGGCGACGGCGTAGTCTTCGATGCGCAGGTCTTCGTAGGTCAGGCCGGTGCGCAGCAGTTTGGTCAGGCCGAGGAAGGAGCTCTGGTCGTACTCGATGTGGCCGCCGTCGGCCTGATCGGTGACCACGAACTCCTCGTAGCCGAGGAAGGTGAAGTGGTTGCCCACCAGCCATTCCAGGAAGCTTTTGACTTCGTTCTTCTCGTCCGCATCGACCGGGTAAGCACTGTTGTCGAGACGGGTGAGGATGTCCTGCACCTTGGCTTTCATCGGCTCGAAGTCAGCAACGGCGACGCGCACTTCACCGAGCACCTGCTCAAGCTCTTTGCTCAGCACATTCAGCTCGGCCGCGTTGGCGCAACGGTCGATTTCCAGGTACATCAGCGATTCGTGCAGCACGCCTTCGCCGGTGCTGCCTTTTGGCAGGATTTCCAGCAGTTCGCCCTTGCTGCCGCGACGCACGCTGAGCACGGTGGTCTGCAGGGTGTGAATGCTGTAGCCGCGACGGTTCAGCTCGGTGCGCACCGAATCGACCAGAAATGGCAGGTCGTGGTGCAGCACTTCGACCGCGGTGTGGGTCGACTGCCAGCCGTGGCGTTCGTAATCGGGGTTGTAGACACGCACTTGCGGTTGCGCGTGATCGAAGCGCTCAAGCAGGCGCCACGCAGAGAGAGTACAGCCAGCGAGGTCGGAGAGGCGACGTTGAGTCAGCTCGTCCAGGGAAATGATGCCGAAGAATTGTTCAGCGAACAGCGCCACTTGTGGCAGTGCCTGTTCACTGATGTGCTGCGCCAGTGCCGCTTGCAGTTGGTGCTGGAAGTCGGCTTTGCTGGCTGCGGTGAAGAACGCCATCTGTGGTACTCCGCTTAAGCTTGTTATTGATGGAAAGCGTCGCGTGCAACAGCCCTTTCGGGCCTCGTGTCGCCCTGTTCCTGATTCTCGGGCAGAGGAAACAGGGAGACAGGTGGGTGAAGCTGGACGGGACACTCAGGTCACATTCACCTTCCATGAATGAGCATCTGCAAAAGCGACTGCCAGCGCCGCCAGCAATGCCTTTACGGGTGCTCATCCGTTGCGCAGCTTAATGGGTGCGACAATGTGTCTGCTTGCGGTGCTGCGACATATTCGGTCATTGGCACGTAAATGCAGGGTCTGGCCTGCTTCAACACTAGCAGGCGTGAGCTGAAATGCAGGTTCGTAACCCCGGTTTCACGGGACTTTCGTGCCAGGACGGTCGCCAAGAACGTTACATATCCGGAAACGAAAACGCCCAGGCCCCTTTTATCGACCCTGAGCGTTGCATCCGGTTCAGCGCCAGCGGTTGACGCGGATCAGTCCGGCAGTTCCTCAAAGGCTCTGAATTTGCTCACCGTGGCGCAGTCGTAGCACATCGTCTGCAGGATCTGCTTGTCCATGCTGGCGTCGATGTTGCTCGAATCGCATTCGCGGCAGAACAGGCGCAGATGGCTGAGCAAGTCGCTGTCGAACGCTACGGCGCTGAAGAATTGCGGGACCAGTTCGTCGCGCCAGTACATGCCCGGCGATTTGGAAAACCCGGCGCCACTGTCCTTGAGCACGACGTCGTAGAGCAACCGCTGCAAGGCCGTTTGCGGCACCCGCGCATCGCGATGGGCGTTCTTGCGCCAGTTGCGCGCTAGCGCATCCTGCGCCGTGCCCAGCATGTTGCGTGGAATGGTGTTGGAGGCGTGACTGCGCCCTTTGGAATTACCGGTGGCATAGAAATGCGCGGCGTTTCTCACTGCCAGCCGGGCGAAGTAATAGAGCTGACTGACCGAAAAGTCCTGCAGCAACTGCCCGACCACCTCCTCGGCGCGGGCTTCGGCCGTGAAGGCGAAGTCCACTTCATGGGCCAACACACGGATGTATTGAATGGACTCTTCGCGGGCCAGACTGAAAACCAGCGAATAGATTTCGCTTTTCCAGGCAGCTTGTACGCTGCCTGACAACTCCTGATACAGCATCAGGTACAGATTCTCTCGAGTACTGCGCGCGGCGCCGTCGAGCGTGACATTGGGCAGCCAACGCACCGCGCTGTACTCGCGAATGCTGCAGCCCTCACTGCGATCGAACGCGTTGATGTCGGAATCGGTGGAAACCGCCAGCACCCCGGCTTCATGCAGGCTTTTGAGCAACTCTTCACGGGCATCGAAAGTAAGGGCGAGCAGCTCATCTCTGGATGGCGCAGTCAACGGCGCAATCCATTCAACGTTCGCGCCATAGCCGTCATCCAGCAAGGCGAGCAATGTCAGCTTCTGCACAAACCCCAGATTTGCGTAAGGCACTGCGGGAGTTTGCGCGCCATATCTGGCCTCCAGTTCCAGACGATCCCGAGCTGCCCGGGCGGCCAGTTGTTGCTGGCGAACCTTGAAACACTCTTTGCAGTTGCACGTGGTGTGGCGGCTGTTTGCGCCGGTAACACTGTGCTGGTGTTCACAGCGTACGCATTTGAAGGTACTGCGCAGCGAAAGCGGCGTGCCTCGGGCGTGTCGGCGTACCCACATCGGCAATTTGCAATAGGGACAGCTGAGGTCTGCACTGACGATCGGTGGCAGAACCTTGAGCAGACTGCGCACCGGGGCGGGGATCTTAAATTCCGCCATCAGCGCGGTAGTTTTTTCGCCCTCGAGATAGCGCTTGTAGATCTCCTCGACCTGTTCATCGGACAGGTGGCGGATTTCTTCGGCGCGTTCGAAATATTGGGTCATGGCAAAGTTCCCTTTTTGGTGGTTGTCGTAACGCACTCCATTGCGCAAGAGCGGCGAAACTAACGGCAAAAAGGTCGCTATCACAAGCGAAAAATCGCAATTTCAGGTGGATTTTGCACACTCGGTAATTGCCTTACGCTGGCGTCGGATTTCCCCTTCTCGCTATTCGGAAGTGGGCGACGGAAATGTCCTGCTTTGCCACTTTTTGCCGATGCAGGCAGCGCGAATGAGCAGAGACTGGCAAAATCGCGCCTTTGAACAGATTCACCGCCGCCACTGCCCAGGATTTCCCCCATGCAAATGACCACCGCCCTACTGATCGTCAACCCGTGCGACGACGAAGAAGACAACATGGCCATGCTCTGCTGCCACAGCGACAAGGGCGAGATGTTCCTGATGAGCCGTTATCCGGATGAGGATGAGCTGGAGATCACCCTGGACGGAGAGCCTTCGACGCTGGACGGGGTCAAGGTCACGCTGACATCGAAACTGCTGAAGATCGAGATCGCTGCGGCGGATGCCGATGCGTTGAATGGGGACGACGTGCTGGAGATCAGCTTTAACCCGGATATGGTGGATATGGATGAGGTTGTCGAGACTTTGAAGAATATTCTCGATGGGACAGGAACTTTTGTAATTAATCTGGAATAACCAGTCCGGCTCACATGGCAAGATAAATGACGACGGCATTTGATCGCCCCTTATGCCATCGTCATTGATTACACGCTGATCGATACCTCTACAAGCTCTAAACACCTGCAAACCATAATTCGCGCTAATTTTCCGCATAGAACGCCGCTGTTTTAACAGCACGAAGTTCGATCCTACTACTCCTCAAGAAGCGCCCTACGCAATCATCGGAAGCCGTCTGATTGCGTGCCCAACCCTCCCTTGTTATTACTCGTTGCGCTTGCAAAAAAACATGCAAGCGCGGCGCACAAAAAAGTGCCAACCACGTGATATTCAATGGAGTCATATGTAATGGGTAGAAAACGTTCTGAAATAAACACCTTCGATGATTTGCCTTATGGCTCGGGCCACTTTGAAGGTTTCCTGGCGACGGAACTGGGCTTCTTCGCCTCACTGACCCGCTGACTCGGCCTCCCGATCAGCCAATCCTGAAAATGCCGAAAGTCGATCTTTCGGCATTCAAGCCCACGAGGCTCACCATGTCAGAGCGTGAGATTTCATCCAGCGAAGCGTTTGTCCGAATAAACAATGTTATCCAGACACTGGGTTTGAGAGCGCGAGTGCGTTATGTCGATGACGGTAATCTGGTCGCTACTGCCGAACTTTATAACGAATACGACACGCTGATTGAATCAGGCGCAGGCAAAGGTCCCGACGCGCTTGTAGGTGCACTTGCTGAAAGCCTTGAGCACTACGCGATGTTTCACGCCGAGCCGCCATTTTGCACAACGCTTGGTTGCAGTGACATCGCTTCGCAGAACGGGGTCGAGTCGGACGGCATTTTCACAAGTCTGCAAAAAAACATCGAGCCTCTACAGTGTCTGCAGCTTGCAGCACTCGACGGCTGCGCCGGGCTTTTTGTGCCATGCGCCCTGCTGTATCCGGTCAAAGATGAACGTAAAACAACGAGTCAACCGACGCGCTTTTTAAATCGCTACGCCTCTAACTCAGGAACTGCTTTCGGCTGCACGAAATCAGAAGCACTGCTGCACGGTACCCTGGAACTGATTGAGCGACACCTGTTGTCCCGGTTTTTCATGGCCGTCTGCAGACTGATACCTCCGATCGATCTCTACTCACCATCGGCGCCCCTGCTTGCGCAAGCCCTGTTCAACAACTCATACGCGCTACGGGCTGCCGAAGCTTTGCAGATCATCATTATCAAAGACGAGTCAGAAGTTTATCTGGCAGTTGCATTCCCACGAACCGGCCCCGGCGACCGACATATATCCGCAATCGGCTCCGGCTGTTCTTTGGACATATTTATCGCCATCCAAAGAGCGGTAACGGAGCAGTTCCAATCAAACGCCTTATACGACGCCAACGATGGAATCGCGGACCGAAAGGTACTTGATGTGCTTTGTCAATCCGAGAAACTGAAACAGCTGATAGACTTCGCACCTGTTAAAAACTTGAAACTCAATACCCTGGCACCCTCAAAAAACCTACCTGCACTCTCTGTTCCTGAACAACTTGCCTTGCTCCGAAAAAACCTGAGCGGCATGTACAAAGTCCTATTTTTCAGAACAGTCATGGAGTATCCCGGGACCAACGTAGTTACCCAGACTTATATCCCGGGTCTCGAACGATTCAACATAATCAGAAATGGCCAACCCGTAGCTCCTCAGCACATTTTGCTCGGCACCAGGAGTTCGCCAACGGCGTGATTCAAAACGACCACAGGCACACTCATGCATACATTTATAAGAACAGCCTGCGAGAAACATCGACTCCTGCTGGTGATGACAATAGGCGCAACCATCATCCTGAAAATCCTGGCCCTGGCCCCTCCTTTGTTGTTGGGCAAGATCGTCGATTCACTAAACGATGCCGATCACACAACGCTGCGTACGCTGCTTTTTTTCACCGCAGCTTTTACGCTGGCCGGTTGCATTCAGTCGATGACCACCCCCCTGCAAACGCTGCTGCTCTCAAAGCTCGTCCAGCGAATTGTCATGGATGCTTCCATCAATTGGATGGCGCGGTTGATGGGCAAGGACTTTTCCCAGTTCGGCACGTGGCGAATAGGACAGTTCATCAAGTCGGTCGAGCGCGGAATCACTGCCCACGAACAGTTGCTCATGTTCTTCGTCACTACGGGTTTTCCCCTGTGTCTGGAATTTCTTATTGTGGCCGGCGCATTCTGGTATATGGGCGGAGCCTGGGTTTTCTGCGCGCTAGCAGGCCTCGGTGGCTGTTATCTCTATGCAGCTCACCGGATCATTCGATGGCGCAGAAAACACATCGATGCTGTTAATGACCAGGAGGATGAGCTGAGTGCAACCTTGGTCAATACTTTGAGGGCTGGTAAATCGATAAAACTGGAACGCGCCGAACGCACGGCCCTGCAACCCTTGAACCGAGCGTTTGAGCGCTACGCCAATGCTGCGGTGACCGTAGCAGGCTCGGGCGGACTGTTGAGCGCGGCGAAGATTTTGTTTATCAGCCTGTCCACCGGCGGTTTGTTGGCTTGGGGAGTCATGGATCAGACGTCCGGACAAGCAAGTATCAGCGTCGGTCAGTTGGTGGCCATTTTCTCTATTGCTGGTACGTTCCTGTTGAATGTATCGGCGCTGACCGAAGGCTATCGGGTGCTGGATCAATTCTCGGCTGATCAACGGCGACTCAAAGAATTACTTGCAACTGGTGACTTCGATAACGATCGCCGCAATTACTCTGATGCGTTGCATAACCTATCAACATTACGGCTCGAGCCCTGCGAGATCACCCATAACGGTGTTGCGCGGCTATCAATTGCCAGCCAGATCAGCTTCCGACAGGGCCAATCCGTCGCGATCATCGGGCCCAGCGGCGCTGGCAAATCCACGTTACTCGAAGCGCTGGCAGGACTGGATTTTTCGGTGCGGCCTCGGCTGTTCATCGACGAGCTGTGCATAGATCGCTTAAATGCTCGCGCTCATCTGGAAACGGTGCGTTACAGCCCCCAGTCTCCGCAGTTCCTGGAAGGAAGTTTTGAACAGTCCGTACTTTTCGGTGTTGAGCAGTCGAAGACGTTGAACGAGGCAATTCAATGCCTCCAGCTTGATGAAATCATTGGCCGAGGTCACATCGCTGAAAACGCCACCAATATCTCCGGAGGTGAAGCGAAGCGGCTTTCGTTGCTGCGACTCCTGAATCGACCGGGCAAATTCAATCTGTTTGATGAGCCGAGTGCTTCGATTGAACCGAAACTCGCCACACCAGTGTGGGATTTGCTATTCAAGACATTCGCTGGACAGGGCTTTATATGTGTCACCCATGATGTTGAACATCTCCATCGTTTTGACCGCGTGCTCGTCATGCAGCAAGGCGCCATCGTTGATGAAGGCAAATGGTTCGAACTGCTTGAGCGCCCCGCCATCAAGGTCATATTGCACAGCTTGCACACGCAGACCTGAATCGCAAAAACGTCCAGAAACGGCCCCACACAGTGCAAACGAGGGCCGATACTGACAAATCGCGCAAATGCCGTTAGTCGCCGCCCCCCGCGATGGATTAAAGTAACGCCCCCAGCCCCGGCGTTATCCGAACGCCCCGGCTAATCCCTTTCCAGGAACAGTCACCGATGGAACATCGTGAAGCGCTGCTGGCGCTGCGAACCTTTCTTTCAACGCAGATTCTCGGCCAGGAAAAACTCATCGAGCGCTTGCTCATCGCCCTGCTCGCCGACGGCCACATGCTGGTCGAGGGCGCTCCCGGTCTGGCCAAGACCAAAGCGATCAAAGAACTCGCCGAGGGCATCGAAGCCCAGTTCCATCGTATTCAGTTCACCCCCGACCTGCTGCCGGCCGACATCACCGGCACCGAGATCTACCGTCCGGAAACCGGCAGTTTCGTGTTCCAGCAAGGCCCGATCTTCCACAACCTGGTGCTGGCCGACGAAATCAACCGTGCGCCGGCCAAGGTGCAATCGGCCCTGCTCGAAGCGATGGCCGAGCGTCAGGTCAGTGTCGGCCGCAGCACGTATGAACTGTCGCCGCTGTTTCTGGTGATGGCCACGCAGAACCCGATCGAACAGGAAGGTACCTATCCGCTGCCGGAAGCCCAGCTCGATCGTTTCCTCATGCACGTCAAGATCGGCTTCCCCGACGCCGCCGTCGAACGCCGAATCCTCCAGCAGGCCCGTGGCGAGGCGTTGAACGGCGAGACCAAGCCCGAGCGTCGGGTCAGCCAACAGGCGATCTTCGCCGCGCGCAAGGAAATCCTCGGTTTGTACATGGCCGACGCCGTGGAGGAATACCTGGTGCAACTGGTCATGGCCACGCGCAACCCGGCCAAGTTCGACCCGGAAATGGCCGAGTGGATCGCCTATGGCGCCAGTCCGCGCGGCTCGATCGCGCTGGATCGCTGCGCTCGCGCTCACGCCTGGCTGGCCGGTCGCGATTTCGTCAGCCCGGAAGACATTCAGGCCGTGCTGTTCGACGTGTTGCGCCACCGCATCATTCTGTCGTTCGAAGCCGAAGCCGCTGGCATCGATCAGGATCGCGTGGTGCAGCGGATTCTCGACGTCGTCGCCGTCGCTTGACCCCCATGAATGCCTCCCTGCCCTCCGAACCCGGTATCCGCATCAGCCTCGCCGAGCTGATCGAGATGCGTCACCGCGTGCGCGAGGTGCAACTGTTTTCTACGCCGAGTCAGCGCAGCCCGCTGATCGGTCTGCATCACTCGAAATTCCGTGGCCGTGGCGTCGACTTCGATCAGGTGCGGGTGTATCAGGCCGGCGACGACGTGCGCACAATCGACTGGCGCGTCACCGCGCGCACCCAGGAGCCGCACACCAAACTGTTCCATGAAGAACGCGAGCGGCCGATTTTCATCATGGTCGAACAAAGCACGCGGCTGTTTTTCGGTTCGGGGCTGATGTTCAAGTCGGTGCTGGCGGCGCAGGTCGCGGCGTTGATTGGCTGGGCCGCGCTGGGGCACAACGATCGCGTCGGCGGGCTGGTGTTCGGCGACAACGAGCACTACGAAATCAAGCCGCGGCGCAGCAAGCAGAGCCTGCTGCAATTGCTCAATCGCCTGGTCAAGGTCAATCAGTCGCTGCACAGCGAGCGCGAGCCGGATCGCGATGCCTTCGGCGTGGCCCTGCGCCGCGCGCGGGAAGTGTTGCGGCCGGGCAGTCTGACCATCGTCATTTGCGATGAACGTGCGCTGTCCGACAGCGCCGAGCAGCAACTGAGCCTGCTGGCGCGGCATTGCGATCTGCTGATGTTGCCGCTGTCCGATCCTCTCGATCACGCCCTGCCCGCCGCCGGCCTGCTGAGGTTCGCCGAGCGTGGCGCGCAGCTGGAAATCGACACGCTGAACTTCGACCTGCGCCAGACCTACCGCGCCCAGGCCGAAGCGCGCATCGCTCGTTGGGAATTGCTCGCGCAAAAGCTGCGGGTGTTGCTGATGCCGCTGAGTACGCAGAGCGAAATGGTCGAGCAGATGCGCGAGTTCTTGAATCCGCAGCGTCCGGGGAAAGGTCGATGAACGGCCTCGAGCAGCTGCAACCGCTGATCTCACCGCCGCCGATCGCCTTCTGGCCACCGGCGCCGGGCTGGTGGCTACTGCTTCTGTTGTTGCCGCTGCTGGGTTTCGCCGTATGGAAGCTGCGCCGCTTCATTCCGATGAAGAAACGCCCGGTGGTGCGCGCCGAGCAACCGCTGGACCCAGTGCGCATCGCCGCGCTCGCCGAACTGGCGCAAATGCCCAAGCCCTACGACGGCGCCCCGGCCGGCGCCTGGCTGCAACAACTCAACGGCCTGCTCAAACGCCTGTGCCGCAACCACTATCCGTACAGCCAGAGCCACACTCTCAACGGCCGTAAATGGCTGGCCTTCCTCGATAACCGCTGCCCCGCCGCCGGCCTGACGCGCTGGATGGTGCTGGTCGAAGGCGCGTACAAGCCGGAGTGCAAACTAGACGACAAAGCCATCGCCGGCCTGACCCAAGCGGTCGATACGTGGATTCGCAAACATGTTTGAGTTCGCCTGGCCGTGGATCTTCGTGCTGTTGCCGCTGCCGTGGTTGATGCGTCTGGTCCTGCCGGTGGCCGACAGCGGCGAGCCGGCGCTGAAGGTCAGTTTCCTCGCCGACCTCGAAGGCCTCGCCCGCCGCCGCGCCCGCGCCAACTTGCCGGCCTGGCGTCAGCAGGCGCCGTTCATCCTGTTGTGGCTGATTCTGCTGATCGCCGCCGCCCGCCCGCAATGGCTTGGCGAACCGCTGCCGATCGCCGCCAGTGGCCGTGATCTGCTAGTGGCGGTGGACGTTTCCGGTTCGATGGATTTCCCCGATATGCAATGGCAAGACGAAGAGGTCAGTCGTCTGTCGCTGGTACAGCACTTGCTCGGCGATTTTCTTGAAAGCCGCGACGGCGACCGCGTCGGTTTGATCCTGTTCGGCAGTCAGGCCTATCTGCAAGCACCGCTGACCTTTGACCGGCGCACCGTGCGTGTGTGGCTCGACGAGGCGCGGATCGGTATCGCTGGCAAAAACACGGCGATTGGCGACGCCATCGGCCTCGCCCTGAAACGCTTGCGTCTGCGCCCGGCGCAAAGTCGCGTGCTGATTCTGGTCACCGACGGCGCCAACAATGGGGGTGAAATCAATCCGCTGACTGCGGCGAAACTGGCCGCCAGTGAAGGCGTCAGAATCTATCCGATCGGCATCGGCGCCAATCCCGAGGACAGCGGCTCGACCGGTCTGCTCGGGGTCAATCCGAGCCTCGATCTGGATGAGCCGGCACTCAAGGCCATCGCTGAAATCACCGGTGGCCAGTATTTCCGCGCCCATGACGGCCTGGAGCTGCAAGCGATCAAGGACACTCTCGATCAACTCGAACCGGTGACTCAGCAACCGACTCAGGCACGCCCGGCGCAGGCCTTGTATCACTGGCCTCTGGCGCTGGCGCTATGGTTGAGCCTGTTGCTGGTCGCCCGCGAATTGTGGCCGGACAACCCGCTGCAACGCCTGTTCAGCAAGCAACTGTATTTGCAAAGTCCGCTGCCGGACTGGCGTGAGCGCTTGCAGCGTTTGCGCCTGCGGAGGCGGCGATGATCGCGCTCTGGCCGCACTGGTTCCGCCCTTGGTGGCTGTTGCTGTTGCCGCCGCTCGGCTGGCTGCTCTGGCAACTCTGGCACCGGCAGAAACGCGCCGGTCGCTGGCAGATGATTCTGCCGCCAGCATTCCATGCTGCGCTGCTCAGTGGCGGCAGCGGGCGCCAGAGCAAACTGCCGTGGATCGCCCTTGGCGTGGCTTGGCTGCTGACCATTCTGGCCTTGCTCGGGCCAAGCTGGGAGCGCGTCGAACAGACCAGCCAGAAACCCGCCGATCCGCTGGTGGTGGTGCTGGAACTGACACCGGAGATGCTGGCCACCGACTCGCCGCCAACACGTCTGGAACAGGCGCGGCGCAAGCTGTTCGACCTGTTGCAGGCGCGCAGCGACGCGCAGACCGCCATCGTCGTTTATGCCGGCAGCGCCCACACGCTGGTGCCGCTATCGGATGATCTGGCCACCAGTCGCAATCTGCTCGATGCACTCAAACCGTCGCTGATGCCGCAAAGCGGTCACCGCGCCGATCTGGCCGTGGGCAAGGCACTGGCATTGCTCAAGCAAGGGGCGCTGGGTCAGGGACGGATTCTGTTGATCGGTTCGTCGCTCAATGAAGAGGAACGGCGCGGTATTCGTCGCGTGCTGAATGGCGAGTCGACGCAGCTACTCATGCTCGGCATCGGCACCGCTGAAGGTGCGCCGATTGCCCAGGAGGACGGCAGTTTCCTCAAGGACGAACAAGGCGCGATCCGCGTGCCGCAACTCGACAGTCCGGGCCTGGCGACCTTCCTCAACAGCGTCGGCGGCGAGTATCACCCGGCGCGACTCGACGAGGCTGATCTCGGCGCCCTTGGCCTGCTCAACGGCCCGCGCAGCCTGCGCGACGACGGCCAGACCGTGCGCCTCGATACTTGGGCCGATCAGGGCTATTGGCTGCTGTTGCCACTGCTGTTGCTCGCCGCCTGTGCCGGGCGCCGTGGCTGGCTGTTCTGCCTGCCGCTGCTGTGGTGCCTGCCGCAACCGAGCTACGCTTTCGACTTCGAAGACTTGTGGTTGCGCCCCGATCAGCAGGGTCTGCATTTGCTCAAGCAGAAACGCCCGGCCGAAGCCGCGCAGCATTTTGAAGATCATCAGTGGCAAGGGGTGGCGTTGTACGAGGCCGGCGACTACAGTGGCGCCGCTCAGCGTTTCGCCGAGGGCAGCGATGCCCGCGCCCACTACAATCGTGGCAACGCCCTGGCGAAAAGCGGTGAGCTGGAAGCGGCGATCGACGCCTACGAACAGGCGCTGGAGCTGCAGCCGGATCTGCGTCCGGCGCAGACCAACAAGGCGCTGGTGGAGAACCTGCTGAAGCTAAAAAACACCCCGCCGCCGGACGAACCGGAGAACCAGCCGAACGAACAAAGTCTGCCCGGCGATGAGCCCTCGCCCACCACCGCGCCCCCTCCGGCGGTGAGCAGCGAAACCCAGAGCGAGGCGCAACCGGCCGAGTCGGCCAGCGAACCGCCGCCGACCGCCCCGCCGCTGCCAGGCCCCAACGAAATACCCGGCAGCAACGAGGAGGAGGAAACCGACACGGTGCCGACCCTGCGCCCGAGCGAGAACAATCTCGAAGGCGAGCAGCGTCAGGCGCTCGAGCAGTGGCTGGGCAAGATCCCGGACGACCCGGGCGAACTGCTCAGGCGCAAATTCTGGTACGAACAGCAACAACATCAGGATCAGGAAAACATTCGATGACCCGCTTCACCGCTCTCTTGCTGCCCCTGCTGATCTGCATGGCCACCGCTCAGGCGGCCGAGCTGACCGCCAGCGTGGATCGCAGTCGCCTGAACTCCGGCGAGACGGTCGAGCTCACCCTTGAAACTGACGACGTCACCCAGTTCGGCAAGCCTGACCTGTCGGCGCTGGAAGCGCTGTTCGAAGTGCGCGGCACGCGTCAGGTCAACCAGCTCAACACCCTCAATGGCGACACCCGTGCGACCACGCGCTGGATCATCACCCTGCTGCCGAAACAGAACGGCAGCGTGGTTATCCCGTCGTTGCAACTGGGCGAAGCGCGAAGCGAGCCGATCACCGTCCAAGTGTTTGCCAGCGATACGCGCGAAGACAAAACCAGCCTTGATCCGGTGTTCATCGAAGCCAGCCTCGATCAGACCAGCGTCTACGTCCAGGCCCAGGCCATCCTGACCCTGCGCATCTATCACTCGGTTTCGCTCTACGACGACAGCAGCCTGAGCCCGCTGCAAATCGCCGATGCGCGCATCGAACAACTTGGCGACACCCGGACCTACGAAAAAGACATCAACGGCCTGCGCCACGGCGTGATCGAGATGCGCTACGCGATCTATCCGCAACACAGCGGCCTGCTGACAATTGCTCCGCAGACCTTCAGCGCCACGCTGGTCGATACGGCGCCATCACAAGAAGCGTCGGGGCCGAAACCCGGCAAACTGATGCGCGTGAGCTCGGCGACGATTCCGCTGACGGTCAAACCGAAACCGCTGACCTACCCGGTTGATGCGCCATGGTTGCCCGCGCGCAGCCTCAGCCTCAGCGAAAGCTGGAGCTCGGAACCGGATCACACCCAGGTCGGCGACTCCCTGACCCGCAGCCTGACCCTGAAAGTCGAAGGCCTCGCCAGTTCACAACTGCCAGCCTTGCCCGCCACCGACGTCAACGGCCTGCGCCGCTACCCCGATCAACCGGTGCTGAGCAACCAGAGCAGCGACCGCGGCATCATCGGCAGCCGCGAAGAACGCGAAGCCCTGGTGCCGAGCCGCAGCGGCGCAATCGACCTGCCCACCGTCGACGTAGTCTGGTGGAACACCTTCGAAGACCACCTCGAACACAGCAGCCTGCCCGCGCGCACCCTGCAAGTGGCGAACAACCCCAGCCTGCAAATCGACACCCCAGCCGGCACCCTGCAACCGAGCACGGCCGACAACGACACCCTGTGGTGGTGGAAACTCAGCACCCTGATCCTCGCCTGCACCACCCTGCTCGGCTTTGGCCTCTGGTGGCGCGCCCGCTGGCAACCGGCAATCCACCGCGCCGCCCAGACCGGCCCGAGCCCACGCACCCTGCTCGACGACATCAAACGCGCCAGCCAGGCCAACGACCCCCACGCCACCCGCCAGGCACTGGACGCCTGGGCGCGGCAACAGCCGGAGACACTGGCAGACATGGCCGCACGGTTTGTGCCGTTGTCGGATGCGCTGGACGGGTTGAACGGCGCGCTGTACAGCGAGACGGGGCAGCACTGGCAGGGCGAGGATTTGTGGCGGGCGATTCGTACTATTCCCGCCGCCGAGCGCGTGCAGGATCCGGTAAATGAGAGCGGGTTGCCGCCGCTTTATCCGAAGTGAAAAGCACAAGATCGCAGCCTTCGGCAGCTCCTACAGGGGATACGTACCCACTCTGTAGGAGCTGCCGAAGGCTGCGATCTTTTGATCTGAAAGTCCGGAATCAATACTCGAATTTGGTTTTGACTTGTTCGCCTTCGCGGTATGACAAGACGAATGATTTCCATGGCTCGCCACGCATGACTGCGCTGTCCTGTAATTCGCGGACCAGACGTAGAATTATCGCTCCGTTGATGTCTTCCTCGACGTTCCAGTCCTCGACGCCATCTATCTCAACGCACAGCTCCGTCTCGATGTAGCCCTCCCCCAACTCCACGCCATAACGGAACGCGTCATAGCCATGGACGATGCCGGCTTCGACCAACTGAAAGATCTCTTGGACGATCTTTATGTCTTCGGTAATCACTGTAAAACCTCCAGAATGCGTCGGATGCAGAGTTCTCTCAGAGTGGCGGCACAGATGCAGAGATCGTGGGTTGCGCAGTTTGATCCGCTGTATGAGCCTGTTGAGAGGTCAATAGCTGAAATGCGTTTTCACCTGTTCGCCCTCGCGGTATGACATGACGAGAGACTTCCAAGGCTCTCCACGTTGCACGGCGCTGGCTTTGAGTTCTTTTGCCAGAAAATACACATCAGAAATATCAAAATCGATCTCGGCATCCGTCACTTCAATGCCGTTCTTTTCGACTGTCAACTCGGCCTCCATAAACCCCTCTCCCATCTCGATCTCGTAACGAAGAGAGTCGTAGCCGTGGACGATGCCGCCATGAACGATTCGGAAAATGCTTTTAATGACTTCTAGATCCTCGATGACCATGCCTGTCCGTTCGACGCACCGTGGTTCAATAACCAAATTTCGTTCGCACTTGTTCGCCATCACGATACGAGAGCACAAAGGATTTCCATGGTTCGCCCCTTACAGCTGCATTTTCGTGAAGCTTCTCCACGAGCATGTAGATTTTTGAATTATTGAAATCCGTTTCGGCATCCCATCTCTCAACACCATCTTTCTCAACGGCAAGTTCAGCTTCCATATAGTTACCGCCCCATTCAACGCTGTAGCTGAACGCGTCGTAGCCCTCGACAATCCCGGCTTCAACCAATTGAAAAATCTGGTTGACGATTTCAAAATCCTGAGTAATCACGCTTTTACCTCTGGAACATGTTTGGCTTCGTTTTTAAACGTCACGGTTTTTGGCTTGCCATCTATGGTGTACGTCAATATTAGTGAATCGGGTCTCGGATTGCCCGGATCTGCTCTCTCGAACTTGATTGTCGTCTGCCCTACAGTTTTAGAAGGATCATTGAGCGCCTCCTTGATTCTATTTTCATAGAAAACCTTGTAGGCCGAATTGTTGAAATTCTTATCCTGTGGAAACAGATTGTACCCATCGCACGTGCCGCCCTGGCTACACGCTTGCGCATGCCCGCCCACATCCGTGTCTCTGCCTTCCTTGCCTGCCTCAGTTTGTCTCGGATCCCGAGGAACCTTCTCTTTGGTCGGTGTAAATGTCAATTCCTCGACCATGCCTTTGCTGTTGGTGGTGAAGCTTGTGCCGTTATCAAGCTCATAACGGGTGTTCGGGCTTCTGGCAGCAGGATTGTTGAGCAGTTCATATTCATGGCTACCCTTGACGGACTTGGTGGTATCGACTTTAACAACCGTCTCGACGTGAGTCTTGGGCGCATCGCCATGGAACGGGGAAACAGGTGGATTGGTCTTTGGTCCGTCAACCCAGCCTTTGCCTGGGGAGTCGCCAAGTTCATCTGCCCAACCCGGATGCTTGGGATCTATAGGATCTGTCAGCTTCCCGCCGCCGGTTCCCTTATTTCCGGCGATACTGAAAACCTTGCCAGTGATGCTACCTGCCATGTTGGTTGCGGTGCCTAGCGCGATGTTCAGCAGCGTAGTGGCCCCGCGCACATAAACGTCGCCCTTTTGATCGCTTACACCGAGCCCAAACATCTTCTTGAAGGCGTTATCGCTGGCTTCCAGGCGTTTCTTGTCTTCACCGCTGAGCTCGCTGGCGATGCCCTTGGCAATTGCATCCTTGGCGGCATCAATCTTGTCGCCGAATAGCTTGGCGATCAGGACATTTCCCGCCAGACCAACAGCAGCTTTTGCTGGCCCCATCGCTGCCTGGATGGCAAGGCCAAGTAGCTGAACTTGCTCCTTGGGTAGCGCATCCATGTAGCTTTGCAGCCTTTCAGCCTCTATCAGGAGCTTGTCGCCCGGAGAATCGGGAATCAGCGCTGTGACTCCAATGGCGCGATTTTCGCCATCAGTATCACGGAAGTGGGTATAAACCGAATCCGATGCCTGACTTCTATCAGCACCACATCCGGTTGAATCACTGCAGCCCTGTTGCTGCTGTGCGAATGTGACGAATACCTGCGCGAATTTGCGAATGACTATTACGTCTTCAGGCTTCAGATCATTTATATCCCCCGGCTTCCCTCCATTGCGCACCAGATTTTTGGCAATGCTAAGTGCTAGTTCGTCCCCCAGATCCTGACGCGCCGAGGCTGGCACTTCATCCAGCGATACTCGCTGTGCCTGAAGATTGTTCCAGGCCTGACCAACCAGGTTGACAGGCCCTGTGACGAGGGACAGCGCAGCTTCGATAGAGCCCTGAGTGGCGTCACCGTAGTTCTCTATTTTTTCCGCCCAGTCCTTCAATGTGCCCGAAGGATCGGCGACGGCCTCAAGTGACGATTTGCTCACGTACAGATCGGTGCGAGACTCCTTGTCCTTGGTGATTTCGTAACCTTTGTCTACGTCGCGATTCAAACCGACAGTCGAATCCTTGCCCGTTTCGGCGTCCTGGCGTACCACGATCTCACCGGCGCCGACGGTGCCGCGCACGATCTGTTCACGGTCTTTGTCGTACTTCCAGCCGTTGACGCTCCAGCCAGTTTCGCCTTCCTTGCCTTTACCAACCTGACTGCCGTCCTGAGCACCGCTGCCTTTGCCAGCGGTGTAACTGCCACCGACGTTCAGGTAATAACCGTGCTCTTTGTCTGTACCGGCGATATCACTGAAGCCCAGCGTGCCGGTATCCAGTTTCAAATTGCCGTTGTCGGCGGCGATCAGTGCACCGTCCAGTTGGGTGTGATTTTCGGTACGAATATCGACTTTGTTTTTACCGGTGATGCTGGTTTGCTGTTCGATCCAGTTCGTCTTGCCGGTGGTCTGGCCGTAACCGACTGAACCGCTGACACCAGCGCCCGGACCAAATGTGGCGGTTACACTGATATCGAACTCTTTACCCTTCACTTTCCCGGTGTCAGGGACCGAAGAGACATTCAGATCGCCGCCCACGCGCCCATTGACCTCATCACCACGCAACGTAGCGCCAGCGATATTGGTGTCCTTGCCGCTGGTGAAGCCCAGTCGGTCGCCCGCATAGAGGTAAGCCTCCTGCTGACGCTCGCCCTCACGCTCCAGATTGCCCTTGCCCAGGTTGACGCTGGCGTACACGCCAACACCCTCGGAACCAAAGACCAGCCCCAGCTCCCCGCCGCCGTTGTGGCGGTTGCGGTCACTGCTGCTGTCGTTCTGTGTCGAGCGGATATTTAGGTCATTGAAAGCGTTGAGCTCGATGTCACGGCGAGCAGTGACCTGAGTACCGATCAGGTTGAGATCGTGTTCGGCTTGCAGATTGACGTCCCGGCCAGCACCCAGTTGAGTCGGCGTGGAAGTGCCATGTGAACCGTCTTCAGTGGCGATCCCGTAGCTGCCGCCGACACCGATCTTGAAGCCTCCACTGGTTCCGCCATGGATGCCGCCCCAGCTTTCGCGTTGGGTACTGTCTTGGCTGACATTGCCTTTGGCGACGTCGAAGGTGACATCGCGTCCGACTACATTGATGTCGCGCCCCGCCTGGAACTTCGCACCCTTTACCGTCACATCATTTTTGGCATTCAGGTTCAGGTCGTGGCCGGCATTCAAGGTTGACGAACGATTGCTCTGCTCGATGCTCTGCTGACTGCTGCTTTGCTTGCTATTGCCGAACTTGACGTCCGCAGTCGGGCCCGAAACAAACTGGCCGACTGCATCCACCGCCTTGAGGGTGCTCGAGCCTTTGCTGACGTTGTCCTCACCTTTTCCGGCGCCATTTACAGCGTCTTTGGTCTGGCCGTAGTTATGGTTCAGGCTCACGCCCAAGCCATTGCGTTCGGCCTCGCGCTGCTGTTCGACCAAAAGCGTTTCGCGAGCCGCGTCAATGTTGATATTGCGCCCGGCGGTCAGGTTGATGTCGTTATTCGCCACCAGATCCGAGCCGGTCTGGTTGATATCGCGTTTGGCGTTGATGCTCAGATCCTGGCCGGCACTGATCTGGCTGGCGGCACCGGTCTGCTGTTCGCGCCGGTCCTTTTCCTTGAGCCCATCGGCACCGGCAAAGAAACTCACGCCATTAGCGTCACTGGAAACTCCGATGCCGGCTTTTTTCGATTTCGACCAGGCCTGCTCGGCACTTTCGTCGGAAGCGGCGACGATGCTGACGTCTCGACCCGCGTCCATGCTGACGTGGCGTCCGGCATCGATTCCGCTGCCCAGAACGTTGATATCGCGCTCGGCGCTCAGGATCGTGTCCCGCCCGGCGCTGACCATGCTGCCAACGCTCGTGCTGCCTTCACCCAGCCGTCCCGCCTCTTTGGCTGAAGAAAGGGAAAGGAAACCGCCGGAAACAGAAAGCCCGGTTTTCTTTTTGTAGGCTTCACTTCGGCTGTAGTCGGTTTCGTCGGCCGAAATCAGGTTTATGTCACCGCTGTCATCGACCAGACCGGCGCGGAACTCGACGTCGTTGGCCGCGGAAACGGTGCTGGCCTGCAACAGGAAATCCTTGCCTGAAGCAACGACTACGTCATTGCCAGCCTGGAACTCGCTGGCGATCTGACTGGTGCTCGTATTGACTGCGCTTTTGCCGCTTTTGGAGAGACCGAAAGATCCATTCTTGGTGGTTTTGCTGTAGTCACTGTGCTCGTCAACACTGGAGAGCACCGAGATATCGTTCAACGCCCCCAGGACAAGGTTATTACCAGCCTTCATTTGGCTACCAATGACAGTAACGTCGTGGCCTCCATTCAAAGAAACGCCGCCTTCGGCCGACTGGGTGGTGTTGACCGTCAAATCATGGCCAGCCTCAATCACAGAAGCCACGTTGGTGCTGTCGTAGCTTCCTCGCTCTGTGGTTTTACTTTTACCGAATGAACCATTTTTCTTCTTGTAGTAATAAGACGAACTCTCATCCTTCGCCGAAGCTACGGTGATGTCCTGCTCGGCATCGAGGCTGATGTCCTCGGTCGCTTTGATGCGGCTGGCAATGATGCCCAGGTCGTTGCCGGCGTTCAGCGCGATGTCGCGACCGGCGTTCAACACCGAAGACTGCTGCGTGATGCTATGGTTTTCGTTCGCGCGTTTCTTGCTGCGCGAAACGTAGTCGCTCTCATCGGCGGCCGAGGTGATGATGATGTCGTTACCTGAGTCGACGCTGAGATCGCGCTTGGCATCCAGCCGACTGGCGACCACTGCCACGTCACGATCGGCACTGATCGTCAGATCCCGCCCGGACGTTACTTCGGCGCCGTGCTGCGTGATGCTCTGATTGAGGAAACTGCTACCGCGCGCATTCGTGCTGCGGTTCTGAACCGAAGTGATATTGACGTCGCGATCCGCATCAAGCGTCATGTCTTGACCGCTTTTGAGCACACCGCCGATGTTATTGATATCGAGGCCGGCTTTGATCGTCAGATCGTTGGCTGCTTCGATTCGCGCGGCGTTGTCCAAGTAGTCACGATGGAACACGTTGCCACCGCGGCTGACATCTACGCTGTTGACGTCGCGCTGGTTGATCACGCTGCCGTTGGTGGCTGTCAGGCTGACATTCTTGCCGGAAATGATGCCGCCGGACTTGTTGATGATGTCGTTGCCGGCCTTGAGCGTCAGGCGCTCGCCCGCTTCGATCAAACCGCTGTTGATGAGGTTGTTGCCTGCTTCTGCCGATAGGTTGTTCGAGGCGCGCAGCGTGCCAGCATTATCGAGGTTGCCGCCGGCAATGAGGGTTACATCGTTGCCCTGAATCAACGCGCCATTTGGCGCCAGTCGGTTATTCGCCTGCGCCAGATACAGCACGGGAACCAATACTTTCTCGCCATTCACTTCGTGCTCTTCGAGCCAGACGATGTCATGGGTCAGTGCTGCCACTTGCTGCGCGGTCAAGGTGACGCCCATCGACAGGTTGAGCTGATCCTTGCTGGCGATGGCGTTGTTCATCAGGTACTTGAACATTGCTTCGTCGGAGGTCTGGCCGTCGATGAAGCGTTGGCCGGTGCGGGCGACCACGGCCTGCTGCACCAAGCGTTGTTCAAACAGGCCGTCGCCCAAACGCTTGGCGCTGGTGTCGGGGTCGTAGCCGAGCTTGTCCAGCAGATAGTCCGAGCTCATGAACCGCTTGATGTCGGTCAGCGCCGGATTGGTTTCGATCAGGTATTTGTGTGGGTTGGAGCGCACGCTGGTGTCAGGCAGACCCTGTACACGTGGTACGTCAAAGGAAACGTTGCCACGATCAGGCGCTGAAACCCGGACAAGTCCGCCGCTCTCGGCGGCATTGACGCTGATCATTGCGGTCTTGTCGTTGAGATTCAGCGACGGACGATCAGCCAGTGCCAGTTCGCGTTTTTTCACCGAGACCGGGGCGTTGTCGTCGATCTTGAAATCGGTCGCATGCCGGACCGGCATCCCGCCCGCATGTGTCGAGGGTGCGGCGCTGATGGAGCTGATCTTCCAGGCTTCGGCGGCCACCATCGTCGGCTCGCTACCGTCCTTTTTGCTCAGACGGAACAGGCCGTTGTCGCCACTCGGCAGGGTGAAGCCCGGCAAGGCCAGTGGATTGACCTGTAGTTGGGCCAGGTCTGGAGGTAGCTGCGCGTTGATGCGAATGACGGTCGGCGTGACCTGGCCCGCCAACTGAGTCGAGCCAAGGCGAGAAGCGCCCGCAGCAGCGGCGTTACCGTTACGAACCACGCCGTTGTCCAGTTTGTTGGTAGCGTTTATGTAGACAGTGCCACCTGCCTGAACGACCGCGTTGGCGTTGGCCGTCGGGGAGCTTTCAGTGATGGTATTTCTGGTGAATGCCGCGTTCTTGATAAAGTCCGGGGCCTCTGCACGTACGCCGGTGTCATAACTGGGTGCAGCATAGTGGAGCTTTCCGGAATCGTACTCGACAGCGATCGAGCCGAACATGAGGTATCTGATCGCTTCGCCGCCCCCTTGACGCCCGCCTATTCTGGTAAGTGATTCGACTTCATTCATGTCCCAGGTATGAATATTGGGCACCATCGTTCTTTTGCCGTTCAGCACTCCGGTGAAACCTGAGTCGTAATCCGGATCGTTAGCGGCGTTGTAATTCAAAACGTCCTGCCAGAAGTTCCAGCCTCTGGCTGCCTTAGGCGTATCAATCCAGCGCGTGACCGTGTAATCCCCAACCGTCGCCCCCTGGTTAGTGAAGTTCTGTACGTTGAAAGTTAAATTGCGGCCCGCGCTGACTACCGAGGCGTTGTTAATAAATTCGCGCCCGTTCCCCGTAAGGTCGCGCCCAGCGGTCAAGGTGCCTGATGCCGAGTCCTTGACAATGGTCGAGTGGTATTTTTCAACCCAGACCAAGTGGCTAGGCAAGCGGCTCTCAAAGTTAAGGCCGCTGAACGAGGTGCACGTCGTGCATCGAACACCGATGGTTCCCGAGACAAGCCCGCCACCGGCAGCAACTTCAAACACATCCTTGCGGTTCTCGATGTGATCAGCCGCCAGACTCAGATCCCCCACACTTTCGATGGTCGCCGAGATGTTATCGATCGAAGAACTCCAGCCGTTGCTGTCATCGCGGGCAATACTGATATTGCCCATGCCATAGATGTCGGCGTAACGGTTGGTGAGCGACCCGACGCGCAGGTTCATGTCACGGCCGCTGAAGATCAGACCGTTCTCGTTGAGCAATGAATCACTGTTGATTCGCAGATTGCCAGCGCTGCCCAACGTCCCGCTGTTGACCAGCGACGCAGTATTGACGGTCAGGCTGTCGGCGGAAGTGAGCCGGCCCAGATTGGACAGGGTGCCACGGCTGGTGATGGTTGCAGTGGAGGCACCGGTAATGCTCGCCACACTGCTCAAATCGATGCGCGAAGCCAGCAGCCCCAGATCGCCGACGCTGCTCACTCGCCCATTGCCGCCGTAATTGCCGCTCAGCTGAATATCGAGCAAGCCATCACTGGCAATCAACCCCTCGTTCGTCCAGTTCCCGCCACGTCCCACCAACTGATTCGAGGCCAGCAACTGCCCGCTGGCCGTCTGCACGAAATTGCCGACATTCACCGTCAAGCGTCCGGCCTGAATCACGCTGCTGTTGGTCCAGCTGTCCGCGTTCAGAGTCAGGCCGCCACGGGTCACGAGTGAGCCGCCGGCGTTCATTACGTTGGTGGTGGAGATGCCGAACTCGCCCAGGCCGACATGGGTTACCGTGCCGCCAGCGTTGAGCAAGCTCGGTGCGGCGAGGGTGAAGTCGCTGTTGGCGGTTTCTACCAGGCCGTTGCGGTTGTCGAACTGGCTGCCGATCTGGAAATCGGTTTTGCCGCTGCCGCCGAGGGCGCGCAGTTTGCCGCTCTGGTTGTTGAGGTTGGCTGCGCGAATCGCCAGGGTGCTGGCGCTTTCGATCAGGCCGCCGTTGTTGCTGAGATCGCCGCCAAGGCCAAGGTCGATGAGGCTGCCGCTGACTTGGCCGGCCGTGTTGTTCATCGAGCCGGCGATGACATTCACTTGGCCGCGGGCATAGATGCCGCCGCCGCTGTTGTCGAGGGCGTTGCCGCCGGCATTGAGCAGGATGTCGCCGCTGTTGGCGGCGATGCGCCCGCCGTCGCTGTAGATGCCGCCCAGTGCGCGCAGGTCGAGGCGGCTGCCTTCGATCTTGCCTGACTGGCCGTTGCGCAGGACACCGGTCAGACGGGTTTGCAGCAGACCTTTGAGGCTCGACAGCACGCCGCCTCGGCCGTCGAGGCTGGCGGCGGTGAGGTTCAGGTCGCCGTTCTGCGCGATGATCTTGCCGCCCTGGTTGTCGATTGCGCCGTTGCCGGTGTTGACGGTCAGCGCGGTCATGCTTTGCACCGCGCCGCCGGCGTTGTTCAGTGTGGACGCGGTGAGAGTAGCGTCAGCGGCGCCGCTGGAAATCAGGCCATCACCGTCGTTGCGCAGCAGGCCGCCTGCGGTGAGGTTCAGTTGGCCGCTGGCGGCGATTGTGCCGCGCTGGCTGTTATTCAGATCGCCGCTGGTGAGCAGGCTCAGCAGGCTCTGGCTGATCATCTGGCCGCCACGGTTGTCGATACTGGTCGAACGCGTCAGCACCAGCGGACCGCTGCTGCCGAGCGCGCCGTTGACATTGGTCAGCGCGCCGAGCAGGTCGAGTGTGACGCGGTCATCGCCGACCAAGCTGCCGCCGCTGTTGTTCACCTCGCCGCCGGTGAACGTCAGGGCTTTTTTCGCGCTCAGGTTGCCCGAGGCGTTGTTCAGGCTCGCCGCACGGATATCGAGGGTGTCGGCGCTTTTGATCAAGCCGCCGGAAGCGTTGCTGATTTCACCGCCGAACACGGTCAGGGTCTGCTTGCCGTCGCTGGTCAGCGTGCCGGCGCTGTTGTTGAGGCTGGCGGCCTTGATGTAAAGCTCACCTTTGCTGCCCACGCCACCCTGGGTGTGGTTGATCAGCGCGCCGCTGAGATCAATGCTGACATTGCCGAGCTGGCTGGAGATCGCGCCCCCCAGGCTGTTATCGATAGAGCCGCCGGCCAGGGTCACGCCGGTCCAGCCTGAGATCAGACCGCCGTTGTTTTTCAGCTCGGCCGCCGTGAGGGTCAGTTGCTCGTTACTGATCAGATTGCCGCCGCGATTGTCCAGACTGTTGGCGTTGAGGCTGAAGCTGTTGACGCTGGAAATCTCACCTTTCTGGTTGTTCAGATCGCGCAGGGTGGCGATGCTAAGCACGCCTTTGCTGTTGATCACGCCGTCCTGGTTGTTGAGGTCGCGCAGGTGCGCAAAGCTCAGCGCGCCTTTGCTGCTGATCACCCCGCCCTGGTTGTTGAGATCCTGCGCCGTGGCGCCCAGATCGATGGCCAGACCTTTAGCACCGACCAGCGTGCCCTTCTCGTTGTTCAGGCCGGTGCTGTTGAGGGTCAGTTGTTCTGCGGCGCGGATGCTGCCCTTGTTGTGGTTGTCGAGCAGGCCATCGACGGTCACCGAAATATCGCTGTCGCTGAGCAATACGCCGCCATCGCTGTTGTCCAGACTGGCCGCGCGAACCTGCAACGCTGCTGCCGCGATCGTGCCCTTGATCGAGGTCAGAGCCTTGTCGAGGGTCAGGCTCAGCTTCTGATTGCTCAGCAGTTGCCCGCCGCTGTTGTCCAACGATTTGGCGATCAGTTCAAAGGCCTGCTCGCTGGAAATCTCGCCGCCACGGTTGTTCACTTCAGCGAGATTTTTCAGCAGCAACTGCCCCGGTGCATTGATCACCCCGCCCTGGTTGTTCAGCGCACCGCCATGCAGGTCGACGCTGACGCCGGCGTGGCTGCTGAACAGCTTGCCGCCCTGCTGATCGAGGCCCTGAATATCGGCAGTCAACGCATTGCCAGCGCCGAGGCTGCCAGCCGTGTTGGTCACTTTGCCGGCGCTCAACTCAAGCTGATCGGCAGCGTAAATGCTCGCCTGACTGTTATTGAGTTCGCCGGTGCTGATGTGCAGATTGCTTTTGCTGCTGATCACGCCTTTCTGCTGGTTGTCCAGCGCGCTGCTGGTGAGCGTCAACTCGGCATCGGTCAGCATCCGGCCGCCACGGTTGCTGACCGCACCGCGGGTTTCGACGCTGAGCGCTTTGGCGCTGGACAGCGTACCGCCATCGTTATTGAGGCTTTGCGCATCGATCGCCAGCGCGCCTTCGCTGAGCAGACTGCCCTGCGCGTTGTTCAGCTCGCCAGAGAGGGTAATCGCGAGGTCTTGTTGCGTGGTCAGGCGAGCGCTGTTTTCCAGACTCTTGCCGACCAGCGTCAGGCCGGTAGCGCCGGACAGCACGCCGCTGTTGCGGTTGATCACCTCGTTGACGGTCAACGCCAGATTGCCGCCCGCCAGCATGTAGCCGCTGTCGCTGTTGTCGAGCCAGGCGCCGATCAGGCTCACACCGGCCTTGCTCGACAGTTCACCGCTGCGGTTGTCGACACGGTCGACGACCAGTTGCAGCGCTTGGGTCGAACCGACCAGGCCCTCCCGACGGTTATCCAGACGCGCGGCCGTGAGCGTCAGGCCCTCGTCCGCGATGACCACGCCAGCCTGGTTGTCGAACAGATCGGTGACGGTGAAATCGACCTCGCCACGCCCACGAATCTCACCGCCGCTGTTGTCGAGGCTGGCACTGCGCGCTTCAAGGCCAGCGGAGGCGATCAGGCCTTTGACGTTGCTCAGGGCAAGGTCGATGACCAAGGTGAGTTTTTCATTGCTGAGCAGTTTGCCGCCGTCGTTATTCAGGCTTTGCGCATTGAGGTTCCAGGCTTTGGCAGCGGAAATTTCACCGGCGCTGTTGTTCACGTCCTTGAGGTTTTTCAGCAGCAGTTGGCCCGGCGTATGAATGTTGCCGCGCTGGTTATCGAGCAGGCCATTATTGAGGTCCAGGGTCAGGTCGCCGTTGCTGAACAGCTCGCCGCCGTCCTGCTGCAGCGAAGTGACGGAAGCCTGCAGTGTTTTCTGGCTGCCAATGATGCCGCCGGAGTTATCCAAGTGCGCGGTGGTCAGCATCAGCGTGCCGTCCGTGGCGAGGCTGCCGCCCTGCTGGTTCTTGAACTCACCGGTGGTCAGGGTCGAATCGGCCTTGGCACTGAGGATGCCGTTGTCGCTGTTATCGAGACTGCCGCTGGTGAAGGTCAGGCCCTTTTGCGAGGCGATCAGACCGCTCTGATTCTGCACGCCAGCGACGCTGGTCAGTGCCATCGCTTCCAGGCTCGACAGTTTGCCCAGGCGATTGTCGAGGCTGCCGAGATTCAGGGTCATCTGCCCTTCACTGCTGATCAGGCCTTGCTGGTTGTCGAGGGCATTGTCGAGGGTCAGGTTCAGTGTGTTCTGGCTGACGATCCGCCCGCCAACGTTGCTCAAACCAATGCCGCTGAGCGTCGCCGCGCCTTTGCTGAAGATCAGGCCATTGGTGGCGTTGATGATCTGCGCGACTTTCAGGCCCAGCGTGGTGTCGGACAGCACCTTGCCGCCCTCGCTGTTGTCCAGACGCGTGCCGTTGATGTGCAGGTCGAGTTGGCTGGAAAGCGTACTGCCGCGGTTATCGATCTGGTCGACATCCACCGTTAAGGATTTCAGCGAGCCGACCAGACTGTCCTGGTGACTAGCCAGATTTTTGCCAGTGAGTTTCAGATTGCCTTCGGCAACCAGCTCGCCCGTTTGCTGAGTCAGGTTGTCGATGCTGGCGTCGATATCGCCCTTGCCGGAAATCCGTCCGCCATCGTTGGTCACATCCTTGGCTTTGAGGCTCAGCAGCCCGGTCGAGGTCAGCAAGCCGCCATTGCTGTTGTTCAGCGTGTTGCCTGCAAAAGTCAGCGCTGCCTTGCTCTCGACGCGGCCTTTGTCGCGGTTGTCGAGGTTATTGATCAACAGCGTCGCCGCTTTGTCGGCGCGCAAGATACCGGTGCGGTTGTCGGTGGTGGCGCTGCTGACGGTCAGGGTGTCGAGACCGGAAATCTTGCCGCCGCGGTTATCCAGGCGCGTTGCCTGTACATCCATCGCGCCATTGGCCTGGATCAGACCCTTGTTCTGGTTGTTCAACTGGTCGCTGATGCGCGTGGTCAGCGTGCCTTCGCTGGTCAACTGGCCTTGCTGGCTGTTGTCCAGTTGCTGGGCTTTTATCGCCACGGACTGTTTTGCGCCGATGCGCCCGGTGCGGTTGTTGATGGCGCCGAGGGCGGTAATGTCGAGCAGACGGCCAGCGTTGATCAGGCCGGCGACGTTGTCCAGCGAGGTGACCGTGAGCACTACGTCGCTCTGGCTGCCAAGTTCACCGTTGCTGTTGATCAACTGAGCGATGTTGCCGCTGAGTTTGCCATTGCCGGTGATCGTGCCTTGATTGTTCAGAACCTGATTGGCGGTGAGGGTCAGGCTGTTGTTGCCCAGCACTTTGCCTGCGTTGCGGTTGTCCAGCGTGCCGGCAGTGATGCTCGTGGTCTGGCCATTGAGCAGGCCGTTCTGGTTGTTGAGTGTTTGCGCGGCGTTGACGGTCAGGTTGCGGCTGGCGCTGAGGCTCTTGCCACTGTTGTTGAGGTTCTGTGCGCTGAGGCTCAGATCACCGTTGCTGTTACGGCTGCCGTCGGCATTGACGCCGGCTTCGATGGCGCCGGCGTTGGTGAGTTGCCCACCGGCGCTGAGCACCACGCTGTCGCGAGCGGCGAGGGTTTGGCGGTTGGTCAGGTTGCCTTGGGTTTGCACGTTGAGCGAAGTGCCGGCGTAAACCGGAGCCTGCGCGTCGAGGCTGGCGGCTTTGACGTTGACCGCGCCGGTGGCCGAGGTGTCGGCCAGGCTCAGTTGCCCGTTGGCATCGAGCTGAATATCGCCGCCGCTGGCGATCAGTTTGCCGTCGAGTTTCACCCCGACCCCGGCCTCGGTGCCGACCAGTTTGATTGCGCCTGCGTACATGCCGCCGAGTGCCGAGGAGTCGATGGCCAGTTGTGGTTTGGCGCTACCGTCGTCGGCGCGAGCGGTAGCGTTGAGGGTGTCGGCGTTGACGTCGTTGCGCCCGGCGACGATGGACAGGTTCTGCGCCTGAATCTGCGCATTGATCTTCGCGCTGCGGGTGATGATTTCGAAACGGTCGATATTGGTCGCGTTGATACCCGCGCCTTCGATGGCCACCGTTCCCTGATCGACCTGAAAGCGATCCAGCCGACCGTTTTCCAGCACTGGTTTACCGGTAGTCAACGTCACCCGAGGCGAGTTGATGAAACCGCAGCCATTGCAGGTGATGCCGTAGGGGTTGGCGACAATAACCCGCGCCGACTGCCCGGCCACTTCGGTGTAACCGCGCAACTGGCTCGGGTTGCCACTGATGACTTCGTTAAGAATTGCCTGCGCCGAACCGCTGTTTTTCAGGTTCGGGTTGCCGATGACGTGCCCGGCCAACTGGGTATTCGCGGTTTGCGTTGCGCCGTTGTTGAGGATGACGCCCTGCGCACCGACGTTGTAATCGTGGAACTGGTTGTGCGACAGCCCGCTGCCATTGGGCGTGGCGATATTGATGATCGGCACACCATTGCCAGCGCGATCCAGCGTGGTGTTTGGGTTGGCGACGACGATGCCGTCCGCCTGCGCCCACATCGGTTGCCAGAACATGACGTTGGCCAGCAGGAAGGCCAGTCCGCGCTTGGGCATGCCGAGGAATCGCTCGCGCTTGGCCACGACGGCAGAAGGCTGGCGAGCGAGGAATACGTACTGGCGAACGTCCATGTAGAAGATCCTGCAACGGGCAATAATCGGCTTGATTACCGGTGCCATGCTCGGCCGGGCAGCGGCGCGGATGAGCGCAAAGAGTCGCTGGCATCCCTGCAATAGCGCACTAGTATCAAAATAGTGGCGCGATATTAGATGGCCACTATTTTGGCGTCAATTAATGCATGCGTTGAAAAATCGATTTCGATGAGCGGTACAGCTCAAATCCGTAGGCAATAAGCTTGTTAACGGATCTATTTATCAGCGTCGGTTTGCGAGCGCGGGGACACATTCAGGGTCACTCACGATTCATCCGAAGTAACCTCTGTAAGATTTTGGACGATCCCTCGTAGGTTTCATCCCGAGTGTTCGATTCCTACGCAAAACACAGAAAGATCTGACTGCTGTCGTTTTCCAGATACACGCACATTTCTCTGTCACAAACAGACACAGGGAAATGTGCTCAATGATGCACCCCGCCAACCTCGCGGCAGCTGCCGCCTCGAAAGCACCTATTGGTGCGCCAGCCGCCTGCCCCTTGCGCAACACCCACGTGCAACTGCTGCCGCTCGCTTACGGCCTTGTCGAAAAACCCTTCGACCCCAGCACCGAACTCGCACTGCCGTACACCCTGACCACGCGCCCCATGGGCATCCGCCGCCTGCGCGATGGCTGGCTGTACATCGTCGACAGTCTCAGCGGCGAGCTCTTCGAATACCGCGTGCTCGACGGCGTCATCAGCGCGTTGCTGCATCGCGGCAAAAGCGTCAGCGAGGATCAGCGCAGCGCCATCGAAGAACGTCCGGCGTTCATTTTCTCGCGCAAAAGCACCCTGTACGTGACCTTCGCCGACGTGCAGTTGAGCGCGGCGAAGTGCCGACAGGTGCTGGACAGTGCGCAGGAACGCGAGCACTTCATGCAGGCGGTCGATCTCGGCCCGGTGCATTGTCTGATCGGCGGCGAGCATTTGCTCACCGTGGCCCAGGCCAAACAGTGGCTGGCGGAAGTGGCCTGCACAGCGAAACCGCTGGCCGAGGCGGACGCCACGCGGATGCCGACGGTGCAGGTTAGCGATGCGCCGGAGCATGAGCGTGAACCTTATTTGTGGGAAAACCCGCGACGTTTTCGCGAGGCACATATCGGCGAATTTCTTGGTCGGGTGCGCGGGCCTTATCAGGACGACACGCTGTTTCTGCTGGTCAACGACGACCTCGGTGTGATGCGCGACCTGGCCGATTATCAGGACCTGGTGGTCGGCTGGATCGAGCAGTGGAGCAACACCGACAACAACGAGCGCGACTATCTGCTGGCCAGTTACATCGAGTCGCTGAGCCAGCTCGGCGCTCAGGATTTCGACACGTTGGCCAAGGCCAGCGAGGATCCGCGCGCTCAGGCATTGTTTGCTGAACTGGAGCAATTGCCCGAGCCGGATCGGGAAAATACCCGGCAGGCGCTGCTCGAGTATTTGAACAAGGGTGGTGAGATTGTCCCGACGGATACTCAGGCTCGACCTGAACTGCAGCAACAGCGCGAAAAGGCATTGGACGAGTCACTGGCGCTGAACCGCTTCGACGGCGTCGCCCCGGATTTCACTGCACACGCTCGCGTCACCGCCGAGGCGGATCGACGCTTTTACACCCGCGAATATTTTCTCGAAGTAGCCCCAGAAGATTTCGTCGAGCGCCACCTGAGCACACTGGTCGACCTCGGCAAGGATCAGAGTCGACGCATGAAAGACGTGCTCGATGGCCCATTGCTCAGCGGCAAGCGCGGCATCAATGACCTGATCGACCGCCCGGCCATGGACGAGGTGCTCAACAGTCATCGCGACAACCTGGGTCGCTGGAATCGCCTGCTCGAACGCATCACCGCCGATCGCGCGCAACTGCTGTGCGCCGGGCGTTTCCATCGCTCGGCGTGGTATTTCGACGGCCAAGTGCAGATCGATCAGGCGCTCGCCAGCGAATACGCCTGCCTCAAGGACATCGGCCGCAGCGACGCGGCCAACGAACAAATGCTCGGTTACCTCGAGCAACACCCGCAACTGACCCGCCCGCTGTTCTACACCTTGCCGCTGCGCTTGCAGACCGAGCAGGCCGGGCAATATTCAACGCTGTTCAACGCCGGCATGGCGATGTTCAACAACCTGCCGGACTGGCTGGCCAAATTGCAGAGCATCGAGCAGCCGCAGCTGCCCGGGCTGGACGATCTGCCCGCACACAGCCGCGTCCTCGCCGATGCCGTGCAAGACACCTACAGCCCGGCGCTGAACCTGGGCCTTAGCCGGGCGCTGGAAGGCTTCGACCTTGGCGGCGAGAAAATCCCCGACCTCGACGAACTGTTCCAGCGCTTGCCCAAGGCCCTGCGCCTGCGCGTCTTCGACGCCGCACGAACCAGCGGCGTGACCTTCACCGTGTCCACCCCGGCGGAACAAGCGGCGCTGCAAGCCACGATCAAGGAAGTGCTGCGCGAACGCGACTACCTGAAAACCCTCAACCGCGAACGCAACCAGCTCACCCACAACAAAAATCGCCAAGGCCACAAAACCGCCCGGGCGGTGGAATTGCAGGAAGAAATCGTTCGCGTGCGCACGCAACTGGCCTTGTTCGAAGGAAGGCTGGCGGCGGCGTTGAGCCCGATTGACGAACTGCCGGATCGCTCGGCCCGACTGTATGGCGCCACCCCGGCGAAAGCGGGATTGACGGTGGTGTTTCCGCCCGCGCAGCAGGGGGAATTGCGTGGGTTGTTGGAGAACATTCGTGCAGGGGTGGCGGGGGTTTCGAAGGCGAGTCTGGTGCGGACGGAGGGGATGGGGTTGTTGGTGGTGTTGGTGCAGGTGGTGAATTTGGTGGGGGCTTTGCGTGAACTGCGCAGGCAAACAGCGAATAAACGGGTTTGGCAGCCATTCGCCAATGCGATTATCGCTACTGGGGCTGCGGGATTTACTGCTGCGCAAAGTCTTGGGGATACAGCCTTGAAAAACCGCAGTTCATTGCTGGCGACGAATCTTCAGCAGGCGGCGCTGAAAAACGTGCATGTGCAGTTGGGGAAACTGCATATTGGTCTGGGCAGTTTCACCTATGCCTTGGGTTTCCTGTCTTCGCTGCAAAGCGTGAAAAGCCATTATGCAAACTGGCAACAGGCCGTTCGCGGCGGAAGCTTTCACGCCGAGAAAAGCACTGCGTTGGCCGCGATTGGCGCGTTGGGTTCAACTGCCACTAACGGGTATGCCTTGAGCCATACCATTCACGCCGGGCACAGAGTTTTGATCGCCGAAAACGCAGCTGCAAGAGCTGCAGCCTGGGCCGCTGCTGGTACACGCCTGTCTACGGTGTTCTTTCGCTTTAACCTGGCCGGCGCTTTATTCACTGTGCTTGAGCTATCGGGGGTCTGGCTGTTCAGCCGTTACAATATCAGCGCGCACGATAAATGGCTGAAAATAACGCCGTGGAGCCGGGATCCGGATTTGCGCGGTGATCATTCGCTCAAGGATTATCAAAGTTATCTGGCCTTTCTGATTCACGCGCCCTATGCGCAACTTGGCGTGCAATCGTATGACTCTCGACTTAAAAGCTTGCTGCTGAAAGCCAAGCCCAGCGATATCCATCTGGTCCTGCCTCGATTGACCTTGAAGGATCTGACACCCCCCTTCGGTGGGAAACCGACGCATTACTTAGGTATCGGCGCGCACCGCATTTCAGTTCCATTACACAGCCGAGGAACGCCACGAGAACAGCGGGACGTCATCAGCGACGAAATCGTAAAGAGTCTGCGCATCGTCAAGTCCATGCCGGAGGGCCTGGTGCTCTGTCTTCAGTACCCGGTAGCGCCCGACTCGGAATTTACCCCAGCAAAAGAAACACTCGAGTTGGCCATCCGCGTTCAGGCTCTGGATGAGACTGGTCAATGGGTATCACGAACTCGCGTGATACATGTTGAGCCTCGCGGGAAAGGTCATTTTCCGGTGGTTTCACCTGAGCGTGTAAGAGACAAACCACCTGTACTGTTCATCGAAACACAGTTTCTGGACCCAGCCGACCATGCCTAATGACCGGGACAACGCAAGCAATCAGGCCAGGCAGGCGGGAGACATCGAACCATTTCCAAGCGGAAAAATTACTTATTTGGCACCGTTGCCATTGCCTACCGTACAGCAACCCTTTGGACCGCAAATCGGTGAACTGAATCACGTCTTCATGGAATTCGGGATAGGACCGCCGCAAGTGTTCATGTGGCAGGTAACAGTAGGTTTTCCTTTTAGTGCAACCTTCATGATCACATGCCTTTTTCCCGCAATTGCTGGGTTTATGTTTTTTCTGGCAGGTTCGGGGTGGAATGACATATGCGGCGCCATCGAAGGAGTTTTCGATGCTTTGATTGGTACGGGCTCTTTGACCATTTTTTGTTGTTTGTGTATTAACCTGGGCGTCTGGCACCACGTCCACAAAAAACGCCTCTCCCTCATCCCAACCCGCTTCAACCGTCAACGCCGCGAAGTCTGCTTTATGCCCGAAGGGGCCACCGAACCAGTTTTCGTCCCGTGGGAATCGCTCAGCGCCTGGATCATCGAAGCCAAGGGCGCCACCCAATTCGGCATCCATCGCCAATACGGCATGGGCATCGGTTTTCATCACGGCGAAACCCTCACCAGCCTCGAATTCCAATGCGCCGGCCTGGAGCTCGCGATCAGCCATTGGGAAGCGATTCGCGGTTACATGGAGTACGAAGTCAACGACCTCAAATCGATTCAGGATTTGCAGGATCTGCAAGGCCCGGACGACCCGCCCCACGAAGGCCTGCACACTTTTCGTAACGCCCGCGCGCGGATGCACCAGCAGATCCGTGAAGGCCGGCGCTCGCGGTTGTCGGGGTTCTTTTGGTACCTGTATCACGTGATGACCTTATGGACGATTCCCAACCGTCTGCTCGAATGGGAAATTCGTCGGCTGGAAAGAATCGGCAAGCAGGCGTTGCCGGAAGTTATGCGCGCATGGTCCGAACCATTGCCCAAAGAGCAATGGGCCAAGCCGAGCGAAGAGTTGTTGCGGCTGAGCGAGCTGGTGCGGCAGATGCACAAGCGCTACCCGCATCGGCCGATTACCGAAATATTCGCCGCTGCCGGTGCAAGCAGACACACGACAAGGCAAGGGGCGTGATTTGCCAGTAAACTCCCCTCCTCTCGCCGCCCGTTCTTCTTTGCGGCCACCCTCTTGATCAAAATGCGGAGTCCACCTTGCGTCTGTTCCACACCTCCGACTGGCACCTTGGGCAAAACCTGCACGGCCAGGAGCGCGATTTCGAGCACGCGTGTTTTCTCGAATGGCTGCTGCGCCAGTTGCAACTGGCGCAGCCGGATGTGCTGCTGATTGCCGGGGACATCTTCGATACGGTCAACCCACCGGTCAAAGCTCAGGAACGCCTCTACGATTTCATCGTCAGCGCTCACGAACAGCAACCGTTGCTGACCATCGTGATGATCGCCGGCAACCATGATTCCGGCTCGCGGATCGAACTGCCCGCGCCGTTGATGCGCCGCTTGCGCACCCATGCGCTGGGTCGGGTGCTGTGGCTGGATGACGGGCAACTGGATGCCGAGCGTCTGCTGCTGCCGTTGCCGGATAAAACCGGAGAAATCGCCGCGTGGTGTCTGGCGCTGCCGTTTTTGCGCCCGGCGGAAGTCACTGGTGCGCATCTGGGCGACAACTATTTGCGCGGCATCGGGCAGGTGCATGAATGGCTGATCGCGGCGGCGAATGCCAAGCGTCAACCTGGGCAGGCATTGATCGCTATCAGCCACGCGCACATGGCTGGCGGTTCGGTGTCGGAGGATTCCGAGCGCAGCCTGATCATCGGCAATGCCGAAGCCCTGCCCGCCAGCCTGTTCGGCGAAAGCATCAGTTATGTCGCCCTCGGCCATTTGCACAAGCCGCAGAAGGTCAACGGCGAGGAGCGCATTCGCTACAGCGGCTCGCCGATTCCGCTGTCGTTCTCCGAAATCGGTTATCAACACCAGATTCTCGATGTGGTCCTCGACGGTGAAACCCTGGTCAGCGTCGAGCCGAAACTGATCCCGCGCTCGGTCAATCTGCAGCGCATCGGCCCGGCGCCGCTGGCCGAGATTCTGCTGCAATTGGCCGACCTGCCGAACGTCGATCTGCTCGCCGAAACCCAGCGCCAGCCATGGCTCGAAGTGCGGGTGCGCCTCGACGAGCCGCAGCCGGATCTGCGCCATCAGGTGGAAACTGCGCTGCAAGGCAAAGCCGTGCGTCTGGTGCGCATCGCCGCTGAATACGCCGGCAGTCGCGGCGCCGATGGCAGCGATGACGGCAGCACACTGATCGAACTCGACCAACTCACGCCGCAGGAACTGTTCAGCCGCGCCTGGCTCGACAACTACGGCAGCGAGGTCGATGAGCAGACGCTCAAGGACTTCGCCGAGCTGCTGCAGGACGTGCAACTGGAGGGCGAGCAGCCATGAAGATCCTCGCCATTCGTTTGAAGAACCTCGCCTCGCTGGCCGGGCCGTTCGAGATCGATTTCACCGCTGAGCCGCTGGCCAGCGCCGGTCTGTTCGCTATCACCGGCCCGACGGGCGCCGGCAAAAGTACCCTGCTCGATGCGTTGTGTCTGGCGCTGTTCGGCGCTGTACCGCGCCTGAATAACACTGGTCGTGATGCGAAAGTCCCTGACGCCGACGGCGAGATCGCCACTGGCGATCCGCGCACCCTGCTCCGTCGCGGCACTGGCGAAGGCTATGCCGAAGTGGATTTTGTCGGCGTCGATGGCCGCCGCTATCGCGCGCGCTGGGAAGCCAATCGCGCCCGCGAGAAGGCTGGCGGCAAGTTGCAAGCGAGCCGGCAGAGCCTGCGCGACATCGATCAGGATCAACTGCTCGCCAGCCAGAAAGGCGAATACAAAACCCAGCTGGAAGCCGCGCTGGGCCTGAACTTCGAACAGTTCACCCGCGCTGTGCTGCTGGCGCAGAGTGAATTCAGTGCGTTTCTCAAGGCTGACGACAACGACCGCAGTGAACTGCTGGAAAAACTCACCGACACCGCGCTCTACACCCGCCTCGGGCGCCGCGCCTTCGACAAGACCAAAGAAGCCCGCGAGGCGCACAAGCTGCTGCAGGATCAGGCCACCGGAGTAACGCCACTGGCACCGGAAGCCCGCGCCGAACTCGACGAGCGCTTCAACGCCGCGCAGCAACAGATGAAAGCGCAACAGGCGCAACTCAAACAGCTTGAGCAACAACACAGTTGGCTGAAAGATTTGCGTCTGTTGCAAGACGCGCAAAAAGCCGCCAGTGAACAACTGCAAACCGCGCAACAGCAATGGCAGGCACTGGCCGGCGAGCGGATGAAACTGACTCGCCTGGAACAGCTCGGCCCGCAGCGTCATCAGTTCGTGCGCAAGGCCGAGCTCGATGCGCTGCTGACGCCACTGGCGGCGCAGATTGCCGCGCACACCCAGCAACACGCCGCGTTGGGCGAACGCCAGACGCAACTGGAGCAGAACCTCGACACAGCGAAACTCGCCCTCAGCGCAGCGCAGCAACGGCAGAGCGAAAACGCGCCGCTGTTGCGTCAGGCGTTCGAAGAGCAAAGCACCCTCGCCCGCCTGATCAAGGACACCGCCAGCAGCGCCGAAGCCCGGCAAGCGGCCGAGCAAGCGTTCAAAGATGGCCAGAGCAACATTCAGGCTTTGCAGGAAAAACAGACTGAAGTCGCCGAGCGTTTGCAACGCATCGCCAGCGAGCTTGAGCAGAGTGCGCATCTGGCGCCATTAAGCGATGCCTGGAGCGCCTATCGCGATCGTCTGCAACAGCTGATGCTGGTCGGCAACCGCTTGAACAAGGGCCAGACCGAACTGGCGTCCCTCGAACAGAACGCCACCCGCAGCGCTGAACAACTGGCCTCGCACAAGCAACAACTGGAAGTCCTGTTCAAAGAGGCCGGCGCCGAACCGGACGCAGTCGCCGAACAGATCGGCCTGCTCGGCACCTTGCTGCAGGACAACCGCAAACAGCTGCGCGCGATCGAAGACCTGTCGCGCCTGTGGGCCTCTCGACAGGATCTCGACAAGCGCAGCGCCGAGTTGCAACAACGTCAGCTCGACGCGCAGCAGCAACGCGAGCGCCTGACCCAGGACGGAGTGAAAACCAAAGCCGAACTGACCGTCGCCGAGCAGACCCTCAATGTCACTCGCGAACTGCTCGAACGTCAGCGGCTGGCGCGCAGTGCCAGTGTCGAAGAGTTGCGTGCGCAGTTGCAGGACGATCAGCCCTGCCCGGTCTGCGGCAGCAACGAGCATCCGTATCATCAGCCCGAAGCGCTGCTGCAAAGCCTCGGCCGTCACGATGAAAGCGAACAGGCCAACGCGCAGCGAGTGGTCGATCAGCTCAAGGAAAAACTGATCGAACTGCGCGGCGAAGTCGGTGGCGTGATCGCGCAACAGAAAGAGCTGCTGCAACAACAGGAACAACTCGCAGCGCAGCAACAAGCCCTCGCCCCAAGCCTTGACGCGCATCCGCTGGCCGCGCAACTGCTCGACCAGGACGCTGACAAACGCGACGCCTGGCTCAGCCGCCAGAACGAACAGTTGAACCAGAGCATCACGCAAGACGAACAACGCCAGAGCGCCCTGCTCACCTTGCAGCAGGACGCAGCGCGCCTGTCCCAGCAATTGCGTCAGGCCGAAGTGGCTCATCAGCAAGCGGCGCAACAGCTGAGCCATCAGCAGCATGAACTCAACAGCGACCGTCAGCGCCTTGAAGAAGAACTCAACGCGTTCGGCCCGCTGCTTCCGGCTGACACCCTCGAAGCACTGCGCCTTGAGCCGGCCGCGACGTTTCTGCAACTGGATCGGCAGATCGCCGAGCGTCTGGCCCAGCTCGAGCAGCAAAAGGAAGAACTGAGCGAACAGCAGCAACGCCAGCAAACCCTGGAGAAAGAACAGGATCGCCAGCAGCTGCGCACTCAGCAGTTGCAAAGTGCCGAGCAGCAATTCGCGGCGCTGACCGAGCAGCAGCAAAGCTGTCAGGAAAAACTGGCGCAACTGATCGGCGAACACAGCAGCGCCGAACACTGGCAGCAGCAACTGGAACACGCGGTGGAACAGGCGCGCAGCGCCGAAACCAGCACCGCTGAAGAGCTGCAAAGCGTACGCACGCAACTGGTGCAAATCGCTGCAGAACTCAAGGCACAGCAGGAACGCTTGCAGGCACTGGAAAGTGAAGACAAAGCGCTGACCGAGAAGATCGCCGATTGGCGCGCCAGTCATCCGGAGCTGGACGACGGCGGGCTCGAAGATTTGCTGCGTTTCGATGACGCGCAAGTCGCCCAACTGCGCCAGACCCTTCAGCACAATGAAAAAGCCATCGAACAGGCCCAGGTCTTGTTGCAGGAGCGTGATCAGCGCCTGCTCGATCATCAGGCCCGGCAGGACAGCAATCTTGACGCCGAACAGCTCGACAGCGCCCTCACCGAGCTGCAAAACCAGTTCGCCGTCAGCGAGCAACAATGCGCCGAACTGCGCGCCGAACAGGTGGAAGACCAACGCCGGCAGAACGCCAATCAGGCGCTGGCCCAGCAGATCGCTGACGCCTACGCCGAGTATCAACGCTGGGCGCGGCTCAGTGCCTTGATCGGCTCGGCCACCGGCGACACCTTCCGCAAGATCGCCCAGGCCTACAACCTCGACCTGCTGGTACATCACGCCAATGCGCAATTGCGCCAACTGGTCAAACGCTATCGGCTCAAACGCGGCGGCAGCATGCTCGGCCTGCTGGTGATGGACACGGAAATGGGCGACGAACTGCGCTCGGTGCATTCGTTGTCGGGCGGTGAGACGTTCCTCGTGTCACTCGCCCTTGCGCTGGGTCTGGCCTCAATGGCGTCGAGCACGCTGAAAATCGAATCGCTGTTCATCGACGAAGGTTTCGGCAGCCTCGATCCGGAATCGCTGCAACTGGCCATGGATGCACTGGATGGACTGCAGGCGCAAGGGCGCAAGGTGGCGGTGATTTCCCATGTGCAGGAAATGCACGAACGCATCCCGGTGCAGATTCAAGTGCGGCGTCAGGGCAATGGTTTGAGTACGCTGGAGGTGAAATGAACACGCTGTATTCCTTCCGCCGCTGCCCCTATGCCATGCGTGCGCGAATGGCGCTGCGCTATGCGGGCGTGCCGGTGGAGATTGTCGAAGTCAGTCTCAAGGACAAACCGGCGCAGATGCTCGCGCTCTCGCCCAAGGGCACAGTGCCGGTGTTGGATGCCGATGGCGTGGTTATTGATGAGAGCCTGCAGATCATGCGCTGGGCGTTGGCGCAGAATGATCCGGATGACTGGTTACTGGCCGGGGAGTCATTCGCGGCGCTGTGGACGGAGAAGCTGATTGAGGGCAATGATCAGATTTTCAAAACAGCTCTGAATCGCTACAAGTACGCCGAGCGCTACCCTGAGCAGCCGATGGAAGCTTATCGGGCTGAAGGTGCGTTGTTTCTGCAGAAGCTGGATGAGCTGCTTGAAGGTCGGGACTACTTGCTGGCCGATCACCCGAGCCTCGCCGACATCGCCCTGCTGCCCTTCGTCCGGCAGTTCGCTCATGTTGATCGCGAGTGGTTTGCGCAGACGCCTTATGTTCGCTTGCAGACCTGGTTGCAGCGACTGCTCAAATCCGAGCTGTTCACCTCGATCATGAAGAAGTAACCCTGAATCTCAGCCTCACACCACACCTGTGGCGAGGGAGCTTGCTCCCGCTCGGCTGCGCAGCAGTCGCAGTCTATCCAGGGCATCAGAAATACTGTGTCTGCAGGATTCGGGTCGCTTCGCAACCCAGCGGGAGCAAGCTCCCTCGCCACAATGGTCCGCGTTTCCTAGGCCAGTGCGTTGCACATGCCCAGTGCCATGCAATCCACTTCAAATGGCCCGAGAAAATCCACCGCAACCTTGACCGGTGGATTGCCGGCCATCAGCCCCAGCGTGTTGGCTCGTTCAATGTTGTGCGCGATGTTGTGGTTGGCTTCTATGGCCCGGGCCAAGCCGCCCACCGAGCCCTGGCCAAACCCCAAGAGTGAGGCGCCGTTGGTCATCAGTGCCAGACTGGCGATGACCCAGAGTCTGTAGCCTTTCATGCGCCGCCGACTCCTGCCAGTTCGGCTCTGTCGACCATTGCGCTTTGCGAGCGCAGTTCGAATTGGATACCGGGGTGGGCGACGTCGATCGGGGCGTCGAAGCTGTGTTCCATCTGCGCACTGATGCTGACGAACAGCACCACGGCCAGGTAAAGACCGATGGCCAGGTAGGCGCCGCGTTTGGCGGAAGTGAGGATTGCGCTGGCCATGGTGTTCTCCGTGGGCAAAGGTTTCGATGGCCACAGAATCAATCAAAAAAGCCGGGGCAACCACTCAGGGTTTGCAATGGTAAACATCAGCTTCGTTGATTATTTAGGCGCTCTATTTGCCGGCGAGAAAAAACCTATTAGCGCAGAACGCGCACACGCGTAGGAGCTGCCGAAGGCTGCGATCTCTTGTTCGATCGTTCCCACGCTCCGCGTGGGAATGCCTCAGGGACGCTCCACGTTCCAATGGGACGCAGAGCGTCCCGGGCTGCATTCCCACGCAGAGCGTGGGAACGATCAGGTTACACGCGCGCGCGTAGGAGCTGCCGAAGGCTGCGATCTTTTGACGTTGAAGATCAAGAGATCGCAGCCTTCGGCAGCTCCTACAGGGAGACGGGAATTTCAGGCTTGGGTTTTGTGATCCAGCGCGGCGTAGAAGTTGGCGCTTTGTTGCAGGTATTTCTGAGTGTAGCTCTGGGTGTGGGATTTTTTGCTGTTGATTTCGACGTTGGCACCGGCTGGCAATACCACGGTGGCAGAAATGGCGGAGGCGGCGATAACGGAGAAGAGATTGAAGTTCATGGCGGTAACCCTCGTGTTCGTTTGCTTGGTTTGCCCGGTCGGGCTGTGAAACAAACGTAACGCTCGAGGGTTGCTCGCTTGAAATCTTTTGTAGCATTAGCCGTTATCAGTGCAATTAATACAACGATGCAGGCCCCGTGCGCCGGGACCTGTGGCTTATTGTCGCACTAGAAACTTCAGATCGCTTGGCGCGTCGATCGGCAGATTTTGCACGGTTTTACCCAGCAAACCGGTCTTGGCATCGCGCTCGACGACGACGATCTGGTTGCTCTTCTGGTTGGCGATCAAGACAAATTTGCCGCTTGGATCGAGGGCAAATTCGCGCGGGTGATCACCTTCGACCGAGCGCTTCTGCAGCTCTTTCAACTGGCCACTCGCCGGATCAATGCTAAACACCACCAGTTGATTGGCCGTGCCGCGATTGCTCACGTAGAGAAACTTGCCATCAGCCGAAGCATGCAGCGCCGCGCCCGCCTTGTCCGAAGTTGGCTGGCCCGCTGCGAGATCGACCAGTTGCGTCTGGGTCAGCACGCCATCTTTGTAGTCGAACACCGCGACCTGAGCGCTCATCTCCATGGTCAGCCAGGCGTGTTTGCCGTCGGCGCTGAACAGCAGATGACGCGGGCCACTGCCGGCCGGCATCGTCACCGAAGCGGTTTTCGCCGGGGTCAGCGGCAGGTGCGGGTTGGCCTGCGGGTCGTACTGATAGATAAAAACCTTGTCCGCGCCCAGGTCATTGGAGAACACGTAGCGACCGTCCGGCGAGGACACCGTCGAGTGCACGTGGTTGGAAGCCTGGCGCTCAGGATTGACCCGACTGGCCGGGTGCCCGCTCATCTGCACCACCGGTTTCAGTTGACCGTCGGCATCGACCGGCAACACCGCCAGGGTGCCGCCCGGATCTTCCATCACCGAATAGTTGCTGACGAACAAATGTTTGGCATCAGCGCTGAGGCTGGAATGCGTCGGCTCGTTGCCCAAGCTCTGCACCTGATTGATCAGGCTCAGCGCGTGGGTCTTCGGGTCGATGGCGAAGCTGCTGACGCGGCCGACCGGATCGGTCTGGCCCGGGCCGTTTTCGTTGACCACGAACAGGCGTTTCTGGTCTTTCGACAGGGTCAGCCACGATGGGTTTTCAGTCTTGACCACTTGCAGCGGCTTGGCGTCGATCTGGCCGGTGGCGCTGTCGAACTGCATGCGGTAAATGCCCTGGCTGGAACCGGCGGTGTAGGAGCCGACCAGCAACTGATAGGTTTCGGCAGAGGCGCTGGAAAGCCCCATCGCGCCGACGCTGCCGGCCATCAGCAAGGGCCAGAAGTTACGCATTTTCATTATTGTCATCCTCGTCGTCGCTGCTGCTGACTACGTCGCCTAGACACACCAGACGATGCTCGCCTGTGGTCTTGGTGTCGCTGGCGTAACCGATGATCAGCCAGCTCTGCAGGTCTTCATCAAATTTCGCCGCCGCGACCTGCGCCGGGGTGAATTCCCAGTGCTTGGCTTCACGGCCATCGATGCATTCGATGTGCAGGTTATCGTCCTCGTCTAGGGCAAATTCGAAGGCGTGCAGGCCATCGATTTCGACCATACCGCAGTGTTCGAGGGCGTTGAGAAGGGTTTGGGCAGTCATGGCAAACAGTCTTTCTAGGGGGGAAAGGGCCAATGATAGCCCAATGTGATCCAGAGGCCCCTGCTGGAACCTCTGTGGGAGCGAGCCTGCTCGCGAAGGCGGTGTGCCAGCTGATCGTTCCCACGCTCTGCGTGGGAATGCCTCTAGGGACGCTCCGCGTTCCAATGGGACGCAGAGCGTCCCGGGCTGCATTCCCACGCGGAGCGTGGGAACGATCAACAGGCTGATAGTCCGTTTTCGCGAGCAGGCTCGCTCCCACAGGGGGCATCGGCTTGGCTTTAGATCGCCTCACGCGATGGCTTGCCATCCACCAGGCGCTGGATACGCAGCGGGTTGGCGTTTTTCAGCGGTTCGGGCAGCAAGCTGTCCGGGTAGTTCTGGAAGCACACCGGACGCAGGAAACGATCGATTGCCAGCGTGCCCACCGAAGTGCCGCGCGCATCGGACGTCGCCGGGTACGGCCCGCCATGCACCATCGAATCGCACACTTCGACACCGGTCGGATAACCGTTGAGCAGGATGCGCCCGACTTTCTGTTCCAGCAGCGGCGTCAGTTCGGCGAATTGCTCGAAGTCAGACGGCTCGCCGATGATCGTCGCGGTCAATTGACCGTGCAGGCCGTGCAGCGCCGCGCTGAGTTGGGCCTGATCGGCCACTTCAACAACCACTGTGGTCGGGCCGAACACTTCTTCCTGCAGCACTTCGTCACCGTTGATCAACAGGCTGACATCGGCCTTGAACAACTGCGGCTGCGCCTGATTGCCCTGCTGCGGATTACCGGCCAGATGCTCGATGTCGCTGTGCGCCAGAAGCTTTTCCAGGCCTTTGCCATAGCTGCCGAGGGTGCCGGCATTGAGCATGGTTTGCGCCGGTTGATCGCCGATCGCAGCAGCGACCTGTTGGACAAACGCGCTGAACTGCGGCGAGCGGATACCGATGACCAAACCTGGATTGGTGCAGAACTGACCGCAACCCTGCACCACCGAAGCGGTCAGATCGCGGGCGACGGTTTCCGCACGCGTGGCCAGCGCCTGCGGCAGCACGATCACCGGGTTGATGCTCGACATCTCGGCGAACACCGGGATCGGTTGCGGACGTGCGGCAGCCATATCGCACAAGGCGCGACCGCCCTTCAGCGAACCGGTGAAACCAACCGCCTGAATCGCCGGATGCTTGACCAGCCATTCGCCGACGCCGCCACCGTAGATCATGTTGAACACGCCGGCGGGCATGCCGGTTTTTTCTGCGGCGCGAAGGATCGCGTCGGCGACCAGCTCAGCGGTGGCCATGTGGCCGCTGTGGGCCTTGAACACCACCGGGCAACCGGCGGCCAGCGCTGCGGCGGTATCGCCACCGGCGGTGGAGAACGCCAGCGGAAAGTTGCTCGCGCCAAACACCGCGACCGGGCCGAGGCCGATGCGGTACTGACGCAGATCCGGACGTGGCAGCGGCTGGCGATCCGGCAATGCCTGATCGATGCGTGCGCCGTAGAAATCACCGCGACGCAGGACTTTGGCGAACAGGCGCATCTGGCCGCTGGTGCGACCGCGCTCGCCCTGAATGCGCCCGGCCGGCAGCGCGGTTTCGCGGCAGACCACGGCGACGAAATCATCGCCAAGCGCATCGAGCTCATCGGCGACCGCGTCGAGGAACTGCGCGCGGCGTTCGGCGCTGAGGCTGCGGTAGGTCGGGTAAGCCGCAGCGGCGGCTTTGGCGGCGGCGTCGACTTCGTCCGCCGTGGCCTGAATGAAATCGTGCGGCAGGGCCTCGCCAGTGCTGGCGTCGACCGAGTGCAGTTTGACGGTGCCGGCGGCGCTGCGCTGACCGCCGATGTAGTTGTGACCGAGAATCTGAGTCATGGGATCTCCTTAAAGGGTGCCGATGCTGTCCGGTTCAAAAGCCGCTTTGACCGGTGCGATACCGTTGACCAGCGGTGCGCCGAAGTCGGCCTGGCTGATCTCGAACGTGTCGCCCGGCTGGGTGCGGATACCGTCGGCAAACGACAGGGTCGCAGTGCCGAAGAAGTGAATGTGCACGTCGCCCGGACGCAGGAACTGAATGTATTTGAAGTGGTGGTACTCGAGGTTCGCCAGGCTGTGGCACATGTTGGCCTCGCCGCTGAGGAACTCGTTTTGCCAGAGCACTTCGCCGTCACGCAGGATTCGGCTGGTGCCGGCAAGGTGTTGAGGCAATTCACCAGTGCGAAGTTCCGGGCCATAACTGCAACTGCGCAATTTCGAATGCGCCAGGTACAGGTAATTCTTGCGTTCCATGACGTGGTCGGAGAACTCATTGCCGACGGCGAAACCGAGGCGATACGGCTTGCCGTCGTTGCCGATGATGTACAGGCCGGCCATCTCCGGCTCTTCACCAGCGTCTTCGGCAAACGGCGGCAGCGGGAACGGCTGCCCCGGACGCACGACGATGCTGCCGTCGCCCTTGTAGAACCACTCCGGTTGCACACCGGCCTGCCCCGCCGCAGGTTTACCGCCTTCCACGCCCCATTTGAAAATGCGCATGGTGTCGGTCATCGCCGCTTCATCGCCGGCCTGCTGGTGCATCTTGTCTCGGGCCGAAGCGCTGCCCAAGTGCGTCAGACCAGTACCGCTGACCAGCATGTGCGCCGGGTCCGGGTGATCGAGTGGCGGCAGGATGCGCAGGTCTTTGAGCAATTGCACGTAGTCATGGCTGGCGCCGAGACCGAGGCGCTGTACTTGCTGCTCAAGCGAGCTGCCAGCCTCGATCGCGGCCAGGGCCAGATCACGGACACTGCGGGCGTCCTCGACTTCGCGGACCTGACCGTTGTCGACCACGCCGACCCGGCGCTCGCCGTTGGATAATTCGAATTGAACCAGATGCATGATTTTCTCCTTTTCTCAATAACACCGCCGATCCCCTGTAGGAGCGAGCCTGCTCGCGAAAGCGGTGTGTCAGTCACCCACAATGCTGGATGTGATGGCCTCTTCGCGAGCAGGCTCGCTCCCACAGGGCCAGTGTTGGTCAGTCAGGTTCGGGTGGCGCCACGGGCACTGGCGGCGAACTGGTCGACGGGCAGCACATGCTTGCGTTCCAGCACGCGGTAGACGATGCCGGTCAGAATCAGCCCGAATACCATCACGCCCGAGAGGAAGTACAGCCCCGAAGCCAGATGGCCGGTGTATTCCTTCAACGCGCCAATCACGAACGGCCCGATGTAACCGCCGAGGTTGCCGACCGAGTTGATCAGGGCAATCCCCGCCGCTGCGCTGGCACCGGCGAAGAAGCGCCCGGGCAGAGTCCAGAAAACGGCTGTGCACGAGAACAACGCAAACGCCACCAGACACAGCGCCGCCAGTTGCGCCACCGGCAGCGACAGCCAGGCACTGAGGAACAGGCCCAGCGCACCGAGTACATAGAGCACCGCCAGGTGGCCGTAGCGATCATTCAAGCGGTCGGAGCTGCGCGGAATGATCAGCAGGCCAATGATCCCGAAAATGTACGGCACCGAAGAGACGAAACCGGTCACCAGGTCGCTGCCGCCAAACTGTTTGATCAGCGTCGGCAGCCACAGGCCGAGGCCATAAATACTCAGGGTCACGGGCAGATAGAACAGCGCCAGCAGCAACACGCGTTTGTCTTTCAGCGCATGCAGCGGATTGCCGTGACGGGTCTGGCCGTACTCCTGCAAGTCCTTTTTCAGTTCGCCGGTCAGCCAGTCTTTTTCAGCCTGATCCATCCATTTCACTTGCTGCGGGCCGTCCGGCAGCCAGCGCAGTACCGGCCAGGTCAGCAGGATCGCCGGGGTGCCGATGACGATGAACAGCCATTGCCAGCCGTGCAGGCCAAGGATGCCATCCATGCCCAGCAAACCGCCGGACACCGGGCCGGTAATCATCATCGCGATCGGTTGCGACAGGATGAACAGGCCGAGGATCTTGCCGCGATGGCGCACCGGGAACCATTGGGTGATGTAGTACAGCACGCCGGGGAAGAAGCCCGCTTCGGCCGCGCCGAGCAGAAAGCGCATCACGTAGAAACTGTGCGGGCCCTGGACGAAGGCCATGCCGATGGTGATCGCGCCCCAGGTGATCATGATCCGCGCAAACCAGCGCCGCGCGCCGAAGCGTTCGAGCATCAGGTTGCTGGGAATCTCGAGAAGGAAGTAACCAATGAAGAACAGCCCGGCACCGAGGCCATAGGCCGCATCGCCGATGCCGATGTCAGCGCCCATGTGCAGCTTGGCGAAGCCGACGGCGGAGCGATCCACATAGGCGATCAGGTACAGCAGGATCAGGAAGGGAATCAGTTTCAGTGTGATGCGCCGGACAAGCCGCAATTCCTGGCTCATGAGATCGGTCTCCGATTGTTGTTTTTATAGAACCTCGGGGGACGCCTCTCGCCAAAACTGCCAGGGCCATCCCTCCGTCAAAAACGACTATATAGTAATACTAATTACCCAACAACACTTCCAAAGCGCGGATTTTGCGCTTAGATTAAGCGTCAGCTCGCAAACAATAGTCTTACAATAAGAGAATCGATCATGTCTGATAAGAAACCCACCCTGCGCTCCGCCCAATGGTTTGGCACGGCCGACAAGAACGGCTTCATGTACCGCAGCTGGATGAAGAATCAGGGCATCGCCGACCATCAGTTCCACGGCAAGCCGATCATCGGCATCTGCAACACCTGGTCGGAACTGACTCCGTGCAACGCGCACTTCCGCCAGATCGCGGAGCACGTCAAACGCGGGGTGATCGAGGCCGGTGGCTTTCCGGTGGAATTTCCGGTGTTCTCCAACGGCGAATCGAACCTGCGCCCGACCGCCATGCTCACCCGCAACCTGGCGAGCATGGATGTTGAAGAAGCGATTCGCGGCAACCCGATTGATGGCGTGGTGTTGCTGACCGGATGCGACAAAACCACTCCGGCGCTGCTGATGGGCGCGGCCAGTTGCGACGTGCCGGCCATCGTCGTCACCGGCGGGCCAATGCTCAACGGCAAGCACAAGGGCAAGGACATCGGTTCCGGCACCGTGGTCTGGCAGCTCAGCGAACAGGTCAAGGCCGGCACCATCACCATCGACGACTTCCTCGCGGCCGAGGGCGGCATGTCGCGTTCGGCGGGCACCTGCAACACCATGGGCACTGCGTCGACCATGGCCTGCATGGCTGAAGCACTGGGCACTTCGCTGCCGCACAACGCGGCGATTCCGGCCGTCGATGCACGGCGTTACGTGCTGGCGCACATGTCCGGCATGCGGGCGGTGGAGATGGTTCGCGAAGACCTGAAGCTGTCGAAGATCCTGACCAAGGAAGCCTTCGAGAATGCTATCCGGGTGAACGCTGCGATCGGCGGCTCGACCAACGCGGTGATTCACTTGAAAGCCATCGCCGGGCGCATCGGTGTCGAACTGGATCTGGATGACTGGACGCGCATCGGTCGCGGCATGCCAACCATCGTCGACCTGCAACCGTCCGGGCGTTTCCTGATGGAAGAGTTCTACTACGCCGGTGGCTTGCCAGCGGTGCTGCGTCGCCTCGGTGAAGCCAATCTGATCCCCAACCCGAATGCTCTGACGGTCAACGGCAAGTCGATCGGCGAGAACACCAAGGACGCGCCGATCTATGGCGAAGACGAAGTCATCCGCACCCTCGACAACCCGATTCGCGCTGACGGTGGCATCTGCGTGTTGCGCGGCAATCTGGCGCCGCTGGGTGCGGTGCTCAAGCCGTCCGCCGCTAGCGCTGAACTGATGCAGCATCGCGGCCGCGCGGTGGTGTTCGAGAACTTCGACATGTACAAGGCGCGGATCAACGATCCGGAGCTGGACGTCGATAAAGATTCGATTCTGGTCATGAAGAACTGCGGGCCGAAGGGTTATCCGGGCATGGCAGAAGTCGGCAACATGGGCTTGCCGGCCAAGCTGTTGGCGCAAGGCGTGACTGACATGGTGCGCATTTCCGATGCACGGATGAGCGGCACCGCGTACGGCACGGTGGTTCTGCACGTCGCCCCGGAAGCGGCAGCGGGCGGGCCTTTGGCGGCAGTAAAGGAAGGCGACTGGATCGAGCTCGATTGCGCCAGCGGCCGTTTGCATCTGGACATCCCCGACGCTGAACTGGCCGCGCGCATGGCCGATCTGCAAGCACCGCAGCAATTGCTGGTGGGCGGTTATCGTCAGCTGTACATCGATCATGTGTTGCAGGCGGATCAGGGTTGCGACTTTGACTTCCTCGTTGGTTGCCGAGGGGCCGAGGTTCCGCGTCACTCTCATTAAGAGCAAAAGATCGCAGCCTGCGGCAGCTCCTACATTGGAATGCGAATCCCTGTGGGAGCGAGCCTGCTCGCGAAGACGGCGGCACATTCAACAGTGATGTTGTTTGCCCCACCGCTTTCGCGAGCAGGCTCGCTCCCACAGTTGGTTTTGCGTATCGCCTCAAATCTGTGCCGTGCCTGCTATGATGCGCGGCATCTCCATCGCTCAGGATCGCGCCACTCCCCATGGATTACCGCAAACCTTCCGACCGTAAAAGCATGCACTCGCGCATCGTCCAGGAACTGGGCATGCAGATCGTCTCCGGACGCTTTTTGCCCGACGACAAACTGCCCGCCGAAGCCCTGCTCTGCGAGGAGTACGCGGTCAGTCGGCCGGTGTTGCGCGAAGCCACGCGGGTGCTGGTGGCCAAGGGGCTGGTGTATTCCAAACCGCGCGTGGGCACAGTGGTCAAGGCCCGCCGCGAGTGGCACATGCTCGACCCGGACGTGCTCCACTGGTTGATGCAAAGCAGCCCGCAGAATGAATTCTTCAATGTGCTGACCAGCGTGCGCAGCATTATCGAACCGGCCGCCGCCGCCCTCGCCGCCCAGCACGCGACGGATGCCGACATCGCCGCGATCAACGAAGCCTACCAACGCATGGAAGCCGCTCCGACCCCGGAAGCGCTGTTGCAGCCGGACCTGGACTTCCACAGCCGCATCGCCGATGCGACGCACAACGACCTGCTGGCCAATCTGTGCAATATGTTGGCAGTAGCGATCGCCGAGGCGTTGAAGCACTCCAATCAGCGGCCGAATCTGCATGAACTGGCGTTGCCCAGGCATAAGGCGATTCTGACCGCCATCGAGAACCGCGATGCCCTCGGGGCCCGGCATGCGACGCTGGTGCAGCTGGATGATGCGCGCAGTGCGTTGAGTGTGGTGCTGGGTGCTGAACTGTCTTAACGCTTGAGACCGCTTGCCCTCACCCTAGCCCTCTCCCAGAGGTAGAGGGGACCGATTGGGGGATATTCGAGATCTACACCGACTTGAAGGATTTGCTTTGAATCCATAATCGACTCGGTATCTCCCAGGTCGAACGCTTTGCTTTGAATCCATAATCGACTTGGTATCTCCCAGGTCGAAGGATTTGCTTTGAATCCATAATCGACTCGGCATCTCAAATCGAACGATTTGCTTTGAATCCATAATCGACTCGGTCTTTCAGGTCGGTGTATGGCGACAGACACCACGGTCAGTCCCCTCTCCCTCCGGGAGAGGGCTAGGGTGAGGGGCTCTTGATCTTGACCTTGATCTTCATCCAAAAAAAAGCCGCAACCCCTCAAGGTTGCGGCTTTGTCGTTTCAGCCTTTCAGATCAGTGAGCAAACAGCGAATTGCCCTTCTGCCCCGCCAGCTTCTCAGGTTTGATCAGGAACTTCGCCAGCGCTGGCAGCAGCCACAGCGCACCGAACATGTTCCACAGCAGCATGAAGGTCAGCATCAGGCCCATGTCGGCCTGGAACTTGATCGCCGAGAAGATCCAGGTGCATACGCCGATCGCCAGGCACAGGCCGGTGAACAGCACCGCTTTACCGGTGGACTTCAGCGTCTGGTAATAGGCTTCCTGCAACGGCAGCCCGGCACGCAGGAAACTCTCGAGGCGGCTGTAGATGTAGATGCCGTAATCCACGCCAATCCCCACACCCAGCGCCACCACCGGCAGCGTCGCGACTTTCACGCCGATGCCCATGAATGCCATCAGCGCGTTACCAAGTACCGAGGTCAGCACCAGCGGCAGGACGATGCACAGGGTCGCCGCCCACGAACGGAAGGTAATCATGCACATCACCGCCACGCAGATGTACACCAGGATCAGGATGGTCAGCTCAGCCTGTTTGATCACTTCGTTGGTGGCGGCTTCGATCCCGGCGTTACCGGCGGCGAGGATGAATTCCAGGCCGTCCTTGTTGTTCTCCTTGGCGAATTCCTGCACCGCACTCACCGCACGGTCAAGGGTTTCGGCCTTGTGGTCGTTGAGGAACACCAGCACCGGTGCCAGCGAGCAACTGTTGTTGTACAGGCCGTCGGCGCGGGCGATCGAGTTGTTCAGTACGTCCGGGTTGCGCGACAGGGTTTCCCATTTCAGGTTGCCCTCGTTCATGCCCTTGATCATCTGCTTGGACACGGTCACCAGCGAGATCGCCGACTGCACGCCCTCGGTGTTCTGCATCTTCCACATCAGCTGATCGATCGGCGCCATGGCTTCGTAGCGCGAACAGCCTTCAGCCTTGGTCTTGACCATCACCACCAGCACGTCGGAGCTGGTCGAGTAATTGCTGATGATGAAGTTGTTGTCCTTGTTGTAGCGCGAGTCCGGACGCAGTTCCGGCGCACCCTGGTCGAGGTCGCCGATCTTCAGGTTCTGGCTGTACCAGAGGCCGCCGCCGAAGGCGATCAGCGCCAGCGCTACCGAGATCGGTGCGACTTTCGGGCTGGCGAAGTTCGACAGCAGGCGCCAGAACGGGTGTTCGCGGTTGGCGTCCTTCTTGCTCTTGGCAATTGCGCGCTTGCTGATGCCGACATAGGAAATCGCCACCGGCAGCAGGATCAGGTTGGTGAACACGATCACCGCAACGCCGATAGACGCGCCGATGGCCAATTCACGGATCACGCCAATATCGATGATCAGCAGAGTGATGAAGCCCACCGCATCGGCCAGAATCGCGATCATCCCCGGCAGGAACAACTGCCGGAAGGTGCGCCGTGCAGCGGTCAGGGCGTTATCGGCCTCGCTGGATTGCAGGGCGATACCGTTGATCTTCTGCACACCGTGGGAAATGCCGATGGCAAAAATCAGGAACGGCACCAGCATCGAATACGGGTCGAGGCCGAAGCCGAAGAAGTGCATGAGTCCCAGTTGCCAGACCACCGCCACCAGCGTCGTGCTCAACACGGCGATGGTGCTGCGCAGGCAGTTGGTGAACCACAGCAGCAGGATCAGGGTGATGACAAAGGCGACACCGAAGAACAGCACCACCATCACCAGACCGTCGATCAGGTCGCCGACCTTCTTGGCGAAACCGACGATATGGATCTTGATGTTGGGGTTCTGCGCTTCGAACTTGTTGCGGATCTTGTCTTCGAGCTCATGGGAGAACTGGCGATAGTCCAGCGCCAGCAACTTGCCCTGATCCTGCGGGTCCGGGTAGGCCTCCAGCAGCGGGATGTCGACGATGCTCGATTTGAAATCGTTGGCCACCAAACGCCCGACCTGGCCGGACTTGAGCACGTTGTTGCGCAGCAGGTCGAGGCTGTCCTGGGAGCCGTTGTAGCTCTGCGGGATCACTTCACCGCCGGCGAAACCCTCTTCGGTCACTTCGGTCCAGCGTACGCTCGGGCTCCACAGCGATTTGAGGCCGGAACGATCGACGCCGGAAATGTAGAACACTTCGTCGTTGATCTGGCGCAGGGTCTCCATGTACTCCTTGGAGAAGATGTCGCCGTCGGTGGCTTCCACCGAAATGCGCACGGTGTTGCCGAGGTTCGCCAGATCGTTGCGGTGCTCCATCATCTTCTCGATGAAGGGATGCTGCAGCGGGATCATTTTTTCGAAACTGGTCGACGGCCGGATCAGCGTGGCCTGCCAGAACAGGAAAATGCTCACCACCAGGCAGATCAGGATCACGGCCGGGCGGTTGTTGAAGATCAGGCGCTCGAGAACCGTCGCCTTTTCCTGCTGAGGAGTGATCAAGGAAGTCATAGCCCCGCCTTCTTGTTATTGGTCTCGGCACCGTTTGGCTGGGTGACGTGCAAACCACCCTGCCCGGTCAGAATCAGGTTGCCATTGCCGGCGGCGGTGACCGACGACAGCGAGATGCGATCCGGGCGGTTGAACACGCTGAAGCTCTCGCCATTGTCGCTGCTGCTGATCACCGAGCCGCCGTTGCCGACGATGACGATCGAGCCGTCTTCCAGCAGCGTGCCGCCGGACAGTCCGAACTCCAGCGCACCGCGTGCGGCTTTGAGTTCGACCTGCTCCCAGTTGCTGCCGAAATCGGTGGAGCGATAGAGGTTGCCGCGCAAACCGTACGCCAGCAGGGTCTGCGGCTGCGCTGTGCCGATCACGCCGAACAGCGAACCTTCGTACGGGCCTTCGAGCTTTTCCCAGGTCTGGCCGTCATCAGCGGAGCGGAACATGCTGCCGGACTCGCCGACGATGAACAGCCCGGCGTCTTTCACCGCGGCGATGGCGTTGAGGTGGAACTGGTCTTCGTTGTCGAGGCGATCGCTGACGTCTTCCCAGTGCTTGCCGCCGTCGGTGGTTTCCAGCAGCGTGCCGTAGGCGCCCACGGCAAAGCCGCTGTTGGCGTCCTTGAACCAGACGTCGAGCAGCGGCGATTCCCGGGCGAGGTCTTCGAATTGCTTGGTCCAGGTCAGACCGCCGTCTGTGCTGGCGAGGATCTGTGCATCGTGGCCGACCGCCCAGCCGTTTTTGTCATCGACGAAATATACGGCGGTGAGCAGTTGCCGGGTCGGCACCTTGGCCTGAGTCCAGGTCTTGCCCTGGTCATCGGAATAGACGATGTGCCCGCGATCACCGACCGCGACCAGACGCGCGCCGGCGTGGACGACATCGAGAATCAGGCTCTTTGCGGCTTTGGCCGATTCGGTGGCATAGACCACGTCAGCCGGGGCCTCGGCGGCAATCACAGGTGCCGATAACGTGGCAAAGCCCAGCAGCGAGAGTGCTGTGGCCAGCAACGCGGTGTTGCGTAACGCCGGCGGGCGGCAACGACTCATAGACCTTCCCCTATTTATTATTGTTGGGCCATCGGGCCTTCAAGGGCGCCGCAAGGGTGCTTAGCTACTGGCGTTTCAGAAGCATAGTCCTGAAACCCGCAATCCAGAGCCCCTTCGGAAGCTGACTCATCCTATCGGGCTTTGCAAATGTCTGACAATCGGCGCCACGTTATCTTTTGTTAACCGAAAGCGGCTCTCTGTAACCAATCATTTTCCCCTGTGGGAGCGAGCCTGCTCGCGAATGCGGTATATCAGTCACCCTGTTTATTGGCTGACCCACCGCTTTCGCGAGCAGGCTCGCTCCCACAGGGTTTGCCGTGATGGGTGGGTTCGCGGCAAAGGCTGAATGCGCCGCCATTCGCCGGATGGATGAGGCAATTGTTGCGGAGGGGACTTGCAGGATTGGTATTATGGTATACCATCAGACGCACAGACACTCTCAATCCCCCAACGGAGCAGCTCATGAGTTTCGAAATTCGCAAGATCGTCAGCTATGTCGAAGAAACCTTCATCGAAGGCGGCAAGGCCACTGACAAACCGGTGACCATGGTCGGTCTCGCCGTGGTGATGAAGAACCCGTGGGTGGGCAACGGTTTTGTCGAAGACCTCAAGCCGCAGATCCGCGCCAACTGCTCCGACCTCGGCGCCATGATGGTCGAGCGTCTGGTCGGCATCATCGGCGGTGCCGAGAAGATCGAGGCCTACGGCAAAGCGGCAGTGGTCGGCGCCGACGGCGAGATCGAGCACGCGTCGGCGGTGATCCACACCCTGCGCTTCGGCAACCACTATCGCGAAGCGGTGAAAGCCAAGAGTTACCTGAGCTTCACCAACAAGCGCGGCGGCCCGGGCACTTCGATTCAGATCCCGATGATGCACAAGGATGACGAAGGCCTGCGCTCGCACTACATCACCCTGGAAATGCAGATCGAAGACGCGCCGCGTGCCGACGAAATCGTTGTCGTGCTGGGTTGCGCCGACGGTGGCCGCCTGCACCCGCGCATCGGTAACCGCTACATCGATCTGGAAGAACTGGCCGCAGAAAAAGCCCAGTAATCACAACAAGAAAGGCATTGCAGGAGCGCTCCATGATTCGGCTCACCGCTGAACTCACCCCGGCTGGCACCAGTTACCTGGCGACCGGCCAAGGCCAGCCCGTGGTCTTGATCCACGGCGTGGGCCTGAACAAAGAAATGTGGGGCGGGCAGATTGTCGGCCTCGCCAGCCAGTATCAGGTGATCGCCTACGACATGCTCGGTCACGGCGCCAGCCCGCGCCCGGCCAGCGGCACCGACCTGCTCGGTTACGCTGATCAGTTGCTCGAGCTGCTCGATCACTTGAATCTGCCCCAGGCAGTGGTGATCGGTTTCTCCATGGGCGGTCTGGTCGCGCGGGCCTTCGCCCTGCACTACCCGGAGCGCCTGCAAAGCCTGGTGGTGTTGAACAGTGTGTTCAACCGCAGCGAAGAACAGCGTGCCGGCGTCATCGCCCGCACCGCGCAGGCCGCCGAGCATGGCCCGGACGCCAACGCCGAAGCCGCCCTTTCACGCTGGTTCAGCCGTGAATATCAGGCGGCCAACCCGGCGCAGATCGACGCGTTGCGCCAGACATTGGCCAACAACGATCCGCAAGGTTACCTGACCACCTACGAACTGTTCGCCACCCAGGACATGTACCGCGCCGACGACCTGAGCAGCATTCAGGCGCCGACGCTGATCGCTACCGGCGAACTCGACCCCGGCTCGACCCCGGAAATGGCCGAGCAACTGGCCCGGCGCATCCCCGGTGCGAAGGTTGCCGTGCTGCCCGAGCAACGGCATATGATGCCGGTAGAGTCGCCGCGTCTGGTCAACCAGATGCTGCTGCAGTTTCTCGAATTCGCACACTCCCGACAAAACCATATAAAGGGGATCGTTGCATGACACTCGCACGCTTCCAGATGTGCATCGGCGGAGACTGGGTCGACGCCCTCTCCGGCAAGACCTTCGAAAGCCTCAACCCGGCCTCCGCGCAGGCCTGGGCCGAATTGCCTGACGCCGATGAAGCGGATGTCGAACGCGCCGTGCAAGCGGCGCAAACGGCCTTCGACAGCCCGGCGTGGCGTGGCCTCACCGCCACTGCACGAGGCAAATTGTTGCGCCGCCTCGGTGATCTGATCGCGGAAAACAAGGAACACCTGGCACAGCTGGAAAGCCGTGACAACGGCAAGCTGATCCGCGAAACCCGTGGTCAGGTCAGCTATCTGCCGGAGTTTTTCCACTACACCGCAGGCCTCGCCGACAAGCTTGAAGGCGGCACGCTGCCGCTGGACAAGCCCGACCTGTTTGCCTACACCGTGCACGAAGCCATGGGTGTGGTCGCGGCGATCATTCCTTGGAACAGCCCGCTGTACCTGACGGCGATCAAACTGGCCCCGGCCCTCGCCGCCGGCAACACCATCGTGATCAAGCCGTCCGAACACGCTTCGGCAACCATTCTCGAGCTGGCGCGCCTGGCCCTCGAAGCCGGGATTCCGCCGGGCGTGGTCAACGTCGTCACCGGTTACGGCCCGAGCACCGGCGCCGCCCTCACCCGCCATCCGCTGATCCGCAAGATTGCCTTCACTGGCGGCGCGGCCACGGCGCGGCATGTGGTGCGCAGCAGCGCCGAGAATTTCGCCAAGCTGTCACTGGAACTGGGCGGCAAGTCGCCGAATATCATTTTTGCCGACGCCGATCTCGACAGTGCGATCAACGGCGCGATTGCCGGGATCTACGCGGCATCCGGGCAGAGTTGCGTGTCCGGTTCGCGTCTGCTGGTGCAGGACGAAATCTACGACGAGTTCGTCAATCGTCTGGTCGAGCGCGCCCAGCGCATTCGCATCGGCAACCCGCAGGAAGACAACAGTGAAATGGGTCCGATGGCCACCGCGCAGCAACTGGCGGTGGTTGAAGGTCTGGTCGCCGATGCCATCGCCGAAGGCGCGCGTTTGCGCACCGGCGGCAAGCGCCCGGCAGATCTCGGCGAAGGCTGGTTCTACGAGCCGACGCTGTTCGAGTGCGACCGCAATTCGATGAAGATCATGCAGGAAGAAGTCTTCGGCCCGGTGGCCTCGGTGATTCGTTTCAAGGATGAAGCCGAAGCGCTGGCGATCGCCAACGACTCGCAGTTCGGCCTCGCCGCCGGCATCTGGACCCGCGATCTGGGCCGCGCCCATCGTCTGGCGCGCGATGTGCGCTCGGGGATCATCTGGGTCAACACCTACCGCGCAGTGTCGGCGATGGCGCCGATCGGCGGCTTCAAGAACAGTGGCTATGGACGCGAAAGCGGCATCGACTCGGTGCTGGCCTACACCGAACTGAAAACGGTGTGGATCAACCTTTCCCAGGCGCCAATGCCTGATCCGTTTGTGATGCGCTAGGAGTCCTGCGAAATGATCGAACCCGGCATTTACAAAGACGTCATGAGCTCGTTTCCGTCCGGCGTCACGGTGGTCACCACCCTTGATCCGGACGGCGGCATCGTCGGCATCACCGCCAGCGCCTTCAGCGCGCTGTCGATCGACCCGGCGCTGGTGCTGTTCTGCCCCAACTATGCTTCCGACACTTACCCGGTGCTGCGCGACAGCAAGAAATTCGCCATCCACTTGCTCTCCGCCGAGCAGACCGCCGAAGCCTACGCGTTCGCCGGCAAGGGCAAGGAAAAGGCCAAGGGCATCGAGTGGCATTTGAGCGATTTGGGCAACCCGATTCTGGCCAAGGCCACGGCGATCATCGAGTGCGAGTTGTGGCGTGAATACGACGGCGGCGATCACGCGATCATTGTCGGCGCGGTGAAGAACCTGATCCTGCCCGCGCAACCGGTGACGCCGATGATTTATCACAAGGGCAAGCTTGGGCCGTTGCCCACCTTTTCCTGAAGGATTCGCACAAATCCCCTGTGTAGGAGCTGCCGAAGGCTGCGATCTTTTGATCTTGTTTTTAAAAGTCAAAGTCAAAAGATCGCAGCCTTCGGCAGCTCCTACACAAGGGATCTGTGGTTTGAGGAGGAATAATGAGTAACGAAAAATACGAAAAAGGCCTGCAGATCCGCACTCAGGTGCTCGGCGAAGCCTACGTGCAACGCTCGATAGACAATGCCGATGACTTCACCCGTCCGCTGCAGGAAATGGTCACCGAGTACTGCTGGGGCCATGTCTGGGGACGTGAGGGTCTGTCGCTCAAGGAGCGCAGCATGATCAACCTGGCAATGATCTCGGCGCTCAACCGTCCGCACGAACTCAAGCTGCATGTGCGTGGCGCCTTGCGTAACGGCCTGAGTCGTGAGCAAATACGCGAAATTCTGCTTCAGGTCGGCATTTATTGCGGCGTTCCGGCGGCCGTGGACAGTTTCCGGCTGGCCCGTGAAGCCTTTGCCGAAGCCGACGCCGAAGCCTCAGTTAACCCCTCGGCTGTTTAGATGCCCGTCTGGCATGGACAGCCAACTTAAAGAGCGGACCCCATGAAACGCCAGCCACTCGACGACAGCTTCAAGGTCAATCGCAACCCCGTTACCCTGCGCGAAATCGTGCTGGACAAACTGCGTAGCGCGATCATGAATTTCCAGCTCATGCCAGGTGATCGCCTGGTCGAACGCGACCTCTGCGATCGCCTCGGCGTCAGCCGCACTTCGGTGCGCGAGGCCTTGCGTCACCTCGAATCCGAAGGTCTGGTGGAATTCGCCGACGCCAAGGGCCCGCGCGTGGCCATCATCACCCTCGCCGACGCCGTCGATATCTACGAATTGCGTTGCGTGCTCGAAGGCTTGATCGTGCAGTTGTTCACCCTGCGTGCCAAAGCCAAGGACATCAAGGCCCTGGAAAAAGCCCTCGACGACAATCGCAAGGCGCTCAAGGATGGCGAGCTGCAACAGGTGATCGACTCGGTGCAGGGTTTCTACGACGTGCTGCTCGAAGGCTCGGGCAACCATGTCGCCGCCACTCAATTGCGCCAGTTGCAGGCGCGCATCAGCTATCTGCGCGCGACCTCGGTGTCGCAAGAAAACCGCCGCGGCGCGAGTAATCACGAGATGGAAAAAATGGTCGAGGCGATCAAGAGCGGTGATCCGCTGGCGGCGCATCAGGCCTGTGTCGATCATGTCCGCGCGGCGGCTGCCGTGGCCCTCGATTACCTCAAGCGCAAGCAGGAAGAAACCGGCGTCGCCGTCAAGGGCACCCCGGCGATCACCTTGCCGATCGCGCTGAAAGAACCGCGCATAGGTCAATGATATGTTCAGCCCGAGCTTTTGCCCGAAATGCGGTGGCCCTGACCTCGGTCAGCAGACGCCGCCGGGCGATACGCACGAGCGCATGATGTGCCGCGGCTGCGGCTATATCCACTACGTAAATCCAAAGATCATTGCCGGCTGCATCATCGAGCAGGACGGCAAATACCTCTTGTGCCAACGGGCGATCCCTCCGCGCCCGGGCACCTGGACGCTGCCGGCCGGCTTCATGGAAAGCTTTGAGACCACCGAGCAGGCGGCGCTGCGTGAAGTCTGGGAAGAAAGCGGCGTGCGGGCGGAAATCGTCTCGCCGTACTCGATCTTCAGCGTGCCGAAGATCAGCGAGGTGTACATCATCTTCCGCGCCATCGCCCTGGAAATCACCGGGCAGTACGGGCCGGAAACCATGGATTACAAGTTCTTCGCCCCTGAAGACATTCCGTGGGAGCAGATCTACTACCCGGCGATCCGACAGATACTCGAGCGCTATATCGAAGAGCGCCAGGCCGGGGTTTACGGGATTTACATGGGCAATGATGACAGCGGCAAAATCCATTTCATGCGCTGATTTCCATCGTCGCACAACCTTGTAGGAGCTGCCGAAGGCTGCGATCTTTTGACTTTGACTTTAAAAGCAAAATCAAAAGATCGCAGCCTTCGGCAGCTCCTACAGGGGCTTGGTGGTGTGGCTCAGTTCGGGGCGATGCCTTCGACGATGATGATCTCCGCCCTCGCCCATTTCTCGCGATAAGTTTTCGCTTCCTGGTACGCCGCCGAGCGGTAGCAGGCCACGGCCGTTTCATAACTCTCGAATTCGATGATCACGGTGCGCTGCGGCGTCTGCCGTCCTTCCAGCGCCTCGCTGCGCCCGCCTCTGGCGAGAAACTTGCCGCCGAACGCGGCAATCGCCTGCGGGGTGCGCTGGGTGTATTGGCTGTAGTGCTCGGCATCAGCTATATCCACGTGTGCAATCCAGTACGCCTTCATAGTGACCTCTTTGTTGATTTTGTATTATGGTATACCAATATATTTCCAACGAACCCTGAGAGTCCAGCATGGCCTTCAACAGCATCGAAGAAATCATCGAAGATTATCGCCTCGGCAAAATGGTCCTGCTGGTCGATGACGAAGACCGCGAGAACGAAGGCGACCTGCTGCTGGCTGCCGACCGTTGCACGCCGGAGGCGATCAGCTTCATGGCCCGCGAAGCGCGCGGGCTGATCTGCCTGACCCTCACCGACGAACATTGCCAGCGTTTGGGCCTGGAGCAAATGGTACCTGCCAACGGCAGCGTGTTCAGCACTGCGTTTACCGTGTCGATCGAAGCAGCGGTTGGCGTGACCACCGGCATCTCTGCGGCAGATCGGGCCTGCACCGTGGCCGCCGCCGTCGCGCCGAATGCCCGCGCTGAAGATCTGGTGCAACCCGGCCACATCTTCCCGCTGCGCGCCAAGGAAGGTGGCGTGCTGACCCGCGCCGGGCACACTGAGGCGGGTTGCGACCTAGCGCGGCTGGCTGGTTTCACCCCGGCCTCGGTGATCGTCGAAGTGATGAACGACGACGGCACCATGGCGCGCCGCCCGGATCTGGAGCAGTTCGCGCGCAAACACGGGATCAAGATCGGCACCATCGCTGACCTGATCCACTATCGCCTGAGTACCGAGCACACCATCGAACGCATCGGTGAACGTGAGCTGCCGACGGTGCATGGCACTTTCCGTTTGATCACCTTTGAGGATCGCATCGAGGGCGGCGTGCACATGGCGATGGTCATGGGCGACCTGCGCCGTGAAGAGCCGACGCTGGTGCGCGTGCATGTGATCGATCCGCTGCGCGATCTGGTCGGTGCCGAGTACAGCGGGCCGACAAACTGGACGCTGTGGGCGGCGCTGCAACGGGTCGCGGCGCAAGGTCATGGGGTTGTGGTGGTGCTGGCCAACCATGAATCGTCGCAGGCGTTGCTCGAGCGCGTACCGCAACTGACACAGCCGCCGAGGCAGTTCAGCCGTTCGCAGTCGCGGATCTATTCCGAAGTGGGGACCGGGGCGCAGATTCTGCAGAATCTGGGGGTTGGCAAGCTGCGCCACCTCGGGCCACCGCTGAAATATGCGGGGTTGACCGGGTATGACCTTGAGGTGGTTGAGAGTATTCCGTTCACTGAATGACGCCACCCTCACCCCAGCCCTCTCCCGGAGGGAGAGGGAGCCGACCGAGTTGTCTGCCCGCCATACATCGACCTGAGGTACCGAGTCGAACTCAATTTTGCACAGCCCCCAATCGGCCCCCTCTCCCTCGGGAGAGGGCTGGGGTGAGGGGCTGGGATCTGACATCCACAAAAATCCCGAGCCGAACCCATTGAAAAAACCGCCCGGCCAGATAACCGGTAAGGCAAAGTGCTTGCACAAAGTTTGGAATACCATAATATGATACTCCATAGACCGGTCGACCTGAAAAACCGTCCAGCTACTGCTCCCGACAGGCGGGCAACAACGCAAGGCCCGCTCAAAAACACAACAATGAGGGCGTGAACATGGTGTTGAACAAAGCTGCAACCGCGATCTTTTTCGCGGGACTGCTCAGCGTTACCGGCCAGGCTGCGATGGCTGCCGAAAGCGTGAATTTTGTCAGCTGGGGCGGTAGCACCCAGGATGCGCAGAAACAGGCCTGGGCCGATCCGTTCAGCAAGGCCAGCGGCATCACCGTCGTCCAGGACGGCCCGACCGACTACGGCAAACTCAAGGCCATGGTCGAGAGCGGCAACGTGCAGTGGGACGTGGTCGATGTCGAAGCCGATTTCGCCCTGCGCGCCGCTGCCGAAGGCCTGCTCGAACCCCTCGATTTCAAGGTTATCCAGCGCGACAGGATCGACCCGCGTTTCGTCAGCGATCACGGCGTCGGTTCGTTCTTCTTCTCCTTTGTCCTCGGCTACAACGAAGGCAAGCTCGGCGCCAACAAGCCGCAGGACTGGAGCGCGCTGTTCGATACCAAGACCTACCCGGGCAAACGCGCCCTCTATAAATGGCCAAGCCCCGGCGTGCTCGAACTGGCGCTGCTGGCCGACGGCGTTGCGGCTGACAAGCTCTACCCGCTGGACTTGGATCGCGCCTTCAAGAAACTCGACACCATCAAGAAAGACATCGTCTGGTGGGGCGGCGGCGCGCAGTCGCAGCAGCTGCTGGCGTCCGGCGAAGCGAGCATGGGCCAGTTCTGGAACGGTCGTGTGCACGCCTTGCAGGAAGACGGCGCGCCGGTCGGCGTGAGCTGGAAACAGAACCTGGTCATGGCCGACATTCTGGTCATCCCCAAAGGCTCGAAAAACAAGGACGCGGCGATGAAGTTCCTCGCCAATGCCAGCAGCGCCAAAGGCCAGGCCGACTTCTCCAACCTGACCGCCTACGCGCCGGTCAACCTCGACAGTGTGGAGCGTCTGGATTCGACGCTGGCCCCCAACCTGCCGACGGCTTACGCCAAGGATCAGATCACCCTTGATTTCGCTTACTGGGCCAAGAACGGTCCGGCTATCGCGACACGGTGGAACGAATGGCTGGTCAAATGAAAATCGCCGCCACTGCGCCGCGTCCATCCACTGCCACCGGGAGCGCCGCGGGCGCTACCGGCTCGGCCTTCAAGCAACGCTGGCGCGGCGCCGGCAACCTCGTCCCGGCGCTGCTGTTCCTCGGCCTGTTCTTCCTCGCGCCGCTGATTGGCCTGCTGTTGCGCGGCGTGTTGGAACCTGTGCCCGGCCTTGGCAACTATGAGCAATTGTTCGCCAACTCGGCCTATGCGCGAGTATTGCTCAACACCTTTTCGGTGGCCGGTCTGGTGACGCTGTTCAGCCTGCTGCTGGGCTTTCCGCTGGCCTGGGCGATCACCCTGGTGCCGCGCGGCTGGGGGCGCTGGATCCTCAACATCGTGCTGCTGTCGATGTGGACCAGCCTGCTCGCCCGCACCTATTCGTGGCTGGTGTTGCTGCAAGCCTCGGGGGTGATCAACAAGGCGTTGATGGCCATGGGCATCATCGATCAGCCGCTGGAGATGGTGCACAACCTCACCGGCGTGGTGATCGGCATGAGCTACATCATGATCCCGTTCATCGTGCTGCCGTTGCAGGCGACCATGCAGGCCATCGACCCGATGATTTTGCAGGCCGGCTCGATCTGCGGTGCCAGTCCGTGGACCAACTTCTTCCGGGTGTTCCTGCCGCTGTGCCGGCCGGGTCTGGCCTCGGGCGGTTTGATGGTGTTCGTGATGTCGCTCGGTTACTACGTCACCCCGGCGCTGCTCGGCGGTGCGCAGAACATGATGCTGCCGGAGTTCATCATTCAGCAGGTGCAATCGTTCCTCAACTGGGGCCTGGCCAGTGCCGGCGCTGCGTTGCTGATTGCGATCACCCTGGTGCTGTTCTACTTCTACCTGAAGCTTCAGCCGGAATCCCCGGTTGGCGCCAGTAACGCGAGGTAAGCCGAAATGCTCCTGACTCCCAATGCCATGAGCCGGCGCATGCGTTTCGGCTTGTATGCAACCACCGGGCTGATCGGTTTGTTCCTGCTGTTGCCGATCGTGTTCATCGTGCTGTTGTCGTTCGGTTCCTCGCAGTGGCTGGTGTTCCCGCCGCCGGGCTGGACACTGAAATGGTACGGCCAGTTCTTCTCCAACCCCGACTGGATGAACGCCGCAGCGGCCAGCCTAAAGGTTGCCGTGCTGACCACGATCTGCGCCGTGGCCCTCGGTCTGCCGACCGCGTTTGCGCTGGTGCGCGGACGCTTTCCCGGACGCGAGATGCTCTACGGCCTGTTCACCCTGCCGATGATCGTGCCGCTGGTGATCATTGCCGTGGCGGTGTACGCGCTGTTTCTCAAGCTCGGCTATACCGGGACCATGTTCGCCTTCGTCGTCAGCCATGTGATCGTTGCGCTGCCGTTCACCATCATCTCGATCATCAACTCGCTGAAGCTGTTCGATCAGTCGATTGAAGACGCGGCGGTGATCTGCGGTGCCTCGCGCTTGCAGGCGGTGTTCAAGGTGACGTTCCCGGCGATCCGTCCGGGCATGGTCGCCGGCGCCCTCTTCGCCTTTCTGGTTTCGTGGGACGAAGTGGTGCTCAGCGTGATGATGGCCAGCCCGACCCTGCAAACCCTTCCCGTGAAAATGTGGACCACCCTGCGCCAGGACCTGACCCCGGTGATCGCCGTCGCTTCGACGCTGCTGATCGGCCTGTCGGTATTGGTCATGGTGATCGCCGCCGCCCTGCGCCGGCGCAACGAAATCAGCGCCTGAGCGCCCAGGAGTACGACATGAGTGCCGTGATCAAAGACGCATCCCAGCAGAACGACAAACCCCTGGTCAGCCTGCGCAACCTGAACAAGCACTACGGCGATTTTGCAGCCGTGGACAATATCTCACTGGACATCAAGGACGGTGAATTCCTCACCTTCCTCGGCTCCAGCGGCTCGGGCAAGAGTACGACGCTGTCGATGCTCGCCGGGTTCGAGACGCCGAGCAGCGGCGAGATCCTCGTCAATGGCCAGTCGCTGGTCAACGTGCCGCCGCACAAGCGCGACATCGGCATGGTCTTCCAGCGCTATTCGCTGTTCCCGCATCTGTCAGTGCGCGACAACATCGCCTTCCCTCTGGCGATTCGCAAACTGGCCGCGGCCGAACGCGAAAAGCGCGTCGACGCGATGTTGAAATTGGTGCAGTTGGAACAGTTCGCCCATCGCCGCCCTTCGCAACTTTCCGGGGGGCAGCAGCAACGTGTCGCCATCGCCCGGGCGCTGGTGTACGAGCCGCGCATCCTGCTGATGGATGAACCGCTGGGTGCACTGGACAAGAAGCTGCGCGAGGACTTGCAGGATGAACTGCGCCAGCTGCACCGGCGGCTGGGCATCACCATCGTGTACGTGACCCACGACCAGGAAGAAGCCATGCGTCTGTCGCAACGCATCGCGATTTTCAGCCACGGCAAGATCGTCGGGCTGGGCAGTGGTTATGACCTTTACCAGAATCCGCCGAATGCGTTCGTTGCGTCGTTTCTGGGCAATTCGAACTTTCTCAAGCTCAAGGCGCAAGGCAATGCGGCGGCGAGTTTCGAGGGGCAGTCGTTGTCGATTCGGCTCACCGCTGGATTGCACACTGATCAGGATGTGTTGCTGATGGTGCGCCCGGAAAAGGCCTTGGCGCTGAGCACGCAGCAGGCGCTGGATGAGCCGTTGGCGGCGGGCTGGAATGAGGTGTCGGCGAACGTTGTGGAGGTGTTGTTTCTCGGTGAGAGCCAGACCTGCAGCGTAGTGACTGCGGGCGGGACGTCGATGACGGTGAAAGCGCTGTCGGCAGCAGGTATGCCACTCAAGGCTGGCGACCCGGTGCGGGTGCGCTGGGCGACGGCGGATGCTTGCGTCTATACCGAGTGGACCGAGAGCGATTTGAACAAGGCTGCAGGTGCTCACTGATTGCGCTGAGTCAGTTGGATCTACCCCCTCACCCCAGCCCTCTCCCCCAGGGGGGCGAGGGGGAAAGGGAGCCGATCTTCATGCTGTTCAAATGTAAGTTCGACTCGGTATCGCACCTCGGCGTATCTCGCAACAACACCTCGGTCAGTCCCCTCTCCCCCAAGGGGGCGAGGGGGGAAGGGAGCCGATTTTCATGATGTTCAAAATGTAAGTTCGACTCGGTATCGCACGTCGGCGTATCTCGCAACAACACCTCGGTCAGTCCCCTCCCCCCCAGGGGGGCGAGGGGGAAAGGGAGCCGATCTTCATGCTGTTCAAATGTAAGTTCGACTCGGTATCGCACGTCGGCGTAGTACTCAAGAACACCTCGGTCAGTCCCCTCTCCCCCTGGGAGAGGGTTAGGGTGAGGGCCAGCAGCCGACGCGGTCTCAGACAATAGCGCCGTAGCCCTCAACCTCATCCGGCCACGCCGTCAGCACTTCAAACCCGGTCTCCGTCACTGCGACCATATGCTCCCACTGTGCCGACAACGAGCCGTCCTTGGTCAGCACGGTCCAGCCATCCGGCATATTCTTCACATGGCGCTTGCCGGCATTGAGCATCGGTTCCACGGTGAAGATCATCCCGGCCTTGAGCTTCAGACCCTGATTGGGAAAGCCGTAATGCAGGATCTGCGGCTCATCGTGATAGACCTTGCCGATGCCGTGGCCGCAGTACTCGCGGACCACACTGAAGCCTTCCGCCTCCGCCAGGCTCTGGATCGCATAACCGATATCGCCCAAGGTTGCGCCCGGTTTCACCGCGCGAATGCCCGCGCACATCGCGTCGTAGGTAGTCTTGATCAGGTGCTGCGCTTCGGGTGTCGCTTCGCCGACCACGTACATGCGGCTGGTGTCGCCAAACCAGCCGTCCTTGATCACGGCGATGTCGAGGTTGACGATGTCGCCGTCCTTCAACGGCGTGCCCGATGGAATGCCGTGGCAGACCACATCGTTGACCGAGGCACAGACGGTTTTCGGAAAACCGTGATAACCGACGTTGGCCGGCACGGCTTTCTGCACGTTGACGATGTAGTCGTTGCACAGTCGGTCCAGCTCATCGGTGGTCACCCCGGCCCTCACATGGGGTACCAGCATCGCCAGCACTTCGGCAGCGAGTTTGCCGGCGGCGCGGGATTTAGCGATGTCGGCGGGCGTGTTGATCTTGATCTGGTTTCTCATGCGCTGACGGCTTCCTGAGTCAGTTGTTGCAGATCCAGTCCGCCGTTCTGTTCGGCGCGGATCAGCAGGCGGCAAATGGCGCTGTGGTCAAGGTTGGGATGCAGCTCGGCGAGCATGCCGATGCGCATCCAGTGCTCGGCCTGCGCGTTGATCGAGCGGCTGAGTGCGTTGCTGGAGATGCGCAAATTCTCGTGCATGTCTTCTGAAATCTTTACGATGCCCATATCTGAATCCAATACGAAGTGTATATGGATCGTATACTAGCCAAGCTTTCAACAGGATTGCAAACGCTCCGGCATGGGAACGCGCCCGTGTAGGAGCTGCCGAAGGCTGCGATCTTTTGATCTTGATCGTCAAAGAATCAAAAGATCGTCCGATCGCGGCCCGAGCCTTCGTCAGCTCCTACAGAGGCAGATTCGGCTCCCCTTCGGCGGCCTGATCGACTACCATGCGCGCGCCGGTTTCCACTCGGAATTAATAGGGAATCCGAAATGCTTGCACAGCATCAATCGGAACTGCCCCCGCAACTGTAGGTGCCGAGCCTGCTCCTCGACTGCCACTGGGTAATCCCCGGGAAGGCCGGAGCATGGCGATGACGCATCAGTCAGGAGACCTGCCGGCACAGTGACTGACCAACCGGCGGGGTGTCCGGGAAGGACATCGTGCCGCGCGTATTTTCACCATGCCGGCCTTGCGCTGTTTCCACGACCGCGCCCGAGGTGTGTTTCCAAACCGTACCCGCCCGCTCCCGTACGGTTCCTCTGGAGACTGCCCCATGCTGCTGCCCCGCATTGCCACCCTGCTCACCTCGCTGAGCGTTTGCGCCCTCGCGCAAGCGGCGCCGACCGCGTATCCGCTCACCGTGGAAAACTGCGGCAGCAGCCTGACCTTTCAACACGCACCCACGCGCACGGTGACCATCGGCCAGGCCGGCACCGAAATGCTCTACGCGTTGGGCCTGGGCGACAAGGTCGTCGGCACTTCGCTGTGGTTCAACGATGTGCTAGGCCCCTACAAAGCGCAGAACGACAGGATCGAGCGCCTCGCCGATAACGAACCGAGCTTCGAAGCGGTGATCGGCAAGCGCCCGGAACTGGTCGCCGTCGAGCTGGAATGGATGGTCGGTCCACAAGGCGCAGTCGGCACCCGCGAGCAGTTTCATGAGCTGAAGATTCCGACCTACCTGCTGCCCTCCGATTGCGAAGCCAAGGACAACCTCGTCGGTGCGGACGGCACGCGGCTGGCGCCCTTTCGCATCGACAGCATCTACAAGGGCGTGAGCCAACTGGCGGCGATTTTCAACGTGCAGGCGCGTGGCGAACAGCTCAATGAACAGCTCAAAGCCAGCCTCGCGCAATCGATCGCCACGGCGAAAAACCAGCAGCGCAAAGACGTCAGCGCTCTGGTGTGGTTCTCCAGCGCCGAGATGGACATCGAGCCGTTCGTGGCCGGGCACAAAGGCGTCCCCGATTTCATGCTCAGCACCCTCGGCGTGCGCAACGTCGTTGAGTCGGATGAAGAATGGCCGACCGTCGGCTGGGAAACCATCGCCAAGGCCAACCCGACGTTCCTGGTCATTGCGCGCATGGATCGCAGGCGTTTCCCGGCGGACGACTATCAGAAGAAACTCGCGTTCCTGCGCAGTGATCCGGTGACGCGCAACATGGACGCGGTCAAGCACAACCGCATCATCATCCTCGACGCCATGGCCATGCAGGCCAGCCTGCGCACCTTCGATGGCCTCGCACAACTGGCCACAGCCATCAACGCCTACGACCTGTCGCAATGAGCACACGCCTGATCCGTGCACTGCTGGTTCTATTGACGCTGTCGGTCGCGCTGATCGGCGGCGTGGCCATCGGTGAGACTTCGATCGAGCCGAGCGTGGTGTTGCAGGTGCTGGCCAACAAACTCTGGGGTGGCGGTTACGTGCTCGACCCGATCGACGAAGGCATCGTCTGGAACTATCGCCTGACTCGCGCGCTGGTCGCGGCGGCCTGCGGTGCCGGTCTGGCGACTTGTGGGGTAATCCTGCAGTCGCTGCTGCGCAATCCGTTGGCCGATCCCTATCTGCTGGGAATTTCCGCTGGTGCCTCGACCGGCGCGGTGATGGTCGCCCTGCTCGGCGTCGGTGCCGGGGCAATCTCGTTGTCGGTCGGCGCCTTTGCCGGTGCGGTAACCGCGTTCGTGCTGGTGATTCTGTTGGCGCGGGTCAGCGGCTCGGCCAGCGGCACCGGGCAGATCATTCTCGCCGGTATCGCCGGCTCGCAACTGTTCAACGCCCTCACTGCGTTTCTGATTACCCGCTCAGCGAGCTCGGAGCAGGCGCGCGGGATCATGTTCTGGCTACTGGGCAATCTCGGTGGTGTGCGCTGGCCGTCGGTGTGGCTGGCGGTGCCGGTGGCTGTGTTGGGGTTGGTTGTTTGTCTGTGGCATCGCCGGGCGCTGGATGCATTCACCTTTGGCGCGGACTCGGCGGCGTCTCTCGGCATTCCCGTGCGACGCGTGCAGATTCTATTGATCGGCTGCGCCGCGCTGGTGACGGCGGTGATGGTGTCGATTGTGGGCTCGATCGGCTTTGTCGGTCTGGTGATTCCCCATGCCGCGCGGTTGTTGCTCGGCACGGGGCATGCGCGTCTGTTGCCCGCCAGTGCGCTGGGCGGCGCGGTGTTTCTGATCGCCGCCGATGTGCTGTCGCGCACCCTGATCAAGGGTCAGGTGATTCCGGTCGGCGTGATCACTGCGCTGGTCGGCGCGCCAGTGTTCGCGCTGATTCTGGTGGGCCGGAGATCGGCGCGATGAACACTGTTCTGAGCTGTGCTGGTGTGGGCTTCAAGGTGCGGGGTGCCGAGTTGCTTAACGGTGTCAGTCTCGACGTTCAGCGCGGCGAGACCCTGGGCATTGTCGGGCCAAACGGTTCGGGGAAATCCACTTTGCTGAAACTGCTCGCCGGCCTGCGCGAACCGAGCGCGGGTCAGGTGCAAATCGGCGGTCAGGCACTGGGCAAAATGTCCCGGCGCAACATCGCCCAGACGCTGGCAGTGGTTGAGCAACAGGCTGACACTGACGATGGCATCCGCGTGTTCGACGCCGTGGCGCTCGGGCGCACGCCGTGGTTGTCGGCGCTGCAACCGTGGTCGCCGGCCGATGACGCCATCGTCGAGCAAGCGCTGGTCGACGTCGACGCCGTGCACCTGCGCAACCGCCTCTGGCGCAGCCTTTCCGGCGGTGAACGCCAGCGCGTGCACATCGCCCGTGCACTGGCGCAGCGCCCGCAGATCCTGCTGCTCGACGAGCCGGCCAACCATCTCGATATCCAGCATCAACTGAGCATTCTGCAAGTGGTGCGAGCTCTGCCGGTGACTACGCTGATCGCCCTGCACGACCTCAATCAGGCGCTCAAGTGCGATCGCCTGGCGGTGCTGGAGCGCGGGCGTCTGGTCGCGCTTGGCGAGCCGCTGCATGTGCTGACGCCGGAGCGTTTACAGACGACGTTCGGGGTCAGGGCGCATTACCTGACGGACCCGTTCGATGGCGCGCAGATCCTGCGTTTTCATTCATGAGCGATTGCATGTGCGTGGTCTGCCAGAGCGGGTCTGCGTCGACCTGAACGATGGCGAAACCCTGACGCTGCCAGAACTCGATCGCACCCGGCAGAAACGGATGCGTATGCAGGTAGATCAGCTCCACGCCGTTGACTAGCGCGTGTTCCTTCAACGCGCGATACAGCGTGCCTGCAAGACCCGAGCGCCGCTGCGAAGGCAGGACGAACAGGCGCACCACTTCAACTACTTTCAGGCCGGGATACGCCAGTTGCGGGAAGCGTCGGTCATACGGCAGATAGCCGATTGAAGCGACGATCTGTCCTGCATGACGAGCGATGAGGAAGCAACCTCCGCCGTCCAGGTACACCTCGGCGAAACGCGCGAGATCGTCCGGCGTGCCGGTGGCGCTGAGTTTGGGAAACAGCTCGGCGCGAGCCTTGAGAGTGAAATCGAGGATCGCCGGAATGTCGGCTTCAGAGGCGGCTTGAATGACTGGCTGCGGGTCCATGGGTGCGGGAATCACCTGAGTTGCGGTGGGCCACAGTAACAATTACGTGCCCTGCCCGGCCATCCCAAATCACACACCCCTGTAGGAGTGAGCCTGCTCGCGATAGCGGTGTGTCATTCACCAAATAAGCGACTGACACACCGCAACCGCAAGCCCACTCACCTCTGCAAAGCGCTACGCACGCAGCGCCTGCGGCTCGCTGACCGCTCGGGCGAGCACGGCGACCTCCTCGCATTTCTGTACGGCGAACGCCAGCCAGCTTTTCAGTTCGGCATCGAGGTGGTCTTGCCGGCTCAGCTCCTCCGGGCTGTGCAGCAACGAGCAGGACGGCGCCACCCACAAGCGATCACCCAAACGCTCATGGGCATGACGCAGCGTCGCCAGTGCGTTTCGCCGATCGCAGCGCCAGACGTTACGACCGTTGACCACACCCAGCGACAGCACTTTGTAGGCCGGCAGACGATCCAGAATGGTCGGGTACTGATCCGGCGCGCGCACCAGATCGATGTGCAGGCCATCGACCGGCAGGTTCGCCGCCAGGCCAAGATTTTCTCCGAGGCCACCGAAATAGGTGGCGAGCAGTTTTTTCAGCGGATCGCGCTGGATCTGGTTGTAGGCACGTTCGAAGGCATTCTTCCAGTCCTGCGGCAGGTCCAGCGCCAGAATCGGCTCATCGATCTGCACCCATTCCACGCCCAGTGTCGCCAGCCGCGCAAAAATCTGCCCGTACAGCGGCAGCAGGCGATCGAGCAGCTCGAGCTTGTCGAAGTCGGCACCTTTGGTCTGGCCCAGCCACAGATAGGTCAACGGGCCAATGATCACCGGTTTGACGCTGTGCCCCAGCGTACGGGCCTCTGCGGTTTCTTCAAACAGTTGCTCCCATCCCAGCTGGAATTGCTGATCGACGCTGAATTCCGGTACGCGGTAGTCATAGTCGGTATCGAACCACTTGGCCATCTCTTGGGCGTGGCCGGCGCCGCTGACGCCTCGAGCCATGCTGAACAGGGTTTGCAGCGTGGCTTTGCCGTCGTGCGGACGGAAACGTTCGGGGATCACGCCGAACATCAGCGAGTGGGTCAGCACCTGGTCGTACCAGGCGAAATCGCCAACTGGCAGCAAGTCGAGACCGGCGTTTTTCTGCAAGTCCCAATGGGCCTTGCGCAGCTTACGCCCGACGTCACGCAGGCCCGCCTCGTTCAGTTCTCCTTTGCAGAACGCCTCTTGCGCTTTGTTCAGTTCGCGGTCGCGACCGATGCGCGGAAATCCAAGGGAATGGGCCAGTGCCATGAGAACAACTCCAGGTGCTTATTCGATGGCGGCCATTGTCGGGAACGGGGATGGATGAAACAAACTCAATATATTGAAGATCATCACAAGTTCCGCTCATGTACAAATAGCCGTGTAGGTGCTGCCGAAGGCTGCGATCTTTGGACCGTAGGGACGCAGAGCGTCCCGGGCTGCTTTCCCACGCGGAGCGTGGGAACGATCAGAATGCCTCAAGGCAGCATGCCGATTTCGTTCTATCGTTAGATCCAAATCGCTGGATTTTCCATGGATTAAAGGTTGCGAGGGAAGATGTCTGCGCCTAAGTTGCACGCGAGTCTTTTCCCCGCGATCGGAACGCGATCAACACCATAAAGAGGTGAAGAAATGTCGAAGGAATCACGCCCTGCCGTGCTTGGGCTGATAGGCAATACTCCGCTGGTTCAGGTCACCCGCTTCGATACCGGACCCTGCACGCTGTTTCTCAAACTCGAATCGCAGAACCCCGGCGGTTCGATCAAGGACCGTATCGGTCTGGCGATGATCGATGCCGCCGAGCGTGACGGTCGCCTGCAACCGGGCGGCACGATTGTCGAGGCCACCGCTGGCAACACCGGCCTGGGTCTGGCGCTGGTCGGCCGCGCCAAAGGCTATCGCGTGGTGCTGGTGGTGCCGGACAAGATGTCCACCGAGAAAGTCCTGCACTTGAAGGCCATGGGTGCTGAAGTGCACATCACCCGCTCCGATGTCGGCAAGGGCCATCCCGAGTATTACCAGGACGTCGCCGCCCGTTTGGCCAAGGATATTCCCGGGGCATTTTTCGCCGACCAGTTCAACAACCCGGCCAACCCGCTGGCCCATGAATGCAGCACCGCGCCGGAAATCTGGGCGCAGACCGAACATGATCTGGACGCGATCGTCGTTGGCGTCGGTTCGGCCGGCACGCTGACCGGGCTGAGTCGCTTCTTCAAACGTGTGCAGCCAGATCTGGAAATGGTCCTCGCCGACCCGATCGGCTCGGTGATGGCGCAATACAGCCGCGACGGCACATTGCCGACGCCCGGATCGTGGGCGGTCGAGGGCATTGGCGAAGACTTCATTCCGTCGATCACCGATTTGTCCAGCGTGCGTCACGCCTACTCGATCAGCGACGCAGAAAGCTTCGATCACGCCCGCCAGTTGCTCAAGGCCGAGGGCATTCTCGGCGGCTCATCGACCGGCACCCTGTTCGCTGCCGCGCTGCGTTATTGCCGCGAACAGACCGCGCCGAAACGCGTGGTGAGTTTTGTCTGCGACACCGGCACGCGCTATCTGTCGAAGGTCTACAACGACCAGTGGATGACCGATCAGGGCCTGTTGCAACGCAAGGGCTACGGCGATTTGCGCGACTTGATCGCCCGGCGCTTCGAGGACGGCCGGGTAATCAGTGTCGGCCCTGACGACACACTGCTCACGGCGTTCCAGCGCATGCGTCTGGCGGATGTTTCGCAACTGCCGGTGCTGGTCGAAGGCAAGCAACTGGTGGGCGTGATCGATGAGTCCGATATCCTTCTCGGCGTGCACGAAGACGCCGCGCGCTTCAGCCAGTCGGTGTCCAGCGTGATGACCGACAAACTGCAGACCCTCGCCCCGGCTGCGACCCTGGCCGAGCTGGAAGCGGTGCTCAGCCGTGGCCTCGTCGCGATCATCGCCGACGCCTCCGGCTTCCATGGCCTGATCACCCGCACCGACATGCTCAACCAATTACGGAGATCCCTTGCATGAGTCAGCACGACGATAAATCCCAAGGCTTCGCGACCCGGGTGATCCACGCGGGGCAAGAACCGGACCCGACCACCGGCGCGCTGATGCCGCCGATCTACGCCAACTCCACCTACCTGCAAGACAGCCCCGGCGTGCACAAGGGTTTCGACTACGGCCGCTCGCACAACCCGACGCGTTTCGCTTTGGAGCGCTGCGTTGCGGATCTCGAAGGCGGCACCCGCGCGTTCGCCTTCGCTTCAGGGCTTGCGGCGATTTCCACGGTGCTGGAATTGCTCGACGCCGGCTCGCATATCGTTTCCGGCAATGACCTTTACGGTGGCACGTTCCGCCTGTTCGACAAGGTTCGTCAGCGCAGCGCCGGGCATCGCTTCAGCTTCGTCGACCTGACCGACCTCTCGGCGTTCGAAGCCTCGCTGCAGGACGACACGCGCATGGTCATGGTCGAAACCCCGACCAACCCGCTGCTGAGCCTGTCGGATCTGGCCGCGATTGCGCGCATCTGCCGCGCGCGCGGGATCATCTGCGTCGCCGACAACACCTTCGCCAGCCCGTACATCCAGCGTCCGCTGGAGTTGGGTTTCGACATCGTCCTGCACTCGACCACCAAATACCTCAACGGCCACTCCGACGTGATCGGCGGCATTGCCGTGGTCGGGCAGAACGCCGAACTGGCGGAAAAACTCGGTTTTCTGCAGAACGCCGTCGGCGCGATTTCCGGGCCGTTCGATGCGTTCCTGACCTTGCGCGGGGTGAAAACCCTGGCGCTGCGCATGGAGCGCCATTGCAGCAACGCCCTGGATCTGGCGCAGTGGCTCGAGCAGCAACCGCAGGTCAAGCGCGTCTACTATCCGGGCCTTGAATCGCACCCGCAACATGAATTGGCCAAGCGGCAGATGCGCGGGTTTGGCGGGATGATTTCCGTCGACCTGAACAGCGACTTGGCCGGCGCACGGCGGTTTCTGGAAAACGTGCAGATCTTCGCGCTGGCGGAAAGCCTCGGTGGCGTGGAAAGCCTGATCGAGCATCCGGCGATCATGACGCATGCGACGATTCCGCCGGAGACCCGCGAGAAGCTGGGGATTGGCGATGGATTGGTGCGGCTGTCGGTCGGGGTTGAAGACGTCGAAGATTTGCGCGCTGACCTGGCGCAGGCGCTGGCGAAAATCTAGAACGCCAAAAACCACCAGACCCGCATGACGCGGGCTTGGAGGTTAGAGAGGGTTACAGGGCATTCTCGACCGCTTCGCCTTGTCGATCACGCAGGGCGCGTAATGTCGCGCGCAGCTCGGCCGGGCGCACCGGTTTCGACAGGATGGCGATCTGGCGGTCGTGCAAGGCTGCCTGGATCCTTTCGACGTCGTGGCCGGTGATGATCATCGCCGGCACGGCCCAGCCGCGTTGCCTGCGCACCTCATCGATGCACTCGATGCCTGTGGCGTGGGTGCCGAGGTCATAGTCGGCGACGATGATGTCGCAGTCGGTGACCAGATCCTCAGCTGACCATTCGGCCTGCACCACACAGCCCCAGCGCTCCAGCAAAGCCGAAGTTGCCAGCAGCACGTTGCGGTCATCCTCCACCAGGCACACCTTCAGCTCCGTCAACAGACCCGCCTGCCGCGCCTCATCGTGCACGACCAGTGACTGCGGCGCGGTGACGATTGGCAAACCGGCAAGCGTTACCGCTGTGCCGCTTCCCAACTGCGAACGCAGCGCAACTTGTACATCGATCAACTCACCGAGACGCTTGATGATCGACAGACCCAGGCCTACGCCTTCGACGTCTTTATCCCGCACTTGCCGTACCCGATAAAACTCCTCGAAGACCTTGGCCAGATGCTCTTCGGCAATGCCGTTACCGCAGTCATAAATGACGATGGCCAGCCCTGCCCCGCGTTTACGCACACCGATCAGCACTGGCCGCTGCGCGCCGTATTTGAAGCTGTTGGAGAGCACGTTCTGCACCATGGTCGCCAGTAGCGCCGGGTCGGTTCTGACCCAGTATTTGCACGGTCGCAGCCGCAGTTCGACACCCGCCCAACGCGCCGCTTCCTGATGTTGGCGGACAATGTCCGCGAGCCACTCACCGAGGTTCAGCGTTTGCCATTTTGCCTCGACCCGACCGTTATCGAGGGTGTAAAGGTCGAGAATCGAACGGAACAACTGCGAGACGTTAAGCAGCGAGCGGTCGATGTTATCGACCAGCTGTCGCTCGTCGTCGCCCAAATGCGACTCGCGAAGACAGGCAGTGAACAAGCCGATGGAATGAATCGGCTGACGCAAATCGTGACTGGCCTGCGCGAGGAAGCGCGATTTCTCCAGATTCGCCGCGACCGCTTCTTCAGACGCCTTGCGCGTACGCTCAAGCAGCAAGTGCGCGTAAAACGGAATCACCGTGCTGGTGATCAGCAGCATCAGCACCATGAACGGTTGCGCCTGCCAGTACGGCGTCAAGCGATAGACCACCAGCAGCGCTACGAGCGCCAGGCCGGTGGCAACCGCCAGATAGCGCGAGCCGTAGCGCATGCCGTTGCCGAGGTTGACCCAAACCATCACTGCGTACAGCGGCAGCGCCGCCTCGCCGCCAATCACCAGACCAAAACAGGTGCCGGTGTAATCGTGAACCATGGCGAAAATCCGTCGCGCCGGATAATGCCCCGGCCAGCGCGCAATGGCTTGGCGGAACACGATCGAGGCGAGCAGAAACAGGACAATGTAAGTGATGACCGGCAGGTAGGTATCGAAGCGATGGCCCGGCAGAAAACCCAGCACCACCATGTACACCACCGCAATGGCGGCGATGATGATGCGTAGATTGGCCTGGTCGAGTTCGGTGTTTTTCTCAAACTTCATGGGAAACGTCCTTGTGCAGCGATCGTCAGTTTCGGAAGCAGCCTACAGGCAACCTTCGCGTCCGATGCTAAGGTGCAGGCCTTGAATCACGCCTGACCCAGGGAGGGTCACGTCATGACATGCCGGATCATCATAGCCGACGATCACCCACTATTTCGCGAGGCGATGTTACGCACGGTCCTGCGTCTGCTGCCCGACGCAATTGTCGAAGAGGCCGGCGACTTCGACGCCGTGCTCGCGCTGCTGGCAGTGGGCACCGAACCCGATACTCTGATGCTCGATCTGCGTTTTCCCGGGCTGACCTGCATCACTCAGCTCGCCGACCTGCGCCAACGATTGCCGCGCACCACGCTGATCGTCGTGTCGATGGTCGACGATCAAGCGCTGATCAGTGAAGTCATGGCGGCGGGCATTGACGGCTTCATCGGCAAGAACATTGCGCCAGATGAAATCGGTCAGGCGATTCTGGCAATCCGTGAAGGCGAGGTGCTGGTGAAGTCGGCGCCGTCCGGCTTGTTGCCGCTGGAAACCGCGACGACCCTGACGCCGCGCCAGCAGGAAGTGCTGCGGTTGATCGCGCAAGGCAAGACCAACAAGGAAATCGCCCGTGAACTGGATATTTCGCCGTTCACGGTGCGCATCCATGTGTCTTCGTTGTTGCGCACGCTGGATGTGCCGACGCGGGCCGCAGCGGCGGTCAAGTATTCGGGTTTTTGAACCGCTTTTACGGGTCAACCTGCGCCATCAGGTCCGGCACCGACTCCGGCCGTTTCGCATAGCGCTGGGCCAATACCGCGCAGACCATCAACTGAATCTGGTGGAACAGCATCAGCGGCAAAATCAGCACGCCGATGGTGCTCCCGGCAAACAGTACCTGCGCCATCGGCACGCCGGTGGCCAGGCTCTTTTTCGAGCCGCAGAACAGAATGGTGATGCGGTCTTCCTGATTGAAGCCGAAGGCTTTGCCCAACAAGGTCGAGGCCAGTAGAACCAGCGCCAGCAGGATGCAGCAGACCACCACCAGGCCGAGCAATTCGAGCAACGGAATCTGCTGCCAGATGCCTTCGTTGACCGCCTCGCTGAACGCGCCATAAACCACCAGCAGAATCGAACCCTGATCAACAAATTTCAGCCAGTTCTTGTTGCGCCCTACCCACGCGCCGATCCAGCGCCGAGCGACCTGCCCGGCAATAAATGGCAGGAGCAATTGCACACTGATTTTGACGATAGCATCGAGGGTCGAACCGCCGTCGCCGTGCACGTTGAGCAGCAGCGTCACCAGCAGCGGCGTCAGGAAAATCCCGAACAGGCTGGACGCCGCCGCACTGCAGATCGCCGCCGGAATATTGCCTCGCGCCAGCGAAGTGAACGCGATGGCCGACTGCACCGTCGCTGGCAATGCGCAGAGATAGAGCATGCCCATGTACAGCTGATCGCCGATCAGCGGTGACAACAGCGGTTTGAGCGCCAGTCCCAGTATCGGGAACAGCACGAAAGTCAGGCCGAATACCAGCAGATGCAGACGCCAGTGGCCGGCGCCGGCAATGATCGATTCGCGTGACAGCTTGGCGCCGTGCAGGAAAAACAGCAGGGCAATAGCGATGTTGGTCAGCCAGCCGAAGCCGACCGCGACCTGGCCGCTGGCGGGCAGGAAGCTCGCCAGCAAGACGACGCCGATCAAGGTCAGGGTGAAGTTATCGGGCAGAAAACGTGGGCGAGTCATGCGGTTCATCCGGAGGTTGCCAGTGCGTGCGAACGACTCTAACGTGACTGGCAATTACCGACTAACGCCGAAGAGCCGCCAGATGCCGCCTAAAGGACAAGCCAAAAGCGTTCGCCGCAGTGTTCCCGGGCTACCGAGCCTGCCGCGCCCCGTGTACGGACGCACCGAATCACTGCCCAACCGCGCCCTCACCCGCCGTCACAGTCATCCGTGGGTGCAGTTGTCCTATGCGATTCAGGGCGTGCTCGAAGTGCAGACCAGCGCCGGCCGTTTCGTCGCGCCGCCGGAGCGTGCGGTGTGGATTCCGGCGGGTGTGCCGCACCGGGTGTTCAGCGCGCCACACACGGAAATGCGCAGCCTGTATATCGACAGCAGCGTCACCGGTTGGGCGGCTGAACATTGCCATGTGCTCGGCGTCAGCGATCTGCTCAGGGAATTGATCCGCGCCTTCAGTCAGGTCCCGGTGGAGTATGACGAGAACGGCCCTGACGGACGCCTCGCCCAAGTCATCCTCGATCAGCTAGCCGATGCGCCAACCATCGACCTGATGCTGCCGCTGCCACAAGACCCGCGCCTGAAGCAGATCTATCAGAGCCTCGAACAACACCCGGAACAGCAGACCACCCTGAGCCACTGGAGCGACAAGTTCGGCGTCACCGAAAAGACCCTGACGCGCCTGTTCCTGCGCGACACCGGCCTGACTTTCCGCGCCTGGCGCCAGCGCCTGCGCCTGCTTGGCGCTCTGACGCCGCTGGAAAAAGGTGAGCGTGTGACGGATGTTGCGCTGGCCTGCGGATACGACTCGACCTCGGCGTTTATCGCCGCGTTTCGTCAGCAGTTTGGGCAGACACCGGGGGAATTTTTTCGTTGAGGATGTTCCGATTTTCGTATCAGGGCCAGTTAATCAGGCTCTTTATCTGCGAGCAAAAATACGGTTCGGTAACATGCATCCGCACTAACACGACAACCATTACAAGGCAACTGTCAACCCTGACAGTGTTGCCTCCTCCTTATAGCGCGTACTTTGAAATCGGCATTAGCCACCCCAGGCCGTTCTATACGAACTGAGGACCCTCAACGGAGCTCTAAGAGATGCTGAATATTAACTACGTAAAGCTTGGATTAACGCCTGAATTATTTGATAAAACCAGCCGGACCTCGGATCTGTTCACAGCAGACTTCTCACCTGCTTTCCCCCCCATGGACAGGGGGTTTGTAGCTAACCGCTTTATCTATAAATCCTTGACTGATGACTCGATCAGCCTGATCGGGCAGTACGTTACCGGTGAAAGTTTAGAATTTGTGGCCATAATTTTGCCTCTTGAACTGGCAAATGGGCCGCATCCGATTGTTGGTCCGGAACAAACAGGCGTTACCGCCTTTGTAGCGGCTAGCGGGCTGATCTATGACGGGATAAAAGGTGAGCTAACGATCAAGCAAACAGTTGATGCAGCTACAGGCATAAAAACCGCGACAGGAGGTTTCACTTTTCACATAAAGTACGTACTGGAAACGCATACCGTAAAAGGGAAGTTCAATGTAGCTTCCAATTGACGGCGATGACACCACTTCCCGACTCACATTCGGGAAGTTTTTTTTAAGCGCCAAGCCGCTAGCGTTAGCTTCAGAAAGCCAATAGCTCCCTTCCTGACGCCGTGCGCTTATTTCAGTGCACCGCCAACCTGCTAGGTTGTAGTACAACCCCAGCCTCCGAGCGCCGTAAAGAACCAAGGGAGAACACCCGCTTCCTGATAAACGTGCCGCACGGTTTCATAGCAATTTCTCTTTCCTACAGAACCTTTCGTCAAATCATTAGCAAATCCAAAATCGAATGCCCACTCACATATTTCGTTTTTCTCGAACTATCCATAAAAAATATACGATTTTTCTTTGCCACAAATCCGTCGCTAGTATGGCCCCGTCTGACTCAACTCAAACAAGAGACAGGGAGCGTGCCATGCCTGCCACGAACATCAATATCGGCGAACCCTGGATGTGGGGCGCCTTCATCGTCTTCGTTCTGGCCATGCTGGCCCTGGACCTGTTTGTCTTTGGCGGGCGCAAGGCGCACCGGGTGTCGGTGCGTGAAGCGTCGGCCTGGGTGGTTGCCTGGTCCTTGTTGGCGCTGAGCTTTGCCGGGTTGCTCTGGTGGTATCTGCACGGTGAATTCGGCGGTGAGATTGCCCGGCAGAAAACCCTGGAATTCCTCACCGGCTATCTCATTGAACAATCGCTGTCGATCGACAACATGTTCGTCTTCGTGATGATCTTCAGCTACTTCGCCGTGCCGCCGGAATTGCAACGGCGCGTGCTGCTGTACGGCGTGCTCGGCGCGATCGTGATGCGCGCGGTGATGATCTTCGCCGGCGTGTGGCTGGTGTCGCAGTTCGAATGGCTGTTGTATGCGTTCGGTGTATTCCTGATCATCACCGGGATCAAGATGCTGGTCTTCGCTGATCATCAACCGGATCTCGATAACAACCCGCTGTTGCGCTGGGTGCGCGGGCATATGCGCATCACCAGCGGCTTTCACGGCGAGAAGTTTTTCATTCTGCAAAACGGCGTGCGCTGGGCGACTCCGATGTTTCTGGTACTGGTGCTGATCGAGGCCAGCGATTTGATGTTCGCCGTCGACAGCATCCCGGCGATCTTCGCCGTCACTACCGACCCGTTCATTGTCTTCACCTCGAACATCTTCGCGATCATGGGCCTGCGCGCGCTGTACTTCCTGCTGGCGGACATGGCTGACCGTTTTCACCTGCTCAAATACGGGCTGGCGATCGTGCTGGTGTTCATCGGCGGCAAGATGGTGCTGATGCCATGGTTCCACATGCCAGTGGAGTGGTCGCTGGCGGTGGTTGGCTCGGTGATTCTCGGGTCGGTGCTGTTGAGTCTGGCGACCAGCCGCGAGGCTGAGCGCAGCCCTGAATGACACCACCCAACCCCACCTGTGGGAGCGAGCCTGCTCGCGAATACGCCAAATCAGTCAACATTTGAGTTGAATGACCCACCGCTTTCGCGAGCAGGCTCGCTCCCACATTTGAAGTGCGGTGGTGTTATTTATCGGACTTGATGCTGGTCCAAGCCCGCGTCCGCACCCGCTCCATTTTCTGCGGCAACGGTTGCACCACATACAGGGTTTTCAGCGCTTCGCTGGTCGGGGTCAGGTTGGGGTTGTCGGTGATGTCCTTGTTGACCAGCGGCATCGAGTCCTTGTTGGCATTCGGGTAGCCGAGGAAATCGCTGATCGGGGCGATCACTTTCGGGTCGAGCAAGTGGTTGAGGAATTCGTGCGCCTCAGCGACGTTCTTCGCGCTCTTCGGAATGGCGAACGTATCGAACCAGATCGGCGCGCCCTCCTTGGGCAAGCGCCAATCGACCACCACGCCGTTGCCCGCCTCTTTGGCACGATTGCCGAACTGGTAGAAGCTGCCGGAGTAACCGATCGCCACGCAGATGTCGCCGTTGGCGATGTCGGTCATGTACTTGGCCGAGTTGAAGTAGGTCACGTACGGGCGAATCTTCATCATCAAGGCCTTGGCCTTTTCGTAGTCCGCCGGGTTCTGGCTGTTCGGATCGAGGCCGAGGTAATGCAGGGCCAGGGGCAGGATCTCCGACGGCGAATCGAGCATCGCCACGCCACAGGCCTTGAGCTTTTCCATGTTCTCGGGCTTGAACACCAGATCCCAGCTGTCGACCGGCGCATTCTCGCCCAGCGCAGCCTTGACCTTGGCCGGGTTGAAGCCGATCAGCACGGTGCCATACATGTACGGCACGCCGTACTGGTTGCCGGGGTCGTTGGCGTCGAGCAACTTGAGCAAAGCCGGATCCTGATGCTGCCAGTTCGGCAGTTTCGATTTGTCGAGTTTCTGGAACACGCCGGCCTTGATCTGGGTTTCGATGAACTGATTGGACGGCACCACCAGGTCGTAACCGGAGTTGCCGGTGAGCAGTTTGGCTTCCAGGGATTCGTTGGTGTCGAAGGTGTCCCAGGTCACTTTGATCTTGCTTTGCTCGGCGAAATCCTTGGGCACCGACGGCAGGATGTAATCCGCCCAGTTGTACACCCGCAGTTCGCGCTGCTCGGCCTGGACGGCGCTGGCCAGCAGCGTCAGGCCACACACGGTGGCGCCCAGAATGCGTTTGATCGTGACCATGGTTGTTTCCCCGAATGCGACGTGAGATCGATGGTTTTTATGTTCTGTACACGGCAGTGGCTGTAACGATAGCCAAGGGCAAAAAAGGTCGAGCCTGTTGTTATGGTTTCGATTCTTGCTGACAGCGTAGCGCGGTGACAGTAGGCGGCAGGCCAAAAGGGGATCGATATGGCCAATTTGCGTGACCGCTGAAATACTCGGGACGGCCGAAAACCAGTTGTGGCGAGGGAGCTTGCTCCCGCTGGTGCGTGTATCGGCCCCGCCTGCGCTGCAGAAATGCGGGGCCTGCTGCGCAGTCCAGCGGGAGCAAGCTCCCTCGCCACAGAATTGCTTACGAGCGATAGCTCAGTTTTGCCGCCCTGCTCTGCTGCGCCTGCCCACGGGTCGCCAGGCAGTAATACAGCGGCACGGTGACCACCAGGCCAACCAGCCACGACAGGTCGGCACCTTCGACGAGATTGGCGTACGGCCCGACGTACAGAGAGGTGTTGGCAAACGGCAGTTGCACGATGATGCCGATGAAGTAGGCAATGATCGCGTGCAGGTTGAAGCGGCCGTAGATGCCGCCGTCGGCGCGGAAGATCGAGGTGATGTCGTAATTGCCGCGCTTGATCAGGTAGAAGTCGATCAGGTTGATCGACGCCCACGGCACCAGCACCAGCAACAACGCCAGAATCAGCCCGATGAACTGGGAAATGAAATCCGCCGAAGCGCCGAGGGCGACCACGCAGCAGCCGGCCAGGATCACGCTCGACAGCACCACGCGCACCTTGATACTCGGCGTCCACTGGCTGGCAAAGGTCTGAATCGAGGTGATGATCGACAACACCGCGCCATACAGATTCAGCGCGTTGTGGCTGATGATGTTGAGCAGAAACAGCACCATCAGAATCGGCCCCAGCCAGCCGGTGGACTGCTTGACCGCTGCCATTGCCTCAGTGCTCTCCGGCGTCGCCAGTACCGCCACCGCGCCAAAACTGAACGACAGAATCGTGCCCAGCGTCGCGCCCAGATACGTCGCCCAGAACGGTTTGGCAATGCCGATGTCCGCCGGCAGATATCGCGAATAGTCGGAGACGTATGGCGAGAAGCTGATCTGCCAGATGATCCCCAGCGACACCGTCGCCAGCCAGCCGGAGAGATTGAAACTCCCGCGCGTGAGGAAGTCCGCCGGCAAGTCATGGGCGAAGATGTAGATGAACCCGGCGAGCAACGCGCCGCCCATCACCCAGGTGCCGATGCGGTTGAGGGTGTGGATGAAGTTGTAGCCGATCACACCGATCGCCGTAGCAGCCAGCGCGCCGATCAGAATGCTCAGCGGCGCTGGCACAGACGGCGCAATGCCGACGATGGATTTGCCCGCCAGCACGATGTTGGAAATGAAGAAACCGATGTAGATGAGCGCTGCGAAGAACACGATCAGCAGCGCGCCATAACGCCCGAACTGACCGCGGCTCTGGACCATTTGCGGAATGCCCATGCGCGGGCCCTGCGCCGAGGCCAGCGCAATTACCACGCCGCCGATCATGTGCCCCAGCGCAATCGCCAGCAGCCCCCAGAACAGATTGAGATGGAACACCTGAACCACCATGGCGCCGGTGACGATGGGCAGTGGCGCGATGTTGGTGCTGAACCACAGAGTGAACAGGTCGCGGGCCTTCCCGTGGCGTTCCGCGAGTGGGACGTAATCGACCGTATGATTCTCGATCAACGGATCTTGCCGGGACATCTGGGACATATGCATGAACTCGAGTTTGTCTGTTTTTATCTTTGTATGAAGCCAAACCGGGAGGACTTTTGGGTCGCCCCTCAGATGCAGACCATATTATGGTATTCCAAACTTTGCACAAGCCTGATCCGCTGATTCTGTCGCTCTCTGATCCGCTATCCTCGCTGATCCCTCCCCTGACCGGCTAGCTGAAAGCCCCGTAAACGCTGAGTTTCCGACGAAAGTGCCACGTTTATCGGTTCACCCGAAAACCCCTTGCAAGATATGTATTACGGTATACCATCAGACCTACAAACCATAAAAACCGCGTCACACCACCCGAGGACCACCCAATGATCGATGCTGCCATTTACAAACAAGTCATGGGCTCGTTCCCGTCCGGCGTCACCGTCATCACCACGCTGGACGACGACGGCCAGATCGTCGGCCTGACCGCCAGCGCGTTCAGCTCGCTGTCGATGGACCCGGCGCTGGTGCTGTTCTGCCCCAACTACAGCTCCGACTCCTATCCCGTGCTGATCAAGAGCAAACGCTTTGCGATTCACCTGTTGTCCAGCGTGCAGCAAAGCGAGGCCTATGCCTTCGCCCGCAAAGGCAAGGACAAGGCGCAGGGCATCGAGTGGACGTTGAGCGAACTGGGCAACCCGATCCTCGCCAATGCGACGGCGGTGATCGAGTGCGAGTTGTGGCGTGAATACGAAGGTGGCGACCACGCGATCATGGTCGGCGCGGTGAAGAACCTGATCGTCCCCGAGCAAGTCGCCGGGCCGCTGGTGTATTGCCACGGCAAGATGGGTGCGTTGCCGGTTGTGGCTTGATTTCTCAAATCCGCCGAAAAGCCATGTGGGAGCGAGCCTGCTCGCGAATGCAATGGGTCAGTTGTTACATTTTTGACTGACCCGACGCCTTCGCGAGCAGGCTCGCTCCCACAGATTTTGGTGTTGCCTGGACGGCCGTGTCAGGTACGGAACCGGCTCACTAACTGATTCAACGTCTGCGACAACGCCGTCAGGTTCTGCGCATCCTGGCGAGTCGAATCCGCCAGGCTCGCCACCAACTGCGCATCGCCATGAATCTGGCTGATGTGCCGATTGATGTCCTCCGCCACTTGATGCTGTTCCTCCGCCGCCGTGGCGATCTGGGTGTTCATGTCGCGGATCACGTCGACCGATTCACGGATCAATTCAAAGCTCGCCCGCGCCTCGTTGATCGACACCACGGTTTCCTGCGAAACCTCAAGGCTGGCGTGCATCTGCTTGCCCATCTGGTGGGTGCGCCGCGCCAGATTGCCCAGCAGTGCGTCAATCTCACCAGTGGAATCCGAGGTGCGTTTGGCCAGCGCACGAACTTCATCGGCGACCACGGCAAAGCCCCTGCCCTGTTCACCGGCGCGCGCGGCTTCGATGGCGGCGTTGAGCGCGAGCAGATTGGTCTGCTCGGCAATCGAGCGGATGGTGCCGAGGATCGACTGGATGTCGTTGCTGTCCTGCTCCAGTTGCTGCATCGACTCGGCACTGTGGCCGATCTCCTGACTCAAGCGCCCGACGTTGCTCACCGCCGCGTCGATCTGCTGCTGCCCGGTGTGTGCCTGACGCTGACCGTTGTCTGCCGAGTCGGCCGCTTGACTGCACGAACGCGCGACCTCGTTGGAGGTGGCGACCATTTCGTGGAACGCGGTCGACACCATGTCCACCGCCTCACGCTGACGCGAAGCGACGTCGGCCATTTCCGCCGAGACTTCGGTGGCGCTGCCGGAGCTGCTGTGAATCTGCCCGGCCGCCTGGCCGATACGCTGAATCAGCGTGCGGATCGCTTCGAGAAACTGATTGAACCAGCCGGCCAGTTGCGCGGTTTCATCCTGCCCGCGTACTTCCAGTCGCGCAGTCAGATCACCCTCGCCTTGAGCAATGCCTTCGAGACCGCTGGCGACACCGCGAATCGGCTTGACCATCAAACCGGCAAACCACGCGCCGGCCATTGCAAACAACAGTGCGCAAACCACAGCGATAGCGCCGATCAGCCAAGTCAAACGAGTCGCCTCTGCCATCACTTCGCTCGCCTTGACCAAGCCGACAAACCGCCAGCCCAACGCCTGCGACGGCCAGACCAGCGCCATGTAATCCTCGCCGGCCAATTGCACCTCGACCAGGCCTTTGCCCGCCTCGGCCAGTTGCTGATAACCGTCGCCGAGATCGCTGAGTTTCTTGAAGTTGTGGGCCGGATCGCTTGGGTCCACCAGCACGGTGTTGTTGGCTTCCATCAACATCAGATAACCGCTTTCGCCGAGGCGGATCTGCTTGACCAGATCGGTCAACTGCTTGAGCGACACATCGATGTTGACCACACCGGCATTGCTGCCCAACTGGTTGTTGAAGCTGCGCACGGTGCTCACCAGCACCACGTCATCCGCCGCCCAGTAATAGGCCTCGGTGCGCAGGGTCTTGCCGGGATTTGCCATCGCCGTTTTGTACCAGGGCCGGGTGCGCGGATCGTAGTTCGCCAGTTGCGCATCGCCCGGCCAGAACAGATAACCGCCCTGCTCGATGCCGACGGACAGATAGGTATAGGCCGGGTGGGCCTTGGCCAGACCGTCGAACAGCTTGAACAACTGTTGATCCTGCGGCCCCATCGGCACGTGCGCGGCGTCGCTGCTCAGGTAGCGTTTGAGGCTGGTGTCGATGCTTTGCAACTGCGGGTGCTCGGCCAGGTAAGCAACGTTCTGGCTGATGCCCTCGAAAAACAGCTGCATGGCGTTTTCCACCTGACGCACTTCGCGCCCGGTGCTGTCGGTAAAGGTGTCGCGCGCGCCCTCACGGACATTGAGGATGATCAGCGCTGCCACCAGTAACACCGGCAGGCTGGCGATTACCGCAAACGCCAGAGTCAGTTTTTGTTTTATGTTCATTGCTTGCGCCTTCCTTGTTCGAAGTGTCGGTCAGAAATATTTTGCGGATATTCCGTATTATGGTATACCAATATTCAATCAACCGAACAGCCGTCCTCGAAGGCGTGCTTGAATGGTGAGAAGACTCGCGAGCGCAACGCGTTCACGTCAGTTCGACAGGCCCGCACACGACCGGCCAATTACAAAAGACTCGAGGTAGCGTCATGAAATTTTCCCTGTTCGTACACATGGAACGCTGGGACGAAAGCGTCAGCCACCGCCAACTGTTCGAAGACCTGACCGAACTGACCCTGATGGCCGAGGCCGGCGGCTTCAGCACCGTGTGGATCGGCGAACATCACGCCATGGAATACACCATCTCCCCAAGCCCGATGCCGCTGCTGGCCTACCTCGCAGCGAAAACCACGACCATTCACCTCGGCGCCGGCACCATCATCGCGCCGTTCTGGCACCCGCTGCGCGTCGCCGGCGAATGCGCCCTGCTCGACGTGATCAGCAACGGCCGCATGGAAGTCGGCCTCGCACGCGGCGCCTATCAGGTTGAATTCGACCGCATGGCCGGCGGCATGCCCGCCTCCAGCGGCGGCCAGGCCCTGCGCGAAATGGTCCCGGTGGTCCGCTCCCTGTGGCAAGGCGACTACGCCCACGACGGCGACATCTGGAAATTCCCCACCTCGACCAGCGTGCCGAAACCGATCCAGAAACCGAACCCGCCGATGTGGATCGCCGCCCGCGACCCCGACTCGCACAACTTCGCCGTGGCCAACGGCTGCAACGTCATGGTCACGCCTTTGATGAAAGGCGACGAAGAAGTCCTCGACCTGAAGAACAAATTCCAGACCGCACTCGACAACAACCCAGACGTACCGCGCCCGCAATTGATGGTGCTGCGCCACACCCACGTGCACACCGCTGATAACCCGGATGGCTGGAAGGTCGGGGCGAAAGCCATCTCACGTTTCTATCGCACTTTTGATGCGTGGTTTGGCAACAAGGAAACCCCGGTCAACGGCTTTCTTGCGCCGAGTCCTGAAGAGAAGTTTGCAGGGCGTCCGGAGTTTGAGCTGGAGAGCCTGCACAAGACCGCGATGATCGGCACGCCGGAAGAGATTATTCCGCGGATCAAGTACTACCAGGAACTGGGGGTGGATGAGTTCAGTTTCTGGTGTGACAACAGCTTGCCGCATGAAGAGAAGAAGAAGTCGCTGGAGTTGTTTATCAAGCATGTGGTGCCGGCGTTTCGCTGAGAACCTCGTAACTGAACAGCAACAAAAAGGGGCGAATTCATCGATATGAATTCACCCCTTTTTTGCGCTTGTCGGCAAGTGAACGCTACCCCTGAGCGGCGGCTTTTCGACTCCGGCGCGATTGCTTCAGATTGAAACGCAGCTTGCGCACCCCGTGAACGATGCGCGGAAACCACAGCGTCCAGCGAGTGTGCAACAGCACCCCGCAATCACGGCTGTCTTGCCGCGTCGTCGAGGTAATCTGCTGTGGCAACGGCACACCATACTTGATGCACTTGGTGATCAGTGCGTCGACATTGCGCTCCATGAAATTCAGCGCGACTTCGCGCCCGGCACTGAACGCAGCAATGTGCCTTTTCAACGCTGCCAGAGTGTCGCGATACGCGGCATAACTGCCCATCACGTACTCGACATCCTTATGGCTCTGCGTCAGCGAACCACTCCTGACCCGTTGAAAGTAATAGTCCGATGCCGTGGAAAAAGTGGCCTGGCTGTGCAGGTAGATATTCATGCTGAACACATGATCTTCATGCGCCCGACCTTCCAGCCGGACCACAAAACGCTCGCACACCGAACGCTTGAAAATGTATTGCCACGTCGCCGCGTGATACTTGCCGGACAAAATCAGATCCTGCAGCAAGTCGCGCCCCGCATCGAACCAGCCATTGCGGCTCGCGGCGGTGTTACGTCGCAGCAACTGCTTCGCACCGTCCACTTCGGTGTACGAACGCTTGGAAAAATAAAACAACTCAAGCGCCGCGTTGGCCTGCACCTGCTCCACCAGCGTCGAAAACAGCTCCGGGCTGACCACATCGTCCGGATCGCAGAAGAACACATACTCGCCGCTCGCCAACGCCAGACCATTGCGCCGGGCAGCGCCCACGCCCTGATTGATCTGGGTGACCACTTTGACTTCCGGGCGATGGCCAAAACCAGCCTCAATCACCGCGAGCGTGCCATCGGTCGAGCCGTCGTTGATCAAGATGATTTCATGCAACGGCACGGGTTGATTGAGCAGCGAATCGAGGGTTTCAGCGATGTAGGACTCAACGTTGTACGTGGGGATGACGACGGAAATTTTCGGGACAGACACGTTGTTGAGCACCTGAGATGACGGCCTAGGCCGTTACGGGATTGGTGAGGCAGGGTTGACGTGCGCGGCCGCAGGAAGGCACGTACTCGAATGATTCACGACACAGTGATGCCGTTATGCTTTCGCATGATAAATGGCCAACGGTTGGGGCGTCAAAGAACGAGGCCAGTTGTATTGCAGCCATGACTTAATCGTCATCTACGAGGAACAGCATTACCGGGAAGTCTGGCAAAAGCTCTGCGTGATGAGATGCACCATCAAGCGCAGAGCCTAGAGTAGATTTGTGGGGATCCCTCAGGGTCCGCCCCCATTTATCCTCTTACGTGGGCTCGTCGTCCCAGAAATTTCCGGCGGGTGCGTATTGTCCATTTCGGAAAACAGCGCACCAACCAAAGCTTCGATAGAACATTTCAAGATCGATGATCTGGTAAAGGCCTTCGCTAATGTTGCTTAAGGTAATCAAACTGTTCGCATAGTGGGTGTATTGACCCCCCGCCCCGGCGATCGCACGTCGCTCCAATTCGTCACGACTCCAGCCAGATACGATCCCGGATGATTCAGGGACTGTATCCGAGAAGGAAATTTCGAATTGCGTTGAAACCTTGCAAAGACAGGGAATCCGTTACTGCCTGAGCAAGTCATCGAAGATGAGGTTGTCAGGGAAATGAATGTGTAATTTCAAATGGCTAAGGCTCCGATGAGGCTACGTTGACCCGGCTGGGTGACATCGTAAACATGCTGCTCGCAACCCGGCCCGACAAACTGAAACTCCACCAGGTAGACCTTGCTTCGCTCCGGCGTAAAAGTGCTGTTCAGCGGCCCGCAGCTATAAGTATTGCCGGTGCCCATGCCGTTGGAACGCCCCGACACCTCGAAGGGTTCGTCGGCATTGGCTGGCGTTTCCAACTGAGGGAAGTGCTTGAACGTGGCGCTATTGGCCGCTTCGCTGAGTTTGGCGATCCAGCCGAATACTTTGCCCCGCCCGGAATCCACCACAGTACCCAGCACTTCCATTCGTTGATCGGGATCTGAAGCCCGGCGAACCGAGAACTCGACAGGGTATGTGTAACCTGTCGATTTCATGATGACTTTGGCGTGTTTTGCATCTGGCGTTGCCGTTCTTTGCTGAATTTGGACACCATCCTTTAAAAGACTGGGGGAAGAGTCTCTGACGTTTGCATGGCAGCCCAGCAATAGGAGAGCTAGCATTAATTGCAAGAGAATTAATTTGCAGTTACCTCTCACTCCTCACCTCTCATCCGCTGATTCAAACGTAGGCTTTTCATAAGAGGACTCTCGCCGCCAGTAATCTCGATTTTAAACTTGGCGTACGCTGTTTCAAGGTCGCGGTATTGTCGTAGCCCTCCTTCAATAAAGGCGTAGGTGCCTGGAATGTCATTCCATTGAACGGGAATTACAATTGTCCCCGCACGAGCATCTGCTATCAAAGTCGACAATGCTTTATGCAAACAACTAACCTTCGCATCAGATGCATATTTAGAGATAACTTCCTCCAGATACTCCGCACTTTCCCTCAACATCATCTGGTCCATATCCAACCTCAATTTCTAATTGTTCCAACGAGTTCCGGAGCCGACCATGGCCCGCGATTCGGCACGATATATTGTGTAGCGCCACCTGGTCTGGTCATCAACCCTCCCAATTCAGCGGTCGGCGCCACTTTACTCACGAAGACCGGCGATGGCACGCTCGGGGAGATCTTATAGATATCATAGACCGGAGAATCACTTTTTATCGGTAAGCCGAAATAATCAGCGAGGCTATATCCAGATTTTGAGGCTGCTTTCAGGTCGGCTTCGGTTGTGAAAAATGGAGAATAGGGAGAAACCCCGTCGCCTTTAGGGACGATTTTAACGAGAGGCGAATTTGTAATTAACATCTTTGGCGTGCCTGATCCGGAAGTTAACTGCCCAACGGCTCGCATGACTATGTTACTCAAATCGGCAGATGGGTCAGCGGCAATGAGTTGACTTAGGAGCTCTCGTCCTTCAGCGGTTTCCAAGTAGTCGTCAGCTGTTGCTCGATCTATACCCGACGTCTTGAACGTGCTTACACTATCGATTTCCGCCGCATAGGTTGTACGAAGTGTTGCCAGCTTTTTCGCTGACTGCGACTTCGCCAGCACCTCCAACACTGCATCGACAACAGCTTTACCACCTCGAAGCCCGGTCATTGAGAGGATCGCATCATCAATCGCGCTTACTGACAGTATTCCTTTACCTGCTATTGCCGACAAACGCTCGGCGGCATCTGCCACATCAGATGCGTAGGAGGAGATCTTGGTCAGCTCATTTTCATACTGCGCCGTCTGATCTTTACCAAACTGGCTCCAGTGCTGGTAAACCGCTCCCGGGCCATAAATCCCTACAGCGTTGAACAAGGTAGAGTCGTTGAATTGTGCATCTGTCGCATTGAACGCATACACCGGTGCACCGTTGGCAATGATCGGTCGACCATCGCTCCAGGTCAGCGGGATTTCCTGATTGGACAACTGGGTGATTGCTGCATACGCATCGCCCATATCTTCGGCGAAATTCCTCGACTCCGGATCATTGCCGACAGCGTTTTGCATGACGCTTTTCAGATGCTCCAGACCGGCCGCATCTACTTCAGCACCGGCGGCGAGCAGTAGCAAATCTTCCCAGCGAGCACCCGAGCGAGATGCACTTTTTGCTTGCAACTCATCGGCTTTTTTCTTCAGCAACGGGATCTCTTGCTGCTTGTGCAACTGGCGATTGAACATCTCAACACCAGTTGAACTGGTAACCGCAGTCGTTGCGCCCGTTGCTCCGCCACCAGACCCCGCTGCCGCGCCAAGACCCGAAGCAATCAAGGTGGCCAATGCATCCTGCTGCTTGTCATTCAGACCGCTATCTTTCAGTGCCTTGGCAATCATTGGCATCAGAGCAGCAGAAACACCTGCACCCAGTGCACCGGCTGCAACGCTGCTGCCCGACAACCCCATCACCGCACCAACCAGCGAGTGCAGCATGACGCGTGCGGCTCCGCCTTCGCCCCACGCCGCTCGCGTCACGTCATCAGTAGCGTCGCTAGCCTGCTTGTCGGCGTAATCGCCGATTTTTTTGAACGCATCGTTGGCCGTGGTATTGGCGACCACTCCGATTGCAGTCGTCCCGCCCACGCCCCCCAGCCCCACAGCGATCAAACCTGCCGCGACATCTGCCATGATGCGTTTGTCGCCGCCCACATCCCAACTTTTGTACTCAATAAGCGCCGCCAGGCGCTCTTCGTCGGTGGTGGCTGACTTCATTTTGTCAGCAGCCGCTTGCTGCTGGGCGTTGGCCACTTTGCCGATGATGTTTCTCGACAGCGAGACCGTGCTCTGGATCAGATCAATCCGCTCTTGAATGGCTTTTTGATCAGGTTTGTCCAGTGCCTCATTCGCATGCGCCGTATCACGATTCAGACCCACCAGATCATTCACGCCTGCAGCGTTGCGCACGATGATGGTGCCTTCGCTGACGGCACTGCGGGTCTTGCTCTGATCCGAGTCTTCAAGCGCCAGCGGAATGCTGCCGCCGACACTGGTGCCGGACTTGCCGCCATAAGACAGCGAAATGCCGGCCGACTGGGCACTGATATCGCTCGTGTTTTTGATGTCACTGACGAACAGGCGATCAGTGCTGAGCAGGTTCTTGTCCGGTGTCGCTTCACTGGCAATGACCGCGCCCTGCAGGGTCGTATTTTTGCCAACGGTGATGTCGTAACCACCTTGGCCGGCGAACAGACCGCTCTGATCGGTCACGGCCTTGTAGTCGCTGTTCATGTTACCGGCGGCAAGGCTTGCAGACCCGGTCACCGTTGCGCCATAGCAGAATGGCGGGATACAGATGCTCGCGCCGATACCGGCACTGCCCTGCTTGCTGCTCTGGGTCTCGGTGTCCTGACGCGAGGTGATGTTGAGGTTGCCGTCGATCACAGCCTTGATACTGTCGGCTCGGACTTGTGCACCTGCCAGTGTGGTGTCATTGCCGCTGTGCAAGGAGAGAGAGCCGGTATCCAGGGTGGTATTGACCTGGGTGACCGAGCTGCCGGTGCCTTTGTTTTTGGCTACAGACGCTCCGAGATCAAGGGTAAACCCGTTCTGCTCGCCCAGGTTGAAGCTAGCGCCAATGGCGGTTTTGTTATTACTGCCGTTGTTGGCCCAGTCAGCCGTGTTCTGTGCGCTCTCCAGGATAATGTCGTTTTTGGCGATCAAAGCGGTGTCTGCGGCTTTCACGCTGCTACCGACAATATGAATATCACCGGCAGTCCCCGGCGCACCGCCATCAGCGATGATCAACAGGTTCTTGCCCGCATTGATCGTGCTCTGCCTGGCGGTCTGACTGTTGTACTCGCTCGTACTCTTGCTGTGCGTATTTGCCAGTTCAGTGCCGATCTTTATCAACGAACCATTGCTGGCAGAGCCCTGTTTTTTGCCATAGTCCGAACCCGCACCTTCGGCGCCTCCCGCCATACCACCAAAGTCATTCAGCGCCATGGCGGCTTGAGCGTACTTGACTGCCTTAAGGCGCGGATCATCGGCGTTTTTCGCCGCTTCGACGGAATTGTGAATGGTATTGACCGTATCAACGATCATGCCGCCAATGACCCGACCCACCCCAAGGCTGCTCGATTTGTCGGTACTGCTTTGACTCGAGCTTTCCATGCCGGCGGCAATCGTTACCTTTGAGCCAATGAGGCTCATGTCTTTGGTGCTGACCAGATCACTGGCAATCACGCTTAGCTCGCGACCGCTGGAAAGCTTCACATTGCCTCCGCTGGAGCCAATGGTGCTGCCGGTCAACGTCGTCTGAGAAGACTGACCGTTGTGACTCTGGCTACCAACGGACAAATGCTGGTTACCGGTGATGTCATCTACACCCAGTTTATTGGCCGTCAGGACACCGCTCAGATCGCTTTTTTTCTCTTTGTGATACTCGTTTCGAGTAAAGGTGTTTTCCGCCGCTTTGATGGTCAGATCGCGACCGGCCTGCACAGCCAAATCTTCTGTACTCACCAAGGCAGAACCACTGATCATGACGTCACGGTTAGCTACAACATCCACGGTATTGCCGGAGATCATGCTGCCGATCGCAGTGGTTTGCGTCTCGGACACTCGATCCTTCACCTTGCTGGATTTCAGACCACCCAGGCTTTTTTTGCTCGAACTGCTTTCATGGCGAACACTTTGCGAATCTGTGACAGCAACGATTTGCACATCATTGCCCGCCACCAACTTCACTCCACCTTTTTCAGAAGCAACTTCGCTGCCTTTGATAAGGACGTCATTGTTCGCTACCAGGCTGACGTCACCACCTGCAGTTACCGAACTGGCAATATTGGTGGTGCTGGCCGTCTCATCAAGCTGACTTTTCTTACCCGAAGAACTTTTCTTGGTCTTGGTGTAGAAGCTGTAGTCGCTGTCTTCCGCTGACTGAAGCGTCAGATTTGCACCCGCTGTCAAATAGGCTTCGTTTCCGGCGCTAACCCGACTGGCAATCAGCTCCAAGTCCTTACCGGAATTGAGCATTACGGTGCTACCTGCAGTCACCGTTGCAGAAACCTGCCTCACCTCATCATCCTGACGAGACATCTTCTTGTTGGCAGAACGCGAGTGCTCTTCATCCGCCGCCGAACTGATCACCAGATTCTCAGTCGCCGACATCGACACATCACGCTTGGCATCAATCTCACTGGCAATCACACTGATGTCACGCTTGGCATCAGCCTTGAAATCACGCCCGGCATCAATATCGGCGCCCAGTTGCGTAACGCTGCTGACAGCTCCCCTCCAACCCAGCGAGGCACTGTCGTTGATCTGCACGGAGGCCACGTTGACGTCGCGACCGGCGTTCAACGCCATGTCCTGGCCGCTTTTCAGGACGCCACCGATGACGTTGATGTCCTTCGCCGCTTTGACGGTCAGGTCGTTGGCCGCCTCGATCCGCGCTGCGTTGTCGGCAAAGTCCTGATGCCGGGTGACGGTGCCGTACTTGTCGTCCATCGAGGTGATGGTTCGTTCGTTGATCACATCGCCGGTGCGCGTGGTCAGGCTGACGTCCTTGCCGGCGATAATCCCGCCCGCCTTGTTGACGATGTTGTTGGTTGCCAGCAGATCCAGGCGATTGCCCGCCTCGATCGAGCCGCTGTTGACCAAGTCTTTGCCGGCTGTGGCGGACAGGTTGTTGGTAGCCTTCAGCGTGCCGACGTTATCGAGGTTTTCACCGGCGATCAGCGTCACATCATTACCGGCAATCAACGCCCCGGTCGGGCCCAAACGGCCATTGGCTTGCGCCAGATAAACCACTGGCACCAGCACTTTTTCGCCATTAACTTCATGCTCTTCGAGCCAGACGATGTCGTGCGTCAGCGCGGCGACTTGCTGCGAGGTAAGGCCGACGCCGACCGACAGGTTGAGCGCGTCCTTGCTGGCGATGGCGTTGTTCATCAGGTACTTGAACATGCCCTCGTTGGAGGTCTGGCCGTCGAGGAAAGCCTGGCCGGTGCGGGCGGTGACGGCTTGCTGGATCAGGCGTTGTTCGTAGAGACCGTCGCCGAGGCGCTTGGCGCTTTGGTCTGGGTCGAAGCCGAGTTTTTCCAACAGGTAATCGGAGCTCATGAACGACTTGAGCTCGGTCAGCACCGGGTTGGTTTCGATCAGGTATTTGTGCGGATTGGACGGTGCCGTGGTGTCTGGCAGGCCAGTGACGCGCGTGACCGGACGGGTGTCGATCGATTCCTTCATGTCGTTGCCGCGACTCGGCATGCCCGATCCGGCGCTGCCCTCGGGCACCTTGACATCGACCGTACTGGCAACCGGCTGAACCATGCTTGGGGTGCGGTGGAAAGTGTCAACGGCGCGCGTGCTGTCGGACACCGGGGCCGGGGCATCGATGAACAGGTTGCGCGGCCCGCCACTGGTCGCTGCGACCAGATGGTCGTGGGCATTTACTGCAACGTTACCGACCGTCCACGTTGGCGCTGGCCCGGTATTGCTGGCTGCGGTACTGCTGGAGCCCTGCCCGCTCAGGCGGAACAGACCGTTCTCACCCGTCGGCAGGGAGAAGCCAGGCAGGCTCAGCGGATTGACCTGTTGCTGGGCAAGATCCGGCGGCAGTTGGCTGTTGATGCGCACGACAACAGTGCCGCTGTTGCCGACATTGGTATTGGCGACTTTATTGGTGCCACCGTTAGCGCTGTAGTCCTGATGAATGACGCTGTTGGCGATTTCCTGGGTGGCGGTTATCGAGACGTTTCCACCGGCCTGAATCACGGCATTGCGAGAGCTCGTGACGTCGGTAGCACCGGTACTGTTTACGGGCTTCTCGACAGCGACGCCTTGTTGGTAAGGCGCCAGCTCACTCGGTATCGCCATCAGATTATTCGGGTCGTACAACGACGGCGTTGAAGTCTCAAAGCCCGCGCTGTATCCGGACATCGCCCGGCCGTATTTGCGACTGCCGACGTTCTCGCCTGTCTCGGCATCAACGATGACGATGCCATTGCCGACGGTTTTGGCGATCGCTTTCCGGATCAAGCCTTCCGGCGCGATAACGTAGTACACAAACGGGAAATCGGGGTTATTGCGCTGGTTGTACGGCAGGATCACGTTGGCCATGAATTGGGCCGTGGTGCCTGTGCCCATCTCGAAGTTGTACTGACGCGTGACTTCAACGGTTCCGCTCTTCGCACCGATGTTCTTCAGACTATCGGCGATGATGTTGATGTTGCCGCCCGCCGCGACCGTACTTTTGCTGTTGAGGAATGTGCCGCCCTGGAAGGTGAAATCCTTGCCGACGTTGAACATCGCCGAGGCGCTGCTATCTGTGTCGAAGAATTGATAAGTCTCACGGGTGGCGAGGAAGTTGTTGAAGGTGCCCCCGACGCAATCACCGCAACTGGCGGCGATCAAGCCCGAGATCAGCTTGCGTTCAACCGACGCTGTCGGACCTTCCGTACGGTTCTCAAACACATCCGCATTCATCGTAAAACCGCGCCCGCTCTCCATCGAGCCGGAGATGTTGTATATCCCCGCCGCCCGTGCCGCGCCGCCATAGCCGCCCATCACCACATCGCCCAGACCGTAGAAATCACCGTGCTGGTTGTTCAGCGTAGCGACGCCAAGCGTCATGTTGTTACCGCTGAAAATCAGCCCACGATCATTGAGCAGCGAAGGCGTGTTGATGATGAGGTTCTGCGCCGCGCCGAGGGTGCCGTAGTTGGCAACACCGCCCGCATTGATCGTCAGGTCTTCGCTGGAAGTCATGCGCCCGGCATTGGTGAGCTGTCCGCCGATATTGACGATCGACGTTGCGCCTACCGCAAAGCTGCCACCCGCCGCGACGTTCATCTGCGCGGCAGAAACATAAGCACCACGCTGACTGGTCAAGCGGCCAGTGCCGGAATAGGTCCCGCCGATTTGCAGATCGAGGATGCCGTCACTGGCGATCAAACCATCATTGGCCCAGTTGCCGCCACGTATCTGCAGCGAATCCGAAGCCAGCAGCTTGCCGCTCGCGGTCTGGCTGAACTGCCCGACATTGACGTTCAGGCGACCGGCCTGAATAACGTTGGAGTTGCTCCAGCTGTCGGCGTTGAGCTCCAGCAATCCGCCGGTGACGATGCTGCCGCCAGCGCCGATGACATTGGCGGTGGAGATGTCGAATTTGCCGCGCCCGACATGGTTGAGTTGCCCGCCGGCATTGAAGAAGCTGCCGACGGCCAGGGTCATGTCGGTATTGGCCGTTTCCAGCACGCCGTTGCGGTTGTCGAGCAGACCGCCGATCTGGAACAGGGTCTTGCCCGTATTGCCCAGCGAACGCAGACGACCGCCCTGGTTGTCGACGCTGGCCGCTTTTACGTTCAGTTGGGTTTCGCTTTCGATGACGCCCGTGCCGTTGCGCAACGCGCCGGTCAGGCCGAAGTCAATGCGATTCGCGGCAATCTGGCCGCTGGCGTTTTCCAGATTCGAGCCGGTGACGCCCAGCAAGCCTTTCGAGTACAGCACGCCGCTGCTGTTATCCAGCACCGCTGTGGTGATGCCAAGATCGGCCGTTTGTGAAGAAATGCGCCCGCCGTTGTTGTTCAGCCCAGCCAGTGCGGTCAGGGTCAGAGTCTGCGCCTGGATGATGCCGCCCTGGCGATTGTTGTTCAGGTCAAAACCGTTGCGCAGCACGCCGACGGTGCGTGCTTCCAGTGCGCCTTTGATGCTGGAAAGAATGCCGCCACGGTTGTCGATGTTGGCGGCTTTGACGAAGACATTGCCATTCTGCGCGATGACCTTGCCGCTCTGGTTGTCGAAGTCACCGCTGACTTCGAGCGTCATTGCGCCTTCGCTCTGGACCGAACCTTTGCCGTTGCGCAAGCTGGCGGCGGTCAGTTGGACGCCGGCCTTCTGGCTATAGATGAGACCGTCGGCGCTGTTATTGACGGCGCCCGTTGCGCTGATCTGCAACTGATCGTTGGCCGCGACCGTGCCCTTGTTGCTGTTGTCCAGCGAACCGGTACGCACCTCGAGAGTTTTCTGGCTGGCGATCTGGCCGTTCTGGTTGCGCAGGTCGGTGACGCCCTTGAGCAACATCGCGCCGCTGCTCGCCAGCTTGCCGGCGTTGTTGTTCAGCTCGCCGCTCAGGCCGAGGGTGATTGCGTCGTTGCTGGCGATCTGTCCACCACTGTTGTCCAGACGCGAGGCGGTGGCGGTGAAAGCCTGTTCGGCACTGACTGAGCCGCTGGCATTGGTGAACGCCGTGCTGACAACATCCAGTGCCGCGCCGCTGGAAATCAGGCCCTGATTGTTGTTCAGCGCACCACCCAATGTCAGGGTCTGCCCTGCGCCACTGCTGAGATTGCCCTTGTTGCTGTTGTCGAGACTGCCCGCTTTCACGCTCAGGGTTCCCTGAGCAACCAGCGCACCGCTGCTACTGTTGAGCAGCGCGTCCTTGAGGTCGACCGAGACATCGGCGAACTTGCTGGAGAGCGTGCCGCTGTTGCGGTTGTCGAGGCTGTCGGCGTTGACGGTGAGTCCTTGCCAGCCGGAGATCAGACCTTTCTGGTTGATCAGTGCGGTGCCACGCAACAGCAGTTTTTCGCCGCTGATGATCTTGCCGGAAGTGTTGTTGAGCGCTCGGACGATGAGATCGAAACCGAGATTGCTGGAGATCTCGCCGCTCTGGTTGTTCACCTCACGCAGACGTTTGAGCGTCAGTGGTCCTTGGGCAGTGAGCAAGCCGCGCTGGTTGTCGAGATCACCATTGGCAAGGTCGAGGGTCACGGCTTTGTCGCCCAGCAGGCGTCCGCCGTTCTGGGTCAGGGACGTCAGTTTCAAGTCCATGTCACCGCTGGCAGAAACCTCGCCGTCTTCGCTGGAGTCCAGCCCGGTGGCGGTCAGGGTCAGGTTGCCCTGGCTGTTGATCAAACCACTGTCGCGGTTGTTCAACTCGGCACTGCTGATCTCGAGCGACTGCGCCGCACTGATCAAGCCTTTGCCGTCATTGCGCAGCAAGCCGTCCACAGTCAGGTCGAGGTCGCCACGGCTGACCAGGTTGCCGCCGCTGTTGTTCAGGCTCGCCGCGTGCGCGTCGATGGCGGCGGCGCCGATCATGCCTTTGACGTTGTCCAGTGCTGCCGCGATGCGCAGGGTCAGGCCCTGATTGCTCAAAAGCTTGCCGTTGCTGTTATCCAGATTTTGCGCAGTGAGGGTAAGCGCCTCGGCGCTGGAAATCGTGCCGCCCTGGTTGTTGACGCCGTTGAGCTGCTTGAGCAGCAGCGCGCCCGGAGCGTTGATCAAACCGCCGATGTTGTTCAACTGGCCATGGTTCAAGTCCAGGCTCAGTTGCGTGTTACTGAACAGCTTGCCGCCCTGTTGATCGAAGCCGCTGACCGAAGCCGTCAGCGCGTTTTGACTACCAATACTGCCGTCGCCGCCGTTGGTGACCTGACCCGCCGTGAGGTTCAGGGTGTCGGCACTGCTGAGTCGACCGTTGCTGTTATCGAAGGCGCCGGTGATCACGGTGACCGCGCCTTTACCGCTCAGCGTGCCCTTCTGGCGGTTATCGAGGCTGGCGCCCGTCAGCAGCAGCGCACCATCGGTGACGATCTGGCCAGCCTGGTTATCGATGCTGCCGTCGCTGTTCAGCTTCAGATCTGCCGCGCTGGACAGGCTACCGCCAACGTTGGTCAATTTCGCGGTGTCGACCGTCAGCGTGCCTTCGCTGCTGACCTTGCCCGAGCTGTTGTCAACGGCGCCGGTGAGGTTCAGCGACATGCCTTGCTGGCTGAGCAATTCGCCGCCGTCGTTGGTCAGCGAGCGGCCCTGCAGGGTGAACTGGGCGCCCGCATTGATCAGCCCTTTGCTGCGGTTGAGCACTTCGTCGACAGTCAGGGTCAGGCCTTTGCCGGTGTAAATCTTGCCGCCGTCGCTGTTGTCGAGTTTTGTGCCAGTGACCAGCAAATCGCCGTTGCTGCTGATTTCGCCGCCACGGTTGTCCAGGTCAGCGACGGTCAGGGTCATGTCCTTGCTCGAGCCGAGCAAACCGTTCTGCCGGTTATCGAGTTGATCGGCTTGCAGTTTGAGCACGCCGGTGGCGATCAACTGCCCCTTCTGATTGTTGACGGTTTTTGCCTGCACGCCGGCATCGGCCTTGCCGGCGATGTTGCCTTCACGGTTGACCAGTTCATCAGCGTTGACGGTCAGTTGGCCGTCAGCGATGACCGTACCGAGCTGGTTATCCAGGGTCTTGTCGACAGTCAGCAACAACTCGCCGCGACTGCTGATCAAGCCTTCATGGTTGTCCAGATTGCCGCTGTGGCTGTCGAGCGAGGCGCCGGAGATCACGCCTTTGAGGTTGTTCAATGCCGCAGCGATGCGCAACGTCAGGCCTTGCTGGCTGAGCAGTTTGCCGTTGCTGTTGTCCAGCTCTTGCGCAGCGAGCGCGAAGGCTTGCTGGCTGGAAATCTCCCCGCCCTGGTTGTTCACGCCGTTGAGGTTTTTCAGCAGGAGCGTACCGGGTGCATTGATCAAACCGTTCTGGTTGTTCAATTGGCCGTGGTTCAGATCGAGCGTCAGGTCGGCCTTGCTGAACAGTTCACCGCCCTGCTGATCGAGCCCGCTGAGCGAGACATCCAGCGCCTGCTGACTGGCGATGCGGCCAGCGGCGTTATTTACCTGGCCGGCCTTGAGCGTCAGTGCCGCACCGCTGGTGAGTTTGCCGCCATCGCTGTTGTTGAACGCGCCGGTCTCGACCCGGCTACTGCCTTGGCCGTAAATCACGCCTTTGCGACTGTTATCCAGACTGCCGCTGTTGACGGTCAGCGCGCGGTCGGTATTGATCGAACCGGCCTGATTGAGCAGCGCGCCAGTGCTGGTCAGCTTCAGATCGCCGCCACTGCCGAGACTGCCGTTGCTGTTGTCGATGCGTGCGGCATTGACGGTCAGCGTGCCGTCGCTGTTGATCACGCCAAGAGAATTGCTCAGCGCATCATCGAGGGTAATCACCAAACCGTTGAGGCTGCTGAGCGTGCCGCCGCTGTTATCGAAGGTGGTGCCGGTGATCGTCGCCGCGCCTTTGGTCGCGGCGATCAAGCCCTTGCTCTGGTTGATCAGTTTGCCGACGTTCAGCCCGAGGTCGCTGCCGGAAAGAATCTTGCCGCCGTTGCTGTTGTCCAGACGCAGACCTTTGACGTTCATCAATAGGCTGCTGGAGATTTCGCCGCTGCGGTTGTCGATGTCATCCACCGCCAGGGTCAGCGCTTGGGTGGTGCCGACCAGTCCGCCGTTACGGTTATCGAGGGTCTTGCCGCTCAGGCTCAGATTGCCTTGCGCGACCAGCTCACCGCCCTGTTGTTGCAGCAGGCCGATGGTTGCCAGCAAGTCGCTCTGGCTGGCGATCCGGCCGGCAGCGTTCTGGATTTCTGCGGCGGTCAGGTTGACCACGCCGGCCGCGCTGACCAGACCACCGCTGTTGTCCAGACGAGTGCCCACATAGGTCAGGCCCCGTTTGCCGCTGATCAAACCTTTTTCGCGGTTATCCAGTTGCGCGACGTTCAGGTTCAGTTGCTGGTCGGCCTGGATCACACCGCCGCGGTTATCGACCACATCGCCGCGCAGGGCCAGCGTGCTTTTACCGATGACTTTGCCGCTGCTGTTGAGCAGCGTACCGGCCTGCACATCAATGGCGCCTTTGGCCGAGATGTCGCCCTTGTTGCGGTTGTCGAGCGTGCCACCAAGGCGCGCCATCACGCTGCCATCGCTGACCAGTGCGCCGGCCTCGCGGTTGTCCAGACTCGCGGCTTTGAGATTGACCAAGCGCCCCGAACCAAGAACCCCATCACGGTTGTCCAGCGCCCCGCTCAGGTCGATGTTCAGGCCCAGATCACCGAGCATCTGCCCGCTGCGGTTGTTGAGCATGCCGCCGCTGATGCTGATGTTTTGCGCGCTGAGCGTGCCGCTTTGATTGTTCAGAATCTGCGTTGCGTTGACCGTCAGGTTGCGGCTGGCGGTGAGGTCTTTGCCGCTGTTGTTGATGGCCTGTGCGCTCAGGCTCAGATCACCGCTGTTGTTACGGCTGCCGTCTGCGTTGACGCCGGCTTCGATGGCGCCGGCGTTGGTCAATTGCCCACCGGCGCTGAGCACCACGCTGTCGCGAGCGGCGAGGGTTTGGCGGTTGGTCAGGTTGCCTTGGGTTTGCACGTTGAGCGAAGTGCCGGCGTAAACGGGAGCCTGCGCGTCGAGGCTGGCGGCTTTGACGTTGACCGCGCCGGTGGCCGAGGTGTCGGCCAGGCTCAGTTGCCCATTGGCATCGAGTTGAATATCGCCGCCGCTGGCGATCAGTTTGCCGTCGAGTTTCACCCCCACCCCGGCCTCGGTGCCGACCAGTTTGATCGCCCCGGCGTACATGCCGCCGAGTGCCGAGGAGTCGATGGCCAGTTGCGGTTTGGCGCTGCCGTCGTCGGCGCGGGCGGTGGCATTGAGGGTGTCGGCGTTGACGTCGTTGCGCCCGGCGACGATGGTCAGGTTCTGCGCTTGGATCTGCGCATTGATCTTCGCGCTGCGAGTGATGATTTCAAAGCGGTCGATATTGGTCGCGTTGATACCCGCGCCTTCGATGGCCACCGTTCCCTGATCGACCTGAAAGCGATCCAGCCGACCGTTTTCCAGCACCGGTTTGCCGGTAGTCAACGTCACCCGAGGCGAGTTGATGAAACCGCAACCGTTGCAGGTGATGCCATACGGGTTGGCGACAATCACCCGCGCCGACTGCCCGGCCACTTCGGTGTAACCGCGCAACTGGCTCGGGTTGCCACTGATGACTTCGTTGAGAATTGCCTGCGCCGAACCGCTGTTTTTCAGGTTCGGGTTGCCGATGACGTGCCCGGCCAACTGGGTATTCGCGGTTTGCGTTGCGCCGTTGTTGAGGATGACACCCTGCGCGCCGACGTTGTAATCGTGGAACTGGTTGTGCGACAGGCCACTGGCGTTGGGCGTCGCGATGTTGACGATCGGCACGCCGTTGCCGGCACGGTCCAGCGTGGTATTCGGGTTGGCAACGACGATGCCGTCGGCCTGCGCCCACATCGGTTGCCAGAACATGACGTTCGCCAGGAGGAACGCGAGTCCGCGCTTGGGCATGCCGAGGAACAACTCACGGTTTTTTTCGACCGCACTCGGCTGATCTGCGAGGATGGCAAACTGACGAACGTCCATTTCAATAATCTCAATAGCAGCTGTTTAGATAAAAAAGTCGAGGCGGAAATAGATCGGCGCTTCACGCTCGGTCAGCGCGTCCGGTCGCTCCAGGGAGTGCGCGAAAGTCACGCTGGCGGCCACGTGCTGGCCGCGGGCGAACAGCTCCAGCGAGTTGCTCGACATGCGCCCGTGCTGATCGCCGTTGTAGCGATCGCCGCGAATCACGCCCTGGTCGTAACCGAGGCCGGTGCCGTATTCGGCGAACACCGGTCGCAGCCATTCGGCGGAAACCGGGCGGCTCCAGCGCAGGTCGTTGCGCCAGTAACCACCGCTGTCGCCGGACAGCGACTGGTCCTTGTAGCCACGGATCGACGCCGAGCCGCCGAGGCTGGTGCGCTGTGGGCTGAACAGCACGTCTTCGCTGCGCTGGCCGGTCATCAGGCTGCTGAAGCTGAACGACTCGCCGAGCAATTTGAACGGCTGCAGATAGCTCAGGGTTGCGCTGTATTTGCGGTAGCGTGCGTCCGGTTCGCCGGGGCCGGGATCGTGACTGCCCTGCGCATCGAAGGCACCGATGCCCTCCTGCATGCCAGCGTCGAAGTTGACGAATGCGCTGCCGACACGGCGGCCATGGTTGAAGCCAAACTGCGCTTCGCTGATGCGATTACTGCTCAGCTTGAGCTTGCTGTCTTCGATGAAGTTATTGGTGCGCAGGTACGACAGGCCGGCACTCAGGGAGGTTTTGCTCACCGAGTCGCGATGGATCACGCGCTCGGCGCGCAGCTGATGGTTTTCGCTGTCGCCGGTCTGCTTGAAGTTGTAGCCATTGGCGGCGATCTGCGAGCGGTACTCGCTCTGGCTGTAGGTGTAACTGAACGTCCACCAGCCCCACGGCAGGCTGTAATTGAGCATGGCGTTGTTGGAGGTGTGCTGGTGATCGGTCATCGCATCGTGACCGCCGCGCAAGCTCAACTGGTCGGCGAGGCCCAGCGGGCTGTCCCAGTCGAACGAGGTGCCCCACTGCTGCTCGCCGGTGCTGCGCTGGCCGTCGTTGCTGCGCGACAGGCCGGCGCGCCATGGCTTCTGTGGGGTGTTGGTGACGCGCACTTCACTGCCGCCGACATTCTGTCCCGGCGCCAGCTCCATTTTGGCCTGGTTGGACGGCAGGCGATTGAGCTGGTCGACCATTTGCTCAATCTCGCGCAGGTTGACCAGCTCACCGCTTTTGCCGGGAAAAGCCATGGCCAGTTCACGATCCGAGAGCCGGCTGTTTTCCGCGCCTTTCATGCCTTCGAGTTTGCCTTCGACCACCAATACTTTCAGGTGCCCGGCGGACAGATCCTGTTGCGGCAGATAAGCGCGACTGGTGACCAGACCTTTTTCGATGTAGTGGTCGGTGATGACTTTCAGCAACTCGTTGAGCTGCGGCACGCCGAGGCATTCGCCGATATAAGGCTTGAGCAGGCGCGCCTTTTCGCGCTCCGACAGGCTGTCGGCGCCCTTGAGCTCGATGTCTTTGATGGTGAAACAGCGGGTATCGCTGGGTGCTGCCGGTTGCGCAGGCTTGGCGTCTTTACCGGGCAGATCCTTGAGTTCTTCGAGACGCCGTTGCTGTTCTTCGAGCAAACGGTTCTGACGTTCGCGGATCAGGTCGGTTTCACCGGGAGTGGGCGCAGCCCAGGCAGATTCAAGCGGAGAAAGGCAGAGCAAAGCCAGGCACAACCGCGCCGTGAAGGCGGGTGAAAACATGTTCGATCCCTCGAAATAAAGAGTGACATCAAAATAGTGGCGCGATATTAGATGGCCATCATTTTGACGTCAAACTTATGTTTACACCGTTCATCGGTGTTTGCCGCACCTTCATACGGGTGAAACCAGCACCTGCGTACAAGTGGCCGGCGCGTTTTGCGCGGATAGTGGCCGTTGCCCATTCGGCATCTATTCTTGCCACACACGATCACAAGGAGTTTGCATGAGCACCTTCAAGACCCAAGACGGCACCGAGATCTATTACAAGGACTGGGGCAGCGGCAAGCCCGTGCTGTTGAGCCACGGCTGGCCGCTGGATGCCGACATGTGGGAATACCAGATGGAATACCTGAGCAGTCGCGGCTACCGCACCATTGCCTTCGATCGCCGTGGTTTCGGTCGCTCCGATCAACCATGGACCGGCTACGACTACGACACCTTCGCCGATGACATCGCTGGCCTGATCAACCATCTGGATCTGCGCGACGTGACCCTGGTCGGCTTCTCCATGGGTGGCGGCGACGTCAGCCGTTACATCGCCCGCCACGGCAGCGAACGCGTCGCCGGCCTGGTATTGCTCGGCGCGGTTACGCCGCTGTTCGGCAAGAAAGCCGACTTCGCCGACGGCGTCGACAAGTCTGTATTCGACGGCATCAAGGCTGGCCTGCTGAAGGACCGCGCGCAGTTCATCGCCGACTTCAACACGCCGTTCTACGGCATCAATCAGGGCCAGAAAGTCTCCGACGGCGTGCTCACGCAAACCCTGAACATCGCGCTGCTGGCGTCGCTCAAAGGCACCGTCGATTGCGTTACCGCGTTCTCGGAAACCGACTTCCGTCCGGACATGGCCAAAATTGATGTGCCGACTCTGGTGATCCATGGCGACGGCGACCAGATCGTGCCATTCGAGACCACTGGCAAGCAGGCGGCCGCGCAAATCAAAGGCGCCGAGTTGAAGGTTTACGCAGGCGCGCCGCACGGTTTTGCCGTGACCCATGCACAGGCCTTGAATGAGGATCTGCTGGCGTTCCTCAACCGCTGATTTGCGCTTGGCACGAGCGGCCGGTCAATGCTGATCCACCAAGGCCCGCGCAATGCGGGCCTTGTGTTTTGCGCTATGGTATTTTTCTGCGTCCACTATCCGGAGAAGGAAATCCCATGCTGCGAATTCTCGGCAAAGCCTCATCGATCAATGTGCGCAAAGTCCTGTGGACCTGTTCCGAACTGGACATCCCGTTCGAGCGTGAAGACTGGGGCTCGGGTTTCAAGTCGCCGAACACACCGGAGTTTCTCGCGCTCAACCCCTGCGCCATGGTGCCGGTGATTCAGGACGGCGATTTCACCCTGTGGGAATCCAACACGATCATCCGTTATCTGGCGACGCGTTACGGCGGCGCTCATTTGTATCCGGCCCAGCCGATCGCCCGGGCGCGGGTTGATCAGTGGATTGATTGGCAAGCCTCGGAGCTGAATCGCTCGTGGTCGTATCCGCTGATGGCGCTGGTGCGCAAGTCGCCGGACTATCAGGATCGCGACGCCCTGGCCGCCGGTTGCCGGGACTGGACGCGGAACATGGAAATCCTTGATCGCCAACTGCAGAAGACCGGCGCTTACGTGAGTGGCGAGCAGTTTTCCCTGGCGGACATTCCGATCGGGTTGTCGGTCAATCGCTGGTTCGAAACGCCGCTCGATCACGGAGACCTGGCTGCGGTGCGCGCCTATTACGATCGCTTGAATCAGCGCGACGGTTATCGTTTGTACGGGCGCAACGGCACGCCATGACAACGAATGAGCTCAGCTCTGTTCACGCACCACGCCACGCTCCTCAAGCAACCGCACGAACATGCTCAGACTGCGCGACACCGTGCCCCGGCGCCAGACCAGCCAGGTAGTCAGATAACGAAAATCCGCGGTCAGCGGCCAGACACTGACCGTCGCACTGCCGGGCATGCTCTGCAGCATTTTGCGCGGCATCAGCGCCAGGCCGGCGCCGGCGCTGACGCAGGCGAGCATGCCGTGGTAGGACTCCATTTCGAAAATCTTGCCGGGCACCGCGGCGTCAGTGCTGAACCATTTTTCAAAATGGTGACGGTAGGAGCAGTTGGAACGGAAGGCATAGATATTTTCGCCATTCACGTTCGCTGCACGTTCGACCGGTGAATGATTGAGCGGCGCGATGATGACCATTTCCTCCTCGAACGCCGGCACGCCTTCCAGGGCCGGATGCAGCACCGGGCCGTCGACAAATGCAGCGGCGAGACGCCCGGACAGCACGCCGTCGATCATCGTCCCCGATGGCCCGGTCGAGAGGTCGAGATCGACCTTCGGGTGCTGCTGGTTATACGCCGCCAGCAGTTCGGGAATGCGCACTGCCGCGGTACTTTCCAGCGAACCCAAAGGGAACGCGCCCTGCGGTTCCTCCCCTGCCACCGTAGCCCGGGCTTCCTGCACCAGATCGAGAATGCGCCGCGTGTACTCGAGAAAACTCCACCCGGCCGGTGACAGGCGCAGACGGCTTTTCTCGCGGATGAACAGGTCGACGCCGAGGTCCTGCTCCAGCTGTTTGATCCGCGTGGTCAGGTTCGACGGCACGCGATGGATCTGCGTCGCGGCGGCGCTGATGCTGCCGTGCTCGGCCACGGCCTTGAAGATTTCCAGTTGCACCAGATCCACAGGCATTCTCCAATCGTGAAAGAAACGATCTTTATTATTCAGTTTCCAGAAAACTAATGCCACCCTACTCTAGGCCCATCCGACGAACCTACAGGACAACGTCATGAGCCAGATTTCCAGCCAGACCCACGCCATCTCGATCAACCCCGCCACCGGCGAGCAGATCGGTCATTACGCGTTTGAATCCGCCGCTGCCCTTGATGCGGCACTGACTCGCGCTGCCTTCGCTTTCGGCAAGTGGAAGCGCAAGCCGCTGCAGGATCGCTCGCGCTTGTTGACCGCCCTCGCCGGCGCGCTGCGTGAAACCGCCGAAGCCATGGCAACCATGATCACCCAGGAAATGGGCAAGCCGATCGCCCAGGCTCGTGGCGAAATCGAAAAATGCGCCAAGCTCTGCGAGTGGTACGCCGAACACGGCCCGGCGATGCTCGATGCTGAGGCCACTCAGGTTGAAGGCGGCAAGGCACGCATCGAATACCGTCCGCTGGGTCCGATTCTGGCGGTGATGCCGTGGAACTTCCCGATCTGGCAAGTGCTGCGCGGCGCGGTGCCAACGCTGATCGCTGGCAATACTTACGTGCTCAAGCACGCGCCAAATGTCATGGGCAGCGCTTATCTGCTGCGCGATGCGTTCGTCCGCGCCGGTTTCCCCGACGGCGTGTTTGAAGTAATCAATGTCACCCCGGAAGGCGTTTCCACCGCCATCGCCGATCCGCGCATTGCCGCTGTGACCCTGACCGGCAGCGTCCGCGCCGGCATGGCCATCGGTGCTCAGGCCGGTGCGTCGCTGAAGAAATGCGTGCTGGAACTGGGCGGCTCCGATCCGTTCATCGTCCTCAATGACGCTGATCTGGATGAAGCGGTACATGCGGCTGTGGTCGGTCGTTATCAGAACTCCGGGCAGGTCTGCGCTGCTGCGAAACGCTTGATCATCGAACAAGGTGTGGTCGAGGAATTCACCCGCAAGTTCGTTGAAGCGACACGTCAGTTGAAAATGGGCGATCCGCTGAACGCCGATACTTACATCGGGCCGATGGCGCGTTTCGATCTGCGCGATGAACTCGATCAGCAAGTGCGCGACACCCTTGAAGAAGGTGCGACCCTGTTGCTCGGTGGCGGCAAGGTCGAGGGCGCTGGCAACTACTACGAACCGACCGTGCTCGCCGACGTGACCGACCGCATGACCTCGTTCAAGCAGGAGCTGTTCGGCCCGGTCGCGTCGATCATTACCGCCCGCGATTGCGCGCATGCCGTGGCACTGGCCAACGACAGCGATTTCGGCCTGACCGCCACGATCTACACCGCCAACGTCGCGCTGGCCGAGCAACTGACCAGCGAACTGGAAACCGGTGGCGTGTTCATCAACGGCTACTCCGCCAGCGACCCGCGCGTGACCTTCGGCGGCGTGAAGAAGAGCGGCTTCGGTCGTGAGCTGTCGCACTTCGGCGTACGCGAGTTCTGCAACGCCCAGACCGTGTGGCTGGATCGCAAATAAGCCAAACGCCCTGAAACCTGTGGGAGCGAGCCTGCTCGCGAAAGCGTCCTGTCAGTCACAGATGGATCAACTGGCCCGACGCCTGCGTGAGCAAGCTCACTCCCACAAGTCCGCGCAATTTACAGGTATTTCAACCAGCTGATGTCCCGGCGCCGCGCTTTCAGTTGCGAGAACCAGCGCACTGCCGGGTACAACGCCACGGCAAGAACCACTGCCGCCAGCCACACCGCCGTCACCGTTGAAAAGCCGAAATAGCTGCTCTGATTCAGGCCGAACAGCGCCACGCCAATCAGGTACAGCACTTTCAACGCATACAGGTGCAGCAGATAGAAAAACATCGGCGCCGAGCCGAACACTGTCAGCCAGCCAATCCAGCGGCGACTCTGCACGCGTTCGAAGGCGAGCAGTAGCAACAGGCCTGTGCTCACGGTCAGCGCGATAAACAGCAGCGACGGCGGATACTTGGTGATGTTGAAGAAACTCATCACTGTCTGCACCAGCGAATCGCTGACCGCCCATGGTTTTTCGCCGTAGCCGTTGATCAAGCGCAGCGCCACAAATCCCAGCAATCCACCGACGCCGGCAATCAGCAAACGACGCTGACGCACCGCCGCGTCCATGCCCCGAGCAAACCACGGCCCCAGCGCATAGCCCAGGCCAATTACACCGATCCACGGCAGCAGCGGGTATGAAGTACGCAGGCGCAGGGTTTCGCTGATTTCGATCCAGCCTCGGTCATGCAGAATCGCCCAAGGCACATGCAGCGCCGACTCGATCGGGAAATGCAGCGAATCGAGCAGGTTGTGCCCGGCAATGATCGCCAGGCTCAGCGTCAGCAGCACCGCGCGCGGCAACCAGACCAGCAGCGCCAGCGCGATCATGCTCAGACCGATCGCCCAGATCACTTGCAGATAGATAACGCTCGGCGGTAACTGGAACGTCCAGGCGAAGTTGACCAAGGTGAATTCCAGCGCCACGAGGAACAATCCGCGCTTGAACAGAAACGCGCTGACATCGGCTTTGCCGGCGTATTTTTCACCGTACAGCCAGGCCGACAATCCGGTCAGCAAAACGAATACCGGCGCGCACAAATGCGCCAGGGTGCGGCTGAAAAACAGTGCCGGCTCGGTGCTGGCGATGTCCATCGGATCCGAGACCTGACGGTGTAGCAGAAAGGTTTCGCGTACGTGATCGAGCAGCATGAACAAGATCACCAGGCCTCGCAGCGCATCAATGGAGAGCAGCCGACCAGTCGTCAATGGGGCAGAACGGGAAAGCACAGGGGTCATGGATCGTTCGCAATCGAGAGGGATAACACCGGGCAGCCACAACGCCGCCCGCAAATTTCGCGTTACCTTATAACATCAAAAAAGCAAAACCCAAACTTGTCAGCATCGAGGTTGCCCATCAGCCCCAGCCTTCTATAGTGAACAGGTCTGCCCCGCCCCTGAGCGTTGTCCATGGTCAACACCGAACACCTGATCATCTGCGAGCACTGTGATTGTGTGTACGAAAAAGTCGTGCTCGGCAAACATCAGAAAACCCTGTGCGCGCGCTGCGGTGGCGTGCTGCAGCGCTTCAACGGCCTGACCATCGAACAGCGTCTGGCGCTGACGTTCACGGCGGCGATGCTGTGGCTGTTCGCCAATTTCTATCCGGTGATGAGCATCAGTCTCAAAGGCATGAAAAACAGCGCAACCCTTTGGGATTCGGTGCTGGCGCTGAGCCAGGGACCGATCACGTTTATCGCGATGGTCGCGGCGATTGCGATCATCATCGCCCCGGCATTTCAACTGGTGTTGCTGGTCTGGGTGTTGAGTTTTGCCCTCGGCCTGCGCCGGGCACCGGGTTTCAATCTGTGCATGCGCTGGCTGGAAACCCTGCGCCCGTGGAGCATGCTGGAAGTGTGTCTGCTGGGGGCGATGGTCGCGGTGTTCAAACTCGCCGGCCTGCTCGATGTGCTGCCCGGGATCGGCCTGTTCGCCCTGGCGGTGCTGAGCCTGATGATGATCCGCATTGCCGGCCGTGACATCCGTGAACTGTGGGACATTTTATGAAGCGCCCACCGACCGCCAGCGAACTCAACCTGTGCCTGTGCCACAGCTGTGGCCTGGCCTGCGATATGACCGACGAGCCACACCAGTGCCCGCGCTGCGATGCGCCGTTGCATCGGCGCAAAACCAATTCACTGACGCGCACCTGGGCGTACATGCTCGCCGCGCTGGCCTTTTACATTCCAGCCAATCTGCTGCCGGTGATGAACACGGTGATGCTCGGCAACGGCGCCGACAGCACGATCATGAGCGGCGTGCTGGAATTCTGGGAAGCCGGGGCGTGGGACATTGCCCTGATTATTTTCATCGCCAGTATCGCGGTGCCGGGAATCAAATTCGTCGCTCTGACCCTGCTGCTGGTCACCGTACAGCGCAACAGCGATTGGGCGCGCAGGGAGCGTTCGAAGCTGTACCGTTTCGTCGAGCTGATCGGTTACTGGTCGATGCTCGACGTACTGGTGGTCGCACTGGTCGCGGCGCTGGTGAAATTCCAGGCGCTGGGCGACATCGAGCCACGACCGGGCATCCTGTTTTTCGGCCTGGTCGTGGTGTTCACCATGCTCGCGGCGATGAGTTTCGATCCGCGCCTGATCTGGGACCAGGACACCAGCGACACGATCAGCGACGCAGAGCCTCCAGCAGCACCTGCAACGGATGGCGCAGCGCCCGATCCGACTGGCGCTTGACCTGGCTGCGGCAGGAATAGCCGGTTGCCAACGCCTCGCCCTGCTCTGCCGGCGCCTGTACCTGACGCGCCCATGACTGCTCGTAAATCAACGCCGACGTCTGCCGATTACGTGCTTCGTGGCCATAGGTGCCGGACATGCCACAGCAACCGGTGGCTTGCGTGGCCAGTTGCAAACCCGCACGCTCGAAGACCTGTTCCCATTGGCGGGTCGCGGCCGGCGCATTGGTTTTTTCGGTGCAATGGGCGAGCAGACGGAACGCTTTGCCTTGGCCCTGAGGCGCCTGCTCCGGCATGACCTCAAGTAACCATTCCTGCACCAGCGCCACTTGCGGGCATTCATTCAAGCCCGGCACTTTCAGGTATTCCTGGCGATAGACCAGGGTCATCGCCGGATCCAGTCCCAGCAGCGGCACGCCGGTCTGCGCCAGCGCCTGCAATTGCTCAGCGTTGCGCAACGCCGCCCGATTGAACGCCGAGAGAAAGCCCTGCACATGCAGCGGCTTGCCATTGGCGCTGAACGGCGCCAGATACACCTGATAACCCAAGCGCGAAATCAGCTTGACCAGATCCGCCAGCAGCGGCGCTTCGAAGTAGCGGGTGAAGGCATCCTGCACTATGACCACGCTGCGTTCGCGTTGCCCTTGGGTCAGCGCCGACAGCGTCGCAACCGTCGCTGGCTGCACCTGCCAACGACGCATTGCCGCATGGAAATCGAAACGACTGAGCAACGGCACATCGACCATGCCGCCGATCCGCGCCAGTGCGCCACGTACCCAGCCAGCGCCCATCACACCGTTGTACAGCGCCGGAATCCTCGCCATGTACGGAATGGTGTATTCCAGCGAAGCAATCAGGTAATCCCGCGCCGGACGCAGGTAACGACTGTGATACAGCTCGAGAAAGCGCGAGCGAAATTCCGGCACGTTGACCTTCACCGGGCATTGCCCCGCGCAGGATTTACAGGCCAGGCAACCAGCCATGGCGTCATACACTTCATGGGAAAAGTCCGCCGACGGATCGCGGCTGTTGCGCCAGCGCTGCCACAGCGAGCGGAAAAACGCCGGTTTGCGAATCGCATCCGAGAGCACGTCGACACCCGCCTCGCCCTGCAACCGCAACCACTCGCGAATCAACGAGGCCCGGCCTTTGGGCGATTGCGCGCGTTCGCGGGTGGCTTTCCACGACGGGCACATGGCGTCATCCGGGTCGAAGTTGTAGCAGGCGCCGTTGCCGTTGCAGTGCATGGCGGCGCCGTAGCTCTGCCAGACTTTCTCGTCGATCTGCCGATCCAGCTCGCCGCGCAGAGTCACTTCGTCGATCTTCAGCAACGCCGCGTCGCTGTTGGCAGGCGTGGCGATTTTGCCGGGGTTGAACTGGTTGAACGGGTCGAACGCCGCTTTCAAGGCTTGCAGCGCCGGATACAGTTCGCCAAAGAATGCCGGCGCGTACTCAGAACGCAGGCCTTTGCCGTGCTCACCCCAGAGCAGGCCGCCGTAGCGCTGGGTCAGCGCCGCTACGCCATCGGACACCGGACGTACCAGCGCCGCTTGCTGCGGGTCTTTCATGTCGAGGATCGGCCGCACGTGCAGTACGCCGGCGTCGACATGGCCAAACATGCCGTACTGCAAACCGTGGCTGTCGAGCAGATCGCGCAGCTCGGCGATGTATTCGGCCAAGTGCTGCGGCGGTACGGCGGTGTCTTCGACAAAAGGTTGCGGGCGGGCTTCGCCGGCGACGTTGCCGAGCAGGCCCACCGCTCGTTTGCGCATGCCGTAGACCTTGCTCACCGCTGCCTGACCGACCGCCAGCGTATGCCCGAGGCGCTCCACAGTGCGGTCGTTTTGCAGGTGTTCGAGGAACGCTTCGACGCGGCGCTGCAAGTCTTCGGGGTCGTCGCCGCAGAACTCGACCAGGTTGATGCCCAGAGTCTGCCGCTCAGCGTTTTCGGGAAAGTATTCGGCGACGCCGTGCCAGACGATGTCCTGCATCGCCAGCAGCAAGACTTTCGAATCGACGGTTTCAATCGACAACGGCTTGAGCGCCATCAACGCCCGCGCATCACGCAAGGCATCCATGAACCCGGCATAGCGGATATTGACCAGCATCGTATGTTTGGGAATCGGCAGTACGTTGAGTCGCGCTTCGACAACGAAACCCAGCGAGCCCTCAGCGCCACAGAGCACGCTGTTGAGGTTGAAGCGCTGGTCGGCCTCACGCAGGTGCGCCAGGTCATAACCGGTCAGGCAACGGTTGAGATCAGGGAAGCGTGCCTTGATCAGCTCGCCCTGCTCATCAATGATCTGCCGCGCACAACGATAGACTTCGCCGACCCGATCATTGCGGGCACACTGCGTTTCAAGCTCACTTTCCTCCAGCGGCTGACCGTGCAAACGCTCGCCGCCGCGCAGGATCATCTCAAGTTCCAGCACATGGTCGCGGGTTTTGCCGTAGGTGCAACTGCCCTGGCCGCTGGCGTCGGTATTGATCATGCCGCCGACCGTGGCGCGATTGGAGGTCGACAGTTCCGGGGCGAAAAACAGTCCGGCGGACTTCAGCGCGGCGTTGAGCTGATCCTTGACCACCCCGGCCTGCACGCGCACCCAGCGCTGTTCGACGTTGATTTCCAGAATGCGATTCATGTGCCGCGACAGATCGACGACGATGCCATCCGTCAGCGATTGGCCATTGGTGCCGGTGCCACCGCCACGCGGGGAGATCACCACGTTCTCGTACGCCGGCTCGGCAATCAGCCGTGCCACCCGCGCCACATCATCGGCATCCCGAGGAAACACCGCCGCTTGCGGCAGGCGCTGGTAGATCGAGTTGTCGGTCGCGAGCACCACCCGGCTGGCGTAATCGGCGCTGATTTCCCCGCGAAAGCCGCTGTCTTTCAGGGCAGCGAGGAATTGTTGGTAATCGCCGGTCAGGGCTTTGGCGGGCGACAGTTGGGCAATCATCGATCAGGTCATCTCGGGCAAATCGGGCTGCGTGGCGGTGAACACTTGTATGCGACGAATGATTACGTCAGGCTCCGCCATCTGATTGCGCCCATGTTCATTGCTGGCCAGCCATGGAACAAGCGTAATTTCGACCCGCTATCGATGAGTTTTACGAATGAATCCGCGCACCCTCACGCCGTCCATGTCGCTGCTGCTGGCTTTCGAGGCCGCCGCTCGCCACGAGAGCTACACCCGCGCCGCCCATGAGCTGTCACTGACGCAGAGCGCGGTCAGCCGCCAGGTACAGATTCTCGAGAAGATGCTCGGCATGCGCCTGTTCAGCCGCGAAGGCCGGCAGGTGGTGCTGACGGATGTCGGGCGCATGTATCAGCGCGAACTCAGCGAAGCCCTCGGGCAGATTCGCAGCGCGACGTTGCAGGCAATGGCGTTTGGTTCGGGCATTCATAGTCTGCGCCTGGCAACGTTACCGACCTTCGGCTCGAAATGGTTGCTGCCCCGGCTGAAGGATTTCTACACGGCGCATCCGGGCATGACCGTGCACCTGCATTCGCGGATCGAAACCATCGACTTCGACACCAGTGAAATCGACGCCGCCATCTGCGTCGGCGGCGGTGAATGGCCAGGCCTGACTGCCCTGCCCCTGCACACCGAAGAACTGGTGGCGATTGCCAGCGCGCAGCTATCGCCGACTGAACGCGACGAGGCCGAGCGGCACATGGCCGGGCAGTTGCTGCTCAACGTCAGCAGCAATGCCCAGGCCTGGGCGGAATGGTTCAGCCATCATCAACTGCCGCACCGCAGCATGAGGATCGGGCCGAGCTTTGAGATGACCTCTCACTTGATTCAGGCGGTCCGCGCCAATATCGGCGTGGGCCTGGTGCCGCGAATTCTGGTCGAGGAGGAATTACTCAAGGGCGAGTTGCTGCAACTGGGCGAGCCGATTACCAGCCGACGCAGCTATTACCTGGTGTATCCGCCGCGCAATGAGAATCTGCCTTCGTTGAAGGCGTTCAGGGATTGGCTCGTGGATACCCTCTGAAGGATCGAGTCGCGGCCATTCGCGAGCAGGCTCGCTCCCACAGGGAAATGCATGCCAAGTGTGGGAGCGAGCCTGCTCGCGAAGAGGCCAGTCACAACGACCTCAGAACCTTGGCTTGACCGCCCGCCAATCCGCCTTGTACCGCTGCATCTGCCGCACATCATCGCGCTGGCGAATCCCGCAGGTCAGGTACTGATCATGCAGCTTGCCCAGTTGCTCATGATCCAGTTCCAGCCCGAGCCCCGGCGCGCGAGTGATCTTCACGCAGCCATCGACAATCGGCAGCTTGCCACCCTTGATCACTTCCTCATCCGGCTCTTGCCACGGGTAGTGGGTATCGCAGGCGTAATCCAGATTCGGCACCGCCGCCGCGACGTGGGCCATGGCCATCAGGCTGATGCCCAGGTGCGAGTTGGAATGCATCGACACGCCGAGGCCGAACACGTCGCACATTTTCGCCAGCGTCTGCGTATCACGCAGGCCACCCCAGTAATGGTGGTCGGCGAGGACGATCTGCACGCTGTTCTGCGTAACGCTGCGACGGAACTCGTCGAAGTCGGTGACCACCATATTGGTCGCCAGGGGCAGACCGCTGCGCTTGTGCAGTTCGGCCATGCCATCAAGGCCCGGGGTCGGGTCTTCGTAGTACTGCAGATCATCGCCGAGCAGTTCGGCCATGCGAATCGCCGTCTCCAGCGACCAGTTGCCGTTCGGGTCGATGCGCAGCGGTAATCCCGGAAAGGCTTTTTTCAGCGCCTTGATGCAAGCCACTTCATGCTCCGGCGGCAAGGTGCCGGCCTTGAGCTTGATGCTCTTGAACCCGTACGCCTCAATCATCCGCGCTGCCTGCGCGACGATCTGCCGCTCGTTCAGCGCCTCGCCCCAATTGTCCGGTTTGTAGGGCGAGTCGATATGCTCGGCGTATTTGAAAAACAGGTACGCGCTGAACGGCACTTCATCGCGGATCGCCCCGCCGAGCAGGTCCACCAGCGGCACGTTCAGGTAGTGCGCCTGAAAATCCAGAAACGCCACTTCGAATGCCGAGTAGGCATTGCTCACCGCTTTGCTGGCGTGGGAACCGGGCGCCAGTTCGGCGCCGGCAATGCTCGCGGGTTTATTCGCCGCGACGGTGGCTTGCACGATCGCGCGAAGCTGATTGAGGTTGAACGGATCAAGGCCGATCAACTGGCTCTGCAATTGTTGCTGGATCGCCAGCGCCGGGGCATCGCCGTAGCTTTCGCCAAGGCCGATGTAGCCGTTGTCACTCTCGATCTCGATGATCGAGCGCAGCGCGAAAGGTTCGTGGATGCCGCTGGCGTTGAGCAGTGGCGGATCGCGGAAGGCAATCGGGGTGACGCTGACACGGGTGATTTTCAAGATAACGCTCCTGACAGATCAACAATCGATTCAGTGGCTCGCAGCCGGACGAGCCGGCGCGACAACGGCGGCTTCCTCACTTGGCTTTGCCGGGGTTTTACCTTTGGCGCCAGGCGCCGTGCGGGCGAAGAAGATCACCACGGCAGCGATCAGCGAGGTCGCCGCCAGGCCATACAGGCCGCCCTCGATGGAGCCGGTGGTTTGCTCGAGAATGCCGAATGCAGTCGGTGCGACGAAACCGCCAAGGTTGCCAATGGAATTGATCAGTGCGATCACCGCCGCAGCAATGCGCGCATCCAGATAGCTTTGCGGAATCGGCCAGAACAACGCCGATGCCGCTTTGAAACCGATGGCCGCGAAACAGATGGCGACGAAGGCAAACACCGGCCCGCCGGTGGTCGACATGAACATGCCGATGGCGGCGATCACCAGAGTCAGCGCGACCCAGGCCTGCTGGAACTTCCACTTGCCGGCCATCGCTGCGAAGCCGTACATGGCGACAATCGAAATGATCCACGGAATCGAATTGAGCAGCCCGACCTGGAAGTCGCCGAGGTTGCCCATCTTCTTGATCATGCTCGGCAGCCAGAAAGTCGCGCCATAGATGGTCAGGGCAATGGAGAAATAGATGAAGCAGAACAGCGCGATCTGCCGGTCGGCCAACAGCTTGAACATCGACGGCTTGGCGACTTGTACCGCTTCGCGAGCGCGCTGTTCCTCGGCAATCGCCGCGACCAGTGCGTCTCGCTCTTCCTCGCTCAGCCATTTGGCTTGACGTGGATGCGATTGCAGCCAGAACCAGACGAATGCGCACAACACCACCGAAGCTGCGCCTTCGATCAGAAACATCCACTGCCAGCCGTGCATGCCCAGTCCGCTGATATGCAACAGCGCACCGGACACCGGGCCGGAAATCACCGAGGCAATCGCCGAACCGCTAAGAAACACCGCCATGGTTTTGCCTCGCTCGGACGCTGGCAGCCACTGGGTGAAGTAGTAAATGATGCCCGGGAAGAACCCGGCCTCCGCCGCACCAAGAATAAAGCGCAGCACGTAGAAACTGGTTTCACCCTGCACAAACGCCATGGCCATGGCCGCAGCGCCCCAGGTGAACATGATCCGGGTCAGCCAGACCCGTGCGCCGTAGCGCTGCAACAGCATGTTCGACGGCACTTCAAACAATGCGTAGCCAATGAAAAACAGCCCGGCGCCAAGCCCATAAGCCGCTGCGCCGATACCCAGATCGGTCTCCAGATGGCTGCGCACGAAACCGATATTGACCCGATCGATATAGTTGACGATGAACATCACCACGAACAGCGGTAGCACGTGGCGCTTGACCTTGGCGGCGGCGCGGGCGAGCACCGTGATGTCCGACGGACTCTGAAGGGTTTTCAAGGGGCGACTCCCGATGTTGTTTTTTTAGGGATGACTTGAAGCGGTGAGCCGATCATGGACGCCAGTTATTGATCCCGTCTAATCTAAACTGGCATTCGATTGATACCTGGATTAGATCAATGTTCGAGCTTACCCAGCTGCGCTGCTTCACCACGGTCGCTACCGAACTCAACTTTCGCCGCGCCGCCGAGCGCCTGAACATGACCCAGCCGCCGCTGAGTCGGCAGATTCAGTTGCTGGAGCATCACCTCGGCGTCGAGCTGTTCACCCGCAGCACCCGCAGCGTTGCGCTGACGGCGGCCGGCCGGGCGTTTTTCGTCGAAGCGCAGAATCTGCTGGAGCGAGCGCAGCAAGCGGCGATCACCGCACGGCGATTTGCCGAGGGCGACATTGGCTCGGTGAACATCGCGTTCGTCGGCAGCGCGGTGTATGAGTTCCTGCCCAAGGTGATCGCCGAAGCGCGGCTGAAACAGCCTCAGGTGAAAATCGATCTGGCAGAGATGAACACCTATCAGCAGCACGAGGCCTTGCGTGCCCGCCGCATCGACCTGGGCATTGCCCGCGCCCCATTGCAGGAACCAGGTTATGCCACCGAATGCCTGGTGCGCGAACCGTTTGTGCTGGCAGTGCCGAGCGGGCATCGGTTGGCAGACTCGGCTGAAGTGTCAGTCGAGAATCTGGATAAACAACCGTTCCTGATGTACTCCCATGAAGCCTATCCGCCGTTCAACGAACTGTTGACCGGCACGCTGCGTTCAGCACGGGTTGCACCGGATTATGTGCAATGGCTGGGCTCTTCGCTGACGATTCTGGCGCTGGTCAACGCCGGCATGGGGCTGGCGCTGGTACCACGTTGCGCAACCAGCGTGGTGTTCCGGAATGTGGTGTTTCGCGAGATCGACCTCGGCGAAGGGGTGCAGAGCGAATTGCATCTGATCTGGCGAGAGAATAATGACAACCCGGCGTTCGCGATGTTGCTCGAGGCGATTCGCCGGGCGGTGGTGCAGGGTTGGGGCTGAAAATTATTGTGGCAACCTGTATTTGAGCGGAGGCGGAGCGCTCGGGGCGTTGATCAACGGCTCCTCCAGCGGCTTGCCGTCAGGCCCTGTGAACAGGCGTTCGTATTGCTTTGGCATTGGTCGCGGTGCTCTTGCAGTCGTCATGATGAACCCTCTGATGCCGGGCTGAATTCAACCCACTTAACTTGCGCGGAATCTATCAGCAAAATTTCGGCACCAAAAGGCGTCGACTTGCCATCGTCATAAACCCAACGTGGATCCTGCATCACGAACTGGCCGCAACTGGATTCGGACGGCCACTCGACAGGCCAGCCAAACACGCGCCTCTCGTCATGTAAATGCAGGGTTATGAACCGGTCGAACTGGGCGAAAGCGCAGAACCATTCACTCGGGTAAGAAGATTGTTTCGTGACGTTTCGCCGGCGTAACCAGCCATGCAATTTGTCATTCGTAGCCAGGTAACAGGCAAACAAACCCAGCATCAGCGAAAACACAAATGCCCAGAGCGTTTGCGCCCGATCATCCCAGCGCCCTAATGAAACCCCCTTCGAGCCAATCCACAGACAGAGGTTGCCCAGCGCCAGCACCGCGCCCTGAATCACAAACGTGAATATCAGCGCCTGCACGATCTGTCCGAACGTATCCGGACGCTTGAACACGGTGAGTGAATAGAAGATCCAAGTCGATAAAAAACCGGGGATGAGGTACTGCAACAGCGGAATGATTTCCTTGACCAGATCATCCATGATCCGAGGCTCCTTTTCGTCATGCCGATCCGTCACGGGCCGACATTCAAAGCCTAGTCGAGGATCCTGCGGCGCCTCCCGGGCAACTGTCACAGCCCATTGCAAGCGTCTGACTGGAGCTCCATGCAATAAAAAAAGGCAGACACCTTTGCACGATGTCTGCCTTTTTTGCGATACAGGCGCCTGGTTACAGGCAGTCACGCACCGACTGGCGCAGCGATCCGGACTTGGCCCATGGCGGCCCCTGGTACAACGAAACCTTGCTGCCGTCCTTGTATTTCACGATATCGAGAATCTCGTCCGCAGTGATGATGCTCGGCGCGGTGATCCGGTAGCCGTTGGAAATCGACATCTGCGACGTCCTGGCAACGTCCTTCTGCCACAACGGTAACAAACACGCGGCATATTCCCTGGGAGGCTTGTCACTGGTCTTGCTGAGGTTTGGCTCGCCCGGCACCAACGACGCCGGTAACGAGCAACCCGACAACAGGGCCAGTGCCAAAGTGCCGATCCATACGCGCATGCTGTTTACCTGTAATGAAAAGACGTGAATGTACCGTTTAACCGCTCGCACATCCATCGTGGCACCCCGCCGTTACCGGCGATTGGACAATTTTTCACATCCGTTCAGCCGGGCGTCAGATGACCTGGCTGCATCTGCAAAAATGCGACTACTCTGTTTTACCGAGAATGTTCTGGAGGTGATCATGCGGCTCAATGAATACGAACACCAACTTCAACGGGATCTGCAAAGCGTTGCGTCCGATCTGAGGTGGTCGGCAGTCGATCTCAAGCGCATCGCTGAACAGCTGCGCAAATCCGGTAATGAGGCAGACGCCCAGACTGTATTGCGCTCTTGCGAAATCCTGCAAAGCGACGAGGAAAGATTGCAAGGTTATGCCAAGGAGGTAAAAGCCCGAGCCATCAGTCGAACCAAGGTCCATTGACACCTGATTCAAACAGCAAGCCCCGGTCGCAACCGGGGCTCTTTCATTACAACGCGTCAACTGCCATTTTGCTTTTGCACTTGCCTGGAACGTTGTCTGTAACCGGGAAGTGCCGCCGCATAGGCCATCGCCTCCTCCCTGCTGGTGAATGACGCCAATCGGTCGCCCTGAGTGCAAACCCGCCATGGGCCGTTGTTCACACTAAGCACGTCGTAGCCGTTCATGTGCAGCTTGTTCAGCACTGGAATGCTCATGAGCACCTCCCTTTTGCCAACGGTGTTTTCGGTGTACGTGCTCACCTTACACCCGCTCCCCACTGCGGTGTAAACCGCATATCGCGCGTGTTGACTGTCAATACGCTGGCACTTTTGCGTGTCGGAACGGCTCCCAATTCAATGGGAACCTTTGAACCCGCACACGGCTCGAATATTGCAGTTCAATTACAGTTTTATGACACAGAGCGACAGAGCCTTCATGAAAGTACGCGCCACCGTCATCTGCGAGCAGGATCGGCACATTCTCCTGGTGCGCAAACCCCGTCATCACTGGTCGTTGCCCGGTGGCAAGGTCGAGCCCGGGGAAACCCGTGCGGCGGCGGCCGTGCGCGAATTGCAGGAAGAAACCGGGCTGAATGCTGACGAAGTGCTGTACTTGATGGATCTACAGTCGGGTAGTACGCGGCACCATGTCTACGAGGCTTCGGTGGTCAACATCGACGATGCCCGACCACAGAACGAAATCGTCGATTGCATCTGGTTTCCGCTCGATGCCGTGCACAATCTCGAAACCAACGACGCGACGCGGCGCATCGTGCAGGCCTTTCAACGGCGCTTGTAAAGGTCAGCCGGCGAAAGCCCGGCGTCCCGCGTTCATTTCAGTGCGCAACTCACCGATGAAATTGGAAATGTCCCGGATGGTCACCAGATGCTCGGGAGAAACGCCATCCAGCAACAGTTCAACACGCCCGCTGCGCGGCTCATACACTTTGATGCGCAACAACCCACGCGCCGTTGGCGCGCAATCACATTTGTATTTCGGGAAGCCTGACTCGACGATGCGGCAAATATCGGCAATGGCAAGCATGGACGGACGCCTCGCAGGCGGAGAATCGATCCATCGAGCATAGATCAGGAAGTGTTGATTGCCCGCCCCGCAAATGCCAAGCCGATCACAGATTACTTACGCCACTCAATGCGCGTCGTGATCCCAGATCCAGTTCCACATTCCGGGCAGATTCACCGGTTCAGCGCTTTGCTGGACAGTTCGCGCCAGCGCAGCCCTTTCCAGCGCGGCCTGATCGTCGTAGAACGGCTTGTCCGCCAGTCTGACGCCGGTCGCCGCCGCGCTATCGAGCAGAATCTGCAGATATTCGCGGGTGTGGCGCGCCGTGTAGCGATTGAGATCATGGAACGTCACCACCACCGGTATCACGCCGTCCACCGTCGGCAATTGGCCAACGGCGATGCGTTCGCGCACTTCGGATATCTGTCGCAGCATGTTTGCGCGGCGCCGCGGGCTGGCGTTAAAGCCCCAGATCTTGCCGTCATTGGCACTCAGGTCGGTGAGCAGAACGTGCAAGCCGTGTTTCTGGTAGGCCGCGAATGTGCGTTTGTCATAGTTCCAGAACGGCGGGCGCAACAGCTTGGGCGGTGCACCGGTGATGGCGGCGATGTCAGCGCTGCCATCGGTCAGCGACTGCTCCAGTTCCTGCGGGTCGAGCGAGCGATGGTTGGTGTGCCAGTGGGTCGCGGTGTGAAAAGCGAGAATATGCCCCTCGGCGTGCTCGCGCTGCATCAGGTCGCGACCGATCTCGCTGGCGCCTGCCCGCGGCGCGCGGGTCTGCACGAAAAACACGGCTTTGATATTTGCCTGCACCGGATTGCTTTTCAGGCTGTCGAGTACGGTGGCCGTGGGATTCCACAATCCAGAAGCGCTTGGGCCATCGTCGAACGTCAGCAAAAATCGTACGGGCGCCTGCGCCTGTAGACGCGTTTCGGTCTGCGCGCTCATTTCGATCGGCGCGGCGATGCAGCCGGCCAGACCCAACGCGATGAGCGCAGCACAAAGAATCTTGCATCCGGATGTCATGTCTTGCCCTGAGTCCGGCCGCGGCCGTCGTGTTGTCGAATGGCAAAACTCCCTCGCCCTCGTCCATCCCTGCGCTGCTATCTGGAGCGCAGGTTGGATAAGGTACACAGGGTTTGGTTCCGGTGCTGGTTTTCAGTGCGTCAAGGCTTGTTGAAATGAAGTGTCGATGATCCCGGCGGTGGTCAGCGGTGCCGGCAGTGCTTTGACTTTGAACAGAAAGTCCGCCGTACTCTGCAAATCCGCTGCCGCTTGCTGGTCCACCGGCCCGACGGTCATGTGCGCCTGGCGCAACCAATGCCGCGAGACCTGCTGATCGAGGTTGGCTTTTTTCGCCCAGAGGTCAGCGTACTCGTCGGTGTGGTTATCAACCCAGGCACGCGCCTGTTTCAGGCGGCCAAGAAAATCGGCAATCGCCGCACGCTTGCTGTCGATGGAAGGAGTCGACGCAGCGATTGCGCTCAGCCCTGGCATGAGTTTTTTCGCCGTCAGAATCGGCCGCGCACCGGAGAATACGATCTGTTGCGAGATATACGGCTCCCACACCGGAAAGGCGTCGATGCTGCCCTGTGGCAGCGCGGCGGCGGCGTCGATCGGCATCAGCTTGACGAAGTCGACATAGTTTTCCGGCAGACCGGCCTGCTCCAGCGCGCGCAAGGTCAGTTGCTGGCTCCAGGCACCGGGCCAGTAAGCGACTTTTTTACCCTTGAGATCGGCGATGGTTTTCACCGGCGAATCCTTGGGCACCAGCAAGGCGATGGTGTCGGGGTTCTGCCGCGATACGCCGATCAGTTTCACTGGTGCCTGTTTGGCAGCGAGAAACAGGAAGCCCGAGTCACCGAGAAACCCCAGATCCAGCGAGCCCGTCTGCAACGCTTCGGCGAGCGGCGCGGCAGCCTGGAAGTGTTTCCAGTCGACGGTGTAAGGTGCGCCTTTCAACACTCCCGAGGCCTCGATCGAAGCGCGGACGTTGTAGTAGTTTTGATCGCCAACATGCAGGACCAAAGGCTCCGCAGCGTAGGAAAAAGGCGAAATCAACAAGGCAGCGGTCAAGGCGCGTCGTAGGAAACGTGACAACTTCATGGCGAGTCCTGCAGATGGGATGTGCATAGACCATAACGCTCTTGATTTCAGTTTTTAAATTCTAATTTTGCATAACGTAAGCACGGTATTTCCGCACGTTGGAAGCACACTGGCAGGCACGACTAGACTGAGATTTCCTCGAGGAGATTTCAGCCATGTGCGGAAGACTCACGCAGTACCGTGGGATACACGATTTCGTTGCGGTGCTTAGCATCCCCGATGCGTTGATCAATCAGGTTGGCGATGCCCCGCTGGATCGCTACAACGCGGCGCCCACCACTTCGTTGGCGGTTGTGCATCAGCACGAACACGCCATTTATGCCGACGATCTGCGCTGGGGCTGGCGCCCGCACTGGGCGAAGGATCGTGCCCCGCCTATTAACGCGCGAGTGGAAAAGGTCGCCCATGGCGCGTTCTTCCGGGCGATCTGGCGGCAGCGACTGATTGTGCCGGTCGACAATTGGTTCGAATGGGTCGATAGCGGAGATAAAAGCCGACAGCCGTGGTTGATTCGTCGCGCCGACGGCGATCCCGTTTTCTGTGCTGGAATCGGGCAATTTCCCACACCACGGTCTTCACCGAGAGAAGACGACGGCTTCGTCATCATCACCGCCGATAGCCTGGGCGGCCTGCTCGATATTCATGATCGTCGCCCCGTGGTCTTCGATTCGAAACGCGCTCGGGAATGGCTCGACCCGGTTACGCCACCGGAGCGCGCCGAGCAGATGTTGCTGTTCGAAGGCGAGCCCAGCGAAGCCTTTGAGTGGTACAGAGTCGGCAAAGCGGTCGGTAACTCGCGCAACCAGGGCGAACACTTGATCGAAAGGATCGACTAAATATTTGCCGAATGGGTGCGTTATCCGAGTATGACTTTTCTTGTTTCCCAGCCGTTACAGAAAGTGTTTCAGCCGCGAGACAGCCTCCGTAAAACAGCCGTTTGAGCGAATCAACCGCCTGTCTGACATTTCGACTGTCATACATACATTTTTCCGTACTGCGGATAGCATGCGCGCCGCCTTTCCGATTGGTATACCAGTTGACCAAAGAGTCAAAGAAATCAGGAATCCATCAACAACTTTCAAGCCTTGCAGAGAAATAAGTGAGCGACGATTTTGCAATCAAACAGGTCAGCGGCCTGAAGTGTGTCCATCTGTCCAAGACAGAACGCCTGGAACTCGACTGTTTTATCGGCCATTACATCAAGACCCGAAACCTGCACAGCGTGCCCGACATCGAACGCACCCTGCGCAGCACCCTCGAGGGTTACCCCGGCCATGCGCCGGTGATGGTCAATGAGCTCAATGCGTGGATCGATAGAACGTTGGGGTATCGCGCGACATACCCGGACTTCACGCAGCTGGAAGACCTCTGAAACGCGAAGAGCCCCGCTGATGCGGGGCTCTTCACATGTGTTGTTCAAGGCTTCAGAGGACGCTCCTGATCGCGGTCCGACAGCTCTCGACTGTCATCGTGCTTCCAGGTTTTTTCCTGTTTCTTTTGCCGCTCGATTTCTTCTTCTGTTGGTTCATCGTCGTCCGGACGCGTTTGCTCGGTTGCCATGCCCACCTCCTCTCGGAACAGTTGATCATTGTCAAAGGGTAGAACACATTTCCTCGCCCAAATTCATCAACGAATTTTGTCTGGCGCGGCGTACCATAGCGCCATCCACCCTTACGTCAGGAAGACGCCATGCTGTACCGAATCGCCGCCGACGGGCTGGTGCTGTTTCACTTGTGTTTTATCCTGTTCGTGCTGTTCGGCGGGCTGTTGGTGCTGCGCTGGCCACGGCTGATGTGGCTGCATTTGCCAGCGGCAGCCTGGGGCGTGGCGGTCGAGGTGTTGCACCTGACCTGTCCGCTGACCTACTGGGAAAACCTGATGCGCCACGCGGCCGGGCAGACCGAATACGCCGGCGGCTTCATCGAGCACTACATCTGGCCGATCATTTATCCGGCAGGTCTGACCCCGCAGATTCAGCTGGCGCTCGGCAGCGTGGTACTGGCGATCAACCTGATCGTCTATGCGCGACTGCTGCGCTCGTGGAAACTGCGCCGTGCCCGGCGCATTCCGTTTTAGCGCGAGGCCGGTTTCAACGTCTCCAGCCATTGCGGATCGAAGCGTGGCTGGTCAGGGTCAAGGCCCAGCGCGTGCATCCGCGCCTTGTGCTGTTCGACCTCGTCACGCAATTGCCCGTGATCGCTGGAGTTGCCATCCAGCTCGTGCATCTGCAGCAATCCCAAGTGATAGAAACGCAACACCTTCATCGCCGTCGCATCGTTGTTTTGCACCGCCGCTGTGACCTGATGCATCACGTTGGTGATGCTCATCAGGTTGCGCTTGAGGCGCCAGCCGTACACCGCCGGGGCCATCCAGGTCTGGTGCCAGAAACGTCCGCGCAACAGCGCCGCCGTCAGCAAAAATGCCACGAATACGCCGCCCACATTGAAGCGCAGATTATCTCCCTCAGGCTCACCGAACACTGCCACCGCGACAGACGAAAACAGCATGGCCAGGAGTAGAAACAGCACGGCGATGATGACCGTGCTGCGGCGGGTCTGCTGGCGAAAGGTAGCGGGGTCCATCGGCTGAATCTCGAACATCGAAAATGACTTCCCTGAATGACAGAAGGCGCAACGGAAAAAACTCGCCGGCGCATTATCGCATCGCAGCGGGTTTTAGCTATGCTGGGGCTCCTTTTCATCTTTTCAGCGTCCAACGGGGACATGGCGGTACAGCGCAGATCGTGCCATCTTCATTCATGGATACACACTATTCGGATGCCATCCGCTGCGTTGTGGATGACATCGTTTTAAGGATCACTGCATGACCCAACGACACGTAATCAATGCCTCGGTCAGCCCGAAAGGCAGTCTGGAAACCCTTTCTCAACGTGAAGTCCAGCAACTGAGTGAAGCCGGATCCGGCAGCACCTACACCCTCTTCCGCCAGTGCGCCCTGGCCATCCTCAACACCGGCGCGCATGTCGACAATGCCAAGACCATCCTCGAAGCCTACAAGGACTTCGAAATCCGCATTCACCAACAGGATCGTGGTGTGCGCCTGGAGCTGCTGAATGCTCCGGCCGACGCGTTCGTCGACGGCGAGATGATCGCCAGCACCCGCGAAATGCTCTTCAGTGCCCTGCGCGATATCGTCTACACCGAAAACGAACTCGACAGCCAACGCATCGACCTGAGCAATTCCCAAGGCATCAGCGACTACGTGTTCCACCTGCTGCGCAACGCGCGCACCCTGCGCCCAGGCGTCGAGCCGAAAATCGTGGTGTGCTGGGGCGGCCACTCGATCAATACCGAAGAATACAAATACACCAAGAAAGTCGGCCACGAACTGGGCCTGCGCAGCCTCGACATCTGCACCGGTTGCGGCCCGGGCGTAATGAAAGGCCCGATGAAGGGCGCGACCATCGCCCACGCCAAACAGCGCATTCATGGCGGTCGCTACCTCGGCCTGACCGAGCCAGGCATCATCGCTGCCGAAGCGCCAAACCCGATCGTCAATGAGCTGGTGATCCTGCCGGACATCGAAAAGCGTCTGGAAGCCTTCGTCCGTGTGGGCCACGGCATCATCATTTTCCCGGGCGGCGCCGGTACGGCCGAAGAGTTCCTCTACCTGCTCGGCATCCTGATGCACCCGGGCAACGAAGGTCTGCCGTTCCCGGTGATCCTCACCGGGCCGAAGAACGCTGCGCCATATCTCGAACAGCTCGATGCATTCGTCATCGCGACCCTTGGCGAAGCGGCGAAGCAGCATTACGAAATCATTATCGACGACCCGGCCGAAGTGGCGCGGCAGATGACTCAAGGCCTGAAAGCGGTGAAGCAGTTCCGTCGCGAACGCAACGACGCGTTCCACTTCAACTGGCTGCTGAAGATCGACGAGGGTTTCCAGCGTCCGTTCGATCCGACCCACGAAAACATGGCCAACCTGAAACTGCATCGCGACCAGCCACCGCATGAACTGGCCGCCAATCTGCGTCGGGCGTTTTCCGGGATTGTCGCCGGTAACGTCAAGGACAAGGGCATTCGTCTGATCGAAGAACACGGGCCGTATCAGATCCGTGGTGATGCGGCGATCATGCAACCGCTTGATGCGTTACTGAAAGCCTTCGTCGCCCAGCACCGGATGAAGTTGCCGGGTGGCGCGGCGTATGTGCCGTGTTATCGCGTGGTTGCATAATCTCAAGCCGTCACAAAAACCCAATGTGGGAGCTGGCTTGCCAGCGATAGCGGTCTTTCATTCAACAGAGACGTTGAATCAGATGACGCCTTCGCGAGCAAGCTCGCTCCCACAGGATTTATAGTCTGGCGCAAATTGTATTCATAACCTCAATCTCCCTGTGGGAGCGAGCCTGCTCGCGAAGAGGCCCGAAAGAACGAATCAATCTCTCAGGCTATTCACCAACCGCCCTGCCAACGCTTTAGCCTGCGCTGCCACATCCGTCACCGCCGTACTCTCCCACCACATCCCGCGCAACGGCGGGCCCATGGCAAACAGCTGGGTACTCACGCGCCCTTCGGCATCCACCACTGCACCGTCCACTGCTGCGATGCCCAGCGCCAACGGCCCACGCTGCACCAGCCCCCGCGCCAGCAATTGCTGCGGCAACGGCCGAGCGACCCGCCGCCAGTCGTATTCGATGCCGCTGGAGTTGATCAGCGCCACACCGCTCACGACGCATGTTTCACTCTCGCCGCGAGGACGTATGCGAATGCTCACAGCCTCGCCCGTACCGGGTTCGAGCCCCTTGAACGACGCGGCATGAATGCGCAAGCGTCCTTCGTTATGCAGTCGCTCGATCAACTCGGCGCTCAGCGGTGGCGAGCGATGGTGGTGACTCTCCCACCACGGACGCACATGGCGTACGAATTGTCGACGCTGCATGTCAGTCGCCTGACTCCACAACCGAGCGATATGCGCGCGAACGGTATCGAGTGGCGCCTGCCAATCAACGCCTTGAGCTACGGCGTCGCGACAGTGCCGGCGCAGTTCGCGCAACAACTGGCGGGGCGTGCGGATGCTGTGGTCCTGCGCCAGAAAATCAATCCAGGCCGGCGGTTGCCGGCGCACATGCGGCAGCAGGCCATGCCGGGAAAACACCTCGATCGGCCCGCGATGCCCGGCCTGCTCCAGCGATACCACGGCATCTACCATCGTCAGCCCAGAGCCGATGATCAGCACGGTGGATTGCGGGTCGAGCTCGCGCATGGCCGCAACATCCCAGGGATCGAGCGCGGCGGCGTTGAGGCCACTGGATTGCGTCTGCGGCGTGCGAGCAGCGGGAAACATGCCGGTGGCCAGCACCGCCTGGGATCCGCGCAGAATCTGGCCATCGCTCAAGGTGAGCTGCACTGAAGCGCAATCGCTTTGCAGGTCGACGGCTTCAGCACAAATATGTTCAACGCTCGAACCTTGCAGCGCGCCCACCGCTCTCGCTTCGGCCAAGCGCTGTTGCACATAGACGCCAAACAAGCCACGCGGCGGAAACAGCTCGCTGACCGGCACATCCTGCTCAGCAGACTCCGGCCAGCCGCCAGCAGCAATATGCTCGCTCAACCACTGCGTCAGATCGTCAGGATTATCCGGGTCGACGCTCATCCGCGCCGCATTGCCGTTCAGCGTATGGCCCAACTCGACCGCGCTGTAAGCCTCACCGCGTCCGAGTTCAGCACGTGGCTCGGTGATCACAATCCTTCGCTGCCCAGGCAGGCGTAACAATTGCACCGCCAGCATGGTGCCGCTGAGGCCGCCGCCGATGATCAGTATGTCCGCAGATTGCGCCATTCAGATCACCACATTACGTACGAACCACACCGCAACTTCGCCATCGTTGCGGTATGAATGCGGTTGATTGCTGGCGAACATGAAAAACTCTCCTTTATTGATGTGCTGCGGCTGATCGTCGAGCATCAGCGTCAGGCAACCCTCAAATACATAAATCTGCTCACTCCAGCCGTCGGCGTCCGGTTGCGACGGGTAGATCTCGCCCGGTTCCAGACACCATTCCCATTGCTCGACTGCGCGGGTCGCAGACGCTTTGGACAGAAGCACGGCTCTGCTGCCCGGAATCGTGCCCGCCCAGGCAATCTCATTGATCCGGCTCGGGTCGCGTGCATCGGGGGCCTGAATCAGATCGCTGAAGGCCACGTCGAGCGCTTCGGCGACGCGATCGAGCGTGGTCAGGCTGACATTCTTTTCCCCCGCCTCGATCGCCACCAGCATCCGTCGGCTGACCCCGGATTTTTCCGCCAGCGCGGTCTGGCTCATGTCAGCCGCATGGCGCAGACGTCGGACGTTCTGGCTGACGTGTTGCAGGACGGAGGCTCGCTGAGTCGAATCTTTGTGCACTATATTGCTCACTCGGTGGGGTTGGGCAGTATACTGCGCAACGTTGGCGGCATTGTGCGGCCTCTCTTTTACAGTGCGCAAGGTCATGATGTCGCCAAACAATTCTCCTTCCCGAATCCGCTTCTCCCGCCTCAGCAAAGCCGAGTGCGTGCTGGTGCTGATCACCATGATCTGGGGCGGCACGTTCCTGCTGGTGCAACACGCCATGACGGTCAGTGGGCCGATGTTTTTCGTCGGCCTGCGCTTTGCCGCAGCGGCGGCGATCGTCGCGATGTTTTCCTGGCGTCACCTGCGTGAATTGACCTTGTTCGAAGTGAAGGCAGGATCGTTCATCGGCGTGGCGATCATGCTCGGTTACGGCCTGCAGACAGTCGGGCTGCAAAGTATTCCAAGCAGCCAGTCGGCGTTCATTACCGCGCTGTATGTGCCGTTTGTGCCGCTGCTGCAATGGCTGGTACTTGGCCGTCGACCGGGACTGATGCCAAGTATCGGGATCATGCTGGCGTTTACCGGATTGATGCTGTTGTCGGGCCCTTCGGGGGCGGCGTTGAATTTCAGTCCCGGAGAAATCGCGACATTGATCAGCGCCGTTGCGATCGCTGCCGAAATCATTCTGATCAGCACATTCGCCGGGCAGGTTGATGTACGGCGGGTGACGGTGGTGCAACTGGCGGTCACGGCGATGTTGTCGTTCCTGCTAGTAGTCCCGACCGGTGAGGCGCTACCGGATTTTTCCTGGCTGTTGCTGGCCACAGCTTTAGGCCTGGGCGCGGCGAGTGCCGCGATTCAGGTGGCGATGAACTGGGCACAGAAGAGCGTTTCGCCGACTCGGGCGACGTTGATCTATGCCGGTGAACCGGTGTGGGCCGGGATTGTCGGACGGATTGCCGGGGAGCGCTTGCCGGCGATTGCGCTGGTTGGGGCCGGGTTGATTGTTGTGGCGGTGATTGTCAGTGAGTTGAAGACCAAGGGTAAGGTTGTTCAACCACAGGATGAGCTGGAGCGGGAGACCCTTGGCTAGGTTGCGTCTGCCATCCAGCTATCGCGAGCAGGCTCACTCTTGCAGGTGGAAGCGTTTCAAATTGTAGGAGGGAGCCTGCTCGCGATGAGGTCATCTGCGGCAACATATCCCTCGGAGAAACAACGCCAAACACAAAATTCCAGACTACTTTGTAGGATTCTGCGACATCCTCGCGTTTGGCGATCAGGGAGCTGGCACGTATGATGCTTCACAAACCTCCGCAGATTAGAAGCCTATGTCCCTGATAGTTCTACTGCTTCTGCCATTCATTGGCAGCTGTCTGGCAGCTGTGCTGCCGCACAATGCGCGTAATGCCGAGTCCTTGCTGGCGGGCCTGGTCGCTTTGATCGGCACCGTTCAGGTGGCGATGCTGTACCCGCAAATTGCCCACGGCGGCGTGATCCGCGAAGAATTCATGTGGTTGCCCAGCCTCGGGCTGAACTTCATTTTGCGCATGGACGGCTTCGCCTGGCTGTTCTCGATGCTGGTGCTGGGCATCGGCACACTTGTCTCTTTATATGCTCGTTATTACATGTCGCCGGACGATCCGGTGCCGCGCTTCTTCGCATTTTTTCTGGCGTTCATGGGCGCCATGCTTGGCCTGGTGATCTCTGGCAACCTGATTCAGATCGTATTTTTCTGGGAGCTGACCAGCCTCTTCTCGTTCCTGCTGATCGGCTACTGGCACCACCGTGCCGATGCACGGCGCGGTGCCTACATGGCGCTGATGGTCACCGGTGCCGGCGGCTTATGCCTGCTGGCGGGGGTCATGATTCTCGGCCATGTCGTCGGCAGCTACGACCTCGACAAGGTCCTGGCCGCCGGCGATCTGATTCGCGCACATGCCCTCTACCCTGTTCTTTTACCCCTCATCCTGATCGGTGCGCTGAGCAAAAGCGCGCAATTCCCGTTTCATTTCTGGCTGCCCCACGCGATGGCGGCACCGACTCCCGTCTCGGCCTATCTGCACTCGGCGACCATGGTCAAGGCCGGGGTTTTTCTGCTTGCACGTTTGTGGCCGTCGCTGTCCGGCAGTGAAGAATGGTTCTACATCGTCAGCGGAGCCGGCGCCTGTACGCTGTTGCTCGGCGCGTACTGCGCGATGTTCCAGAACGATCTCAAAGGCTTGCTGGCCTACTCGACCATCAGCCATCTCGGCCTGATCACTTTGCTCTTGGGTTTGAACAGTTCATTGGCCGCGGTCGCCGCGGTTTTTCACATTCTCAATCACGCCACTTTCAAAGCCTCGCTGTTCATGGCCGCTGGCATCATCGACCACGAAAGCGGCACTCGTGACATCCGCAAGCTCAGCGGCCTGATCAAACTGATCCCCTACACGGCAACGCTGGCCATGGTCGCCAGCGCCTCAATGGCCGGCGTGCCGTTGCTCAACGGTTTCCTGTCGAAGGAAATGTTCTTCGCCGAAACCGTGTTCATCAACGCCACCGCGTGGGTCGAAACCAGTCTGCCGATCGTTGCGACCATCGCCGGCATGTTCAGCGTCGCCTACTCCCTGCGCTTCACCGTCGACGTGTTCTTCGGCCCCACCGCTACTGACTTGCCACACACCCCGCACGAACCGCCGCGCTGGATGCGCGCACCGGTGGAACTGCTGGTCTTCACTTGTCTGCTGGTGGGGATTTTCCCGGCGCAGATCGTCGGGCCATTGCTTGCCGCTGCGGCACTGCCGGTCGTCGGTGGTGATTTGCCGGAATACAGCCTGGCCATCTGGCATGGCTTGAACGCACCGATGATCATGAGCCTGATTGCCATGTCCGGCGGCATCCTCCTGTATCTGTTGCTGCGCAAGCAGTTCAAGCTGGGACGTTTCAAGTACCCGCCGCTAGTGGGCCGCTTCAACGGCAAGCGACTGTTCGAGCGCAGTCTGGTCGTGATGATGCGCATCGCCCGGCGCGTCGAGCGGCGCCTGGGCACCAAGCGCTTGCAGATGCAGTTGTTTCTGATGGTTTCGGCCGCCGTGCTCGCCGGTCTGATCCCGATGCTGCACAGCACTCTGACCTGGGGCGACCGGCCTAAAATCCCCGGTTCCATTGTCTTCGTGACCCTGTGGCTGCTGGCGATTGCCTGCGCCCTTGGCGCCGCATGGCAAGCCAAGTATCACCGTCTCGCCGCCCTGACCATGGTCAGCGTCTGTGGCCTGATGACCTGCGTGACCTTTGTCTGGTTCTCGGCGCCTGATCTGGCGCTGACGCAACTGGCGGTCGAAGTGGTGACCACGGTGTTGATCCTCCTCGGCCTGCGCTGGTTGCCGCGCCGCATCGAAGAAGTCTCGCCACTGCCAAGCAGCCTGCGCAAGGCGCGCATTCGGCGTCTGCGCGACTTGCTGCTGTCGATTGCCGTCGGCGCCGGCATGGCCCTGCTGTCCTACGCCATGCTCACCCGGCAGACGCCGAATCACATTTCCTCGTTCTACCTCAGTCGCGCCCTGCCTGAGGGCGGCGGCAGCAACGTGGTCAACGTGATGCTGGTGGATTTCCGTGGCTTCGACACTCTTGGCGAAATCACCGTGCTGGTCGCTGTGGCGCTGACCGTGTTCGCCCTGCTGCGGCGCTTCCGCCCGCCGAAAGAAAGCCTGCAATTGCCGGCCCAGCAACGCCTGCTCGCGCCGGACGTGGTCACCGATCTGGTCAACCCGCGTTCGGCCAGCGACACCGCGCTCGGCTTCATGATGGTTCCGGCGGTACTGGTGCGCCTGCTGCTGCCTGTCGCGCTGGTGGTGTCGTTCTACCTGTTCATGCGTGGCCACAATCAACCGGGTGGCGGGTTTGTCGCCGGGCTGGTGATGTCGGTGGCGTTCATCCTGCAATACATGGTGGCCGGCACGCAGTGGGTCGAGGCGCAAATGAGCCTGCGCCCATTGCGCTGGATGGGCACCGGGCTGTTGTTCGCCACTGCCACCGGTCTTGGTGCGCTGCTGGCCGGTTATCCGTTCCTGACCACTCATACCTGGCACATCAGCGTGCCGTTGCTCGGCGATATCCATATTGCCAGTGCGCTGTTCTTCGACGTTGGCGTCTACGCCGTGGTGGTCGGGTCGACGTTGTTGATCCTCACCGCCCTCGCCCACCAATCGGTGCGTGGTCACAAGACTGCATCGCTGCCCAAGTCCGTCGCCAGCAAAGGAGCCGTCTGATGGAAGAAGTCATCGCAATCGCCATCGGCATTCTCGCCGCATCCGGGGTCTGGCTGATCCTGCGCCCGCGAACCTTTCAGGTGGTCATGGGCCTGTGCCTGCTGTCATACGCAGTCAACCTGTTCATTTTCAGCATGGGCAGCCTGTTCATTGGCAAGGAGCCGGTGATCAAGGACGGCGTGACCCAGGATCTGCTGCACTACACCGACCCGCTGCCCCAGGCGCTGGTACTGACGGCAATCGTCATCAGCTTCGCCATGACCGCGCTGTTTCTCGTCGTATTGCTCGCCTCCCGCGGCTTGACCGGCACCGACCACGTCGACGGCCGGGAGCCTAAAGAATGATGGCGATGACTCACCTTATTGCCGCACCGATCCTGCTGCCGCTGCTCACCGCCGCGATCATGCTGATGCTCGGCGAAAAGCACCGGCCGCTGAAGGCGAAAATCAATCTGTTCTCCAGCCTCGTCGGCCTCTTCATCTCGGTCATGCTGCTGCAATGGACCCAGACCACTGGGGTGCCCGGCTCGATCGGCGTGTACCTGCCGGGCAACTGGCAGGCACCGTTCGGCATCGTCCTCGTGGTTGATCGCCTGTCGGCACTGATGCTGGTGCTGACCGGGATCATCGGCGTCAGCGCCCTGCTGTTTGCCATGGCCCGCTGGGACGGCGCCGGCTCGAGTTTCCACGCGCTGTTTCAGATTCAGCTGATGGGCCTGTATGGCGCGTTCCTGACGGCGGATCTGTTCAACCTGTTCGTGTTCTTTGAGGTACTGCTCGCCGCATCCTACGGTTTGTTGCTGCATGGCTCGGGTCGAGCGCGGGTGTCGTCGGGGCTGCATTACATTTCCATCAACCTCCTGGCCTCGTCGCTGTTCCTCATCGGCGCGGCGTTGATCTACGGGGTGACCGGCACGCTGAACATGGCCGATCTGGCGATGAAGATCCCGCTGGTACCGGAAGCCGACCGTGGTTTGCTGCATGCGGGGGCGGGGATTCTAGCGGTAGCGTTTCTGGCCAAGGCTGGCATGTGGCCGCTGAATTTCTGGCTGGTGCCGGCCTATTCCTCGGCCAGCGCGCCGGTGGCAGCGATGTTCGCGATCATGACCAAGGTCGGCGTCTACACCCTGCTGCGCTTGTGGACCCTGTGGTTTTCCGGTCAGGCCGGCGCCTCGGCATTCTTCGGCGGCGACTGGCTGATCTACGGCGGCATGGCGACCATGGCCTGCGCCGGGCTGGCGATCCTCGCCGCACAGCGCCTGGAGCGCATGGCCAGCCTGAGCATTCTGGTGTCGGCAGGCATCCTGCTCTCGGCGATCGGCTTCGCCCAGCCGAACCTGATCGGCGCGGCGTTGTTCTATCTGGTCAGCTCGACCCTGGCGCTGAGTGCATTGTTCCTGCTGGCCGAACTGATCGAGCGCTCGCGCTCGGCCAACGAGATTCCCCTTGAGGACGAAAGCGAACTGCTACCGCGTCCACAGGAATCGCTGCAGCCGCCCAAGGGCATCAATCTGGACGACGAGCAGAAAGCCGTGGTCGGCCAGGTCATCCCATGGACCATGGCCTTTCTCGGTTTGAGCTTCATTGCCTGCGCGCTGTTGATCATCGGCATGCCACCGCTGTCCGGATTTATCGGCAAGCTCAGCCTGATCGGCGCGTTGCTCAATCCGCTGGGGCTCGGCACCGCGGCGCCGCTGACTCCCGGCGCGTGGGGATTGCTGGCGCTGTTGATCCTGACCGGTCTGGCCTCGCTGATGGCCTTTTCGCGCCTCGGCATCCAGCGTTTCTGGACCCCAGAGGAGCGCCCGTCGCCGCTACTGCGCAAACTGGAATGCGCACCGATTTTCCTGCTGCTGGGGTTGAGCATCGCCCTGACTTTCAAGGCTGAACCGCTGTTGCGCTACACCCAGGCCACCGCCGATGCGCTGAACAATCCGCAGCAATATGTGCTCGCCGTGCTTGGCACCCGTGCGGTGCCGAGCCCGCAGGCTCGAGCCGACATGCTCGAGGTGCAGCCATGAACCGACTGTTTCCGGCTCCGTGGCTATCGCTGGCCCTGTGGATTCTGTGGCTGACCCTGAACCTGTCGGTCAGCCCGGGCAACCTGCTGCTCGGCGCCGCCCTGGGTTTCGCCGCGCCGCTGATGATGCGCAAACTGCGGCCAAAACGTGCGCGCATCCGCAACCCCATGGCCATCCTGCGCCTGTTCTTTCTGGTCGGCCGTGACGTGATCATGTCCAACCTGATCGTCGCCTGGGGCGTTCTCAACGCAAGACGTCGCCCACCGCGATCATGCTTTATCAAAGTACCGCTGGACCTGCGCGATGCGCACGGTCTGGCAGCCTTGGCAATGATCTGCACCGTGGTGCCCGGCACCGTATGGTCGGAACTGGCACTGGACCGCAGCGTTCTGTTATTGCACGTCTGGGATCTGGACGACGAAGCGCAGTTCATCGAGCACTTCAAAAGCACTTACGAGCGACCGTTGATGGAGATTTTCGAATGAGCCCATTGCTGTCGAATGCGATTCTGCTGACGCTGTTTCTGTACTGCGTGGCAATGGCGCTGACCCTGGTGCGCCTGTTCAAGGGGCCGTCAGCCCAGGATCGGGTACTGGCGCTGGATTACCTGTACATCGTCGCCATGCTGATGATGCTGACCCTGGGCATTCGTTACGCCAGTGATACCTACTTCGAAGCGGCGCTGCTGATTGCGCTGTTCGGCTTCGTCGGCTCGTTTGCCCTGGCGAAATTCCTCCTGCGTGGCGAGGTGATCGAATGAATGCCGAATTGTCTTTATGGGTGGAGATCCCGGTGGCGGTCCTGCTGGTGCTCAGCGGCGTGTTTACCCTGCTGGGCGCAACCGGATTGCTGCGCATGAAGGATTACTTCCAGCGCATGCACCCTCCAGCATTAGCCTCGACAATCGGGGCATGGTGTGTAGCCTTGGCGTCGATCATCTGCTTTTCAGCGCTGAAATCCGGGCCGGTGGTGCATGCCTGGCTGATTCCGGTTCTGTTGGCGATCACTGTGCCGGTCACCACCTTGCTGCTGGCGCGGGCGGCGTTGTTCCGCAAGCGTATGGCTGGGGATGATGTGCCGGCTGAGGTGAGCAGTCGTCGGACTGAGAGCGGTAGCTAGTGAATTTAACGATCGCAGCCTTCGGCAGCCCCTACATTTGGAATAGGATTTCCCTGTAGGAGCTGCCGAAGGCTGCGATCTTTTGACTTTGCTTTTCTAGACCCAAGCCACCGCCAACAACCCCGCTCCCAGCAGCGCACACAACGGCGAATACACCCAGGTGTCCAGCCGCGCAAATCGCGAATCCTTCACTTCCTTGAAAAACCCGACCAGATTCGAATCGCCGATCGCACGGGCAAACATCAACAACGCAATTGCGCTGATCACCCATTGCAGCGCCTTGTGCTGAACCGCCGGCATGCCCCAACCGACCCGCATGCAAACCAGCACCGCGATCACCAGCAGCGCAGCGGCCACTGACAAAGTCAGCCAGCCTGAAGGCTTGAACGCAGGGCGCACCGTCGCGACAAAGCCCGACACCGGCACTTGCGGCACCACCACCGCTGCCGCCCACTGCCCACCCAGCGCCCAATACACGTGCATCAGGCCGATTGCGGCGAAGACAGTCACCAGCCATTGAGCCAACACAAAGGTCATGGTTGAAATCCTTCAAAGGGATTTGAACAAACCATCGTAGTCGGATTTTTTGCCGGTGCACGACCGGTCGGCGGTGCGCTGCATTGACCGGGTTATTTCAGATCAGCCGTCACCTTGTCGGCCACATCCTTGGGCAGCCACGCTTGCCACACATCCGGATGCGCTTTCATGAACGCTACTGCCGCGTCACGAGGCGCGGTGTGCTTGTCACTCATATCCGCCAGCGCCTTGTTCAACGGCTCGATCGGAAAATCGACCTTGCTGAAGAACTCGGCAATTTGCGGATTCTGCTTCTGAAATGGCGTAGACACGCCAATCGACAGCTTCGATGCCAGCGAGCGGGTCGGTTTCGGATTGGGATTATCGGCGTCGGTCAGGGTCTTCCACGCCTCGGCATCGAACGGTGGCTCTTCCAGTTGCACCAGCTTGAACTTGCCAAGCAGTGGCGTCGGCGACCAGTAATAGAACAACACCGGTTTGCCGCGACGAATCGAAGAGCCGATCTCGGCATCCAGCGCGGCGCCCGAGCCGCTGCGGAAGTTGGTGTAGTCATCCTGCAGACCATACGCTGTCAGCTTCTGCTTGTTGACCACTTCCGAGGTCCAGCCGATCGGACTGTTGAGAAAACGCCCTTTGCCCGGGCTTTCCGGGTCCTTGAACACGTCCTTGTATTTCTTCAGATCAGTGACACTGCGCAAGTCCGGCGCCAGTGGCTTGATGCCTTTGGCCGGGTCGCCCTTGATCACATACTCCGGCACCCACCAGCCTTCGGTGGCGCCTTTGACCGTATCGCCCAGGCCGACGACCTTGCCCTCGGCTTCTGCCTTGACCCAGACCGGACTGCGCCCGGCCCACTCCTCGCCAATCACCTGAATGTCATTATTCGCCAGTGCGGTCTCAAGGGTAATGGTGGTACCCGGCAAGGTATCGGTCGGCAAGCCGTAGCCTTTCTCGACGATTACCCGCAGCACCTCGGTGATCAGGCTGCCGCTTTCCCAGTTCAGGTCGGCAAAGTGGATCGGCGTCTGTGCCGCCTGTAGCGATTGCGCTGACATCAGCAAACCAAAGGTGGCCACGCTGGCGGCCAGTAACCGTCGAAATCCGTTCATGCATCGCACCTCGTGCTGTTCACAGCAATGGCAGTTGGCCTGACAGAAACGCAAGCCTCTGAATGACTCAGTCAACTGACTTTAGCCAAGGTTCCTGCTTTTTCCGGGGGCCGCTGCGTGCGAGGTTACGTTTCAGACTTTTCCTGCAGGCTTTGCAGCTCACGTCTGACCATGCTGGCGTAAGCCGCCGGTTGCAATGCATAGATCTGCGACGCCACCCAACCCAGCCAGGCACCTTGCAGTTCAGCCTTGCGGGCGAACAAGCGCTGCGCTTCGTCGCGTGCGCTGTCGAGATTTTGCGAATGAAAGTCTGCGCGCTTCACTCGCTGGCCTTGAAGGTGACCAATTCGCCCTTGCGCCATTTGGCGGCTTTGGCGGTAACCGCTTTCAAGGTTTTGGCCAGGCCTTCCTGCAGTTGCTCATTGGCGGCGAACACAGTGACGACGCTGTGGCCTTCCCTGAACAGGATCGCGTGACCGTCGGCCGTGCTGACAAACGCGTAGTCGCCCAGGCCGTAAACCGTCAGTTTGATATCGCGAAAACGGATGTCCATCTTGCCGCCTTCACGACTGGGCAGGACCGACGCAATGAAATGGTCGCCAACCTTGAGTTTGAGCCCCGGTTTGTCATCGACCACCAATGCACTTTCGGTGTCGATTTCGGCGATGTAGATGCCTTCGGCGTTTTGCTCGGTGATGTAAACAAAACGTGATTGGAATTGCTTGACCAGCTTTGCACGCAAATCACCCAGCACGAACAAAGCATGCATATCGAGGTTACTGACTGCCAAAGAAACATCCCCACATTTGAAAAACCGCGCAGCGAAAAACGCCCACGGCAAAAAAACGGCAAGGCCGATGAAAACTGCAAAATCACTCAATAACCCGCGGCGAGCAAAGCGCTCTTCAATCGCGAGGTCCGTAGACTACTGGATTGTCATTAGTGAAACCCGCTCTGAAATCGCCAAACCTTGAAGGAAAAAGCCTCAAGTGCGAGTGGAGCAAATCTGACTACGAACTTCAGGGAAATTTCTCACGAAAAAAAGCACTCTTCCGACATATCGCCGGCGAAAAATTGCTTTAGATAAGCCCGGTCGTCAACAGGTTCTGGCGATTCTAGAGCAGCGATGCTCGTTACGACTACCCGCAACGGCCGTTAAATCCCGGCCGACTGATGAAAAGGACTTCATATGTGCACTTTGACTCATTTTGCCACGTCGGCTGACGCGCGAATCGACCCATCTCTGACAATGCAGGTTGCCGCTATGGATAACCTTCCGACATCTTCTAACAATCAGCAAACCCCGCACTTTCAGGTGGTACCGGCGGGCATCGCCTTCTTTCATATCAGGGAAATATCCACCGGCCGTGTCAGAGGTTTCCGCGGCAATCACAACGAAGCGTGCGCCCTCGCCCGCTCGCTCGAATCAAAAATCGAACTCCGCGCCAACCACTGCCTCTGATAAGTGAGTGAATGAACAAGCCGTACCGGCACCGACCCAGGAGTAGATGATGGAACTGCCAACCGAGCTAAACCTGACCACCCTTTTCGATCAGTTGGGCCTGCCGTCCGATGAAGCGTCGATCAATGATTTCGTCGAAGCCCACCCGCTGGACTCGGAAACCAAACTGATCGATGCCGATTTCTGGACGCCCCAGCAGGCGGAGTTACTCAAAGAGTGGCTGCGCGCTGACGGCGAAGAAGCGCCGATTGTCGATGAGCTGAACGTACGTTTGCATCGCGGCAAATAAGGGCGATCAGTGCAGGCTGTCGCCGGGCTCGATGTTCAATTGTTCGAGCCAGGCAGCCTTGCACTCTTCCGCCTCATCGCGACTGGCGAAGGCCGTGCCGCGACGCTCACCGTTGAGCAAAACCACCCAGCACACACTGCGCCCCATCGCGCGTAATCCGGCCGGAACGCCGCTGCCGATCATCACTGCCACGTCTACCTTGCACTGCATGTGCCCTCCGAAATAATTAGCTACCTAACTAAGTCGCAGGTTAAAGCTTTCCTTCGGGAGGAAACAGCAACCGCCGTGCACAGATTCATTGCGTCAACGGTAATAATCTCAGCGTTTATTCTCCGGTTTGTAGCCCAGCCGCAACCCGCCCCAATGCCGGCCCTTGATCATGATCGGCACCGACAAGTCATGCATCAGCTCACCCGTGTCGCGCGTGTATGTCTGCAACAGCACCGGTTGCTGATGGCTGCCGCAGCGGATGCCTGTGCGGTCAGTGAATTTGCGCTTGGTGCGGTTGTTCACCGTGTCGACCTGCACATCACCGGTCAACGGCTGACTGAATGCCTGGTTATGCGTCGGCACATAACCCTGCTGCGTGCAGGCAATCGCGAACACCAAGCCCTCGTGGCGCGATAACAAAGGCTCTTGAATCGCTGGCAAGACCTGATCGGTGTAACGATCAAACCGGGTCTGAAATTTCGCCGGTTCGGTGCCCGGGATCGGCTGGTAGCTGCGATCGAACAAATCATCCAGGCTGATCCGCCCCTGCTCGACATCCGCCTCGAAGCGCGCGGCGATCTGGCTCGCGCATTCACGGGCCAAGTCATAAATGCGCTGGTGATAGTCGTCCAGACCGACCTCGGCCAGGCGCTCGCTGATGGTTTCCGCCTGCCCCTCCATCTGCACCGCGGCCTCGGCGAGACGGCGGGTCTGTTGATCGCTGATCGCCAGATCGCTGCGCATTTGCTCAATCGCACTGAACAGCGCATCAAGCTGCTCGCGATTGGTTTGCGCGCCACGGGCGATTTCGCTGACTTGGGTTTCGACGCCGGCTGCCAGTCGCGCGATGTTCTCCAGATGCTGGCCGGTGTGTTCGACCTGTTCGACACCAGTGTGCAGATCGCTCGATAACTCGCGAATCTGCGCCACCACTTGCGCGGTGCGTAGCTGAATGTCTGCGACCATTTCACCGACCTCACCCGTGGCCGCCGCCGTGCGCGCGGCCAATCCGCGCACTTCATCGGCGACCACAGCGAAACCGCGACCATGCTCACCGGCCCGCGCCGCTTCAATCGCGGCGTTCAAGGCCAGCAGATTGGTCTGGCTGGCAATCGACTGGATCACCAGGGTCACGCGCTGAATGTCATCACTGCGCGCACTCAAGGCTTCGATCAATTCGCGGCTGGCATTGGCGCGTTGACTGAGTTGTTGCATCCGCGCGATCGAGTCGAGCAGTTCGCTACGGCCCGCCGCGCTGCTGTGATGTGCTTCGCTGGCGGCATCCAGTGCGTCGCGGCTGAGCTGTGAAGTCGCCTGTTCGGTGGCGATCATCACCTCGGCATTACTGACGATCTGCGCCGCCGCATCGAGTTGCGATTCAAGTTTGCCCGCCAGCGCCTTGACCGAGAACGCCACGCCGGCTGCGGATAGTGCGTTGTGACTGGTGGTGTAGGAAAGATCGCGAGTCAGTGCAGACAATGCGCCGGCAGTATCAACCGGCGCCGCATCTGCAACCCTGCGCGAGCGCAGGCGCGGCAGCCAGACAATCAGCATCGCCAGCGGCATGCCGAGGTACAGCGACCATTCGGCCAGGGCCATGCCGGCGAGCAACAGCATCAGGGCGATGCTTTGCAGGGTCGGCGCGATCCAGCGGTTTTTCGGCAAAAGCACTGGTGCAGGCAGCGCCGCAACCAGAGATCCATCTCTCGTCATCTTGATCACCCCACTTTTGTTGTCATTGTTGTACCCGCATTAAACGCCACTACAACGCCATTATCCATGGTCCGTTAGTCGTGGGGTCTGTGGCAGGTCAATGCAACGCTTGGCAAGAGTGCAGACGAGCAAAAGCAAAGATCGCAGCCTCCCGCAACTCCTGTTGGAGCTGCCGAAGGCTGCGATCTTTTGCAGGCGCCCCCCATTCAGGGGGCGACCATGGAATCAGGCCTGACGCTGGTGCTTATCGATCTGCTCGTGACGCTCTTGAGCTTCGATGCAGTACTTGGTGGTCGGGCTGATCAGCAGGCGCTTCAGGCCAATGGCCTCGCCGCTGTCGTCGCACCAGCCAAAGCTGTCGTCCTTGATGCGCTCAAGGGCTTGTTCCAGTTGCGGCAGCATGCGCTGGTCGCGGTCGATCGCGTTGACCAGCCAGGTGCGCTCTTCTTCAACCGAAGCCGCGTCCGCCGGGTCAGCCGGGGTGTCCAGGCTTTCGATGGCGATACGATTTTGCTCAATGCGCTCGTGGGTTTCGACTTTCATGTTCTGCAACAGCTCAGTGAAGAAAGCGTGTTGCTCTGCATTCATGTAGTCATCTGCCGGCATGGCCAGCAACTTGTCCTTTGTCATTGATATCTCTATAAAAAAACGTGCATTAAGGCGAATAAGGGAGCGTTTCGGCGAACCGTGTCGGCCGTCGAAAAGGCATCGTTTTATTGCAAACGCCACCCGGCACTCAATTTACGAGGGGCGGCAGTCTAAGGCCCGATCAAGACCTCAGCAACTGTAAATACAGGGAATTTGTCCGACAGGACCTGGAAACTGCTCTGACACAGGCTTCACACGGCCATCGGAGTGCGTTTATAGCAAGAAATTCAGTCGAGCGGCTGTATATAGAAGACAAACGGCTAACCATAACCCCGCCGACAGCCAAAATTATTCTCGCAAGGTGCATCGTTTCAGCCCGGCAAAGTCCGCGCAGCCCTTCTATTATCAGGCCCACCGCGTGATCAACCTGCCTCAAGGATGCCTTATGCCCCGCCACGCTCTGCCGGCTACCGACGAGCATTCACCAGGCAGCGCTCCGATCACTGCCGAGCGCCTGCTGCAAACGATTACCGAGGAATACGACGCCCTGCCGCGCCAGCTCAAACGTATCGCCAGTTACATCAGCCAGCAGAGCGAACGAATCATGGTCGACCGCATCAGCGACATCGCCCGTGAATGCGAGGTGCATCCGTCGGCCATCGTGCGCTTCTCGCAGCGCTTCGGGTTCAGCGGTTTCAGTGAAATGCAGGCGCTGTTCCGCCAGGCCTGGACGCACAAAGCCACGCCGGCGCAAAACTATCAGCAACGCATCCGCAGCCTGATCGCCAACAACTCGCAGACCGCCAACAACGGCGAACTCGCCCGCGAGTGCATAGATGCAACGCTCTTGGGCCTCGAACGCTTGGGCCGCGAACTGGACGACGCAGCGTTCGATACAGCCGTCGATCTCATCGTCAATGCCGACGACATCTATGTGGTCGGGGTCCGCCGCTCGTTCGCTGTCGCCGACTATCTGGTTTACAACCTGCAACACACGCAGAAGCGCATCCATCTCGTCTCCGGCATCGGCGGCAGCTATCGCGAGCAAATGCGCAGCGTGCGCGCCAACGATCTGGTGATCGCCATCAGCTTCGTGCCCTACGCCGAGGAAACCCGGCACTGCCTGCGCTTCGCCCGGCAGCAAAAGGCCAATACGCTGATCATCACCGACAGCCCGCTCTCGCCACTGGCGAAACTTGCCGACAGCGTGTTGCTGGTCAACGAAGGCAGCGCGCTGGCCTTTCGGTCGTTGAGTGCGACGCTGTGTCTATGTCAGGCGTTGTTCGTAGCGGTGGCTTATCGGCTGGGCTTGAACGTTGATGAAATTCACGAGCAGCCCGGGTTCGACGACTGACAATTGCCTCAGGCTCGGCTAGGTTATGCGTTCCCACCGGTTCGACTTGAAGGAACGCGTCATGAAACTGATCGGCATGCTCGACTCTCCCTATGTGCGCCGCGTAGCGATCTGCGCCAAATGCCTGGGGATCGACCTCGAACACGAGTCGGTCTCGGTGTTCCGCCATTTCGAACGATTCCAGCAGATCAACCCGGTGGTCAAGGCGCCCACGCTGATCCTCGACGACGGTCTGGTGTTGATGGACTCGACGCTGATTCTCGACTACCTCGAAAACGCGTCCGGCAAAAGCCTGCTGCCGAAAGAATTGTCCCAGCGCGCTGAAGCCCTGCACCTGATCGGCCTCAGCCTCGCCGCCTGCGAAAAAGCCGTGCAGCTGTATTACGAACGCAACCTGCGCCCGGCCGAGATTCAATATCAACCTTGGGTTGAACGCGTTGAAGGCCAACTCGCCGCTGCGTTTACCGCGCTGGAAAAGGAACTCGAGCATCGCCAATTGCCCGTCGACGGCTCGCTCGCCCAGGATGGCATCAGCCTGGCGGTTGCCTGGAGCTTTACCGACCTCGTCGTGCCGGATCAGATCGACGCCATACGCTATCCGCGAATTGCCGAATACACCGCCTACGCAGAAGGCACTGACGCCTTCATCAGCACACCGATGAACTGACATGAGCACCACCGACAGCGCCGCCCCGGCGTTAAAGGAAATCTTCAACGCCGAGCGCCTGCAGCACATTGCTGGCGAAATGAGCGCGGTGTATCCGGCGTTCAAGGCCAAGGCTTTTCTCAAGCATGCCAACCATGGGCTGGCGGAGTTGTCGGTGATGCAACGCATGGCACGGGTCGCCGAAAGCCTGCATGCCGTGCTGCCGCTGAATTACGAAGATTCCCTCGACGTCTTGCGCGAACTCGCACCACGCCTGAACAGCGGCTTCGTCAGCATGTGCCTGCCGCACTACGTGGCAAGCTACGGCGCCCATGCGTTCTACACCTCGATGGACGCGCTGAAGTACTTCACCACCTTCGGCTCCTCCGAATTCGCCATCCGCCACTTTCTGCGCAGCGACCTCGAACGCTCGCTGGAACAGATGCATGACTGGACCCTAGACGAAAACCACCACGTGCGACGCCTAGCCAGCGAAGGCAGCCGCCCTCGCCTGCCGTGGTCGTTTCGGTTGGAACCGGTGCAAGCCAATCCGCAATTGGCCGCCGGGATATTGGATCGGTTGAAGACGGACGAGAGTTTGTACGTGCGCAAGTCCGTGGCGAATCATTTGAATGACGTGACGAAGGTGCATCCGGAGTGGGTGTTGGACACGATTGAAGGTTGGTCGCTGGAGAACAAGCACACCGCCTGGATTGCCAAACATGCGTTGCGAAGTTTGATCAAGCAGGGCGATTTGCGCGCGTTGACGGTGATTGGCGCGGGCGCGAAGGCTGAGGTTGAGTTGCTTGAGGTGAAAGTTGAGCCGGCGGTGGTGAGGCTGGGTGAGCCTATTACTCTGTCGTTTACGGTGAAGTCCACGGTGGCGGGTGAGCAGAGGCTGGTGATTGATTATGCGATTGAGTACGTGAAGGCGAATGGCGGGGTTTCGAGCAAGGTTTTCAAGTTAAAGACGTTGGGATTAGTGGGATTCGGGACTGAGGTGGTGCGACGGAATCAAGTAATCAAGGATTTTACGACGCGCAAGCATTTTGCCGGGCGGCACGGGGTGCAGGTGATGGTAAATGGAGAGGTGTTGGGTAGTGCGGCGTTTGAGGTTTTGATTTGAGGAGTGAGTTGTGTATTCACCAAAAGAGCCGGTAGCGGATCAGTGCACTGGCGGCCGTACATCGATATTGAGCGCGGCAGCACAATGGTCGACTCACGGTTTCAGCGGTTACCAACTTCCGTATGGGATGCCATATTTCTCGATATACCGCTTTGACTTTTCGCTGACGGGGTATGCGTAGCGACCACCGTTTTTCCCAAGCTCCGGCCCTAGCGGCTCAACCTCGCCTTGCGTTCGAGCAACCTTTATCGGTCGATGACATGAGTCTCTCACCCACACCTGAACAACACCACCCGGCGCAAGTCCCAGGTAAACAGAGGCCATGAAGCGTGCTGTCCTGTCAGGTCTGTCGGGGCACCGTTGACTGGTGGAAGTCACCATTATCTGTCTGGCATTCTCTGGAATATCCACCCACGCTTGCCACGTTTTCTGTTCAACGATTGATTGCCAGCGAACATAGATACGAATGGGTAGATCGGCCCCCACCACTCTTTTACCGCTGCCCCCCACCCCTGTCCAGCCGCGGGCAGAGTCAGTACCGTCTTCAGGCTCTCCGCCAGCAGCAGTCCCCCCACCGGTTCTAAAGAAAACTCTGCCGGTTATGTCCTGCACCGAACTGTCCTCCACCCATACCTTCATGTAATCGGGCTCAGTGAAAGCCAGCTCCCACCATTTCGATTTTGGATCGCTCTTGGCTGAGAGCAGATCAGAAGACTGGCAACCCGTTATGCACACGCCAAGTAGCAGGGCGACAAATAATTTCATTACCAAAGAGTCCAGTCAGGTACGTGGGGATGCTGCACGCGAATCGCGTCTGAGGTGGGCGCATTGATATAGACGGCGCGCACTCCACTGCCATCTCTTCTTCCAAGAGGATGATTCCAGTTTGCGGACATGTGAATGTATTTCAACCTCAGCAGGTTTTCCTCTTGCTGAGTTGTGGTGTAGTCACGTGCGACAAATCGATCGCACAACGCCTGAAGCTCTGACGGGACCGCCAAAGCAGCCGTGACTGGAATATCATCGAAGCGAACCCCCTTCTCCTTTGCCAAGCTGTGCATCACCCGAAGATATACCCTCGACAGCAAGCCGCTTACGGGACGTTTGAGTTGCAGAGCTGCATAGACGCGCTTTCTACGGGGACTGAGCCGGTCCTGTTGATCCACGGGCAGGAGAAGCGCGTCCGGCGTAACAATTTCCAGCAGATCTTCGGGCCATCCCCTTGAGATCCACTCATTTTTAATAACCATGGCATCGCGGTAGATCGACGTAGTAGATACGTCGGTAAACTTCGAGACCTCAAGCGTTTGCATTGGACTGACGAGTACACACTCTTCAATGTCATCGCGGTAACCGCCGCCGATATCGGAATGCACACCCGGAAGAGTGACTTCCAAGTGGTCGGCTTTAACGCGACTCAACGCGAAATTAGCGCGATATTCGTCCCGCGCCGACAGCTGAACGACGTCAGTAAAAAACCGCCGGTCGAGATAGAGCTTGATACCCGTGGCCACAGGACTTTTAACGTTGCCAAAATTCGACCAGCCAGCAACCGACGGCACCGTGTCAAACAGCCCGATGAACCCCATATTGATGCTGCCTTGGTACTGATCGATAAAGGTGCGACTAAAGTCGCTCGCATTGTTGCGCAATACATCTCCAAGTGGCCCTTGTTTTCCACGGACGACTGCATTGGCAAAATGCCTCGCGGCAGCTGCGCCTCGACTAAAACCGAACGTATCGAAAGTCAGCGAGGTAATTTCACTGTTTGGATTTTCGTTAATTACATCTTCAATACGCGATTTGATCTCGCTAAATGATTGTTGGACACGACCCGCTATACCAGTGTCTCCACGGCCCGTGCCTGATCCAAACGTACTGTCCTCTTCTCCCGATTGAGTGCCAATCCCCTCTATGTACACCCTGCGAAACGCCCGCTTGCGCGAGCCGTCTCCTTCGGCTTTCTGAGGTGCGAAGTACAGTTCGCTCAGTTTGTAAACGTTGGTTGTTTCATTGGCATAGCTACTGTCTGGATTGCGCATATAGGGCTCGCAACTGGCATCGATATCCTCAGGCGCAATCGGATACTGAGCACCGCACAACAACCCCGCAGCAGAGTTGTTTGCGTTGTTGCCCGTGCCATCAAAGAAAACCCCAATCCTCAACGCGATCCCGATTTTCTCAGGCTCGCGCGCAGGTTCTTTCCCGTACTTCTCATATTCCGCCCAACGCTCGGCATGAATATCGACGGGTTTGGCTTGTTCGTAACGATAATTTTTCGGGGGGTTGGGTACGTAGCCACTCATCCGTGATTCCTGGTTCTGATCCTTGAGAACGGCCCGAAGGGTGACAGCCGAGACTGGGAGACGCAAGCCGTGGCCGTGTGCCAGCCATGGCGCCTTCGCGAGCAGGCTCGCTCCCACAGGAATTGAGCCTGGATCGCCACTGGCGGGTCAGATCGACCGCTGATTCACCCGCGCCATCAACTGTTCAGCACTTTCCTTGCGCTCGGAATAACGATCAACCAGATGCGCCTGCTGGCCGCGCAGCAGTACGGTGAACTTCACCAGCTCTTCCATCACATCCACCACACGGTCATAAAACGGCGAGGGTTTCATCCGCCCGGCTTCGTCGAACTCCATGTAGGCCTTCGGCACCGAGGATTGGTTGGGGATGGTGAACATGCGCATCCAGCGCCCCAACACGCGCAACTGGTTGACCACGTTGAACGATTGCGAGCCGCCGCAGACTTGCATCACCGCCAGGGTTTTGCCTTGAGTCGGGCGGACGGCGCCGAGTTCGAGGGGGATCCAGTCGATCTGTGCTTTGAACACGGCGGACATGGCGCCGTGGCGTTCTGGCGAGCACCAGACCTGGCCTTCCGACCACAACACCAGATCGCGCAGTTCCTGGACCTTGGGATGGTCGACGGGGACGTCATCGGGCAGTGGCAGACCGGACGGATTGAAGATGCGCGTTTCGGCGCCGAAGTGTTCAAGCAGGCGTGCGGCCTCCTCGACCAGCAAGCGGCTGAAGGAGCGTTCACGGGTCGATCCGTAGAGTAGGAGGATGCGCGGTTTGTGTTCGCCCGTAATTGACGTGCGCACTTCATCAAACAGGCTCAGGTCAAGGTTGGGCAGATGGTCTGACATAGGGCCTCCTTACAGCGTGCCGATGCGGTCGAGTTCGGCTTTCAGTTGCTCGCGGCTGAGCGAGTGAAACGGCAGATCGAGGAAGGCCTGACAGCGTTCGCCGATGCGCATCAGGGTGGCCTGGAATGCCGCGTCGATTGCCGCTTCGTCGCCGTGCACTTCGGACGGATCTTCCAGCCCCCAATGCGCTTTCAGTGCCGGGCCGAAATACACCGGGCAGGTTTCCCCGGCGGCTTTGTCGCAGACGGTGATGACAATATCCGGCGGATCGTTTTCGAAAGCGTCGTTGCCTTTGCTGTGCAACCCCTCGGTGGCGATGCCGTGCTTTTGCAAAGTCGACAGGCTGCGCGGCAGCACCTGACCTTTGGGGAAACTGCCGGCGCTCACCGCCTGGAAACCAGGGGGAGCCAGGTGATTGAACATGCCTTCGGAAAGAATGCTGCGGCAGCTATTGGCCGTGCACATGAACAGGACTCGCATCGATGCGCTCCGTGGAAAGTTGAAGATTCAGCAGCAGTTGCGTTCGCGCACGGGACGGCCATCCATGTGTTGCAGGCGCGCGGCGTTGTCTTGGAGCCAATCGGTATTGGCCTTCGCGGTCACCTGGAGGATTTCGCCGATCCATGCCGGCAGCTCCGGGTTGAGCCGGTAATACACCCACTGGCCCTGACGACGGTCGAGCAGCAAACCATTACTGCGCAGTTGCGCGAGGTGGCGGCTGACTTTCGGCTGGCTGTCGTCGAGCGCGCACATCAGCTCGCAGACGCAGAGTTCACCTTGCTCGGCGATGAGCAGGATGGCGCGGACGCGGGTTTCGTCGGCGAGGCTTTTGAAGACTTCAGTGGGGGTGATCATGGTGATCGGCTCGCCATATGCGGGAAAACGAATATACGGATATCCATATATACGGTCAAACAAGATCAAAAGATCGCAGCCTTCGGCAGCTCCTACAGGAATCGGTGTGGGAGCTGCCGAAGGCTGCGATCTTTTGATCTCAAAGGTTAAGCAACAACCCCTGCTCTGCTTCGCACAATCCCACTACATAATCCCAAACCACCCGCAACCGTACCGACTTGTGCAACTCCCGCCGCGTGCTGATCCAGTAGCTACGTTCGATGCTTTCATCCGGCAGCAACGGCACCAGTTGCGGATCCGACTCAGCCATGTAGCAAGGCAAAACCGCAATGCCCAAGCCTGAGCGCGCCGCTTCCTGTTGGGCGATAACGCTGGTGCTGTGAAACACCACACGCGGGCTGCGGCAGAAGCTGTTTAGGAACATCAGTTCCTGGCTGAACAGCAGATCATCCACGTAACCGATCCACGCATGTCGGCCGAGGTCTTCGCGGCTGTGCAGTGGCGGCGCTTTGTCGAGGTAGCTTTGGCTGGCGTAAAGCGCCAACCGATAATCAGTGAGTTTGCGCGTGACCAGCATGTCGGCGGACGGTCGTTCGAGGTGGATGCTGATTTCCGCTTCGCGGTTGAGGATGCTGACGAAGCGCGGCACGGCGACCAGTTCCACCTCCAACCCGGGATAGCGCTCGAACAAGCCGATCATGCGACTGGCAAGAAATTTGATGCCGAGGCCTTCGGTGACGCCGACGCGGATCTTGCCCAGTGGTGCGGTGGACTGGGTGATTTCTTCCTGCGCCAGCAACGCGACGTTTTCCATTGCTTCGGCGTGCTTGAGCAGCGCCTCCCCCGCCGGGGTCATTTCATACCCTTGCGCATGTTGAACGAACAGCGCAGTGCCGAGGCTTTTCTCGATCGACTCGATGTGCCGCGCCACCGTCGCGTGGGTGGTGTTGAGTCGGCGCGCGGCGGTGAGCAGGCGGCCGCTGCGTTGCAGTTCGAGAAAAAAGCGCAGGTCGTTCCAGTCGAACATGGCGGGTCCTTGTCAGCTATCGTCGCTAAGCGCTGTTTGAAAACGCACAGCGGCTGCGCAAAAACTAACATTCTTTTAACGAAAGCTAACAACTAGAGTGTCCGACAATAAAAACAAAAGCGAGGTCAGGGCATGCACACGACCCTGGATGAATTCGACTACATCGTGGTCGGCGCCGGCCCCGCCGGTTGCCTGCTGGCCAACCGGCTCTCGGCTGACCCTCAGCAACGGGTGTTGCTGCTCGAAGCCGGCGGGCGCGACAACTATGCGTGGATTCACATTCCTGTCGGTTACCTGTTCTGCATCGGTAACCCGCGCACCGACTGGTGCTTCAAAACCGAAGAACAACCGGGGCTCAATGGCCGTGCGCTGAGCTATCCGCGCGGTAAGGTGCTGGGCGGCTGTTCGTCGATCAATGGCATGATCTACATGCGCGGCCAGGCCGGCGACTACGACGGTTGGGCGGCAGCGGGCAATCCGGGCTGGGCCTGGAAAGATGTGCTGCCGCTGTTCAAACAGAGCGAAAACCACTTTGCCGGCGGTGCTGAATTTCATGGCGATCAGGGTGAATGGCGGGTCGAGCAACAGCGCCTGTCGTGGCCGATTCTGGATGCCTTTCGCAGCGCTGCCGAGCAAAGCGGCATCGCCAGCATCGACGACTTCAACCACGGCGACAACGAAGGCTGCGGCTACTTCCAGGTCAACCAGAAAGCCGGGGTGCGCTGGAACGCAGCGAAAGCGTTTTTGAAACCGCTCCGAGGCCGGGCGAACCTGACTGTGCTGACCGGCGTGGAAGTTGATCGTGTCTTGCTGGAGGACGGCCGCGCGACGAAAGTCAGCGCACGCCATGAAGGCCAGATCAAGCAGTTCAAGGCGCGCAAGGAAATTGTTCTGTGCGCCGGTTCGGTCGGCTCGCCGAGCATCTTGCAGCGTTCCGGGATCGGTCCGCGGCCGCTGCTCGAACGCTTGGGCATCGGCGTGATTCATGAGCTGCCGGGGGTTGGCGGCAACCTGCAGGATCACCTGCAACTGCGGCTGATCTACAAGCTGGAAAACGCCCGCACCCTGAACCAGATCGCCGGCAGCGTGTGGGGCAAGATGGGCATGGGCCTGCGTTATCTGTACGACCGCAGCGGCCCGCTGTCGATGGCGCCGAGTCAGTTGGGCGCATTCGCCCGATCCGGCCCGGAACAGACCTCGGCGAACCTGCAATATCACGTGCAGCCGTTATCGCTGGAGCGTTTTGGTGAGCCGCTGCACAGCTTCCCGGCGTTCACCGCTTCGGTGTGCGACCTGCGCCCGCAGAGCCGGGGGCGCATCGAGATTCGCTCGGCCGATCCGCAAGCGGCGCCGCTGATTCAGCCCAATTACCTCAGCCATCCGCAAGACCTGCGTGTCGCCGCCGATGCGATTCGCCTGACCCGACGCATCGTCAGCGCCCCTGCCCTGCAGGCCTTCAAACCGGTGGAATACCTGCCCGGCGCCAACCTGCAAAGCGAAGAACAACTGCACGAAGCGGCAGCGAAAATCGGCACGACGATTTTCCATCCGGTCGGCACGTGCCGCATGGGCAACGACGGCGATGCGGTAGTCGATGCGCAACTGCGCGTGCACGGCGTGCCGGGGTTGCGTGTCGCCGATGCGTCGATCATGCCAAGAATCACCTCGGGCAACACTTGTTCGCCTACGCTGATGATTGCCGAGAAGGCGGCACAACTGATTTTGTCCAGATCTGCAAATATTTCCCCTGTGGGAGCGAGCCTGCTCGCGAATGCGGTAGCACATTCAACATAAACGTTGACTGACACCACGCCTTCGCGAGCAGGCTCGCTCCCACAGGCATCATCACCAGACTCAAGCATCGCGCATCACCCGGACACGCAACACCAGTGGAACAACAAAAACAATCACTGTGAGGGATACCGATATGTCAGACCACGCTCAGCCGCTGGACGCTGCGGGCAGCGCCGAGACCAGCAACGCAACGCAGAAAGTTATCTTCGCCTCATCACTCGGGACGGTGTTCGAGTGGTATGACTTCTTCCTCTACGGCGCCCTCGCGGCGGTGATCAGCAAGCAGTTTTTCGCCGGGGTCAACGACACTACGGCGTTCATCTTCGCCCTGATGGCGTTCGCCGCCGGCTTCATTGTGCGGCCGTTCGGCGCGCTGGTATTCGGCCGCCTGGGCGACATGATCGGGCGCAAATACACCTTTCTGGCGACGATCATCCTGATGGGCGTGGCGACGTTCTGCGTGGGCCTGCTGCCGACCTACGCGAGCATCGGCATCGCCGCACCGATCATTCTGGTGGTGCTGCGCATGCTGCAGGGCCTGGCCCTCGGCGGAGAATATGGCGGCGCTGCGACCTATGTGGCCGAGCACGCGCCGATTGGCAAACGCGGTTTCCACACCAGCTGGATTCAATCCACCGCGACCCTCGGCCTGCTGCTGTCGCTGCTGGTGGTGCTCGGCTGCCGCTACTTCACCGGCGACCAGTTTGAAGTGTGGGGCTGGCGCATTCCGTTCCTGCTGTCGATCGTGCTGCTGGGCATTTCCACCTGGATTCGCCTGAGCCTGCACGAGTCGCCGGCGTATCTGAAAATGAAGGAAGAAGGCAAAACCTCGAAGGCGCCGATCCGCGAATCCTTCGGTAAATGGGAAAACCTGAAAGTCGTGCTGATCGCGCTGTTCAGCATCAACGCCGGGCAAGCGGTGACCTTCTACGCCGCGCAGTTCTACGTGCTGTTTTTCCTCACCCAGTTCCTGAAAATGGACCCGGCGGTGGCCAACAGTCTGTTGATCATCAGCGTGGTGATCGGCGCGCCGTTCTTCATCTTTTTCGGCTGGCTGTCGGACAAGGTCGGACGCAAACCGGTGCTGATGCTCGGCCTGCTGCTGGCCACCGCGCTGTACTTCCCGATCTTCAAATCCCTGGCCCATTACGCCAACCCGGCGATCGATCAGGCCAGCCGTCAGGCACCGATCACCGTGCTCGCCGATCCCGCCACTTGCACCTTCCAGTTCGATCCGGTGGGCAAGGCCAAATTCGACAGCCCGTGCGACAAGGTCAAGACCTTCCTGGTCAAGCAAGGTCTGCCCTATTCCAGCGTCGCTGCGCCTGCCGGTAGCGCTGTGCAAGTGAGTGTCGGCGACGTGAAACTCGACGGCTTCGATGAGGCGGCACTGCGCGGCGCGATCACCCTCGCCGGCTATCCGCAACAAGCCGATATGCAGCAGATCAACAAACCGATGATCGTCACCCTGATCGTGGCGCTGATCATCATCTCGGCCATGTGCTACGGCCCGCTGGCGGCGCTGATGGTCGAACTGTTCCCGACACGCATTCGCTACACATCCATGTCGCTGCCCTATCACATCGGCAACGGCTGGTTCGGCGGATTCCTGCCGACCGTGTCGTTTGCGCTGGTGGTGTACACCGGGGATATTTTCTATGGGCTGTGGTATCCGGTGCTGATCACCGGGGTGAGCCTGGTGGTGGGGATGATCTGCTTGCGGGAGACGAAGAATATCGATCTTGACAAGAACTGAACCCTGGACAACGCTGTTTCTGTGGCGAGGGAGCAAGCTCCCTCGCCACAGTTATATTCAGACATCTTCTTTGATCACTTCGAACTTCACCTGATCCGGATAAAACGCCACGTAGTCGCGGATCGGTGCGACAGAGACCTTTGGATTTTCGTACGTCCACACGGCGTTGGCGCCCTCATGTCCCGGTACTTGCAGACTGAAATAGTTGGCGTCGCCCTTGTACGGGCAATAGCTGGTGTGGTCGGTACGGGCGAAATACTTTTCGTCGATGTCTTCGCGGGGGATGTAATAGACCGGCGGGTAGTTGGCCTCGTTGAGGATCAGCGCATGGGAGGACGCGGCGACCTGGATGCCGTGGAATTTCACCAGCAGGCAGCCGCTGAGTTGATTGAGGCTGATGGCGGGGCTGGGGCTTTTCATGAGGTTCTCCTGAACACAGCGAAGAGACCGGTTGAGGTATAGCTGATGGGCCCGGGCCCGGCTGGCCGTGCAGCCGAACGGTACAAACCTTCAGCAACGTTTTATCTGTATATCCATACATATAAAAGTTGCCCCCGCCGCCAACTCCGGCCATCCTGTGCGCACTCCACACACCAACCAGCGATGGCAGATATGCGGCTGTACCTCTGTGAAAAACCTTCCCAGGCCAAAGACATTGCGGCCGTGCTCGGCGCCAGGCGTCGCGGCGACGGCTGCTGGTTGGGGACGGACGTCACAGTGACCTGGTGCATCGGCCATTTGCTCGAAACCGCGCCGCCGGACGCTTACGACGCGCGCTACAAACGCTGGGTGCTGGCGGATCTGCCGATCATTCCGGACAAGTGGAAAATGACCGTCAAGCCGCGCACCGCCAGCCAGTACAAAGCGGTGAAGCGCCTGCTCGGCGAAGCCAGCGAACTGATCATCGCCACCGACGCCGACCGTGAGGGCGAAATGATCGCCCGGGAACTGGTCGAGCACTGTCGCTATCGCGGGCCGATCCGCCGCTTGTGGCTGTCGGCACTCGACGAGGCGTCGATTCGCAAAGCCTTGGCAGCGTTGAAGCCGGGAGCCGAAACGTTCAGCCTGTATCACTCGGCGCTGGGACGTTCGCGGGCGGACTGGCTGATCGGCATGAACATGAGTCGACTGTTCACCCTGCTCGGCCGTCAATCCGGTTATCAGGGCGTGTTGCCGGTAGGTCGAGTACAGACGCCGACTCTGCGACTGGTGGTCGACCGCGACCGCAGCATCGCCGACTTCGTGCCGGTGCCGTTCTGGGCAATCGACGTGGAACTGCTGCACGACGACACAGCGTTTACCGCGCAATGGCGCGCGCCATCGGACGTTTGCGATGATCAGGATCGCTGCCTGAATCAGGCGTTGGCCCAACAGGCAGCGGCGGCGATCAACAGTGCCGCCAGCGCCCGAGTGATCAAGCTGAAAACCGAGCGCATGCGCGAAGTGGCGCCCCTGCCCTTCGACCTCGGCACCTTGCAGGAAGTCTGCTCGAAGAAGCTCGGCCTCGGCGCTCAGGAAACCCTCGACATCGCCCAGGCCCTTTACGAAACCTACAAAGTCATCACCTACCCGCGCAGTGATTGCGGCTTCCTGCCCTTGAGCCAGCACAGCGAGGCACCGGCGATTCTCGCAGCGTTGCGTCAAGCCGATCCGAGCCTTGAAGCCTTGCAGGGTTTTCTCGAACCGCAGCGGCGCTCGCGGGCCTGGAATGATGCCAAAGTCAGCGCTCACCACGGCATCATCCCCACCATCGCCGCGAAGAACCTCGAACGCCTGACCGGCAAGCATCGCGCGGTGTACACGCTGATCCGCGCGCGCTATCTGGCGCAGTTCCTGCCCAATCACGAATACGATCGCACCCAGGCCGATTTCGATTGCAACGGGCAGGCGCTACGCGCAGTGGGCAAGCAGATCATCGAACCGGGCTGGAAGCGCGCACTGCCCGAGGCATTGGCGCCAGCGAAAGGCCGCGAAGCGCCCGCGCCGCAAACCTTGCCGGCCCTGAGCCAGGGCGTCGAATGCGCTGTGGCGAAAGTGAATCTCAAGGATCTTTGGACGCAGCCACCCAAACCCTACACCGAAGGCGATCTGATCAAGGCGATGAAGAACGTTGCCAAACTGGTCGAGGATCCGCTGCTCAAACAAAAACTCAAGGACACCACCGGCATCGGCACCGAAGCCACCCGCGCGTCGATCATCCAAGGCCTGCTTGATCGCGGGTATCTGGTGAAGAACAGCAAGGCACTGGCGGCGACGCCTGCCGCGTTCAGCCTGATCGATGCCGTGCCGCGGGCAATTGCCGATCCGGGAACCACGGCGATCTGGGAGCAGGCGCTGGACATGGTGCAAAGCGGCGAGATGAGTCTGGAAGAATTCGTCACCAAACAGGCCGCGTGGATGAGCAAGCAAGTCACCCGCTGCTCTGCCCTCAGTCTGACCATCAGCGGCCCGCCTCCCGCCGGCAAAGCTGCCGCGCCGTGGAAGAAAAAACGCAAGTCGACGGCCAGCAAAACCGCCGTTACACGCAAACGCACGGCGCGTCCGGCGACTCGCTGAATCCCTTGCGGCTCCCTTCTCTGCGTTGCTGAAACGGACCTTTTCTCATTCCAAAACAGCTTTGTCCGACAATATGTAGTGCTTGAAAATAATCACTACAAAACCGTTGACGGCATCGTTTTGCTTTTGCATGATGAAGACGTTCCCCGATCGGGAGCGCTGGTAACACGCTTGAGCAAGCTCGTCTGACCGCCGAGTTGTTTTTTCCGGATACACGCTGCCCACAAGGCAGATTGAAGAAGCTGACCTGGCCTGAACGTCCAGTACAAGGACGAGAAGCGCTGGCGAAAATTCTCAAGACGCTTGTGGCCGACACTGGATATGTCGTCAAGGAGCCTCCCGGTTTTCGCTGCTTCTCCTCGTTGTGACGCTATTGCGTAGCAGTTATTCAACACGACTACATGCAACAGATGCACGACCCCGTACTCCACACGGGCGAGCGCTGACGTCCTGGTTTCGGTGCCAGGGATCAACTAACCGATGGGCTACCTGTATTAGCGAATCAACTTTGAAAGATCACCAGACTGGTCAAGGGGCATAACAATGAATCTGAACAATCAACCCACTATCGAAGAACTGGCTCGTATGTTCGCGGCGCAAAAAGACAGCCACGACAGCCATATTCTCTGGATCAGCAAGTCGGGCCAGGTGCATATAGACTGCCTGTCGCCCCACGCTGGCGAAGAAGAATTCGACCGCAACCACCAGAACCTGCTGGCCCGCCTGAAGATGTACCGCCGCGGCCACGGTTATGTCGGCAAGAAGGCCGCGGCCGACAAGGACTTCATTGGCAATGTACTGCAGACGCTGAAACAGGCGTGGGATTCGATGCAGAATCAGAATGAAGTTCGGGTGATTGATCGGTTGTATTGAGTTAATGATTGTTGATAAAGGCCTGCCCCATTTGGAGCAGGCCTTTTTATTCGCTCGATTTATGCGGCGTGAGTGAAACCTTAGCCCCTCACCCCAGCCCTCTCCCAAAGGGAGAGGGAGCCGACCGAGTTGTCTCAGGCCATCCTTCGACCTGAATGACCGCGGCGATCATGAGCTCAACGAAGCTCGTTCAGGTCGGCGTAACTGGCCAAACACCTCGGTCAGTCCCCTCTCCCTCTGGGAGAGGGCTAGGGTGAGGGGCTTTTCATGCCGAGCACCAATTCCACAAACGCCAGCGCCGCCGCATTGTGATAATTATTCCTGCGCCGCAACAACGCCGCGCCCCGCTGTGGCGCCTCCCCTTCGACACGCAAGCGGCGCAGCGCCCGGTCTTCGCTGGCAATCGCCTCAGGCAGCATTGTTGCCAGTGGCGAATGGCGCACCACCTCCAGCAACGTACTCACCGAATTCACCTCGATCCGCACCTTGGGCGTAATCCCGTTCTGACGAAAATGCTCATCGACCGATAACCGCGTAATGAAACCCGGCGCCAGCAAGGCGAAATCCAGTGAAGCGAGCTCCTCCAGGCCCAGCACCGAGCAGCTGTCATACAGCGGATGCTCACGTCCGACCACGATCCCCAGCGTTTCGGTAAACGCCGGAATGCATTCGATGTCGGCATTGCGCACCGGCGTAAACGCGATCGCGACATCCAGCGAGTCATCCGCCAGCCCTGCCTCGATGTCGTCCATCGACAACTCGAAAATCTGCAAATGAATGCCCGGAAACCGCGCCCTATAGTCCCGCACCAACGGCCCGACCAGATACGCCATGAACGTCGGTGTCATCGCCAGGCGCAGCGTACCGCGGGACAAATCCTTCACGTCGTGCAGCGCGCGCTGCCCGGCCTCCAGCTCCACCAGCACACGCCGCGCGCATTCGATGTAAGCCGCGCCGGCGTCCGTCGGTTTCACCGTGCGTGAGGTGCGGTCGAACAGACTCACCCCGAGGGTCTCTTCCAGTTGCCGTATCTGCTGCGACAGCGTCGGCTGCGAGACATGCAGCGCTTCGGCGGCGCGGGTGAAGCCGCCGTGATCGGCAACGGCCAGCAGATAACGCAAATGTCGCAACAGCATGGGGACACCATCTATAGGCAGGACTTATGCTAAGCATTGTATATCGGTCTTGGACGCTATTGATCAATCGGCAGAAGATTACTCCCACACAGCAAGCCAACCCCTGAAAGGAGTGACACCATGCAACAGTCCCACGCCTACAACGACACCAGCCTGGCCCTGACCACTCGTATTCTCGACGCCAAGGCTCGCAAAGATCTGTCGTGGCAGGATCTCGCCGACGACACCGGCCTGAGCCTGGCCTACGTCACCGCTGCCCTGCTTGGCCAGCACCCGCTGCCGGAAAACGCCGCCCAAGTGGTCGGTGACAAGCTGGAGCTGAGCGCTGACGACGTCGCGGCGATGCAGATCATCCCGCTGCGCGGCAGCCTCAGCGGTGTGCCGACCGACCCGACCATCTACCGCTTCCACGAGATGATCCAGATCTACGGCACCACCCTCAAAGCGCTGGTTCACGAACAGTTCGGCGACGGCATCATCAGCGCGATCAACTTCAAACTGGATATCAAGAAAGTCGAAGACCCGGAAGGCGGCTCCCGCGCCGTGGTCACCCTCGACGGCAAGTTCCTGCCGCTGCGTCCGTTCTGATGCGCCCGGCCCGCACCTTGCGTGCGGGCCAACCGATTTCTGCCAAGAGGACACGCCCATGAAAGCCCTGATCGACGGCTTCCTGAAATTCCAGAACGAAGCCTTCCCGCAACGCAGTGAACTGTTCAAACATCTGGCCACTACTCAGCAACCCGGCACGCTGTTCATCACCTGCTCCGACAGCCGTGTGGTGCCTGAGCTGCTGACCCAGCAGGAACCCGGCGAGCTGTTCGTCATCCGCAACGCCGGTAACATCGTGCCCTCCTACAGCCCGCATCCGGGCGGTGTCTCGGCGACGGTGGAGTATGCGGTGGCGGTACTGGGGGTGACCGATATCGTGATTTGCGGCCACTCCGATTGCGGCGCGATGACCGCGATTACCCAGTGCAAATGCATGGATCACCTTCCCGCCGTCAGCGGTTGGCTGCAACATGCCGAATCGGCGAAAGTGATGAACGAAGCGCGCACGCATGGCAGCGCTGCGGCGAAGTTGAGTTCGATGGTGCGCGAGAACGTCATCGCGCAACTGGCGAATATCCAGACCCACCCGAGTGTGCGCCTGGCGCAGGAGCAAGGCCGGCTGAATCTGCATGGCTGGGTGTACGACATCGAGACCGGTTCGATTGACGCGCTCTCTTCCGATCGTCGCACCTTTGTGCCGCTGGCCGAGCGGCCTGAGACTTGCGCGATCAGCGCTAAGACTTCCAATGCAGCCTGACGCCCCGGCCGGTGATCGTTCCCACGCTCTGCGTGGGAATGCAGGCCGTGACGCTCTGCGTCACTGGACGCGGAGCGTCCCTAGAGGCATTCCCACGCGGAGCGTGGGAACGATCAGATCAAAAGATCGCAGCCTTCGGCAGCTCCTGCAAGGTGCGGTCCGGATTTCAGTCAGCGTTTCACCGTGAGATCAATCTGAGTCATCCGGCTGCGCACGGTAAACACGCCATCCCCGGAAAGAATCGCACTGCGCGCAAACAGGCGGCCGCTCTCCCAGTTCGAAAGGCCCAGTTCCGGCTTGTTCAGCGCGTACTGGCCGTCGACCCAACGGGTGATGCCATTGCCTACAAACGGCGCATTCACCGCGTTGTAGAAGCGTTCCTGAACCGCCGCGTCCTCACTGATCAGCGACACGGTGAACTGCGGGCTGTAGCGGTTGAACAGCGTAATGGCCTGATCCAGATCGTCGACAATCATCAGGCTGACTTCCGGGGTTTCTTCCCATTCCCACTCGCGGCCCAGATCTGACTCGGGCAAGGATTCGGCCAGAGCTTCGGTCCGGTAACCCTCCGCGCGATACACCTCCACCGTCGCGTTTCGCCATTCGCTTGGCAGGCAACTTTCACTGCCTTCGACGATGTGCAATTTGCAGCCTTGACCGCGCGCAGTACCGGCTGCTTTTAACGCATCGAGAAACAGCGGCACCAGTTCGGCGGCGCGTTCGCGTTGGATCAGGCAGACGTTCAAGGTGTTGCAGACTTTGCGATCCAGCGAGTTGCGCACCACCGCGGCGAAACGGGTGGCGTCGGCGTCACGGTCGGCAATCAGCCACGCGCCACCGGTGCCGTGCAGGCTGACGGCAGTGCCGGCCTGCTGGGCGATGCTGCCCAACTGACTGACCGCACGGCCCGAGCCGCGCGCCACCGCCAGCGACAGACGTCGATCGGCAAACATCGCCCAACCGGCAGCATGATTGACGCTTTCCACCAACGACACCGCGCCAACCGGCAAGCCGGCGGCGGCCAGTGCTGGATTCAGCGCGTGAGTGACGATGGCTTGCGCGGTGCCCAACGCATCGCTGCCGATGCGCAGTACTGCGGTGTTGCCGGTGCGCAACACTCCGGCAGCGTCAGCAAATACATTGGGCCGGCCTTCGAAGACAAACGCGACAATGCCCAGCGGCGAGACCACTTGCTCAACCTTCCAGCCGTCGTGCTCGACACTGCTGATCACTTTGCCCCGGGTCGGTGGCGCATCACGCCATGCGCGCAGGCCGGCGATCATGTCGCGGCGCATGCGCTCATCGGCGAGCAATCGCGTGGTCGAGCGACCGCGGGCTTTGGCTCGTTCGATGTCGGCGCGGTTGGCCGCTTCGATCTGCGTCCAGCACTCAGGATTTTCCAGGCGTTGAGCGAACAGGTCGAAGAACTGGCTGATGGCTTCATCGGACACCGCCGACAACGCAGTGAATGCGGCGGCCGCACGCTCGATCGCCACCGACGCAGCCTGTTGATCGGCCACGGGGATCAGTAACAGCTCGCCAGTGACCTGCTCGACCAGCAAATGGTCACCGGGCTGAAACCGCGCGGCCAGTTCGGGGCTGACCACGGTGACGCGATTACCAGCGAAAGGGATCGGCGTGCCAGCAACCAGACGTTCGAGCGCAAGAGACATGAAGCGGATTCACCATGCAGAGAGCGGCCGGAAAATGTATAGAACACGATCCTGCAAAGCAACACTGCACCCTGTGGGAGCGAGCCTGCTCGCGAAAGCGTCCGGTCAGACGACATCGATGCTGGATGTACCGGCCTCTTCGCGAGCAGGCTCGCTCCCACAGTGGAAATCGTGGTGTGTGTTCAGAAGACGGACCAGCCAATCCGCGAGCTGAGCAACTCCAGCGCCGCCATCCCGGCCAGCGAATTACCCGCCGCATTCAGCTCCGGCGACCACACGCACACGCTGAACTGCCCCGGCACCACCGCAACGATCCCGCCGCCGACCCCGCTCTTGCCCGGCAGGCCGACGCGATAAGCGAAGTTACCCGCCTCGTCATACAAACCGCTGGTGGCCATGATCGAGTTGACCTGCTGTGTCTGGCGGCGCGTGAGGATCTGCTCGCCACTGTGTTTGCAGAAACCATCATTGGCCAGAAAGCAGAACGCCCGGGCCAGATCGATGCAGTTCATCCGCAACGCGCAATGGCTGAAATAGCTGCGCAGCACCGCTTCGACATCGTTGTGAAAATTGCCGAACGACTGCATCAGATAGGCCATCGCGGCATTGCGCGCGCGATGCTGGTATTCGGAGTCGGCGACCTTGCCGTCGATCATGATTTGCGGGTTGCCCGACAGACGCCGGACGAAGTCACGCATCGATAACGTCGGCGCGGCGAAGCGCGACTGATTGATGTCGCAGATCACCAGCGCCCCGGCATTGATGAACGGATTGCGCGGGCGGCCGCGCTCGAATTCCAGTTGCACCAGCGAGTTGAACGGCTGGCCGGACGGCTCATGGCCGAGCCGTTCCCAGATCGCTTCGCCGGAGTGATCGATGGCCTGCACCAGACTGAATACCTTGGAAATACTCTGCACCGAGAATGGCGTTTCGGCGTCGCCGGCAAAGTACATTTCACCGTCGTTGCCATACACGGCGATGCCCAACTGGTTGGCCGGCACCGTGCCGAGGGCGGGAATGTAGTCAGCAACCTTGCCCTGCCCGATCAGGGGCCGGACTGCGTCAAGGATCTCGTTCAACAGCGCTTGCATGCCGGGTTCCGAAAGTCTCGCCCCATGGGATCGCGGGGACACTGGGGCTAGACGCTGCGCCCGCCGGTCGCATCACACCGGCAAGCGCTACGCAAAATGTTCTAGGCTGAAGCGGACCATTCAGACACAGGAGAGCATCATGCATCTCGAAGGCTCCTGCCATTGCGGCGAAGTCACGTTCAGCCTCGACAGCGCCCATCCTTATCCCTATCAACGCTGCTATTGCTCGATCTGCCGCAAGACCCAGGGCGGTGGCGGTTATGCGATCAACCTGGGCGGCGACGCGACCACTCTCAAGGTTCGCGGACGCAAAAACATCAGCATCTATCACGCAAATATGAAAGCCGACGGCGATAAGCGCGCCCATCGCAGCAGCGCCGAGCGTCACTTCTGCTCGCTGTGCGGCAGCGGTTTGTGGCTGTTCAGCCCGGAGTGGCCAGAGCTGATTCATCCATTCGCCTCGGCGATCGACACGCCACTGCCGGTTCCGCCGGAACACACGCACTTGATGCTAGGTTCGAAAGCGCCGTGGATTGAGGTCGAGGCCAAGCCGAAGGATCAGCAGTTTGATGAATATCCCGAAGAATCGATCGCCCAGTGGCATGAGCGGCTCGGTCTGACTCGCTGAAGACCGGCCCCTTCGCGAGCAGGCTCGCACCCACATTTGGAATGCAATCACCTGTGGGAGCGAGCCTGCTCGCGAAGGGGGTCAGGCACATCATTCAATCCAGATGCGCCCAGGTCATCCTGAACAACGCCCCACCCCACACCGAGTCACCCACCTCAACCTGCCCGCCATGGGACTGCGAAACCCTGCGCACCAGCGCCAGACCCAACCCAAAACCACCGGTGCGTCGATCCCGGCTGGCATCCAGTCGCGAAAACGGTTCGAAGATTTTCTCCCGCCCATCCAGCGGCACACCCGGCCCGTCGTCGCTGACCCGCACTTCATAGTCATCGCCGTTGCGCAGCAGCGATACCTCAACGCGCTGCTCGGCGTAGCGGATGGCGTTGCGCAGCAGATTGATCACCGCCCGCGCCATGAAGCGCGGTTCGACGCTTACGGTGTCGACCCGGCAATCGCCGATCGACAACTGCACCCCCGCCGCTTCGGCCTCCAGCGCCACACTGCCGACAACGCTGTCGAGCCAGTCGGCCGCGTGGATATTCTCCCGTTTGATCACCGTCGCACCGTGTTCGAGGCTGGCGTAGGTCAGCAGCTCCGAGACCATCTCCTCCAGCTCACCAAGGTCGGCATACATGTCGGCGATCAGCTCGCGATTCTCGCTGGCGTCCGGTAGCTGTTTGAGCTGATCGAGTTCGAACGACAGCCGCGCGATCGGTGTGCGCAATTCGTGGGACACGGCATTGGTCAGCTCGCGCTGATTGGCGATCAGCCCCTCGATGCGCGCCGCCATCAGATTGAAGTGCTCGGCCAGATCGCGGATGTTCGAGCGCCGCGACAACTGGATGCGCACCGACAGATCGTTGTCGCCGAAACGCTCGGCGGCCAGCCGCAGTTTTTCCAGATCGCGCCAGTGCGGGCGCACCCAGAAAAACAGCACGATGCCGATCAACACCGCGAGCATCATGTACGCCGCAGTGATGTAGAACGGCATCAGGCTCGGCTCCGGCGGCAGCTTGATGCTGAGTAACTGCGAGCCGCCATCGATGTTGCTGATGAACTGCGTGTAGTCGTCGCGGATCACCAACAGGTTCCGCGCCAGCTCGGCTTTTTCCTGCGGTGTGAGCGCCAGTTGATCAGCCTCGACCAGACTCAGCGACAGACCGTAGTGCGTGCGCAACGAATCGAGTTTCTGCTCACGCTCGGCACCCTGGCGGCCTTGCAGATGATCGACCAGCGACCACGCCTGACCGCGCACGGCTTCACGGTTGTAATCCTGCGTCTGGTTGTCGAGCAATGCGTTGAAAGTGTGCTCGACCGTCTGCAAGGCCAGCACCAGCCCCACCGTCATTACCAGAAACAGTCCGAGGAACAAGCGCAGCATCTACAACTCCCACGCGAACGGATTGAACAGATAGCCCTTGCCCCACACGGTCTTGATGCACACCGGCTCCCGGGGATTGTCCTTGAGTTTGTTGCGCAGTTTGCTGATGTAGACGTCGACGCTGCGGTTGAGGCCGTCGAAAGCAATGCCGCGCATGCGGTTGAGAATGTCGTCGCGGGAAAGAATCTTGCCCGCCGCGCTGGCGAGCAACCAGAGCAGTTCGAACTCCATGGTGGTCAGCTCGATCAGCTCACCAGTCAAGCGCACTTCGCGGCAACTGCGGTCGATGCTCAATTGGCCGAACTCGAGGAAACTGACCACGCTGGTGTCCGGCATCTGCCGCCGTTGCAGGGCTCGCAACCGGGCGAGGAGTACCGGCGGCTTGATCGGTTTGATCACGTAATCGTCAGCGCCGGATTCCAGGCCGAGAATGTGATCGAGGTCGTCTTCCTTGGCAGTGAGTATCACAATCGGGGTGTCCGACACGCTACGAATTTCCCTGCAGACCTGCAAACCGCTCTGCCCCGGCAACATCAAGTCGAGCACCACCACTTTCGGCTTGAATTCAAGAAACGCGGCCACGGCGAGATCGCCGCGATGTACCGTGCGCACCTCGTAGCCGTGTTGCTCAAGAAAGTGTGCGATCAGCGTGGCCAGACGTTCGTCGTCTTCGACCAGCAGGACTTTGCCAAAACCCAGGTTATCCATAACGACCGTTGCCAAGCCAAACGTGGAAGGGCCGATATTATGCGGGCAATCGCTGGGCAGGCGCTGACGCCAGACAGCAAAAACCGGCCACGCGGGCCGGTTTTTGGTGATGTTTCATACTCTTAAGAGTTTTTAACAATCAGACGATGATGTCCGATTGGATTGCGGACCCCTGTAGGAGCTGCCGAAGGCTGCGATCTTTTGATCTTGTTTTTAACATTCAAGATCAAAATCAAAAGATCGCAGCCTGCGGCAGCTCCAACCCAGTCATGCGGCGACCGGCACACCGCTGTGAAAGCGGAATTCCTCGTCCGGCGACTCGATCAACTCTTGTTCGGCAGCACGGACACGGTCGATCACCTGCGCGACATCCTTGGCATCACCATACTGATAGGCCAGTTTCAGATAACCCTGAAAATGCCGCGCCTCGCTTTTCAGCAGACCGAAATAGAACTTGCCCAGCTCTTCGTCCAGATGCGGTACCAGCGCTTCGAAGCGCTCGCAACTGCGAGCTTCGATAAACGCGCCAACTACCAGCGTATCCACCAGTTTCACCGGTTCGTGACTGCGCACCACTTTGCGCAGGCCCGAGGCGTAACGGCCGGCGTGCAGCTGACGCAGCTCGATCTTGCGCCGTTTCATGATGCGCATGACCTGCTCGTGGTGCACCAGTTCTTCCCGGGCCAGACGCGACATCATGTTGATCAGATCGACGTGGGCGTGGTACTTGGCTATAAGGCTCAGCGCAGTGCTGGCGGCCTTGAACTCGCAGTTCTTGTGGTCGATCAGCAGGGTTTCCTGATCGGCCAGGGCAGCCTGAACCCAGGCGTCGGGGGTGCGGCAGCCAAGGAATTCGTGGATTTCGGGAAGGATCATGGGGCTCACGGTAAAAGGTGTTGGAGCGAAGGGCGCCGATTATACCGGCCTGCCCGCAGACCACCAGCGGCTGGCGTTGATATGCATCAAGTCGCGCACGATCGAGCAGCAACTATAGTTGTGCAACGCCGTGCCTTTTCTTTGCTGGAGACTCCGCTCATGCAAGCCATTCGCAGCATTCTGGTGGTCATCGAACCCGAACATTCGGAAAGCCTGGCGCTCAAGCGTGCCAAGTTGATCGCTGGCGTGACCCAGGCCCATCTGCACCTGCTGGTGTGTGACAAGAAGCACGAACACTCCGGCATGCTGAGTGTGCTCAAAGCCGCGCTAGTGGCCGACGGCTACAGCGTGACCACCGAACAGGCGTGGAACGAAAGCCTGCACGAAACCATCATTGATGTGCAGCAGGCCGAGGGTTGCGGGCTGGTGATCAAACAGCACTTCCCGGACAGCTCGCTGAAAAAAGCCCTGCTGACCCCGGCGGACTGGAAACTCCTGCGCCACTGCCCTACCCCGGTGCTGCTGGTGAAAACCGCCGGAACGTGGAAGGACAAAGTGATTCTTGCCGCCGTCGATGTCGGCAATGCCGACGGCGAGCACCGGCATTTGCACAGCACCATCATCGATCACGGCTACGACATCGCCAGCCTGGCCAAGGCGCATCTGCATGTGATTGCCGCGCATCCGTCGCCGATGCTATCGGCGGCGGATCCTACGCTGCAACTGAGCGAAACCATCGCGGCGCGTTACCGCGAGCAATGTCGGGCGTTCCAGGCGGAATTCGATGTCGATGATGAACATCTGCACATCGAAGAAGGCCCCGCAGATGTGTTGATCCCGTTCATGGCGCACAAGCTGCAAGCGGCGGTGACGGTCATTGGCACGGTGGCGCGCACCGGGTTGTCAGGGGCGTTGATCGGCAATACCGCGGAAGTGATTCTGGATGCGCTGGAAAGCGACGTGCTGGTGCTCAAGCCGCAGGAGGTTGAGGATCATCTGGTGGAACTGGCGGTGAAACATTAAAAGCAAAAAGATCGCAGCCTTCGGCAGCTCCTGCATGGGAACGCATTCCCATGTAGGAGCTGCCGAAGGCTACGATCTTTTTGCTGTTCAGGCGCCAAAGGCATCCTTGAGAAATCCGGGGGCGATATAGCGCTGATAATGCGCTTCCGACAGCAGGAAGAATTCCCGATCGATGGCATCGCGCAGTTCCGGCAGGTTCCAGTCGCGGAACTCCGGCAGCAACACCATCCCGTACGCTTCCAGATTAACGATCACCCGCGCGCCCCGGGCGATCAGTTGATAGGCCCAGCAATATTCCGACTGATGCGGTACGAAGCGGATCTTGCGCTGCTCCAGCTGTTCGCGCAGACGCGCCGGATCGAAGATCTCGACCTTGCTCGCCATCACTTGTGACAGCAATTGCTCCAGCCGCAGCCAGACCGCGCGCTTTTCCTCCTCGTTGTACCCATTCCAGTGGATCACTTCGTGGTGGAAACGCTTGCAGCCACGGCATACCAGGTCACCGTAAACGGTTGAGCAGAGGCCGACGCAGGGGGTCTTGATGGTCTGATTGGGCATAAATTGGCAAAACACTGAAACGCGGAACAGGCCGGCATGTTAGCCCTTTGTCGGGCATTGATCACCCCTCAAACAGCAGGGTCTCGCCAGCGTTGCAGGTTGGCCGCGGCCCGGCTGATTGCCACGAAAGTCCAATAGCACGCGACTTACCTTTAAATTTTTTTTGCCGTAGAATCAGCCAGCCTTTTAAGGCGCCAATGTCCGTTAGAAGCTGTTTTCAAAGCGTCACGAGCACAGTCGTTCCTTCAGAGCGGTGTTGGCGAAGGGTTTTTCCAGCGGGGAAAAGCCCAACGCCAACCCTCATCAGCTCCCCGTTCTGCAGGCGTAAAACTTTGAAAGCAGCTTCTGTAAGGAATGCCCGGTAATTCTGGCTAAGCGGCCCACAACGCCGCGCAGCGCATGAGTACGAGCATTTCGCGACGAGCGTCCCGGACACCCATTTGGGACCACTGATGAGGGTAATAACTGTGCTTGAAGCCTACCGCAAACATATCGAAGAGCGTGCAGCCCTGGGTATCGTTCCCCAGCCGCTTAACGCCGAACAAACAGCAGGCCTGATCGAGCTGCTGAAGAACCCTCCGGCTGGCGAAGAAGCTTTCCTCGTTGACCTGATCACCAATCGCGTACCACCTGGAGTGGACGAAGCCGCCTACGTCAAGGCCGGTTTCCTGTCTGCCCTGGCCAAGGGCGAAGCCACCTCCCCTCTGCTGGACAAGAAACGCGCTGTCGAACTGCTCGGCACCATGCAGGGCGGCTACAACATCGTCACCCTCGTTGAGCTGCTGGACGACGCCGAGCTGGCGCCTGTCGCCGCCGAAGAACTCAAGCACACCCTGCTGATGTTCGATGCCTTCCACGACGTCGCGGAAAAAGCCAAGAACGGCAACGTTCACGCCAAGGCCGTGCTGCAATCCTGGGCTGACGGCGAGTGGTTCAAGAAGCGTCCGGTGCTGGCCGACAAGATCAGCCTGCGCGTGTTCAAGGTCACCGGCGAAACCAACACCGACGACCTGTCGCCAGCACCAGACGCCTGGTCGCGTCCTGATATCCCGCTGCACGCCCTGGCCATGCTGAAAATGGCTCGTGACGGCATCGTTCCGGACGAGCAAGGCAAGACCGGCCCGATGAAGCAGATCGAAGAAATGCGCGGCCAGGGTTTCCCGATCGCCTACGTCGGTGACGTGGTCGGTACCGGTTCCTCGCGTAAATCGGCGACCAACTCGGTGCTGTGGTTCTTCGGCGACGACATCCCTTACGTGCCGAACAAGCGCGCTGGCGGTTTCTGCTTCGGCAGCAAGATCGCTCCAATCTTCTACAACACCATGGAAGATGCCGGCGCACTGCCAATCGAGTTCGACGTATCGAACATGAACATGGGCGATGTAATCGACCTGTACCCGCACGCTGGCAAGGTCTGCAAGCACGGTACCGACGAAGTCATCACCACTTTCGAAATGAAAACCCCGGTGCTGCTGGACGAAGTCCGTGCCGGCGGTCGTATTCCGCTGATCATCGGCCGTGGCCTGACCGAGAAGGCTCGCGCCGAGCTGGGTCTGCCACCGTTCGACCTGTTCAAGAAGCCGGAAGCACCAGCTGAAAGCACCAAGGGCTTCACCCTGGCGCAGAAAATGGTCGGCAAGGCTTGCGGTCTGGCAGAAGGCCAGGGCGTGCGTCCCGGCACCTACTGCGAACCGAAGATGACCACCGTCGGTTCCCAGGACACCACCGGTCCGATGACCCGTGACGAACTGAAAGACCTGGCGTGCCTGGGCTTCTCCGCTGATCTGGTGATGCAGTCGTTCTGCCACACCGCGGCTTATCCGAAGCCGATCGACGTGACCACCCACCACACCCTGCCTGACTTCATCATGACCCGCGGCGGCGTTTCCCTGCGTCCGGGCGACGGCATCATCCACTCGTGGCTGAACCGCATGCTGCTGCCGGACACCGTCGGTACCGGTGGTGACTCGCACACCCGTTTCCCGATGGGCATCTCGTTCCCGGCCGGTTCCGGTCTGGTCGCGTTCGCTGCAGCCACTGGCGTCATGCCGCTGGACATGCCGGAATCTATCCTGGTGCGCTTCAAAGGCAAGATGAAACCTGGCATCACCCTGCGTGACCTGGTTCATGCCATTCCGTACTTCGCTATCCAGAACGGTCTGCTGACCGTCGAGAAGAAAGGCAAGAAAAACGCCTTCTCCGGCCGCATCCTGGAAATCGAAGGCCTGGAAGGTCTGACCCTGGAGCAGGCGTTCGAACTGTCCGACGCCTCGGCCGAACGTTCGGCTGCCGGTTGCACCATCAAGCTGTCGAAAGAGTCGATCACCGAGTACCTACAGTCCAACATCACCCTGCTGCGCTGGATGATCGGCGAAGGCTACGGCGATGCGCGTACCCTGGAACGTCGTGCTCAAGCGATGGAAGCCTGGATCGCCAACCCGGAACTGATGGAAGCCGATGCCGACGCCGAATACGCCGAAGTCATCGAAATCGATCTGGCCGAGATCAACGAGCCTGTACTGTGCGCGCCGAACGATCCGGACGACGCCCGTCTGCTGTCCAGCGTTGCTGGCGAGAAGATCGACGAAGTGTTCATCGGTTCGTGCATGACCAACATCGGTCACTTCCGCGCTGCCGGTAAACTGCTGGATCAGGTCAAGGGTCAGCTGCCAACCCGTCTGTGGCTGTCGCCGCCGACCAAGATGGACGCTCACCAACTGACCGAAGAAGGCTACTACGGCATCTACGGCAAGGCTGGCGCACGCATGGAAATGCCAGGCTGCTCGCTGTGCATGGGTAACCAGGCACGCGTTGAGCCGAACAGCACCGTGGTCTCGACTTCGACCCGTAACTTCCCGAACCGTCTGGGCGACGGCGCGAACGTCTACCTGGCCTCGGCCGAGCTGGCTGCCGTTGCTTCGATCCTGGGTCGCCTGCCGACCGTCGAGGAGTACATGGAATACGCTGGCAAGATCGACAGCATGGCGGCCGATGTCTACCGCTACCTGTCCTTCGACCAGATCGCCGAGTTCCGTGAAGCCGCTGCGAACGCCAACATTCCGGTCGTTCAAGCCTAACGCTGCAAGGCAATAAAAAACGCCGCCCATCGTGAGATGAGCGGCGTTTTTTTATGCCTGCCGAAACCTTGTGGGAGCGAGCCTGCTCGCGATGGCAGGCTCGCAATCGCACAGGTCGGTCAGACAGCCAGCTTGTAAACCAGCGCCGAAATCGCTACCAGCCCTACCGCAGTAACAAACACGTTCGACGCCTGACCGCGATAACGCGCCATCGCCGGCACCTTGCGAATCGCATACATCGGCATCAGGAACAGAATCGCCGCAATTACCGGGCCACCGACGGTTTCAATCATGCCGAGGATGCTCGGGTTCAGGGTAGCGACAATCCAGCAGATCACCAGCATCAACGCTGCGACGATGCGATCCAGCGCCTTGGCGCCCGGACGCTTGCCGCTCTTGACGATCAGACCCTTGAGACCTTCGCTCGCACCGATGTAGTGGCCGAGGAAGGACTTGGAAATCGCCACAAATGCGATCAACGGCGCAGCGAACTCGATGGTCGGGTTGCTGAAGTGGTTCGCGAGGTACGACAGGATCGACAGATTCTGTTCTTTCGCCTCAGCCAGTTGCTCCGGCGACAGGGTCAGTACGCAACTGAATACGAAGAACAGCACCATCAATACCATCAGTGCATGAGCGCGCGCGAGAATCTGCGAGCTGCGCTCTTCAGCGTGTACGCCATAACGGCGCTTCTGATCAACCGCGAACGCCGAGATGATCGGCGAATGGTTGAACGAGAACACCATCACCGTAATCGCCAGCCACAGCGTGTGCAGCAGCGCCGACGGCGCCGGCACTTGCGAGGCCGTGGCGAGGATGCCGCCGTTCCAGTGCGGAATCAGGTACACGGCGAGGAACAGCAGCGCGACGATGAATGGATAGACCATCAGGCTCATGGCCTTGACGATGGCCTGTTCACCGCATCGCACCACGGCCAGCAGGCCGAGTATCAGGACGAACGACAGCAGCGCGCGCGGCGGCGGCGTGATGTGCATTTGGTGTTCGAGGAAACTGGATACCGTGTTGGTCAGGCCGACGCTGTAGATCAGCAGGATCGGGAAGATGGCGAAGAAGTACAGGAGCGTGATCACCGCACCGGCCTTGATGCCGAAATGCTGCTCGACCACTTCGGTGATATCGGCGCCTTCGCGGCCGGACAGCACAAAACGGGTCAGGCCACGGTGGGCGTAGAACGTCATCGGGAACGCCAGCAGCGCGAGAATCACCAGCGGCCAGAAGCCACCCAGCCCTGCGTTGATCGGTAAAAACAGGGTGCCGGCGCCAATGGCCGTCCCAAACAGTCCCAGCATCCAGGTGGTGTCCTGGCGATTCCAGCTCGAAAGTTCAGCGGGTGCTGCTGCATCGAAGCGCTTTTCGAGGCTATTGGCCTGATCATTCATCCGGTCGGATCTCCGCATTCCGGTCACTTGCCACTCGGTCAGGACGCGTCGGAAAAAACCGACAGACATGCTCCGGCCGAAACAGGGGGGCGATTCTCCGTGATAAATCAACGCAAGCAAAGACTTAGCTGAGGAATGGTTGTGCGGAGCAGACTGCTGGGTAGTCGTTTATAGGAAAAACATGGTCGCAATCAGGTATGTCAGATGCCGCATACGGATACGTTTTTGCGATCAGGCCATGCTTCATCTATCGCGCTCAGAGTGATATGCCGAGCATGAATCCCAACAAAATGCAGTACAGCCCGAAACCGAAGAGCAACCAGAGCTTGCCATTCTCTCTTTTATCTCTGTTGCGCACCGTTTCCTCGTATTCCGCGAACTCCCGTTCAATTCGTTCCAGTCTTGCCTTGCGGTCATATGTGCTCATACAGATTTATCCCTTGGATAATGCGCCTGAGTGATCTCAAGCATGAATACTCAAAACTTGAAGAACACGCCTGCGACTGCAGTGATCGCAGTCAACACTCCGCCAAACACCGCAATTGGATAGAGCCTCGTCTCCCTTGATAGCTTCTTCTCCTCGGCCTGAAGCTTTTTCCATTCGGCCACGAGTTTCCGTGATTCATTTTCGAGCCTGTCGAGTTCCAGATTTTCGCGATCGTTATGAAACATTTGCCCTCCTTGGCTGCTGGCGGATTGGGGCCGGCACTCGTATGCACACCGACGGCTCTCGTCATGCCCCTATCATCAAACTTTTCCATTCACACTGACCAGCAGACGCATCTGCCATGCCCGTAGGCAAAATCCTCGAGTCACGTAAGTCCTCTCACACAAGGAATCCGCGATATTCCAGACCAATCACCCGCCAGAACTTTGCCTTTGATCTAACGTGAGAGGAGCCACAATTCAAGGAGGTTGCCATGCCACTGGTTCGCGTCGATATCCAGCAAAACCCCGACCCCACTTTCGCCAGGCGCATCGGCGAACAGATCTACGCCGCCCTGCGCACCTGCATCGATGTGCCCGAGCACGACAATTTTCAGATTCTCAACGAGCACGACGGCCAGCACTTCGTGTATGACCCGCAATACCTTGGCATCCAGCGCAGCGACGGCGTGGTGTTCATCCAGATCACCATCAGCGAAGGCCGCAGCGTGGAGAAGAAACAATTGCTGTTCAAAACCATCGCCGAAGGCCTGCACGCTCGATTCGGCATACGCCTGGAGGATGTGTTCGTCAATCTTCTGGAGGTGAAAAAAGAGAACTGGTCATTCGGTAATGGCGTCGCGCAGTACGTCACTTGATTTGTCAATGCCAGTCCGGCGTATGGCAGCGACGTACATTACTGATTTCCGATCAACATGATCGCGACCTCCTTTACACTTAACTTTCAGAATCTTCCTACAAGAAATTAAAACATTAAGTTCTTTTCCAAATGATGCTCGACTGCCTTGGCAATCAACTTTGTTACGAACAACTACGCAGCCTTGAGAACACTTCATTTATCTGCCTATATTCCCCCCGCCTTACTTCAACGGATCAACTACGCAATCTTACTGATTTGGTAATGAGGATTGAGCATGCATAATCGAGCGAGGAAATATTTACTGTCTGCGATATTGCTGTCGCCAATCGCAGCTGCCAACGCCGACATCCGCGAACTGGCGTCCTCACCGCGCTGGCTGACGACCAAGGTCTACATCGAAGGCGCTTCGCAGACTGACGTGAAGGCCAAATATCCCGGCGTCGTCGGAATATCGACATGGGATCCTGAAACCAATCGTTATGAATTCTTCTACACCGACACGGGTGAGTCCAAATACAACAACGGCGGTGGCGGTTACTTCTTCGTGACCGGGAACCAGCAAAAACATGTTCTGGTACCGGATAAGGGGCCGATCAAAACAGTCGTGAGACGCCTGGAGACGCTGAATAAAAACGAATTCACTTATTCTCGCGAAGTGCCGCGCGACATGATTGAAGGCAATCCGCCCGTACGCATACATGTGGTCCATGCGCCCTATACCGGTACCGTGAAAACCAAGTCTGCCGTGCCACAATAAAGCTGGAGTTCGATATGAAAAAGACATTGAAGTCACTGCTGATGTCAGCATTCCTGATGTCCGCAGGCTTGCTCGGTTTCAGCAGTGCGCAAGCGACAACGGCTGAGACAAAGAATGCCGTCACGGACAACACCATGATGCTGACCGTGTTCCTTAAACATGACCAATCCCGACCGCTCAGCGAGCTCAAGGCCCAGCTTGCCCAACAAGGTTTCTATAAAACCTTCCCACCTGCCGGGGTCGAAGTGGTGAGCTGGAACATCGTGATGGGCATCGGTCAGGTCGTCACCGTGCGTTTTCCTGCGTCCAGGCTCGCGGAAGTGAATCTGGCGCTGGAAAATACCGCGTGGGGCAGTTACCGCACCGAGTTCTATCCCACCTATGATTTCAAGCCGATCGCCCTTGCCGAACAGAGCAAAGCGCGGGCAGCACAATGACATCGCCCGCACACCGGTTCACCGGTGTGCGGGCGTTCTTGCTTCTTGCGCGAAGCCGTCCAGAATCCAAGTACCACTGCGCGAATGCAACGATTGCCAAGCCGCTGCGGATTCAGCACTCTGAGTCGACTTTCGCGACCCACCCGCCGCCAATCACAGGAGCCGCGCAATGCCCGCAACCGTTCTGGTACTGGTTGAAACGATCAATGACTATCTGCCGATTCTCGAACATCAGGGATTCCACCTGATCCTTGCACCAACGCCTGCCGAACGGGCGCAAGCCATCGTTACCCATGGCAGTCGCATCGATGCCGTGCTCACTCGCGGCCCGCTGGGGCTGACCGCCGACGAGATCAGCGCCCTGCCCGCCTTGAAGATCATCACGGTGATCGGTGCCGGGTACGAACAGGTCGACCTGCAAGCGGCCAGTGACCGTGGCATCACCGTCACCAATGGCGCCGGGGTCAACGCCTCGTCGGTGGCCGATCATGCGATGGCACTGCTGCTGGCACTGGTCCGTGATATCCCGCGCTGCGATGCTGCGGTACGCCGCGGTGAATGGCCGAAAATCATGCGCCCTTCACTGGCGGGCAAGCGCTTGGGCATCCTCGGGCTGGGCGCGGTGGGCATGGCTGTCGCCAAACGCGCTGAACTGGGTTTCGACATGCAGATCAGCTACCACAACCGCCAGGTGCGCAGCGACGTTTCCTATGCATTCTGCTCGACACCGACCGATCTGGCTCGAGCCTCGGATTTTCTGGTGGTCGCCACGCCCGGCGGGATCGGCACGCATAATCTGGTGACGCGAGCGGTACTCGATGCGCTCGGACCGAATGGATTCATCGTCAACATCGCCCGGGCCAGCGTTATCGCTACGGCGGATCTGATCACCGCACTGGAACAGCGGCGCATCGCCGGTGCCGCACTGGATGTGTTCGATCACGAACCGGAAGTGCCCGACGCCCTGAAAAGCCTCAGCAACGTCGTGCTGACTCCACACGTCGCCGGACTCTCCCCCGAAGCCACACAAGGCACGGTTGAGCTGGTGGGGAAGAATCTGATGGCGTTTTTCTCCGGCCAACCGGTGCTGACTCCCGTCGCCCTGCCGCCGAAACTGAGTAACCAGCGCGTGCATTAATCTGCACGGCGCCCTCGTTCTGCGCCGCTCCCTCGCCCCATTCTCAAAGTTGATTATCCGGCAACACGCTAACCTATAAGACCGAGCCGCGCTTGTGAGCATCCGAGCGCGCCATTAGATTAGCCAATGATGTCTGGCCTCCAAAATAAGCAGAAGGGATAAGCATGGCGCTTACTGACCAGTCCACCCGGATCCGCTCTGGCGAAGAACTCGATGCCAGCCTGATCGATCCGTACCTCAAGGCGCACATCCCCGGCCTGACCGGCAGCCCGCAGATCAGCCAGTTTCCCGGCGGTGCGTCGAACCTGACCTACCTGCTGGAATATCCGGAACAGGAGTTCGTCCTGCGTCGCCCGCCGTTCGGCCACAAAGCCAAATCCGCCCACGACATGGGCCGGGAATTCCGCATTCTCAACCAGCTGCGCGACGGCTTTCCGTATTGCCCGAAGGCCTACGTGCATTGCACCGACGAAGCCGTCATCGGTGCCGAGTTCTACGTGATGGAACGGGTCAAGGGCATCATCCTGCGCGCCGAACTGCCGCCGGAGCTGGGCCTCGATTCGGCGAAGACCGAAGCGCTGTGCAAAAGCTTCATCGACCGTTTCGTTGAACTGCACCGGGTCGATTACAACGCCTGCGGCCTCGGCGACCTGGGCAAGCCCGAAGGCTACGTCGCGCGGCAGATCAAAGGCTGGAGCGAGCGTTACGAGAAAGCCCTGACCCCGGATGCGCCGCACTGGGAAGCGGTGAAAGCCTGGCTCAACGACAAGATGCCGGCCGACCACCCGACGTCAAGCATCGTGCACAACGACTATCGTTTCGACAACGTCATCCTCGACCCGGACAACCCGATGCAGATCATCGGCGTGCTCGACTGGGAACTGACCACCCTCGGCGACCCCCTGATGGACCTGGGCAACACCCTCGCCTACTGGATCGAAGCCGGTGACCCGGCACCCGTGCAACTGATGCGCCGCCAGCCAAGCCACGCACCGGGCATGCTGACCCGCCGCGAATTCGTCGACTACTACGCCGAGCGCTCAGGCATCCGCATCGACAATTTCGATTTCTACTACACCTACGGCCTGTTCCGCCTGGCCGGCATCGTGCAGCAGATCTATTACCGCTTCTACCATGGCCAGACCCAGGACAAACGCTTCGCGCAGTTCATTCACATGAACAAACTGCTGGAGCAGATGAGCCTGCAGGTCATCCAGAAATCCAGCCTCTGATCCGGGCCGATAACAAGACTTTTCACAAGGGAATCCCATGTCCAAGACTCAGTTGTTCGACCTCGACGGCAAAATCGCTTTCGTCTCCGGCGCCAGCCGCGGCATCGGCGAAGCCATTGCCAAACTGCTCGCCCAGCAAGGCGCCCACGTGATCGTCTCGAGCCGCAAGCTCGAAGGCTGCCAACACGTCGCCGACGCAATTACCGCCGCCGGCGGCAAGGCAACAGCCGTAGCCTGCCACATCGGTGAGATGGAACAGATCAGCCAGGTCTTCGCCGGGATCAAGGAACAGTTCGGCCGCCTCGACATCCTGGTCAACAACGCCGCGACCAACCCGCAATTCTGCAACGTGCTCGACACCGATCTGGGTGCGTTCCAGAAGACCGTCGACGTCAACATTCGCGGCTATTTCTTCATGTCGGTGGAAGCCGGCAAGCTGATGCGCGAAAACGGTGGCGGCAGCATCATCAACGTCGCCTCGATCAACGGCATCTCACCGGGGATTTTCCAGGGCATCTATTCGGTGACCAAAGCAGCGGTCATCAACATGACCAAGGTCTTCGCCAAGGAATGCGCGCAATTCGGCATCCGCTGCAACGCCCTGCTCCCCGGCCTGACCGACACCAAATTCGCCTCGGCACTGGTGAAAAACGACGCGATTCTCAAACAGGCGCTGACCCAGATCCCGCTCAAGCGCGTCGCCGACCCAAGCGAAATGGCTGGCGCGGTACTGTACCTGGCCAGCGATGCGTCGAGCTACACCACCGGCGTGGCACTGAATGTGGATGGCGGATTCCTGTCCTGATATCCATGGCAGATTGCTGACCCGTGTGGGAGCGAGCCTGCTCGCGAAGGCGTTGTGTCAGTCAGCCATGTTTTGACTGATACCACGCATTCGCGAGCAGGCTCGCTCCCACAGGTTCGGTGCATGGCTCCAGGCTTCCGGCGCCCGAGAAATCGGCCGTGTTATTGGGTTATGCAACGGGTAGTGGTGATTTGGCGTGTCACTTGCCCGTCCAGATACATATCCCCGACAACCTCAGTATTCTCCAGCACCTCACAGCGCCGTTCCGGCGGTGGCGGCGGCGCGACAGGCGCAGGCGGTGGAGGACTGGCACAACCGGCCAACAACACTGCAAGAACAGCCAAAGGCAATACGCGTTTCCCAGGATTATTCATAGGACGACCCGCGGTAATGGAAGACAAACTCCCGCACACCAACCAGCCGCGGAAGACCTGACCACTCATTCTTTATAGCTGAGCGCATTGTTAGCGCCAGTGGATGGGGGTGACTGGGCGGGATTGGCTGTCGGTTTTGCGCGGATTATCCAGAAGAGTCTGGATTGAGATTATCGTAATCAGCGAGGGCCTCATCGCGAGCAGGCTCGCTCCCACAGAAAAGCAAAAGCAAAAGATCGCAGCCTTCGGCAGCTCCTACAGTTGGATCGCGTGAATGCGATAGTAATTCGTTGACCAGCAGGCCGCCTTCGCGAGCAGGCTCGCTCCCGCACAAAGATCAAAAGATCGCAGCCTTCGGCAGCTCCTACACACGATGAGCGTTAGCTCGAGTTCTGCTTTTGATCTCGGAGCCCGTCGGCAGGCTGAGCGGAGTGATTGATCCGGGCGTGGGAGCGCAGCGACCGTACGACGCAGTCGTACACAGCGGGAGGAGGTGCAGCGAAGCAAACCGGAGACGCTGCGCCCGGATCAATCCCGCAGCGAAGGAACCCCGAGCCCCAGCGAGCGGGCCGAACGTCAGGGCAAAGCGTTTTGGTTACTTTTGGCTGGGCCGGCATTCCGGCGTCTGCAAAAGTGACCCGCTGTAAGAGCGGAACCGCCATCCGCAACACCCAAAAAAACGGATATACACCCAAAACCCCAAGAGCATGGCCGGCCCAAAGGCCGCCAAGATCAAAGCGCGCTAAGCCAGATCAGAATCCCGCGACGAGCGCAAGGAATTGCTCTCAAGCTCATACCGCAACTCACCCACCAACCCCTCAACCGCCTCCGGCGTACGCAGCGAAGCCAGATCCAGCCCACTGATCACCAGATCCACCTGCCCTGAATCCGGGTGATACAACTTGACCGTCAGCGAATGATCACCATCCACCGAACACTCACAAGCCAGCGGCGCAAAACTGTGCTCGAGCCGAGCGCGCAACTGCGCAAGATTCATCATTGACGTTGTTCCTATGACTGCTTCAAAAGGGGCACGATCGCAGGTCCGAAATGGCCCACACCGCACTCCACCAGCCTAAGAACACAACGCCTTGACCAATACATGAATTTGCACCCTTGTAACTAGTGCATTTGCACCCTCAGCGCTGTCCCTTGGTACCCCACTCTCCCGAAAACAAACCACGCTCCCGAGCCCAGACAATCGCTTCACTGCGGCTGTGCACATCAAGCTTCGAATATACCGTGGCGACATGATTACGCACGGTATTGGGCGCCAGCTTCAACCGCGCCGCGATCTCCTTGTCCGCCAGACCTTCGCAGATCAACCCCAGCACATCCCGCTCACGGGCCGTCAGGTCAGTGAACGAGGCGCTGGGCAGCTGCGGTGAGTTGATCTTCTTCACATTGGCCAGCTTCTCGATCAGCGTGCGGCTGAACCACGAAGCATCTTTCATCACCTCTTCAATCGCCGCGACCAACTCAAGCTCGGTGCGCTTGCGCTCGGTCATGTCCATCAGCACCAGCAGATAGCAGGACGTGTCGTGAATGTTCACGGTGTCGGCCGACACCGCGCATTCCAGCAACTCCTCGTCCTTCTTGCGCACCGGCACGTCGACGCGATCGACCCGACCATTCTTTGCCAGCGCCGACAACAATCGCGTGCGCGCGCCGTCATCGTGAATGAAGCTCAACTGCGTGACAGTCTTGCCGAGCACCTCGTCACTGTCGTAAGCCAGGGTATCGAGGAACGCCTGATTGACGTCGATGACCTCCTGCTTGTCAGCCGTGCAAATCAGAATCGGCACCGGGGTAAGACGAAAAGCCTTGGCGAAGCGCTCCTCACTCTGCCGCAGCGCTACTTCAACCCGACGGCGCGGCTCCATGTCGACAAAGGAAAACAGCATGCAGTTCTCGTCGTTGAGCAGCAACGGTTGCCCGGCGACGATCACCTGTTTGCTGCCCCCATCCGGCAGGCGCAGTTCGGCCTGCATCTGCGGAATGGTCGCGACATCGCGCAAGCGCTGAACCGCCAGATCGCGTTGGTCGGCCTGTTCGAAGATGTCGATTTCATAGGCCGAGGTGCCGATCACCTGATCACGGGTATAGCCGGTCATCTCGAGAAAACCCGGATTGACCTTGATGTAACGCAAATCGCTGAGCCGGCAGATCACCGCCGGCGCGGGGTTGGCGTTGAAGGTTTTTTCAAAGCGCAGCTCGGCGTTGGCCCAGTCGGTGACATCGCTCATGATCAGCACCAGCGACTCGGGCTGCCCCACGCGATCGGTCAGCACCATGCTGCGCACACTGTGCACCCAGACACGGTCCGGATCGTCCACGGGCGAGATCTCGATCAACACATCATTGAACGCCTCACTGCGTGCCACGCGGCTGATCGGATAGTTCTCCGGCGGCAACACATGATTATTGCGATAGCGCAGCGTGAAGCGCTTGGCGTACTCGTCGGCATTGCTGCCCAGATCACCGATGGTGCTGACGCCGTGCATGGTCAACGCCGCTTCGTTGGCCCAAAGGATGCTTTTGTCGAGTTCCAGCAGAATCACCCCGTCCGACAGCCCGGCGATGATCTGCTGCAACTGGCGACGGTTGGTTTCGGTAGTCAGGACTTCCTGGCTCATTGGATCTCCACACTGTGATGCGGCTAGGTGAAGAGTACGACCGCGGCGGCTCGGGATCGTGCGACAGCTTCAAAATCGCCAAAAAACCCCTGTGGGAGCGAGCCTGCTCGCGATGCGGCGGATCATTCAAACCATCCGTTGACTGCCCCACCGCATTCGCGAGCAGGCTCACTCCCACGCTTGAAATGCATCCTTGCGCAGAACCTGCGCCTCAAACGACGAGTGTGGGCTCCCATCTGCGCCAGATCACTTGCGCCGTGCACCGACCGCATCGTCGAGCAGGTTTTTGAAACCGCCGAAAATCATCCGCTGGCCGTCAAATCCCATCGGGTTGACGTCCGCTTGCATGCGCGGGTCTTCCATCATTTTCGCCATACCGGCGTCGCGGGTGGCCTTGTCCGGCCAGATCAGCCAGCCGGACGACACGGTCTCGCCCTCCTTGAGTTTGACCGCCAGCGGGAATGAGGTGAGCTTGCCCTGCGGCACGTCATCCCCCCAGCACTGGACGACATCAACGGCGCCATATTCCTTGAACAGCCGGGCGGCGATCTCACAGTGCTTTTTGTACTGGTCACGATTGGCGTCAGGCACAGGCGCCACGAAGATATCGATGTAAGCCATGTTCATTCTCCTTGCAGGTCGGGTTCGATCTGCTGACTGGTCGATTGCGGCGGGCGCCATTCGACACGATTTATCCCAAGCCCGACCGGCGGCTCTTCATTCGCGCTCAAATTGCCCTCGACCTGCCCGGCCATGTGCAGTGTTCCCGCCATCACGCCCGTGGTCGGATTCTGCAGCAGCTTCAGCCACGCCTTGTCGAAGGTGTTGCCCAGGCTGCTGCGAATCAGCGCTTCGCTGTCGGGGCGGTCGTTGGCCTGGATGATCGCGCGAATGCCGGCCACACCGACGGAAATCATCGCCCCCGCCAGTTTGCCCGCCGCTGCCGCCACCGCACTGGCGGCGCCGCGCGGGGCCATCTCGGCTTCGATGCGTTGGCTGGCGCGCTTGGCCACCGGGGCCATCGCTGCGTCGGTGGAGGAAATGCCCTTGGCGCCGCCGTCGCTGTGGATCTTGTCGATCAGCGCGGCGTACGCCGGCAGGGTGTTCAGCGGCTCGGTGTTGATGACTTTGAACAACGAAGCATCCCGCGCCGGCGGTGGGCCGAGGGCGATGGCCGGGATCTTCTGCAAGCGCCCGTTGAGCTGCGCGATCGGCACGCCGTGACGCTGGCCGATGAGCGGCAACTGCTGCGCCATCAACTGCGCGTAGAACGCCGTGGCCTGCGCCAGGATCGCGTCCGGATCGATCTCCACTGCCACCGGCGCGAGAACTTTTTCCTGATATTGCTCAAGCAGATACGCCGCCAACCGTTTCGCCGAAGCGTCCTGTTCGCCGCCGGCGCTGATCGTGTACCAACTGACCTTCATCGACAGCCATTCCTGGGTCCAGTAGCTGCTGAACCACGGGATGAAATTTTCTTCAGTTTGCTGATAGATCCGCGTGCGCCAATGTTCCATCGAGCCACGGGCGAACAGCTTGACCTGCTCGGTGGCCTGCTGCGAGGCGCTGAGGATTTCGCGGTCGATCTGCCGCCAGGTCTGCGCCGATACCGGCACGGCTTGCGGCGCACTTACCGGCGCCCGCGCCGAGGTGGCACAGCCGGCCAGCAGAAACAGTGCGGCAACGACCAGCGCGCGCGGGTTCACGGTGGTGGTTCCTTTGGCTTGGGGAGGTGCAGGTTTGAGTATAGGTGGGTCAGTCGATTTCGATGCTGAAGGTTCCGGCCTCTTCGCGAGCAGGCTCGCTGCCACATTTGAAATGTGTTGCACCTGTGGGAGCGAGCCTGCTCGCGAAGGCGCCATCAGCAGCACCACAAACCTCAACCATCACCAGCATCGATATCCACCATCGCCACGATTGCCTTCCGCCCGCCCTTGATGAAAGGCACGATTGGCACATCCGACACACAACGAGGCGTTCACATCATGATCCACACCCAAGTCACCCTCTCCGTGAGTTTCCCGGTGTTCGGCAGCAACTATTACCAACAGCATGTCGTGCCGCGCAAGGCGCAGACACTGGTGTTCAACGAAGACTTCGACGATCTGCTGATGCCCGCCGCGAGCAATCATTTCAGCAATGAAGTGGTCGGCCTCAACGATCAGTTCCGTTTTCTGAGCGACATACTCGCCACCCACTTGCTCGATCACGAGGCCTCGGTGCCTGCGCGATCCCGCGTCCAGGCGAACGCTCGTTTTTTCAACTGAGGGCTGATGCACAGAGGGCGCTCCTTGTCGGGAACGCCCTCTGCTCATTCAGTCAGTCATCATCGCGATCACGGTAATAACGACGGCCATCGCGGCGGTCGTCATCGCGGTCGTCCCAGCGCCGGCCATGGTCGTAATAGCGGCCATGGTCGCGGTCGTAATGCCGGCCATGCCGGTGGTCATCATCAAAATCCGCAATGCAGCCGCTGAGCAATACCGCGGCGGTCACAGTGAGCAGCATGGTTGTCGCTTGCTTCATTCAACACTTCCCTAAAACCCAAGGTCTTGACGACGGAAATCGCCACGCTGCCCGCGTCTTCAGGACGCAGTGCGCGCAGCCGCAAATACGACCGGGCAAAAGCGCGTTGATTCACTGGCCACTATCGACCGTTGGTCGGCCCGTTCGCCACGGCCGAACAGCGGCGTAATGCCACCTATACTGCTTGCAACCAACCCCCATGCAATGGATCTGCACCCTCAATAACAACAAGCAGAGGTGGACCATGGTCTGGCAGCAAATCTACGACCCGTTCGGCAACCCGGTGCTTTCCACGCTGATGGCCGCGGTGCCGGTGGTGGTGATGCTCGCGGCGCTGGCGTTCTTTCACGTCAAGGCGCATCTGGCAGCATTGCTGGCACTGGCGTCCGCCCTGCTGATCTCGATCTTCGCCTTCGACATGCCAGCGGGCATGGCCGGTTCTGCAGCACTGTTCGGCGCGGCGAATGGCTTGCTGCCGATTGGCTGGATCGTCCTCAACATCATCTTCCTGCATCGCCTGACCACCGAAAACGGTTCGTTCAAAGTGCTGCAGGATTCCCTCGCACGAATTACTGATGACCGGCGTTTGCAACTGCTACTGATCGCCTTCTGCTTCGGTGCGTTCTTCGAAGGGGCGGCAGGCTTCGGCACGCCGGTGGCGGTGACCGGGGCGATCCTGATTGGCCTGGGCTTTTCGCCATTGGCCGCATCCGGTCTGGCACTGATCGCCAACACCGCACCAGTGGCTTTCGGCGCGCTGGGCACGCCGATCATCACCCTGGCCAAAGTCACCGGGCTGGATGAGATGGAGCTGTCGATGATGGTCGGTCGGCAGTTGCCGTTCTTCTCGGTGCTGGTGCCGTTCTGGTTGATCTGGGCGTTTGCCGGATGGCGCAAGATGCTTGAGGTGTGGCCGGCGATTCTGGTGGCCGGGGTGAGTTTCGCCATCCCGCAATTTCTCGTCTCGAACTACCACGGGCCGATGCTGGTTGACGTGATCGCCGCGCTGATTTCCATGGCCTGTCTGACGCTGTTTCTCAAGGTGTGGAAACCGGCGTCCATCCATACTTCGGCAGCGCTGTCCGGTCGCGTCGACAACTCCAGGGTCGATGAAGAAACAGTCACCGCCAGCGCCGCGTTCAGCGATCAGGCGCGCCCGGCAGTGATGCGTGCGTGGATGCCGTGGATCATTCTCACGGTGTTCGTGTTTGCCTGGGGCACGCAGGGCTTCAAGAACATGTTCGACACGCGCCCGGTGATCGATCCGGTCACGCAATCGGCCAAGCTCGACCCGCAAGGCAAACCGGTGCGTGAGGCCAATCCGATCTTCGCCCCGGCAGTGACTTTCACCAGCCTGCACTTGCAGATCGAAAAAGTCCCGCCAGTTGTTGCGGCGCCGAAAGCCGAGGAAGCGGTGTACAAGTTCACCTGGCTGACCGCGACCGGCAGCGGGATTCTGCTGGCGGCGATTGTCGGCGGCTTGCTGATGGGCTATTCGATCCCGCAACTGATCAAGCAATACCTGCGCACGCTGTGGGTGGTGCGCTTTTCCCTGATCACCATTGCGGCGATGCTGGCGCTGGGGTTCCTCACCCGGTATTCCGGGCTGGATGCGACCATGGGCCTGGCGTTCGCGGCGACGGGGATTTTCTATCCGATGTTCGGCACTTTGCTCGGCTGGCTGGGAGTGGCGCTGACCGGCTCGGATACCGCTTCGAACGTACTGTTTGGCGGCTTGCAACGGGTGACCTCGGAACAACTGGGCATCAGTCCGGTTTTGATGGCCGCGGCGAACAGTTCCGGTGGGGTAATGGGCAAAATGGTCGATGCGCAGTCGATCGTCGTTGCGTCCACCGCGACCCGTTGGTACGGGCATGAGGGCGAGATTCTGCGTTACGTGTTCTTCCATTCGATCGTGCTGGCGATCCTCGTCGGCGGGCTGGTGACATTGCAGGCGTATGTCGCGCCGTTTACGTCGATGGTGGTGGGTGGGCCATAACTGAGAAACATATCTCCACAGTGGGAGCGAGCCTGCTCGCGAAGAGGTCGGTACATCCAGCAGCGGCTGGGTCTGACCCGACGCTTTCGCGAGCAGGCTCGCTCCCACAGTTCAATTGATGAGCTCAACGCATAACTCTATAGCTCAAATCCGACAAAACCTTTTCCTCCCTCGTGCGGTCACTCCTTTTACGAGACTGGCATGCATGCCGGCGCGCCCTTTTGGGCCTTTTGCAATCCTGCCGCCCGATGAGAGAAAAGGAATCGAACCATGCCGATTTCCCGACGCAACTTCATGATCCTCGGCGCCGTAACCGCGACGGCGTTCGCCATGCCCCCCTTTATCAGCCTCAAGGCCTACGCGGCCAGTCTGGAGCAACCGGCCATGAGCAAAGTCACCCTGCAAGTCAACGGAAAACCGCAATCCCTGGAAGTCGACACCCGCACCACCCTGCTCGACGCCCTGCGCGAACACCTGCACCTGACCGGCACCAAGAAAGGCTGCGACCACGGCCAGTGCGGCGCCTGCACGGTGATCGCCGACGGGCGGCGGATCAACTCCTGCCTGACCCTGGCAGTCATGCACGACGGCAGCGAAGTCACTACCATCGAAGGCCTCGGCATGCCGGACAAGCTGCACCCGATGCAGGCCGCGTTCATCAAGCACGACGGCTATCAGTGCGGCTACTGCACGCCGGGGCAGATCTGCTCCGCAGTCGCGGTGCTCAAGGAAATCCGCGACGGTATTCCCAGCCACGTCAGCCCGAGCCTGACCGAGCCGCCGAAACTGATCGCCGCCGAACTGCAGGAGCGCATGAGCGGCAATATCTGCCGCTGCGGCGCGTACTCGAACATCATCGAAGCCATCACTGAAGTCGCGGAGGTGCCGGCATGAGAGCCTTCAATTACAGCCGCGCCGACTCGCCTGCCGCAGCCGCTTCCCAAGCTGCGCAAGTCGAGGGCGCCAAGTTCATCGCCGGCGGCACTAACCTGCTCGACCTGATGAAACTCGACATCGAAACGCCAGTGCACCTGATCGACGTCAACCACCTGGGCCTCGATCAGATCGAAGCCACGCCTGAGGGCGGACTGCGCATCGGCGCGCTGGTGCGCAACACCGATCTGGCCGCCGATGCCCGCGTGCGCAAGGATTACGCCCTGCTCTCCCGAGCCTTGCTCGCCGGGGCTTCCGGGCAGTTGCGCAACATGGCAACCACCGCCGGCAACCTGCTGCAACGCACTCGATGCCCGTACTTTTACGACACCCACCAGGCCTGCAACAAGCGCACTCCGGGCAGCGGCTGCGCGGCGATCGGCGGGGTCACCCGGCAACTGGGGATCATCGGCGTCAGTGACGCGTGCATCGCCACCCATCCGAGCGACATGGCTATCGCCATGCGCGCCCTCGATGCGCAGATCGAAACGGTCAAGCCTGACGGCAGCACCCGCAGCATCCCAATCGCCGAATTCCATCAGTTGCCGGGCAACACGCCGAACATTGAAACCAGCCTCACGCCCGGCGAATTCATCACCGCCGTGACCCTGCCGGCGCCGGTCGGCGGCACGCACATTTATCACAAGGTCCGCGATCGTTCGTCCTACGCGTTTGCCTTGGTTTCGGTCGGTCTGATCTTGCAAAAGGACGGCACCGGTCGCGTAGCCGTTGGCGGCATTGCGCCGAAACCATGGCGGGTCGAAGCCGCTGAAGCGCTGCTGCCCAAGGGCGCCAAAGCGGTCAGCGAGCGCCTGCTCGAAGGCGCGACCCCCACCGATGACAACCAATTCAAACTGACACTGGTCGAGCGCACGCTGGCTTCGGTGTTGGCGCAAGCGAGGGAAACCGCATGAAATTCGACACGCCCGCCACTACCAATCCCATCGACCGCCTGAAGGTCGTCGGCCAGCCCACCGAGCGCATCGAAGGCCCGTTGAAAACCAGCGGCCAGGCCACTTACGCCTATGAGCAACATGAAGCGGCGGCCAATCAGGCCTATGGCTTCATGGTTGACTCGGCGATTGCCAAAGGTCGGATCAAAGCCATTCATCTCGACGCGGCCAAAGCCGCACCGGGTGTGCTGGCGATCGTCACTGCCGAGAATGCCGGCAAGCTCGACAAAGGCGATTACAACGCCGCGCATCTGCTCGCCGGGCCTGAAGTGCAGCATTACCAGCAAGCCGTTGCATTGGTGGTTGCCGAGACGTTCGAACAGGCGCGCGCCGCCGCGCAACTGGTCAAGGTTGATTACGAGACAGCAGAGGGCAAGTTCGATCTGGCCAGCGTCAAAGACCTCGGCGTCGAGCCGAAAGACGAGCTGCCGGACGTCAATCACGGCGATTTCGACAAGGCCTTCGCCGCTGCCCCGGTGCAGTTCGATCAGACCTACACCACGCCAGACCAGTCCCACGCGATGATGGAACCCCACGCGACATTGGCGGCATGGAAAGGCGATCAGCTGACCGTGTGGACATCGAATCAGATGGTCGCCTGGAGTGTCGGCGACATCGCCAAAACCCTCGGCCTGCCGAAGGATAAAGTCCGCTTGGTCTCGCCCTATATTGGTGGCGGTTTCGGCGGCAAGCTGTTCATCCGCGCCGACGTGATCCTTGCCGCTCTCGGCGCACGCATGGCTGGCCGGCCGGTGAAAGTCGCCCTCGCCCGCCCGCAAATGGCCAACAACACCACCCATCGCCCGGCCACGATTCAGCGCATCCGCATGGGCGCCACGGCCGACGGCAAGCTGACCGCCATCGCGCATGAAGGCTGGTCGGGCAACCTCGCCGACGGCAAGGTCGAACTGGCCGCGCAGCCGAGTCAACTGTTGTACGCCGCAGAAAACCGCCGCGTCAGCATGCGCCTCGCCCCGCTCGACCTGCCCGAAGGCAATGCGATGCGCGCGCCGGGTGAAGCGCCGGGGCTGATGGTGCTGGAAATCGCCATGGACGAAATGGCCGAACAGCTGAAGATGGACCCGGTGCTGTTCCGCATCGCTAACGACACACAGGTCGATCCGGTGAAGACCGAGCGGCCGTTTTCTCAGCGTCAACTGGTCAAATGCCTGCAGATCGGCGCGGAGAAATTCGGCTGGGATCAGCGCAAAGGGCAACCGGGCACTCGCCGTGAAGGCCGTTGGCTGATTGGCATGGGCGTGGCGGCGGCGTTTCGCAATAACCTGCTGGTCAAGTCCGGCGCCCGCGTGCGCCTGGAGCGTGACGGCAAGGTCGTTGTTGAAACCGACATGACCGATATCGGCACCGGCAGCTACACGATCATCGCGCAGACCGCCGCCGAGATGATGGGCGTTGGTCTCAATGATGTCGTGGTGCGTCTGGGCGATTCGGACTTCCCGGTTTCGGCTGGTTCCGGCGGCCAGTTCGGCGGCAACTGCTCGACCGCCGGGGTCTACGCGGCGTGCGTGAAATTGCGCGAAGCGGTGGCGCAGAAGCTGGGGCTGCCGGCGGATCAGGCCGAGTTTGCCGATGGTCAGGTGCGCGTCGGCAGCAAAAGTCTGCCGCTGCGCAATGCGGCTGAAGGCGGCGCACTAGTGGGCGAGGACAGCATCGAATTCGGTGATCTGGCCGAGAAGTATCAACAATCGACCTTCGGCGCGCATTTCGTCGAAGTCGCCGTCCATGCCGCCACTGGCGAAGTTCGTGTACGGCGCATGTTGGCGGTTTGCGCTGCGGGACGGATTCTCAACCCGACCTCGGCGCGCAGTCAGGTGATCGGCGCGATGACCATGGGCGTCGGCGCGGCATTGATGGAAGAGCTGGCGGTGGACAAGCGCCTGGGCTTCTTCGTCAACCATGACCTGGCCGGATACGAGGTGCCGGTGCACGCCGACATTCCGCATCAGGAGGTAATTTTCCTCGAAGAAACCGACCCGATTTCTTCGCCGATGAAGGCCAAGGGCGTTGGTGAACTGGGGATTTGCGGCGTAAGTGCGGCAGTGGCGAACGCGATCTACAACGCCACCGGCGCGAGGGTGCGCGAGTACCCGATCACGCTGGACAAGATTCTGGATTCATTGCCGGAGATGATTTGAAGTCAAAAGCCCCTCATCGGAACGCCGCCCGCCTAGCCCTCTCCCAAAGGGAGAGGGGACCGATCCGGGTATATTCAGGATGTGCAGCGACTTGAAAGTCTTTCTGTGTATCCATAATCGCAACGGCCCGTTCAGGTCGATGCACATCGCAAGACACCGCGGTCGGCTCCCACTCCCCCGGGAGACGCCTGGGGTGAGTCGCATGCTGGTAACGCACTAGCATGGGGTGCTAGGGGTCGACGGGATTCACCACCACGCTTTCAGAATGCCGAACCTCTCGAGCATCCCCCAATCGGCTCCCTCTCCCTCGGGAGAGGGCTGGGGTGAGGGGCGCGGTTTCACTCGGTCTTTGGATATTGCGCATCACTGACCTGCTCCATCCAGTCCACCACCTTGCCATCCAGCACTTCCGCAATTGCGATATGACTCATCGCCGTCGTCGGCGCCGCCCCGTGCCAATGTTTGGCACCCGGCGCAATCCAGACGGTATCGCCCGGACGGATTTCACGAACCGGCTGGCCCCATTCCTGGACGAACCCTGCTCCTGCGGTGACGATCAATGTCTGTCCTAACGGATGGGTGTGCCACGCAGTTCTCGCGCCCGGCTCGAACGTTACGGTCGCGCCGCTGACGCGCGCCTCGTCGGTACCCTTGAACGGCGCATCCACCCGCACCGTGCCAGTGAACCAGTCAGCCGGTCCTTTGGCCGACGGTTGCGAACCATTCGGCGTGACCGTGACACGCGGGTTTTCAGTGGCCTGCACCTCACCCGCCAACAGCGAGAGCGTCAGCGCAGAAGCAGCGATCGGGTTCATGGCGGGTCCTCCGGATAGATAATGCAACCACTGTAGCGATCCGCACTCTTTGGATAATCGACTAGAATCCGAAAAAACTTATGCAGGACAATCATCAATGCTCCGGGAAAACGCCACCGACCTGCTCGCCTTTCTCGCCGTCGCCCGTGAACGCAGTTTCACCAAGGCCGCGGCCAAACTCGGCGTGTCGCAATCGGCGCTCAGCCACACCATCCGCAGTCTCGAAGCGCGTCTCGGCCTGCGCCTGCTGACCCGCACCACGCGCAGCGTTTCCCCAACCGAAGCCGGAGAACATCTGCTGCTGACCATCGGCCCGCGCTTCGAAGAAATCGAGGTGGAACTGGCCGCCCTGAGCAATCTGCGCGAGACCCCGGCCGGGAGGATCCGCATCAGCGCTACCGACCACTCACTGAACTGGATTTTGCGTCCGGTGTTGCAGGAGTTCCTGCCGCAGTACCCGGACGTCGCCGTCGAAGTCTGCTGTGACTACGGTTTCGTCGACATCGCCGGCCAGGGCTTCGATGCCGGCGTGCGCCTGGGCGAAGACGTTGCTCAAGGCATGATCGCCACCCGCATTGGCCCGGACATGCGCATGGCCGTGGTCGGCTCGCCCGCCTACTTCGCACAACGCACCGCGCCGCAAACTCCGCGCGACCTGACCGCCCACGCCTGCAACAACCTGCGTCTGCCAACCAACGGCGGACTGTACGCCTGGGAATTCGAAAAGGATGGCGAAAGCCTGAAAGTTCGCGTCTCCGGCCAGGTCACCCTGAATGGCGTGTACCCGTTGCTCGACGCCGCGTTGGACGGTTTCGGTCTGAGCTACATCCCGGAAAACGTCGTCGCGCCGTTTCTGGCCGACGGCCGCTTGATCCAGGTGCTGGGAGACTGGTGCCCGGCGTTTTCCGGCTATCACCTGTACTACCCGAGTCGACGCCAGGCAGCGCCGGCGTTTGCCTTGTTGCTGGAAGCGTTGCGCTATCGCGTTTGACCCGGTTCAACCCAGCAACGCAATCAACTGATGCCGCTGCGCATCGGTGAGCATCGGCCCGAAACCGGCTCCGGCGTTGTCAGTCATGTAGCGCGGATTGCTGGTCCCCGGAATCACGCAGGTCACAGCCGGGTGCGCCAGCAGAAACTTCAGCGCCAGTTGCGGCCAACTGCTGACCTGCACATCCGAAACCCACGCCGGCAGCGGTTTGCCTTTGAGCCGGTTGAGCAGATCGCCGCCGCCAAACGGTCGATTACAAATCACCGCCACTCCACGCTCCCGGCACAACGGCAGAATGCGTTTCTCGACAGCGCGGTCATCGAGGGCGTAGTTGATTTGAAGGAAATCCAGCTTCTCGGCCTTCAGCACCGCCTCGACCTCGTCATAGGCCGACGAGGTGTAATGGGTGATGCCGATGTAGCGAATCCGCCCCTGCTCCTGCCATTCGCGCAGGGTCGGCAAGTGGGTTTGCCAATCGAGCAGGTTGTGAATCTGCATCAGGTCGATGCGCTCGGTTTGCAGCAGGCTGAACGACTGCTCCATCTGCGCGATGCCTTCCTTGCGCCCGCGTGTCCACACCTTGGTAGCGAGAAAGGCCGGCGAGCGCGGTTCGTGGATCGACAGCAGTTCACCAGTGGTCTGCTCGGCGCGGCCGTACATCGGTGAGCTGTCGATCAGCGTGCCGCCCTTCCTGAACAGCGCATCGAGCACGGCGGGCAACTGCCGGTAAACCGGATCACCCGGGCCGACGTCGAAACCGCGATAGGTGCCCAAGCCGACCATGGGCAGCGCTTCGGAGCTTGAAGGGATGGCGCGGGTCTGCATGGTCTGGTCTCCTGCCGTGTGCGGCGCACTGGAGGTCGGCGGTATACCGCTGGCCAACGCCCGATCAATCGTCAACATCGCCGCTGCCTGAGCAGCCAGCGTAAGCAAGCGGCGACGGGAGTAACCCTCAGTTTGGCGCATGCGAGTCCTCCTGCTGCGCGGATCTGTTGCATGGTGTGTGCGCAGGCTGCCCGGCGCAGGCGCTGAACTACACTGCCACAGTCAACCTCTCACCCCGTTAAAAGTAGCCGAATGTCCCGAACCCTGATGTCACTCGTCGTTTTCATCGTTGCCGTGTACCTGGTCCTGTGCGCCGCACTGTTCGTATTTCAGCGCTCGCTGATCTGGTTTCCCCAGCCCGCCGCCGTGGTTTCAGCGGATTCGCGATTGAGACTGTCAATGCCGGATGCTGAAGTCTGGGTGACCACTCGAGAACGCAGCGGAACAAGGGCGCTGATCTATTTCGGCGGCAATGCCGAGGACGTCTCGCGCAATCTGCCGGAGTTCACCGAGGCGTTCCCGGACTACGCGCTGTATTTCCTGCACTACCGGGGCTTTGGTGGCAGCACTGGCTCGCCATCGGAAGCGGCTATTGCCGAAGATGCGCTGGCGTTGTTCGATCAGGTCTACGCCTCTCATCCGCAAGTCGCGGTAGTCGGTCGCAGCCTCGGCTCGGGGGTGGCGGCGCGCCTGGCCAGTCAGCGGCCGGTGCGGAATCTGATCCTGGTGACGCCGTTCTACAACCTCGAGGAAATCGCCGAACGGCAATACCCGTGGGTGCCGGTGAAATGGTTGCTGAAGGATCGTTTTGAATCGGGCAAGTACGCCGCGCATGTTCGCGTGCCGACCTTGTTGTTGGCGGCGAGTGATGACGAGGTGATTGGACGCAATAGCACACAGCGGTTGTTGGAGAGTTTTCCTGCGGGGGTGGCGACGCTCAAGGTGGTGCCGGAATCGGGGCATAACTCGATTTCCGAGCGAGGGGAATATTTGCGGTGGATGGGTGATGTGTTGAATCGCTGACAGGTGTAGCGATCATGCAGACGCCTTCGCGAGCAGGCTCGCTCCCACGGGGTAACGCATTTCAAATGCAGGTGTGAGCCTGCTCGCGATGAAGTCGGTACCGACATCAGCATTTACAGCTACTGTCCAATGCTAAGGCTGATGGCCGCTCCGGGCATTTTCGTCGCCAGCGGTGGCTGGGCGCGGCATGACGTGTTGATGTCCGGTCGGGTCGTTGAGCTGGATGACATTACCCTTCTGCCACGCATCAGCCCCCGGTGCGACAGGTGCCGGTCTGATCTCGGCACGGGCCTTTTTCTTCTCGGTACTGTCGATGCCCAGGCGCTGATCGCGCTGGCGGACCATTTGCGCATCGGCCTGACCGTCAGCGGTAAAGCCCATCATCAACTGCGGCACGCCCAGCGGCAGTTGCTTGTCCTGATCGGTGTGCCAGGTGTGCCAGGTCTTGCCGTAGGTATTGGCGAGCTTTTCCATCAAGCGCGTTTCCGCCACTTGCGGGATGCCCGGCGCGACCAATTGGCCAGAAGTGACCTCGTGAGCGTGGCTATGCCACAAGGCTTTTTCCTTCGCCGGCAACTGGGTGAACAGGCGCTGGCTGATGATGTATTCCACGCCCATCAGCTTCGCTTCAGCGGTGTTGCCGTCGTAGATCACGCACTGGAACACTTCCTCGTTGAGCGCCGAGCAGTAGTGGTGTGCTTCCATCTGCGCGCCGGGATGACCGTTGTAGAAATGGAATCCATCAAGGTACATGTTCAACGCGCGGATCGGCGGTTTGTCCTGCAACCATTGCGCGCCGACTTCGAGCATTTCCGTGTCGGAAGCTTTGGCCTGGCCCGGCGTCTGCACCGGTGACTCGGTGTTGCTCATCGCACAGCCGGTCAGCGCGGCGACCATCAAACCGACGGGAACCCAACGTCCCTGCGAGGTTGTATTACGCATGTTTCTCTCCTCAAACATTCAGTGGCGGGCCCGTGCTGGCCCTGTTCTGCAACTGAAAGCAGGAGAACCGCAGAGTTCGAAAAAGCTGCGTGCGGATCAGACTGGAGAGATCGTTGCCAGTACGCCAATCAGGATGGTCAAGGTCAGAAAGCCGCCGAGGAAAATCGCCATCTTGTACATGTTGCGCTCCTTGATGCTGAGTGTGCGGTGCACCGGACGCTTCGGGATGAGGTCGGAGGGTGACTGGCCGCACTGCCGGGGCATTCTGAGCCCGTCGCTGTACTGAATACAGAGGCAGATGACACAGAAAAATACGGATCAGATGCACATCTGATCCGCTTCGGGCATGGACCGGTATTCAGCCTGAGACTTGAGGATCCACTTTCGCCCCGGTTGATCTACAGTGATTGCCGACCGACAACAATAAAAACCGGAGTGACCATGCCCGACCTCGCCTTGCAGCCCAACGTCGCCGCGTCCCTCGAGCGCTGGCACGAAATGATCCGCAGCGGCAATCTCAAAGCCCTGCCTGAACTGCTCGATCCGCAAGCGGTGTTCCGCTCGCCCATGGCCCACACGCCCTACCCCGGCGCGCCCGTGGTGTCGATGATCCTCAATACAGTGTTCGAAGTGTTTGAAGATTTCACCTATCACCGCGAGTTGGCGACGGCGGATGGCTTGAATGTGATTCTGGAATTCAGCGCCAGGGTTGGTGCGAAGGAGTTGAAAGGCATCGACATGATCCGCTTCGACGCCAGCGGCAAGATCGTCGAATTCGAAGTGATGGTACGGCCGCTGAGCGGATTGCAAGCTTTGGGCGAAGAAATGGGTCGTCGCCTGGGCGCCTACCTGGCTTCTGCAAAAGCCTGAATCCCCACCGGACCGTAGGAGCGTAGGAGCGTAGGAACGTAGGAGCTGACGAGTGCAACGAGGCTGCGATCTTTTGATCTTGATCTTGATCTTGACCTTCAAACGTCAAAGTCAAAGTCAAAGTCAAAAGATCGCAGCCTCGTTGCACTCGTCAGCTCCTACCGGTTCGGCGTATAAAAAAACCCACTGACCGTCGCCGGTTCAGTGGGTTTTGTGTGTCAGGGTTCTGGTTACAGAGCCATGTCACGTGCAGCGTTTTCCTTCGGCGCTACCGCTTTGTCAGCCGCAGGTGCCGCTGGAGCAGCTACCTGACCGATCACCGGAGGCGTCGGCAGTTCGAGGATCTTCGCGGTGTAAGCCCACTCTGCTGCCACTTTGGCCGGATCGCTGTTCAGCTGGGTGCCGTAGCTCGGCACGATCTGGTGCAGCTTGGTCTGCCACTCAGGAGTCGCGACTTTGTCCTTGAAGACTTTCTGCAGCACGCTCAGCATGATCGGTGCAGCAGTCGACGCGCCTGGCGATGCGCCCAGCAGGCCGGCGATCGAGCCGTCTTGCGAAGCAACGATCTCGGTGCCCAGTTTCAGCACGCCACCAGCGGCTTCATCACGCTTGATGATTTGCACGCGTTGGCCGGCTTGCCACAGGCGCCAGTCTTCGGCCTTGGCATTCGGGAAGTATTCCTTCAGCGCGTTCAGGCGGTCTTCATCCGACAGCATCAGTTGACCGGCAAGGTACTCGACCAGCGGGTATTCCTTGATGCCGACCTTGGTCATCGGCCAGATGTTGTGGGTGGTGGTGCTGGTCAGCAGGTCGAAGTACGAACCTTCCTTGAGGAACTTGGTGCTGAAGGTCGCGAACGGGCCAAACAGAATGACGCGCTTGCCGTCCAGGACACGGGTGTCCAGGTGCGGAACCGACATCGGTGGCGCGCCAACCGAAGCCTTGCCATAGGCCTTGGCCAGGTGCTGCTCGGCAATAGTCGGATTCTCGGTCACCAGGAACGAGCCACCAACCGGGAAGCCTGCATATTCCTTGGCTTCAGGAATGCCCGACTTCTGCAGCAGGTGCAGGGCACCGCCGCCAGCGCCGATGAACACGAACTTGGCGTCGGTCTCGGTTTTGCTGCCGTCTTTCAGATTTTTGTAGCTGACACGCCAGGTGCCATCGGCGTTCTTGGTGATGTCTTCGACTTCGCTCGACAGTTTCAGATCGAAGTTAGGCTTGGTCTGCAGGTGAGCGGCGAACTGGCGGGTGATTTCGCCGAAGTTCATGTCCGTACCCAGCGGGCTCCAGGTGGCCGCGATTTTCTGGTTCGGGTCACGCCCTTCCATCATCAGCGGTACCCACTTCTTGATCACGGCCGGATCTTCGGAGTACTGCATGCCGGCGAACAGCGGGCTCGCCTGCAGCGCTTCGTAGCGCTTTTTCAGGAACTTGATGTTGTCATCGCCCCACACGAAGCTCATGTGCGGTGTGGTGTTGATGAACGAGCGAGGGTTCTTCAGCACGCCCTGCTGAACCTGCCAGGCCCAGAACTGACGCGAAACCTGGAACGCTTCGTTGATCTCGACGGCTTTCGGGATCGTTACGTTGCCCTTGTCGTCTTCCGGGGTGTAGTTCAGCTCGGCGAGGGCCGAGTGACCGGTACCGGCGTTGTTCCAGCCGTTGGAGCTTTCCAGGGCGACGCCGTCAAGGCGCTCGACCATCTCCATCGACCAGCTCGGTTCCAGCTCATTGATCCACACACCCAGGGTGGTGCTCATGATGCCGCCGCCGATCAGCAGGACGTCAACTTTCTTCGCTTCGGCAGCATTGGCAGACGACATCCCCATCGCCAAAGCCAGGCCCAGCAAGGCTGTGTTCACTTTCTTAAACATCTGTTGCACCTATGATAAAACGCCTTCCGCCCGTCGTTGTTATCAGTCTGCGTTGCGCTTGGTTGACGCTCAGGCTGGCGTCGCGCAATCGTCACACTTCAATATTGACGGGTGGGCACACAAGGCCGACATGTAACATCGACCTCAGTTAATGTCCCTTCTGAACTGACTTCTTATCGTTATTGGCTTCAGCTGCTTGAGCGACAGGGATCCCGTCGGCCCGCCCTGAAAGGCAAGCCAACCGAATTAGGTCAAAGCAAATTGGCGCGGAGAATATCACGTCAGGGCGAACCCGCGCGTCTGTTCCCGACTTGAAAGTCTTTTTCCATCCAAGAGGATTATCGGCCACAGCGCACGGAACATGACGCTGCTTCGGCGTGTAGTGGCAAATTTTTTCCGCGATACATATCGCAACTCATTGAATCAGTGCACACGGCGCGTTGCTCATCATGAAAATAACCTGCTACGTTGTACGATGACTGATGAATTCAACTTCAGTCATTTCCATCCAATAACAACAAGGAAACAACATGACCAAGTCCCGCCTCCTTATCGGCTTGTTCTGTGCCTTCAGCGTCTGCGCCATGGCCGCCCCTGCCCCAGCGGAAAAACAAGTGGCCCAAGCGGTCGATCAGTTGACCCAGGCGATGCTGCACAAAGACGTCGCCGAACTGAACGCCCTCACCGCACCAAACCTGACCTACGGCCATTCCAGCGGCAAGATCCAGGACAAACAGGAATTCATCGCCGATATCGAAACCGGTCGCAGCGCATTCAAGACCCTCGAGATGCAGAAGCAGACCATCACCCTGTCCGGCGATACCGCGCTGGTGCGCCACCACTTTTCCGCGCAGGCGTTGAAGGGGACCGAGGTGATTCCGACCGAGATCGAGAATTTCCAGATCTGGCAGAAGCAGGGCGGGAAGTGGTTGTTGGTGGGGCGCCAGGCGTTCAGGTTTTGATTGAGCGCACATTCGCCTGATTCAGTATTGCCCGAGCTGACCTCTTCGCGAGCAGGCTCGCTCCCACAGGGTTCGGCGGTGTCGAGTCCTTTGTGGGAGCGAGCCTGCTCGTGATAGCGCCAGTCCAGACAACCAAAAACCCTCACCTGAATATCACAACCGAAACCGATCCACCGACCGCGCCAACTGCCCCGCCAGGTTCGACAATTCATCCGTGGTCGTCGCGGTCTGTCCGATCACCCGGCTATTGCCCTCGCTCATTCCGGCAATCATCTCCACCTGATGGGCGATTTCGTTGCTGGCCATACTCTGTTCGCCAATCGTGCGAGTAATGTCATTGACCAGTTGCGTGGTGTTCAGTGTGGCATCGAGGATTTCGCGAATCGCCCGCTCGACTTCCGCCGTCACCGCCATGCCCTTGTCGACCTGCGCCACACCGGCCTCCATGCTGCTGACCGCCTCACGCGTGCTGTTCTGGATGCGCGCGACCATCGCGGCGATTTCCTGGGTCGAAGCGCTGGTGCGTGCGGCCAGACTGCGCACTTCATCGGCGACCACGGCAAAGCCCCGGCCCTGCTCACCCGCGCGGGCCGCCTCGATCGCGGCGTTGAGGGCCAGCAGATTGGTCTGGTCGGCGATGCTCTTGATCACTTGAATGATGTTGAAGATCGCCTCGGATTCCTGATCCAGCGTGCGGATCACCTGCGCCGACTGCTGCGCCGAGCGGGCGATGTCGTCCATGTCGCTGACTACCTGGTGGATCACTCCACCGCCCTCCTTGGCCAGGGTTTCCGCCTGATTGGCCATGCTCAGGGCGCGTTCGGCGTGACGGGTGATTTCTTCGATACTGGCGGTCATCTGGCTGGCGGCAGCCGCCATCGTCCCGGCGGCGACGCTCTGCTGCTGGCTGCTGTCGGCGACCTGATGGCAGCCGTGGCTGAGCTGCTCGCTCATGCCGCTGACACCGTGGGCGTTGCGCCGCACCACGTCGATCATGTTGCGCAGATCGCGCTGCATGGTCGCCAGGGTGCGTATCAACACGCTGGCCTCGTCTTTGCCGGCAGGCTCGACAATCGGCTCGCTGAGATTGCCATGGGCAATGCTTTCGGCGATGCGGCTGGCGGTCTTCAGCGGCCCGAGAATACTGCGCATCACCCAGCGCCCCTGAATCAGCAGCAGCAAAAGACTGGCGATCAGCACCACGCCGAGGGCGAGATTGGCATTGCGAATGGCTGCTCCGGTGCCTTCGCTGGTCTGTCGGGTGTTGCTTTCAATCAGCTCGCTGAGCGTCGCCATCTGCTCTTCGAGCTGGCTGAACGCGGTGCTGAATCGACCGAGTTGCTGCTGGGCAGCGTCGGGATTGTCCAGCGCTACGCCGACAATCTGTTCGGCGGACTTGATGTAAGTGTCGAGGCTCGGCTTGATCTGCTCCAGCGCCGTGCGCAGCTGCGGGTTGATCGGCAGTTTCAGGTTGTCATCCAGCACTTCACGAAAATGCCCGGCGTGCTCGGCGAGCGAATCGCGCACCTCGGTCGCGGTGCCGGTGCTTTTGCCCAGGCCGACCAGCATCGCCGAATAGACATCGGCGCGCAGGGCGTCGTGCATCATGTCGGCTTCCATGTGATTGCGCAGCGCGCTCATGCTCACCGTGTTATCGCCGACCGCCGTGGCCATCCGCAGATTGCCGACGTAACTGACCAGACTCACGATCAGCGCCGTCAACAGACTTGTCGCAATCAGCAACACCAAACGCAGTTTGATCGACACCGTGGAATCTCCCGTGGGCACGCTGGATTGCGCTTGTCGGATATCAGTTAAGCCTATTTGCATGGAACTGCCGACACAGAGCGTATCGGCTGATGTCAGCGGCGACTTGAATCCGGCAAAACTTTTCAACCGCGGGCCCAGTCACACGTTGCAGCGCCGATGGATAACGCCTTCATCGCCGGTTAACCCTGGCAGGCTGGAAATCCATCGCTTCGAACATTCATGCAGCTGAAGGAAACGCTTATGAAACGTGCACTGTGGTTTGGTCTGCTCGGCACCCTGGCAATCGGCACCGCGCAGGCAGCAACGGAAAAAGTCGCGATCAATCTGGTCAGCGCCGACGGTGCGCCGCTGGCGATCGGTTCGGTCACTGTCAGCGAGACGCCTTATGGCCTGCTGTTCACACCCGAGCTGAAATCGTTGCCGGCCGGCATTCACGGTTTCCATGTCCATGAAAACGGCAGCTGCGAAGCGGGCACCAAGGATGGCGTCAAAGGCGCGGCACTGGCCGCTGGCGGACACTTCGATCCGGCGAAAACCGACAAGCATCTTGGTCCGTACGCTGACGGACACCTGGGTGATCTGCCAGCGGTGTATGTGACGGCTGACGGTGTCGCCAACTATCCGGTGCTGGCGCCACGCCTGAAGAAAATTTCCGAGATCAAGGGCCACGCCCTGATGATCCACGCCGGCGGCGATAACCATTCCGACATGCCCAAGCCATTGGGCGGTGGCGGCGATCGCGTGGCCTGCGGGGTGATCTGATCCCTCAGCGCGGCGCTCGACGCCAGCGCGTCAACACCAGCAAGGACAGCCCGGCGCCCAGCAGCGCCAGGGCCATGTCCTTCTGCGAATCCCACGGGTCGTTCTGCGCACCGACAAAGGCTTGGGCGGTGTCGTCGCCCAGATAAGCGCCGCCGACCCATTCGATCAACTCGTACAACGCCGACGTCGCCAGCACCACATTCAAGGTCAACAGCGCCAGCCAAGCGCCGCGCAATGGCGTCAGACGCAGCAGCACTTCGCGCATCGGCCAGACCAGCAGCAACCCGTAGCTCAGGTGCACCAGCCGGTCATAGTGATTGCGTTCAAGACCAAGGACTTTGTTGACGCTGACCCCGGTCAGCAGCGTGCTCCACTGATCGTAGGGCACCCGCGAATAGGTGTAATGCGCGCCGACTTCATGGATGCACAGGAAGGCGAAGATCATCCCCAGCGACAGCGTCGACAGGCGAAAACGCCGATGCGCCAGCAGCAGGGTCATCACCAGCGCCAGCGCTAGAACATTCTCCAGTAACCAGTCGACGCGGCTGCGCGGGTCGATGCCGAGGACGAAGGCCAGCAGGACAAATCCGCTGAGCAATGCGGCTTCGATGCGCGGGTCTGCGGGGCGGGCAATGTTGTCGCTGACTCTGACGAGCATGGTTCGCTTCTCGGCAATGCAGGCATGCGGTAGACACTCTGCCGTTTCACCCGGTTCCTCGCCGCTTCGTTTTCAGCGCTCACGGAACTCCCGCGCGCCGTTCACCTCTGACGTTATGTAGTCCCTTCCCTTTTTGCTTAGCGCCTGTGGAGGAACACGTCATGCGCAAGTTAGTCCTGATTTCTTCTTTAATGCTTTGCCTGCCGGTCGGTTCGGCGCTGGCCCGCGTTGATGCGGGTGACGTCGCCACTTCGGCAGGTGTCTCCGCGTCGCTGTACTCGACCTTCAAGGACGACAAAATGGTAATTCCGGCCCGTGACGACGTGTCTGCCTTTGTCGCCAGCGGCGGGGCCATTCGTGGGGTTTATCTTGAGTCGGTACTGCAGCAGGTGCGCCAGGCCAACCCTGGCTTGAACGCCAGCGATGAGGACCTGGCCAACGCTATTCTGGTGCAATACGAAGGCGTGCATCAGTAGTCACGAGGGAAGCAGCGGCCGATGGACGGCCGCTGAGTGCGCATAGGCAAATCCGTCCGACGGCCTCTATGATGGAGGCCATGACGACGACCCTGCCCTTGCGCTCACCCTGCCCACCTGGCGCCTGCATCTGCGGGCGCGATCCGTTGCTGGAAACGCCTGGCGCGGACTTGCGCATCCTGCGCCTGACCCGTGCCGAGGAGAAAATCCTCCTGGCGCGCTTGGAACAACTCAAAGATCTCGACGACCTCAAACGCCTGCAACAGCGCATGTACGAGCAGCTGGGCATCCGCGTCGATGTCGCACCTGGTTTCAATGAAGTGCGCACCATGCGCGGCATCGCCATTCAGATCGACGAGTTGCCGGGGCTGTGCCGCAAGACACGTGCGGCGATCCCGGCGGCGATCCGCAAGGGTCTGGAAAACCACCCGCAAATCGCCTTCGAACTGCTCAACGCCCACGACTTGCTGCGCGACACCTGATCACTTTTTCATGCCGACGCGTTTGCGCATTTCGGCAGTGATGGTCTGACGGGTTTTCTTCATATCTGCCCAAGGGGCATCGCCGACTTCGGTCAAGCGCTCGTGAACGTTATAGATGTTCCAGTGATTACCGCCCTTGATTTCAGCCACCTCCTCTCGGTACAGCGGCACGGAAACCGGCATGCCTTCCCGCGCCCGTGCGGCGTAGGCGCAGATGGTGGTGGCGCCGAGGCCGTTGCGCAGGTAATCGATGAATATCCGCCCGACGCGGTTTTTCGGCCCGGACACCGCCGAAATACGATCCGGCAACAACTTGGCCATGTGGCTGACGATGGCGTGGCTGAAGTCCTTCACTTCGTCCCAGCCGTGCTTGCGTGTCAATGGCACCACCAGGTGAATACCTTTGCCGCCGCTGGTTTTCAGGAAGGTTTTGAGGCCCAGCTCATCAAGCACAGTGAGGGTCAGCGCGGTGGCTTCTACCATGCTTTTCCATGGCAGCGCCGGATCCGGGTCGAGGTCGAGTACAAAGCGATCGGGCTTGTCCAGATCCACCGTCGTCGCGTTCCAGGTGTGTAGCTCCACGGTGCTCATCTGCACCGCGCCGACCAGCGCTTCGGGATTGTTGATCATCATCACTGGCTGGCCGGTGACATCCTTGTCCAGTGCGGTGATGCCGGGGATGGCCAGGCGATCGGCGTTCTTCTGAAAGAACAGTTCACCGGCGATGCCGTCCGGTGCACGCACCAGCGCGACCGGGCGATCCTTGAGTTGCGGCAGGATGTATTCGGCGACGCTGGCGTAATACTGCGCCAGCTGCATTTTGGTCGTGCCGCTGACTGCGTCGATCACCCGATCAGGGTGAGTGATGCGCACCTTGCCGCCGGCCAGCCCCGCTTGCGATGGTGCGGTTTCGGCTTTGCTCGCAGCAGTCTTCTTCGCCGGTTTCTTCGCAGCGGGTTTGGTTTTTTCGGTCTTCTCGGATTTTTCGGACTTGGCAGCTTTCACAGGCTTCGCTCGCTCCTCTGTAATGTCCTTGGCCGGTTTGTCATCGCGCAGACCATGGAACACGGCGTGGCGCACCGAGCCGTCTTTGGTCATCTCGGCGAATGCTACTTCCGCCAGCAGTTTCGGCTTCAGCCAATGCACGCCTTTGGCCTCGAAACCACTCGGCGGATTGACCACCGCCGCGCTCTTGGTCTGTAACGGTTTGAGCTGGGCAAGGATGCTTTTCAATGTGGTTTCGTTGAACCCGGTGCCGACCTTGCCGGCGTAGCGCAACTCGCCACTGTCAGCGTCGTGCAGGCCGAGCAGCAAGGCACCGAAGGCACTGCGCGCACCTTTCGGATCGGTATAGCCGACGATGACGAATTCCTGGCGATGTTTGCACTTGAGCTTGATCCAGTCGCCGCTGCGCCGCGACACATAAGGCGAGCCGAGCCGCTTGCCGATCAGGCCTTCCATCTGCATCTGGCAGGCGCTGTTGAGCAGTGCGTCCGGGGTTTCTTCGAACGCTTCGGAGAAGCGCAGTGTTGAGGACTCTTTCTGTGCGCCGAGGATGGTGCTCAGGGCGGCGCGACGCTCTTCGACCGGTACGTCGCGCAGGTCAACGCCGTTGAGATACGGCACGTCGAACAAGTAATAAACGATATTGCCGCTGCGCCCGGCATCGAAGGCATTCTGCAATGCCTGAAAATCCGGTACGCCTTGTTCGTTGGCCACCACCATCTCGCCGTCGAGCCACGCCGACTCCAGCCCCAGCGCCGCCAGCGCCTTGGCCTGTTGCGGCAGTTTGTGCGTCCAATCGTGGCCGTTGCGGGTGAACAGCTGGACCTCAGCGTGGTCGATCCGCGCCATGATCCGGTAGCCGTCGAACTTGATCTCGTAACTCCACTGCCCTTCGGGCGCGCTATCGACCAATGTGGCCAGTTCCGGTTTGATCAGCGCCGGCAGCTTGGCCTTGCGCGCGCCGGTGAGCTGCCCGGACGCTTGCTTGCGCGGCTTGGCCGGGGCTTTTTTTACCGGTTTGGCCTTGTCGGCGGCGGGCGCAGATTTACCGACGATCGTGCGCTCGCTGAGCACGCTGTCGGGCTCAGCGACCAGCACGTCGAAGTCATCCTGCGGGCGCGCAGCGTTGTCCTGATGTTTGATCAGAAACCATTGCTCCTTCTTGCCGGGCATGTGCGTGCGCACCAGATTCCACACGCCGCCAAGCTTCTCGCCCTGCAACTCGAACTTGAGCCGCCCCTTGGCATAGGCCTTGTGCGGATCCTCCAGCGGAATCCACACACCGCGATCCCAGACAATCACATCACCGGCACCGTAATGCCCCTCGGGAATGCTGCCTTCGAACGTCGCGTAATCGAGCGGATGGTCCTCGACATGAATCGCCAGGCGCTTGACCTTGGGATCCAGCGACGGCCCCTTCGGCACCGCCCAGCTCTTCAGCGCGCCATCGAGTTCCAGGCGAAAGTCGTAGTGCAGGTGCGAAGCGTCATGCTTCTGGATGCAGAACTGCAAAGCATGATCCTTGGCAGACTTACGCCCCGGGCGCTTGACCGCAGCCGGTTCCGAAGTCGCGGAAAAATCACGCATGCGGTTGTAATCGTCGAGGTTCCTGTTCATGAGCACACCGATGGCAGACGGGTTCTGTTATGCAGAAGAGCGACACGGCGGCGGAAAAATTCAATCGAGGTAAAAAAGCCCCGGACGGATGGAGGGGCCGGGGCTTGTAACGACACATTGAGTAATTGCCTGGGCTGGCTAAACAGAGTGCAGGCGCTAAGGTTTTTTCAGGATCTCGAAAGGGAGGCAATGGAATGCCTGCTGCTGCAAAAGCCTGTCGTCTTAGAAAGGGTCGGTACTCTGAAAGCGGAAGAATTTATCTGCTTACAGCTGTGGTTAACCGGCGCGAGCGTGTTTTCAACAATTGGCAGGATGGGAGATTGGTAGTCAATGAGATGAGACGTTGCAGTGAAGCCGGCTTAGCTACTTCTCTGGCTTGGGTTGTGATGCCAGACCACCTGCATTGGCTCGTTGAGCTTGATAAGGGCTCGCTTGCAGATTTGATGTGTCGCGTTAAATCCCGAAGTTGCCAGGCATAAAATCAAAGGCATGGTCGCCAGGGACAATTATGGCAGCGAGGTTATTACGATCGCGCTTTGCGGCGTGATGAAGATCTCAGAGCCGCTGCGCTCTATGTAGTCAAGAATCCTGTGCGAGCCGGTCTGGTGGCGCGCCTCGGGGATTATCCGCTGTGGGATGCTATCTGGCTCTGAAGATCAAAAGATCGCGGCCTTCGGCAGCTCCTACAGGTGCACCGTATTTCAAATGTAGGAGCTGCCGAAGGCTGCGATCTTTTACGTGCGAAAACGTTGCACTCGGTGCAGGCAGGAACACCATGCGAGCCGGTCTGGTGGCGCGCTTGGGGGATTATCCTTTCTGGTTTGAAGATCAAAAGATCGCAGCCTTCGGCAGCTCCTACAGGTGCACCGTATTTCAAATGTAGGAGCTGCCGAAGGCTGCGATCTTTTATGTGCGAAAACGTTGCACTCGGTGCAGGCAGGAACACCATGCGAGCCGGTCTGGTGGCGCCGCTTGGGCGATTACCCTTTCTCGCTTTGAAGATCAAAAGATCGCGGCCTTCGGCAGCTCCTACAGGTGCACCGTATTCAAATGTAGGAGCTGCCGAAGGCTGCGATCTTTTATGTGCGAAAACGTTGCACTCGGTGCAGGCAGGAACACCATGCGAGCCGGTCTGGTGGCGCGCTTGGGCGATTACCCTTTCTGGTTTGAAGATCAAAAGATCGCAGCCTTCGGCAGCTCCTACAGGTGCACCGTATTTCAAATGTAGGAGCTGCCGAGGGCTGCGATCTTTTATGTGCGAAAACGTTGCACTCGGTGCAGGCAGGAACACCATGCGAGCCGGTCGGGTGGCGCGCTTGGGGGATTACCCTTTCTGGTTTGAAGATCAAAAGATCGCAGCCTTCGGCAGCTCCTACAGGTGCACCGTATTTCAAATGTAGGAGCTGCCGAAGGCTGCGATCTTTTATTTTCAAAAAGGCCGCAATCTTTGGAGGCAGGAACACCATGCGAGCCGGTCGGGTGGCGCGCTTGGGGGATTACCCTTTGCGGGACGCTATCTGGCTCTGAAGATCAAAAGATCGCGGCCTTCGGCAGCTCCTACAGGTGCACCGTATTTCAAATGTAGGAGCTGCCGAAGGCTGCGATCTTTTATGCGAAAACGCTGCACTCGGTGCAGGCAGGGACACCATGCGAGCCGGTCTGGTGGCGCGCTTGGGGGATTACCCTTTCTCGCTTTGAAGATCAAAAGATCGCAGCCTTCGGCAGCTCCTACGGTCGCACCGTATTTCAAAGGTAGGAGCTGCCGAAGGCTGCGATCTTTTGAGTTTGCGTCAGGCTTGTCCTTTCGCCTGCTTTTCCAGATGCACCTGCAGGTCTGGATCGATCTGTAAGGCCGCGGCCAGCTCGTCGAGATAGCTGCGTTCGGCATCCTGTTGGTCGTCCACCAACATCACGCTGGCCAGATACATTTCGGCAGCTACGGCGGGATCGCCATCGGCAGATTGCGCTACTTCACCAGGGTCCAGCGGTTTGGCGACCTCAGCGTCAAGCCATTGCTGCAACTGCGGGTCGGCGGTGTGTTTGCCGATTTCGCTGCTGATGAGGTGCTTTTCTGCGTCGTCGATACGCCCGTCAGCCTTGGCGGCGGCGATCAAGGCGCGCAGTACCGCGTGGCTGTGGGTTTCGATTTGCGGGCCGGCGAGCAGGTCGGCGGTCTGTGGCAGCTCTTGCGGCGCTTTGCTGGCCTGGCTGCGTTGCCAGGCTTGATACGCCTTGTAGGCCATCATGCCCAGCGAAGCGAGGGCCGCGTAATGGGTACCGCCGGAACGGCTTCGGCTGCCGCCTCCGAGGGCGCTTCCCAACCCGCCACCGCCGAGCAAACCACCGAGTAGACCGCCCAGGCCACCGAGTCCGCCGGAAGCCGCACCACCCGCGCGGGTCTGCCCTCCTCCGCCCAACAGTCCGCCGAGCAACCCGCCCAGCCCGTCGCCGGCCGCAGCCCCACGTTGTTGTCCCGCCGAGGCCTGGCCTCGCAGCAGTTGTTCGAGCAAATCGCTGGTGTTCATGATGTCATCCTCAGGGTCCCGGACCGATTGCGTCAGGCAACAATAGACCGACGCGGCCGTAGCGCCAGCACCGTTGGGCTGACGCCCGATAACCGATGAATCGCCACCCGAGAAATTTTCCGCCGGCCAGCTAAGATTCATGGGTGGTGAACCTTATCCCGGCGAAACCGGTCGATAGCTGCAACCCGACCCGGTTTGCCGCCGCCCTTCCTGAAGATGGGCGATACCCGGCTTGCTTCACTTTCTGGAGAACGCCCCCGTGATATCCACCGTACACATCGCCAGGCTCAAAGCATGGGGCGCCCATGGTTTCACCGCGACTGGCGTGGTCACAGCCTTCCTTGCCACCCTCGCCCTGCTGGAAAACCAGCCGATCCATTGCCTGATGTGGCTGGGCGTGGCGCTGATCGTCGACGGCCTCGATGGCGCGCTGGCGCGCAAGGTCAATGTGCAATCGGTGCTGCCGAGTTTCGACGGCTCCATTCTTGATCTGGTGATCGATTACCTGACGTATGTATTCATCCCGGCGCTGTTTATCTACCGCTACATTCCCCTGCCCGACTACACCTTGTTGCTGACGGTGTCGGTGATTCTAGTCTCATCGCTGTTCTGCTTCTGCAACGTCAACATGAAGAGCAAGGACAACTACTTTGTCGGTTTCCCGGCGGCCTGGAACGTGGTTGCGCTGTGCCTGTACATCATTGGCCCGGGGCCGTGGATCACCTTTCTCACGGTGATCGGTCTGGCATTGCTGACGGTGACGCGGATGAAGTTCCTGCACCCGTTCCGCGTTCGCCGCTTCATGCCGATCAACATTGCGGTGACGGCGATCTGGCTGTTGTGCAGCCTGTCGCTGGTGCTCAATCACCCGGTAATCAACCCGCTGGTGATGGGCTTGTGGCTGCTGATGTCGGCTTACTTTCTCGGGATCTGCATCTGGCGCACGGCGCTGGAGTGGTTTGATCGCGGCCATTTGAAATAAACACCTCCCCCTGTAGGAGTGAGCCTGCTCGCGAATGCGGTGGTTCCATCAACATCAAGGTTGGCTGGCACACCGCTTTCGCGAGCAGGCTCGCTCCCCCAGAGATCTTCATCGACCAGGAAATCCGATGTGGACTAGCGCTTGGTAATCACCACCTCCAGATACTCACTCGGCACCACAAGCGACTCGTCTCCCGCCCGATTCGCGCGATTGAGCAACTCGGTCAGATCATCCTCCAGCGCCTGCCCAGCCTCCGGCGACAACACCGCAAATGCCTTGTGCACCGGCCCGTACCAGTGCCGAAAGATGTCAATGAAATGCGCCGCCGAGCGATAGCGGAAGTTGAAATGATTGCGCGTCACGCGCACGACGAAATCGCGATCATCGAAATGCTTGTGCAGCCACGCATCCGAGCCCCAGTTCGACGGCGGCTGAGCAACCGCTGGCGGCGGCAGATGCTGGCCGAGAATCTTGAACATCTGCCCGACGAAGCCCTCCGGCGTCCAGTTCGCCATACCGATCCGCCCGCCCCGCCGACAGACCCGCCCCAGTTCAGCAGCGGCGGTGACCTGATCGGGCGCGAACATCACCCCGAAGGTGGACAGCACGGCGTCGTAGCTTTCATCGGGAAACGGCAGCGCCTCGGCATCGGCCACCTGAAAAATCACCTCCAGATGCTCGGCCCGGGCGCGATCCTGACCACGCTCCAGCAGCGCCGCCACGTAATCGGTCGAGGTCACCACACAACCGCGCCGCGCTGCCGCCAGGGTGGCGTTGCCGTTACCGGCGGCAACATCCAGCACTTCCTCATCGCAGCGCAGATCGCAGGCCTCGGCGAGGCTTTCGCCAACGATCTGCAAAGTGGTGCCGATCACGGCGTAGTCGCCACTGGCCCAAGCGACTTTCTGACGTTCCTTCAGGGCAGTGAGATCAATCGGGGTACTCATGACAGCGAGCTCCGTGGCAGAGAAGAATGCACAGGCTGCGACGCGGACCGTGCTTGCTCACTATCGCGCCGAGGCTGCCCGGCGTCCCTGTCAATCGTCCGGCGACGCCATAAACCGGGCACTTTGCCGATGAGCGGCGGAAATCTGTCAAGCACCTGATACACCTTGCGCATTGCCAGCGTCGCGGGATTGGTTTCTGATGCCGGTTCGCCTCTGGAACGGATCTGACTGATGTCATTGCAACTGGATTGGCTCGCCGCACACATGCAGCACAGCGATCGCTTTGCGGCGTGGATTCACCAACAATTCCATTACGAATACGCCGATCAACCTTTGGCTCGATGGCAGCGAGAATTTGCCGAAGGCCAAAGCAATGGCGATTGGTCATGCCTGATTGCCCTGGACGGCGAGCGTCTGCTCGGGGGTGCGGCACTGGCGCGCGATGATCTCGCTGATCGACCCGATCTCGGTCCCTGGCTGGCCTGTGTATTCGTCGACCCCGAGGCGCGTGGTCAAGGCCTGGCCGAGCGGTTGATCGAAGGCATATGCGAAGAGGCGAAAAAACGAGGAGTGGCGCGCCTGTATCTGCACACGCAGGACAAACGCGATTACTACGACAAACGCGGCTGGCAGGTTCTGCAGCAGTTTCAAGCTTGGGACAACACGCAATGGCTCATGGTCCGCGACCTCTGAGCCATTGCGTTGTTTTGATCAGGCGGCCGGTGCCTTGGCCTCCTCCAGCAACTGCTTGATCATCTGCTCCTGCTCCGCGTAGCGACCTTCACCGAAGTGGCTGTAACGCACCTGGCCCTTGGCGTCGATCAGGTAATGCGCCGGCCAGTACTGGTTGTCGAAGTGGCGCCAGATCGCGTAGTCGTTGTCGATCGCTACCGGGTAGGTGATGCCGAGTTTTTTCACCTGATCCTTGACGTTGTCGATGATGCGTTCGTAGCCGTATTCGGGGGTGTGTACGCCGATCACCACCAGCCCGTCCTTCTCATATTTCTGCGCCCAGTCTTTGACATACGGCAGGGTGTGCTGGCAGTTGATGCAGTCGTAGGTCCAGAAGTCCACCAGCACCACTTTGCCGCGCAGGGATTCGGCGTTCAGCTCCGGCGAATTGAGCCATTGCACAGCGCCGGACAGCGACGGCATCGTACCTTGGGCCTCGTCCCTCATTGAATCGGCGCGGACCTTGCTGACGAAGTAATCGGCCACTTTCGGTACGTTTTCCAAAACGTTTTTCTCGACGCTGGCCACGCCTTCCGAGGAGGTGCTGGCAAGCAAAGTCTTGTCGGCGCCCGTCGCAATCACCGCGACCGTAGCAAGCACCGCAACCCCGGCGCCACGGCGCAACCAGCCACTGAACGGAATCGACGGTTTCAGCCGATTGACCAGACCGCGCCCGGCGAAGATCAACGTCCCCAGCGATAACGCACTGCCGACGCCGTAAGCCAGCAGCAACAGGCTGGTCTGGGCATTGGCGCCCTGCAGCATCGCACCGGTGAGGATCACGCCAAGGATCGGCCCGGCACAGGGCGCCCACAACAGGCCAGTAGCGACACCGAGCATGATCGAGCCCATGGGTCCTGCGCGTTTGCGGGTGTCCTGATCGAGGCGGTTGCCCAGCGCGACGAAGGGCTTGGTCAGCCAGTCGCCAACCCGGGCCGAGATCAGCGACAGGGCGAACAGCGCCATGACCAACAGGGCCACGTGACGACCGGTGTTGCTGGCCTGGATCACCCACTCGCTGCTGACCACGGCGAGGCTGGAGATCAGCGCAAAGGTCAGCGCCATGCCGCCAAGCGTCAGCAAGATCGAGGAGCGTGTACGGTTGGCGCCAGCGAACAGAAACGGCACCACCGGCAGGATGCACGGACTGAGGACGGTCAGCAGACCGCCGAGAAATGCGATGAGGTACATACGGGGTCACCTTGGAATGGGGGCTGGGCACGCAACCGGGCAGCGAGGGGTACGCGCCCTCGCTAACCTGCTTTATTTACGCTGTCGCTCATGCGTTCTGGCCGTCGAGCAATTGCCCTTGTGGCGTGCGACTGGCACCGTTCTCCGCGACCAGTTGGCCCTGCGGCGTACGACTGGAACCATCAGCGGCAACCATTTGGCCCTGCGGTGTACGGCTTGATCCATCTGCGGCGAGCGTCTGGCCCTGCGGCGTGCGGCTGGAGCCGTCAGCGGCGATCAGTGCATCGCTGCCCTCCTTCGCCACGGTGGTCAGCTGGAAGCAGGTGCTGCTGGCGCAACTGCTCTGCTCTACAGCACTGTCGGCGTGGGCGGCGGCACCGGTGAAAGCGAAGGCTGCGGCGGTCAAAAAGCGCGAGACGTTGTTCATGGCAAAACTCCTTGCAGAAAAAGTAGGGATGGCTCAGTTCTGGTTGTTGCAGCCGTCAGCGAATTTGCTGTAATCCAGCTCGCGGGTCTTGCCGGCGGAATCGAGGTAGGTCATGCGCGCCTCGGTGATGCCGCAGGTCACCGAAGTGTCCTCGGTCATCGACAGCACTTTCTGGATATCCAGATGGGTGCCGTAGGTGTAGGTTTGCCGGCTGACGTCAGCTTCGGCGTGGGCCGACAGGGTGCAGATGTTCAGAGCGGCGAACAGGCAGGCGGCGAATACGGATTTGTTGTTCATGGTGGTGTCCTCAAGGCTTCAGTGGGTTTTGAGCCGAGGCGATCTGTGTGTGCCTCGATGGAGCCTATTTGAGGCGCTTGAGGTATCGCGTCTGTGTCAGGAAAGGACGAGAATCACTCGCTGTGTATCCACGCGGTGGGTAGATACACAGCGATACAAAACCCGCAGAAAATCGCGTTTTTGCGTCGGCGTGTATCCGCCGTCGGGGCAGATACACTGCAATACAAAGGCAGGCAGGCGTGCGGTCCACGGCGCTATAGACTGCACGGCATTCCCCTTTTGACAGAGGCTTGAACCGATGGAACATGTCGATCACATTCTCATCGTCGACGACGACCGCGAGATCCGTGAACTGGTAGGCAACTACCTGAAGAAGAACGGCCTGCGCACGACAGTGGTCGCCGATGGCCGGCAGATGCGCAGCTTCCTTGATGCCAATACCGTCGACCTGATCGTGCTCGACATCATGATGCCCGGCGACGATGGCCTGCAGCTGTGCCGCGAATTGCGCGTAGGCAAACACAAAGCAACGCCGGTGCTGATGCTCACCGCGCGCAACGATGAAACCGACCGCATCATCGGCCTGGAAATGGGTGCCGACGATTACCTGAGCAAACCCTTCGCTGCACGTGAGTTGCTGGCGCGGATCAACGCGGTGTTGCGCCGCACGCGCATGCTGCCGCCGAACCTGGTGGTCACCGAAGCTGGGCGCCTGCTGGCCTTCGGTCGTTGGCAACTGGACACCTCGGCCCGTCATCTGCTCGACAGCGACGGCACCATGGTTGCCCTCAGCGGTGCCGAATATCGCTTGCTGCGGGTATTTCTCGACCATCCGCAACGGGTGCTCAGTCGTGATCAATTGCTCAACCTGACCCAGGGCCGCGAGGCCGATCTGTTCGACCGTTCCATTGATTTGCTGGTCAGCCGCTTGCGTCAGCGCCTGCTCGACGATGCCCGCGAGCCGGCCTACATCAAGACCGTGCGCAGCGAAGGTTATGTGTTTTCGCTGCCGGTCGAACTGCTCGGGGCGCCAGCATGAAGCTCAAGCTGCAATGGCCGCGCACCCTCGCCTCGCGCCTGTCGCTGATCTTCCTGATCGGGCTGATTCTGGCGCAGGGCCTGTCGTTCGGAGCGCAGTATTACGAGCGTTACCAGAGCGCGAAAAACACCATGCTCGGCAACCTCGAAACCGACGTCTCGACCTCGATGGCAATCCTCGATCGCCTGCCCGCGGCGGAACGCGAGGCATGGCTGCCGCGCCTGGCCCGGCGTAATTACGGCTACCTGCTCAATGAGGGCGAACCGGGCATGCCGGTGACTTCGGCGGAAGAGTCCGTCGCCATCGCCTCGATTACTGCGGCCATCGGCGACACTTATCCAATCATGTTTACCGAGGTCCCCGGTGGGCCGAGACGACATTTCCAGGGCCACCTGCGCCTGAGCGACGGCAGCCCGGTGACCATTGATATCCGTCCGGCGATGGTGCCGTTGTCACCGTGGTTGCCGGTGGTGCTGCTCGGCCAATTGGCGTTGCTGATCCTTTGCACCTGGCTCGCCGTGCGCATTGCCATTCGGCCCCTCACCCGCCTCGCCAATGCGGTGGAAACCCTCGACCCCAACGCGCATCCGATCAAGCTCGACGAGCAAGGCCCGACCGAAGTGGTCCACGCGGCGCGGGCGTTCAACGCCATGCAGACACGCATCGCTGCCTACCTGAAAGAACGCATGCAACTGCTGGCGGCGATTTCCCACGACCTGCAAACGCCGATCACCCGGATGAAGTTGCGCGCGGAATTCATGGACGACTCGGTCGAAAAAGACAAACTGAGCAGCGATCTCGGCGAGATCGAGCATCTGGTGCGCGAAGGCGTGGCGTATGCCCGCAGCATTCATGGCGCCACCGAAGAAAGCCGGCGCACCGATCTCGACTCGTTCCTCGACAGCCTGGTCTTCGACTATCAGGACATGGGCAAGGACGTGCAGCTCGGCGGCAAGAGCAAAGCGGTAATCGAAACCCGTCCGCAAGCGCTGCGCCGGGTCCTGGTGAACCTGACCGACAACGCCCTGAAATTCGCCGGCGCCGCGCAACTGCAGGTCGAAGCGCACGGCAACAGCCTGTCGGTGAAAGTCCTCGATCGCGGCCCGGGCATCGCCGAGGCCGAACTGGCGCAGGTGCTGGAACCGTTCTACCGCGTAGAAAACTCGCGCAACCGCGACACCGGCGGCACCGGGCTCGGGCTGGCGATCGCCCAGCAACTGGCGATGGCGCTGGGCGGCTCGCTGCTGTTGAGCAATCGTGAAGGTGGCGGCCTGTGCGCTGAACTGAAGTTGCCACTGCACAGCTGACAGTCGCTGTTTAAATTTCCCTCCTGACTGCCTGCTGTTTCCATTCGAACAGCAGGCATCTGCCTACAACTGCGTCGGAATTGCCCGACTGTTGCGCCCAGGCGAAGACCCCTATGGTTATGCATGTCCAGATGCCCTGCCACTGTCAGACCTGACAGTAGCGGGCCTTCAGCATTCTGCTGTCTGATGACGGCTCGCGAACCGTAACGAGGATCAGCCATGACTCTGCTCGAATCCGTCACACAGGTGTGTCGTCGGCTGGCCCCCGGCGGCTGGCGTTCGCTGATGTTGGCCCATGGCCTTGATCTGCTTGCGGAGCCACTGGCAGCCGAACTTGCGCGACCGTTGACGATTGACCGCAGCGTGAGCGGATTCGAAGATTTCGACCCTGAGGGAGTCTGCGCAATCGAAGCGTCGATGCCCTCCCGCAGTTTGCTCTATCACGCGCTGGCCGCACCCCGAGTCACTGTCGATGCAAACGGAGCGGATCTGTTGCTGTTTCCGACACCGGGCGAAATCGAAAGCGTTCTGAACTACGTCTACAGCATCGCACCTCCCACCTTCGAACAATTGCGCGTGACAGCTGCAGGCGCACCTTTGGCGGTGGTGGCCTTTGCCAGTGAATATCGCGGCGCGGCCGACACCGTGCACGGCCGGCACGCCGATCTGTGCTTTTCGCGCACCGGCATTGCCCGCGTCGGCACTGCGCCTGCCCGGTATGACGCCAGAATGCGGTGCTTCCTGCCCTTCGTCGACGGCGATGTGCATGGCATTGCGGTCATGCCAGTGCGCTACAGCGCGTACATTGCCATGCAACTGCGCGGTGATGCACAACGCTTCGGGCCGATGGACTTTCAGGTCGAGGTCGACCCCGGACTGGATTTCTGGGTGCCGCTGCACAAGCTGTTCGATGGCGATCAGTGTCTGGCGGGCATGGAATTGTCGGTGACGCTGGAAAATCATCAGGTCAACGAGAAGTTGCGGCACATCCATTTACGTCACAGTGGCACTGGCTGGGAGGAGCCGCAGATCAGTCAGCCGCCCTTCGTTGTGAGCGATGACCTGGCCGACTGGGCTGCTGCCGAGGAGTTCGGTGCCGGCCTGCTTTTGCCAGAGCCGAAAGCGCGGCTGGTCACACCCGCCCTATTCGAAGGGCGACCGCTAGCGTTCCAGATGCCGGCTAACACAGGCGGCATGGTGCATGGACGCCACAAGGTCGACGCGGATGGCAACATCGAGGATCTGAACAATCGCGCCGATGTCGAAGCACTGGTTCGTCAAGGGGGCTATCAGGCCCTGCACTATCAAGACGCGACCGCTGACGGCTGGGTCCGACCACACTGTGCGGCACTCAGCGACCTGCTGCCGACGGTGGCTGCCTATTCGATTATCGGCCCTCCGGACTTTTACCCACTGTGCAGTCAGCGCAAACTGCTGCACTGGGTCCGCGAAGAGCCGCTCTTCCCCGATCCCGACATCTGGCACGCCCGCCTCGAAGCACTTTCCAACGTGCGGTACTGCGCCAACCTGAATCTCAAGGATCAATTGTTTTCCGACACGGATCGAGGGGTGACGGCGATTGTCGCTTCGGCTGAGCCCCGCCTGCGCGCGCCGGCGCAAATACCGCTCGCTCAGAATTCAAGACCTTCCTCACTGCCCGACGGCGCTGCCGGGGTTTTCGGTCCGGGCTGGGAGGTAGGCTGGGTTCGGCAGAAAACACCCGATGCGCAATGGATCAACGTACTGGCTGGCTATCAGATGGCAAGCCCGTTTCCCGAAGACGCGAAAATCTGCGCGGCTCTGGGCTCCTTCTGGCCGGGGGTGGCGCCGGATTCGGCGCGAGTCTTCGAACCACGCGCGAGCCTGCACACCATAATTCCCCTGACCGATCAGGAAATCGGTCAGAACGGTGCCATTGCCTGGGACGATCAGCACGGGCCGCAAGTAATCGTTGAAGGCAACCGCCTGTTCGCCCGGTACCACGCCTACGCCCACGCCGATTACACGCAGGTCGCCCTGAACGGGCATTTTTCCCTGAGCCTGACCGGCCATACGTCGCAAACCGCGTATGAGCGGCGTGTCGTTTCAATGCATCGGGTTTATCAGGTGCTTGGCGCTGACGATGACAACGCCCAGCGCAATGCCTGGCCGCTGATGTCGTTTCTCGAGGTGCAGCAACCGGACAATGAACTCGATACGGCACAGCTGGAAGCCGGCGTTGCTCTTGAGGGGTGGGTACAACGTTTTTCGATGTACAAACGCGGGGCCGTCAGCATTGCCGATGATGATTTCAAGTTGCGTCACGTCGAAGTGGAGCGACAGGTCCTGTTGTTCGTCAGCGCCGATGCCATCCTGATGAAACAGGATGCAGGATCCTGGCAGATCGCTGATGAAACACTTTGATGTTGTGGTGATTGGCGCTGGACCTGCGGGCTGCGCCAGTGCCATCAGCTGTGCTCGCCACGGGCTGAGCGTGGCTTTGCTTGAACGGCAAGCGTTTCCCCGATTCCGCCCCGGCGAAAGCCTGCACCCGGGGATCGAACCGTTATTGCGGCGACTCGGCGCCGCCGACCTGCTCCGTGCCCCGTCGACACTGCGTTTTGAAGGTCAATGGGTGCACTGGAACGGTCTGCCCCGCTTCAATCCTTTTGGCGCCGACGTAGACGGACCCTGGCACGGTTTTCAGATCACCCGCGCGCAACTTGACGGCGCCTTGTTGCAGCAAGCCGCGTTGGCGGGCGTAGATGTGCACCAGCCGTGTCGGGCACGCAGGGTCCTCACCTTCGCACAACAAGTAATCGGCGTAGAAGCCGACGCCGGTTGCCTTTACGCCTCGTACTTGATCGATGCCAGTGGTGCAACCGGCTGGCTTGGGCGGCAATTGCACCTGACGGAGCAAATCGATTCTCCTGCGTTAGTGGCCCGCTATGGATATCTGCAGGGTCAGCTCGAACCTTACGGGAGCAATCCGCACCTGCTGGCCACTGAAGATGGCTGGACCTGGATCGCCCGGATCGGGGCGCAGTTGATCCACTGGACGCATCTCGCGTTTGAAATCGACGCACTGAAGGCCGTAAAGCCGTCCCCCCCAATGCTGCCCGAAGACCTCCTGGCATTACCGCAGGTGGGGCCGATGCGCGGTGCCGAGGTAAGCTGGCGAATCAGCGCATCCGTTGCCGGTGGCGGCTACTTTCTCGTGGGTGATGCTGCAAGCCGGCTCGATCCGGCGTCGTCGCATGGAGTGCTCAAGGCGTTGATGAGCGGCATGCAGGCCGCCCAAGCCATTCACGACAGCCTGGCCCGGCCGTTACTGCGAACCCTCGCGCAGGCGCAGTATCAGCAATGGCTGCGCTGCTGGTATGAGCACGACCTGACACAGCTGCGCAGTTTCTATGGTCGACACCCGTTACCGCCCCGATGGCTGGGCACCGATTAGCAAAAGAAGGCTAGACTCAATCATTACCCAGTCGAGGGGGCCGCAGGACTTCTGCTGTGCCCTGCCCCTATCCGTGACCACCGCCCGGTGGCGCCTGCCTCGACATTCAACGCCGCCGGACGGTGATCCTGTTTCAGGAGCACACGTGATGAATGAGGCGAAGCTCAACGAGTTCATGGGCAAACTGGTCAGTGACATGGGCGGCGCGGCGATGCTGGCCAATGTCATCGTCGGCGAAGAGCTCGGCCTGTACCGGGCGATGGCCGACAGCCAACCGATCAGCCCCGAAGCCCTCGCAGCAAAAACCACCTGCAATCCGCGCCTGGTGCGCGAGTGGCTCAGCGCCCACGCCGCGTCCGGCTACATGGAGCACCTCGACGGTCAGTTTCGCCTGCCGGAAGAACAGGCATTGGCGCTGGCCGTAGAGGATTCGCCGGTGTACGTCGCCGGCGGTCTCGGCGTGGTCGCGTCGTTTTTCCATGACAAGGACAAACTGGTCAAAGCCATGCGCGGCAATGGCGCCCTGTCCTGGGGCGATCACCATCCGTGCATGTTCAGCGGCACCGAACGCTTCTTCCGCCCCGGCTACAAAGGTCACCTGATAGCCGAATGGCTGCCGGCGCTGGACGGCGTGGTAGCCAAGCTGGAACGCGGCGCCAAGGTTGCCGACATCGGCTGCGGCCACGGCGCCTCGACGGTGATCATGGCCCAGGCCTTCCCCGAATCGCAGTTTGTCGGCTTCGACTTCCACGCGCCGTCAGTCACTGTCGCCACGCAACGCGCCGAAGAAGGTGGCGTGGGCAATCGCGCCAGATTCTTCGAGGGCACGGCGAAAAACTATCCCGGCGGCGACTACGACCTGATCTGCTTTTTCGACTGCCTGCACGACATGGGCGACCCGGTCGGCGCCGCCCGCCACGCTTATGCGTCACTGAAAGACGACGGCACGGTGTTGTTGGTCGAACCGTTCGCCAACGACAAACTTGACGATAATCTCAACACTGTCGGGCGCCTGTTCTATGCAGCTTCCACGTTTATCTGCACGCCCAATTCGCTGTCACAGGAAGTCGGCCTCGGACTCGGTGCGCAGGCCGGAGAGCTACGCTTGCGCAAGGTCTTCACTGAGGCCGGGTTCAAGCAGTTCCGCCGCGCCACGCAGACGCCGTTCAACCTGATTCTGGAGGCGCGCAAGTAACCGACTGAAAATGCGAAACCTGTGGCGAGGGAGCTTGCTCCCGCTGGACTGCGCAGCAGGCCCCTTCTTTTGCGGCCGCGTCGCGCCCGAGCGGGAGCAAGCTCCCTCGCCACGGTGGTTGGTGCTAACCTGCGGGCACTGCCCATTCTGGAGTGCTGAGCATGCTCGATAGTCCGATCCGCGAACACCTCGATACGCTGTTGCAGGCCATGGCCGAGGATAAGTTTCTCGTCCTGACCGGCGCCGGCATCAGCACGCCATCGGGAATTCCGGACTACCGCGACAGCGACGGCGTGCGTCGCGGACGGCAACCGATGATGTATCAGGAATTCCTTTCTGCCGCGCAATCACGCCGGCGCTACTGGGCGCGGGCCATGCTCGGCTGGCCGCGCGTGCGAAAGGCCCGACCGAATGCCGCGCATGAGGCGCTGGCCACGTTGCAGCAGCGTGGCCGGATCAGCGCTTTGATCACGCAGAACGTCGACACCTTGCACGACCAGGCTGGCAGTCACGATGTGATCGAGTTGCATGGCAGTCTGCATCGGGTGCTGTGTCTGGATTGCGGACAGCGCAGTGAGCGCGACGAGATCCAGCGGCAGATGGAAGCGCAGAATCCCTATCTCAGTGGTGTTGATGCGGTGCAGGCGCCGGATGGCGATACCTTGCTCGACCCGGCCTTCGAAGCACGCTTTCAGGTGCCGCAGTGCCCGCATTGCGCGGGTGAGCGGATGAAGCCGGATGTGGTGTTTTTCGGCGAGAACGTGGCGCAGCCTACCGCGGCGCGGGCGCTGGCTGCTGCTGAAAATGCAGCGGGGTTGCTGGTGGTAGGGTCGTCGTTGATGGCGTATTCGGCGTTTCGCTTGTGCCGGGTGATTGCCGAGCGTGGCAAGCCGTTGATGGCGATAAATCTGGGCAAGACTCGGGCGGATGAGCTGCTGGATTTGAAGATTGAAGGGTCGTGTGAGGCGCTTTTGCCGTGGTTGGCTGAAAAGCTGGAACGGTGAGATTTTGAGTATTGGGTTCGGCTTGAAATCGGCCCCTCACCCTAGCCCTCTCCCGAGGGAGAGGGGACTGACCGAGGTGTTTGTACGGGATTCGTCGACCTGAAATCACTCATCGAACTCAGGTTTTTGATTGCCGTGCTGGTGCCAGACTCAATGCGCCCGATCCAGGCCCACCAATAATGCGCTGTCGCGGCTGTAGATATCCGGGGCGTAACGCACGTGGCCGCTGCTGTCGACTTGCGCCGTCCAGTAAGTCATCAGGATCGGCACCGGCGCCGACAGGCGAAATTCATGGGTGGTGCCGCTGGCGAGCAATGTGTCGGTGCGGGTCTTTTCTGCCGGTGACAGCAGCAGATCGCGCAGTTGCAGCGGATGCTCGACACGCACGCAGCCGGAGCTGAACGCCCGTGGGCCTTTGTCGAACAGCGCCTTGCTCGGCGTGTCGTGCAGGTACACCGAGAACGGGTTGGGGAAACGAATGACCATCTGCCCCAACGGATTGCGCGGCCCGGCGTCCTGGCGCAGGAGGATGTTGCCGGGGTTGTCCCAGTCGATGTCCGCTGCCGCCAGAGGCTGACCGTTGGCGTCGAGCACTTGCAGGTTCTGACGGCTGAGGAAGGTCTGGTCCTTGCGGATTTCCGGCAGCTTGTCTTCTTTCCAGATGGTCGGCGGCACGGTCCAGGTCGGGTTCAGTGTCAGCCGGGTGACGCGGGATTTGAGCAGCGGGGTCTGACGTTCGGCGCGACCGACCTGGGTGCGGGTCTGCCACACCGGCTGACCGCCCTGATACAGCGTCAGCTCGGCGGCGGCAACGTTGACCACCAGACCACTGGGCTCCATGTCCTGGGCCATCCAGCGGAAACGTTCGAGGTTGACGCGCAACTGATCGCGGCGGGTCAGCGGGCTGATGTTCAGCTCGGCAATGGTGCCCGGTCCGACCACGCCGTCAGCCTGCAACGAGTGACTGGCCTGAAAATGCTTCACGGCTTCCACCAGTACGTCGTCGTAGGCATTGTCCGGCGGCACCAGCGCCTGAGCCAGATAACCTTCGTTGTACAGACGCCGGGCGAGTTCCGGCACGCGCGCATCTTCCATCGCCGGGCGCAGCAGCGGGCCGTTGCCGACCGGCTGCCATTGCGGCAAGGCCTGCAAGCGTTGCGCGGCATACAGCTGGCGCAGACTTTGATACTGCGGCAGATGCGGACGCGCAAGGTTGAACGCCGCAGCAATGTCGTGCATGCCCGGCACGGCGATGCTGAGCAACTGCGCCTGACGGTCGGTCGGCGGGCCGTCGACACGCCACAGCGGCTCGAAATGCGATTGCAACAGACGGCCGTAATGCAGATCCTGCAAGGCCTGCAGGTAGTTGCGGCTGATGTCGATGTCGGCGCACAACTCGCCATCCTGCGGCGGTATGGTCGCGACAGCGTAGCGATTCGGGTTCAGGCCATCGTCGGCCAACAACTGCAATTGCTCGCGCAACACCGGCAATCGAGCCGATTCAATTGCCCACACCGGCATCCAGTCCTGCTGCTCATAGAACGCCTGCAACTGGCTCAGCGCCGGGCCATTGAGGCGCGCGGCTATCGCCGGGCACGACTGTGGCAAGCTGATCAACACGGCCTGCAACGGGCTGCGCGGCTCTACCGGCAGTTGCGTTTCAGGCGTCGGCAGGGTTTCGAGCGGGGGCAGCGGCTCATCGGCGCAAGCGACAAACGGCGCAGCGAGCAAACAAATGCTCAAGTAGCATGCGTACTTTTTGAACAACTGCTTTACTCCAATCCATGGCCGTCCAGATGACGGTCAACCTTACATCAGGTGCGCTGAACAGTCAGGCTCGAACCGCGAGCCTGCGGGTATTGACTGGGAGTCAGGAGCCAAAGTGCCGTTTATGTAGCAAGTTGAGGACACTTTATAAAATGTTGACGTTTTTGCGCCGACTTCTGTTGAGCACCGCGACCCTTGTCGCCGTGACCAGCCCAGTATTTGCCGCCGGCAAGCCATCGCCGGTTCTCTACAACAGCCTCGCCCACGCCGCGCCGGAACTCAATCCCCAAGCGCTCAAAGGTGCATTGAACGCCATGCAGTGCGCGGTCAACAACGGCGCGAAACCCTCGCGGCACCTGGCGATCATCGACTATTCGCAACCGTCCACCGAACGCCGTCTGTGGATTTTCGACTTGAGCAAACAGAAATTGGTCCTGCGCGACCTGGTTGCCCACGGCTCCAACTCAGGGGAAAATTTCGCCACGCAGTTTTCCAACCGCGAAGGCAGTTATCAGTCCAGCCTGGGCCTGTTCCGCACTCAGGAAAGCTACGAAGGCACCCACGGCTATTCGCTGCGCATGGATGGTCTGGAACCCGGTTTCAATGATCTGGCCCGCGATCGCGCGATCGTGATTCATGCCGCCAGTTATGTGAACCCGCTGTGGAGCAAGCGTCAGGGCCGTATCGGCCGCAGTCAGGGTTGCCCCGCCGTGCGGCCGCAAATCGCCAAACAGGTGATCGATCGCCTGAAGAACGGCCAGTTCATGTTTTCCTGGTACCCGGATCAGCGCTGGCTGCAAAAGTCACCGTACCTGAACTGCCAGCCGCAGCAGGTGGCGAGCATCCTCAACACCCACGCCAGTTAACGCGCGTCGCCGCCGGCAGGTTTGTAGAAGAGGAACCTGCCGGTCTGCGCGGTGTTGCGATAGGCCTTGGCCCAGCTCGGGCGGACGCCGCGATCGTGAAAATACAGGGCGCCGCGAGTGCGGTCCTTGAGTTGGCGGTTCAACGCCTTGCCGGCGATTTCCTTGGCCAACGTGTATTCGGCGTCTTCCTTGACCTGATCGGGCTTGCCATCGCACCACCAGGAAAACTGGCAATTGCCGCTTTCCGAACCCTGTTTGACCACTGCGCACACCGTGTCGGGGAAGCCATCATGGCCGAGGCGATTCATCACCACGCTGGCAACGGCCTCCATTTCCGGGGTGTCCTTGCCCTTGGCTTCCCAGTAGATGCTGCGCGCCAGACAGGTCAGCGGATCGTCCAGTGGCGCGGCACCGGCCGGGTCTACGGCCTGCGCTTCGGTGGGGGTGATTGCCTCGGATTTCGGCGCCGGCGCAGCACTGACCTTATCGGCCGCTTTCTCTTCCAGCACCTCGGCTTTCTGTTCCGCCTTGGCCTCGATCGGGGCCTGAGCGCCAGCCCATGCTGCACCGGCCAAAACGATACACAACAAACCGCCCGCCAAGCCTTTCAATCCCATGTCGGTTCTTCCGTCAGCGCCCGCCCGGGGCATGATGTTACGTCGGTGAGGCGCCCGGTTTGCGGGGCCTTCGCGAAGTGTAGCGAGCAAACGCGCGAGCACACCAGCGCAGAAAAAATCCGCCGCAAAGAAAAACACATTCACCCTCCGGGGGCCTTTCGCGCATCATGGGCGCATTCAGCTCAAGGGAGATTTCCATGCGCTTCATGCCGTCCGTTTTGCGTTGTGCCGCACTGTCGCTGGGCGTGGTGTTCGCCACCTCGGCGCTGGCCGCCGATGAATTGCAATTGATCGAGTCGATCAACAGCTATCGCAGCCAGCCGCAGCGTTGCGGCACGCAGGCGTCGAACGAGTTGCCGCCGCTGTCGGCCGACCCGCGCCTGCGCCTGCCGGCCAGCGGCGCGGTCGATCTGCAGCAAGCCATGACCAGCGCGCACTACCCGATGGTCAATGTGCAGGCGATCACCCTCAACGGCCCGCGCGATGCAGCGGCGGCGATGCAGGCGATCAAGGAAAGCTTCTGCCAGGTGGTGCTCGATCCGCAGTTTGTCGATGTCGGCGTCAGCCGCGTTGATCGCGACTGGCGCATCGTCCTCGCGCGCCCATTGCTGACCGCGAAACTCGGCGATGCGCAAAGCGAAGGGCAAAAGCTGCTGGCGCAACTCAATACCGCGCGCAGTCTGGCGCGCCAGTGCGGTGGCCAATCCTTCGCGGCGGCGCCACCGCTGGCCTGGAACGCCACGCTGGGCACGGTTGCCCAGGATCACAGCCGCGACATGGCCAACAATAATTACCTCGACCACAAGGACCGCGACGGCCGCACACCCGGCGACCGCGCCGAACTGTCCGGTTACGGTGGGCAACTGGTTGGCGAAAACATCGCCGCCGGGCAAGACACCGTCGGCAAAGTCGTCGACGGCTGGCTCGCCAGCCCCGGCCATTGCGCCAACCTGATGAACCCGCAATACCAGGAGCTGGGCGCCGCGTATGCGACCGATCCGAAAAGCAACGCAGGCATTTACTGGACGGCAATGTTTGGCGCACCGTAAGGCATCATCGACGCCGTCAATCACTCGGTCAGCCAGAGTGATTGGACGGCATGGCGAGCGCAGCCTACCCTGCGCGATCTGCGCCGGTTGACGGCGCTCCACATCCACGAGGCGAGCCCATGACACAGCGTGAATTGATCGATGGTCACAACCGCCGCGTGGATTATCTGCGCCTTTCGGTCACCGACCGCTGCGATTTTCGCTGCGTCTACTGCATGGCCGAGGACATGCAGTTCCTGCCGCGCCAGCAGATCCTCACCCTCGAAGAACTGTTTCAGGTTGCGCAAAGCTTCGTCGCCCTCGGCACGCGCAAGATCCGGCTCACTGGCGGCGAGCCGCTGATCCGCCCCGGCGTCGTGCAGCTGTGTGAGCAGATTGCCGCCCTGCCCGGCCTGCGCGAACTGTGCCTGACCACCAACGGCTCGCAGTTGGGCCGGCTGGCCAAGCCGCTGTTCGACGCCGGGGTCAAGCGCCTCAACATCAGCCTCGACAGCCTCGACCCGCAGCGTTTCAAGGAACTGACCCGCACCGGCGATCTGGCGCAGGTCATCGAAGGCATCGATGCCGCCCGCGCTGCCGGTTTCACTCGCACCAAGCTCAATTGCGTGGTGATGCAGGGGCGTAACGACCACGAGATAAACGATCTGGTCAGTTTCGCCATCGAGCGTGATCTGGATATTTCCTTCATCGAAGAAATGCCGCTGGGCGCGATCGCCGAACACAGCCGCGCCGAGTCGTTCTATTCCAGCGCGCAAGTGCGTGAACGCATCTCCGAACGCTTTACCCTGATCGACTCCACCGAATCCACCCAAGGGCCATCGCGCTACTGGCGGGTTGCCGAGGCGCCGAACATTCGCCTGGGCTTCATTTCGCCGCACAGTCACAACTTCTGCGGCACCTGCAACCGCGTGCGCCTGACCGTTGAAGGCCGCCTGCTGCTGTGCCTGGGCAACGAGCATTCGATGGATCTCAAAGCCGTCTTGCGCGCCCATCCGGGCCATCCGGAACGCCTGGAAAACGCGATCATCGAGGCGATGAAACTCAAGCCGTATCGACACAACTTCGAAGTCAACGACGACGTGCAAGTGGTGCGTTTCATGAACATGACCGGCGGCTGATTCGCCGCGCAACCGGGACCCGAGATGATCGTCAGACCGAGACCCAATCAGTTCGCCGTGCTGTTCACCCTCAGAGGCTCGATCGCCAAACGCATCGCCGTGCGTACCTTGATGCTGACCCTGCTGGCGGCAGCGATTGTGCTGGTTGAAATCCTTGTGCCGCGCTACTTCGCCGAGATCAACGCGACACCGTTCACCCTGCTCGGCCTGTCGCTGTCGATTTTCCTCAGCTTTCGCAACAACGCCTGTTACGACCGCTGGTACGAGGGCCGCAAGGCCTGGGGCGAGGTGCTGTTGCGGGTGCGCGCAGTGATGCGCGAAACCCAAGGCATCGAAGACGCCAGCCTGCGTGAACAACTGTTGCGCAACCTGTGCGGGTTTGCCCATGCATTGAACGCACGACTACGCGCAGAGAGTGAGGCGCAGGCCAGTGCCGACTGGGTCAGCCCGCCGATCGATGGGGCTGCGCCGGACCACTGCGGGCGGATCCTGCATCAGGTCGGGCGCCAGTGTTCCGAGCTGGAATCGGCTGGCGTGCTGTCGCCATGGCGCTATCAATTGCTGGCCAATCACCTGACTTGCCTGAGCCAGGCCCAGGCCGTGTGCGACCGGATCAAGCACACGCCGCTGCCCTTCCCTTACACCCTGTTGCTGCACCGCACCATCTACCTGTTCTGCCTGCTGCTGCCCTTCGCCATGGCGCAATCGCTGGGTTGGCTGACGCCGCTGTTCACGGCAATTGTCAGCTACACCTTCTTCGGCTTCGACGCGATTGCCGATGAACTCGAAGACCCGTTCGGCCGCGATGAAAACGATCTGCCGACCGATGCACTGGTGCGCACTTTGGAGCGCGATGTGCTGCACGAACTCGGCGTTTCGCCGTTGCCCCCCGCGCCCGAGCCGGACGATTACGTGCTGCGCTGAAAGGCATGGCGGCAAGCAACGATAGGGCCCGGCGTGTTCACTCTGGACCGAGGGGCGGCCATTCGCGAGCAGGCTCGCTCCCACAGTTGAAATGCATTCCAATGTGGGAGCGAGCCTGCTCGCGAAAACAGTTGAAATGCACTCTCCTGTGGGAGCGAGCCTGCTCGCGAAAAAGGCAACTCGGTCAATCAGCCCAAACGCCGCAGAGCGCCACCGGCAAATCTCCCGTTTACACGCGCGCAAATTCCCCCTTACTATCCGGGCACACCGGTCGCCGGGCCTGCCCTGCCGCCGACGCTTTCCGCCAACGGAAACACGCGTTATGAGTACGTCACCACAACAACCGCAAAGGTTGCACGTCTCTGCTGTACGCGCCCACTGCAAACGGGGCCGCGTATGAACCGCATCGTCAATCTGCCCATGGCCCTGCGCCGCTCCAAGCTGCGTCACTCCGCACGCCCGCCGGATATCGCCTGCTGATTTCTGTCGGTCACTAAGCCATTGTGGCGAGGGAGGGTGCTCCCACTGGACTGCCTGGCAGCCCCGCCTTTGAACAACAAGCGAGAGCCGCTTCGCGCCTCAGCGGGAGCAAGCTCCCTCGCCACAGGTTCTGTGTCCTCTGACTGATCGCCCTATGAAATCCCTGTCGGGACGCCCTGTCGGTGTCCGGCCGAATCTGCGCGCCTGTGCGGCGCCATCGTGAGTGATTTGCCATGAAATTCGCAGCCATCGAAGAGGCACGCCTGTTCCTCGAACAGAACCCTGATATCGACATGATCGAGCTGTTCATCCTCGACGCCAACGGCGTGCCGCGGGGCAAGCTGTTGCACCGCGAAGAACTGCTCGCCGTGTACGAAAGCGGCCGACCATTGCCAAGCACCATTCTCGGCCTGACCGTGCAAGGCGAGGATGTCGAGAACTCCGGGCTGGTGTGGGACGTCGGCGATATCGACTGCCGCGCCTATCCGCTGCAAGGCAGTCTGGTGCGCCTGCCGTGGCGGCAGATTCCGACCGCAGCAGTGCAGGTCAGCATGCACCCGACCGAGGGCCTGCCGGCGAGCATCGCTGACCCGCGGCACCTGCTGATCAAAGTCATCGACGGGCTCAAGGCCGAGGGTTATCACCCGATCATGGCCTGCGAGCTGGAGTTCTATCTGCTCGACGCCAAACGCGATCACAACGGCCGCCCGCAACCGGCGCTGGACGCCGACGGCGGGCGACCGCGACACACGCAAGTCTACGGTTTGCGCGAGCTGGAACAGATCGAACCGTTCCTCGCTGACCTCTACAGCGCCTGCAAACTGCACGGCATTCCGGCGCGCACGGCGATTTCCGAATACGCCCCGGGCCAGGTGGAAATCACCCTCGAACACGGCGATGCACTGCTGGCGATGGATCAGGCCGTGCGCTACAAACGTCTGGTCAAAGGCGTGGCGCACAAGCACGGCATGCAGGCGACGTTCATGGCCAAGCCGTTCGATGATCTGGCCGGCACCGGCATGCACATGCACGTCAGCCTCGCCGATGCCGAGGGGCGTAATCTGTTCGCCTCGCAAGACCCGGCCGGCACGCCGCTGTTGCGCACGGCGATCGGCGGCATGCTCGCCTCCTTGCTCGATTCGCTGTTGCTGTTCTGCCCCAACGCCAACTCTTACCGGCGTTTCCAGGCCAACAGCTACGCGCCGCTGGCGCCGACCTGGGGTGTCGACAACCGCACGGTCAGCCTGCGCGTTCCTGGCGGCCCGGCGCCCACGCGACACATCGAACACCGCATCTGCGGCGCGGACGCCAACCCCTATCTGGCAGCGGCGGCGATTCTTGCCGGCATTCATCGTGGCATTCGTGAAGAACTGGATCCGGGCGCGCCGGTCGAGGGCAACGGTTATGCCCAGGCGAAAGAATTGCTGCCGACCGATTGGCTGACGTCGTTGCAGGCGCTGGAAAATTCCGCGTGGGCGCGGGAGGCTTTCGGGGAGGAATTCCTTGGGGTGTATCTGGCGGTGAAGCGTGCCGAATACCGGCAGTTCATGGCGCAAGTGGGTGAGCAGGATTGGCGGTGGTACCTGACCGAAGCCTGATTCCCGGGAGTACACACCTCCTGTGGGAGCGAGCCTGCTCGCGAAGGGGCCATGTCAGTCACCCTAGTTGTGAATGACACACCGCCTTCGCGAGCAGGCTCGCTCCCACAGGGAATGCACTTCGACCCAGAATTTTTTTGTGGACGCTGACATGACCATTCGCTGCAATTCCTACTACACCGCCACCCTCAACCAGGACACCGATTACCCCACCCTGCAAGGCCGGCACAAGGTCGATGTGGTGATCATCGGCGGCGGTTTCACCGGCGTCGCCACCGCTGTCGAACTGGCGGAACAAGGCCTGAAAGTCGCCATCGTCGAAAGCCACAAGATCGGCTGGGGCGCGACCGGGCGCAATGGCGGGCAAGTCACCGGCAGCCTCTCCGGCGACGGTGCGATGCGCAAACAGATGCGCGCGAAACTGGGCGATGACGTCGACAATTTCATCTGGCATTTGCGCTGGCGCGGGCATCAAATCATCCGCGAACGCGTCGACAGATATGCGATCCAGTGCGACCTCAAACACGGCCATCTGCACGCGGCGTACAAGCCGAGCCACATGGACGACCTGCGCAAGGATTACGACGAAGCCGTGCGACGAGGTTTGGGCGATGAAGTGAGCCTGCTCGACCGCAGCCAGGTTCGCGACCTGCTGCAAAGCGAGCTCTACCACGGCGCGATCAAGAACACCCGCAACATGCACCTGCACCCGCTCAACCTGTGCATCGGCGAAGCCCGGGCGGCCGAAAGTCTCGGCGCGCTGATCTTCGAGAACAGCGAAGTGCTGGAGATCATTCACGGCGACAACCCCGGCGTGCGCACCGCCCACGGCCAGATCGACGCCAGTCAGGTGATGCTCGCCGGCGATGTCTATCACAAGCTTGAACCGGGTCAGCTCAAGGGCAAGATTTTCCCGGCCATGGGCGGCATTGTCACCACCGCGCCGCTCGGTGATCTGGCAAAACAGATCAACCCCGAAGACCTCGCCGTGTACGACTGCCGCTTCGTCCTCGATTACTACCGGCTCACCGCCGATGGCCGTTTGCTGTTCGGCGGCGGCGCCAACTACAGCGGCAAGGATTCACGGGACATCGCCGCCGAATTGCGCCCGTGTATCGAACGTACGTTCCCGGCGCTCAAAGGCGTGCCGATCGATTATCAGTGGAGCTGCGCAATGGGCATCGTCATCAACCGTATCCCGCAACTGGGCAAGCTCTCGGACAATGTCTGGTATTGCCAAGGCTACTCGGGACACGGCATCGCCACCACGCACATCATGGGCGAAATCATGAGCCGGGCGATCACTGGGCAGATGGAGCAGTTCGACACCTTCGCCGCTTGCCAGCACATTCGCGTGCCGATGGGCGACCTGCTCGGCAACCCGTTGCTGGCGGCGGGGATGTGGTATTACCAGATGCTTGAGCGGTTGCGCTAATCCATTACCTGTAGGAGCTGCCGAAGGCTGCGATCTTTTGATCCTGCTTTTAAAAATCAAAATCAAAAGATCGCAGCCTTCGGCAGCTCCTACAAAGTCATTTATTCACTGCAGATCCCCTGTGGGAGCGAGCCTGCTCGCGAAGAGGCCCTCAAATCCAACACAAAATTCAATCCGGCAACTGCTCCACCACAATCCCCAACCGCTGGTAATCCTCGACACTCCCCGACCCCAGATGCCGCTCGGTAATCAACATGTGCAGTCGACTACACGGCGCCACCACAAACGGCTCCACCGCCCCCAGCTTGTCCGCCGTGGTCACCGCAATTACCCGCTTCGCGCTGTTGAGCATCGCCTGTTTGATCGGCACTTCATCGAAATGCAGCGAGGTGATGCCGACCTCGGGATGAATCGCACACACCCCGGTAATCGCCAGATCGGCCTTGATTCCCGCGAGCAATCGCAGCGCTTCCTGACCACTCGCCGACATCGAATGAGGATTCAATTCGCCGCCCGCCAGAATAACTTTCACACCCTTGTATTCGGACAAGGCAATCGCCGTCAGCGGTGATGCGGTCACGGCGGTGATGCGGATATCGGCGAGTAACGCGCGCGCTACCTGCAAGGTGGTCGAGCCGGAGTCGAACAACACAATCTGCCCGTTCTCGATGTGCTGGGCCGCCAATTGCGCCAGGCGCACTTTGACCTCGTCCGTCTCATCCAGACGGGTGAAATAATCCTTGCCCGAGTCCTTCGGTCGCGGCAGCGCCCCGCCATGCACGCGCTGCACCAGACCGGCGTTGTCCAGTTCTGCGAGATCGCGGCGGATGGTGTCTTCGGAGACTGCAAAATGCTGGCTCAGCTCGGAGGCCATGACCTTGCCGTCACGCTCAAGAAGTAAAAGGATTTTCTGCCGACGCAGGGACGGCAGTTCAGCGATGGAGTGGTCGTGCATGGTTATGCCTGTTTGTGCTTGTAATTGCAGGTTTCAGCGACACTAGCGAAAGTGTCGGGCAAATACAAACGCAGCGGCTATCAATGCTTTCGATCATTGCAATCAACAAGGCGAATTTTTTCTTTGCGCTGCGCCTGTTCACAATGGCCCCACTCTTAAAAGCTCAGGATGAACAGCCCATGAATCTCAATTTCGCCTTCGCCTGCATGATCGTCGTGTCGTTCGCGATTGCCTTGGGCCACGCCTGAACATGGCTCAAACCGAGGCCAGCAATTGTTCGCGAAGCCATTTATGCGCCGGATCGCGGTGCACGCGCTCGGCCCAGAACATCGCCATTTCATAGCCGGGCACCTGCAACGGCGCATCAACCACTTGCAGCGCCGGATTGCCGCGCACCAGGCGTGACGGCAGCATCGCCACCAGATCGGTGCTGGCCAGTACCGACATCGCCATCAGAAAGTGCGGCACCGACAACATCACTCTGCGCGCCAGCCCGACCTCGGCCAGCGCCTTGTCGGTCACGCCGAAAAAGCCCCCACCCTCGCGCGACACCAGCACATGTTCCAGCGCGCAGAACTGCTCACGGCTGGGCGCTTGGGTTAATCCCGGATGGCCAATGCGCCCGGCCAGCACATATCGTTCGGTGAACAGTGGTCGCCAATGCAACTCCGGCGGCGCGTCCTCGCTTATATGCAGCGCCAGATCAAATACGCCCTGCTCGGCCTGCTTGACCATCTGCGCCGGCGTCAGGTCGATGATCGCCAGCCGCGTGCCCGGCGCCTGTTCGCGTAAATGGCTGAGCGCTGGCAACACGACGGTGGATTCACCGTAGTCGGTCGCGGCGATTTTCCAGCTGTGCGTTGCCTGCGCCGGGTCAAACGCACTGGCCGGCGCCACCGCCCGCTCCAACGCCTCCAGCGCTTCACGCAACGGCTCGCGCAGTTCATCGGCGCGGGCGGTCGGGCGCATGCCTCTTGGGCCGGGTAGCAACAGCGGGTCGTTGAAGATCTCGCGCAGTCTGGCCAAGTGCACGCTCACCGACGGCTGCGACAAATGCAGGCGCTGCGCCGCGCGGGTGACGTTGTGCTCGGCGAGCAACACGTCGAGGGTCAGCAGCAGGTTGATATCCAGGCGTCTCAAATTATTCATGGCTATACCAGACATATCAGACATTCATTTCAAATATACCGGGCGAGCGCCGATCCTGCAGTCATCCCATTCACGGAGCACCCGACATGAATGTATTACTGGTTTACGCCCATCCCGAATCGACCTCGCTCAACGGCTCGCTGCGCGACTTCACCGTCCAGCGCCTGCAAACCGCCGGCCACACCGTGCAGGTCTCCGATCTGTACGCGATGAACTGGAAGCCCGTGCTCGACGCAGACGACGCACCGCAGCGCGACCCTTCGCAACCGTTCCACGCCTCACTCGATTCGAAACGCGCCTACGCCGACGGCACCCAGGCCGCCGACATCGCCCGCGAACAAGAGAAACTGCTCTGGGCCGACGCGCTGATCCTGCAATTCCCGATGTGGTGGTTCAGCATGCCGGCGATCCTCAAAGGCTGGATCGACCGCGTCTACGCCTACGGCTTTGCCTATGGCGTCGGCGAACACTCCGACAGCCGCTGGGGCGAGCGTTATGGCGAGGGAAAAATGAAAGGCAAACGGGCGATGCTGGTCGTCACCACCGGCGGCTGGGAATCGCACTACAGCCCCCGCGGGATCAACGGCCCGATGGAGGATTTGCTGTTTCCGATTCAGCACGGGATCCTGTATTACCCAGGGTTTGATGTAGTGCCGCCGTTTGTGGTGTATCGCACGAGTCGGATGGATGAGGCGCTGTATGGCCAGACCACCGAGGAACTGGGATTGCGCCTGGATGAATTGTGGAGCGCGCGGCCGATCGGGTTTCGGCAGCAGAATGGTGGGGAGTATGAGATTCCGGCATTGACGTTGAAGGATGAGATTGCGCCGGGCGTGGAGGGCTTTTCAGCGCACATCCGCTAGCCCCTCACCCTAACCGTCTCCAGAGGGAGAGGGGACTGACCGAGTTGTTCTGGCAAATTACGCCGACCTGGGATATCGAGCCGAACTCAAGTTTTGAACAGCCCCCGATCTGCTCCCTTCCCCCTCGCCCCCTTTGGGGGAGAGGGCTGGGGTGAGGGGGATGGATCTGACTGACACGCCGCAATCGCCAGGCACCACTGGCTTGCTTCAAGTTTCCTGGCGCACCCGCCTGACCTGCACCAACAACGCCGGGGCAAAATGCAGCAACACCATGCGGCTCAGATGATGCGTCAGGATAAACACCACATTCAGCCCGCCACCAAACGCGACAATCGCAATCGTCTCGATCGCACCCGGCATGTACGCCAGCCACAACGACAGCGGATCACTGCCCAGCCAGCGCGCAGCCACTTCAGCAAACGCCGCTGCAACGACGATCATCAAACCGACCGAGACCAACGCCGTGCGCCCATGTCGCGCCAGTTCCGCGATGCCGAGTCCCTGAAACCGCGAGCCGATGCGCACGCCGAGAATCAGTGCCGCCAGGTTCAAACTCCACTCCGGCATGTGAAAGCCATGCAGCCATCCTGACTTCACAAACACCGCGGTAATGAGGATCGCGGTAAGCATGAACGGCGCCGGAACGCCGATCAGCAGCAGCAAACGCCCGAGCAATACGCTCAAAGCGATGACAGAGAGTGCGGTCAACGCCATGCCTGTGGTCAACGGATCGCTGGCGACTTCCGCCACCGCTGCTTGTCCGGGAATGAGCAGGCTCACCAGCACCGTGATCAACAGCAGCCGCATCAGATGCACGATGATGACTTTGCTCGAAGCCTTTTCCGATTCAAGCAAATCGAACACCGCGGCCAATGCGCCGGGATAAACCGCCAACAGTGCATCGGTGCGGTTCCAGCCGGCGCCGCGTGTCAGCCACCAGCCAGCAAGGGCGATTTGTACGCTCAGGCAGATCAGCAACACGCCAAGGCTGGGCAACATTGTCGAAGCCGTTTCGCTGTCCCATGCTTCGAACATCAGCCCTGTGGCAATGCCCAGCGTGACCTGGATGTAGCCCAAACCATAAGGGGTTGCCGGGGCGATGCCGGTTTTACTGGCAAACAACGCGGTCACAACAATCGAGCCCAACAACAAACCGTGGGGAACGCCTTCAAACTGCAACAACGCGCCGAAACCGGCAGCAATCAACAAGCACACAATGGATTTCATAGTCGCCTTCCTGGCTATCCAACTGACACACTACGGTCCCCTGTAGGAGCTGCCGAAGGCTGCGATCTTTTGGGACGCAGAGCGTCCCCGGCTGCATTCCCACGCAGAGCGTGGGAACGATCAGATCGCAGCCTTCGGCAGCTCCTACAGGGGGATTTGCATTCCTATGCGCGAAGGCGCGCAATCGCCCGCCGATATTTCTCGACTCGCTCCAGATCCTCCCAACTCGGCGAGGCGATCCGCGAGATGTCGCTGTTCTCCTCCAGATCGGCCAGTTTTACCACCCGACCGATCGGATTCTGCGCGGCACGATCAACAAAGTCCTCGTAGGACTCGCCGGGCACTTTGGTCACCGCTGCAATCGCCGCCAGCACCTCTTCACTAAAGCCTTCCCCACGCAAATCATCCAGACTCACCCCGCAATCCTCGACCACATCGTGCAGCACGGCGACGACGCGTTCTTCCAGGGTGTTCATGCGCAACATGACTTTCAGCGGATGCAAAATGTACGGCGCGCCGCCCTTGTCCACCTGCCCGGTGTGGGCCTTGGCGGCAATGGCAATGGCGCGTTCGAGGGATTGAGCCATGGGAATCGAATCCTGCGCTGAATGTTTCTGATTGTTGCGCAGTGTACGCGAAGATCGCGCAGCGCAAAGCCGATTGAACCTTGCTCGCCCTCGCCGCCTCGAAACCAGACAAGCGCCAAATCACCGATCAGACGCGGCGCCATTGGAGAGGAACTGCCGATGAAAACCCGACTGCTGCTCCTGATCGCCACATTCGCCATCATCCCCACCTGCGTCATGGCCGAAGGCTGCGACGTCCAGACCCGCTCCTCCAGCACCGCAGTGCCCGCCGTGGAAACCCACAGCTGCTACGAATACGAAGGCATGCCTGTGGACTCCATCAACTGGTCATGCAGCAACGAAAGCAAGGACACCCTCAACGCCACCAAGAAGAAAGTCGAGCGCTGCGACGACCACTACCAGGCCACCTGCACCGCCCGCCTCACCCAGGAATCCCTGGCCAACCCGCACTCGACCAGCAAGGACAAAAGCGCCAAACCGCTGAACATGCCCGATAACGCCAAAGTCACCACCTATTACTACGATGGTGAGCATCTGGCTCAGGCGAAGATTGATTGTGAGAACAGTGGCGGGAACTGGAAGGCTAAATAGCTCCAGTCACCAGGGGATTGCCTGATAGAAGCCCGGCTGGATGCCGGGCTTGCTGCATCTGCAAACAGCCTCAACCTTCACCAGCACCGCTACTGGTACCGCTGTCATTCGATTGCTTCGAACCACTGGGCTTGGAGCCTGCAGGTGTTGAGCCATCATTGTTGGTGGTGTTGCCCTGTGTACCTTTCGGCACAGTGGCGCCATTGGAATGAATGTCTTCCGGCGCACTCGGGTTGGTTTGGCTGTTGCCGTCATTTGCGGTGGGTTCAGGGGTGTCGCTGGCGGCTGTTGCATAAAGCGAGGAGGCGGACAGCAGAGTGGCCAGAGTGAATGTTGCGAGTTTGACTGGGCGCATGTCGATGGTTCCTTTGCGGGGGTGAGTTACGCATTGGAAACAGCTGTTCGGTGAAAATGCGGAGCGGCTGACGAATGGCAGGAATGAATAACCCGACACCTTGAAAGAGATATCGGGTCATCAAAAAACAAATCTTGCACGCAGAAAAAAGCCCGGCTCAAAAGACCGGGCTTTCAGTTTGCGACACCCATCAACCACCGCCGCTCCCGCCACTGCTGCTACCGGATGGTTGACCCGCAGGGGTGGGTTTGGAGGCAGATGGCACCGGCCCATTATCGGTCTTGTCACCATCACCACCTGGGGGCAGCGAATCGGCATCCGGGTCGGCATTGGTGGCTGGAGACGCCGGTTCACGAGTCTGGCTGCTGCCGTCGCTCGCCTTCGGGGTCGACGTCTCCCCCGCCGCGAGCGCATACGGCGCACTGCCGAACAGCAGCGCCGTGAGGGTTAACACCGCGATTTTATGGTTCAGCATGGTGGCTCTTCCTTTGCGTGGTGAGTTACAGCATTGGAAGAAGGTGAGCGGCGAACGTGCGATGCGTCGGACGAGTGGTTATCAGCCAAAGACCTCGCAAAATGTCGACATCTGAATACTTCGCAGGAAAACACCCAAACGGCCCGCGGTTTCCTGGAAAACCAACCTCGATAAAGCTATGGGAAACGCATGCTCCTCAGAAATTCGCTGGCGTATTCGCACTGATAATCTCAGCCTCATCCGCGCCGATATTGCGAAACTTGTGCGGTAACGTCGTCGGAAAGTAATACCCATCGCCCGCACTCAACACACTCACCTGCCCGTCCACGGTCAACTCAACGGTGCCGCGTGTGACCAGCCCGCACTCTTCGCCTTCGGCATGCACGATCGGCTCTTCGCCGGAGCTGGCGCCGGGGGCGTATTGTTCGCGGAGCAGGCGCATCTGGCGGCTGGGCACGGAGGCGCCGATGAGCAGCAGGCGCAGGCCGTGGCGGCCGAGGTCGGGTTGTTCGTTGGCGCGGAATACGTATTGATGTTCGCGCGGCGGCTGGTCGAAGGTGAAGAAGTCGGCCAGGGACATCGGTATGCCTTCGAGCAGCTTTTTCAGCGAGCTGACGGAGGGGCTGACGCGGTTCTGTTCGATCAGCGAGATGGTCGCGTTGGTCACGCCGCTACGCCGGGCGAGCTCGCGCTGGGAGAGTTTGTAGCTTTCGCGTACTAATTTGAGTCGAGAACCCGTATCCATGACAGCCTTATGTGAGAACGACAAAGGGCGATGGGGGTGGGTGGCGGGTGACGCGCAGGTCGCGCGGATCACGTTGCTCCCGTGTCCCGGAACCGTGAAAGGCGGCTATTAAATCACGTTTGCGGGTGTTGCTCAGCAGGTTCGATGGATGGTGAGACGAAAGTCCCTCTTACCTTCGCAATACAGCCAATGTGGGAGCGAGCCTGCTCGCGAAAGCGGTGTGCCAGCCAACAGAGATGGTGGCTGATATGCCCCCTTCGCGAGCAGGCTCGCTCCCACAAGGGTGATCAGTTCTCTTCAATGGGAAAAACCGGCGGGGTCTTTCGAACCGCCGCCGGGAGGTAAGTCAGAGGCCGAAGCGGTCGCGCAAGGAGTAGTAGACGGCGCCGAGGGCGGTGAGCGGTGCGGAGAAGGTGCGGCCGCCGAGCATCGGCATGTGCGGCAGCGAGGCGAAGGCGTTGAAGCGTTCGGCGTCGCCGCGGATCATTTCCGAGATCAGCTTGCCGGCCAGGTGCGAGCAGGTGACGCCGTGGCCGCTGTAGCCCTGCATGTAGTAGGCGTTTTTTTCGATGCGGCCGAATTGCGGCATGCGCGACATGGTCAGCAGGAAGTTGCCGGTCCAGCGGTAGTCGATTTTTACGTCCTTGAGCTGCGGGAAGGTCTTGAGGATCTTCGGCCGGATCAGTTGTTCGATATCATCCGGCTCCCGCGCGCCGTAGACCACACCGCCACCGTAAAGCAGACGGTTGTCGGCCGTCAGGCGGTAGTAATCCAGCAGGTAATTGCAGTCTTCGACGCAGTAATTGTTGGTGATCAGGCTGCGCGCTTGCTGCTCGGTCAGCGGTTCGGTGACGACGATCTGCGAGCCGCACGGCATGCTTTTCGCGGTGACGCGGTTATCGAGGCCCTGCGGCAGATAAGCGTTGCCGGCGATCAGCAGATATTTGGCGCGGACCAGACCTTTGGCGGTTCGCACCGTGATCGGCTCGCCGTAGGTGATTTCCACCGCTGCCGATTGCTCGTAGATCTTGCCACCCAAACCCACGATCGCGGCGGCTTCACCGAGCGCCAGATTCAACGGATGAACGTGACCGCCCTGCATGTCCAGCAAACCGCCGACGTAGGCAGCGGAACCGACTTCACGGCGGATGTCCGCTGCGTCGAGCATCTGCAGATTGCGGTTGCCGTAGCGTTCCCAGTTGCGCTTCTGCTCGGCCAGGCCATTGAGCTGTTTCTTGTTCATCGCTGCGAAGATGCCGCCCGGGCGATAGTCGCACTTGATGTCGTAATCCTTGATGCGCGAGCGAATGATGTCGGCGCCTTCGAAGATCATGCTGCCGAGGATTTCTGCAGTCTTGTCGCCGTAGCGCTCTTCGATGACATCGACGTCGCGGCTGTAGGAGTTGACCAGTTGACCGCCGTTGCGACCGCTGGCGCCGTAGCCGACTTTCGCCGCTTCCAGCACGGTGACTTTATAGCCGGCCTCGCTGAGGAACAGCGCCGAAGACAGGCCGGTGTAGCCGGCGCCGATGATGCAGACGTCGCAGTCCAGCGCTTCTTCGAGAATCGGAAAGTCGATGACTTCGTTGCGGGTGGCGGCGTAGTAGCTGTTTACGTGTTGCTGTTTCATAGGTTTCTCCGAGGGCCGCCGGCCAGGGGCGACCGCCGCTGTAAAAGAGTCAGAGCTTGATCCAGGTGGCTTTCAGCTCGGTGTACTTGTCGAACGCGTGCAGCGATTTGTCGCGACCGTTGCCCGACTGTTTGAAGCCACCGAACGGCGCGGTCATGTCGCCGCCGTCGTACTGGTTGACCCAGACGCTGCCGGCACGCAAACCGCGGGCGAAGGTGTGCGCCTTGCTCAGGTTGCTGGTCCACACCCCGGCGGCGAGGCCGAAGATGCTGTCGTTGGCGATTTGCAGCGCTTCTTCGGCGGTGTCGAAGGTGATCAGCGACAGCACCGGGCCGAAGATTTCTTCCTGGGCGATGGTCATTGCGTTGGTCACGCCGTCGAAAATCGCTGGCTGCACGTAGAGGCCTCCGGTTTCTTCGAGGGTGCGCTGGCCGCCGGCAATCAGCTCGGCGCCCTGCTCGCGGCCGATGCTGATGTAGCGCAGGACGTTGTCGAGTTGACGCTGGTCGACCACGGCGCCGACGGTGGTGGCCGGATCCAGTGCGTGACCCGGTTTCCACGCTTGCAGCGCTTCCACCAGCAGCGGAATGAACTGCTCGCGAATCGAACGCTCGACCAGCAGACGCGAGCCGGCAGTGCAGACTTCGCCCTGGTTGAAGGCGATGGCACTGGCCGCTGCCTGCGCTGCGGCGCGCAAGTCCGGTGCGTCGGCAAACACCACGTTCGGGCTCTTGCCACCCGCTTCGAGCCAGACGCGTTTCATGTTGCTCTGGCCGGCATAAATCATCAGTTGCTTGGCGATCGCCGTGGAGCCGGTGAAGGCCAGCACGTCGACGTCCATGTGCAATGCCAGCGCCTTGCCGACGGTATGGCCATAACCTGGGAGCACGTTGAATACGCCCTTCGGAATCCCGGCTTCCAGCCCAAGCTGCGCAATGCGGATGGCAGTCAGCGGTGATTTTTCCGAAGGCTTGAGGATGAACGAATTACCCGCCGCCAGCGCCGGAGCGAACTTCCAGCTGGCCATGATCAGCGGGAAATTCCACGGCACGATCGCTGCGACCACACCGGAGGGTTCGCGGGTGACAAGGCCGAGTTGGTCGTGCGGGGTGGCAGCGACTTCGTCGTAGATCTTGTCGATGGCCTCGGCGCTCCAGCGGATCGCGTTGGCGGTGGCCGGGATGTCGATGCTCATTGAATCGCTGATCGGTTTGCCCATGTCGAGGGTTTCCAGCAGCGCCAGTTCTTCCTGGTGTTGCAGGATCAGATCGGCGAAGCGGATCAGGATGCGCTTGCGCTCGGCCGGGGCTTTATTCGCCCAGATGCCGGAGTTGAACGATTGGCGCGCGGCTTCGACGGCGAGGTTGGCGTCGGCTTCATCGGTGCTGGCCACCGCGGCGAGAAAGCGGCCGTCGACCGGGCTCAGGCATTCGAAGGTGTCGCCACTGATCGCCTGGCAGTATTCACCGTTGATGAAGGCGCGGGATTCGATGGACAGGGACTGGAAGCGTTGTTCCCAGTCGTTGCGGGTTTTGGTCATTGTTTTGAGCTCGACAAGGGGGAATTGGGGGGGGTGTCGGGTGCTGTGTCTGGCTTGAGATGGCTGCCCTCACCCTAGCCCTCTCCCGGAGGGAGAGGGGACCGATTGGGGGATGCTCAGAATTTCCGCCGACCTGAAAAATCGATACCGAATCCATAATCGACTGGATCGTTCAGGTCGCTGAATATCCCAAGACAACTGGGTCAGTCCCCTCTCCCTCCGGGAGAGGGTTAGGGTGAGGGGCTCTTCGGATTTTGAGGGCCTCAGCTAATCAAACCGTATGCAGATACCAGTTGTACTCAAGGTCAGAAATCGAGTTCTCGAACTCGGCCAGCTCGCTTTCCTTGCACGCGACAAACACGTCGATGTACATCGGGTCGATGTAGCGCGCCATGACTTCGCTGTCGTCGAGCTCGCGCAGGGCGTCACGCAGGTTGTTCGGCAGGCTCTGCTCGTTCTGCTCGTAGCTGTTGCCTTCGACCGGAGCGCCCGGTTCGATCTGGTTAGTCAGACCGTGGTGAATACCGGCCAGCACCGAAGCCATCAGCAGATACGGGTTGGCATCGGCACCGGCAACGCGGTGTTCGATGCGCACGGCATCCGCTGAACCGGTCGGCACGCGCACGGCGACGGTGCGGTTATCGATGCCCCAGCTCGGCGAATTCGGCACGTAGAACTGCGCGCCGAAACGGCGATACGAGTTGACGTTCGGGCAGAGGAACGCCATTTGCGCCGGCAGGGTCTCGAGCACACCGCCGATCGCGTGACGCAGTGCGGCGTTCTGCTCGGGATCCTCGCTGGCGAAGATGTTGTTGCCTTCTTTGTCCAGAATCGAAATGTGCACGTGCAAACCGTTGCCGGCCTGGCCCGGATAGGGCTTGGCCATGAAAGTCGTGTCCATCTCGTGGTCGTAGGCGATGTTCTTCACCAGACGCTTGAGCAGCACCGCGTAATCACAGGCCTTGATCGGGTCGGAGACGTGATGCAGGTTGACTTCGAACTGCGCCGGGGCGCTTTCCTTGACGATTGCGTCAGCGGGAATGCCCTGCTCTTTCGCGCCTTCGAGGATGTCTTGCAGGCAGTCGACGTATTCGTCGAGATCATCGATCAGGTAGACCTGCGTAGATACCGGACGCTTGCCCGATACCGGCGAACGCGGCGACTGCGGGCGGCCGTTCACGTTGTCCTGGTCGATCAGGTAGAACTCAAGCTCGAACGCCGCGCAAATAGTCAGGCCGAGGTCATCGAATTTGCGCACGACGTTGGCCAGCACTTCACGCGGGTCGGCGAAGAACGGCTGCCCTTCGATCTCGTGCATGGTCATCAGCAGTTGTGCAGTCGGGCGCTTCTGCCACGGCTCGATGCTCAAGGTGCCGGGGATCGGGTAGCAGATGCGATCGGCATCGCCAATATCCAGGCCCAGACCGGTGCTTTCCACCGTCGAGCCGTTGATGTCCAGCGCGAACAGCGACGCCGGCAGGTTGATGCCTTTTTCGTACACCTTATGAAGACTGGTGCGTTCGATGCGCTTGCCGCGCACCACACCGTTCATATCCGCAATCAGAAGGTCGACGTACAAAACCTCAGGATATTTCTTAAGGAATGCGTTGGCTTCGTTGAGTTGAACGGTACGCAGAGGGACCGACATGATGCACCTATTTAGCTGTTAATTATTATGTTCACCACCGTGTTGCGCAGCCAGTCAATCCGAAAGGCAAAGTGAAGTCAATAGCGAACAGCTGGCGCCGTAGCCTTTATTTTTCGGGCCTTTCTTAACACTCTTGTGCCATATCCATCGCCAAACCCCGGCAAACCTGAGCGATTTGATGAACGGCGTTTAGAATTTTTTACATGGCAGTTGTTAATTAAAATCAACGAGGCTAAGCTCCGGAAAAGCTCGTTCAAGTGACAGACTTCGAGGTGAATAAAAATGGCATTCAAGCCATTGATCGGCGTTACTGCGTGCGTCAAACAGATTGGCCTGCACCCCTATCACATCAGCGGCGACAAGTACCTACGTGCTGTCAGCGTTGGCGCTGAAGGGTTGCCAGTGGTCATTCCTTCTCTCGGCAACCTGACTGAAATCGACGACCTGCTCGGTCAACTCGACGGTCTGTTGCTGACCGGCTCACCCTCGAATGTGGAGCCCTTCCACTATCAAGGCCCGGCCAGTGCGCCTGGCACGGATCACGATCCGGCCCGCGACGCCACCACCCTTCCTTTATTGCGTGCAGCCATCGCGGCGGGCGTTCCGGTGCTCGGCATCTGCCGTGGCTTTCAGGAAATGAACGTGGCCTTCGGCGGCAGCCTTCATCAGAAGGTCCATGAGCTGGCGGGCATGCTCGATCACCGCGAAGCGGACAGCCCGGATGTCGCGGTGCAATACGCCCCGGCTCATGCGGTCAGCGTGCTCGCCGGCGGTGTGTTCGAGGCGCTGGAGTTGCCCAACGAGTTTCAGGTCAATTCGATTCACAGCCAGGGCATCGACCGCCTCGCTCCTGGCCTGCGTGCCGAAGCGGTGGCGCCGGACAGTTTGATCGAAGCGGTCTCGGTCGAGCACAGCCCGACCTTCGCCCTCGGCGTGCAATGGCACCCGGAGTGGCAAGTGCTTGACAACCCGAACTACCTGAGGATTTTCCAGGCGTTCGGCGCAGCGTGCCGGCAACGGGCGGCGCGACGCAACCAGCGCTGACGCAACCACGAATCAAGTAACGATTTACTGCCCCCGCGGCTGGCGGGTGTGCGTTTGCACACCTGTCAGTCGTGAACCGCAACACCCGTGATAACAACAAGTACGACCCAGGCAGCCAGGACGGCGGCGCCGAACAAGCCGGATCGGTACGGGTAATGCCAGTCAGGTAAACGCATGTCCCCTGTGGGAGCGAGCCTGCTCGCGAAAGCGGTGTATCAGCAACCAATGATGTCGACTGACACTCCGTATTCGCGAGCAGGCTCGCTCCCACAGGTTCTGCGCCAGCTGACAGGCATTCCGGACCGCTCCGCAATCCACTTAAGCCCGGCCACGTTGGCCAGGCACACGAAACCTGTTGGGAGTTTCACATGGCAAACGCCTCCAGCACTTACCGCAAGGCACTCGAAGGTCATCAGCAACCGAAAAAGGTGTTGGTGAAAGTCGACCGTGTCACCAAGAAGTTCGACGAAACCGTGGCCGTGGACGATGTGTCCCTGGAGATCCATCAGGGCGAAATCTTCGCGCTGCTGGGTGGCTCCGGATCGGGCAAATCGACCCTGCTGCGCATGCTCGCCGGTTTCGAGCGGCCGACCGAGGGGCGGATTCTGCTCGATGGCGTGGACATCACCGACATGCCGCCGTACGAGCGGCCGATCAACATGATGTTCCAGTCCTACGCGTTGTTCCCGCACATGACGGTGGCGCAGAACATCGCCTTCGGCCTCAAACAGGACCGTTTGCCTGCCAGTGAAATCGATGCCCGCGTCGAAGAAATGCTGCGTCTGGTGCACATGACCCAATACGCCAAACGCCGCCCGCACCAGTTGTCCGGCGGTCAGCGGCAGCGCGTCGCCCTCGCCCGTTCGCTGGCGAAACGGCCGAAACTGTTGCTGCTCGACGAACCGATGGGGGCGCTGGACAAGAAACTGCGTTCGCAGATGCAGCTTGAGCTTGTGGAGATCATCGAACGCGTCGGCGTGACCTGCGTGATGGTGACTCATGATCAGGAAGAAGCCATGACCATGGCTCAGCGCATCGCGATCATGCACTTGGGCTGGATCGCGCAGATCGGCAGCCCGGTGGACATTTATGAAGCGCCGGTCAGCCGCATGGTCTGCGAGTTCATCGGCAACGTGAACGCCTTCGATGGCACCGTGGTGGAAGATCTGGAAGGCCACGCGATCATTCACAGCCCGGATTTGCAGCAGAAGATTTACGTCGGTCACGGCGTCAGCACTTCGGTGCAGGACAAGTCGATCACCTACGCTATCCGCCCGGAAAAAATGCTCGTCAGCACCACTCAACCAGAGTTCCGCTACAACTGGTCCGAAGGCAAGGTGCATGACATCGCCTACCTCGGCGGCCACTCGGTGTTCTACGTCGAGCTGCCTGGCGGCAAGATTGTCCAGTCGTTCATGGCCAACGCCGAACGCCGTGGCGCGCGGCCGACCTGGGACGACAAGGTCTACGTCTGGTGGGAAGACGACAGCGGCGTGGTGCTGCGCTCATGAGAACCTTCAATCAGCAATTCCTGCGCCTGGTGCCCAGCGGGCGAAAACTGGTGATCGGCATTCCGTTCATCTGGCTGTTCCTGTTCTTCATGCTGCCGTTCTTTCTGGTGATGAAGATCAGCTTCTCGGAAGCCGCGCTGTCGATCCCGCCGTACTCGGAGATCTACACCTTCGCCGAACAGAAATTCCAGCTGCTGCTGAACATCGGCAACTACACCCTGCTCGGCGAAGACGAGCTGTACCTGTCTGCGTACCTCGGTTCGCTGAAGGTCGCAGCACTGAGCACGCTGATGTGCCTGGTGATCGGTTTCCCGATGGCCTACGCAATCACCAAGACCGGCAAGGAAACGCAAAACGTCCTGCTGTTGCTGATCATGATGCCGACTTGGACGGCGATCCTGATCCGCGTATATGCGTGGATGGGCATCCTCAGCAACAACGGTCTGCTCAATGCGTTTCTGATGTGGACCGGACTCACCGATCACCCGATCGAGATCCTCAACACCAACACTGCCGTCTATATAGGTGTCGTGTACGCGTATTTGCCGTTCATGGTCCTGCCGCTGTACGCCAACCTGGTCAAGCACGACAACAGCCTGCTGGAAGCCGCGCAGGATCTGGGTTCGAGCAACTTCAACAACTTCTGGAAGATCACCGTGCCACTGGCCAAGAACGGCATCATTGCCGGTTGCATGTTGGTGTTCATTCCGGTGGTCGGCGAGTTCGTGATTCCGGAATTGCTGGGCGGCCCGGAGACGCTGATGATCGGTCGCGTGCTGTGGCAAGAGTTCTTCAATAACCGCGACTGGCCGGTAGCGTCTGCGCTGGCGGTGGTGATGCTGTTGATCCTTATTGTGCCGATTCTGCTGTTCAACCGCAGCCAGGCCAAAGAGATGGAGGCACGAGGATGAAACGCTTCAATTTTTCCAGGTTCATGCTGATCTTCGGCCTGATGTTCATTTATCTGCCGATGCTGATTCTGGTGATCTACTCGTTCAACGCCTCGAAGCTGGTGACAGTGTGGGGCGGCTGGTCGATCAAGTGGTATGTCGGCCTGCTCGACAACACACAACTGATGGGTTCGGTGGTGCGCTCGCTGGAGATCGCCTGCTACACCGCGATTGCTGCGGTGGCGCTGGGCACCCTCGCCGCTTTCGTCCTGACTCGCGTCACGCGTTTCAAGGGCCGCACGCTGTTTGGCGGCCTGGTCACCGCGCCGCTGGTGATGCCGGAAGTGATCACCGGTCTGTCGTTGTTGCTGCTGTTCGTGGCGATGGCGCAGTTGATCGGCTGGCCGCAGGAGCGTGGCATCGTCACCATCTGGATCGCCCACACCACGTTTTGTGCCGCTTATGTGGCGGTGGTAGTTTCCGCGCGCCTGCGGGAGCTGGATCTGTCGATCGAAGAAGCGGCGATGGACCTCGGTGCGAAACCGTTCAAGGTGTTTTTCCTGATCACCATTCCGATGATCGCGCCGTCGCTGGCGGCGGGCGGGATGATGTCGTTTGCCTTGTCGCTGGATGACCTGGTGCTGGCGAGTTTCGTCTCCGGGCCGGGCTCGACGACGCTGCCGATGGAGGTATTTTCGGCGGTGCGCCTGGGCGTGAAGCCTGAGATCAACGCCGTGGCCAGCCTGATTCTGCTGGCGGTGTCGCTGGTGACTTTCCTCGTCTGGTACTTCGGCCGCAAGGCAGAAGCCAATCGCAAGCGGGCGATTCAGGAAGCGATGGATCAGACCGCCAACGAAGCGTGGCAGCCGCAACGTGCCGCAGCGGCCACAGCCTGACTCAAGGACTATAAAAAACCTGTGGCGAGGGAGCTTGCTCCCGCTTGAGTGCGCAGCGCTCACAAGATTTTGCGGCCGCTTCGCGCCCAGCGGGAGCAAGCTCCCTCGCCACAATAGTTCCGTGTACATCATGTTTTGTGTTGGTTTTTGAATAAAAAGAAGGGAGTTGTACCGATGAATATGTTTGGCAGGACTCTGCTGACACTGTCCTTAATGGGCGCAATGGTCATGGGCGCCCAGGCCAACGACAAGGTGCTGCGCGTTTACAACTGGTCCGATTACATCGCGCCGGACACCGTGAAGAAGTTCGAAGACGAAACCGGCATTCGCGTGACCTACGACGTCTTCGACAGCAACGAAACCCTGGAAGCGCGCCTGCTGGCGGGCAAATCCGGCTACGACATCGTCGTGCCGTCGAACAGTTTTCTGGCCAAGCAGATCAAAGCCGGCGTCTATCAGCCGCTGGACAAATCGAAGCTGCCGAACTGGAAGAATCTCAATCCGGTGCTGCTGAAAAATGCCTCTGCCAGTGATCCGGACAACGCCCACGCGTTCCCGTACATGTGGGGCTCGATCGGCATCGGCTTCAACCCGGCAAAGGTCAAGGAAGTACTCGGCGCCAATGCCCCGACCAATTCCTGGGACTTGCTGTTCAAACCGGAGAACGCGGAAAAGCTCAAAGCCTGCGGCATCAGTTTCCTCGATTCGCCGACCGAAATGCTCCCGGCCGCCCTCCACTACTTGGGCTATCCGGTGAACGACAAGGACAAGGCGCACATCGCCGAGGCCGAAGCGCTGTTCATGAAAATCCGCCCGTACGTGGCGTATTTCCATTCGTCGAAGTACATCTCCGATCTGGCCAACGGCAACATCTGCGTGGCGGTCGGTTACTCCGGCGACGTCCTCCAGGCCAAGGCCCGCGCGGTGGAATCGGGCAACAACGTGGTGATCGACTACAGCATTCCCAAGGAAGGCGCCGGCAGTTTCTACGACATGGTCGCCATCCCCCGTGATGCGGCGAATGTCGACAACGCCTACCTGTTCATGGACTTCCTGATGCGCCCGGACATCATCGCCGAAGTCACCAACAGCATCGGCTACAGCAACGCCAACGCAGCGGCCACGCCATTGGTGGACGAAGCGATCCGCAATGAACCGGGCTCGTATCCGTCGCAAGCGGTGATGGCGACGTTGTATGCGGTGCCGGATCAGCCGATTGCCACACAGCGGATCATGACCCGCGGCTGGACGCGGGTGAAGCTCGGGAAATAAAAATACCGATGATCAAAAATGTGGGAGCGAGCCTGCTCGCGAAGGCGGTAGGACAGGCGACGAAAATGTTGGATGTGCCGACGCCTTCGCGAGCAGGCTCGCTCCCACAATGAAGCAATGCAATGCTGAAAATTTTCCGTTCACGCAGCGCCTTACCACCGCTGCACCCTGCTCTGAACGGCCTCACCCGGCTCCCTCGGCTCGGGTGAATTTGCGGGCGCCTTCGGGCGCCTTTTTTCTCCGCTCAGATCAGCGGCCAGTCCTGCACAACCCGATAGCGACCCTTGTGCGATTCCAACAAGGCGAAGCGTTCAGCGCGCAGGAAAAACTCCGGCGGCGTGCTCGCTTCCGGCTCCGGCGCCCGGTATTCACGGGCCAGGGTCAGGTGCGGGCGAAACTCGTGGGTGGGCTCCTCAAAACCAAACGGCAGCATCGCTTGCTCCAGCGCATAGACCAGGCGCAACAACGCCGGCGGCGCCTGTTCCGGTGCCAGCGACAACACACCGGTGCGATGCCAGACCTGCAAACGATCCAGCGCAACCCGCAATGCTTCGCCGGGAATACGCACACTGCCTGCGGCTTCGCAAACACCATGGATCTGCGCCAGCGGCACCGCACCGAGGAACAGCAAGGTCAGATGAAAGTTATCCGCTGGTACCGGTTTTCCGGTCCGCAGACCCAGCTCCGCGCGCCACTGGGCGATCGCCTTGCGCTGCGCCGGCGGGCAGTCCAAAGCGAAAAACAGCCGTTTCGACGGTTCATCCTTGCGCACTTCATCCATCATCGCCCTGCCCCTTTTATCGTGATGATCGAGCCGATTCTACGCAGCCTGTTCTGACGACTCGCGCCAGGAAGCTATAGTTCAAGAATTGCCAACAACCGGAGGCTGCCATGCGCGAGATCCTCAGCAAAGAACCCTGGTGGGCCCGGCCACCGCATCCCGGACAAAACGAAAGCGAACTGGAATGGGGCTGGCTGGTGCATTACAGCGAAGGCGAACCACGCTTCGAATTCGTCCGCGAAAGGCCCAGCGACGAGCAGATTCGCAACCGCAAGAGTTGCCGGGTCACCCCCGCGCCCGAGTGAATAGAGTCCGTGAGCACTAATCCTGTGGGAGCGAGCCTGCTCGCGAAAGCGGTGTGTCAGATAAACAAATGTTACTGATACGACGCTTTCGCGAGCAGGCTCGCTCCCACAGGGTTATGCATTGATCAGTGGGGTTGGGTGTCGCCGGCGGCGGTGTCGATGCTGACAACAACTGACATCCCCGGCCGCAAGCGTTCCTCTTCCTGCTGATCGGGATCGATGGTGATGCGCACCGGCACGCGCTGGGCGATCTTGACGAAGTTGCCGGTGGCGTTATCGGCTTGAAGCAAGGCGAATTCCGAGCCAGTGCCCGGGGAAATATGCTGCACATGGCCGGTGAATCGGCGGTGGTTCAAGGCGTCGACGGTGAAGCGCACCGGTTGCCCGACCCGCACATTGGCCATTTGGGTTTCCTTCATGTTGGCGATCACCCATTTCTGCTCCGGCACCAACGCCATCAATTGCGCGCCGGAGTTGACGTAGGCGCCGAGGCGCACGCCGATCTGCCCGAGCTGACCGTCGCGCGGGGCGACAATCCGCGTGTTCGACAGATCGATCCGTGCCAGTTGCACCGCCGCTTCGGCGCTGGCCACCGCAGCTTCCAGCGAGCCGCGATTGACTATCACCGTTTGCAGGTCCTGCCGGGCGATTTCCAGATTGGCCTTGGCCTGTGCCACTGCCGCCGTGCTCTGCGCATTGGCGGCGAGGGTCACGTCGAACTCGCGTTTCGACACCGAACCGTCGCGCACCAGTTCCTGATTACGGCGCAGATCGGCCTCGCTCTTGCGCAACTGCGCCTGACTGTCGGCCAACACCGCCTGGCGCAATTTGATCGTTGCCTCGGCGCTGTTGCGCTGCTGCACGACGTTGGCCAGCCCGGCCTTTTGCACCGCCAGTTGTGCCAGCGACTGGTCGAGGCGCTGCTGATAAATGCGGTCATCCAATCGCACCAGCAGGTCCCCGGCCTTTACGTACTGGAAGTCCTGCACCGGCACCTCGAACACATAACCGCTGAGCTGCGGGCCGATGATCGTCACCTGTCCGCGCACCAAGGCGTTTTCAGTGGTTTCGACCGCGCTGCTGAACGGCGGTAACTGCCAGGCATACAGCACGATCAGCACGCCAACGATGGCGATCGCGGCAAAGCCCAGCGAAGAAATGATCCGTACCCGCAGCGAGCGCGGCGCGGTATTGGCTGACGACGGCGGTGCCTCACCTTCAGGCGTGGCGGCGATGGCATTGGTGGTTGTGGTGGTCGGTTCGGTCATGAAGAAATGGCGCCGCTTGATGGTACGGAAGGCGTCGGCTCAATGGCTTTGGTGGTGCTCATCAGCCACAACGCGCGAATCGAAAGCCAGATCATGGTCAGGACGGCAATGACCGCGATCAGCATGAAGACATCGTTATAGGCCAGCACGTTCGCTTCGCGTGTCGCTGCATTGGCGAGGCTGCGAATCCCGGCCAGATTGCGCAGGCTCGGGTCGGCCAGCAAACCGCCATAGGCCGATCCACCGCTCTGCACGCGCGCGGCCACCAGGGGGTCGGACATCACCAGATGATCGACGATGTGGCTGGAATGGTACTTCTCCCGCACGATCTGAAAGGTGCCGAGCAACGCCGCGCCGAGCAGCCCGCCGAGGTTGTTGCAGATCCCGAACAGCACGGAAAAACTTACCAGGTTGCGCGGATTGGTCAGCACGTTGCGCGTGCCGAAGACCATGGTCGGGCCAAGGAAAAACGTACTGCCGAACGCCAGCAGGAACTGGCTGACGTAGAGATTTTGCGGGCGGGTCAGGTTGTTGGAAAAACTGTCCATCACCGAACCGGTGGCCATCAGCGCCAGCGAGATGATCAACGGCATCAGCAAGTGTTTGGGGTCGATGGTCAGTGCGCTGGTCGCAAGGCCGGCGATACTGCCGATCAGCATCACCACGTACAGACTGTGCAGTTGCTCATAGCCCATGTTGAGGTTCTGCATGAAACCGACCGCGCCGGTGGATTGCTCCGAAGTGACCATGCGAATCAGGGTCACCGCCAGCGCCAGACGAATCATCGTGCCGCTGCCCAGCCAACGGGTCATCAGCATCGGGTTGCTGCGGTTATGTTCGATGGCCAGGCCCATTATGATCAGCGCGATCGAACAGGCGAGCGCGACGCCGATCCAGTCGGCCTCCAGCCACCAGTCGATCCGCCCCAGCGACAGCACTGCGCACAACAACGCCACTCCGGTGGCGAGGATGGCGAAGGTCAGGAAATCGAGTTTTTCAAAGGTCTTGAAGCGGTCACCGGGCGGCAACTTCAGCAGCAAGACACAGCCGAGTGACAACAGGGCCATACCCAATTCGAACAGGTAGAGGCCGCGCCACTCAGCGATCTGCAACAGGTCTTCGGAAAACAGCCGCGCCAGCGGCAACGCCAGTTGCGAAGTGCCAAGACCGAGGACCAGCGCTTTGAGTCGCCACTTCGCCGGGAACGCCTGGACCATGTAATACAGCCCCAGCGAACTCAGCGCCGCGCCGACCATGCCGTGGGCAGCACGCACCGCCACCGCAGAATTGAGATCGTTGACGAACAGATGGCCGAAGGTCACCAGCGCATAGAGCACCAGAAACACTTCGGTGAACGCGCGCAGGCCGAACTGCTGGCGAAACTTCACCAGCAGCAGGTTCATCGACACGTTGGTCATCACATACGCCGCCGGCAGCCAGGCCATCTCCGCCGTGGTCGCGCCGAGCGAACCTTGCAGATAAGGCAGGTTGGCCACCACCAGCGAATTCCCCAGCCCACCAGTCACCGCCACCAGCACACCGACCGCCGCATACGCCAGGCGCTTGGGCGTGGAGTGCAAGGGTGTCGACGGGGAACCGGGCAGGCTGGGCTTTTCGTGGGGTTGCCAGTTGCGCGGGGCGTATTTATCCATGGATCGGCCTGGTGCTGGGGGTGAGGGAAGTTTGCCGCAATTTCACTGGCAACACACACTCCATGGACAACACAACCCCCTGTAGGAGCTGTCGAGTGAAACGAGGCTGCGATCTTTTATCTGGATTTTTCAAAAGCAAGATCAAAAGATCGCAGCGTGCCGCAGCTCCTACCTCATGGACAACACAACTCCCCTGTAGGAGCTGTCGAGTGAAACGAGGCTGCGATCTTTTGATCTGGATCTTCCAAAAGCAAGATCAAAAGATCGCAGCGTGCCGCAGCTCCTACGAGGCGTGCGGCGTAGCACCGGCCATCATCGTATAACTTCCAGTTGACAATCCCTGAAAATCTGGGAAATATCCGCTTCGATGTTGTACGACGACGTATGACAAATAATAAAAACAACAAATGATTCAGGGAGCGTCACAGTGAGCACACTCGCCCGCAATTCCGTCCGCCCTCCACGTTTTGCCGTTTCTCGCCCACGTTCCACCCTTGGTCTGATTGGTTGCAGCAGCCTCGCCCTCGCCCTCCCAATGAGCGCCGACGCCGAAGGCTTTCTCGAAGACAGCAAAGCCACGCTGAACCTGCGCAACGCCTACTTCAACCGCAACTTCGTCAACCCGGCCTACCCGCAGGGCAAGGCTGAAGAGTGGACGCAGAACTTCATCCTCGACGCCAAATCCGGTTTCACCCAAGGCACCGTCGGCTTCGGTCTCGACATCCTGGGCATGTACTCGCAGAAGCTCGATGGCGGCAAAGGCACTGGCGGCACGCAGCTGTTGCCGATCCACGATGACGGCCGCCCCGCCGACAACTTCGGCCGGCTTGGCGTAGCCCTGAAAGCCAAAGTTTCGAAAACCGAATTGAAGGTTGGCGAATGGATGCCAGTACTGCCGATCCTGCGCTCCGACGATGGCCGTTCCCTGCCGCAGACCTTTCGCGGCGGCCAGATCACCTCCACTGAGATCAACGGCCTGACCGTTTACGGCGGCCAGTTCCGTGGCAACAGCCCGCGCAACGACGCAAGCATGGAAGACATGTCGATGAACGGTCGCGGTGCGTTCACCTCCGATCGCTTCAACTTCGGCGGCGGCGAATACACCTTCAACGAGAAACGCACCATGGTCGGCGTGTGGTATGCCGAGCTGACCGATATCTATCAGCAGCAGTATTTCAACCTCAGCCACAGCCAGCCGATGGGCGACTGGACCCTGGGCGCCAATCTCGGTTTCTTCACCGGCAAGGAAGACGGCAGCGCCCAGGCCGGCGACCTCGACAACAAGACCGCCTTCGCCCTGCTCTCTGCCAAGTACGGCGGCCACACTTTCTACGTCGGCCTGCAGAAACTCACCGGTGACGATGCCTGGATGCGCGTCAACGGCACCAGCGGCGGCACCCTGGCCAACGACAGTTACAACGCCAGTTATGACAACGCCAAAGAGCGCTCCTGGCAGTTGCGCCACGACTACAACTTCGTCGCGCTGGGCGTGCCGGGCCTGACCCTGATGAACCGCTACATCAGCGGCGATAACGTGCACACCGCGACCACCAACGACGGCAAGGAATGGGGCCGCGAATCGGAGCTGGCCTACACCGTGCAGAGCGGCCCGCTGAAGAATCTCAACGTGAAATGGCGCAACGCGACCATTCGCCGGGATTTCAGCACCAACGAATTCGACGAGAACCGGATCTTTATCAGCTATCCGATTTCGTTGTTGTAACGGTTGGCGGATTCACACTGTGGGAGCGAGCCTGGTCGCGAAAGCGCCGGACCAGTCGACTTGTTCTGACTGGCACACCGCCTTCGCGAGCAGGCTCGCTCCCACAAGGGAACTGCATTGCAAGGCAGGTATCGGGCGTTGAGAAACGAACTGCCCCTTCCGTCATCTACACCAAAAGTCGCGTTGACAAGATCCGGAAACCCTACCGATACTTCAGCGCAGTCATACGACAACCTACAACAAATCTAACAACAATGTGTTCAGGGATTGCCATGACGTCTACATCTACCCCCCGCGCCCCCTTCAACCGCCTGCTGCTGACCGGTGCCGCCGGAGGCCTGGGCAAAGTCCTGCGCGAACGCCTGCGCCCTTACGCCAATGTGCTGCGCCTGTCCGATATCGCCGCCCTCGCCCCGGCCGTCGATGAACACGAAGAAGTCGTGCTCTGCGACCTTGCCGACAAGCAGGCCGTGCATCAACTGGTCGAAGGCGTCGATGCGATCCTGCATTTCGGCGGCGTTTCGGTCGAGCGCCCGTTCGAAGAAATCCTCGGCGCCAACATCTGCGGCGTCTTCCACATTTACGAAGCGGCACGCAAGCACGGTGTGAAGCGGGTGATCTTCGCCAGCTCCAACCACGTCATCGGTTTCTACAAGCAGGATGAAAAACTCGACGCTACCTCCCCTCGCCGTCCGGACGGTTACTACGGTCTGTCCAAGTCCTACGGCGAAGACATGGCCAGCTTCTATTTTGATCGCTACGGTATCGAAACCGTCAGCATCCGCATCGGCTCCTCGTTCCCCGAGCCGCAGAACCGCCGGATGATGCACACCTGGCTGAGCTTCGACGATCTCACGCAACTGCTCGAACGCTCGCTGTACACGCCGAACGTCGGTCACACCGTGGTTTACGGCATGTCCGCCAACAAAGACGTCTGGTGGGACAACCGCTACGCCAGCCATCTCGGTTTCGAAGCCAAGGACACCTCGGAAATATTCCGCGACAAGGTCGAAGCGCAGCCGATGCCGGCCGACGATGATCCGGCGCGGATCTATCAGGGCGGCGCCTTCGTCGCAGCAGGCCCGTTCGGCGACTGATCGCTCGACTTGATCCCCCTCCAATAAAAACCAAGGGAATGAGTATGCAAGCCGAATTGATCGTCGACGCCCGCAACGCGGTCGGTGAAAGCCCGGTCTGGGTGCCGCAGGAAAACGCACTGTACTGGGTCGACATCCCCAACGGCGGGCTGCAACGCTGGAGCGCCGACACTGGCCACGTTGCCTCGTGGAAAGCTCCGGAAATGCTCGCCTGCATCACCCGTCACCGCAGCGGGGGCTGGGTGGCCGGCATGGAAAGCGGCTTCTTCCGCCTGCATCCGCACAGCGACGGCAGCCTCGACAGTGAATTGCTCGCGACCGTAGAACATAGCCGCGCGGACATGCGCCTCAACGACGGTCGCTGCGATCGTCAGGGGCGTTTCTGGGCTGGCAGCATGGTCTTGAACATGGGCTTGAACGCACCAGAAGGCCGGTTGTATCGCTACAGCGCCGGGCAGACTGGCGTGATCGACGCGCAGCTGGACGGCTTCATCGTGCCCAACGGCCTCGCCTTCAGCCCTGACGGCAAGACCATGTACCTGTCGGATTCGCACCCCAACGTGCAACTGATCTGGGCTTTCGATTACGACACCGAGACTGGCACGCCATCTAATCGCCGGGTGTTTGTCGACATGAAAAATTTCCCCGGCCGCCCTGACGGCGCCGCCGTCGATGCCGAGGGCTGCTACTGGATCTGCGCCAACGATGCAGGCCTGATTCACCGCTTTACGCCGGACGGTCGCCTCGATTTCTCGCTGGAAGTACCGGTGAAGAAACCGACCATGTGCGCTTTCGGCGGCAGCAATCTGGACACCTTGTTCGTCGCCTCGATTCGCCCCGGCGATGACCTCGATCCGCAATCCCTGGCCGGCGGTGTGTTCGCCTTGAAGCCCGGCGTCAAAGGCCTCGCCGAACCTGAATTCAACGATCTGCTTTAGACCTTCTGCTGCACCGCTGCGCCTTGAACACAAAAATAACAAGACTGGAGACTCACCCCCATGAACTTCAAACGCACCTTGCTCGCCGCTGCACTCCCGCTGATATTTACCCTCGCTGGCGCCGCTCAGGCACTGGAACTTAAAGTCGCCGACATCCACCCCAAGGGTTATCCAACCACGGTGGCGGAAGAAAGCCTGGGCAAAATGCTGACCAAAGAGACCAACGGCGAGCTGACTTTCAAGTACTTCCCGGGCGGTGTGCTGGGTTCTGAAAAGGAAGTCATCGAGCAGATGCAAGTCGGCGCAATACAGATGTCCCGGGTCAGCCTGGGGATCGTCGGCCCTGTCGTACCGGACGTGAACGTCTTCAACATGCCGTTCATCTTCCGAGACCACCAGCACATGCGCAATGTCATCGATGGGCCGGTGGGCGATGAAATCCTCGACAAGATCACCAACTCGGAATTCGGCCTGGTGGCCCTGGCCTGGATGGACGGCGGCACGCGCAACATCTACACCAAAAAACCGGTGCGCAAGCTCGAAGACCTCAAGGGCATGAAAATTCGCGTGCAAGGCAACCCGATGTTCATCGAGATGATGAACGCCATGGGTGCCAACGGTATCGCCATGGACACCGGCGAGATCTTCAGCGCCCTGCAAACCGGCGTGATCGACGGCGCGGAAAACAACCCGCCGACCCTGCTTGAACACAACCACTTCCAGAACGCCAAGTTCTACAGCCTGACCGGTCACCTGATCCTGCCAGAGCCGATCGTGATGTCGAAAATCACCTGGGAGAAACTCACTCCGGATCAACAGACACTGGTCAAGAAAGCCGCCAAGGCTGCCCAGGCTGAAGAGCGCGAGCTGTGGGACAAGAAGTCCGCTGCCAGTGAAGAAAAACTCAAGGCCGCCGGCGTCGAGTTCATCACGGTCGACAAAAAACCCTTCTACGACGCCACTGCACCGGTGCGGGCCAAGTACGGCGCGCCGTATGCCGACCTGATCAAGAAAATCGAAGCCGTTCAGTAACGCCTCCCGCTCCGTACTCATGAATAAGGCCCGGCGCGCCTGATGTTCGAGGCGCGCCCGGTTACGGTGAAACCCGATGAAGAATTTGCTGCTGCGTATCAACGACAAGATCTACATGACCTGCATCTGGGTGGCCGGCCTTTCCGTTCTGGCAGTTTCCCTGATGATTCCCTGGGGCGTGTTTGCCCGCTACGTGCTCGGTACCGGTTCGAGCTGGCCCGAGCCTACGGCCATTCTGCTGATGATCGTGTTCACCTTTATTGGCGCCGCTGCCAGCTACCGCGCCGGCGCGCACATGGCCGTGGCCATGGTGACCGACCGCATGCCGGCGCATCTGCGCAGCGCGGCGTCGATTTTTTCCCAATTGCTGATGGCCCTGATCTGCATTTTCATGACGATCTGGGGATTCAAGTTGTGCATGTCCACCTGGAACCAGTTCATGGCGTCCCTGCCCACCCTGCGGGTGGGCGTGACCTATTTGCCGATTCCCCTGGGCGGTTTGCTGACCCTGGTTTTTGTCCTGGAAAAACTGTTTCTCGGTGACCAGAGCAAGCGTCGGGTGGTGCAGTTCGATCTGGTTGAAGAAAGCGAAGGTGCCGTTTAATGGACGCTCTGATTCTGCTGGGCAGTTTTATCGTATTGATCCTGATCGGCATGCCGGTCGCCTACGCCCTCGGCGCCGCCGCGCTGATCGGTGCGTGGTGGATCGACATCCCCTTCCAGGCGGTAATGATCCAAGTGGCGGGCGGGGTAAACAAGTTCTCACTGCTGGCCATTCCGTTCTTTGTCCTCGCCGGCGCGATCATGGCAGAGGGCGGCATGTCCCGGCGGTTGGTGGCGTGTGCCGGGGTGCTGGTGGGTTTCGTCCGTGGTGGCCTGTCACTGGTCAACATCGTCGCCTCGACCTTCTTCGGTGCGATCTCCGGTTCGTCGGTGGCCGATACTGCGTCGGTGGGTTCGGTGCTGATTCCGGAAATGGAGCGCAAGGGTTATCCGCGCGACTTCTCCACCGCTGTGACCGTCAGCGGTTCGGTGCAAGCCCTGCTGACCCCGCCAAGTCATAACTCAGTGCTCTACTCGCTGGCCGCAGGCGGTACCGTTTCGATCGCCTCGCTGTTCATGGCGGGCATCGTGCCGGGCCTGCTGATGAGCGCGTGCCTGATGGTGCTGTGCCTGATCTTCGCGAAAAAGCGCAACTACCCCAAGGGCGAAGTGATCCCGATGCGCCAGGCGCTGAAAATCGTCGGCGAAGCCCTCTGGGGCCTGATGGCGATGGTGATCATCCTTGGCGGTATTCTGTCCGGGGTCTTCACCGCGACCGAGTCGGCAGCCATTGCCGTTGTGTGGTCGTTCTTCGTGACCATGTTCATCTACCGCGACTACAAGTGGCGTGAACTGCCCAAGCTGATGCATCGCACGGTGCGGACCATCTCCATCGTGATGATCCTGATCGGCTTCGCCGCCAGCTTCGGCTACATCATGACGCTGATGCAGATTCCGGCGAAGATCACCACGGCTTTCCTGACTCTGTCGGATAACCGTTACGTGATTCTGATGTGCATCAACGTCATGTTGCTGCTGTTGGGCACGGTGATGGACATGGCGCCGCTGATCCTGATCCTGACGCCGATCCTGATGCCGGTGATTCTGGACATCGGCGTCGATCCGGTGCAGTTCGGCATGATCATGCTGGTGAACCTGGGGATCGGATTGATAACACCGCCGGTGGGTGCGGTGCTATTCGTCGGCTCCGCCATCGGCAAGGTCAGTATCGAAAGCACCGTTAAAGCGCTGCTGCCGTTCTACGCCGTGCTGTTCCTGGTGCTGATGCTGGTCACCTACATTCCGGCACTGTCGCTGTGGCTGCCGCACCTGGTGTTGTAACAATGTGACTGTGGCGGGGAGTTTGCTCCCGCTCGGGCGCGCAGCGGTCGCTCTTTAAAATAAGGGCCTGCTGCGCAGTCCAGCGGGAGCAAGCTCCCTCGCCACAGAAGTGTTTCAGGTCCGAAAAAGCATGCAGGCTGCCACCACCAGACACACACTGGCAAACCCCACCTGCAACGCCCGCGCCGGCACCTGCGCGCACAGCCTGCGGCCAACGATCATGCCGACAACGCTGGCAATGATGAACGCCGCGCCCTGGCTGTCGATACGCACCCCCGCATGAAACGAGCCGATCACCCCGATCGCGGAAATCAGACTGATCACCATCAACGACGTGGCGACAATGCCGCGCATCTGCACATCGGTCAGTTGCTTGAACGCCGGCACAATCAGGAACCCGCCCCCGACGCCAAGCAATCCCGAGACCACACCGGTAATCGCTCCCAGCGCGGCGAGAGTTGCGGTGCACTTGGCGGTCCAGTCGAAGCGCCCGGTCTGCTCGTTGAGCATGCAGTTCTTCTGGCCCCAACTGGCATGGCCGTGATCGCTCGGCCCCGCTTGCTGACGCTCCTTTCTGAACATCCGCCAGGCGACCAGGACCATCAGCAGGCTGAACAGGATCATCAGAACCTTTTCCGGCAACTGATGCGCGAAGTAGATCCCCAGCGGCGAAAACACCGCGCCCAGTGCCGCGATCAACAGTGCCGCACGGTAACGCACCAGGCCATGGCGCAAACCATCGATAGCCCCGACCGCTGCCGCGCTGCCAACCGCAAACAAGGCCACCGGCGCCGCTTGCGTCATCGTCCAGCCGAGCCCGAGCACCAGCGCCGGCACCGCGAGAATTCCGCCACCCGCGCCGGTCAGGCCGAGCACCAACCCCATTACCACGCCAAACAGACTTGCCAGCAACATAGGGATTTCTCAGTCGACCCTGGACAGACGCGTCAGCCACTCGCGGCCCTTGAGCATGCCGTGCCAGTAGAACCACGGCAGCAGCGTCGCCTTCAGCCACCATGCCGAACGCCGCGGCACGGTCGGGTCCAGCGGGAAGGTCGGCAGCAGTTTGCCGCCATAGCCGAACTCGGCAAGGATCACCTTGCCCTTCTCCACCGTCAGCGGGCACGAGCCGTAGCCGTCGTACTTGAGCGGCAGCGGCTGTTGTTTGCGCGCGGCCAGGAGGTTCTGCGCAACGACGACAATCTGCTTGCGCACCGCCGCGGCAGTTTTCGCGTTGCTGGTGCCGCAGATATCGCCGAGTGCAAACACTTCGGGATAACGCGGATGCTGCAGGCTGTGCGGATCGACTTCGCACCAGCCAGCGGCATCGGCGAGCGGACTCTGTGCGATGAAATCCGGCGAGACTTGTGGCGGCACGACGTGAAGCAGATCGAAGGTTTTCGCTACGCGGCTGACGTTGCCGTCGGCATCCTTGACCTCGAACCACGCGGTTTTCGCAGGGCCGTCGACCTTGACCAGATTCGAGTTGAAGGCCAGTTGCGCGTTGTACTGTTCGATGTACTTCATCAGCGGCGGCACAAAGGTCGGCACGCCAAACAGCGCGGCGCCGGCCAAATTGAACTCGACATTGATGTTGTGCAGCACCCCGGATTTGCGCCAATGGTCGCAAGACAGATACAGGGCTTTTTGCGGCGCGCCAGCACATTTGATCGGCATCGCCGGCTGGGTGAACAGCGCCCGGCCATCGCGGAGTTTCTGCACTTGATCCCAGGTGTACTGGGCGTGTTGGTAGCTGTAGTTGGAGGTGACGCCATGCTGGCCGAGGCTTTCGTGCAAGCCTTCGACTTTCTCCCAGGCCAGGCGCAGGCCGGGGCAGACGATCAGGTTCTGATAGCTGACAGTGCGTTGGTCGTCGAGGGTGAGTTGGCGGTTTTGCGGGTCGATGGCGCTGACGCTGGCCTGAATCCACGTCGCCTGCCGCGGCATGACTTTGCTCATCGACCTGACGGTGTCTTTCACATCAAATGCGCCACCGCCGACCAGCGTCCACGCCGGTTGATAGTAGTGCTGTGAGCTCGGCTCGATAACAGTAATTTTGAGGTGCGGGTCACGCTTGAGCAGACTGGCGACAAAACCGATGCCGGCCGTCCCGCCGCCGATGACCACGATGTCCGCACTGATGGATGGGCCCCAGTGTTGATCGTTCATTGCTTGTTCCTTTTGCTGCACGCAAGGATTTTTGGTTCACCACAACAACTAATGTGGGAGCGAGCCTGCTCGCGAAAGCGGTGGCTCAGTCAACTATTCGTCGGCTGACACGCCGCCTTCGCGAGCAGGCTCGCTCCCACAGGAGATGTTTGTGAAGGCTGGCATTTATGGCTGTTCCCAGCTCTTGAGCACCGCTCCGCAATAAAGCCCCGAGAGGGTTTTCATCACCTGAATCACCTCGTGACTGGCCAGGCCATAGAAAATGTATTTGCCTTCGCGGCGGGTCGCGACCAGCCCTTCGTCACGCAGGATGCCCAGTTGCTGGGACAGCGTCGGTTGGCGCACACCGGTCATGGTTTCCAGTTCGCCAACGTTGCGTTCGCCCTGGGTCAGTTGACAGAGAATCAACAGGCGATCCTCATTGGCCAAGGCTTTGAGCAAGGCGCAGGCCTTGGACGCCGAGGCGCGCAGTTGGGCGACTTCACATTCGGTCAGACTGGATTGCATTTGCACGAGGCCTTGAAGGTCACTTAAGCTGCGAACATTATGTTTTTACATAAAGTGTTGCAACCCGAAATTCCCCAGCACAGGTTTTAGCCATGCCCGCCCTGATTGAAGCGTTCCTCGACCCCGCCTCCTCGACCTACAGCTACGTGGTCTATGAAGCCGACGGCGGCCAGTGCGCGATCGTCGACCCGGTGCTCGATTACGACGGCGCCGCCGGGCGCACCGGCACGGCACAGGCGGACAAGATCATCGCCTTCGTCCGTGCGCATCGGCTGCAAGTGCAATGGTTGCTGGAAACCCACGCCCACGCCGATCACCTCTCCGCCGCGCCATATCTGCGCCGTGAACTGGGCGGCAAGATCGCCATCGGCGAGTCGATCAGCAAAGTGCAGAACGTGTTCAAGTCCCTGTTCAATCTGGAGCCGGAATTTTGCGTCGATGGCTCGCAGTTCGATCAGCTGTTTGCGCCGAACGAGTCATTCATGATCGGCAACCTAAAGGCCACCGCCCTGCACGTCCCCGGCCATACGCCAGCGGACATGGCCTACCTGATCGACGGCGAACAGATTCTCGTCGGCGACACGTTGTTCATGCCAGACGTTGGCACCGCGCGCTGTGATTTCCCCGGCGGCAATGCGCAGCAGCTGTTCAAGTCGATCCAGAAGCTGTTGGCGTTTCCGGCGAGTGTGAAGCTTTACGTCTGCCACGATTACCCGCCCGAAGGGCGCGCCCCGCAGTGCCAGACCACTGTTGGCGAACAGCGCAAAAGCAATATTCATGTGCATGACGGGATCGATGAGGCGGCGTTCGTCGAGATGCGCACCCAGCGCGATGCCGGGCTGGGCATGCCGACGTTATTGCTGCCGGCGATTCAGGTGAATGTGCGGGCGGGGGATCTTCCGGAAGCGGAAGACAACGGCGTGGTTTACCTGAAGATCCCGCTCAACAAGCTTTAACGTCAAAAGATCGCAGCCTTCGGCAGCTCTTACAATTGGAATGCGTTCCCCCTGGAGCTGCCGAAGGCTGCGATCTTTTGATCTTCACGTCCCCAACGTCAAACCGTTCGCAGGCAACGGCAATGCGGTCTTGTAGCGCACCTGCTTCAGCGCAAAGCTCGAACGAATATTCGCCACGCCGGGAACCTTGGTCAGAAAATCCATCATGAAGCGTTCCAGCGACTGAATGCTCGGCACCAGCACGCGGATCAGATAGTCCGGGTCGCCGGCCATCAGATAGCACTCCATCACCTCGGGCCGATCGGAGATCGCTTCCTCGAAATGCTGCAGCGCTTCTTCCACCTGCTTTTCCAGGCTGACGTGAATGAACACGTTCACGTGCAGCCCCAGCAGGTCGGCATCCAGCAGCGTGACCTGTTCGCGAATCAGGCCCAATTCCTCCATCGCCTTGACCCGGTTGAAGCATGGCGTCGGTGACAGATTCACCGAGCGAGCGAGGTCGGCATTGGTGATGCGCGCGTTCTCCTGAAGGCTGTTGAGAATGCCGATGTCGGTACGGTCCAGTTTGCGCATGAGACAAAACCACCTGTTTTTTATGTTTATGCAGAATTTCTATCTGCAAATGGTCGCCAGCGCAACGAAACACAGAGAAATATTCTTCTTGGCCACGCCTATGATTGTTGTAGGACAAGATTTCCTCTACCCAGGAATGACTGCCAGCTCACTACAAGAAATTCACAAGATCGAGCGTAGAAGCCATGACCCAAGCGTATGAACCGCTGCGCCTGCACGTCCCTGAACCCTCGGGCCGTCCCGGCTGCAAAACCGATTTTTCCTACCTGCATCTGACCGATGCCGGTACGGTGCGTAAACCCCCAATCGATGTAGAACCGGCTGACACCGCCGACCTGGCCCGTGGCCTGATTCGCGTGCTCGACGATCAGGGCAACGCCCTCGGCCCTTGGGCTGAAAACGTGCCGGTCGAGATCCTGCGCAAAGGCATGCGTGCGATGCTCAAGACGCGCATCTACGACAACCGCATGGTCGTCGCCCAGCGGCAGAAAAAGATGTCGTTCTACATGCAGAGCCTTGGCGAAGAAGCCATCGGCAGTGCTCAGGCGTTGGCGCTGAACATCGATGACATGTGCTTCCCGACCTACCGCCAGCAAAGCATTCTCATGGCCCGCGATGTGCCGCTGGTCGACCTGATCTGTCAGTTGCTGTCCAACGAGCGCGATCCGCTCAAGGGCCGCCAGTTGCCGATCATGTACTCGGTCAAGGACGCCGGTTTCTTCACCATTTCCGGCAACCTCGCCACCCAGTTCATTCAGGGCGTCGGCTGGGGCATGGCCTCGGCGATCAAGGGCGATACGAAAATCGCCTCGGCGTGGATCGGTGACGGCGCCACCGCCGAATCGGACTTCCACACCGCCCTCACCTTCGCCCACGTCTATCGCGCGCCGGTGATCCTCAACGTGGTCAACAACCAGTGGGCGATTTCCACTTTCCAGGCCATCGCTGGCGGTGAAGCCACCACCTTCGCCGGGCGCGGCGTCGGTTGCGGCATCGCCTCGCTGCGGGTCGATGGCAATGATTTCTACGCGGTCTACGCCGCTTCCGCCTGGGCTGCCGAACGCGCCCGGCGCAACCTCGGCCCGACCATGATCGAATGGGTCACCTACCGCGCCGGCCCGCACTCGACCTCCGACGATCCATCGAAATACCGCCCTGCCGATGACTGGAGCCACTTCCCCCTCGGCGATCCGATCGCGCGCCTGAAACAGCACCTGATCAAGGCCGGCCACTGGTCGGAGGAAGAACACGCCGCCGTCAGCGCCGAACTCGAAGCCGAAGTGATTGCCGCGCAGAAACAGGCCGAACAGTACGGCACCCTCGCCGGCGGCCAGATCCCGAGCGCCGCGACCATGTTCGAAGACGTCTACAAAGAGATGCCGGAGCACTTGAAGCGCCAGCGTCAGCAGTTGGGGATCTGACATGAACGATCACAACAACAATATTCAGTTGGAAACCGCCATGACCACGACCACCATGACCATGATCCAGGCCCTGCGCTCGGCCATGGATGTGATGCTAGAGCGCGATGACAACGTCGTCGTCTTCGGGCAGGACGTCGGTTACTTCGGCGGCGTGTTCCGCTGCACCGAAGGCCTGCAGACCAAGTACGGCACCTCGCGGGTGTTCGACGCACCGATATCGGAAAGCGGCATCGTCGGCGTGGCTGTCGGCATGGGCGCTTACGGTTTGCGCCCGGTCGCCGAAATCCAGTTCGCCGACTACGTCTACCCTGCCTCCGACCAGATCATTTCCGAAGCGGCGCGTCTGCGTTATCGCTCCGCTGGCGAGTTCACCGCACCAATGACCCTGCGCATGCCCTGCGGCGGCGGCATCTATGGCGGCCAGACCCACAGCCAGAGCATCGAGGCGATGTTCACTCAGGTCTGCGGTCTGCGCACGGTCATGCCATCCAACCCCTACGACGCCAAAGGCCTGCTGATCGCCTCCATCGAAAACGATGACCCGGTGATCTTCCTTGAGCCGAAACGCCTGTACAACGGCCCGTTCGACGGCCATCACGACCGCCCGGTAACGCCGTGGTCGAAGCACCCGCAAGCCCAGGTGCCTGACGGTTACTACACCGTGCCGCTGGACGTTGCCGCGATCACTCGTCCGGGCAAGGACGTGACGGTGCTGACCTACGGCACCACCGTTTATGTCTCGCAAGTCGCGGCCGAAGAATCCGGCGTCGATGCCGAAGTCATCGACCTGCGCAGCCTGTGGCCGCTGGATCTGGAAACCATCGTCAAGTCGGTGAAGAAAACCGGTCGCTGCGTGGTGGTTCACGAAGCCACGCGCACCTGCGGTTTCGGCGCCGAGCTGGTGTCGCTGGTGCAAGAGCATTGCTTCCATCACCTGGAAGCGCCGATCGAGCGCGTCACCGGTTGGGACACCCCTTACCCGCACGCGCAAGAGTGGGCGTATTTCCCAGGGCCGTCCCGAGTGGGCGCGGCGTTGAAACGGGTCATGGAGGTCTGAATGGGCACGCACGTTATCAAGATGCCGGACATCGGCGAAGGCATCGCAGAAGTAGAACTGTCGCAGTGGCACGTCAAGGTTGGCGACCTGGTGGTTGAAGATCAGGTGCTGGCGGACGTGATGACCGACAAGGCGATGGTCGATATTCCTTCGCCGGTGCACGGGAAAGTGATTGCGCTCGGTGGTCAGCCGGGCGAAGTGATGGCGGTCGGCAGTGTGCTGATCAGCATCGAGGTTGAGGGTGCTGGCAATCTGAAGGAATCGGCCGCGCCTGCTGCCGTCAAAGAAACACCTGTTGCGCCGAAAGTTGAGGCCGTTGTTGAGAGCAAACCTGCTCCAGCCGCCCCGCGTCCGGCTGCGGTTTGCCAGGGCCCGATAGTTGCCCGCGAGGCAGACGAACGCCCCCTCGCCTCGCCGGCCGTGCGCAAACACGCACTGGATCTGGGTATTCAATTGCGTCTGGTGCGCGGTTCCGGCCCGGCCGGTCGTGTGCTGCACGAAGACCTTGAGGCTTATCTGGCGCAAGGTCAGTCGAACGCGTCTGCGCCAGCAGCTGCCGCTTACGCTCAACGCAACGACGAAGAACAGATCCAGGTTATCGGCATGCGGCGCAAGATCGCCCAGCGCATGCAGGACGCCACGCAACGTGCTGCGCACTTCAGCTACGTCGAGGAAATCGACGTCACCGCGATCGAAGAATTGCGCGCGCATCTGAATGAAAAGCACGGCGCCAGCCGTGGCAAGTTGACCTTGCTGCCGTTCCTTGTTCGCGCGCTGGTCGTCGCCTTGCGCGACTTCCCGCAGATGAACGCCCGTTATGACGACGAAGCCCAGGTCATCACTCGCCTCGGCGCGGTGCATGTCGGTGTCGCCACGCAAAGCGATGTCGGCCTGATGGTGCCGGTCGTGCGTCACGCCGAAGCCCGCAGCCTGTGGGACAGTGCCGCCGAAATCTCGCGCCTGGCCAACGCCGCGCGCAATGGCAAGGCCAGCCGCGATGAGCTATCCGGTTCGACCATCACTCTCACCAGCCTCGGCGCATTGGGCGGCATTGTCAGCACGCCGGTGCTGAACCTGCCGGAAGTGGCCATCGTCGGCGTGAACAAAATCGTCGAACGGCCCATGGTGGTCAAAGGCCAAGTAGTGATCCGCAAGATGATGAACCTCTCCAGCTCGTTCGATCACCGCGTGGTCGATGGCATGGACGCGGCACTCTTCATCCGGGCCATCCGTGGCTTGCTCGAACAACCTGCCACTCTGTTTGTGGAGTAATGGAATGCAAGCTTTGAACACCACGCTGCTGATCATCGGCGGCGGCCCTGGCGGTTATGTAACAGCGATTCGTGCCGGGCAATTGGGCATCCCGACTATTTTGGTCGAAGGCCAATCGTTGGGTGGCACTTGCCTGAATATCGGCTGCATTCCGTCGAAAGCGCTGATTCATGTAGCTGAGCAGTTTCACCAGACGCAGCATCACAGCCAGCATTCGGCGTTGGGCATCAATGTTTCCGCGCCGACCCTCGACATCGGCAAAAGCGTCGAATGGAAGGACGGCATCGTTGATCGCCTGACCACCGGCGTCGCTGCGCTGCTGAAGAAGAACAAGGTTCAGGTCATCAATGGCTGGGCGAAGATCATCGACGGCAAGACCGTGGAAGTCGGCGATACGCGCATTCAGTGTGAGCATCTGGTGCTGGCCACCGGTTCGACCAGCGTCAACCTGCCGATCCTGCCGATTGGCGGGCCGATCATCTCCTCCACCGAAGCGCTGGCGCCGACGTCTGTACCGAAACGCCTGATCGTGGTCGGCGGCGGTTACATCGGTCTGGAACTGGGCATCGCTTATCGCAAGCTCGGCGCCGAGGTCAGTGTGGTCGAAGCGCAGGACCGCATCTTGCCCGCTTACGATGCTGAGCTGACGCAACCGGTGCATGACGCCTTGAAGCAGCTTGGCGTGAAGCTGTACCTCAAGCACAGCGTGCTGGGCTTCGATGGCACATTGCAGGTGCGCGATCCCGAGGGTGAAACCTTGAACCTGGAAACCGATCAGGTGCTGGTCGCCGTCGGGCGCAAACCCAACACTCAAGGCTTCAATCTCGAAGCGCTGAATCTGGACATGAACGGTTCGGCGATCAAAATCGACAGCCGCTGCCAGACCAGCATGCGCAACGTCTACGCCATTGGCGACCTCAGCGGCGAACCGATGCTCGCCCACCGCGCCATGGCCCAGGGCGAGATGGTTGCCGAGCTGATCAGTGGCAAGAGCCGAGAATTCAACCCGACCGCGATCGCCGCCGTGTGCTTTACCGACCCGGAACTGGTGGTAGTCGGCAAGACCCCGGACGAGGCCACGGTGGCCGGGCTGGACTGCATCGTTTCCAGCTTCCCGTTCGCCGCCAATGGTCGGGCGATGACCCTGGAATCGAAAAGCGGCTTCGTGCGTGTGGTCGCGCGTCGCGACAACCATGTGATTGTCGGCTGGCAAGCGGTGGGCGTTGGCGTGTCGGAATTGTCGACGGCATTTGCGCAAAGCCTGGAAATGGGCGCGCGGCTGGAAGACATCGGCGGCACCATTCACGCGCACCCGACTTTGGGTGAGGCGGTGCAGGAAGCGGCGTTGCGTGCGTTGGGGCATGCGTTGCATCTGTAGGCCCCTTCGCGAGCAGGCTCGCTCCCACATTTGAAATGCATTCCCCTGTGGGAGCGACGGTGCGACGATTCGACCTGCTCGCGAATTCCTGAGGCCAACACGGTTTATCTGTCGCTCATCCGATAGTCCGGGCTGCGAAACCGCTCAAGAATGAAGTATTGTTGTGCCCATCCAAAAAAACGTCAGAAGCCTTGAACCGTTTCGGCGGTTGTTCAGTGATAGAGGGTGTCATGGGTAACGAAAGCATCAATTGGGACAAGCTGGGTTTTGACTACATCAAGACCGACAAGCGCTATCTGTCGTACTTTCGCGATGGCGAGTGGGACAAAGGCACCCTGACCGAAGATAACGTCCTGCACATCAGCGAAGGCTCGACGGCCCTTCACTATGGCCAGCAGTGCTTCGAAGGTATGAAGGCCTATCGCTGCAAGGACGGCTCGATCAACCTGTTCCGCCCGGACCAGAACGCCCTGCGCATGCAACGCAGCTGCGCGCGTCTGCTGATGCCGACGGTCGACACCGAACAGTTCATCGAAGCCTGCAAAGCCGTAGTCCGCGCCAACGAGCGTTTCATCCCGCCGTACGGCACCGGCGGCGCGCTGTACCTGCGCCCGTTCGTGATCGGCGTCGGTGACAACATCGGCGTTCGCACCGCGCCCGAGTTCATTTTCTCGATTTTCTGCATTCCGGTCGGCGCCTACTTCAAGGGTGGCCTGACCCCGCACAACTTCCAGATCTCCAGCTACGACCGCGCGGCCCCACAAGGCACCGGTGCGGCCAAGGTCGGTGGCAACTACGCCGCCAGCCTGATGCCGGGCTCGAAAGCCAAGAAAGCCAACTTCGCCGACGCGATTTACCTCGATCCGATGACCCACACCAAGATCGAAGAAGTCGGTTCGGCCAACTTCTTCGGGATCACCCACGACAACAAGTTCGTCACCCCGAACTCGCCGTCGGTCCTGCCAGGCATCACCCGCCTGTCGCTGATCGAACTGGCGAAATCGCGTCTGGGCCTGGAAGTGGTCGAAGGCGATGTGCTGATCGACAAACTGGCGGACTTCAAGGAAGCCGGCGCCTGCGGTACCGCAGCGGTTATCACGCCGATTGGCGGCATCAGCTACAACGACCACCTGCATGTGTTCCACAGCGAAACCGAGGTGGGCCCGGTGACCCAGAAGCTCTACAAAGAGCTGACTGGCGTGCAGACCGGCGACATCGAAGCGCCCGCGGGCTGGATCGTCAAGGTTTGATCTGACGACTGCGGATGCTCAAAAGCCCTCCACCGAGTGATTGGTGGGGGGCTTTTTGTTGGGCTGGGCTTTTGTGTCGCGCTGAAGAACGTCACCCCCTCACCCCAGCCCCTCTCCCCCAAGGGGGCGAGGAGGAAAGGGAGCCGACTTGTACGCTTTTCAAAACTTGAGTTCAACCGGGTCATTCAGGCCGATGGCGTTCGCGAGAACAACTCGGTCGGCTCCCTCTTTCAAGCCCAGCGAAATGGAAAGGGTGCAGATCATTGTGTTTTTCTGATCTTGAGTTCAACTCGGTCATTCAGGTCGATGCAGTTCGCGAGAACACCTCGGTCGGCTCCCTCTTTCAAGCCCAGCGAAATGGAAAGGGAGCCGATCATTGTGTTTTTCTGATCTTGAATTCAACTCGGTCATTCAGGTCGATGCAGTTCGCGAGAACACCTCGGCCGGCTCCCTCTCCCTCTGGGAGAGGGCTGGGGTGAGGGTTTGCTTTTGATTTTTAGAGGTAATGCGTTTACCCGTCCGATCGGCAATCCCGCTCGCCTGCCCATTCTGCTGCTTGCCCATCCGCGCCTGGGTGATCAATCCCGGGATCAACTCACCCTCCGGTAGATTCTTCCAGAACCGCACCGGCAGATGCCCCTGCATGACCTTCGGGTTCAACCGCGCCGGATTGAAGATGTGGCTGTAGTAGGTCAACCACAGATCGCCATGGGGGTCGTCGACGTTCTGCGCCAGTTGCTGCCACTCGATCGGGCACTGGCGCTCGTGAATCAATTGCTCGCCGTCGTAGTACACGCCGTCGCGCGGCGTGGCGATCAACCAGCGATGCTGGCCCATGCGTCCGATGAAGTGCTCGCTGGCGCTGTGCAGAATGTCATGCGCCGGTTCGTGCCACGCCACATATTGCGGGCCGGGCAGATCCTTTGGGCGCTCGATGAAACGCACAAAGGCATGCAGATGATGGGCCTCGCGGCTGACCTGCTTGATGCGTCGCTGCAACTCACTGCCAAGCTTGTCGCCGGCCATCATCGCCGTGCGGTCGCCATGGCTGACGCGCCACAGCACTTCATACAACAGGCTCCAGCGTTGCTCGCCGCGATAGCGCGCCGCCTGTTCGAGGGTGTCGAGCAGCGCGCGCGGGATACGCGCCTGAAACGGCCCCTGGCCTTCGGGCACAGGGTCATCACTGGCAAACAGATCCCCCACTCCTTCAGCCGCCCAGCTCACCAGGCTCGGATCGACTTCATGGCTGAGCAACCAGCGCGCCTGTTGGCGCCAGGTATCGAACAGATCATCGCAATCGAGACTGATCATCCCCACAACCCCATCTGCTGCGGCATCGGCCGGTCGCGCAATTGCTGATAGAGCATGTGGCTGGTGACTTCCGCCTGTTGCGGGTGATAGTCGCTGGTGATGATGAACGGCTTGGCCTTGGTCAGCACACAGCGCATCCGCGCCACGTCTTCGTAACGGATCCGCCGCTGACGACGCAGCTCGACCAGGCGTTCGGTGGTGCGCAAGCCAATGCCGGGAATACGTGCGATCAGAGACGCATCGGCACGGTTGAGGTCCAGCGGGAACACCTCGCGATTGTCCAGCGCCCAGGCCAATTTAGGATCGATATCAAGCGCCAGATTGCCCGGGCCCTTGAGCAACTCGTCTGCGCGGTAGCCGTAGCTGCGCAGAAGGAAATCGGCCTGATACAAACGGTGCTCGCGCATCAGCGGCGGCGCCGCGAGGGGCACGCTTTTCGGGCTGTCGGGGATCGGGCTGAACGCCGAGTAATAGACCCGCCGCAGACTGAAGTTGCCATACAGCGATTGGGCGCTGTGCAGGATAGTGCTGTCGTCGGTGTCATCGGCACCGACGATCAGCTGAGTGCTTTGTCCGGCCGGGGCGAACTTCGCCGAGCGCGGCTCGTTCAACACGGTCTGCACGCCGGTGTAGATGGTGTTCATCGCTTGCTTGATCGAGGTAATGTCCTTTTCCGGCGCGAGCGTCTGCAGGCTGGCGTCGGTGGGCAATTCGATGTTGACGCTGAGACGATCAGCGTAACGCCCCGCCTCTTCGATCAAGGCAGGATCGGCTTCCGGAATGGTCTTGAGATGGATATAGCCGCGAAATTCATGTTCTTCACGGAGTAACTTCGCCACCCGCACCAGTTGCTCCATGGTGTAGTCCGCCGAGCGGATGATTCCGGAGCTGAGAAACAGGCCGCTGACACAGTTGCGCCGGTAGAAATCCATGGTCAGCGTGACGACTTCTTCGGGAGTGAAGCGCGCACGCGGCACGTCGCTGGAACGGCGATTGACGCAGTATTGGCAATCGTAAAGGCAGAAGTTGGTCAGCAGGATTTTCAGCAACGACACGCAGCGCCCGTCCGGCGTATAGCTGTGACAGATGCCCATGCCGTCCGTCGAACCGAGCCCGCTCTTGCCCTCGGAGCTGCGCTTGGGCGCACCGCTGCTGGCGCAGGAGGCGTCGTACTTGGCGGCGTCGGCGAGGATGCTGAGCTTGTCGATGATTTGCATGGCACGGACTCTTTACTGTGTGCATATACAGTATAGGCTCGACCGCCATGAAACAAGCCGATGGATGACCCCTCGTCGGCTGCCAGTGAATCCTGTGGGAGCGAGCCTGCTCGCGGAGGATTCGGCACATGGAAAATCATAGTGACTGACACGGCGCCTTCGCGAGCAGGCTCGCTCCCACATTGGGATGGTGGTGACAGTCAGGAAGTATGAAACCCCTCAGAACGCAAAGGCTGCGATCTTTTGATCTGCTGTTCCACGGGCAATTCAACGCCGAACCGCGCACCGAGCTCCTTGCGTCCCAGTGTCGTCAGCGTCAACGCCCGACTGTCCAGATCCTGCGTCACCCATTTGCGCTTCAGCGCCGTTTGCAGCAATGCCGCACCCAGCGAGCCACCGAGATGCGGCCGGCGCATGCTCCAGTCCAGGCACGGGCAGGCAAACTTGCGGCGCAGGGTCGTCAAGTCCTGCACATCGATACCCAGCCCGAGAAACAACGCCTCGCCACTGTCGCTCAGGCGATACGCGTGCTCGTCGGTTTGCACCAGCCAACCGCCTGCAGTCAAGCGGTCATGCAACAACACCGCCAGCGTTCCGGCCATGTGGTCATAGCACGTGCGGGCGAATTGCAGGCGATCCGGGGTGTGCGCCTTGAAGGTCGGCGCGGTGTTCTGGCCGATCACCATCAGCGCTTCCATTGCCTGGGCGACGCGCGTATCGGCCAGGCTGTAATAGCGATGGCGGCCCTGCACATGCAGGCGCACCAAAGCCAGCTCCTTGAGTTTGCTCAGGTGCGCGCTGGCGGTGGAGGCGCTGACGTCGGCGACGGCGGCCAGTTCGGTGCTGGTGCGGGCGTGGCCGTCCATCAGCGAGCAGAGCATTTTCGTTCGCGCCGGTTCGGCGATGGCGGCGGCTACTTGCGAGACGCCGATGTCTTGATGTTCTGCGTGCATAGTTCGCTCCCGAACGAATCGTCGCCTGCAAGGACTGGAGATAGTAGCAACACTTTCTCTGCTGACAAGGCTGCCAACCATGGACCCGCTCCGCGCTGCGACTCACGCCGATCCCTATCCTTATTATTCAGAGCTGCGCGCTGGCGGCGGATTGGTCTTTCATCAGGATTTGCAACTGTGGGTTGCCAGCAGCGCGCGGGCGGTGTGTGCGGTGCTGGCGCATGCCGATTGCCGGGTGCGCCCGGTGCAGGAACCGGTGCCTCCAGCCATTGCACAAGATCCGGCCGGCGAGGTGTTCGGCCGACTGATGCGCATGAATGACGGCGAGCGCCAGCGCTGTCCGCGCTCGGCCATCGAACCGGCGCTGGGGCTGATCAATCAGACCGAGGTATGTGAGCTGGTTGCTGCCCGACTGTTCACAGCGGATGCCGACGGTCTGTACAACGCAATGTTCCGCGGCCCGGTCGCTGTGGTCGCAACGTCGCTCGGTTTCACGCCGGCGCAGAGCCGGACGATCAGCGAGCTGACCGCGGATTTCGTCGCGTGCCTGTCACCTTTGAGCAATGACCTGCAACTCGCCGCCGCGCATGCTGCAGCAACGCAGTTGTGCGGTCATTTCATCGAACTGTTGGCCGATCCCGACATACACAGCGCGCTATTGCAGGGGATCACCCAACGTTTCGAAGGCGATCAGGACACATTGATCGCCAACCTGATCGGCCTGTGCTCGCAGACTTTCGAAGCCTGCGCCGGCCTGATCGGCAATGCGTTGGTAACGTTGCAGCGCCAGCCGGAATTACGCGCAACACCGATAGAGCGTCTGTTGGCGGAAGTTCAGCGCTTCGACCCGCCCGTACAGAACACACGCCGCTTTGTCGCAGCCCCATGCGAAATCGATGGCGTGCGGCTTGAAGCGGGTGATGCTGTTCTGCTGCTGTTGGCCGCGGCCAATCGCGATCCGGCGCTGAATGAACAGCCGGAGCGGTTTCTGCCGGATCGGCCGAATCGGCGCAGTTTCAGTTTTGGCGGCGGCCGGCATGAGTGCCCGGGGCAAGAGCTGGCGATGGCTATCGCCGCTGCGACTTTGAATCAAATCCTTACCAGCGGCCTTGGTCTGAATAGACTGAGCTGGGATTACAGGCCATCGCTCAATGGCCGGGTTCCACTGTTCAACATTAGCGGCGGCTGATGATCAGTCTTCGCGAGCAGGCTCGCTCCGACATTGGCCCAGTGATGAACTCAACATTGTGGGAGCGAGCCTGCTCGCGAGAGGCCCTGCCAGTCACCGCAACTCAGCGGTCAAACCGCCCACTGCAAGATCAACCAGCTGTTCGCCCCGCTGATCAACACAAACAATCCCCACGCCAAGACCCGGGTTGGCCAGCGATTCACAAAGGGCCCCATCAATTGCCGGTCGTTGGTCATGCGGATCAACGGATACAAGGCAAACGGCAGTTGCAGGCTGAGCACCACCTGGCTCAACACCAGCAACTTGCCGATCGCGTTATCGCCCATGAGCCAGACGCCGATGAAAGCTGGAATCAGTGCCAGGCCACGGGTGATCAGGCGTCGCTGCCAGCACGGGATTCGCAGGTTCAGATAGCCCTCCATGATCACTTGCCCGGCGATGGTCCCGGTGAAGGTCGAACTCTGCCCCGAAGCGAGCAACGCCACGCCAAACAACACGCTCGCCAGCGCACCGCCGACCAGCGGATCAAGCAGGTGGTAAGCGTCCTGAATGTCGACCACATCGGTGTGTCCGGACTGGTGAAACGCCGCCGCTGCGAGAATCAGAATCGCCGCGTTGACCAGCAGCGCCAATGCCAACGAACCGATGGTGTCGATGCGCGCCAGTTTCACCGCGTCCTGCTTGCTCGCCAGATCCTTGCCGATCATTCGTGTCTGCACGATCGAGGTGTGCAGATAAAGGTTATGCGGCATCACCGTGGCGCCGAGGATGCCGATGGCCAGATACAGCGGTGCGGCATCACCGATGGCCGCCAGCGAGGGTTTGAAACCCTGCGCCACGTCCGGCCAGTACGGTTTGATCAACAACAGTTCAACGAAGAAACACACGCCGATGGTCGCGACCAGCACCAGCATGATCGCTTCGAGACGGCGGAATCCCCGGTTTTGCAGGGCCAGCACCAGCAGCGTGTCGAAGGCCGTGAGGGCGATGCCAAAGGTCAGCGAACAGCCGAGCAGCAAGTGAAACGCGAGTGCGCAGCCGAGCACTTCGGCGAGGTCGGTGGCGATGATCGAGATTTCCGCCAGCCCCCATTGCAGGCGTGCGGTCGGCGTGCTGTAGCGCTCGCGGGACAGCTGTGCCAGATCGCGCCCGGTGGCGATGCCCAGCCGCGAACACAAACATTGCACGACCATGCCGGCCAGACTCGCCAGCAACACTACGAACAACAGGCTATAGCCAAAACGCGAACCGGCCTCGATCGCGGTGGCCCAGTTGCCCGGGTCCATGTAGCCGATCGACACCAGCAAACCGGGGCCGGCGAAACGCAGAACACGCTTGACGAACGAAGCAGTCGGATCGACCGCGACACTGCCGGCCACTTCCGGCGGGCAAAACGGCGCAGTGGCGATTTTGGGCAAGCTGAATTTCACGCACACATCCAGAAACAAACACAGGAGCCGGGCAGCTTAGTCGTTTCCCCTGATACCTTGAAGCGCAAAGATCGCAGCCTGCGGCAGCTCCTACATGGGTAATGCGATCTTCTGATCTTATTGACTCACGCCCAGCAATTGCTCGCGCAATTCGGGACTGCGTGTTCGCGGATCGAGCCATATAGCAAAAAAAGCCTTGGCAAACTGCGGATCCTCGATTTCGTGCTGCAACCTCTGGCCGACAAAAAACTGCGCGCCCTGCCCCGGCAGATACACGCCGGTAATACGCGTGCCGGCCTGCACATCGACAAACGACTGCTGCATCTGCACCTGCCAATCGGCCAGTTGCGCCGGACTGACGCGGGGGCCGCCGATGCGTTTGATCTCATCGACGCTGGTGCTGACCAGATCATCGCGCGAGATCGTCCGGCGGTAGATCAGCTCCAGTGCAAACGGCTGGCCGTCCGCCAGTGGTCGCGCGGCGCTCCATAGCCGCGCACTGTAGACGTCGAAGCCGAACACGCTGAAATCGCCACTGCCGATGATCTGCGCACCGGGCACGGCGTCTTGCCAGTTGGCCCATGTCGGTGTGAGCAAAAGCGCCCACAAGCCGATGCCACAGCAGCCACGTACGAGCTTCGGTGTTCTGTTCATCGCCGTATCGTCTCCGCTGGGTTCTGATGCTCAAAGCATAGCCGGATTCACGCCTGAGATTTTGTATACAAACTTTGCACACATAGGCAGCAATCTTCTCAGCGCAATGCTAACGTGGCTCACCCTGCCCCGACGGAGACACCCGCGTGCTGATCCTTAAACTGCTGCTGATTCCCGGTTTTCTGCTGCTGATTTCTCTGGCGGGCAAACGCTGGGGGCCGAGCGTGGCCGGGTGGCTGTCGGGATTGCCGGTGGTGGTCGGGCCAATTCTGTTTTTCCTCGCCATCGAACAGGGCCCGCAATTTGCTGCGCAATCCGCCGTGGCGGCGCTGTCGGCAATGTTCGCGATGATCGCGTTCTGCATCACCTATGCGCAGGTCGCGCAGCGGGCGAACTGGCCGTGGGCCTTGATCGTTTCATTGACGGTGTGGGGCGTACTGGCGGCGCTGTTGTCGGTGATTCCGGCGTCCCTGCCGTTCTCGGTGATGGCTGCGGCGGTGGCGCTGCTCGCGTCGCCTTATCTGTTCCCGGTGGTGCAGCCAGTGCTGAACGGGCCAGCTCCGAAGTCGGACAAACTGATCTGGCGAATGATTGCCGGCGCGGCGCTGACGCTGGTGGTGACGATGCTCGCCAGCACGGTTGGCGAACGCTGGAGCGGCCTGCTCGCGGTGTTCCCGGTGCTCGGCAGCGTGATGGCGGTGTTCTCGCAACAGACCCGCGGCCCAGCGTTTACCGCCGCTTTATTGCGCGCAACGGCGACCGGCATGTATTCGTTTTCGGCGTTCTGCCTGGTGTCGGCCTTGACGCTGCCGAGCATGGGCCTGAGCGGGTTCGTGGTGGGTGTGGCGGTGTCAGTGGCGATGCTCGGGGTGACCCGACGTCTGCTGGCGCGGCCAGTGGCCAAGACGCAAGCGCAATAACTGCCCGGACGAATCGCGCTGGAACGCCCGGTATGCTCCGTGGGATGATCGCCCGCCTCGCGCGATCATTTCCCGGAGATTCAGATGTCATTGTTGAGCAAAAAAGCCGTCGTCCTGATGCTGGCGGCCGTCGCCGGTTTCGCTGCGATCAGCGCGCACGCCGCCAAGGAAAAAGTCAAAACCGAGAAGGTCTCGCTGCTCGACGGCAAGTTTGCCTTCGTCCTGCCCAAAGGCTTTGTCGCCGACCCGCTGCCCGCCAGCCCGAGCGGCGCCAAGGGCACGATGTACACCAATCAGGCGACCAAAACCGTGGTCATCGCCGCGGAAAACCAGATCCCCGCGGGGCAGAACGTCAAGGATAACGACGGTGAGTTTCTCGACGGCAGCGTGTCGAGTTTCATCGACGATCAGCGCAAGGCCCTGCCGGACTTCAACAAGCTCAGCGAAAAAAGCCTGACCCAGAAAGGCACCGGCCTGGGCTTGCGTCAGGTTGACAGCACCGCAACGCAGGGCGGTGGCCAGACGCTGAACACCACGCTGCTGGCCGGCTCCGGGACGAAGATGGCGCTGGTGCAGGTGATTTCCCGTGCCAGCGACAAGAAAGCGCACGATGCCTTGATCAAAGCCATCGTCAAGGATTGAGCCGCTGCAACCAGCCATTCAGATCGCGCAATTCGGCCGCACTGATGCTGTGGCCGACGCCCGGATAAGCGTGAAACTCGGGCTGGTAATCGAGCTTCTGCAATAGCGCGTTGGCCTCGGTGCCGTGGCGGTATGGCACCGGATCATCGGCGGTGCCGTGGCCGATAAAAATGCTCAGCGGCAGCGGCGCTTGACCGGGTTTGAGTTCGGCTTTGAGCACCGGCAACAAGCGCCCGCTCAACGCGGCAAACCCGCCGACGGCCGCCGGCGCGCGCAGGCCCACTTCGTAGCTCATCATCGCGCCCTGGCTGAAACCGATGAGGTACACCTTGTCCGGCGCGGCGTGATATTTCTTCGCCGCCTGGGCGATAAAGTCGCGCAGCTTCTGGCCGCTGACCTTCAGATCATCGGTCTCGCCGTTGTAGGCACCGTCGCCCTTCTTGCGAAACCACTGGTAACGTCCTTCGCCCAATGTCATCGGTGCGCGCACGGACAGGTAGTTGTACTGCGCCGGCAGCTGAAATTTCATACCAATCAGATCAGCCTCGTTACTGCCGTAACCGTGCAGGAAAATCACCAGCGGACGCGGCTCGGCATCGGCGTGGACCTGTTCGAGGTATTTGAGCGGCAGATCGGATTGCAGAGTGGTTTGCGCGTGGACGGCGGTGGAGGCGAGCAGCATCAGCAGGGCGAATAGTTTCAGCATGGAGCCTTCCTTCACAGAGTGTCGGGTTCGCGGGGGAGCCTAACATCCTCGGGTAAAGATCCAAATTTTGTGCTGTGGCCGATAGCCCTTTCGCGAGCAGGCTCGCTCCCACAGTTGAAATGCGTTCCTCTGTGGGAGCGAGCCTGCTCGCGAAGAGGCCCGCACATTCACCGCAACCTGTCAGTCGTTGGTCAGCTTCCCGGTACGAAACGGCACCCGCCCCGCCACTTTCGCCTGCCAGATCCCCGGTTCGGTATACCGCCCGCGATCAATCGCAAACAGCACCCCGCTGGTGCCGGCGCGCACGGTGGTCACGCGATCCTGCAATGGATCAACGACCTCGAACAGCGCATCGCCCTGCTCTACCCATTCACCGGCATTGCGCAAGAAACTCACCACGCCGTGGTGCGGGGCGAACAGGTATTCGGTGCCTTCGAACGGCAGGCCTTCACAGCACTCGTTCGGGGCTGCCGGCCATTCGCCGCTGATGAATCCCTGCTCGGCGAGAAAGCCGAGAATCGCTTCGCAGTTGGCCTGGGCCTGATCGACGCGGGTGTCGCCCATACTGCCCAGCTCCAGCGTGGTCGCCAGATTCGCCGCCGGAATCGCCGCATTCGGGAACGCTTTGGCCAGACGCAACCACGGTGTCGAGCAAGACTCGTCGAACGAGCTGCCGCCGGAATCCTCGCAGAGCAAAGCTACGCCAGCCTTCAGTCGCGCCGCCAGTGATTGCCACTGCGGCCAGTGTTGCGGCAGCGCGTACAGGTGAATGGCAGCGTCGAAGTCGCAATGCAGATCGAGGGTGATGTCGGCGTCGCAGGCGTGGCGCAGCAATAAGCGATGCAAGGCTTCCAGTTGAGATTTGGCCGCCGGCAACTCGTCAAAGACCTGAGCCATGGCCTCGCGGATCAACGCGACGTTGGTCTCGGCATCCGCACCGAGCCGCTCGCCTACCAGCGCTGCCACCGGGGCGCTGAGCTCGACGAATGCGCGGTTGAAATTCTTGCCGCTGCCCAGTTCGAAGCGGCCCATGTGATTGCCTTGCAGATGCTGATCCAGGCCAATCGGATTGGCCACCGGCACCAGTTCGATGACGCCCTGCAAGCGGCCCTGCTGTTCCAGCTCGCTCAGGCGCAGCTTGAGTTCCCACGCGGTGCGCATGCCCGGCAGCTCGTCGGCATGCAGGCTGGCCTGGATGTACACCTTGCGGCTGCCGGCGCCGTAGCGGAACACGCTGAGAGAGCGCTCGCTGCCCAAATGGCTCCAGGGCAGAACGTGGTCGATGCGTTGCATGGGAAACTCCTGAATATCTGGGTCACGCAAATCCCTGTGGGAGCGAGCCTGCTCGCGAATGCGTCAGGTCAGACGATGACGATGTCGATGTCGATGTCGATGTCGATGTCGATGTCGATGTCGATGTCGAATGTTAAACCGCTTTCGCGAGCAGGCTCGCTCCCACAGAGAATTTCCATCAATAAAAGAACATAAAAAAAGTGGCCGCCGCGCAAACGGGGCCACTTTTTTCCTACAGCTTATTAATGGCCGTACACGTCAAAGTCGAAGTACTTGTCCTGGACTTTCTTGTACTCGCCATTGGCGCGGATTTCGCTGATGGCCTTGTTGAACTGCTCAGCCAGTGCGGTATCGCCCTTGCGCACGGCAATGCCGGCACCGCCGCCGAAGTACTTGGCGTCTTCGTAGGTCGGGCCGACGAATTCGAAGCCTTTGCCGGCGTCGGTTTTCAGGAAACCGTCGCTGAGGTTGACCGAGTCGGCCAGCATGGCGTCGATACGCCCGGCCACCATGTCGAGGTTGGCTTCCTGCTGCGAGCCGTAGCGAACCAGTTCGATCCCGGCCGGAACCAGCACTTCGGTGGCGTAACGGTCGTGGGTGCTGGCGCGCAGCACGCCGACTTTCTTACCCTTGAGCTCGGTCAGCGGGTCTTTCACGCCGGAGCCTTCCTTCATCACGAAGCGCGCCGGAGTGTGGTAGTACTTGATGGTGAAATCGACGTTTTTCTTGCGGTCGTCAGTGATGGTCATCGACGACAGGATCGCGTCGATTTTTTTCACTTTGAGTGCCGGGATCAGACCGTCGAACTCTTGCTCGACCCACGTGCATTTAACCTTCATCTGCGCGCACAGCGCATCGCCGATGTCGACGTCAAAACCAGTGAGTTTGCCGTCAGGGGTTTTCATCGAGAATGGCGGGTAACCGGCTTCGATACCGATGCGGATCGGCTTGGCGTCTTCGGCCACAGCGGTCAGGGACAACATCGACAGTGCCAGGGCACCGAACATCACTAGCTTTTTCATTTATTACTCCCGTGCGGAGGCTTTTATTGGCAGCTTTCGATTCAGCGTTCGGTCATGGCGTTCTAACAGCAAAAACCGAAGTGGCCGGCAGTCTATGGCGACGCGCACGGGGGCAATTGTTTTTAAGCGACAAATACTTACAGAACATCGGCGCACGCATTGACGAGGGTCAAGGCGTGCGCCGTGGTGGTGCGAAGGCTGTAGGACAAGGCCGTTTTCAGAGCAAAAAACGCTAATTCCCCCTGTAGGAGCTGCCGAAGGCTGCGATCTTTTGATCTTGTTTTTTCAAGATCAAGATCAAAAGATCGCAGCCTCCGGCAGCTCCTACAAAGAGGTCAGCATTCGCAGGCGACAGGTGTGTTGGCGACTGACGCCGCGCTCAGTTTGAAGCCTTCATCCAGCCATCCGGTAACGCCGCCGATCATCTCTTTCACCGGATAACCCAGCGCCGCCAGTTTCACCGCCGCCTTGTTCGCGCCATTGCAATGCGGCCCGGCGCAATAGACCACGAACAACGTGTTTTTCGGGTAATCGGCCAAACGTTCCACCGTGAGCAAGCGTGTCGGGATATTGATCGCGCCAGGCACATGCCCGCGCTCGAATGCCAACGGGCCGCGCACGTCTACCAGAACAAAATCGACCTCCCCGGCCTCGTGGCTGCTGAATACGTCGGAACAATCGGTTTCGAAGGTCAGACGATTACTGAAATGCATCAGGGCAATGGCCGATGGAGCGGCGGGAATTTCGCGAACCAGGCTGGTCATGCTGTGTTGCTCCTTTGTCTGTGAGGGATGAACAGACTTTATCGAGACGGCGCTTGCCGCTACAGTGGCGCGCAAGACACCGACCGGGAGTTTTCCGCCAAATGCTCACTCAGCCCAATCTGGTTGCCATTCTGGCCTACGATGGCCTCTGCACGTTCGAGTTCGGCATTGCCGTGGAGATCTTCGGCCTGGCCAGGCCAGAGTTCGACTTCCCTTGGTACGCGCATGCGATCGCCGCGGTCGATCAAAGCCCGATGCGCGCCATGGGCGGCATTCAGGTGCTGGCCGATGGCGGCCTGGAACTGCTCGCCGAGGCGCGCACCATCGTCATTCCCGGCTGGCGCGACCGCAATGCCCCGGTACCGCCAGCGTTGATCGACGCATTGCGTCAGGCCCATGGCCGAGGCGCGCGGTTGTTGTCGATCTGCTCCGGGGTGTTCGTGCTTGCGGCCAGCGGCTTGCTCGACGGCCACCGCGCCACCACGCACTGGCGCTACACCAGCGAACTGGCCCAACGTTACCCGGCCATCGAGGTCGATCCGGACGTGCTTTATGTCGACGCCGGCCAATTGATCACCTCCGCCGGCAGCGCAGCCGGCATCGACGCCTGCCTGCATCTGGTAACCCGCGACTTCGGCACGCAGGTCGCCAACGCCGTCGCGCGGCGCCTGGTCATGTCGCCACAACGCACCGGCGGCCAGGCCCAATTCATCCCCACCCCGGTCAGCCCGACACCCCGCAGCGACCTGTCGCGAGTCATGCAATGGGCCCGCGAACGCCTGCACGAACCGCTGGAAGTCCGCGATCTGGCCAGCGAAGCAGCAATGAGCGAGCGCACGTTTCTGCGGCGCTTCACCGAAGCCAGCGGCCAATCGCCGAAAGCCTGGCTGCAACATGAACGCCTGGCGCGAGCGCGGGAGTTACTGGAAAGCACCCACCAACACACCGAGCAGATCGCCCAGCGCTGCGGCTATCGATCGGTGGAGAGTTTTCGCGTGGCGTTTCGCAGCGTGGTGGGCGTACCGCCTTCGGTTTATCGGGAGCGGTTTGGGCGGGGCGTGAGGGTTGAATCCTGAGGTGATTTTGAAGGCGCCTTCGCGAGCAAGCTCGCTCCCACAGTTTGGAATGCGTTCCCCCTGTGGGAGCGAGCCTGCTCGCGAAGGCGTCCAGTCAAACGCAGCATCATTCAGACATCAGCCACAAGGCTACAGCGCCTTGCGCCTTGCGCCTTTGCCTACAACTACGCCAGAATCCGCCGGCTTGTGCGGCTTGGGGGCTGCCGGTAACTTGGTTCGCGTCACTGAAGGGTCAGTGATCGGGTTTAGTCGCTCGGTAATCCACTTGAACTGCACAACGTTCCAGACAGTAGGTATTTCGATACCTCACTCAATGGTAGCTGTGCGCAGGGCGCCTTCGGGTGCGCCGGTTTTGGTGGAGTTTCCGGTCGACTAACCTGCGTATAGCTGCCACCTTTTCGTTTAGTCGCGAGGTGGTGTCAGCATCACTTTGGAAAACTACACCATGTTCAAAATCACACCAAATCCGCCCGAAACAGACGCGGAAATCGATCCAAATCCAACGTCCCCCTACTCCACACCGGGCTCCAGAAAACTCCACGAAGCCGCCGAACGCGCCCTCGACCATTACCTGAAACCCACACCGCCTTCACCACCGCGCAGACCCAGCACCATGTTCCTCGTCGACCCAAACACCGGCGCCGAAGACCTCATGGCCCACGCCTGCGAATCCATGGCCTCGGCCAGCATCATGCTCAGCGACTTCGCCGCCCTGCTCGACTCGCCCTACCGCAACACCGTGCTCGGCATCCAGCAAGTGGTCATGCTCGGCGAACTCGCAGTCAACCGCGCCCTCGACAAAATCGACCCCGCCCTGAGGCAATAACCATGACCCACAAAACAGATGCACAAGTCGTCGCGGCGCTGGTGGCCATGGGCTTCAACGAACGGGACGGACGCTGGGCGCAAAACGCCTGCCTGGTGCTGTTCGAAAGCGAACGCGAATCCATCGTCGCCTCCGCCGTCACCGTCCTTCCCCAACTCGATGAACTGGAAATCGACGCCGTGCTGCCCGCACTGCGCCGCGTGACCCGCCGGTTCCCCTCACTGCAAAAAACCATGGCCGACACACTGGCCGAAATGGCGCACGCAGCCTGATTGACCGCGTGATCGTTCTTCGCGAGCAGGCTCGCTCCCACAGGTGTTCGCGGTCACTCGCGGCATTCGAGTACACCGCCGACCTACTGTAGACCTTCGCCTGCTCGCGAAAGCGTTCTTTCTGCTGACGAATATCTGAAAGCCAAAACCCAGGAAGGCTTAAACCATGAAGGAGCATCCCCCCCAATTCCAAAGCTTCTCTTGTGTCTGGGATGCACTGGAAGACACACCGCAGGACGCCGCCAATATGCGCCTGCTGGCCAAGTTGAGGCGAACGCTTTCAAGAGAGAACTCCCCCGTCAGACCAGCCACTCCGATGAATGAGGTAAACGGGAAGCTACAGATGTTTTTATGGATTAGCGGTTTCTCAAAAGGTGACGGCGAAGACGACACCTTAAAATACGAACTTACAGTTGGGCCGAAATTTGAACCTGCTGTCTTGGCTGCAATGGGCTGGAAAAGCCTTGATGAAAGTCCCGATGGCGAGTGGCTGCTGACACTCGATCAAGCTCAAAAAATCGGCGTGGCGATTAACGAAAAACTTCCATCGGAACTCGATCTTTTTATCGGTATCAGGGGTTAACTTCGCCAATGAACCTCATCTATCAAAACCCATCCATAAGCCATGACGAGGCCATAAGACTCCTTGCCAGCGACACCGATGCAACCGTAATCGCCGCACTCGTATCCATTGGCCTGAATGAAACCGATAGAAATTGGGCTCAGGACATCTGCCTGAAACACCTCACCAGCAAAACCGAAGCAATTGTGGCCGCTGCGGCGACTGCACTCGGGCACATCGCTCGCCGACATGGCGAGCTGGATACTGAGACAGTCATTGCGGTACTCGAATCAGCCAAGCGAACCCATGCTTCGCTGCAAGGGATCATTGAAGACACGCTCGACGACATAGACGTATTCACCTGATCCACCCTGACGGCATTTGGATGAAGTAACGAACTTCATCCAGATCAGCGCCCCCCATTCTCAATCCTCCCGCGTCAGCACTTCCAACAACTCAATTTCAAACACCAGATTCGAATTCGGCGGAATCTTGCCCATGGTTCGCTCGCCGTACCCCAGATGCGCCGGGACCAGCAATTTGCGTTTGCCGCCGACCTGCATGCCCATCAGGCCCTGATCCCAGCCTTTGATTACGCGGCCAGTGCCGATCACGCACTGAAACGGTTTGCCTCGGCTCCAGGACGAGTCGAATTCAGTGCCGTCTTCCAGCCAGCCGGTGTATTGGGTGGTGATCAGCGCGCCTTTCACTGCGGCTTTGCCGTCGCCCGGTTGCAGGTCGATGATTTGCAGTTCGTCTGTCATGTCGTTGGCCCCGTTGAGATTTTCGCAGGCGGGGTTTTTCGCAGAATCCGTCGCCGATGGCAATCCATGGAACCGAAAACATGCGTTGCCGCTCACATGTGTATCGACATCGTATGACGACAAGGATGCTTTGATGACCGACTCTCGATTGCTGCGCAGTTTCATTCCGCCCTACATCCTCAACCGCATCATTGCTCACGGCTCGGAGCCACAGCGTAGCGCCGCGATGCAAACACTCAACCATGTACGCAGCCTGCTCCCTAACCCCGGCCGCCCTTCTCAGCCGCCGGCGCGGGCGATTCTGCCGGAGGCGACCAAGCCAGGCCTGGCCCGACGCAGCGTGCATGATGCGCAGAACAAGATGCTCTTGCCAGGCATGCCGGTGCGCCTCGAGGGCCAGGCGCCGTCGGGGGACCCGGCGGTCGATGAGGCTTACGATGCGCTGGGCGCCAGCTATGATTTCTTCTGGAAGGTGCTCGGTCGCGACTCGATCGACAACCAGGGTTTTGCCCTGATCGGCAGCGTGCATTACGGCCAGGGCTACGAGAACGCATTCTGGAACGGCGCGCAGATGGTCTTCGGTGACGGCGATGGCGAAATATTCCAGCGCTTCACCCGCTCGCTCGACGTCATCGGCCATGAACTGGCCCACGGCGTCACCGAAAGCGAGGCCGGGCTGATTTATGCCAATCAGTCTGGCGCGCTGAACGAGTCGCTCTCGGATGTATTCGGTGTGCTGACCAAGCAATACACCCTTGGGCAAACCGCCGAGCAGGCAGACTGGTTGATCGGCGCCGACCTGCTGATGCCGAAGATCCAGGGCAAAGGCCTGCGCTCGATGTCACACCCCGGCACGGCCTATGACGACCCGCTGCTGGGCAAGGACCCGCAACCGGATCACATGCGCAAGTTCGTCATCACCAGCGAAGATAATGGTGGCGTGCACATCAATTCCGGTATTCCCAACCGCGCGTTTTATCTGGCAGCCCGCGCATTTGGCGGATTCGCCTGGGAAAAGGCCGGACGCATCTGGTACGACACACTGTGCGATAACCGCTTGAGCCAGGAGGCAACGTTCGACGCGTTCGCAAAATTGACCATCGACCACGCCGGTCAGCGCTTTGGCGCAGAAGCAGCCGACGCAGTGCAGCAAGCCTGGGCACAGGTCGGTATCGAATAATTCGAGGAGACTGCATGAAAACGCTACCCGAGCTGGATGACGATTCCGTTTTGCGCGTATCTCGCCAGGGTGGCGTTGCAGCGATTCACAGCCTGAGCCGCCCACGGGAAATCGAATTCGCGCAATGTGATATCGATCAGCGCTCAAGGATCTGCTCGGTGCTGGAAGGTTGCCTGCCGTTGGACAGCAACGAATCCGGGCGCGGGGATCAGCGCTTCTATCAGATTGAAGTGCGCTATCAGGCCGGCAAAATGGTGCTGAAGGTGCCGGAGGACCGGGCGCCTGGGGAGTTGGTGAGTCTGTGGGACAAGGGAGAGCTGCTCTGATTCATGCTGGCGGTTCTTCTGCGTCGACAACTGACGATGTGCGTGAGCCAAAGCCCGCGGTCTGGCCGAATACGACACCGTTGAATGTGTGCGTACAGCACTCGCAGCTCGGCGTCATGTCCTGCGCCTTCAGTTTCGGATTGACCATTTGCAGGCGATTTTGCTCATCGACGTACAGTCCATTGAAGTAACTGGACTCACCCAGTCGCACGAGTTCTTCGCGATCCTTCTCATGGATGGCAACCATCCAGAACACCGGCGCTGATTGATCCAGTCGCGCCACGGCTTCGCTGAAAATGGCATCCCAAGAACCGCCAACCCGAGAAAGCAGGAAGCGAAACAACGGCGTGTAATCACGCCCGTATTGTTTGCCTGCGTGCATCGAACTTCGCATGCCTTCGTCACGGCTTGCAGCTTTGCTGTTGCGCTGTTCGCGATAATGCGCAACTGATTCGTGGCGACGAACACCCCACGTTCGAGTGTTCACTTTGCGGTAAAGCGGTTTCTTGTCCAATCCCTTGTTCCTCATCCAGACGTCCGCTCTTTTACCGGAACGGCGTTCGAATGCAATCAGCCATCCGTGGCCAATTGTAAAACCGGGCCTATCGCTCGACCGGCTGCATCTCGACAATCGTGCCATTGGTGATCATCACCATCACGTACTTGTCGTTGATCTGCACCCACTGCGCCTGTTCGATCGGTGCTTTCAGACCTTTGGCTTTCCAGTTCTTCAGCGCCTTGTCTTCGCGCTGATACATTTCCGGCGCGCGGTCGTTGACCTTCAGTTGGCGGTCGCTGGTGGGCGATTGCACAGAGGGATCGCTGGAGGTTTGCGCCGCTTGAACAATGGGCGTGATCCCGGCAATACCGGCAACGAGGGCCAGGCTGGCGATTAGGGTTTTGCTGTTCATCGGTGAACCTCTTTCACATGAGTAGTACCTGAACTCCGACTGCGCGGCGTGGGAAACATTCCTTGTTTTTTTGCCGGAGGTGGCCGTTGGAGGGTTTTGTCCATTAGACCGCCATCGCTGGCAGGCCAGCTCCCACAGGGGGTTGTGTTGCACCACAATTATTGACCTGAGCTCGGTCCCTGTAGGAGTGAGCCTGCTCGCGATGGGGTCCGGTCAGACAACGTCACTACTTCCTGAAACACCGCCATCGCGAGCAGGCTCACTCCTACAAGGGCAGGAGCAGGAGCAAGATCAAAAGATCGCAGCCTTCGGCAGCTCCTACAGTTGGATTGGGCGCAACCTCTAGATCAGGTCCGCTGTCAGGCCGTCTTCGCGAGCAGGCTCGCTCCCACAGAAACGCAAGGCAGCGCAGCTGCCCGCGGCGAAGCCGCCCCACTCAACAATGAGCGCAAGCTCGAGTACCGCTTTTGATCTTGCTCCACGGGCGACGTCGGAAGGCTGAGCGGAGGGATTGATCCGGGGGTGGGAGCGCAGCGACCGTACGACGCAGTCGTACACAGCGGGAGGAGGTGCAGCGAAGCAAACCGGAGACGCTGCGCCCGGATCGATCCCGCAGCGAAGGAACCCGAGCCTGCGAGGGCCGAACGCAGGAGCAAGCCTTTTCGGTTACCTTTTCGGCGTTTGGAAAAGGTGACCCGCCGTAAGGGCGGAACCCTAAGCCGCCGTTACCGCAGCAACGGATATGTACCCGGTCGACCTGCAAAAATCACCGCCTGACCAGACGCCTTCGCGAGCAGGCTCGCTCCCACATTGACAGCGCTCCACGTCACGGATTGATCCGCAACACGCATCAATCCATGCCAACAATGCAATTAACAGATTGTTACATCTGCGCCACCATCCACCCCAATAAAAACCGTGCGCCGCTTCTCCGTAGCGCACGTCATAAAAGCGGTGGAGTACTTTTCTATGACAGCCTCAATCCCAACCAACGGCTCGCGAGCCGGTGCCATCTTCCGGGTGACCTCGGGCAACTTCCTCGAACAGTTCGATTTCTTTCTGTTCGGCTTCTACGCCACGCAGATCGCGGCGGTATTCTTCCCGGCGAGCAGCGAGTTCGCCTCCCTGATGATGACTTTCGCAGTGTTTGGCGCAGGCTTCCTGATGCGGCCGCTGGGCGCCATCGTGCTCGGCGCGTACATCGATGATGTCGGGCGGCGCAAAGGTCTGATCGTCACCCTGTCGATCATGGCCAGCGGCACGATCCTGATTGTGCTGGTGCCCGGATACGAAACCATAGGCTTGTTCGCACCGGCGCTGGTGCTGATCGGCCGGCTGCTGCAAGGCTTCTCGGCCGGTGCGGAACTGGGTGGTGTTTCGGTGTACCTGTCCGAGATCGCCACCCCGGGTCGCAAAGGCTTTTTCACCGCTTGGCAGTCGGCCAGTCAGCAAGTGGCGATCATCGTCGCGGCCGCGCTGGGCTACGGTCTGAACCAGTGGATGGAGCCGCAAGCAGTGGCTGCCTGGGGCTGGCGCATTCCGTTTTTCGTCGGTTGCATGATCGTCCCGTTCATCTTTTTCCTGCGTCGCAACCTGGCGGAAACCGAAGAGTTCGCTGCGCGCAAACATCGTCCGAGCATGCGCGAAGTATTCCGCACGCTGGGTCAGAACTGGGGCGTGGTGCTGGGCGGGATGTTGATGGTCGCGCTGACCACCACCGCGTTCTACCTGATCACCGTGTACGCGCCGACCTTCGGTAAAACCGTGCTGCACCTGAGCACTTCCGACGCGCTGCTGGTGACGCTGCTGGTGGGTGTGTCGAACTTCTTCTGGCTGCCGATTGGCGGCGCGTTGTCGGACCGCATCGGCCGTCGCCCGGTGCTGATCGGCATGGCCCTGCTGGCCCTGGCCACGACGTATCCGGCGCTGTCGTTCCTGGTGCAGGCGCCGAGTTTTACCAACATGCTGCTGTCGCTGTTGTGGTTGTCATTTATCTACGGTCTGTACAACGGCGCGATGATTCCGGCGCTGACCGAAATCATGCCGGTGGAAGTGCGCGTCGCCGGTTTCTCGCTGGCCTACAGCCTGGCCACGGCGATCTTCGGCGGTTTCACCCCGGCGATGTCGACCTTCCTGATCCAGTACACCGGCGACAAAGCCGCGCCAGGTTACTGGATGAGCATCGGTGCGCTGTGCGCGTTGTGCGCCACGCTTTATCTGTACCGCCGTGCCGGTGGTCGTCTGCAACCTGTCGCGGCCTGAGGAAATACTTGCCATGAAAAAACTCTTTACTGTCACCGCCCTGCTCGCCGGTCTCGCCTTCAACTTCGCGGCCCAGGCGGAAGAATTGAGCGTGATGACCTCCGGCGGCTTCACCGCTGCCTACAAGATTCTCGGGCCGAAATTCGCCGCTGCCACTGGCAACACCCTGACCACCAGCCTCGGCCCGTCGATGGGCAAGGCGCCGGAAGCGATTCCCAATCGTCTGGCGCGCGGTGAGCACGCCGACGTGGTGATCATGGTCGGTTACGCCCTTGATGAGCTGATCAAACAGGGCAAGGTCGACCCGGCATCCCGCGTTGAACTGGCGGATTCGCGAATCGGCATGGTGGTGCGCGAAGGCGCGGCGAAGCCGGACATCAGCAGCGTCGATGGCCTGAAAAAAACCCTGCTTGATGCGCAGTCGGTAGCCTACTCCGACAGCGCCAGCGGCGTGTACATCGAGCAGCAGCTGTTCAAGAAACTCGGCATCGAAGACCAGCTGAAACCGAAAGCCAAGATGATCGCCAGGATTCCGGTCGGCTCGGTGGTTGCCACGGGCGACTATCAATTGGGCTTCCAGCAGGTCAGCGAATTGCTGCCGGTGCCAGGCGTGAGCTTCGTCGCGAAGATTCCGGAATCGGTACAGTCGGTGACGCGTTTTGCCGCAGGCATTCCGGTCAAGGCCGAGCATCCGCAAGAAGCCAAGGCCCTGCTCGCCTACCTCGCTGCACCGGCCGCTCAGGCTGACGTGCAGGCCACCGGGCTGGATTCGGTCAAGCGTTGATCGTTGGCGGCTGGACGCGCATCTCGACGACCAGCCGCTCCAGTTCCAAAGCCGCCGGGGTCAACGTGCGATCCCGGCGCTTGATGATGCCGACGCTGCGCATCACCTGCGGCTCGATCAGCGGCACCCGCGTCAGGATCGGATGGTCCGGCCCGGGCATCGCCATCAACGGCACCGCTGCCACGCCCAAACCCGCCTCCACCAGCCCGATCATCGTCGTCACATGTCGCGTTTCGCAGATGCTCTGGCGCTGCGGCACTACCCCGCCCAAGGCCTGATCAAGCAAAAAGCGATTGCCCGAGGTCTTGTCCAGCGCGATGTAATCCTGCTGATAGAACTCGTCCCAACTGACGCTGCTGCGCCCGGCCAGCGGATGATCGCGGCGACAGGCGACAACGTAGCACTCCTGCACAAGCGGTTCGAACTCGACTTTGGCATCCTGCGTGCCGAGAAAACTCAAGCCGAAATCCGCCTCGCCATTGACCACCGCACTCAACACATCGTGGGCGCTGGAATCGAGGACTTTGACCTTGATCCGAGGAAACTGCTGGTGATAACGCGCGACCACGCGCGGCATGAAGTAGTACGCCGCCGATGGCACACAGGCGACGGTGACATGCCCCAAACGGGTCGAGGCCACTTCGCTGATGCCGAGCAAAGCGATGTCGAGATCATCCAGCAAGCGTTCGACGCTTGGCATGAAGCCGCGCCCGGCCTGGGTCAGGCTGACCTTGCGCGTGGTGCGCTCGAAAAGCTTGACGCCGAGGGCGTCTTCGAGCTTTTCGATGCGCCGACTCAGCGCCGGTTGCGACAGGCGCACGGTGTCGGCAGCCTTGCGAAAACTGCCCTGCTCGACCACCGCGCGAAAGGCTTGCAGGTCGTTGAGGTCGAAGTTGATGGCCATGGCGTTTCCGGAAATTGATGCGCAGGGGTTATAAATGTAACCATTTGATGCAAATTATTACAGGGCACATGAAGATCCGTCGTAGGAGCTGACGAGTGCAACGAGGCTGCGATCTTTTGATCTTGATTTTCTGGAGGCAAAGGCAAAATCAAAAGATCGCAGCCTCGTTGCACTCGGCAGCTCCTACAGGGGATCTTTGGTGGATCTGAAATCGGGTCAACCCTTATCCTTGTCGCCCCCCGCCGTACCCGTAGTCAGGAGTCGTTCCAATGCCCCATGAAGGCAATCTGTTGCAAGCCGCCGTCGTATTTCTGTTCGCGGCGGTGCTCACCGTGCCTTTGGCCAAACGTCTGCAACTGGGCGCGGTGCTCGGTTATCTGTTTGCCGGGGTGATCATCGGCCCGTCGGTACTGGGCCTGATCGGCAACCCGCAGAGCGTTGCGCATATTTCCGAGCTGGGCGTGGTGTTGCTGCTGTTCATCATCGGCCTCGAACTGTCGCCGCGGCGCTTATGGGTGATGCGCAAATCGGTGTTCGGCGTCGGTCTGGCGCAGGTGCTGCTGACCGCGTCGGTGATCGGCGTGCTGGCGCTGTCGGTGTTCGGCCAACCGCTGAACAGCGCGATTGTGCTGGGCCTCGGTCTGGCACTGTCGTCCACGGCGTTCGGCCTGCAAAGCCTCGCTGAACGCAAGGAGCTGACCAGTCCTCACGGACGGCTGGCGTTTGCGATTCTGCTGTTTCAGGACATCGCCGCAATCCCGTTGATCGCGCTGGTGCCGATGCTCGCCGGCGTCGATCACCACACCAGCACCGCCGACGATATCCGCCACAGCTTGCAGGTGCTCGGCGGTATTGCCGTGGTGGTGATCGGCGGGCGGTATCTGCTGCGGCCGGTGTTCCGCGTGGTGGCGAAAACCGGTCTGCCGGAAGTCTCCACCGCCACCGCGTTGCTGGTGGTGATCGGCACGGCGTGGCTGATGGATCTGGTCGGTGTGTCGATGGCGCTGGGCGCGTTTCTTGCCGGTCTGCTGCTGGCGGATTCGGAATACCGGCATGAGCTGGAAGCGCAGATCGAACCGTTCAAAGGCCTGCTGCTCGGGCTGTTTTTCATCAGCGTCGGCATGGGCGCCAATCTCGGTTTGCTGCTGAGTGCGCCGGCCACAGTGCTGGGTCTGACCCTGCTGTTGATCGGTCTGAAATTGCCGCTGCTGTTTGTCGTCGGGCGGCTGGCAGGCGGGCTGAACAAGATCAGCGCGATCCGCCTCGGCATCGTCCTCGCTGCCGGCGGTGAGTTCGCTTTCGTGGTGTTCAAGATCGGTCGCGACCAAGGCCTGTTCGAGCCACGGCTGTACGACTTGCTGGTGCTGACCATCACCCTGTCGATGGCGCTGACGCCGTTGTTGCTGTTGATCTGCGCGCGGCTGGTCAGCCCGAAAGTGCAGCCGGTGGAGGTGCCGGAGAAATTCCGCGAAATCGATACCGAAGCGCCGCGTGTGGTGATTGCCGGCATGGGCCGGATGGGGCAGATCGTGGCGCGGATTCTGCGGGCGCAGAACATCAAGTTCGTCGCCCTGGACACCTCGGTGGAAACCATCGAACTGTCGCGCAGCTTCGGCGGTGTGCCGGTGTTCTACGGCGACCCGATGCGCCCGGAAATTCTGCATGCGGCCAAAGTTGGCGAGGCGGAATATTTCGTCATCGCCACGGACGATCCGGAAACCAACATCAAGACTGCCGAAGTGGTGCACAAGCTCTATCCGCACATGAAAATCATCGCCCGAGCGCGTAACCGCCAGCATGTGCATCGCCTGGTTGATGTCGGCGCCGAAGCGATTCGTGAGACCTATTATTCGAGCCTGGAAATGAGCCGACGCACGCTGGTCGGCCTCGGTCTGACCCAAGCCCAGGCCGACGCGCGGATCAAGCGTTTCAAGCATCACGACGAACAAGTGCTGGAGGCGCAACACGCCGTCTACGACGACGCCGCCAAAGTCCTGCAGACCGCCCAGGAAGCCCGGGCGGAACTGGCCAAACTGTTCGAATCGGATCAGCTCGAAGAAGAAGCCCGCAACACCTGATGCATGCGAATTCCCTGTAGGAGCTGCCGAAGGCTGCGATCTTTTGATCTTGTTTTTCAAGAGCAAAATCAAAAGATCGCAGCCTTCGGCAGCTCCTACAGGGGGATTGGGTCAGGCCAGTTCCAGCGTGGGCGCTGGCTCGACTACTGCCACTGCAAACCGATCAGCCAAAAACGGCGTGATATCCAGCGGCAGCGGCTCGTCATTCACCAGTTTGTCCAGCAACACCCCGGTAATCGCCGACGTCAGAATCCCGGTGCGAAAGTGCCCGCAAGCATTCAGATACCCTTCCACCCCACGCATCGGCCCGAGGATCGGCAACTCATCCGGCGACCCCGGACGCAGTCCCGCCCAGGTACGTTTCAGATTGACGTCCGCGAGCTCCGGCAAGCAGCGCACCGCGCCCTGCACCAGCCCGGCAATTTCCGGGTAGGTGGTGGTGACGTCGAAGCCTTTGTCTTCGGTGGTGCTGCCGATGAGGATTTCGCCGTTGTCCTTTTGCGCCACATAGCAATCGCTGGTGGTCAGGCAGCCATTGAGGATTTTCGGCATGCGCTCGGTCAACAGGATCTGCCCTTTCACCGGTTTCACCGGAATACGAATCCCCGTCGCCCACTCGCTCAAATCCGCCGCCCAGGCGCCGGCGGCATTGATCAGCGTCTTGCAGTGAAACACGCCCGCTTCTGCCGTCTGCACGCCGGTCACGCGAGTGCCGTGATGCAGCACGCCGGTGACGTTGGTGTTGACGAAGATATCGACGCCGTTCTGCCGCGCGCCTTCCATGTAGGCATCAGCGAGACGGAACGGACTGACCTGATGATCGCAGAGAAACTCCAGCGCCCCGCGCGCCTCATGACTGACACTCGGTTCCGCCGCGCGCAACGCCGCTTGATCGAGCCAGCGCACCTGATCGGCCAGGTGTGGAATGCAGCCGACGATGTGCTCGGCGTAGAGCCGGTCTTCGTCGTCATAAATCACGAACTTCAGCCCGGTCTTTTCGAACTTGCAATCCATGCCGTGGTTGTCTTTCAGCTCGCGGTGCAGCGCCGGATAGAGCGCGTTGGACTGCAAGGCAAAATCGAAAAAGGATTCCGGCAAGATATGCGGCGTACTGGCGTCCACCGCCACCGCTGCACCCTGAGTTGCGCGCTTGCGATTGGCCGACATCATGCGAAAGAAGATCACCCCACAACCGAGGCCGACCGACTCGCCGATCGCCCACAAACCACCAGCCGAAGCGCGGGTCGCGTTGCCGGGGCGCTTGGCGTCGATCAGCGCTACTTTCAGATCTTTGCGCTTGGACAATTGGTAGGCGCAGGACGCGCCGATCACGCCGCCACCGGCAATGACCACGTCGTAGAACTTACTCATGGGAGGCGGCCTCCGTGCCGAGGGACTGGAACGCGGAAAACGGTACCGGATCAATCGGGAAGCGCGGGCGCAGCCAGCCGACATCCTGACGTCCCGTGGCCTGACGCAGACGATCGCTGCAATAGCCGACGCACATCCGCCCCTGACAATCGCCCATGCTCACGCGGGTGCGCATTTTCAGGCTGGCGATGTCTTGCACGCCCTGCTCCAGCGCCAGATCGATGTCAGCGCGGGTCGCATGTTCGCAGCGGCAGATCACCGTGTCGGCTGCGGGCAAAGCAGTCTGGCCGACGCCGCGCTCGGTGTAGCGATCCACCGCTGCACGAAAGCGCACGATGGCTCTGAGTTTGCTCGCGTAGCGGTCGCGCCTCACCCGGGCCAGTTCGGCGTCGAGCACACCGCGTTGCAGGAGGATCGAAGTGGCGGCGATCTTGCCCGCCAGCATCGCTGCTTCGCCGCCGCGGATCCCGCCCATGTCACCGGCCAGATGCACATGCGGCTCGTTGCTTTGCTGCCAGTCATTGGCGTGGGCACGCAAATAGCCATCGTCGCTGAAGCCATGATCGAGGCCCATCTGCTGGCTCAATTGCGTGCGCGGAATAAACCCATAACCAACCGCCAGCGTCTGCGCTTCGAAGCGTTCGACCCGCGACAGATCCGCCTCCCACGTCGACGAATACGGCGCGACGCTGACGCTTTTCAACTCGCCTTCACCGTGGGCTTCCACCACACCCCAGCCGTAGTTCATCGGGATGCCGTGCAACTTCAGATAAGCGAGCATGCTCAAGCCGTCGAGGAACAGTTGCGGCTTGTTCAGCAGCGCCAGACTCTCGCGGGCGATCTTGCCGAACGCACAAGCCTCGTACACCCCGGCGACGCGTACGCCCGAGGCATGCAACTGGGTCGCCACCAGCGGCAGCAACGGCCCGGTGCCGGCGATGATCACCGGCCCTTGCGGCTTGACCACGCCGCTCTTGATCTGCAATTGCAGGCCACCGAGCAGAATCACTCCCGGCAACGTCCAGCCGGGAAACGGCACGCTGCGTTCATGGCAACCAGCGGCCAGCAGCAGTTGCGGATAAGCGATCTCATGCAGTTGTTCATCGCCGTCGAGCACCACCACCGCACGAGTGCCTTCGGCGCCGACCACACGATGGTTGAGGCGCACGTCGATCAGCCCCAACTGCTGCTGAAATTCACCATGCAGTTTGCCCAGCGCTTCGGCATAACGCGGCCCGAGATAATCCAGTTGCACGCCATCGCGCAACGGCCCGCGATAGACCACGCCACCGAGGCGCGAAGCCTCTTCAAGCAAGGTGCAACGCACCCCGTGGCGCGCCAGTTCGATGGCCGCCGCCATTCCCGCCGGCCCGCCGCCGACGATCAGCGGTTGCAGGTTCATACGACCTCCTGCGCGACGACGCGGTTGACCTGGGTTTCAATCAGCATGCCGTCGCGCACCACGGTCTGACAGGCGCGGCGCTTGTGGCGACCGTTGATTTTCACCAGGCAGCACTGGCACACGCCCATGCCGCAATAGGCGCCGCTGATCTGATCGTGATCATTGCGTGCGATCTGCCGTACGCCGAGGGACTGGATGACGCTGAGGACGGTTTCGCCGATGGCGGCGCTGACCGCTTGGCCATTGATGTGCACGGTCATGTCCGCCTGCACCAAGGGCTGGATATCGAAGGATCTTTCTAGGCAGTTCATTACGGTGTTCGTCCGTGAAGATTCAATTGAGGTTGTGTCAGCTCCTTGCTGCACTACGCCTCGTCGACGCTTTTATTGCTGTGTTTTCAACGTCGACGCGGACACTTCGTCAGCGCAACAAGGTGCGCGACAAGCACTGTAGCTCATACCTCAGCAAAGGCCTGGGTCATTTACGGTAGGCGATATCGCCAGGGGAAATATTGATCCAGGCCAGGGAAATTGGCAGAGCGACAAGCGGCCGATCCGCCCAGGTGCGGATCTCGCCTTGTTGGTTGGCGGAAAACCAAAAGCCGCTGTCACCAAGTTACAGGCGGCCAAAGCAGAATTCAGCTTTGCACCATGTCAAACCAGAAAGCGTATGACCCACCCGCCGGTCACCGGCCCCCAACCGTATTCGAGCGCCTGGTAACCGCACGCAATGATTCGTCCATCGTCCATCAAGCTCATGCTCTTGTAATAACTCTGCTTCCCTTCAACTCCGAAAATGGCAAAACCTTCATTATTGAATGTCTTGTCCAGAGATCCATCAGCCAGAAAACGGGCAGCCACGTACAAATCGCTACCGTTGATGTATGCGCCGCTGCCATGCCCACCGACCACAATCGACCCATCGGTCTGGACCACGCAATGTTTCCAGTGAGTGCCCGACTTCAGCAACGGCGAGTACAAAGGTTTTCCTTTATTAAAGACCAGGTTATAGCTGCCATTGGAGTTCAAGACGACCATTGCACCTTGAAGTGCGCCCTCCGGGGCGGCAGCGCCGGTTATGACGATGAGCCCATCGCTCTCTCTTATCGATATCGCGTTGAATTCCTCATAGCGAGTCTTCAGCTTGAAAACCTCACCGCCGTTGAATGTGCTATCGATACGCCCGAATGCATCGAAACGCACTACGTAACCGCCTTGAAGGCCCGGCGTCTGGTCATGGTATCGACCGCAGACAAGGATCTTGCCGTCTGGCTGAACGGCAACACCCAACGCATAATTTGAACTGTTATCAAAGTCGATCAGGGCGAATCCGTGATGGTTGAACGTCTTGTCGCTGGTCCCGTCCGCGTTCCGTCGCAGCACGATGCCGCGCCACTTTTCCGATTCATCGTTATAGACATGGAAGATCACGACCAACTTGCCGTCGGATTGCTCAACCATGGACATGCCGGAGCCCGCAGCTGCACCCGAAGAAACGGCTCTTTGCCAATGTCGCGAGGCTGACTTCGCGTTGCCGGGCTCATGTGGCTCGGGTTTGTCCATTTGATCGAAGCGAAGGTAACGAACCCCTTTCTCACCGAAAGACTGATCCTGCTGCCCGTCACGTAGACAACGTACGAGCGCAATACCTTCCACATAGCCTTCCTGCTCATAGGTGCCCTGCAACAACCAGGCACCATCCTTCAGCGTGCTGAGCTTCAGAACATGCGCCATGGTTGCGTTTTCCAGAGCGATCTCTACAACACCCTCCTCCCCGAAGTCAGTGTCCAGCGCTCCGTCCTCGTGGAAACGTGCAACCGTTGCCGGACCATAAATTACTGAGGGGTAAAATCCGACAAGGGTCTTTTTTCCAGGCACTGCCAATACAGCTGCTGCCTCAAATCCAGGCAATCCGGCCAATGGAAAGCTCAAGCGCCCCGCATCAGCAAAAGACGGATCAAGCGTTCCTGCGTTTTCTAATTTCAATCGCGTATTCACGTCCAGTACCTCGAAGCAAATCTGAACAAACGTTTTGTTCATTCCTGCCCCGATTGCAGCACTTCCGCCTCCCGACGCCACCTGTCAAAAGTACTAGTCCTGATAACCTTGCAAGCCATATTTATGACTCTGTGAGCCATAAATGAAAAAGCCGCTTTCACCCGAAGATGAAAGCGGCAGAGGCATCCTGCCTCAGAGGGATCAGTGTACGAACAGGGCGATCAGGATGATGATCGGGATCGGTACGCCGAGGAAGAACAGCAGTAATGAGCGCATGGTGACTCTCCTTTTTAACGGACCGGAGTGGTATTGGTGTAGGTATCGACTTCGACGTACTCGACCGCATCACGACGACGACCGCCGAAGGTCGCTGCGAGGCTGGCGAAGAACGCACCGGCCAGCAGCGCGACGAACATCCATAGCGAGGTGTAGGCAGCGACTTTCGCGGCGGTGTCGGCAGCTTGCTGGGCTTTCAGTTTGGCGTCAGCGATGGCTTTCTGGGTGTTGGCGTAGATCTCGTCGACACGACGTTCAGCATCGGCCTGGCTCAGGTTGGTACGTTGCGACACCAGTTGTGCGAGGTAGGTGCGGTCTTCGGCGCTGAGCTGACCGTTGGCCAGGCTCTGGGCGAAGATGCGGGTCACGGTGCCGCGTGCCGCGTCGTCGCTGACGGCAGCCGGACGATCATCGCGGAACAGGCTGTCGACAAAATAGCCGTACTGATCGCTGTCAGTGTTGGCAGCAGCGGAGCCGGCCGCTTGACTCATCGCCCCGGCAGAGGCGCCGACAACGTTGGCACCGGCTTGCACACCGCCGCTGACCACGCTGCTCACCGAACCGACCACCAGCACAGCGGTCACCAGCGTGGCGACGCACCAGGCGAGGAAGCCGTGGGCGGTGTCGCGGAAGTAGACTTCGTCACCGTGCATGTTTGCCCACTTCACGCGCAGACGGCCGGCAATATAGCCGCCCATACCGGAAGCAATGATCTGCGTCACAGCCAGCCAGATAATCGTTGAAATGCCCAGGCCTTTGGCGCTGACGCCCTCTCCGGCCCACGGTGAAACAGCCGAAAAGCCCAGGCCGAAACCGAGCAGCACCAGAATCATCGACAGCGCAGCGGCAGCCGCAGCACCAGCGAAGATCGCGCCCCAGGACACGCCTGACACGCTGCTCGACTCTTCCAAGGCAGGATAATAGCCATCAGGGGATCTATTCATTGTTGTACTGCTCCAGGCATGAAAAATGGTGTTACAACTCGTCAAATGAGGAATTGCAGTGACCGTGCCAGTTACAGCCTTTTAATAAATCGATATTTTTCAATGATTTATAAAACTTGAACTTCCTAAGACCGTGCAATTTGCAATAAAGGGCGAACTGCTGCGGGTTTTCTGCATTGACGCCAGAACGGCAAATCCGATCAGTTCTGATTTCAGTGGGCGACGAAGATGAAAGTTAATTTAAAGCGTCACGGTAAATTCTTGGCAAAATGCTGCCATTCCGTTTGAACCGATCAGCAGGCCTGCCTATGACTCGTATCTTGACCATCGAAGACGACGCCGTGACCGCGCGGGAAATCGTTGCCGAACTGAGCAGCCACGGGCTGGACGTCGACTGGGTCGACAATGGCCGAGAAGGCCTCGACCGCGCCGTCAGCGGCAACTACGACCTGATCACCCTCGACCGCATGCTGCCCGAGCTCGATGGCCTGGCCATCGTCACCACCCTGCGCACCATGGGCGTGGCGACGCCGATTCTGATGATCAGCGCCCTCTCCGATGTAGACGAGCGGGTGCGCGGCTTGCGCGCTGGCGGTGATGACTACCTGACCAAGCCGTTCGCCACCGATGAAATGGCCGCGCGGGTTGAAGTGTTGCTGCGCCGGCAGAACAGCGTCGCCACCCAGGCGACGACGTTGAACGTCGCTGACCTCGAACTGGACCTGATCAGCCATGAAGCCCGCCGCGCCGGGCAGGTGCTGACGCTGTTGCCCACCGAATACAAACTACTCGAGTTTCTGATGCGCAACAGCGGCCAGATTCTTTCGCGAATGATGATTTTCGAAGAGGTCTGGGGTTATCACTTTGACCCGGGCACCAACCTGATCGACGTGCACATCGGCCGTCTGCGCAAGAAAATCGATGCAGCCGGCAACGTTCCGCTGATCCGCACGGTACGGGGCTCCGGCTATGTCATTGCCGAACCCGTCTGACGGCTGGCGCTCCTCCAGCAGTCGCCTGCTGGCGCTGTACAGCACGCTGTTCGTGGCCTGGAGCGCGATCCTCATGGGGGTCATGTATTACGAGGTATCCGGCTACCTCGACAAGCTCGCCAAACATTCGTTGATGCAACGTCAGCACCTGTTCTCGCACTTTCGCGGCGAGCAACTGGAAGACGCCCTCGCCGCGAGCATGACCTTCGATATTCGCGGCATCGACGCCTACGGTCTGTTCGACGCGCGGGGCAATTACCTTGGCGGTGCGTTGCAACAAATACCCGAAGGGCTGCCGCTGGACGGCAAAATCCATATGCTCGCCGAGTGCGCCGATTCCGACGACCCGACCCTGCCAAGCGACAGCTGCGATGCCGTGGCCACGCAAACCCGTGACGGGCGCTGGCTGGTGTTGCTGCGCGACAACGGCTCGCTGTTCGCGGTGACGCGGATCATTTTGCACGCGTTGTTCTGGGGCGTGTCGCTGACGATCATTCCCGGGATTGCCGGTTGGCATCTGCTGCGCCGGCGGCCGTTGCAGCGCATTCGAGCGATCCAGAACAGCGCCCAGGCGATTGTTGCCGGCGACCTGACGCACCGTTTGCCGCTGTCCAATCGCCGCGATGAACTGGACATGCTCGCCGCCATCGTCAACGCCATGCTCGAGCGCATCGAGCGGTTGATGAACGAGGTCAAAGGCGTCTGCGACAACATCGCCCACGATTTGCGCACGCCGCTGACCCGCTTGCGCGCGCAGCTGTATCGCATGCAGCAACAGGCCGGCGAAGGTTCGCAGGAGGCGGCGCAACTGGATCTGGTGCTGGCTGAAGCGGACACGCTGATGGCGCGGTTTCGTGGTTTGCTGCGGATCTCCGAACTGGAAGATCGCCAGCGCCGTTCCGGTTTTGTCGAACTTGATCCGGCGCAACTGCTGGAAGAGTTGCACGAGTTCTATCTGCCGCTGGCCGAGGAAGGCGATCTGCGTTTCCAGTTGAACATGCCGGAGACGCTGCCGCCGCTCAATGGCGACCGCGCGCTGCTGTTCGAAGCGCTCGCGAATCTACTGAGCAACTCGATCAAATTCACCCCGCCCGGCGGCACGGTGATGCTGCGTGGGGTCAATGCGAACGGGCAGACGCTCGAGGTGCATGATTCAGGGCCGGGGATTCCCGAGGCTGAACGGGAGGCGGTGTTCCAGCGTTTCTATCGCACTGAAGGTGGCCAGCCGCAGAGTGGTTTTGGCCTGGGGCTGTCGATCGTCGCGGCGATTGTCAGCCTGCATGGCTTCAGTCTTGAGGTCGGCAGCAGTGATCTGGGCGGGGCGAAACTGGTGCTGGATTGTCGGCAGAGTTTGATCAGCCAGGCCTGAGGGAATGCAATCCACCCTGTGGGAGCGAGCCTGCTCGCGAATGCGGTGGCTCAGTCACGGCAATGTTAACTGACCTGACGCCTTCGCGAGCAGGCTCGCTCCCACAGGAAATCCCATGCTTCATAGGCGCTTTGTGAATCAATCAGGTTGGGTAATTGGCCCGCAGGGCGTCGAGCCCGCCCTGATAGATGCCGTTGAATAACGCCACCACTTCTTCATCGCTCACGCCGACCGCGTTGAAGCGCCCCGACCACGTCACCCGCGCGCTTTCGCCCTGCACTTCAACCTTGATCGTCGCCAGGTAATCGCTGGCCGGGAACGGCGCCTGTTCGATCGAATAGCTGTAGGTTCTCGCAGCGTTATCGAAGGTCTGCAGACGTTCAACGACCACGCCGCCGTCAGCGGTTTTCAGGGTGCGCACGCGCCCGCCTTCGCTCAGCTCGCTGTGGGTGATCAATGGCAGCCAGTCCGGCAGCGTGTTGAAGCCGCCGATCAATTGCCAGACCTGATCGGCCGAGGCCGGGATGTCGATGATTGCGGATGCTGTTGGCATAAAACCTCTCTTTCGGAAAATTCAGATAGTCAGGCTGTCGACCACACCGCCATCGACGCGCAACGCCGCGCCAGTGGTGGCCGAGGACAGCGGTGAAGCAATGTAGGTGACCAGATGCGCCACCTCCGCAACATCCGCTACGCGCTGGATGATCGAGGTCGGACGGGCATTGCGCACAAAGGCGTCGGCTTCGTCGCGCAAGTCGCGCCCGGATGCGGCGGCCGCGTCCTTGAGCATGTCCTGCAGGCCATCGGTGAAAGTCGGCCCCGGCAGGATCGCATTGACCGTGACCCCGGTGCCAGCCAGACGTTTGGCCAAGCCGTGGGATACCGCGAGGTTGGCGCTTTTGGTCACGCCGTAATTGAGCATGTCCGCTGGCGTCGCCACCCCCGATTCCGATGACAGGAAGATCACCCGACCCCAGCCCTGCTCGACCATCGCCGGCACATAATGCCGCGCCAGGCGCACGCCGGAAATCACGTTGACCTCGTAAAAGCGCGTCCACTCGCTGTCCGGAGTCTCGAAGAAATCGACGTCGTTGAAGATGCCGAGGTTGTTCACCAGAATGTCAGCGCGCGGCTCGGCGGCGAAGAGTTTTTCCGCGCCCTCGGCCGTGCCCAGATCAGCGGTCAAACCGCGCAGCTGCGCGCCCGGCACAGCCTGGCGAATACTCGCCAGCGCCTGCTCGACCTTGGCCGTGTCGCGACCGATCACCACCACCGTGGCGCCCGCCTCGGCCAGCGACTGGCTGATGCCCAGCCCAATGCCGGCGGTACTGCCGCTGACGATGGCCAGTTTTCCGCTCAGATCAATTTTCATGGGTTTACCTCATTGGCAAGGAGTTCCACCGCGCTCGACTTTGGCGACGATTTCAGAAGCATGGTCAGCGTAGTTGCGATATTGCGCGAACGAGTGAGCTACCGACGAAAGACGGGACTGATGTTTGATCCGGGATGTTCTGCGCTTGGCAGACTGTAGCCCCTCACCCCGGCCCTCTCCCGAGGGAGAGGGAACCGATTGGGGGATATTGGAGAGTATGTCGACATGCAAGACTTTCTCTGAATCCATAATCGCCTCGGTCTTTCAGGTCGACGGTTGACCAGGCACAACGCGGTCAGTCCCCTCTCCCTCCGGGAGAGGGCTAGGGTGAGGGGCATTTCGGAACAGATCAGATTTCCGTCAAACGAAGCAAACCATCGGCGCCGACGCTGACGCTGATCGCATCGTAACTGGCCAACGTCGCATGAGCCGTTTCAATCGGATGCTGATGCGTAGTGGTAATGACCATCAACGCAGCGCCCGCCGCTTCCGCAGCCTGAATGCCGACAGTCGCGTCTTCGAAAATCAGACAGTCCGCTGGCTCGACCCCCAGCCTCTTCGCCGCCAGAAGATAACCCGAAGGATCAGGCTTTCCAGCCTTAACATCTTCCGCCGTGATCATCACCGCCGGCTCCGGGATCCCCGCCGCCGCCATCCGCCGCAGGGCCAGATCCCGTGGCGCGGACGTCACCATCGCCCAACGATTTTTCGGCAGAGCGTTGAGAAATGCCGCCGCCGCAGGAATCTCGACAATGCCTTCAACGTCTTCGATTTCGGCAGCGGTGATAAACGCCGCTTGTTCCTCGGCGTTCACGCCCGGCAGATTCAGGCGGGTGATGGTGTCGATCGCCCGCGCGCCATGGATGGTCGGCAAAAACGCTTCGACATCAACGCCATGGCGCACCGCCCACGCTGACCAGATGCGCTCGGCGGCGGCGATGGAATTGAGGACGGTGCCGTCCATGTCGAACAGGAACGCGGCGAATGCGCGATCAAAAACCGATGCTTGTGCAGACAAGAGAGCAAATCCTCTGACAGTTGGCCGGGCAGCCTGGCCCGGCAATGTAGCACTAGTCAGTGCAGCTGCGGGGCCTTGGATTTGAACGCACTTTCCACACAATCGAGCAACTGACCGATCGCCCACGGCTTCTTGATGAACGCCACCGAATGCTTGACCCCTGAGGTCTCCGGCGTCTCGTAGCCGGACATGACCATCACCGGTTTGTCCGGCCAGCGATCGCCGACCAGATTGGCCAGGTCGGCGCCGTTAAGCGTGCCGGGCATGGTGATGTCAGTCAGCAACAGCGCGACGTCCGCCGCGTTCTTTTCAAGATACAGTGAGGCGGCGTCGGCGCTGGTTTGCGGTTCGACCTTGAACCCTTCCTCCTGGAGAATTTCGCAGAGAAACTCCAGAATCAGCGGATCGTCCTCGACAACCAGAATCAACCCGCCAGGAAGGTGCGCGCTCGACGTAGGTGTAGGGCACATGAACAGCACTCCCCCGAATTACATTTTCGAATAGCGGCTTGAATCCGCTGCTTATCTGGTATGAGCAGCGCGTGTTGTAGAAATTCACTTTTGATACAGCAGATTTCGCCAAGGTGTTGTTTTTCGAAGCGCAGCGCCCGTCTGAAACCTTCATTTGTGGTTAAAATGCCGGCCCTTTGAACGGCCGAACCGTAATCCATGAACCCTGAAGCCCTCGCCACCCTCCACGCCCATTTGCTGCCTGCACTGGCGGCGGCCCCCAGCGAAACCCGCCGCTTGTTTCACGGCCGCGGGCGCTGCTGGCCGGGGCTGGAACAGCTGACCGTGGACTGGCTGCAGGGCGTGGTGCTGGTGTCGCTGTTCAAGGAGCCGGCGCCGGAGCAGCTGCAAGGTCTGCGGGACTCGCTGCAGCAACTCGCCGCCTCGCCCGAATGGCAGCAATCCGGCGCGCACAGCCTGCTGATCCAGCACCGTTACCTGGTGCAGAGTACGGCCGAATGGCTGATCGGCGAGGAGATCGAGGAAATGACCATCGTCGAGGGTGGCTTGCAGTACCGCGTCGACTTGGGGCGCAAGCAAAACACCGGGCTGTTTCTCGACATGCGTTTCGGACGCAACTGGGTGCGCGAGCAAGCGGCGGGCAAGCGCGTGTTGAACCTGTTCGCCTACACCTGCGGCTTTTCCGTAGCAGCGATCGAGGGCGGCGCCACCCATGTGGTCAACCTCGACATGTCCCGCGCTGCCCTGAGCCGTGGGCGCGACAATCACCGCCTGAACGGGCACGACCTGAGCAAGGTCAGTTTCCTCGGTCACGACCTGTTCAAATCCTGGGGCAAGGTGATCAACAGCGGCCCCTACGATCTGGTGATCATCGACCCGCCGTCGTTCCAGAAGGGCAGTTTTCTGCTGACCAAGGACTATCAGCGCGTACTGCGCCGCTTGCCGGAACTGCTGACCGCGCAAGGCACGGTGCTGGCGTGCATGAACGATCCGTCGTTCGGTTCGGACTTTCTCATTGATGGCGTGACCCAGGAAGCGCCGAGCCTGCGCTTCGACCATCGACTGGACAACCCGCCGGAGTTTCCCGATGTGGACCCGGAAAGCGGCCTGAAGGCCCTGATCTTCCAGCGCAGCCACTGACACAGCGTAAGTTCACCTGTGGGAGCGAGCCTGCTCGCGAAAGCGGTGTGTCAGATATGAATTTGGTGGCTGACACACCGCTATCGCGAGCAGGCTCACTCCTACAGGGGTGCGTGCGCATCAGCCCTCGGCGCGAATCGAGCGCCATGCCGCTTGCGCGAGCACTTCGCGATAGGCGCGCGGGCTGCCTTTCACCCGCCCTGCCAGCCAGGCCCGGCAATAGCTGTCCGCCTGACCGATGATCAGCGATGGCAGCAATTCGGCAGGCAGTTCCTGCAGTTCGGCCGCACGACCCGATTCCGCCAGCCACTGGCGCAAACGCAGACTGCGCGTCTTGTTGCGCTCGGCCAGTTCGTCCTTGAACGGGCCTTTGGTCACGGCGAACCGGGCGTGGTACTGGAATCGCGCCCACTGCGGCTGTTGCTCGACCCAGTCAACATAGCTGAAGACGAGCGCCTGCACGCCTTCTTCAGTGGTAGCGGCCGCGTCCAGATACGCATCGCGCAAACGCGCCTGATCCTCCAGCGCGGTGAAAAACAGCGCCGCAACCAGCCCTTCCTTGTTGCCGAAATGGTGATAGATCGCGCCGACGCTGGTGTCGCATTCGGCGCGAATCATCTCGATGGTGGTTGCCTCGATTCCCTGTTCGTTGAACAGGTTCAAGGCCTTGCGAAAGATATCGCGTTTGAGTTCGGCGCGGCGGCCGGGGTAACTGCGTTCCAGTAGATCGGCGGTGTCCATGCTGCTCGGGGTCCGAAAAGGGGTTGAACAAGGCAAGGTTTGCCCATGGGGAAATTGCGCCTAGGTTGACAGATTTGCCGCGAACAGAATACCGTTCCGTTACAGAACATTATTCTGTAACGGAACATCATTCTGCTAAATCACTCAGTGAGGCATCCCATGAGTCAATCTCTCAGCATGTTCAACAGCGTCGGCCCGGACGCTTTCAGCAAGATGGCCTGCCAGTTCGCCCCGTACTTCAGCAGCATCAACCCGCTGATTTCCGAGTTGCGCCCGAATGCCGCCACCGTGCACGTGCCGTTTCGCAAGGAAATCACCAACCACCTCGGCACGGTACACGCGATCGCCATGTGCAACGCGGCGGAACTGGCGGGAGGAATGATGACCGATGTATCGATCCCGGCCGGCGCACGCTGGATTCCAAAGGGCATGACCGTGGAATACCTGGCCAAGGCGAAAACCGACGTCACCGCCGTAGCCAGCGCTGAAGGCGTCGATTGGCAAAGCGACGGCGACAAGGTGGTCAACGTCGACATTCACGATACCGAGGGCAAAAAAGTCTTCACCGCGCGCATCACCATGAACGTCAAGCTCGGTTGAGATTGCAGGCACAAAAAAGCCCTTGCTACGACATGCGCAGCAAGGGCTTTTTATTGGCCGGGTCAGTGCAGGGTCAGGCGCTGGCGGACAAATTCCTCTACGTGGCGACTGGTTTGATCCAGATGCCGGTCGCGTTGTTTTTCCGCATCAAGCATCGCGCGCTTGCCGTTCTTTTGCAGCAGGTAGGTATGAATCTGCTGCACTTCCAGCGAGCGGTAGATCGGCGTGGTGTCAATGAACCCACGCAAACCGTTGCTGCGGTAATGCCGCGTGCTCATCAGCACCTGGGTTTCGCGCTGGCCGATCACTTCAAAACCCAGCGCCTCGAAATACGGAACCTTGCCGATGCTGCAGGCCAGTTCCGCATGCGGATAACGCCCGACCATGTCCGCGAGCAGCGCCCGCGCCACACCCTGACGCCGATGGCCTTCACGAACCGCCATGTACGCAACGCTGCACGCTTCCCAATCGCCTTGGACCGGCAGGTACAGCAGAAATCCGATGACCTGCTCCGGATCCTCATTATCGGTGGCCACCAGCAATTCCACCTCGGTACCCTTCTGCCCGTTCAACGCCTCGAGATACAGATGCACCTCATAACCGACCGCGTACTGATAAACGTTGTACAGCAGATTGCTCGGACCGAGGCCCACCGCACTAATGTCGGTCAGGTAATCGACGACCATTTGCAGGATCTGGCTGTTGACGCTTTCAGGGCATGGGGAGGTGTAATGGGTGATGCGTGGCATGGGCAAACTCCGGCGATAAAAAACGTTGCCGATGATCTGAGCCGTCGACGAACCGCGACATCATACCGTGCCGGGACCATTGAACCTTCACTGTTGCGGCGCGACTACGCGGAATTTGATGTTGATGTCCCTGGAAACAATGCTGTCCGCCCACTCGCCAGCTCCGAGCCCGAACTCGTCGCGATTGAGCACCAGCTCGCCATCGAAGATGCCGATGGCGTTGTCCGGTTTCAGCTCCACCGGCACCTCGACCTCGCGAGTGATGCCCTTGAGCGTGAGCTGCCCGGCGATCTGGTAACGGTGCTCGGCCACCTGCCTGAAACGGTTGGACTCGAACACCGCAAGCGGGAATTTCTCGGTGTCGAACCAGGCCGGCTTAACCAGCTCGGTATTGGCGTCTTCGCTGCCGGCGTCGATGCTGCTGAGGTCGATATGCAACGTGGTGCGGGCGTTGGCAAGGTTGTTGGTGTCGAAGTCGAGCATTGCCTCGAACTTGCCGAAGGTGCCGTACATTCGCGAGCCCATTTGCTGGTAGGTGAAGCTGATCTGGCTGGCGCTGGTATTGACGCGCGTGTATACGGCGGCTTGAGCGGCTGCTGTGACACAGAGGTAAAACGCGGCAACCAGCGGCAATCGCATCGACATGGAATTCTCCGGGCGGCGTGTGCCGTCGAGGGTCTCGGGTGACTTAAGCAAACAACCCGCCGATATGCCAGCGCCTATATCAACCGCTCGATTTTCTGATGCTTCCACACCAGCTTGTAATACAGGGTCTGCAAAATCAGCATCCCCAGGTAGGCAACCGGGAACGCCATCCACACCCCCTGCAAATCGAACTGCCCGTCCAGCCAGTACGCCGCAGGCAACTGCACGCCGACCACGCAGACAATCGAAATGACCACCGGCACCAGCACCGTGCCGCTGGCACGCATGATTCCACCGATGATGGCCTGGAAGCCGAACACCAACAGGCTCCAGAGCATGATATGCAACAAGTGCTCGGCCATCGCCCGGGTCGAGTCCTCGGTCAGGAACAGGCCCAGCAACCAGTGCGACAGCAGATAACCCAGCACAATCAGGCCACCGGTCAGGCACACATTGATCAGCAGCCCGGTGCGCAGGATCGGCCCCATGCGTTGCAGATGTCCGGCGCCGATCGCCTGGGCGCCGAGGATCGATGCAGTGATCGCAATCGACAGCGCGGGAAACTGCACATAGTTGACGATCTGGGTCACCGCGCCATAAGCCGCCGTCGCTTGCGAACCGTGCTGGTTGACCAGTGCCAGAATCACCAGCTCCGACAACGACAGCACGATCATCTGCACGCCGGTGGGCAGGCCGATGCGCAAAACCTTGCCGAGGATCACCCGGTCCAGTCGCAGCGCTGCGAAAAATTCTCGATCCGGCGCCAGCGGATGGCCCTTGCGGATCAGCCGCCAGGCCAGCCATGCCATTGCTGACAGATTTCCCGCCAGCCCGGCATACGCCGCGCTCTGAATGCCAAGGGGCGGCAAACCGAACCAGCCGCGAATCAATGCCGGCGTCAGCGCCAGCCCCACGGCGGTGGAGACGATCAGCGCGAGCAATGGCGAGAGCGTATCGCTGACGCCGCGCAGCAATTGGGTGAACAGCACGAATACCAGCAACGACGGCAGAATCCACAACATGACGTGGGCATAGTCCACCGCATCGTCGAGCACATCCATCGGCGTGCCCAGCCCGGTCAGTGCCTGGCGCGCAAACACGGTGCCGAGCACTGCGGCAACCAGACCGATCAACACCCCCAGCAGCAACGTGGCTCCGGCAATCGCCTTGACCATATGCGTTTCGCGCGCGCCCCACGCCTGGCCGATCAACACGCCCGCGCCAGCACCAAGGCCGATGACCAGGGCGATGAAAAAGAACACGACGGGGAACATGCCGGACACCGCCGCCAGCGCTTGAGTGCCGAGCATCTGGCCGATGTAGATGCTGTTGACCGTCCCGGACATCGATTGCAGGAAGTTCGACAGCACCATCGGCGCGAGAAACAGCAGATAGGTTTGCCAGAGGGGTTTGGCGAAGGTGGCGCTTTGCATTGAACGGAGGTCCATCTCGACGGCGGCAGGCCTGGTTGACGATAGCTTCGATGAGTTGCGTGCAGCGTGCAATCAACATTTCCGGACGGTGTTGATTGTCTGTTTTGCATTTGTGTAAATGCCAGAGAGCGCTTTGTGTCAGTGTGCGGCTGTGGTAAATCAGCGACTCTCTCGACACGTACTATTGAGGCTCGGTTCATGCGTAACGTTGCAAATTTCCTGATCGGCCCCCTCCTCCTTCTGTTCGCCGCCTGCGCTCAGGCGGCCGCACCCGCAGCGGCGCCTGCTTCATTGCAACCGCTATTGGCCACATTGAACGAACGCCTGAACATCGGTGACCTGGTCGCGCTGACCAAGTGGGACAGCGGCAAGCCGATTCAGGACAGCCCGCGTGAGGCGCAGGTCATCGCCAATGCCCGAACCCTGGCCGCCGAACACAAGCTGGACCCGGACGATGTCGCGCAGTTGATCGCCGCGCAAATGGAAGCGAACAAACTGGTGCAATACGGTCTGCTCGCACAATGGCAAGCGGCGGCTGCGGTACCAGACACGCCGCGCCCGGACCTGGGCAAGCAGATCCGTCCGCGTCTGGATGAACTGCAAAAGCGCCTGTTGCAGCAGTACGCCGAATTCGCGCCCTTTCGCCAGGATCCGGATTGCCCGGCCTGGCTGGCCGATGCACGCAGCGGTCTGGCCTCCGGTGCACTGCATGATCTGGCTCTGATTCGCGCCAGCGGCGAGTTGTGCATCCGGGCAAAATCGCTCTGAATCAACAGTCTTGGCAAACATCATCAGCGTCGATGTTCACCATCACGTCAATGAAGTTCTCATAAAATCTGCGCGGCGTAACATCGGCTCCAGACAAACAAACAACTTCCTGGAGCACACGATCATGAAACGCCAAACCCTTCTCGGCATCGTTTTCTCGGTTTTCGCAGTTAACGCTTTTGCAGCAACCCCTGTTCACACCCTGGTCGCTGAAGGCGGCTCGGACAAGCTGATCGAAAGCCGCTTGGCTGAGGGTGGCTCGGATCGTCTGATCGAACGCCGCGTTGCCGAAGGTGGTTCGGATCGCCTGATCGAACGCCGTGTTGCCGAAGGTGGTTCGGATCGCCTGATCGAACGCCGTGTTGCCGAAGGTGGCTCGGATCGCCTGAACGAACGCCGTGTTGCCGAAGGCGGCTCGGATCGCCTGATCGAACGCCGCGTTGCCGAAGGCGGCTCGGATCGCCTGATCGAACGCCGTGTTGCCGAAGGTGGCTCGGATCGCCTGATCGAACGCCGCGTTGCCGAAGGTGGTTCGGATCGCCTGATCGAACGCCGCGTTGCATGAATCAATCGCTGGTACGCAACGCCCATGAAAAAGCCCGGCCTGATCAGCCGGGCTTTTTTGCATTCAGCCGTCGCTTACTGCGCGGTTTTCAGCTTGACCACGTCGCCGGAAATCGTGGTGGTGTAGCCGGTCAGGACCCAGGCCCAGAACCAGTTTTCCTGCACTTGGGTGTTGATCATCGCATCGCCGCCCTTGGCCTGAATGGCCGCGTTTTGCGCGCGCACAAATCGGCTGTTCTGGCGGATCGGGATAATGCCAAACAGCAGCAGGCCGGTGGCCGAAGCTTCGCTGTGGCCAACCACGGTGTATTGGTTGCTGTCGTAATGTGCGGTTTTCATCGGGGCGCCGGTGCAACCTGCCAGAACCACACCGAACAGTGCGGCGGCGACTACTTTGCTGAGGTATTTCACAGTAAAACTCCATGGGGGAACGCCCGGGATCCGTCTCGCGGGCGGCGCGCATGTTAACCAAAATGATGGCTCATTGGTATCATCTTTCTTGCATTTCCATGAACCGGTTCGCTGGCCGGTCATCGGCGATGTCGCATACCATGGCGCCACTTCAATAAAGACAGACATCGCCCCCCATGTTCAAAGCCAGCCTGCGTAGTCATCTCACCCTGTGGTTCGGCGGTTTGTCGCTGCTGACGCTGTTGAGCGTGGGTTTTTATGTCGGTCACATCGCCACCGAACAAATGAAACAGGCCAGCGGCAATGCCTTGCTGAACACGGCGCGATCGGCGGCGACGTTATTGGGCGAACAATTGCGCGAGCGGCAACTGGAGGTCTACCTGCTCAGTCGCGCGCCGCATCTGGAGCGTGGTGATCTGGATAACCCGAACATTCTCAAATCGATGCAGCTGCGCACGCAGGCACGGGCTGAATATGCGTGGATGGGCGTCACCGACGCCGAAGGCAACGTCCGCCAGGCCGTCAACGATTTGCTGGTCGGCCAATCAGTACAAAAACGCCCATGGTTCCAGATCGGCTTGCGCCGGCAATACACCGGCGATCCCCACGAAGCAGTATTGCTGGCGAAGTTGCTGCCGGGCCTGCCCAATGGCGAGCCGCTGCGCTTCATCGATTTTGCCGCGCCGATCCACAACACCGAAGGCCAAGTGATTGGCGTGCTGGGCGCACATGCACACTGGAGCTGGGTGACCCGCATCGTCGAGTCGGCGGCGTTTTCGCACAAAAGCTCGGCGCCGGATATCCAGGCGCTGATCGTCGACCACGATGGCAAGGTGCTCTACCCCGAAGCGCTGATGGGGCAACAATTGGCGACCAACGACTCGCTGTCGCCGGGCTGGACGGCGGCCAACGGTTACCTGACCAGCATGGTCACCGTGCCGACGCCATCGGGCACGGCGCTGTCGTGGTCGATCGCCATTCGCCAGCCACTGGAAACCGCGCTGCAACCGGCGCGAACGCTGCAATACGAATTGCTGATACTCGGCGTATTCGCCGCCATCGTTTTCGGGCTGGTGGCTTATTACCTGGCGCTGTACCTGAGCCGCCCGATCGAACAACTCGCACACTCGGCCAAGCAGGTGCAAAACAACCAGGCCGGCGTGCAGTTCCAGCTCCAGCATCCGGTGCTGGAAATTGCCCAGCTCGGCCAGTCCATCGATGCGATGACCCAATCGCTGCTCGGCAAGGAACGCGAACTGCAAGACGCCAACGCGACCCTGGAAGCCACCGTTGCGCAACGTACCGCCGCGCTCACCGAAGCCAATGCCGAGCTGCTCAATCTGGCGACACACGACGGCCTGACCGGGGTTTACAACCGCCGCCGGTTTGACGAAAAAATCACTGAGTATTCACTGCTGTCCCGGCGCACCGGGCGCCCGTATGCCCTGCTGTTGATCGATGCCGACCACTTCAAACGCATCAATGACAGCCACGGCCACGCGATCGGTGACGAGGTTCTGCAACAACTGGCGACATTGATTCAGAACAGCGTACGCAGCACCGATTTCGTCGCCCGTTACGGTGGAGAAGAGTTCGCCGTACTGCTACCGGAAGTCGCGCAACCCGACACCCCGGAAGTCGTCGCCGAGAAGATTCGCGCAGCGGTGGCCGACGCGGAGTTTCCCGGCGTAGGCACCGTCACGGTGAGTATTGGCCTGGGCCTGGCAGATCCGGCAGACAACAACCACACGGCCCTGATCAAACGCGCCGATCAGCAGCTGTATCAGGCGAAGGCTGCGGGGCGCAATCAGGTGGCGTTCCACCCCCATTGACACCGACGTATATCAACCAGAGACAGGTCGGCCCGCCGACCCCATCGCTGGCAAGCCAGCTCCCACAGGGATTGAGTAAACCTGCTATTCAACGGTGTTTTTGAGATAGCTATCGCGAGCAGGCTCACTCCTACAAAAGCAAGAGCAAGAGCAAG
>NZ_JAADJI010000010.1:0-320372 GCF_036283065.1 Pseudomonas moraviensis subsp. stanleyae
TTCAAGGAGTTTTCCGTTTCGACTGCGCCGGAAGTGGGGCGAATTATAGACCTCTGGAATCTGCCGTCAACCGTTAATTTCGCTTTTCTTGCAGATTCTGCTTTTTGCCCAATAAACGCGGGATTCGTCTCGTCACCGGCGGCAGACGAAACAGCAAAAGCACCGCGCCTATCAAGGCATAAATCGTCCACTCCTCCAGATCAGCCCGCACGATCCACAGCATATGCAGCAATCCCAGCCCGAGAATCACGTAAACCAGCCGATGCAGCTTCTTCCAGCGAGTACCCAAACGACGCTGACTGTAACGGTTCGATGTCACCGCCAATATCAGCAACCCCAGAAAGCCCAGCGCACCGACAATAATGTACGGCCGCTTGCGCAGCTCAACGCCCAACTGCGACCAGTCGAACCCGAGGATAAATGCCATATAGCTGAACAGATGCAGCGTCACATAAGCAAAACACCAAAGTCCCAACTGCCGGCGCACCGCAATCCACCCCGCCCAGCCGCTCAGTTTTTGCAACGGCGTCATGCTCAGCGTGATCAACAGCAACACCAGCGTGCCGAGTCCGAGACGATCAACCAGCACCTTCCCCGGATCAGGCCCGAGCAGATCGGCGAACGCCTGATAGAACCACAGTAATGGCCAGATCGCTGCAGCAATGAAAACGCCCACTCGCCAGAACGGATAGCGCATCAGTAGTTCTTCCGCAGATCGAGCCCTGTATATAAAGAAGCGACCTCATCCGAGTAGCCATTGAACATCTGGGTATCGCGCACATTCGGTTTGAACAGACTGTTCGGCAAGCGCCGCTCGCGCGCTTGAGTCCAACGCGGATGGTCGACCGTAGGGTTCACATTCGCGTAGAAACCATACTCGTCGGCTGCGATGCTTTGCCAAGTGGTCTTGGGCTGCTCGCTGACCAGACTGATGCGCACAATGGATTTCACGCTTTTGAAGCCGTACTTCCAAGGCACCACCAGACGCAAAGGTGCGCCGTTCTGGTTCGGCAGTTCGCGCCCATACATGCCCACCGCGAGGATCGCCAAAGGATTCATCGCCTCGTCCAGACGCAACCCTTCGACATACGGCCAGTCGATCAAGGCAAAACCGGAACGCTGGCCTGGCATGCTCTTGGGATCCTGCAGGGTTTCGAAGCGGATGTACTTGGCTTTGGAAGTCGGCTCGACCTGTTTGAGCAAGGCCGAGATGGGAAAACCGATCCAGGGAATGACCATCGACCACGCCTCGACGCAGCGCAAACGATAGATACGCTCCTCCAGCTGATACGGTTTCATGAAGTCTTCCAGCGCATAGCGCCCTGGCTTGCCCACCTCCCCGTCTATCACCACGCTCCAGGGTTCGGTTTTCAGGTCGCCTGCATTCGAAGCCGGATCGCCCTTGCCAGTACCGAACTCATAGAAGTTGTTGTAGTGCGTGGCGTCCTTATAAGGTGTGATTGCCTCGTCCTTGACGCTGACCGCCCCCCACTGAGTAGAAGAAAGCTTCTCAGCAAACCAGGCCGGGGCCTTGCCGGATTCGACATCAGAGTAGCGAGGGGCATCAGCGGCACTCGCCCAGCGCGGCAGGCTGCTCACGGCAATACCGGCAGCGGTAGCACCGAGCAATTGGCGACGGGAAAGATAAATGGCTTCAGGCGTGACTTCCGACTCATGGCAGTCGGATGCTTTGGGGATCTTGATCAACATGACAACTCCGCAGCTTTGGAGGACAGGTGCACCCATAGACTGCGGAGTATGCGGGAAATTACATCACTCGGCGTTTTTGTGCCGACGAAGACGCAACAGGTACTGCACTGGGCCGGACGCCGCGTAAGCGAGGAACACCAGCAGCAGAATGCGTGGTGGATCGCTGAACACAACAGCGAATACCAGCACCACCGCCAGGATCGCCACGAACGGCACGCGACCTTTCAGATCCAGCTCCTTGAAGCTGTTGTACTTGATGTTGCTGACCATCAGCATGCCGGCGGCCGCAACCATCAGCGCGACCAGGAACGACATCTTCGAACCCTGGATGCCGTAATCGCTGAACGCCCAGACAATGCCCGCCACCACGCCTGCCGCCGCTGGGCTGGCCAGACCGATGAAGTAGCGTTTATCCGCCGTGCCGACCTGAGTGTTGAACCGCGCCAGACGCAACGCCGCACCCGCTACATATATGAAGGCGACCATCCAGCCGACCTTGCCCATATCGCCCAATGCCCAACCGAAGGCCAGCAATGCCGGCGCGACACCGAACGCGACCATGTCCGACAATGAATCGTACTCGGCGCCGAAGGCACTTTGCGTATTGGTCATGCGCGCCACGCGACCATCGAGGCCGTCGAGGACCATTGCGACGAAGATCGCGATCGCGGCGAAGGCAAAATACTTGCTCGCATTCACCGAGTCGCCGGCGCTCAACGCGGCCTGAGCGCTCATCGAGTTGATGATGGAATAGAAGCCTGCGAACAGGTTGGCAGTGGTGAACAGGTTCGGCAGCAGATAGATACCACGATGCCGGACTTTGCGACCTTCAGCGTCGTGCCCTTCTTCGATGTGTTCATCGATGGGCAGCAGGCTTTCGGCGTCGGAAGCCTTGTTCGGCTCTTCGGGACGTTCGCTCATGGACATTACCTTGCAACGGTTTGGAAAAATTCGACAGAAGCTTGAGGACGACAGTTCGGCCACAAACGATGCAGCTTTATACCAGAAGCACCGCACCAAACGAAAAAACGCGGCCGAGGCCGCGTTTTTTCGCACAATGGACGCTGACTTAGTTTTTGGCTTTGTCGACGATCTTGTTGGCACCGATCCACGGCATCATGGAGCGCAGTTGCTCGCCGATGATTTCGATACCGTGAGCGGCGTTGTTACGACGCTTGGCGGTCATCGAAGGGTAGCCGGTTGCGCCTTCGCTGATGAACATTTTGGCGTATTCGCCGTCCTGAATACGTTTCAGGGCGTTGCGCATGGCCTGGCGGGACTCGGCGTTGATCACTTCCGGGCCAGTCACGTACTCGCCGTACTCGGCATTGTTGGAGATCGAGTAGTTCATGTTGGCGATACCGCCTTCGTACATGAGGTCTACGATCAGCTTCAGCTCGTGCAGGCACTCGAAGTAGGCCATTTCCGGCGCGTAGCCAGCTTCAACCAGGGTTTCGAAACCGGCTTTGACCAGTTCAACGGTACCGCCGCACAGAACGGCTTGTTCGCCGAACAGGTCGGTTTCGGTCTCGTCCTTGAAGGTGGTTTCGATGATGCCGGTACGACCACCACCAACGCCAGCGGCGTAGGACAGTGCAACGTTCTTGGCGTTGCCCGAGGCGTCCTGGTAGATCGCGATCAGGTCAGGGATACCGCCGCCTTTGACGAACTCGGAACGTACGGTGTGGCCTGGTGCTTTCGGCGCGATCATGATCACGTCGAGGTCGGCACGCGGAACAACCTGGTTGTAGTGAATCGCGAAGCCATGGGAGAAGGCCAGAGTGGCGCCTTTCTTGATGTTCGGCTCGATTTCGTTCTTGTACAGCGAGGACTGGAATTCGTCCGGGGTCAGGATCATGACCAGGTCGGCAGCGGCAACAGCGGAAGCCACGTCGGTCACCTTCAGGCCATGAGCTTCAGCTTTGGCGACGGTGGCCGAACCTTTACGCAGACCGACGGTAACGTCGACACCGGAGTCTTTCAGGTTGCACGCTTGAGCGTGACCCTGGGAGCCGTAACCGATGATGGCAACTTTCTTGCCCTGGATGATCGACAGGTCGCAGTCTTTATCGTAGAAAACTTTCATGAATTTCCCCTTATATCCGGCCGTTCAGGCCATGCGCTAATTTGGTTTAGATGCTGAGTACTTTGTCGCCGCGAGCAATGCCGGTCACGCCGCTGCGGACGGTTTCCAGAATCGATGCGGTGCCGATGGACTGAATGAAGCTGTCGAGCTTGTCGCTGGTACCGGTCAACTGAACGGTATACACGCTGGCGCTGACATCGACGATCTGTCCACGGTAGATATCGGTGGTGCGTTTGATCTCGGCGCGCTGGGCGCCAGTGGCCTTGACCTTGACCAGCATCAGTTCGCGCTCGATGTGAGCGCTTTCCGACAGGTCCACCAGCTTGACCACTTCGATCAGCTTGTTCAGGTTTTTGGTGATCTGCTCGATCACTTCATCGTGGCCCACGGTGGTCAGCGTCAGACGCGACAGGGTCGGGTCTTCGGTCGGGGCTACGGTCAGGCTTTCGATGTTGTAGTTGCGCTGCGAGAACAGGCCGACTACGCGAGACAGAGCGCCGGGTTCGTTTTCCAGAAGCAGGGAAATAATGTGCCGCATGATTAAGTACGCTCCGTCTTGCTCAGCCACATATCGCGCATGGAGCCGTCTTTGATCTGCATCGGGTAGACGTGCTCGCTGGTGTCGACCGCAACATCGATGATCACCAGGCGATCCTTCATGGCGAACGCTTCAGCCATCTTCGACTTCAAATCTTTCGATTCGGTGATGCGTACGCCAACGTGGCCATAGGCTTCAGCCAGCTTGATGAAGTCGGGCAGCGATTCCATGTAGGAGTGCGAGTGACGGCTGCCGTAGCTCATGTCCTGCCACTGGCGAACCATGCCCAGCACACCGTTGTTGAGGATGACGATCTTCACCGGCAAGCCGTACTGCAGGCAGGTCGACAGCTCCTGGATGTTCATCTGGATACTGCCTTCGCCGGTGACGCAGGCAACGTCGTCATCCGGGAAGCTCAGTTTGATGCCCATCGCCGCCGGCAGACCGAAGCCCATCGTGCCCAGACCCCCGGAGTTGATCCAGCGGTTAGGCTTGTTGAACGTGTAGTACTGCGCAGCGAACATCTGGTGCTGACCCACGTCGGAGGTCACAAAGGCGTCGCCCTTGGTCACTTCGCAGAGGGTTTCGATCACGGTCTGCGGCTTGATCTGGCTGCCGTCGCCCTTTTCATAAGGGAACAGACCGCGATCGCCGCGCCATTCATCAACCTGCTTCCACCAGCTGGCCACGGACTCCTTGTTCGGGGTCTCGCCGATTTCCTTGAGGATCGCGACCATTTCGGTCAGGACGCTCTCGACCGGGCCAACGATCGGCACATCGGCCTTGATGGTCTTGGAGATCGAAGCCGGGTCGATGTCGATGTGGATGATCTTGGCGTTCGGGCAGAACTTGGCCGGGCCGTTGATCACCCGATCGTCGAAGCGTGCGCCGACCGCGAGGATCACGTCGGCATGGTGCATTGCCAGGTTAGCGGTGTAGCTGCCGTGCATACCCAGCATGCCGATGAACTGGCGATCGGTGCCTGGGAACGCGCCCAGCCCCATCAAGGTGTTGGTCACCGGCAGGTTGAGCATTTTCGCCAGTTCGGTCAGCGGTGCAGAACCGTTGCCGAGGATTACGCCGCCACCGGAGTACAACACTGGGCGCTTGGCCGCCAACAACATTTCTGCTGCTTTGCGAATCTGCCCGGAGTGACCGCGAACGGCCGGGCTGTAGGAACGCAGCTTGGCTTTTTTCGGGAAAACGTATTCGAACTTCTCGGCCGGGTTGGTCATGTCTTTCGGGATGTCGACCACGACCGGACCCGGACGACCGGATTGCGCCAGGTAGAAGGCCTTCTTCATGACTTCCGGGATTTCCGAAGCGTGCTTGATCATGAAGCTGTGCTTCACGATCGGCCGGGAGATACCGATCATGTCGGTTTCCTGGAACGCGTCGGTGCCGACCATGGTGCTCGGCACCTGACCGGAAATGATCACCATCGGAATCGAGTCCATATAGGCGGTGGCGATACCGGTGATGGCGTTTGTGGCGCCTGGACCGGAAGTCACCAATACCACGCCGGCTTTACCGGTGGCACGGGCATAGCCGTCAGCCATATGGGTCGCCGCTTGTTCGTGGCGAACCAGGATGTGAGTCACTTCCGGTTCTTTGAACAGGGCATCGTAAACATGCAGGAGAGCACCACCCGGGTACCCGTAGATATATTTGACGCCTTCGTCACGCAAAAAGCGGACGAGCATCTCACCGCCAGATAAAAGCTCCACGTTGTTCACCTCTAAAACGCCAGAATACCGTCCACAAAAAGGGGCGGGTCTTAATAGGTTTACTTCTCGGCAGAGCATGAGCGACGGTGGTCGCCGACTACGTCAGCACTGACTGAGCAAGTATTGGGATCGTCCCAAGTGTTGCGGGCCTTTCCCACCCAGCGCGAGGTAACGCGTTGCGGGTGTAACAGGTCGGCGCGGATGTGCGCCTCATGATCTACCGAGTGGGTCTGCTTCTGGCAGTCCCTCTACAGCGGACTTTGGATTCTTCTGTTTCGCCCTCTGCAAGTCAAGCCGTCTGTGCGGTTAATTGTGGGTAAGCACATGAGAACGCAAGAAAAAACCTGAAAAGCGCTACTCTGTTAGCGTCAATTGCGCATTTTTACCAAGGAATCAGCATGCGAACGCTCCTCCTCACTCTGCTGATCGGCCTCAGCCCATGGTGCTCGGCCGCTCAGATCTACAAATGGGTCGATGCCCAGGGTGTCACGCATTTCGATGCGCAGCCGCCACAGGGCCAACCGTCGACGACCGTACAGACACCCTCCTCGCCTGCGCCGAAAGCCGCGCCGATGCCGGGCGGCGGCGTACTCGGCGATCAGCAGGCCATTGATGCCAAGGTGAAGAAACAGGTCGCCGAGCAACAGGCGCAACTCAAGGCGTTTTGCGAGCAGGCACGCACGAACCTGGCACAGCTGCAGAACAATCCGCGCTTGCGTGAGGAGGTCGAGGGGGATTTGCGGCGGCTCGACGATGGGCAGCGTCAGGAGCGCATCGTTGAAGCGCAGAAGCAGATTGCCGAGAATTGCTCGTAGGCACGCTGCCGGATCTGTGTGAGAGCTGTGTAGGAGCTGACGAGTGCAACGAGGCTGCGATCTTTTGATCTTGCTCTTCAACAGCAAAATCAAAAGATCGCAGCCTTCGGCAGCTCCTACACAACCGGGTTCAGCGGGATGCGGTAATCAACAGGTCAAACTCTTTGAGCAGCACCTGCAGCTGCCGATCCTTGCCGTCAAGATTGCGCTGGGCAAAGACCATTTCCGCCATTTCCTGAATGCCGGAAGCATTCGGCAAAGGCAGGTCCTGCTCGAGGATCATCTTCATGCGCGGCAGGAAGATCCATTGCAGCCACTGCTCGAAGTCCAGCGTGTCGACCGAAAACGGCTCGACACTGCTCAGGGCATAGTCCGACGGCTGAACCTCATCCCACCAGCCCAGAGCGCGCAGTTCTCGCTCGATCAGCAATAGATGATCGGCGATTTTCGGGAAGCGCGCGTCCATCACAGGGAAACCTTGGCCTTCTGACGGGCCAGCGCGGCGCCGGCGGAGTCGCCCTGTTTCTCACGTGCCTGAGCGATGATTTCCCACAGGCTGGCTTGCAGATCCGGACGCCCGTTGGCCATGGTCAGCGCACGACGGGCAAATTGCTCGGCTTGCGGCGCATCGCCCTGGGCCATGCGCACTTGCGCCAGACGGTAGAGCACTTGTGGCTCACGGGGGGCAACACGTTGCGCACGTTCCAGACTCGAAGATGCACCGTTCAAGTCACCACCGGCCTGTTGCTGTTGCGCGGTGGTCAGCAAGGCGAGTACCGGGCCGTCCAGTTGCTCATCCGCCGACAGGCCGCCGCCACTGCTGGCCGAAGGAATGCCACTCGGCGTCGATGGCATGCTGTAGCTGCCGGAGTTGACCGGCGCCGATTCAACCGCCGATGGGTTGTATGGCCCCGATGTGATACCGCCAGATGCCGGGCCCGGAACGATCGGCGAGGAGCTGATCGGTGTCGACACCGCCGCACCGCCGCCCGGCACCATCACCACCACGCCGGTATCGCCCTGCGGAATCGCCTGGGTCTGGCCCTGCGCCGGGCGCTTGACCGTGGTCTGGCGGAAGCCGCCATTGGCGCCGATGCGTTCGCTGTTGGACACGGCCGTGCCCGAGTCCACCACGGGAATCGAACCACGCTGTACGGTGGAGCAGCCGCTGAGCAAAGCCACGGCGGTCACCGCTGGAATCAACCACTTGTTCACTTGAAACCCTCTTTGCTTAATTCATCCAGCCCTTGACCCAGTCCATCACCGACTCCGGCGAGGCAGGTGTTTCGCTTGCACACGCGGCGCCGGGTGGCGGCTCGCTGCCGCGAATATACGGCATCTGCACCGCGCCGGGGCAGTTGGCATCGGAACCTTGCCCGGTGCGCGAATCGACCCAGGCCTGCACGACGTTGTCCGGCTGCGGCATGTCCAGCGGCAGCGGATCGGCCTTGCGCATGAAACTGGTCCAGACCTGCAACGCACCGGTCGCCCCGGTGAACGGAGTTTTGCCGTTATCGTCGCGACCGAGCCAGACCACCGCCAGCAGATCCTGGCTGAAACCGGCGAACCAGCTGTCGCGCGAATCATTACTGGTACCGGTCTTGCCCGCCAGTGTCAGGGCCTTGGGCAGCACGTTATAAACCGAACTGCCGGTACCTTCACGCATCACCCGCTGCATGGCGTTCTGGATCAGGTAAATCGAGGCCGGATCGAAACGCTGCTCGATCTGGAACGGATAACGCTTGAGCGGCTCGCCCTCGGCGGTCAGCACGCTGCGAATGCCGCGCATCGGCGTATTGAAGCCACCGTTGGCCAGCGTCTGGTACATGGTCGCCACTTCGATCGGCGTCATGCCACCGGCACCGAGCAGCATCGACGGGAACGCTGGGAATTCACGGGTCACGCCGAGGCGACCGAGGGTCTTGAGCACATTCGGCACGCCGACTTCCAGGCCCAGACGCGAGGTCGAGAGGTTGTAGGAATGCGCCAGCCCCTGATAGAGGAACACCGTGCCGTGGGAGCGGCGATCGTAGTTTTGCGGCTTCCACACCTGGCCGTTGGCGCCTTTGACCGACAGCGGATCGTCCGACAGCCAACTGGTCAGCGTGTACTGGCTCGGTTTCTCCAGCGCGGTCAGGTACACCGCCGGTTTGATCAGCGAGCCGATCGGACGCACCGCATCGAGTGCGCGGTTGAAACCGGCATAACTGGCCTGACGGCTACCGATCATCGCCTGGACTTCGCCGGTTTCCGGGTTGGTCACGACCATCGCCGCCTCGACGTCATCGGAGCCCTTGCGCCCGGCCAGGCGTTTAAACGTGTCGTTGACCGAGGCTTCGGCTTTCATCTGCAGGATCGGATCGAAACTGGTGAAGATGCGCAGGCCTTCTTCGGTCAAGTCTTCGTCGCGGTAGTCTTCGCGCAACTGACGTTTGACCAGGTCGATAAAGCCCGGGAACGAACTGTCGGCGAGCTTGCCGCGAGTCGTCACACCCAGCGGCATCTTCTTCGCCGCTTCGACCTGTTCGGCGGTGGCCACGCCTTGCTGCGCCAGCACATCGAGCACCAGGTTACGCCGCTCCAGCGCGCGCTCCGGGTTGCGACGCGGGTTGTAGTAGGACGGCCCCTTGACCATGCCGACCAGCAGCGCCACCTGATGCAGTTTCAGCTCGGACAATGGCTGGCCGAAGAAGAACTGGCTGGCCAGACCGAAACCGTGCACCGCGCGCTGACCGTCCTGGCCGACGAAGACTTCGTTGAGGTAGGCCTCAAGGATTTCCTTCTTGTCGTAATGCAGTTCGAGCAGCAACGCCATCATCGCTTCGGTGAGCTTGCGGGTCAGGCTGCGTTCGCTGGTCAGGTAGAAGTTCTTCACCAACTGCTGGGTCAGCGTACTGCCGCCCTGGGTCATCTTGCCGCCAGAGGTGTTGATCCACACCGCACGGGCGATCGATTTCGGCGAAACGCCCCAGTGGCTATAGAAGTCGCGGTCTTCCACGGCGATCAGGGTTTCGAGCAGGTACGGCGGCACCTGATCGAGTTTGATCAGGATGCGGTCTTCAAGATTTTTCGGGTAAATGCCGCCGATCATCAACGGCTCGAGGCGCACCACCGACAGCTTCGAACCGTTGGTCGCGGAGAGCTCGGCGACGTAATCGCCGGAGAAGCGCACGCGCACCGGCTGCGGTTTTTCCAGACCTTCATAAAACTGGAAGCCACGGGTATTCAGGTCAACCGTATTGCCGCTGACGGCGGCGGCACCGGGGCCATTGCTCACGGCTTCGCGGCGATAACCGAGGGCATCGAGCTCGGTGAGGAAATCGTCCTTGCTGAGCTTCTGTCCGACGAACAGCTCGAGCGGGCGCGCGTACACCTTGGCCGGGATGGTCCAGCGCTTGCCGGAGAATTTCTCCTGCACCACGGCATCGAGGTAAACGGCGAAGCCGGCCAACACTACAAGGCCGACCAGGCTGAGTTTAATGGCCCAGCTCAACCACGGACTAAGGCCCTTGGCTGGTGGTTTTTTCTTGGTACGGGGGGATCGGGATCGAGTCATGGCGGCGGATTATACGCACTTTATCGATCCTCAACAGGCACGCGCAGAGGTTTGCGTCAGGCGGGCAAGCAGCCATAATGGCCGCCTCGAATTCCCCCGCCTCTGAAGGATCGCCCGTGAGCCAGTCCCTGATCGCTGCCCTGCAAAACCCGGCCCTCTACCCGCATCCCGTCGAAGGATTTCAGGTCATCGAAACCCATATCTCGTGGGTGATTCTCACCGGACCGTTTGCTTATAAAGTGAAGAAGCCAGTGAATTTCGGCTTTCTCGACTTCACCAGCCTCGATGCACGCGCGCATTTCTGCGCCGAAGAGCTGCGCCTGAACCAGCGTCTGACCGCCGATTTGTATCTGGACGTGTTGCCAGTCACCGGCAGCGTCGAAGCACCGCAACTGGGCGGCGATGGCCCGGCTATCGAATATGTGCTGAAAATGCGCCAGTTCCCGCAGAGCGGCTTGCTCAGCACGCTGCAAGCCAATGGCGAACTGACCACCCAACACATCGATGCGTTGGCCGAGCAGATCGCCCATTTCCATCTCAACGCGCCGAAAGTCCCCGCCGAACACGACGCTGGTACTCCGGACAGCGTGATGGCGCCAGTTTCGCAAAACTTCGAGCAGATCCTGCCATTCCTCAGCGACAAGAACGACTTGCTGCAACTGGAAGCGCTGAAAGCCTGGGCCGAAAGCAGCTTCGAACGCCTCAAGCCGTTGTTCGCCGAGCGCAAGGCGCAAGGCTTCACCCGTGAATGCCACGGTGATATTCACCTGGGCAACGCCACAGTCATCGACGGCAACGTGGTGATCTTCGACTGCATCGAGTTCAACGAGCCATTCCGTTTCACTGATGTCTGGGCCGACACCGGTTTCCTCGCCATGGACCTGGAAGACCGCGGCTTGAAGTCGCTGGCGCGTCGCCTGATCAGCCAGTATCTGGAACTGACCGGCGACTATCAGGGCCTGGAGGTGCTGAACTTCTATAAAGCCTACCGCGCCCTGGTCCGGGCCAAGGTGGCACTGTTCAGCATGCCGGCAGACGCGACTGCAGTGCAGCGCGCCACTACCCTGCGCCAGTACCGCAACTACGCCAACCTGGCGGAAAGCTACAGCACCATTCCTTCACGCTTCATGGCCATCACCCACGGCGTTTCCGCAGTCGGCAAAAGCCACGTAGCCATGCGTCTGGTCGAAGCGCTGGGCGCGATTCGCCTGCGTTCGGACGTCGAGCGCAAGCGCCTGTTCGGCGAGCAGAGCGTTGCCAACGATGTGCAGGCCGGCATTTACAGCGCCGACGCCAGCGCCGCGACTTACGCGCGCCTGCATGAAATCGCCGAGGTGATTTTGCACGCCGGTTTCCCGGTAGTGATCGATGCGACCTATCTCAAGCGTGAGCAACGCGATAACGCGGCGAAGATTGCCGAAGCCACCGGCACGCCATTCCTGATCCTCGACTGCAACGCCCCGCAAGCCGTGATCGAGAGTTGGCTGGCGATGCGTCAGGCCGACCAGAAGGATCCGTCCGATGCCACCCTCGCGGTCATCGAGGCGCAGCAGGCAAATCGCGAAGCGCTGACGCCGGAAGAAATCCTGCGCAGCAAACGCGTGCAGACCAATGAATCCGGCACATTGGATACAGTGGTTGCGCAGATCCGCCAGCGCCTGCCAGGTCTGTAAAAAACTATTTCGGCCGTGAAGCCCTCGCTCGCTTCACGGCCGCTAAATAGTGGCACTATACTGGCGTCATAAAACCAACAGGTGATCTGACATGAGCCAGCCGAAACTGCTCGACACTCCGCTTTACGCCCTGCTGCACAAAGATGACGTTGCCGGTTTTAACAAGGAACGTCCACAGGATGGTTCGATCGACATGGTCGGCGGCGATTTCCGTGGTCTCGACTTGCGTGAACTGAACGCCGACAACGTGGATTTCCGCGATGCGTACTTCCGCTCCGCCGATCTGCGCGGCATCGATTTCCGCAAGGCCTCGCTCGAAGGCGCCAGCCTGGCCCATGCGCAGATTTCCGGGGCGTACTTCCCGCCGGAGCTGAGTGCTGACGAGATCCTGATGTCGATGAATTTCGGCACGCGGTTGCGGTATCGCACCCGCTGAAGTCTGGAAATCTTCCTGACACCACGCCTTTCCCCTGTGGGAGCGAGCCTGCTCGCGAAGGCGTAGTGTCAGTCGACATCGTTATTGCCTGACACACCGTCTTCGCGAGCAGGCTCGCTCCCACATTGGTAACCGTCTACCCCCTTCCCTCTGCGTCCGCAGGTCTTTCACTCGCCTTTCTTAGAAGCTTTTGCGTCGAATCCGACCAAACAACCACGCTTTTCCTACTGATGGCTACACTCCTGAGAAGCTCGCCCACGCACCATTCGGCCGTCGCAAGGAGGCTTGATGAATGATGAACTGCAACACCTGAAAAATCTTGGCAAGACGTCGGCGCAATGGCTGCATGCCGTGGGCATCCACAGCGCCTCGGACTTGCGTCGCCTCGGTGCGGTGGATGCCTACCGGGCCGTGCGTACTCGGGGGTTTCGCGCATCGAAGGTGTTGTTGTATGCGATCGAGGGCGCGTTGATGGACGTGCACTGGAACGACATCCCCGCCGAGCGCAAGGACGCCCTGAACAAACAGCTCGAAGCGATCTCCGCGCGCCATAAAAACTGAGCAGGCGCTGACGCCATGTATTTACTGGGGGAACAATCGACCAACGCCGTGTGTTTTTGAGCATGACCCACAGCAATCCGAAGATCGCCGACATCCTGTGTTTGCGGGGGCCTTGCAGCCGCTTGCAAAACTAAATTACAGATTTGCAAAATCAGCGGTTGACGCGGTAATGAGAATCGCTATGATTATCACAACTGGTCGCGAGATCAGTCGATATTCTGAAAAGCCCTTGGTTCGGACTCTCAGATTATCTCCTCATCAGGCTAATCACGGTTATTTGACCCGGTTTTTTACCGGGTCTTTTTTTGCCTGCGGAAAAGTCATTTGGCGAATTGCTGGCGCATCTGCTCGCAGTAATCGGGCTTCGGCGTGGCCGGCGTGTACCAGACGTAATCGGCCATCTCCGCCGTTACCCCATCGCCCTGCCCGGCCAGCATCAACACGGTCGGTGCTTCGCCGGCGCCGAGATCGAGCAGATGCTGCGGCACGCCAACATCCTTGCGCGCATGCCAGGCGCCGGCCAACAGAATCGCAGGTGTCGGCGCCGCCAGCATGCGTTCGGCCATACGCCGATCGCGTTGTTGCTGAATCGCCAGCATCGCCGGCATCTGTGATTCGGGCAACAAGCCGCAGTGAGAATCCCTGACTTGTTCAAGCAAAGTGTTTCTCACCGCCGGCGCATTACTGCGCGGGCCGTCCAGGGCAGGTGCATTGCGGTAGAACGCGCGGATTTCGTGGTCATCAAGATTGGCCGCCAGCAGTGGATACGACTGCGTCAGGGCGAAGCGTACGATCGGCCCGTAGAGATTCCAGTCCCAGCCCTCCTGCCAGGCCAAGGCAGCCGGTAGATCAGCCGCAACGATTTTCGACTGGCGCAGCGCATCGACTTTCGCTTGTTGATTCGGCGTGAGCATTTCCAGCAGCAGACTGCCTTGCGCTCGTTGCTCGCCGAGCGACTGCAACAGCCACAACTGTGCGGCATGGTGTTCGGCGTTGTCGTGCTGTTCACCGATGATCAAGCGCTCGGATTCAGCCAGACGCGTCAGCAATTGCTGCGCGGTAAGTAGCTCGCCGCTGCGCAGATCGCGGATTTCCCCGCTCACCGGCGGAGCCACCACGTGCTGACAGCCCGCCAGCAACACCAGCGCCCACAACCACAATCCACGCATGCGACACCTCGATGATTGATCAGCGGGCGATGATCAGCGGATGCCCACGCTCCGGGTGCGGCTGCACCAAAACCTCCAGGCCGAACACAGCTTTTAGCGTATCCGGACGCAGCACCTGCTGCGGAGTGTCCAGCGCGACCGGACGCCCCTCTTCCAGCAACAACACCCGGTCACAATAGCGCGCTGCCAGATTCAGATCATGCAGGATCACCAGCACCGCCGCGCCGCGATTGGCGAACTCGCGCACCGCCTGCAAGGTGGTGTGCTGATGCAGCGGATCGAGCATTGAGGTCGGTTCGTCGAGCAGCAGGGTTTGCCCGGCCTGCCCCGGCCAGAGTTGTGCCAGCACCCGCGCCAGGTGTACCCGCTGACGCTCGCCACCGGACAACGCCAGATAACTGCGCCCGCTCAAGTGCCCGGCATCGGCGGCAGCCAGCGCTGCCGCGACAATTTCGTCATCGCGCACGCGCCCGGTCTGGTACGGCAAACGGCCCATGCCCACGACCTCCTCAACGGCGAAGGCAAAATCCAGTGTCGAAACCTGCGGCAGCACCGCCAGTCGTTGTGCCCGCTGCGTGCCGCTCCAGTGACTCAACGCCTGCTCGTCGAGCGAAACATTGCCGTCACTGGCGAGCAATTCTCCGCACAAGGCGCCGAGTAATGTGCTTTTGCCGGCGCCGTTCGGCCCCAGCACGCCAAGCACTTCACCGGGTTCGAGTTGCAGCGTAACTCCGCTGAGCACAGCCTTGCGGCCACGGCGAACATGCAGATTGTGCGCAGACAACATCAGGCACGCCCTCGCAGCAGCAGGTAAAGGAAGAACGGCGCGCCGATAAACGCGGTGACAATGCCGATCGGCAACTCCGCCGGCGCCAGCGCCAGGCGCGCCACCAGATCGGCAAGCAACAACAGGCTCGCACCCGCCAGGACCGAGGCTGGCAGCAGCACCTTATGATCGGGACCGGCCAGCAGGCGCACCAGATGCGGCACGACCAGCCCGACGAAGCCGATCATGCCTGCCGCCGCCACCGCCGCGCCGACACCCAGCGCGGTGCAGAACACCAGTTCGCGCTTGAGCCGTTCGACATCGATGCCCAGATGCCCGGCCTCGGATTCACCCAGCAACAAGGCATTCAATGCCTTGGACCGACGCGGCAGCCATACCGCCACGCCGATGGTAATGATCAGCAAAGGCCATAGCCGCGCATAGCTGGCGCCGTTGAGGCTGCCCAGGTTCCAGAATGTCAGGGTGCGCAGCGTGGCGTCATCGGCCAGATAAGTGAACAGACCCACCGCCGAACCGGCCAGCGCCGTCAGCGCGATACCCGCCAGTAACATTGTTGCAACGTGAGTCTGACCGTTGCGCCGGCCCAGCCGATAGACCAGCGCCGTCACCCCGAGCCCGCCGAGAAACGCACACACCGACAACAGATACGGCCCGAACCACTCCGGCAAGCCGCCGAAGAACGAGCCGCCGACAATCGCAATCGCTGCGCCAAGTGCCGCGCCACTGGACACCCCGACCAGCCCCGGATCCGCCAGCGGATTACGAAACAGACCCTGCATCGCAACGCCGGACAGCGCCAGCACGCCGCCGACCGCCAAGCCGAGCAAGGTTCGCGGCAGGCGGATCTGGCCGAGAATCAGCTCGGCCTGCTCCAGCCCTTCCGGCGCCAACGGCACACCGATCAGCCGCAGCGCCGCACGCAAGGTATCGAACAGCGGCAGGCTCACCGGGCCCAGCGCCAGCGACAGCCAGATCGCCAGCAGACACAGCAATGTCAGGCCGATAAACAAGCCACGGGGTTTGACCAGTGTGGTCATTGGCCGCCCTTGGCCGGATAGAAACCGTCAGTCAGGGTTTTCAAAGCGGCCGGCAGACGCGGCCCAAGCCCACCCACCAGCAGCGTCGGATCCAGCTCCATCACGCGTCCGGCCTTGGCCGCACGGCTGGAACTGAGAATCGGGTTTTCCTTGAATAAAGCGGCTTTTGCCGCCTCGCCGCTCAGCGCGCGGTCGGCGAACACCAGCACTTCGGGATCCAGACTGGCGAGAGATTCAACAGAAAACGGTTTGTAGCCGGTATGCGTCGCAAGGTTGTGTCCGCCAGCCTGTTGCAGCAGCCAATCGGCGGCCGTGTCTTTGCCGGCAATCAACGGCTTGCCACCGGCGTGCCCGAGCAACAGCAGGACGCCTGGGGCTTTCTGTGTGGTCTGCACTTGGGCAACACGGGCAGCCTGCGCCTGGAGTTGCTGTTGATAAGTCTGCAGCAGCTGCGCCGCCTGGCTTTGCGCGCCGAGCAATTGGCCGAGATGAGTGACATTCTTTTCCAGCGTCGGCAGATCAGGCTGTGCCGAGAACAACTCAACCTTGACCTTGGCCGCTTTGACTTGCGCCAGAACCGGCGGCGGGCCCATTTCTTCCGTGCCGATAAGAATGTCCGGGCGCAGGCTCAAGATGCCTTCGGCCGACAGGCTGCGCTGATAGCCAATGCTCGGCAGCGCCTGCAACGATTGCGGATGCTGACTGGTGGTGTCGACTCCCACCAGCTTCGACTCGCCGCCCAGCGCGCTGACCCATTCCGACAGTGCCCCGCCGGCGCTGACCCAGCGTTGCGGGAGATCCGCCGCGGTCGTCTGATGGCTGAGAAAAAGGCCGACGCACAGCATGGCAACGCGGGTTTTCAGACGCATACACAGCTTCCTTGAACAAGGTTTCCCGGGCATCGGCGCAGCGAGCCAAGTATCCTCGGCAACGGCCAGACTCCCAATGGGAGAAGGTCGCCATTTGATAATTGTTTGCATTTGAACGTCAAGCTCGGACATATCCAGACACGAGCGGACACTAGAGGATAGCCATGAAGTTTCTCTGCGCCGGCAGTGATCTGGCCGAAGCCGGCAGTCGCGGTTTCGAAATCGACGGCAAAAAGCTGTTCGCCGTGCGTCGCGGTGGACAGGCCTACGTCTATCTCAATCGTTGCCCGCACCGTGGCGTCGGCCTGGAATGGCAGCCCGACCGGTTTCTCGACCCCAGCAACAGCCTGATCCAGTGCGCCACCCACGGCGCACTGTTTCTGATCGAGGACGGCGAATGCGTCGCCGGACCCTGCGCCGGGCAATCGCTCACGGCAATTGACTGCAGGGAAGATACACAAGGTGTGTGGGTCGACGTTTAACCGTTGAGCCGCACATCGAGTCGACGGTCGATGACCATCTCTTCATGGTCGAGGCGCACGCCGTAGGCCAGCACCTCGACACCGCAGGCGACCGCTTCACGCAGTGCCTCGGCGTAGGCCCAATCGATCTCCTCGGCCGGGCGCACCGCATCGATGCCGGTGAGATTCACACAGTACAACTGCACCGCCCGAATGCCGTCGCGCGCCAGATGCGCCAGCTCACGCAGGTGCTTGGCGCCGCGCTGGGTCACCGCATCGGGAAACGCCGCCACCGGCGTGCCGTCGAAGCCGAGGGTGACGCTCTTCACTTCGACATAAGCAGGCCCGCTGGGGTATTCGAGGCGGAAGTCGATGCGGCTTTTTTCCTGCCCGTACGCAACCTCGCGCTTCAACGCGGTAAAGCCGTTCAGCTCGGTGATCACCCCGGCCTGCAAGGCTTCTTCGACCAAGCCGTTGGCGCGCCCGGTGTTGACGCAGAACAGCCGGCCCTGCGGGGTTTCGCCGATTTCCCAGGTGCCGGGCAATTTGCGTTTAGGGTCGTTGGAGCGACTGAACCAGACCTGCCCGCCCTCGACCTGGCAATTGAGCATCGAACCGGTGTTCGGACAGTGAATGGTCAGCAATTCGCCGCTAACGGTTTCGATATCGGCGAGAAAACGCTTATAGCGGCGAATCAGCCGCGCCTCTTCCAGAGCAGGATAAAAGCGCATCAGCCTTGCCAGCTCTTCAAGCCACGCGCAATGCGCTCCACCGCTTCCTGTAAACGTGCGAGATTTTGTGTGTAAGCGAAGCGCACATGATGGCCGGCCTGGTAACGACCGAAATCCAGTCCGGGCGTGAAGGCGACATGCTCGGTTTCGAGGAAATGTCGGCAGAACGCGAAGGCATCACCGCCGAAACGGCTGATATCGGCGTACAGATAAAACGCGCCTTCCGGCTCAACAGCGATGTTGAAACCCAGTTCGCGCAGCGCTGGCAGGAGGAAGTCGCGACGGCGGGCGAATTCGGCGCGGCGCTCTTCGAGAATCGCAATGGTTGCCGGTTCGAAACAGGCCAGCGCTGCGTATTGCGCCATGCTCGGTGCACTGATGTAGAGGTTCTGCGCGAGTTTTTCCAGTTCACCGACCGCCGCCTCGGGCGCCACCAGCCAGCCCAGGCGCCAACCGGTCATGCCGAAATACTTGGAGAAACTGTTGAGGACAAAAGCGCTGTCATCGACTTCCAGCACACTGGCGGCATCGGTGCCGTAGGTCAGGCCATGGTAGATCTCATCCACTACCAGATGCCCGTGTCTGGCCTTGATCGCTGCGGATAACCCAGCCAGCTCATCGCGGGTCAGCAGGGTTCCGGTCGGGTTGGCCGGCGAAGCGACGAGGGCGCCGACACTGTCGTGGTCCCAATGCCGCGCCACCAGATCCGGGGTCAGTTGGTAACGCACCTCCGGCCCGACCGGCACCAGTTGCGCCGCGCCTTCGACCAGCCGCAAGAAATGCCGGTTGCACGGGTAGCCGGGGTCGGCGAGCAGCCAGTGCTTACCCGGATCGACCAACAAGGCAGTGGCCAGCAACAGCGCGCCAGAGCCGCCCGGCGTGATCAGAATGCGCCGCGGGTCGATGTTCAGGCCGTATCGCGACAGGTAAAACCCGGCAATCGCCTCGCGCAGCTCGGGAATGCCACGGGCGGCGGTGTAACGGGTCTTGCCCGCGGTCAATGCGGCTTGGCCGGCGCGGATGATCGGCTCGGCAGTGGTGAAGTCCGGCTCGCCGATTTCCAGATGGATCACGTCGTGGCCTTCAGCCTGCAATTCATTGGCCCGCGCCAGCAGCGCCATCACATGGAACGGTTCAATCGCACGACTGCGCGCACTGTAGGGGGCCATTGGATTGCCTTCGACAGGAAAAAAGAGACGATTCTACCTGTCTGCCGGAACGAGCGAGAACCCGTGAAGGTCACAGCCTCAAGAACGCTGGACTGTAACGATCTGAACGTACGCTCCAGGATTGACTAAAATCAGTGATTGAACAGGTCTCCATTCCCACAGACACGGCTTGCCAAACATCTGCAAGCGCCACCCGCCGGGGGCTCGACATCCGGGAGTAGCGCAGGCTGATTTGATCTGGTAAGTTCGCCCGCTTGCAGCCGCAGGGCCGGCAGGTGTCGGTGATGGAGCAATCCTGCGCAATGGATTACAAGAGTAGAGGCGGTCTATTTCATGTCCACCCAAGCAAAGCAACAGCAGCAAGCGACGATCAGCGGCTTCGAACCTTACGTTTCGAAGGCGGGTGAAGAGTACATGGGCGCTCCGATGCGCGCGCACTTCACCAAGATCCTGAACAAGTGGAAACTGGACTTGATGCAGGAAGTCGACCGTACGGTTGATCACATGAAAGACGAAGCGGCCAACTTCCCTGACCCGGCCGACCGTGCCAGCCAGGAAGAAGAGTTCGCCCTCGAACTGCGTGCCCGCGACCGCGAGCGCAAGCTGATCAAGAAAATCGACAAGACGCTGCAACTGATCGAAGACGAAGAGTACGGCTGGTGCGAGTCCTGCGGCATCGAGATCGGCGTCAAGCGCCTCGAAGCCCGTCCGACTGCGGATCTGTGCATCGACTGCAAGACCCTGGCGGAAATCAAGGAAAAGCAGGTCGGCAAGTAATTTCGACCTGAACGAAAAACGGAGCGTGCGAACGCTCCGTTTTTGTTTGTGCCTTTTGCCCGCCGAACTTGCTTCTGCCTTTGTGGGAGCGAGCCTGCTCGCGAAAGCGTTCTTTCAGACAGCTCATTATTGACTGACACAGCGCTTTCGCGAGCAGGCTCGCTCCCACAGGGGTAACCTGCTTAATTCTGAATAGCTTTTATCGCCTCCATGACTGCCAAATCCCCCGCCTACATCGGCCGCTTCGCCCCCACCCCCAGTGGTCACCTGCACTTCGGTTCGCTGGTCGCTGCGCTGGCGTCCTACCTCGACGCCCGCTCGGTCGGTGGACTCTGGCTGGTGCGCATGGAAGATCTCGATCCGCCGCGTGAAGAGCCCGGCGCGCAAGCGGCGATTCTCAAGGCGCTGGAAAGTTACGGCTTCGAATGGGACGGCGAGATGGTGCGCCAGAGCGATCGGCACGCGGCCTATGCCGAGGTGCTCGACAGCCTGTTCAACCATGGCCTGGCCTACGCCTGCACCTGCTCGCGCAAACAACTGGAGCCCTATCACGGGATTTATCCGGGGTTTTGCCGCAATGCCGGGCATGCTCAGCACGACGCCGCGATCCGCCTGCGCGTGCCGGAGCTGGAATATCACTTCATTGATCGCGTGCAGGGCGAATACCGCCAGCACCTGGGCCGCGACGTCGGCGACTTCGTCATCCGTCGGCGCGATGGACTCTATGCCTATCAACTCGCGGTGGTGCTCGATGACGCCTGGCAGGGCATCACCGATATCGTGCGTGGCGCCGACCTCCTCGATTCGACGCCGCGTCAGCTATATCTACAGGAGCTGCTCGGCCTCAAACAGCCGCGCTATCTGCACCTGCCGCTGATCACCCAGCCGGACGGCAACAAACTCGGCAAGTCCTACCGTTCGCCGCCGCTTGAAGCCGATCAGGCCACGCCGTTACTGCTGCGAGCCTTGCGTGCATTGGGGCAGAACCCCGGCACAGAGCTGACCCACGCTTCGCCGCGTGAATTGCTGGCCTGGGGCAGCGCGCACTGGGATGCCGAGAAGATCCCGCGCACACTGACCCTGCCCGAAGCGCAACTGCAATGACGACACTTGCAGTCGCGCGCCCATCCGTTACCATCGCCGCACGTTTTCGGGCACGCGCATAAAAAAGAGAGGCCGGGATGTACATCTATCGCTTGGTCCTGCTTCTGGTCGTCGGGATCTACCTGTTCTCCCCCGCCATCATGGATTGGTGGATCGACGCGACGGGCGCCTGGTATCGCCCCTATCTGCTCTGGCTGATCCTGATTGTCGTGACCTTCATCCTGCAGAGCCAAAAAGATGCCGATGAGCTTTAGCCTGACCCAGATGATCCTGGTCAGCGCCGCGTACCTGGCGGCGCTGTTTGGCGTGGCCTGGGTCAGCGAACGGGGCATGATCCCGCGCGCGATCATTCGCCACCCGTTGACCTACACCTTGTCGCTGGGGGTTTACGCCAGTGCCTGGGCGTTCTACGGCACGGTGGGCCTGGCCTATCAGTACGGCTACGGCTTTCTCTCCAGCTATCTGGGCGTGTCCGGGGCGTTTCTGCTGGCGCCGGTGCTGCTTTATCCGATCCTGAAAATCACCCGCACCTATCAACTGTCGTCGCTGGCCGACTTGTTCGCCTTCCGCTTTCGCAGCACCTGGGCGGGTGCGCTGACCACGATTTTCATGCTGATTGGCGTCTTGCCGTTGCTGGCCCTGCAGATCCAGGCAGTGGCCGACTCGATCGGCATCCTCACCGGCGAGCGCGTGCAGAGCCGCGTGGCGCTGGCCTTCTGCGCGCTGATCATCCTGTTCACAATTTTCTTCGGATCCCGGCACATCGCCACCCGCGAGAAACACGAAGGGCTGGTGTTCGCCATCGCCTTTGAGTCGATCATCAAACTGGTCGCCCTCGGCGGCGTTGGCCTGTATGCGCTGTATGGCGTGTTCGACGGCCCGCAACAGCTTGAACTGTGGCTGCTGCAGAACCAGACCGCCCTCGCCGCCCTGCACACGCCGTTGCAGGAAGGCCCGTGGCGCACGCTGCTGTTGGTGTTCTTCGCCTCGGCGATCGTGATGCCGCACATGTATCACATGACGTTTACCGAAAACCTCAACCCGCGCTCGCTGGTCAGCGCCAGTTGGGGCCTGCCGCTGTTTCTGCTGTTGATGAGTCTCGCGGTGCCGCTGATTCTCTGGGCCGGCCTGAAACTCGGCGCCACCACCGACCCGGAATATTTCACCCTCGGCATCGGCATTGCCGCCAACAGCAAACCGCTGGCCTTGCTTGCGTACGTCGGAGGTCTGTCCGCCGCCAGTGGGCTAATCATCGTCACCACCCTGGCCTTGTCCGGCATGGCGCTGAACCATCTGGTGCTGCCGCTCTATCAACCGCCGGCCGAGGGCAACATCTACCGCTGGCTGAAATGGACCCGCCGGGCGCTGATCGTGGCGATCATCATGGCCGGGTTCGGCTTCTATCTGATGCTCGGCGTAGAGCAGGATCTGGCCAATCTCGGCATCGTCGCGTTCGTGGCGACCCTGCAATTTCTGCCCGGGGTGCTCTCGGTGCTGTACTGGCCGACCGCCAACCGTCGTGGCTTCATTGCCGGTCTGCTGGCGGGAATCACGGTCTGGGTGGTGACCATGTTGCTGCCGCTGGTCGGCAATCTGCAGGGTTTCTACATTCCGCTGCTGAACATGATCTACGTCCTCGATGACACCAGCTGGCACATGGCGGCTATCGCCTCGCTCGCCGCCAACGTGTTGATGTTCACTTTGATTTCGCTGTTCACCAACGCCAGCCCGGAAGAAGCCAGCGCCGCCGAAGCCTGCGCGGTGGACAATGTGCGCCGGCCGCAACGCCGCGAGTTGCACGCCGCCTCGCCGCAGGAATTCGCCACGCAACTGGCCAAGCCGCTGGGCGCCAAGGCGGCGCAGAAAGAAGTCGAACAAGCGCTGCGCGACTTGTATCTGCCATTCGACGAACGCCGCCCTTACGCTTTGCGCCGTTTGCGCGACCGCATCGAGGCCAACCTGTCCGGCCTGATGGGCCCGAGCGTTGCGCAGGATATGGTGGAAACCTTCCTGCCCTATAAGGCTGGTGGCGAAAACTACGTGACCGAAGACATTCACTTCATCGAAAGCCGTCTTGAGGATTACCACTCGCGCCTCACCGGTCTGGCCGCCGAACTCGACGCCCTGCGCCGCTATCACCGGCAGACCTTGCAGGAGCTGCCGATGGGCGTCTGCTCGCTGGCCAAGGATCAGGAGATCCTGATGTGGAACAAGGCCATGGAAGAGCTGACCGGCATCGCCGCGCAGCGAGTGGTCGGTTCGCGCCTGAGCACCATCGCCAACCCGTGGAAAGAGTTGCTGCAAGGTTTCATCAACCTGCCCGACGAGCATTTGCACAAACAGCATCTGGCCCTCGATGGCCAGACCCGCTGGCTGAACCTGCACAAAGCGGCGATCGACGAGCCGTTGGCACCGGGTAACAGCGGCCTGGTGTTACTCGTCGAGGATTTGACCGAAACGCAGATGCTCGAAGATAAACTGGTGCATTCCGAACGCCTGGCCAGTATCGGTCGACTCGCAGCGGGCGTGGCCCACGAAATCGGCAATCCGATTACTGGCATCGCCTGTCTGGCGCAAAACCTGCGCGAAGAGCGTGAAGACGATGGCGAGCTGACGGAAATCAGCGGGCAGATTCTCGAGCAGACCAAACGCGTCTCGCGCATCGTCCAGTCGCTGATGAGTTTTGCCCATGCCGGCAGCCATCAGCACAGCGACGAGCCGGTATGCCTGGCCGAAGTCGCACAGGACGCCATCGGCCTGCTGGCGCTGAACCGGCGCAATTTCGAAGTGCAGTTCTACAACCTGTGCGATCCCGACCACTGGGTCGAAGGCGACCCGCAACGGCTCGCCCAGGTGCTGATCAATTTGCTCTCCAACGCCCGCGACGCCTCGCCGCCGCACAGTGCGATACGGGTCAAGAGCGAAGCCGGCGAACACACGGTCGATCTGATCGTCGAAGACGAAGGCAGCGGTATTCCGTCGAGCATCATGGACCGATTGTTCGAACCCTTCTTCACCACCAAGGATCCTGGCGAAGGCACCGGTCTGGGCCTTGCACTGGTCTATTCCATCGTTGAAGAGCATTATGGACAAATCACCATCGACAGCCCGGCTGATGTACAAAGCCAACGCGGCACCCGTATCCGGGTGACCTTACCGCGTCATGTCGAAGCGACGTCCGCTGTGAACTGAGACCGTCGAGAGTATCGAATCAATGCCGCACATTTTGATCGTCGAAGACGAAACCATTATCCGCTCCGCCTTGCGCCGCCTGCTGGAACGCAACCAGTACCAGGTCAGCGAAGCCGGATCAGTGCAGGAAGCACAAGAACGCTTCACCATTCCTACGTTCGATCTGATCGTCAGCGACCTGCGCCTGCCGGGCGCCCCGGGCACCGAGCTGATCAAGCTCGGCCAGGGCACACCGGTGCTGATCATGACCAGTTATGCCAGCCTGCGCTCGGCGGTCGACTCGATGAAAATGGGTGCGGTCGATTACATCGCCAAGCCGTTCGACCATGATGAAATGCTCCAGGCGGTTGCGCGGATCCTGCGTGATCGTCAGTCGGCGCCGGCGGCCGGCGAAGCCACGGCGAGCAAGCCAACCGCTGGCAACGGTAAAGCCACTGTGGATAACAGTAATGGCGAAATCGGCATCATCGGCTCCTGCCCACCGATGCAGGATCTGTACAGCAAGATCCGCAAGGTCGCGCCAACCGATTCCAACGTATTGATCCAGGGCGAATCAGGCACTGGTAAAGAGCTGGTGGCCCGCGCCCTGCACAATCTGTCGAAACGCGCCAAGGCACCGATGATTTCGGTGAACTGCGCGGCGATTCCGGAAAGCCTGATCGAATCCGAACTGTTCGGCCACGAGAAAGGCGCGTTCACCGGCGCCAGCGCCGGTCGTGCAGGTCTGGTCGAAGCGGCGGACGGCGGCACCTTGTTCCTCGATGAGATCGGCGAACTGCCACTGGAAGCCCAGGCTCGGTTGTTGCGGGTCTTGCAGGAGGGCGAGATCCGACGGGTCGGTTCGGTACAGTCGCAGAAAGTCGATGTGCGCCTGATCGCCGCGACCCACCGCGATCTCAAGAGCCTGGCGAAAATCGGCCAGTTCCGGGAAGACCTTTATTACCGTCTGCACGTGATTGCCCTGAAACTGCCGCCGCTGCGCGAGCGTGGCGCCGACGTCAACGAAATCGCCAATGCTTTCCTCGCTCGCCAGAGCGCACGCATCAATCGCACCGACCTCAAGTTTGCCGCCGATGCCGAACAGGCGATCCGGCATTATTCCTGGCCGGGCAACGTGCGCGAGCTGGAGAACGCCGTCGAGCGCGCGGTGATTCTCAGCGAAAGCCCGGAGATCTCGGCCGATTTGCTGGGCATCGACATCGAGCTGAGCGATCTGGAAGACGACGAGTTCATCGGTCTGCCGCCGCAAACCGGCGGTAACGCCAGCAACAGCAGCCATGAACCGACCGAGGATCTGTCGCTGGAAGATTATTTCCAGCACTTCGTCCTCGAACATCAGGACCACATGACCGAGACCGAACTGGCGCGCAAACTGGGCGTCAGCCGCAAATGCCTGTGGGAACGCCGCCAGCGTCTGGGCATTCCACGGCGCAAGACCGGGGTCGCCAGCGAGAGCTGAGCGTTACCCATCGCATGCGCGGGTAACGCATGACAATGTGAAAAAACTGTTACCGCAGTCGATTCACGTAACAGAAGCCGGGGTTATCGGTAACGAAACCCCGGCTTTTTTTCGCCCCTGCAAAACGGTTATATCGACCTAACCCCTTGTTTTACTGGGCGCGGCAAAAGTTGGCACGTCCCCTGCTATATGTTTGGTACAAGAACAATAACAAGCAATGCACAAGACAATAAAAATAAGACGAATCGACTCACGCACAATAAAAACAAGACGGCGAGAGGCGCAGCTAACTGATTCTTTTGGAGAGGCGTTGTATTTGGGGCTTGCCCCACGACCAGGCCGAGAACAACAAAAACTGTCCTAAGACAGAGCCTGTACTGGTTGGATCGACAGATCACTGCAATTCAGCGACCAAAGCAATCCGTTTGCTCTTGGCTCCCGATTGGGAGGGTCACGAAGGAAACACTTCGTGGCGAGGGCACCCAACAAAAACAAGAAGCCCGAATCAATAATAAAAAGAGCACGCAACTACTTCTTGGGGAGCTTCGGCTCCCCTTGTAGTTTCTCCCCACCGAAATCCCCGTTTTTCCTCGCTCGACCCTTGCAGCTTGCGGCTTGCAGCTCATATCTGCTGCGTCCTACACCATCCCCCGACTAAATGCTAGAATCTGCGCCCATCATGCGGTCATTCTTTTGGTATGGCCGAACATTCCTTCAAACAGTGCATCCCATGCTGAAGAAGCTGTTCCAGTCATTCCGAACTCCCGTGCGTCGTACGCAACACATCCGCAGCACCCCTGAAGTGCTCAACAGCGGCCAACATTCGCTGCAGAAAACGCAGTTCAGCCGCTATGCGGTGAATATCGTCGAACGCCTGCAAGGTGCCGGTTACCAGGCTTATCTGGTCGGTGGTTGCGTGCGAGACATGCTGCTGGGCATCACGCCCAAGGATTTCGACGTCGCCACCAGCGCCACCCCCGAGCAGGTCCGTGCCGAATTCCGCAATGCGCGGATCATCGGCCGCCGGTTCAAACTGGTGCACATCCATTTCGGTCGCGAAATCATTGAAGTCGCGACCTTCCGCGCCAATCACCCGGTCAACGAAGACGACGAAGACAGCAATCAGTCTTCGCGCAACGAGAGCGGGCGGATTCTGCGTGACAACGTCTACGGCACTCTGGAAGAAGACGCGCAACGCCGCGACTTCACCATCAACGCCCTGTATTACGATCCGGTCAGCGAGCGCATTCTCGATTACGCCAATGGCGTGCACGACATCCGCAATCACCTGATCCGTCTGATCGGTGACCCCAAGCAGCGTTACCAGGAAGACCCAGTGCGCATGCTGCGCGCCGTGCGTTTCGCCGCCAAGCTCAACTTCGGCATCGAGAAGCACACCGTGCAGCCGATCCGCGAATTGGCGCCGATGCTGCGCGAGATTCCCTCGGCGCGGCTGTTCGAAGAAGTGCTCAAGCTGTTCCTCTCCGGCCACGGCGCGATCACCTTTGAAATGCTGGTCGATCTGCAGCTGTTCGCCCCGCTGTTCCCGGCCAGTGCCGAGGCGCTGGAATACAACCCGGAATACACCCACACGCTGATCAGCGAAGCGCTGAGCAACACCGACCTGCGCATCAAGCAGAACAAACCGGTGACCCCGGCGTTCCTCTTTGCTGCGCTGTTGTGGCCTGCGCTGCCGGCCCGCGTGTTGCGTCTGCAGGAACGTGGCATGCCGCCGATTCCGGCGATGCAGGAAGCCGCTCACGAACTCATCGCCGAACAGTGCCAGCGCATCGCCATTCCGAAGCGCTTCACCATGCCGATCCGCGAAATCTGGGACATGCAGGAACGCCTGCCACGGCGCAGCGGCAAACGTGCCGACCTGTTGCTGGACAATCCACGCTTCCGCGCCGGTTACGACTTCCTGCTGCTGCGCGAAAGCGCCGGCGAGGAGACCGATGGCCTCGGCGAATGGTGGACCGATTATCAGGACGCCAACGACAGCGAGCGCCGCGACATGATCCGCGACCTCAGCGGCAAGGGCGACGATGCCAGCGGCGCACCGCGTAAACGTCGTCGCAGCGGCGGTTCCAAGCGCAAGCGCGCCGGGGCTTCGAGCGCGACGGGCGAGTAATCATGGAACGCGTCTACATTGGCCTGGGCAGCAACCTCGCTGACCCGGCCGGACAATTGCGCAGCGCCGTTGCGGCGCTGGGGCAATTGCCGCAGACCAGCCTCGCTGGCGTTTCAGCCTTTTATCAAAGCGATTCGCTGTTGCCGGGTCAGCCGCGTTACACCAACGCGGTAGCCGCCCTGGACAGTTCGCTCGCGCCGATAGAGCTGCTCGACGCCTTGCAGGCAATCGAGAATGATCAGGGCCGCGAGCGCCTGGAACGCTGGGGACCACGCACGCTGGATCTGGATATTCTGCTGTTCGGCGATCGGCTGATCGATGAGCCACGGTTGAAAGTCCCGCATTATCAGCTTCAGGAGCGGGCGTTCGTTCTCTATCCCCTCGCTGAACTGACGCCGCAGGATCTGCGCCTTGCCGATGGCCGCGCCCTCTCCGACCTACTGGCCGCCTGCCCGTTCGTCGGTCTGGAACGCCTTCAAACAGATTGATTGCAATCCCCTGTGGGAGCGAGCCTGCTCGCGAATGCGGTGCGTCATTCAACACTGTGTTGACTGATCTGCCGCCTTCGCGAGCAGGCTCGCTCCCACATTGGTTTATTTCAAATCCAGGATTTTGTCAGACAAAAATCCCTCGAATCAGGCCCGCCGCGCCGCTGAATCGCATCAGTAACGCCGGTAACACCGCCCGCGTAACAATGCGGTAACACACGCAATTGACTTCCGCTTGGCTCATCACGACTATAGGCGTCCCGCTGCCGCCAACCCGGCATGAACGGGCGCAATCCAGGCCTTTCAAAGCACGACACCAGACCGTGCGCCTGAGTAGATGAAGAATCACGCGCGTGACTCGCAGCAGTTTCCAGAGCGCCTGAACGAGGATTTTTTACATGCCAGCCATCACCCTGACCACGCTCCAGAGCCTCAAGCAGAAAGGTGAAAAAATCACCATGCTGACCTGCTATGACGCGACCTTCGCCCATGCCTGCAACGAGGCCGGTGTCGAAGTGCTGCTGGTCGGCGACTCCCTCGGCATGGTCCTGCAGGGTCACGACAGCACCCTGCCGGTGACCACGGCGGAAATGGCCTACCACGTCGCCAGCGTCAAACGTGGCAACGGCGATGCCTTGATCCTCGCCGACCTGCCGTTCATGGCCAACGCCACTCTCGAACAGACCATGACCAACAGCGCCATGCTGATGCAGGCCGGTGCGCACATGATCAAGGTCGAAGGTCAGCTGTGGCTGGCGGAGTCGATCCGCCTGCTCGCCGAACGCGGTGTGCCAGTGTGCGCGCACATGGGCCTGACCCCGCAAGCGGTGAACATCCTCGGCGGCTATAAAGTGCAGGGACGCAATGAGAACCAGGCGCGGCAGATGCGTGCCGACGCGATCGCGCTGGAGCAGGCCGGCGCGGCCATGCTGCTGCTCGAGTGCGTACCGAGCGAACTGGCGGCGGAAATCAGCCAGGCCGTGGGCATTCCAGTGATCGGCATCGGCGCCGGTAACGCCACCGACGGTCAGGTGCTGGTATTGCACGACATGCTCGGCCTGTCGATCACTGGCCGCGTACCCAAATTCGTCAAGAACTTCATGCAAGGTCAGGACAGCATCCAGGCCGCGCTGAAGGCTTACGTCAGCGAAGTCAAAGCCACTACGTTCCCCGGCATCGAACACGGATTCTCTGCATGAACACCGTCAAAACCGTACGCGAACTGCGCGCCGCCGTCGCTCGCGCGCGCAGTGAAGGCAAGCGCATCGGCTTCGTGCCGACCATGGGCAACCTGCACAGCGGCCACGTTGCGCTGATCACCAAAGCCACTCAGCGAGTGGATTTCGTCGTCGCAAGCATCTTCGTCAACCCGTTGCAATTCGGCGCCGGCGAAGACCTCGACAAATACCCGCGCACCCTCGCCGCCGACCAGGAAAAACTCCTCGAAGCCGGTTGCGATCTGCTGTTCGCGCCGACGGTTGAAGAGATGTACCCGGACGGCATGGCCGGACAAACCCGGGTCAGCGTGCCGCAACTCTCCGAAGGCCTGTGTGGCGCCAGCCGTCCGGGGCATTTCGAAGGTGTGGCGACGGTGGTCAGCAAGCTGTTCAACATGGTCCAGCCGGACCTGGCGATCTTCGGCCAGAAGGATTACCAGCAACTGGCGGTGATCCGCGCGCTGGTGCATGACCTGAACATGCCGATCCAGATCATCGGCGAGCCGACTGTGCGTGCAGCGGACGGTCTGGCGTTGTCGTCGCGCAACGGCTTTCTCAGTGAAGAGCAGCGTGCCGTGGCGCCGGTGGTGTACCGCGTGCTGAGCAACATTGCCGAAGCGATCAGGCAAGGTGAGCGTGATTACCCGGCGCTGATCGCTGCGCAGTTGCAGGTGCTGGAATCGGCCGGTCTGCGTCCGAATTATCTGGAAATCCGCCATGGCCTGACCTTGCGTCCGGCGGCAGCGCAAGATCGCGATCTGGTGATTCTGGCGGCGGCGTTCCTCGGTACGACGCGGTTGATCGACAACCTGCATCTGAATCTCGACAGCCCGATTTAAGCAGTAACGAATTTCCCTGTGGGAGCGAGCCTGCTCGCGAATGCGGTGTAACAGCTGACATATAGGTCGACTGACACGACGCATTCGCGAGCAGGCTCGCTCCCACAGGTGTTTTGGGTGCTGCTGAAAATTACCTGTCAGCATTCCGACACGTGAAAGCCCCACCGGCACCTCCGTTTGTCGGCCAGATTCCCGTTCGGATGTTAAAAAAGTACAGGGATCTGGTCAGACAAAGTCAAGACAGAACGCGGCGCGAGGTTTACTGTATTCGCCCTGTGTCCGGATATCGTGTCGACGCAGTTGATCCCATGCGCTAAAAGGGCATGGCTGATCTGTACCGTGTTCAAAAGGCCGTTCAAGTAAAAAGGAAAACCGCAGCGATGGCGTATTACCGCACTCCTCACGACGTTACCGCTCTGCCCGCCTGGCAAGCGTTGAAAGATCACCGCCAAGCCATGCAGGATTTCAGCATGCGCGAAGCCTTCAACGCCGATCCGCAGCGTTTCAATCAGTTCACCCTCAGCAGCTGCGGCCTGTTTCTCGATTATTCGAAGAATTTGATCAATGCAGAGACCCGCAACCTGCTGGTGGGTCTGGCCAATGAAGTCGATCTGAAGGGCGCGATCAAAGCGCTGTTCGACGGCGAAATCGTCAACGCTTCCGAAGGCCGCCCGGCCCTGCACACCGCCCTGCGCCGCCCGGTCGGCGACAAGTTGTCGGTCAACGGCGTCAACGTGATGCCGGAGGTGCACAAGGTCTTGAACCAGATCACCGATCTGGTCGGCCGCATCCACGACGGCCTGTGGCGCGGTTACACAGAGAAGCCGATCACCGACGTGGTCAACATCGGCATCGGTGGTTCGTTCCTCGGCCCCGAGCTGGTCTCCGAAGCGCTGTTGTCTTACGCGCAAAAAGGTGTGCGTTGCCATTATCTGGCGAACATCGATGGCAGTGAATTCCACGAGCTGACGCAGAAACTGCGCGCCGAGACCACACTGTTCATTGTTTCGTCGAAGTCGTTCAACACCCTCGAAACCCTGAAGAACGCTCAGGCCGCACGTGCCTGGTACCTGGCGCAGGGCGGTTCCGAAGCCGAGCTGTATCGCCACTTCATCGCCGTATCGAGCAACAACGCCGCGGCTGTGGCCTTCGGCATCCGCGAAGAAAACATCTTCCCGATGTGGGACTGGGTCGGCGGTCGTTACTCGCTGTGGTCGGCGATCGGTTTGCCGATCGCGCTGGCCATCGGCATGTCCAACTTCAAGGAGCTGCTGTCCGGTGCCTACACCATGGACCAGCATTTCCAGACCGCACCGTTCGAACAGAACATGCCGGTGCTGCTGGCTCTGCTCGGTGTCTGGTACGGCAATTTCTGGGGCGCGCAAAGCCACGCGATCCTGCCGTACGACCACTACCTGCGCAACATCACCAAGCACTTGCAACAGCTGGACATGGAATCCAACGGCAAGAGCGTGCGCCAGGACGGTACCTCGGTGTCGACCGATACCGGCCCGGTGATCTGGGGCGGCGTCGGCTGCAACGGTCAGCACGCTTACCACCAGTTGCTGCATCAGGGCACCCAACTGATCCCGGCCGACTTCATCGTGCCGATCGTCAGCTTCAACCCGGTCTCCGACCACCACCAGTGGCTGTACGCCAACTGCCTGTCGCAGAGCCAGGCGCTGATGCTCGGCAAGACGTTGCCGGAAGCCGAAGCCGAACTGCGCGACAAAGGCATGGGCGAAGACGACGTGCGCAAACTCGCACCGCACAAGGTGATCCCGGGCAATCGTCCGAGCAACACCCTGGTGGTCGAACGCATCAGCCCGCGCCGCCTCGGCGCACTGGTTGCCATGTATGAACACAAAGTGTTCGTGCAAAGCGTGGTCTGGGGCATCAACGCCTTCGACCAGTGGGGCGTGGAACTGGGCAAGGAATTGGGCAAAGGCGTTTACAACCGTCTGGTCGGCAGCGACGAGACCGTGGCTGACGACGCCTCGACCCAGGGCCTGATCAACTACTTCCGCGGGCGTCATCGCGGCTAAAACGGCCTTCGGTCTGATGCTGTTCCCCTGTGGGAGCGAGCCTGCTCGCGAAAGCGGTTTTTCATTCAACACCTTTGTTGACTGATACTCCGCCTTCGCGAGCAGGCTCGCTCCCACAGTTGTTTTGACGCATGACTTGAACCTGCGCAGCGCTCGGCGCATCTTTATTCCTGTCGCACCACAAGAATAAGGAACCGTCATGTTCGATATCAGCACGTTCCCCAAAGCCGATGCCGTGCGTCAGGCCGCGCAGTTGAGCCAGGACGAGTATCGGCGCCTCTACCGCGAATCGATTGAACACCCCAGTGCCTTCTGGGCCGAGCAGGCCACGCGTTTTCTCGACTGGAGCACGCCGTGGCAGACCGTTCAGCGCTATGACCTGAAAACCGGTGAAGCGGCCTGGTTTGCCGGCGGCAAGCTCAACGTCAGTTACAACTGCATCGACCGCCACCTCGAACAGCGCGGTGAACAGACCGCCCTGCTCTGGGAAGGCGACGACCCTGCCGAGTCGGCGCAGATCACTTACAACAAACTCCATCACCACGTTTGCCGCTTGGCCAACGTGCTGAAAAGCCGTGGCGTGAACAAAGGCGACCGGGTGTGCATCTACATGCCGATGATCCCCGAAGCCGCCTACGCCATGCTTGCCTGCGCGCGAATCGGCGCGATTCATTCCGTGGTGTTCGGCGGGTTCTCTCCGGATTCGCTGCGCGACCGCATCCTCGACGCCGACTGCCGCACGGTCATCACCGCTGATGAGGGCGTGCGCGGCGGGCGCTTCGTGTCACTGAAAAACAATGTCGACAAAGCCCTGCAAGGTTGCCCGAACGTCAGCACCGTGGTGGTCGTCCAGCGCACTCAGGGCCAGGTCGACTGGGTCGAGGGCCGCGACCTCTGGTATCACCAGGCCGTGCGCGAGGTCGCCGACGATTGCCCGCCGGAACCGATGGACGCCGAGGACCCGCTGTTCATCCTCTATACCTCTGGCAGCACCGGCAAACCCAAAGGCGTGCTGCACACCACCGGCGGCTACCTGCTGCAAGCGGCGATGACGTTCAAGTACGTGCTCGATTACCGCGACGGCGAAGTGTTCTGGTGCACCGCCGACGTCGGCTGGGTCACCGGCCACAGTTACATCGTCTATGGGCCGCTGGCCAACGGTGCGACCACACTGATGTTCGAAGGCGTACCGAGCTACCCGAGCAGTTCGCGTTTCTGGCAGGTCATCGACAAGCACAAGGTCAATATTTTCTACACCGCACCAACCGCCCTGCGTGCGCTGATGCGCGAAGGCGCCGGGCCGTTGAAGGAAACTTCGCGTGCCAGCCTCAGGTTGCTCGGCAGCGTCGGCGAGCCGATCAACCCGGAAGCATGGGAATGGTATTTCAACGTTGTCGGCGAACAGCGCTGCCCGATCGTCGACACTTGGTGGCAGACCGAAACCGGCGGCATCATGCTCAGCCCGCTGGTCAGCGCACAACGGATCAAACCCGGCTGCGCCACGCAACCGATGTTCGGCGTGCAACCGGTACTGCTCGACGAAGTCGGCAAGGAAATCCACGGCGCCGGCAGTGGCGTGCTGGCAATCAAATCGAGCTGGCCGGCGCAGATCCGCAGCGTCTACGGCGATCCGCAGCGGATGATCGACACCTACTTCAAGCCCTACCCCGGCTATTACTTCACCGGCGACGGCGCCCGCCGCGATGAGGATGGCGATTACTGGATCACCGGGCGCATCGACGACGTGATCAACGTCTCCGGCCACCGCATCGGCACCGCCGAGGTGGAAAGCGCACTGGTGCTGCACGACAGCATCGCCGAGGCTGCGGTGGTCGGTTATCCACACGACGTGAAAGGCCAGGGCATCTACGCGTTTGTCACGCCAATGAACGGCACCGAGGCCAACGAAGAGCTGAAGAAAGACTTGCTCGCGCATGTCAGCAAGGAGATCGGCAGCTTCGCCAAACCGGACCTGATCCAGTGGGCCCCGGCACTGCCGAAGACCCGCTCGGGCAAGATCATGCGCCGCATCCTGCGCAAGATTGCCTGTAATGAGCTGGACAGTCTCGGCGATACATCGACGCTGGCTGATCCAAGTGTGGTGCAGGATCTCGTTGATAAACGGCTCAATACTTGAGAGCTGCAAGTTTCCAGCTACAAGCTGCAAGCCAAAGCGGACCGCGCGGCTTTTCGCTTTTAGCTTGCAGCTAGAAACTTGCCGCTTGTAGCTCCGCGACTGCTAAGCTTCGCGTTTTTTCAGCAAGGCGCCCGCATGTCTTCCTTGAATCAGGCGCTGCGCGCCGCCCTCGATCAACGCCAGGACCTGCTCGTTGTGCTGCACAGCCAAGGCACCGATTGCTATCGACTGTTCCACGGCAGCCAGGAAGGCGCCGGCGGCCTGACCATCGACCGCTACGGCCCGCAACTGCTGGTGCAGAGTTTTCATCAGACGCTGGAGCGTGACGACCTGCTGCAACTGCACGCCATCGTCAACCAGACGCTGGGCTTCGATACCTTGCTGGTTTACAACGACCGCTCCCGAGGCAACTCGCGGATCGACCGCGAGGACAGCGTCTACAAAGCCGACGACGCCGCACTGGCCGATCTGGTCGGCCATGAATGGAGCCTGAACTACCGTGTGCGCGGGCGTCATGCCGGGCAGGATCCGCTGCTGTTTCTCGACCTGCGCAACACCCGCGGCTGGGTCAAGGATCACGCGCAAGGCAAAAGCGTGCTCAATCTGTTCGCCTACACCTGTGGTGTTGGCCTCAGCGCTGCGGCGGGCGGTGCACGTGAGGTGTGCAACCTGGATTTTGCCGAGGGCAACCTGGCGGTCGGTCGGGAGAATGGTTTGCTCAACCCGCATCTGCCGGAGATGCAATTCATTCAGTCCGATTACTTTCCGGCGATCCGCCAGCTCGCTGGCCTGCCGATCAGCCAGCGGCGCGGGCAGAAGTTACCGAGCTATCAGCGCCTCGAACAGCGCCAATACGATCTGGTCCTGCTCGACCCGCCGGCGTGGGCGAAAAGTGCCTTCGGCACGGTCGATCTGCTGCGCGACTATCAAAGCCTGCTCAAACCCGCGCTGCTGACCACCGCTGATAACGGCGTGCTGATCTGCTGCAACAACCTGGCAAAAGTCAGCATGGACGACTGGCGCGAGCAAGTGCTGCGCTGCGCCGAGAAAGCGGGCCGCCCGGTGCGCGAATGGAGCGTGATGACCCCGGGGGCCGACTTCCCCTCGCTGGATCAGCAGCCACCGCTGAAGACGCTGATCTTGCAGCTCTAATCCCTCAGGCATGAGCGATTACATTCCCCAGTGGGAGCGAGCCTGCTCGCGAAGGCGCAGTGTCAGTCGACTTGTTTTTCACTGAACCAACGCATTCGCGAGCAGGCTCGCTCCCACCGGGGAGATCTGTTCCTACAGAAATTTCTGAACAATCCTGTCCCACATCAAGCACTTCGGAACCAGAATCGCGTGCCATACTCCAAGGCACTCCGATTCAGACAGATGAAGCCGCACATGCCCAAAGGATTGATTCGCGCGATTGGCGCACTGCTGACAGCCCTGGCCCTCTACAGCCTGCTGGGGTTTCTGATCCTGCCGGGCATTGCCTTGCGTGTAGCCAACCAGCAACTGGCCAACTACGCGACGCTGCCCGCGCACTTGCAGCGCATCGAACTCAACCCGTTCAGCCTTGAAGTGACCCTGTGGGGCCTGGTCATCGGCGAACCGGGCAAGGAACAGGTCGGCTTTGATCGTCTCTACGCCAACCTGCAAATCGACAGCCTGTGGACCAAAGCGCTGCACCTGTCGGACATCGAACTGGACAAACCCAAGAGCGAAATCCTCTTCGCCAAGGACGGCAAGCTCAACCTGCTGGGCCTGTTCAACGTGCCGCCGAGTGAGCCGACACCCGCCGATCCCGACGCCAAGCCATTTCCGCTGCGCATCGACAACATCAAACTGGCCGGCGGCGTCGTGCATTTCGAGGACGCACGCCCCAGCGAGCCGATCGAATTCCTCTACGACGACCTCAGTTTCGAGCTGAAAAACCTCAGCACCCTGCCCGAAGACAGCGCCGACATGACCCTTATCGCGATCGGCCCCGCTGGCGGGCGGATCGACTGGACGGGCAACTTCAGCCTGATCCCGTTCACCTCCGAAGGCACCCTGAAAGTCACCGATGGCCAGATGAAATCCTTCTGGCCCTACGTGCGTGACGCGGTGCCGCTGGTGCTGGAAAACGGCGTCGTCAGCCTCAGCACCGACTACAAACTCAATCTGTCGAAACAAACCGAACTGCTGCTCAACAACGTTGCGGTGAGCATTGCGCCGTTCGCCATCAAGGCCCCGGACGGACGTCCGTTGGCCAGGCTCGAACGTCTCGACGTCAGCGAAACCTCGCTGGACCTGGCCAAACAGCAAGTGGTGGTCGGCAAGATCCGCAGCAACAAGCTGGAAACCTGGGCGGCGCTGGAAGCCGACGGCCAGCTGGACTGGCAGAAACTGTTCGCCAGCCAACCGTCGAAACCGGCCGCCAAAGCCGCTGCCGAACCGGCCGATGCCCCGGCTGCCGCCGACTCGCCGAAGCCTGAATCGACCGTTCCGAGCAAGCCATGGCAGGTGCTGGTCAAGGATGTGCAACTGCGCAACTACACGGTCCATCTCGCCGACCGTTCGGCGCAACCGGCGGTGGCGCTGGACATCACCCCGCTGAACGTCGACCTGCAGGATTTCGACAGCCTCAACGGCTCGCCTTTCAAGCTCAAGCTCGATAGCGGGCTGGGCAAGCAAGGCAAGATCAGCGCCGACGGCACGGTCAATCTGGCCCCGGTCAACGCGCAGCTCAACGTGAAAACCCAAGACGTCGACCTGCGTGTCGCGCAGTCCTACATCAACCCGTTCATTCGCCTGGAACTGCGCAGCGGCATGCTCGGCAGTGACCTCAAGGTCAACCTGAAAAGCACCGAACCACTGGCCCTCAGCGTCACCGGCCGCGCGCAGATCGATCAACTGCACACCCTCGACACACTCAAGACCCGCGACTTCCTCAAATGGCAGCAAGTGGTGGTCGACGGCATCAACTATCAGCACGGCGACAGCCTGTCGATCGACAGGGTCAACCTGTTGCAGCCGTATGTGCGTTTCATGATCAACGACGACCGCACCACCAACGTCGACGACCTGCTGATTCCGCAACCCGCCGACAGCGGTGCAAAAACCACTGCGGCCAAACCGGCCGGCAAGGACAAACCGCTGGGCATTCACATCGGCGCGATTGCTATCAACGACGGTTCGGCCAACTTCGCCGACTTCAGCCTGACGCCGAATTTCGCCACCGCCGTGCAGCAGCTCAACGGTCAGATCGGCACCATCGACAGCCGTCAGGCAAAACCGGCCAGCGTCGACATCAAAGGCAAGGTCGACCGCTATGCGCCGGTGACCATCAAGGGTGCGGTCAATCCGTTCGACCCGATGGCCAGCCTCGACATCGCCACCAGTTTCAAACGCGTCGAACTGACGACCCTGACGCCCTACTCCGGCAAGTTCGCCGGTTACCGCATCCGCAAGGGCCGGCTCAATCTTGATCTGCACTACCTGATCACCAAGGGTCAACTGAAAGCCGAGAACAAAGTCGTCGTCGAGCAGCTGCAACTGGGCGAGAAGGTCGACAGCCCTGATGCAGTGAGTCTGCCGCTGAAACTGGCGATCGCCCTGCTCAAGGACGTCGACGGCAAGATCTCCATCGAATTGCCAGTGACCGGCGACCTGAATAATCCACAGTTCAGCGTGATGCCGATCGTCTGGCAGACCCTGCGCAATTTGATCGTCAAAGCCGCCGCCGCGCCGTTCAAGATGATCGGCGGGCTGGTCAGTGGCGGCGGCTCCGAAGACCTCGGCACGGTGTCCTTCGCGCCGGGCTCCAGCGATCTGAGCAAAGACGCCGAAGCGGCGCTGGTGAAACTGTCGCAAGCGCTCAAGGAGCGTCCGGCGCTGCGCCTGGAAATCGAAGGCACTGCCGCGAAGAGCAGCGACGGGCCACTGTTGGCCGAACAACGTCTGGAACGTGAATATCAGTACAACTACTACAAGATGCTCCAGCGCCGAGGCGATAAAGTCCCGGCCCAGGCCTCGCTGCTGCAAGTGCCCGAAGGCGAGAAAGGCGCATTGCTCGAAGGCATCTACCGCACCCGCCTGAAAACCCAGCCACCGGCAGAATGGAAAGGCCTCGGCAAGGAAGAACGCACGGCGAAAATGCGTCAGGGCGTGATCGCGTTCTGGAGTGGCAGCGATGTACTGCTGCGGCAGTTGGGCCAGGATCGCGCCAGCACCATAAAGGATTACCTGGTCGACAACGGCAAGCTCGAGGATGACCGGGTGTACTTCATCGACGCCAACCTCGGTGAGGCCGAAAGCGATGGCCGCGTGGTGACGCAAATGCACCTGGATGCCGAATGACCCTGCGTAACTGGCTGGCCGTGCTCGCGCTGACGTGCGCCGCTGGCCACGCGTCGGCTTCGGACACCTTGCGCTGCGGCAGCCAATTGATCAGCCTCGGCGACCGCACAAGCGAAGTGCTGCAAAAATGCGGCGAGCCGGTCAGCCGCGACGTGCTCGGCTACAAGCGCAGTGCCAATCGCCGCGAAGAGTTTCAGGTCGAGGAATGGACCTACGGCCCGAACAACGGCATGTACCAATACCTGCGCTTCGAAGGCAATCGCCTGCGGCAGATCACCAGCAAACGCGGAAACTGAACCGAACGAAATCCGCCCTGTGGGAGCGAGCCTGTTCGCGAATACGGTTTGTCTGCGACGAATTTGTCGGCTGACACTACGCATTCGCGAGCAGGCTCGCTCCCACATTGATCTTCGGTCGATCCCACTGGCAGCGCGGTAACTGAGAAGAGCAAAAGATCGCAGCCTTCGGCAGCTCCACATTGGGAATGCATTTCCCGGTAGGAGCTGCCGAAAGCTGCGATCTTTTGATTTTCCAGATAGAACAGGCCCCGACACAAGTGCCGGGGCCTGTAATGGTCACATCCGTGTGACCGTTCGCATGAACTCTAAAGTTGCGGCAGACGTATTGCTCGGCCCGTCTGTCGCGTCTTCTCCCGGTTCAGGCGAGAAGTCTTGCCTTACTCGGCTTTCAGGCCGTCAGCGGATACCGCTTTAACGCCTTTGATTTTCTTGGCAATGCCTACGGCGACTTCTTTCTGCGACTCGGTTACCGCAGTGGTCGACGACAGGGAAACTACACCCTTGTTGGTTTCAACTTTGATGTCGGTGCCTGGAATGCCTTTTTCGGTAACCAGGTCAGCTTTGACCTTGGTGGTGATCCAGGTGTCGCTGGTATCTTGTTTCATTTCGGTAACTTCACCGGCAGCCAGAACCATTGGCGCTTGGGTAGCCTGAGCGGACTGGGCGAAAGCGCCACCAGCCATGGTCAGGGTCAGAGCGGTAGCAGCGGCAGTGATAGCGAACTTCTTCATACGAGTAACTCCTGTTTTTACTGGAAGTCTGCTGTAACGCTTGTCAGCAGGGTTACCGGAGATATTGCGAACGCTGTGCCAACTTTTTCTTCCGCATAAAATCCTTTGAAAACAATGAGTTATGAAAAACCATGATTTTCACTTTCATGCAAAATGCATGACTCAAGGCAATTTCGCATGCAAGTTGCGGTTTTTCGGAAAGTTCATAAGCTGCTGAAATTATTGGAGCTTTTAAAAACCGTTGCGCAATAAAAAGCTCCGCAATTGCGGAGCTTTTTAAGTTGCAGGTGCGTGTCAAACGCCCGGGCAGCTCGTAGTTGTATATTCTTTCGAGCCGGAGAACTTACAGGTCCAGCCAGTGGTAGGACTACGTGTCAGCGTTACGGTCTGGCCGAGAACAGGCGCTGGAGCGTTGAGCAGCGTACAAGTAATAGTACCCGTCCCATCGGCGACTTTTCCGGATGCCGCCAACGTGCAATTCTGCGTGGCCGCTGTGCCGCCGTTCACGTTGGTAATGCTCGGGTCAGTCGATCCGGCATTGATCACGTCTTCAAAATTGACCTTAAGAGCTGATGCTTCCGCAATCCCAGCGGTCACCTTCGACCGCGCCTGATACTTCGAATACTGCGGCAGGGCGATAGTCGCCAGAATGCCGATGATCGCCACGACGATCAGCAGCTCGATCAATGTGAAACCTTGTTGTTTTTTCATAGATACGCTCCATGCATGAGTCGAAATCTCATGGCCTGAACAAGGCTCAGCACAGCTCATGCCAACGCCCTTTCGCCCCCGTCTGCTGGGCGCGCGCATTTCCCAACGCCATTTCCTACAACCGGCAACCGCACTATCTGACACTTTTTGTCACCTGCACGCGCCGTGTTTGGCGCTGTCACTTGACTAGGCTATAAGTCATGAACGGCAAGCGTGCGGAATCCCCATGAATGACATCGCTCTGAGCGGTCTGGCCAAGCAATTGGTCCAGGCCGAACTGCTCACGGAAACAAGCGCCCGGCAATCCTGGGCGCAGGCCCAGCGCAATCGTGTGTCACTGGTCAATTACCTGGTGCACAACAAACTGGTCAACAGCCGGCAGATCGCCGAGATCGCCTCCGAACACTTCGGCATGGCCCTGCTCGACCTCAATTGCCTCGACAAAGAGGTCCAGCCCAAAGGGCTGGTCAGTGAAAAACTGATTCGTCAGCATTGCGCCCTGCCCTTGTGGCGGCGCGGCAACAAACTGTTCGTGGGCCTTTCCGACCCGAGCAATCAGCAAGCAATCAGCGACATCCAGTTCAGCACCGGCCTGAGCACCGAAGCGATTCTGGTCGAGGACGACAAGCTCAGCGACGCTATCGACAAGTTCTTCGACAGCCACACCTCGGGCCTGGAAGAAATGGCCGACGTCGATCTCGACGGCCTCGACGTCGAGTCCATCGATGACAGCAAACAGGACGTGATCGGCGGCCTCGATGCCGACGACGCTCCGGTCGTGCGCTTCGTGCACAAAATGCTGCTCGATGCGATCAAGAGTGGTTCCTCCGACCTGCATTTCGAGCCCTACGAAAAAAACTACCGGGTGCGCATGCGCACCGACGGCATGCTGCGCGAGGTGGCCAAGCCGCCGATTCAATTGGCCGGACGTATTGCCGCGCGTTTGAAGGTAATGGCCAGTCTGGATATTTCCGAACGGCGCAAACCCCAGGACGGGCGGATCAAGATGCGTCTGTCGAAAAGCAAATCCATCGATTTCCGCGTCAACACCCTGCCGACGCTGTGGGGCGAAAAAGTGGTGATCCGGATTCTCGATCCGTCCAGTGCGCAAATGGGCATCGATGCGCTGGGTTATGAGGCTGAGCAAAAGGCCTTGTACCTGGCCGCGCTGAAACAGCCGCAGGGGATGATTCTGGTCACTGGCCCCACCGGCTCCGGTAAAACCGTGTCGCTGTACACCGGGCTGAACATCCTCAACACCGTCGACATCAACATTTCCACCGCCGAAGACCCGGTTGAAATCAACATGGAAGGCATCAACCAGGTCAACGTCAATCCGCGCCAGGGGCTGGACTTTGCCCAGGCGCTGCGTTCGTTTCTGCGTCAGGACCCGGACGTGATCATGGTCGGCGAGATCCGCGATCTGGAAACCGCCGAGATCGCGATCAAAGCCGCGCAGACCGGTCACCTGGTGCTGTCGACCCTGCACACCAACAGCGCCGCGGAAACCCTCACGCGCCTGCACAACATGGGTATTCCCGGTTTCAACATCGCCACCTCGGTCAGCCTGATCATCGCTCAGCGTCTGGCGCGCAAATTGTGCGCGCATTGCAAGCGGCCGCTGGAGATCCCGCACGAAACCTTGCTCAAGGAAGGCTTCCCCGAGGAACGCATCGGTCATTTCACGATCTACGAGCCGGTCGGTTGCGATCACTGCAATGGCGGTTACAAAGGACGCGTGGGGATTTATGAAGTGGTAAAGAACACACCGGACCTGCAACGGCTGATCATGGCCGAGGGCAATTCGCTGGAAATCGACATCCAGATGCGTCGCGACGGTTTCGCCGATCTGCGCACCTCCGGGCTGCACAAGGCCATGCAAGGCATCACCAGCCTTGAGGAAATCAACCGGGTTACCAAGGATTGAACATGGCGGTCAAGGCAGCAAAAGTCAGCGTTTACGCCTGGGAAGGCACGGACCGCAAAGGCAGCAAAGTCACTGGCGAACTGAGCGGGCAGAATCCCGCACTGATCAAGGCGCAACTGCGCAAACAGGGGATCAACCCCGGCAAGGTGCGCAAGAAATCGGCGTCTCTGCTGAGCTTCGGCAAGCGTATCAAGCCGCAGGACATCGCCCTGTTCACCCGGCAAATGGCGACCATGATGAAGGCCGGCGTGCCGCTGTTGCAGTCCTTCGACATCATCGGTGAAGGCTTCGAAAACCCGGCCATGCGCAAACTGGTCGACGAGGTCAAACAGGAGGTCGCCGCCGGTAACAGCTTCGCCACGGCGCTGCGCAAGAAGCCGCAGTATTTCGACGAGTTGTACTGCAATCTGGTCGATGCCGGCGAACAGTCCGGCGCCCTCGACACCCTGCTCGAACGGGTTGCGACCTATAAGGAAAAAAGCGAGGCGCTCAAGGCCAAGATCAAGAAAGCCATGACCTACCCTACCGCCGTGGTGCTGGTGGCGGCGGTGGTGACCGGCATTCTGCTGGTCAAAGTGGTGCCGCAGTTCCAGTCGGTATTTTCCGGGTTCGGCGCCGAACTGCCGGGCTTCACCCTGATGATCATCAGCCTGTCGGAGTTCATGCAACAGTGGTGGTGGGCGATTCTTTTGGCACTGGTGGCAGCGTTTTTCGGCACTCGTCGCGCGTTGAAGACGTCGCAGGCCCTGCGCGACCGTCGCGATACCTGGCTGCTGAAACTGCCGCTGGTGGGCACCCTGATGTACAAGTCCGCCGTCGCGCGTTTTGCCCGCACCCTGTCGACGACCTTCGCGGCCGGTGTGCCGTTGGTGGAAGCGCTCGATTCGGTCGCCGGCGCCACCGGCAATGTGGTGTTCAAGCGCGCGGTGTTGCGGGTTCGTCAGGACGTGTCGACCGGCATGCAGTTGAACTTCTCGATGCGCAGCACCGGCGTGTTTCCCAACATGGCGGTGCAGATGACCGCCATTGGCGAGGAATCCGGGGCACTGGATGACATGCTCGACAAGGTTGCCAGTTTCTATGAAGCCGAAGTCGATAACATGGTCGACAACCTCACCAGCCTGATGGAGCCGTTCATCATGGTGGTGCTGGGGGTCATCGTCGGCGGACTGGTGGTGGCCATGTACCTGCCGATCTTCCAGCTCGGCTCAGCGATCTGACATGCCTATCGACGAACTGTTTGCCGTGTACCCGCGGGCCTTTGTGCTCGCCGCGCTGCTGTTCGGGCTGGTGGTCGGCAGCTTCCTCAACGTGGTGGTATGGCGTCTGCCGAAAATGCTCGAGCGTGACTGGCGGCAGCAGGCCCATGATGTGCTCGGCCTGCCCACTGAAACGCCGGTGCCGACTTACAACCTGATGCTGCCGCACTCCGCGTGCCCGCATTGCGGACACCGGATCCGCCCGTGGGAAAACATTCCGCTGCTCAGTTATCTGTGGCTGCGCGGGCGCTGCTCGGGCTGCTCGGCGCCGATCAGCAAACGTTACCCGCTGACCGAACTGGCCTGCGGCCTGCTCTCGGCATTTATCGCCTGGCATCTGGGCTTCGGCTGGCCGGCGGGTCTGCTGATCTTGCTGACGTGGGGCTTGCTGGCGATGAGTCTGATCGACTGCGAACATCAGCTGCTGCCCGATGTGCTGGTGCTGCCGTTGTTGTGGCTGGGGCTGATCGTCAACAGCTTCGGCGTGTTCGTGGCGTTGCCCGATGCATTGTGGGGTGCGGTGGCCGGTTATCTGGCGCTGTGGTCGGTGTTCTGGCTGTTCAAACTGCTCACCGGCAAGGACGGCATCGGCCACGGTGACTTCAAGCTGCTGGCCTTGCTCGGCGCATGGGGTGGCTGGCAGATCCTGCCGCTGACGATTCTGTTGTCATCGTTGGTGGGGGCGATTTTGGGCGTCGTTATGTTGCGCCTGCGCGCCCAGGAAACCTCGACGCCGATCCCCTTCGGGCCCTTTCTGGCAATTGCCGGCTGGATTGCCTTGCTCTGGGGTGGTCAAATAACCGACTTCTATTGGCAGTCTGTCGGTTTGAAATGAATACCCCTGTGGAAAAACCCTGGATCCTCGGCCTGACCGGCGGCATTGGTAGCGGCAAAAGTGCAGCGGCGCAGCACTTCATCGACCTCGGCGTGCATGTGGTGGATGCCGATCATGCGGCGCGCTGGGTGGTCGAGCCGGGACGTCCGGCGCTGGCGAAAATCGCCGAGCATTTCGATTCCGGCGTGTTGCAGGCCGATGGCTCGCTGGACCGTGCCGCTCTGCGCAAACTGATCTTTGAAGACCCTGAGCAACGGCGTTGGCTCGAAGCGCTGCTGCATCCGTTGATCGGCGAAGAAATCGCTCATCATCTGGCGCAGGCAAAATCGCCCTACGCGATTCTGGTTTCACCGCTGCTGATCGAGTCCGGGCAATACGCGATGACCCAGCGCATTCTGGTCATCGATGCGCCACAGCAACTGCAGATCGAACGCACCCTGCAGCGCGACCAGACCAGCGAACAACAAGTGCAGGCGATCCTCAAGGCACAATCGAGTCGTGAAGACCGCGTGAGCCGTGCCGACGACGTGATCGTCAACGACCGCGACCTCGCTTGGCTGCACAGCGAGGTCGAGCGTCTGCATCACTTTTACCTGACTTTATCCGGAGGCCAAGCATGAGCCAGATTCCAACCGTTGAATGCCCAACCTGCGGCGCACCCGTCGAATTCACCCCGGAAAACAAATTCCGTCCGTTCTGCTCCGACCGCTGCAAACTGATCGACCTCGGCGCCTGGGCCTCGGAAGAACACAAGATTCCGCTCGCACCGGATGCCGAAGACGAGTTGTTCTCCGGCGATTTCGATCCGCGTCACTGATAAGGGCTGCAAAAGCCCGCGAGCATGGCGGTTCGATGTGGATCAAGACTTCGGATCGTCATCCTTCCACGGTGCCGAGAGGTAACGGGTGCGGTTGAAGGTCTCCAGCCATTCCGGGCAGAACACCACCAGCGCACTGACGACCATGCCGTTGATGAAGGCTTCGGGAAACAGCAGCAGCCACAGGTAACCGACGAAATCTTCCAGCCACTCCGGCATGGCAAAAAGGCCGTCGTACCACAGCAGTGTCAGGCTGAGGATCAGGCACAGCAGGCCGGACAACGCAGCGGCGAAGAAGCCGGAACAGAAGATGTAAACGAACGGATTGCGTGGCTGCGCACGCTCCACGAGGATTGCCACGCACTCGGTAATCAACACCGGCAGCAGAATCAGCAACGCGCCGTTGACGCCAAGCGCGGCCAGGTCCTGGCGACCCAGCAGCACCAGCCCCATCTGCGCAACCAGCCCGCCGACAATCGCCAGCGGCCAATCGAGCAGCAACGTCACCGCCGTCATGCCGATGAAGTGATAAGACACGCCTGTGTCGAAATCCCTGCGCACCAGCCACAGCAGGAACAGCGCGAACACCGTGCCGAACAGCAAGTGCTGCCGCCGACTGTCGCTGAACAGCTCAACCCATGGCGCACGCACGATCGCCCAGAGCAGCACCGGCAGATAAATCAGCCAGCCGAGCGTCAGGCTTGCCGTCGACAGCAGTTCGGCACCGATCATGATTCCCTCACCATCTCCATGGCTTACCGCTTTGTCGCAGTCTACACCGCCGATGTATGTGCACCAGCCGATGCAAAGCTATCTGCTTGTCGCATTTGGACGCTAAGCTTGGGCTTATGGATGATTCAGATTATTTACGCCTGCTGACCATCGCGGCCGAGCAAGCCAATGCGTTCCTGTCCAATGCCCGCAAATGGGAGCGTGAGCGTTGGGTCTGCCAGCGCCTGCTGCAAGGCTTGAACATTCCCTACCGCGCCGACGAATTCGCGCCGGCCGGTGAGCCGCCGGACGTACTGTTTCGCGACGCCAACTTCGAAGTTTTTTTCGTTCTCGACGAAGGCCGTCGCCTCAACGATGAATGGCGCGACGAATTGCAGCGCCGCCGCAGCGCGTTTTCCCTGAGCCAACTGGTGCGCCGCGAAGCCAAGCCAAAACGCATCCCGGCCAATGAATTTCTCCTGCGTCTGGCGCCGACCCTGCGCAAGAAGGCGCACAACTACAAGGAACGCGGCATGGATCTGGGTGAGCTGGATATCATCGCCTTCGCCAGCCTCAAGCGCGAAGTGCTGGACCTCAACAGTCATTTCCCGCCACCGACCGAATACCTGCGCCAGGGCTGGCGCTCGCTGTCGCTGGTCGGCCCGACCTTCGCCCGCGTGCTGTTCGCTCACCCCGACGCACCGGACTTTCTGCGCAGCAACCTCGGTCGCAGCATCGTCTTCGACGTAGGCATCAGCCTGTGACGCCGCTGCAGCAACTGATCGCCGAGGTACCGCAAACGGGACGTGTGCGCTGGATCGGCGTGCGTCCAGCGTCCCGTGGACCGATGCTTGAACTCGATGCGGTCGAGGCGCGCCTCGAAGCCGGGCTCACCGGCGACCACGCCCGCCCCGGCATTCGCAATGCGCGGCAGGTGACACTGATTCAGTGGGAGCACCTGGCGGTGATCAACGCCTTGATGGGCCGCCCCGATGACGAGCCGATCCGGCCTGAAGATCTGCGGCGCAATCTCGTTATAAGCGGAATCAATTTGTTTAGCCTGAAGGGGCGGCGCTTTCGCATCGGGCAGGCGATACTCGAAACCACTGGCTGGTGTCAGCCCTGCGCACGTTTGCAGAACAACCTTGGCCCGGGGACTTTTCAAGCTGTGCGCGGGCATGGCGGAATCACCGCCCGGGTGTTACAAAGCGGCATCATTCGCCTCGACGACGAAGTACGCGTCGAACCGGTTCCGGACAGCGGCTACGCTGCGTTCCACCCGGGCTGAAAACCGCTGTAGCCTGTGCTCATTCAGTAACGTCTACCTGACGAGGCAAATATGACCAGCCGCCTGAACCCCGAAGACCAAAAGCATGTCGAAGAGTACCTGCAACTGTCCCAACACCGTGTCGAGCGCCGGCCTTTCCGGCCGTGGATGCTCCTGGTGCTGGTGCTGGCAGTGACCATTGGTCTGGGCCTGTTGAGCCGATTTATCAGTTACCTGACGTTATGAGCAGCCTTGCGCTCCCTCGGGTAACCGCACCGATTTCCTTTAAAAACCTTGCGAGTTATCCCTATGTCCCATCGTATTGTCATTGTCGGCGGCGGCGCCGGCGGTCTGGAGTTGGCTACCCGTCTGGGTAAGACTCTGGGCAAGCGCGGCACGGCCAGCGTCATGCTGGTCGACGCGAACCTGACCCACATCTGGAAACCGCTGCTGCACGAAGTGGCCGCCGGTTCTCTGAACTCTTCCGAAGACGAACTCAACTATGTCGCCCAGGCGAAATGGAACCACTTCGAATTCCAGCTCGGGCGCATGAGCGGTCTCGATCGCGCGCAGAAGAAGATCCAGCTGGCGGCAACCTACGACGAAAACGGCGTCGAGCTGGTGCCGGCCCGAGAAGTGGCTTATGACTCGCTGGTGATCAGCGTCGGCAGTACTACCAACGATTTCGGCACCCAGGGCGCGGCGCAGCATTGCCTGTTCCTCGATACGCGCAAACAGGCCGAGCGCTTCCATCAGCAATTGCTCAATCACTATCTGCGCGCCCACGCCGGGCAGACCGACGTAGTCGAGCAGATCAGCGTGGCCATCGTCGGCGCCGGCGCCACGGGCGTGGAGCTTGCGGCGGAACTGCACAACGCCGCCCATGAACTGGCGGCCTATGGTCTGGACCGGATCAAACCGGAAAACATGCATATCACGCTGATCGAAGCCGGTCCACGGGTGCTGCCTGCCCTGCCGGAGCGCATCAGTGGGCCGGTGCACAAGACCCTGGAGAAGCTCGGGGTCAATGTGATGACCAGCGCCTCGGTCAGTGAAGTCACCGCCGACAGCCTGATCACCGCCGATGGCGACGAGATCAAGGCCAGCCTGAAAGTCTGGGCTGCCGGTATTCGCGCCCCGGGTTTCCTCAAGGACATCGACGGCCTGGAAACCAACCGCATCAACCAGCTGCAAGTGCTGCCAACCCTGCAAACCACCCGCGACGAAAACATCTTTGCCTTCGGTGACTGCGCGGCCTGCCCGCAACCGGGCACCGATCGCAACGTGCCGCCGCGTGCACAAGCGGCGCATCAGCAGGCGTCGCTGCTGGCCAAGTCGCTGAAACTGCGCATTGAAGGCAAGAGCCTGCCGGAATACAAATACACCGACTACGGCTCGCTGATTTCGCTGTCGCGTTTTTCTGCTGTGGGTAACTTGATGGGTAACCTGACCGGCAGCGTCATGCTTGAAGGCTGGCTGGCGCGGATGTTCTACGTGTCGCTGTACCGCATGCACCAGATGGCACTGTACGGCCCATTCCGCACGGCGATGCTGATGCTGGGAAGCAAGATTGGTCGTGGTACCGAGCCGCGCCTGAAACTGCACTAAGGCCAACATCTGTGGGAGCGCGCCTGCTCGCGAAAGCGGTGGGTCAGTCAACACTGTCGTTGAATGACTCGGCCCCTTCGCGAGCAGGCTCGCTCCCACATTGTTTCGTGCTGTTCTCAAATCAGTGGGCGAAGGCTTGCAATGAATCGCTGTTCATCAGAGCTGAAAGCGCCGCACCATGCCCTGTAGCGCATTGGCCAGCTGCGACAGCTCATGGCTCGACGCGCTGGTCTGATCAGCCCCCGCAGCCGAACGCACCGACAGGTCGCGAATGTTCACCAGATTGCGATCCACTTCCCGCGCCACTTGCGCCTGTTCTTCAGCGGCGCTGGCGATGACCAGGTTGCGCTCGTGAATCTCGTGCACCGAAGCCGTGATCGTCACCAGCGCCTCGCCCGCCCGCTCAGCCAGGACCAAAGTGCTTGCCGCACGGGAAGCGCTGGCCTGCATTGAATCCAGCGCCAGGCTCGAGCCGCTGCGCATGCCTTGCACCATCTGCTCGATCTCCTGCGTCGATTGCTGGGTGCGATACGCCAGCGCACGCACCTCATCGGCCACTACCGCAAATCCTCGACCGCTTTCACCCGCGCGTGCCGCTTCGATGGCGGCGTTGAGCGCTAGCAGGTTGGTCTGCTCGGCGATGGCGCGAATTACATCGAGCACCTTGCCGATGTCTTGCGACTGATTGGCCAGCGACTGCACCAATTCGCCGGTGTTCTGCACATCGCTGGCAAGGGCATTGATCGCGGTGGCGGTTTCGCTGACGCGCTCCTGGCCCAACTGCGCCGACTGACTGGACTGGCGCGTGGCATCGGACGTCGATACAGCGTTGCGCGCGACCTCCTCCACCGCAGCGGTCATCTGGTTGACCGCAGTGGCGGCTTGTTCGATTTCGTTGTTCTGCTCTTGCAAGCCCTGGGTGCTGTTGACGGTGACGGCGCTCAGTTCGTCAGCGGCGGTGGCCAGTTGCGTTGCCGAGCCGCTGATGCCTTGCAGGGTTTCGCGCAGGTTCTGCTGCATCGTCGCCAGGGCTTTGAGCAAGCGGCTGACTTCGTCGTTGCCATGGGTTTCGATGGGGCGGGTCAGATCGCCCTTGGCCACACTTTCAGCGGCATCCACGGCGCTGCTCAGGGGACGCACGATACTGCGCGTGAGCAACATCGCCAGCGCCACCGTGGCCAGCGCTGCCAAGGCAATGAACAGAGTGACGATGGTCCGCGAGGTTTCATAATGCGCAGCGGACTTCTCGCTTTCGGCAGCAACCTGGCGGGCGAACAGATCGGCGAGGTCGTTGAGTTGCTTGCCGGAACCGTCGACCACGGTCTTCATGTCGACCAAGAGCAATTTGGTCAGCTCGTCACGCTTGCCTTGTTCGGCGAGGGTGAATGACTGCGCGATGCCGGTGCGATAGGCGGCGAAGGTTTTCTTGAACTGGTCATACAGCTGCTGACCTTCGGCAGTGTCGACCAGTTTGTCGTAGGCAGCGATCTTCTCGCTCAGTTCTTTGTCGCGGGTGTCCATCTGGCCGCGATAGGTGGCGATGTTCGCTGGATCCTGATCGAGCGCCATGCGCAGGGAGATGGTGCGGATGCGCAGCATCAGTTCACGGATCTCGTCGCCGCCACGGATGCTCGGCAACCAGCGATTCTCCACCGCCACCTCACTGTCGCGAATGCTCGACATCTGCCCTAGCGCAAACACGCCGAGCAAGGCCACCAACACCGCGATCAGGGCAAAACCCAGGGCAGCCCGGGGAGCAATATTCAACTGACGAAGCAACATGACGGACGCCCTTATTCTTGTAGTGGCCAGGTTCAAGGGGCGAAGCGTTGGCAGTCCCCTCGTGTTAGCGGGCTATCGGCAGGTTGTATGACGACTTGAAGGGATTCGCCTTTCGGCAGGCAAAAAAAATCCCCGTATCTTTCGATACGAGGATTTTCAATATGGTCGGGGTAAGGGGATTCGAACTCCTGACATCCTGCTCCCAAAGCAGGCGCGCTACCGGACTGCGCTATACCCCGGTAAAAAAAAGGCGACCTTTCAAAGATCGCCTTCTTCGATCAGCGCTTTTGGCCTCTGATCTTAAGATTCGATCCCAGCGCTAACTGGTTTCAAAAATGGTGGGTCGTGTGGGATTCGAACCTACGACCAATTGGTTAAAAGCCAACTGCTCTACCAACTGAGCTAACGACCCAAATATGGTCGGGGTAAGGGGATTCGAACTCCTGACATCCTGCTCCCAAAGCAGGCGCGCTACCGGACTGCGCTATACCCCGATTTGAAATTGGCTCCGTGACCAGGACTCGAACCTGGGACCCAATGATTAACAGTCATTTGCTCTACCGACTGAGCTATCACGGAACTACATATTTCAAGTTACAACGGTGAAGCTTTCTTGCTTCTCGACACCCGTTCGCATCGCTGCGTTCGTGTGTCTGAGGCGCGCTATTCTACAACCTAGAACACCTCTGTCAACCCCCTAAATTGCTTTCAAGTTAATGATTTGCAACTTATTTCAGATTCCAACCCGCTGGGTTGAAACGCTGCCGGTGACTGACTGCGGGGCGCACTTTACAAGCCTTTTCCTTTGAGTTCAACAGCCTGGCGAAAAAAAGGCCTCGCAATGCGAGGCCTTCCCGGTTTCATTGCCGCTGAGGCTTAGCCGAAAACGATTTCGTCGTTCTCGACCTTGCCAGTGGCGGTATCGCCAGGCATGAAATGACCCGACAGGATCAACTGCGCCAGCGGGTTTTCGATCCAGCGCTGAATCGCCCGTTTCAAAGGACGTGCGCCATACACCGGGTCGTAACCGACCGCGATCAGCTTGTCCATCGCTTCCGGGCTCAGCTCCAGCTTCAACTCGCGCTCGGCCAGACGACTACGCAGACGACCCAACTGGATCTCGGTAATCCCGGCGATCTGATCCCGCGCCAGCGGCTCGAAGATCACCACTTCGTCGACACGGTTGATGAACTCCGGCCGGAAGTGCGACGTCAGCGCATCCATCACGGCAGCGCGCTGCGCCTCACGATCACCGACCAGCTCCTGGATCTGCATCGATCCGAGGTTGGACGTCATCACGATCACCGTGTTGCGGAAGTCCACCGTACGCCCGTGACTGTCGGTCAGACGGCCATCCTCAAGCACTTGCAGAAGGATGTTGAACACATCCGGATGCGCCTTCTCGACTTCGTCCATGAGGATCACCGAGTACGGCTTGCGACGCACCGCTTCGGTCAGATAACCGCCCTCTTCATAGCCGACGTAGCCCGGTGGCGCACCGATCAGACGAGCCACGGAATGTTTCTCCATGAACTCGGACATGTCGATGCGCACCATCGCCTCTTCGGTATCGAAAAGGAATTCGGCCAAGGCCTTGCACAGCTCGGTTTTACCGACACCGGTCGGGCCGAGGAACATGAACGAACCGCTCGGACGATTCGGGTCGGACAACCCGGCGCGGGAACGCCGCACGGCGTTGGCCACGGCCACGACCGCTTCTTCCTGACCGATCACCCGTTTGTGCAACAGGCTTTCCATCTTCATCAGCTTGTCGCGCTCGCCTTCGAGCATTTTCGACACCGGGATGCCGGTCCACTTCGACACGACTTCGGCGATTTCTTCTTCAGTGACCTTGCTACGCAGCAACTGGTTTTCGCTCTTGCCGTGCTGGTCGACCATCTGCAGGCTGCGCTCCAGATCCGGGATCACCCCGTACTGCAACTCGGCCATGCGGTTCAGGTCGCCTTTGCGGCGTGCGGTTTCGAGTTCCTGACGCGACTGTTCGATCTTCTGCTGAATCTGCGCAGAACCCTGCACTTCGGCTTTTTCCGAGTTCCAGATTTCTTCCAGATCGGAGTACTCGCGCTCGTGACGCTCGATTTCTTCCTGGAGTTTTTCCAGGCGTTTCTTCGCCGCGTCGTCGCTTTCTTTCTTCAGCGCCTGGGATTCCACCTTCAGCTGAATCAGGCGCCGCTCGAGACGATCAAGCACTTCCGGCTTGGAGTCGATCTCCATGCGAATACGGCTGGCGGCCTCGTCGATCAGGTCGATGGCCTTGTCCGGCAACTGCCGGTCAGTGATGTAGCGATGGCTGAGCTTGGCCGCGGCGATGATCGCGCCGTCGGTGATCGCCACCTTGTGGTGAACCTCGTAACGTTCCTTGAGGCCACGCAGTATGGCAATGGTGTCTTCCTCGCTCGGTTCGTCCACCAGGACTTTCTGGAAACGCCGCTCGAGCGCCGCGTCCTTCTCTATATATTGGCGATACTCGTTGAGCGTGGTCGCGCCGACGCAGTGCAACTCGCCGCGGGCCAGCGCAGGCTTGAGCATGTTACCCGCGTCCATCGAGCCTTCGCCCTTACCGGCGCCGACCATGGTGTGCAGTTCGTCGATGAACAGAATGATCTGCCCTTCCTGCTTCGACAGTTCGTTGAGCAGGCCTTTGAGGCGTTCTTCGAACTCACCGCGATACTTGGCACCGGCGATCAGCGCGCCCATGTCCAGCGACAGCAGGCGTTTGCCCTTGAGGCCGTCCGGCACTTCGCCGTTGATGATGCGCTGGGCCAGACCTTCAGCAATCGCGGTTTTACCCACGCCAGGCTCACCGATCAGCACCGGGTTGTTCTTGGTGCGGCGTTGCAGAACCTGAATGGTCCGACGGATTTCGTCGTCGCGACCGATCACCGGATCAAGCTTGCCGTCTTCGGCGCGCTTGGTCAGGTCGACGGTGTACTTGTCCAGCGCCTGCCGCGACTCTTCGTGGTTGGCGTCATTCACCGCTTCGCCGCCACGCAGGTTGTTGATCGCGTTTTCCAGGGCCTTCTTGCTCACGCCCTGGCCGAGCAGCAACTTGCCGAGCTTGCTGTTCTCGTCCATCGCGGCGAGCAGCACCAGTTCGCTGGAGATGAACTGATCGCCCTTCTGCTGGGCCAGACGGTCAGCCTGATTGAGCAGGCGCGCCAGATCCTGCGACATGTTGACGTCGCCGGTCGGGTTCTGGATTTTCGGTAACTGGTCGAGCTCTTTGGTCAGCTCTTTACGCAAGCTGTTGACGTCGAAGCCTACCTGCATCAGCAACGGCTTGATCGAACCGCCCTGCTGTTCAAGCATGGCCTGCATCAAGTGCGCCGGCTCGATGGCCGGATGATCGTGGCCAACCGCCAACGACTGGGCGTCAGAGAGGGCCAACTGTAATTTGCTGGTTAAACGGTCTATACGCATGGGTCACCTTCCTTTTGAGCAGGCCGGACCTAAGAAACCATCCTGAATAAAGAAACCTGCCAGATACCGCTATAGATGCGGTCGATTCTGCAAGATTCAAGCGTCAGAGGGTTGATGCAGATCAGACAGTTTAGTGGGTGATCCAGACGAGGGAGGCAAAGCGACCAGTGCGCGACGCACGGCGGTAAGAGAAGAAGCGCGGATCGGTCACGGTGCAGAAACCGCCGCCGTAAACGGCTGTGACACTACGGGCAGCCAGACGCAGGCGCGCCAGTTGATAGATGTCAGCCATGAACTTGCCGGGATTGTGGCTCGGCACGAAAGCTGTCGCCGCTTCCGGCAACTGATTGACGAAGACTTCGCGCACTTCCGGGCCGACTTCAAAGGCTTGCGGGCCAATGGCCGGGCCGAGCCAGACCAGAACGTCTTCAGGTGCAACATCGAGGCTGTCGAGGGTGGCTTCAAGCACACCCGCTGCCAAGCCACGCCAGCCGGCATGGGCCGCCGCTACGCGAGTGCCCGCACGATCGCAGAACAAGGCCGGCAAGCAATCCGCCGTCATCGCCGCGCAGGCGATTCCCGGTGTTGCCGTCCAGCTGGCATCGGCAGTCGCAACGATAGACGGATCAGCATGCGCCACGGTAATGCCGTGCACTTGCTGCAACCAGGCAGGCTGTATGGAGAAATGTTCGGTCAAACGGCGACGATTTTCGGCCACCGCCTCCGGACGATCATCGACGTGATCGCCCAGATTGAGGCTATCGAACGGCGCCTCGCTGACACCGCCCTCGCGGGTGGTGACACAGGCCCTGACGCTGGCCGGCGCAGGCCAGTCCGGCGTCAGCCAGTTCATCCGACGAAGGCCTCGCGATCCTGCTTGAGCAAGGTCAGCAGCCAGACGAAATCTTCCGGCAGCGGCGATTCCCAGCTCATACGCTCACCGCTCGTCGGGTGATCGAGTTCAAGGAAGCGCGCATGCAGGGCCTGACGCGGGAAATGCTTGAGCGATTCAACCATGGTCGGGTTGGCCGCTGGCGGAATGCGGAAACGCCCGCCGTAGGCCGGATCGCCGACCAACGGGAAGTTGATGTGCGCCATGTGCACGCGGATCTGGTGGGTCCGACCGGTTTCCAGTTTCACCCGTACGTGGGTATGCGAACGGAAACGCTCGAGCACGCGGTAGTGGCTGACGGCAGGCTTGCCGCCCTCCATCACTGCCATGCGCTGGCGTTGCTGGCCGTGACGACCGATCGGTGCGTTGATCTTGCCACCGGCGGTGACCACACCAATGACGATGCACTCATAGATGCGGCTGACGCTGCGGCTCTGCAATTGCGCGACCAGTTTGGTCTGCGCCTGAATGGTCTTGGCCACCACCATCAGACCGGTGGTGTCCTTGTCCAGACGATGCACGATACCGGCGCGCGGGACATTGATGATGTCCGGCACATGGTGCAACAAAGCGTTGAGCAAGGTGCCATCGGCGTGCCCGGCAGCCGGGTGCACCACCAGGCCCGCAGGCTTGTTGATCACCAGGATGTCGTCGTCTTCATAGACGATATCGAGCTCGATGTCCTGGGCGATCCACTCGCCCTGGGCTTCCTGCTCGGCAGTCAGCTCAAGGATGGCACCGCCATGCACAATGTCGCGCGGGCGGATGACCGCCCCGTCCACAGTCAGGCGACCTTCTTTGATCCAGGCGGAAAGGCGCGAGCGTGAGTGCTCAGCGAAGAGTTGGGCGGCGACTTGATCGAGGCGTTGGCCGCCCAATTCGGACGGCACCTCTGCGCGAAGTTCAATTTTATCGGACATGCTCGGACTGGGCGTCGGCACAGCCTTTGGTTTCGGCTGCGCGCTTGTGGTTAAATACGGCGTCTTTTGCCCCGAGGCTTTTCAACGGGGCGCTCATCATAACAGGACGGCCCCGCCCAAGACAGCGGCCGTCATAGGGACGCAAGCCGCCATGCAAGTGAAACACCTGCTGCTGATCGCCATCCTCGCATTGACCGCTGCTTGCTCATCGAAGGAAGTCGTAGACGAAAACCTCAGCGAAGCCGAGCTGTATCAGCAGGCTCAGACTGATCTGGACAACAACAGCTACACCAGCGCCACAGCCAAGCTGAAGGCTCTGGAGTCGCGTTATCCGTTCGGTCGCTACGCCGATCAGGCTCAGCTGGAGTTGATCTACGCCAACTACAAGAACGCCGAGCCGGAAGCTGCAAAGTCTGCCGCCGAGCGTTTCATTCGTTTGCATCCGCAGCATCCGAACGTGGATTACGCGTACTACCTCAAGGGTCTGACCTCGTTCGACCAGGACGTCGGCCTGCTGGCGCGCTTCCTGCCGCTGGACATGACCAAGCGTGACCCGGGCGCCGCCCGTGACTCGTACAACGAGTTCGCGCAGCTGACCAGCCGCTACCCGAGCAGCCGCTACGCGCCGGACGCCAAGCAGCGCATGATCTACCTGCGCAACCTGCTGGCCGCCTACGAAATCCACGTCGCTGACTACTACCTGACCCGTCAGGCTTATGTAGCCGCTGCCAACCGTGGCAAGTACGTGGTGGAAAACTTCCAGGAAACCCCATCGGTCGGCGACGGCCTGGCGGTGATGACCGAAGCCTACCAGCGTCTGCACCTCGACGATCTGGCGGCCACCAGCCTGGAAACCCTCAAGCTCAACTATCCGGATCACCCGAGCCTGCAGGACGGCCAGTTCGTGCCACGCGTGGCCGAAGCCGACAACCGTTCGTTCCTGAGCAAGGCGACGCTGGGCCTGATCGAATCGCGTCCACCGCTGCCGCCGGGCGAAACCCGCGCCAACCAGGACGTGCAGAAACAGTTCCAGGAAGCGAAAGACGCGATCCCGAACGAGCTCAAGCCTAAAGACGAAAACGGCGACGTGATCGAAGAGCCAGAGCCGGAATCCAGCGACACCGATCGTTCGTGGTTCAGCTACATGACCTTCGGCGTGTTCGACTGATCACACCGGCGGTACGAAAAAGGGAGATCTGCGGATCTCCCTTTTTTATTGCCGCGCTTTAATAGGCTGTGCGCTGAACGGGTCCTTGGCTAAACTGCCGGATCATCAGTCGAAAAGCCGCCCATCATGCTTCGTTTATTGTTCTGGATTGCCCTGATCTTCGCCGCCATCTGGCTCTGGCGCAAATTCAAGGCCCCCGCCTCGTCCACCCGATCGCCGCGCGAACAGGACGCCCCACCGATGGTGCGCTGCGCCCATTGCGGTGTGCACTTGCCACGCGACCGCGCCCTGGGCAACCAGCAACAGTGGTATTGCAGCCAGGCTCATCTCGAGCAAGGCCCGGGCGCCAGTGGTCGCTGAGGCCGCCAACGCCAACCAGAAACAGGCGCAGCGTCTGCTGCGCCTCTATCATCTGTACCGTTTGAGTGTCGGCATCACTCTGGTGTTGCTGATCTCCAGCAACATGGACAACCGCCTGCTGACGTCGGCCAACGACGATCTGCTGCGCGGCGGCAGCTGGCTGTACCTGATCATCAATATGCTGCTGGTGGTGTTCCTCGAAAACACCCGGCGCCCGGCGCAACTGTTCGCCCTGGCGCTGATCGATGTGCTGCTGTTGTGCGGCCTGTTCTACGCGGCCGGCGGCGTCGCCAGTGCGCTGGGCAATCTGCTGGTGGTCTCGGTGGCGATCAGCAACACCCTGCTGCGCCGACGCATCGGTCTGCTGATTGCCGCCATCGCGGCGATCGGCATTGTCGGCCTGAGCTTTCTGCTGGGGCTCAGCTACCCCTTGAGCGCCAACGCCTATCTGCAAGCGGGCACCCTCGGCGCGCTGTGCTTTGCCGCCTCGCTGCTGGTGCAAGGGTTGATCCGTCGCCTCGAAGTCAGCGAGACCCTGGCCGAACAGCGGGCCAGCGAAGTGGTCGGCCTGGAGGCGTTGAATGCGCTCATTCTGCAACGCATGCGCACCGGCATTCTGGTGCTCGACGAGCAACGCCGGGTGCAACTGGCCAATCACAGTGCGCAGAATCTGCTCGGCCATAGCCACCTGCAAGGTCATTTGATCGATGAATATTCGCCCGCGCTGGTCGAGCGTCTGCAACTGTGGCGCAACAACCCGACCTTGCGTCCGCAGAGCCTGAAAATCCCCGGCAACGGCCTCGAGCTGCAGCCAAGCTTCATCGCCCTCGAACAGAGCCCGAACCAGCAGACGCTGGTGTTTCTCGAAGATCTGGCGCAAATCACCCAACAAGCGCAGCAACTCAAACTCGCTGCGCTCGGCCGGTTGACCGCCGGCATCTCTCACGAAATTCGCAATCCACTGGGCGCGATCAGTCATGCCGCGCAGCTGTTGGCCGAGTCCGAGGAACTCGATAGCGCAGATCGGCGTCTGACGCAGATTATTCAAGACCACTCCCAGCGCATGAATCGAGTCATCGAAAACGTCCTGCAACTGTCTCGCCGCCAGCAAAGCGCACCGCAACGGCTGGACCTCAAGCCGTGGCTGGAAGACTTCGTCGGCGAAACCCGCGAGCAGGCCAACGAGCGCCAGCACATTCATCTGCGGATCAATTCCGGGGACTTCACCACGCTGATGGATCCCAACCAACTGCGGCAGATCCTCGACAATCTGATACGCAACGCCTGGCGGCACAGTGCCCAATTGCACGAGCAGGCCGAGGTCTGGCTGGCATTGTTCGTTGACCCCGACAGCCAGTTGGCAGTGCTCGAAGTGCAGGACAACGGCCCCGGCGTGTCGGCCGATGAACAGGCGCATCTGTTTGAACCGTTCTTCACCACCAGCAGCCAGGGCACCGGTCTTGGCCTTTATCTGTCCCGTGAGCTGTGCGAAAGCAACCAGGCACGCCTAGACTTCAAATCACGCCAAGGCGGCGGCTGCTTTCGCATCACCTTTGCTCACGGACGGAAACAAAGTTGAATACAAGCCCACGGCAAAAAATTCTTATCGTCGACGACGAACCGGATATCCGCGAGCTCCTGGAAATCACCTTGGGACGGATGAAACTCGAGACCTTCAGCGCGCGCAATCTGGGCGAGGCTCAAGCGCTGTTGCAGCGCGAGCACTTTGACCTGTGCCTGACCGACATGCGCCTGCCCGACGGCACCGGGCTGGAACTGGTGCAGCACATCCAGCAACGCGCACCGCATCTGCCGGTGGCGATGATCACCGCATACGGAAGTCTGGAAACGGCGATCAATGCGTTGAAGGCCGGCGCGTTCGACTTCCTCACCAAACCGGTGGAGCTGCCGCGGTTGCGCGAACTGGTCAGCGCGGCGTTACGCATGCCGACAGCGGGTGGCCTGAGCACGGCGATCGAACGACGGCTGTTGGGCGACTCGCCGCCAATGGCCAGTCTGCGCAAGCAGATCGACAAGCTCGCGCGCAGCCAGGCACCGGTGTACATCAGCGGTGAATCCGGCAGCGGTAAAGAACTGGTCGCGCGTCTGATCCACGAACAAGGCCCGCGCGCCAGCCAGCCGTTTGTGCCGGTGAACTGCGGGGCGATCCCTTCAGAGCTGATGGAAAGCGAATTCTTTGGCCACCGCAAAGGCAGTTTCACCGGTGCCGTCGAAGACAAGCCGGGGCTGTTTCAGGCGGCCCACGGCGGCACTCTGTTTCTCGATGAAGTCGCCGATCTGCCACTGTCGATGCAGGTGAAACTGCTGCGGGCGATTCAGGAAAAAGCCGTGCGCAGCGTCGGCGGCCAGCAGGAAACCGTGGTCGACGTGCGCATCCTTTGCGCCACCCACAAGGACCTTGAAGCCGAAGTCGCCGCCGAGCGCTTCCGCCAGGATCTGTATTACCGGCTCAACGTCATCGAACTGCGCGTGCCCTCCTTGCGCGAACGCCGCGATGACATAGAGGCGCTTGCCATGCACGTGCTCAAGCGCTTGGCCAAAGACACCGGACAACCGGAAGCGCGTCTGCATCCGCAGGCGCTGGAAGCGCTGAAGAACTACCGCTTTCCCGGCAACGTGCGCGAACTGGAGAACGTTCTCGAGCGCGCGCACACCTTATGTGAAAACCGCACGATCGAGGCGCAGGATCTGCGTTTGAGCGAAGGCAATTGCTCGGCGGATGGAGCGATGGCCGATCTGACGCAGATCGACAATCTCGAGGATTATCTGGAGAGCGTCGAGCGCAAACTCATTCTGCAGGCGCTGGAGGAAACCCGCTGGAACCGCACGGCGGCGGCACAGCGGTTGAGTCTTTCGTTTCGGTCGATGCGTTATCGGCTGAAGAAGTTGGGTCTGGATTGAAGGGCCCTTTCGCGAGCAGGCTCGCTCCCACATTTGGAATGGGTATCCCGGTGGGAGCGAGCCTGCTCGCGAAGGCGGTATACCAGCCTCTGACTAAATACGGCCCTCAGGCGCATACGGCGCCGGATCAATAATCGGCGCCCGGCCCAACATCACATCGGCAAACAACTGACACGATGCCGGCGCCAGCACCAGCCCGTTGCGGTAATGCCCGCAGTTCAGCCACAAACCCTCGAACCCAGGCACCCGGCCAATAAACGGAACGCCTTCCGGCGACCCCGGCCGCAGCCCGGCCCAATGCCCGACCACCTCGGCATTCGCCAACGCCGGCAACAGCTCGATCGCCGAGGCCTTGAGGCTTTCCAGCGCTATGTCGGTCGGGGTCTTGTCGTAGCCTTCGTGCTCCAGCGTGCTGCCGATCAGAATATGACCGTCGCGACGCGGGATCGCATAACGTCCCTTGGCCAGCACCATGCTCGGCAGAAAATCAGCCGCGCACTGGTAGAGAATCATCTGGCCCTTGACCGGCTCGACCGGCAGCGTCAGGTTCAGCGTCTTGAGCAGATCGCCGCTCCACGCTCCCGCCGTCAGCACAATCTGCTCGCCGCTGATCACCCCAGTTGAGGTCTGCACACCAACCACGTGCTCGCCTTGGCGGACGAAACCACTGACTTCACATTGCTCATGAATCGTCACGTTCGGCAGCGCCAGCAATGCCGCTTTCAGCGACTTGACCAGCCGTGGATTGCGCACGTTGGCGACATCGGCCATGTAGATCGCCCGGCTGAAACCGCTGCCGAGCACCGGCACCGCGTCATGCGCCGCCGAGATATCCACAGCCCGCAGCGGCCGGTTCTCGCGCTCGGCCCAGGCCAGCGCTTCGGCCTCATCGTCCAGATCCAGCCAATACAGGCCGGTGGTGTGCACTTCAGGATCGACCCCGGTGTCGGCAAACAAGCGCTCGCCGAGCTGTGGATAAAAATCCTGCGACCAATGCGCCAGCGCGGTGACTGCCGGACTGTAGCGCCACGGGTATAACGGCGAGACGATGCCGCCGCCAGCCCAGGACGACTCCTGGCCGACATTCGAGCGGTCCAGCAGCACTACGCTGCGCACTTCGGAGGCGAGATTGTAGGCAGTGAGCAGGCCAATCACCCCGCCACCGACAATCACCACTTGCTGTTGCCTGGTCATGTTTGATCCAACCGTAAAAAAGACAGTGGGCGCAAAAGGCGCCCGAAAGAGAGTGCGTCAGCGGCCCCAGCAATCCTTGGCGGTCACTCCGCTGGTCGCGTTGTTCATGCTTCGCACGCCGGTGTTGGTCAGGGTGAAATCCCCGCACTTGTCGCTGGCCATGGCCGAACCGGTCTTACGAATCGCGGTGAGCGCAAAGGTCTGGTCAGTCAGCGTCGGGGTGATGGTGTAGAAATCATTGCCCGTGCTCAGCCCGGTGACGCCGGTGTAGACATTGTTGCGGGTGTAGAAGCGTTCGAGGGTCTGCGCCTGCTCCGAGAGCAGCGAGACCACTTCGGCGCGACGGCCCTTCTTCACGTATTCGTTGTAGCTGGGAATGCTGATGGTGAGGATGATCCCGATAATCGCGATGACGATCATGATTTCGATCAGGGTAAAACCTCGGCTGGATCTGCGCATGCCTCAAACTCTCGCTTACTGGATTTGTCGCCACATGATACGACGGCTGCCGCCGCCACCTTTTTCCACAACGGTGGTGATGGCGCCACTGGTGTCGGTCAAGACCTTTCCCGTACCACCGGCTGAAATGACGTTAAGGGTCGGAATGCCACCGGTGAATACCACGCCACTTGATATCGTGTCAGTGCCATCGACCAAACGGTCACCGTTGGTGTCGATCACGGCGTAGTTGAGCATCTTACCGTTGAACGCATCCAGTTCGACCAACCTGCCCGTGCCAAAGCTCGAACAAGGGTCGGTGGTATCGACGCTGGCAGTGGTAAAAACAACTCGCCCCAACACCAGACTGGCCTGGTTGATCACGCGCTCGCCGGTCAGCACGTTGTTGTATACCAGCGGCAAATACCAGCCTTTTTCTCCCGGATACGTCGTTTCATTCTGGCTGGTGGTCAGGAATTGCCCGGAACTGCCGGAGAACGAACCGGTTATCGCCTGCGCCTGCAAACTGCTGACGGTGATTTGTCCGGCTCCACCTTCTGCATCCCAGATTGAATAGAACGCCTGCAGATCCTTGTTGGTCTTGTCGGCGGTTTCGTTGAACTTGCCGGTGCCAAAGAACACCTGCTTGCCGCCCTGTGGGTTATCCGCCAGCAGCGGTTGCGCGGTGATCGGCTGCGTTGCTCCGCCCGGGGCGGTGGCGGTGAACAAAGGCTTGCCGGCAAAGGCCACGCCCCAGTTTTCCGGCCCCGTTGCGCTCAAGTCGAATTTCCACATGCGTCCTTTCAAATCTCCACCGTAGGCCGCCTGTACCACGTTCGAAGAATTGACCCTGAGCTTCACCGATGACAAACCGTTGCCGGTTTCCGTGCTGTCGATGACGATTTTCCTGATCAGCGAACCATCCAGCGCATCCAGTACATACAAAGCTGCAACGCCTGAATGGCTGCCGTAACCATTAGCAATGAAAGTTGCCCAGCGACCATTGGCCAAGCGTGCCACTTCCGGACGCGCGTAGGCGTAACCGAGATCATTGAAAGCGTTCGCCGTGTTGGCCGTGGCCGGCGCACTGACTTCCCACAGTGCCTTGATCACGTTACCTGCCGAGGCATCGAACAGCTGCAGTCCATAGAAAGTTTGGCCACCGGCCCCCGTTCCGCCAATGGCCAGGGTTTTCCAGGTGGTGCCGGCCTGCGCATCGAACACGCCGACCTGACCATCCACCAGAAACTTGTGGCTGACGCCATTGACGTAGTTGGTGTCCGCAATCAGACGCAAGGAAGGCAGCACGCTGGAGGGCATGTAGGCATAACGGCGGGTGCCATTCGCCGAATTGATCACGTTGACGAAACCGTCGTTGGCGTTCACCACCAGGCTGGTATTCATGTTCGCAGCCTTGGTCGTCAGGTAGTTGGTGTAACTGCTGTCACCCGTCAGATCGGATGCGGTCTTGTCCGAAGGCGACGCGAGCACCAGCGGCGAATTGATGATGTCGCCGAGCAGTGCATTGCGCACTTTGAGCCCGGCCTTGTTGATGCCCTTGCTCCACTCCACCAGATCATTGCCGTTGATTCCGGTAGGCAATCCCTGATTCAGCGTAGTCTGCTGGGCCGGGGAAAAGTTGAGGAGTGCCAGGGCGATTGGCGTATTGCTCGCGGTGTTCCATGACTGGAAAGTCGGCGCTGTGGCAGAGGGCACGATAGTGGTGTCGGTCGTCCACTGCACAGCCGAGGTATTCACCGTGCCGGTCGAGGTGAAGCCGAACGACCTGATCGTGCCGCGCCAATCCTTGGGATCGTAGGTGGTCTGATAAAAACTGCTGCCACTGGTCAGGTTGCTGCTGCTGGCGACGCCGGCGCCACCGGAACCGGCCTTGGAAGTGATATCGCTCAATGCCGACGATAACGCCGCATTGAGCCCGGAGCTGTCGGTCGCCTGGTAATACCTGCCCTGCCCATAACTGGCGGCGTCGGACAACATGTCGTTGTCCGCAGCGAAACCGACGGTGTAGGTGTTCATGTTCTGCCGGGGAAAATCCACCGCGTTCCAGCTCTTGCCGGCGGCGTCGGTACCGGTCGAGCGCATGTCGATGTCGAAGGCAAATTTGGCAATGTCATCCAGATACAGGGTGTCGCCTTCGCCGTCACCGTTGATGTTATCGCCGTCATTATTCACGCCATCCCAGTTCGGCAACCGGCTGCCACCCAGTGGATCGTTGGTGGGGAAAGTACGATCGTAGGTTGGCAAGCCGTCAGTGATCACCACGCCGTAGTTTTTCTGGCAACGATATTGAATCGGGCTGGTATAGGTTGTCGGCGTGCCGTTGTAGTAAGGCGCCAGGCCACGCATGTAGCGAGTGACTTCGTAATAGCTCTCGGCCAATGGTGTATTGGCCACGGCGTTCAAGCCGTTGATCGATGAAATCAGCGCGTTGTAGTTAGTGTCTGCCTGGGCTTGGGTCACGCTGCCGGTCACCGGCGACAGATCGGTGATCGAGCGCGCGATGAAGCCGCCATTGCCCGGGTTGCTGCTGGTGGCCGGATTGAACGTCGACAGGCCCATGCGCAAGGTGCGGTTGCTGCTGACCAATGCGGTGGAAACGTTGCGCGCGACGTTCATCCGGTAATCGTTGGGAATCGCCCCGGTGGTGAAGTCGCGGGTGCCGGTGCTGATGGCCTGGCTGACTATGTAGGAAATGTAATCGGCGGAATAACGGGTGTTCTCGTTGCCTACCGGGTCGGGGAGCTTGAGGCACAACGGCGCCACACTGTTGTTGTAGAACGCATAGGCGCCTCCCGAGCACCCGGAGGTCGGCAGGCTCGATAGAAACACCGTGTCGCCGGTAATCTGCGGCGCATTGAGTGCAGAGCACAAGCCGAGGAAGGCATTGCACTGCCGGGCTGGAGTGCGATTGACGTTCGGGTCGAATCCGGCGGCGTAAATGATGCTGTTCATACTCCCCGAGTCGTCGATCAGCAGCATCACATTGGGCGCCACCGCTGCTGCGCTGAGCAGCGGCGAATCGGACGGCGTGAATGCCCAGGCCGGCGCCGCCAGATAGAAGCTCAGGAGCATGCCGACCAGCAGCGAGGCGCCGCGCTCAATACTTCGCATAGATGCTCTCCACCACGCTACGCGAATTGCCGGCGATGCCGACCGCAGTGACTCGATACAACGTCGCCGAAGTGTTACTCGGCACGTTCACCGCCGTTAGGGTCGTACCGATATTCTGCACGCCATAAAAGCCGTTACCGGCAGCGACCCAGGTCACCCCGGAAGCCGAATTGAAGCCGGCCGAATTGACCACCGACGACTCCGCCGGCGGCAGACATTGGGTCGTACCGCTGCACACCGCCAGCGAGTAGCTATCCAGTTGCACCGCGCTTTCGCCGATACGCAGCGCCGCTTCCGCAGCCTGAAACGATTGATTGCGCAGGCTTACGCTGCCCGCCATTTTCTCCTGCAGGTTGGCGCTCTGCATCGAGGACAAACCGATCAAGGTGAGCAACAGCAGAAACACCAGACTGACCAGCAAGACCATACCGCGCTGGGCCTGCCGTTGTTGCAAGGAAATCCTCATCGCCGCCCCCTCATGGCAAGCGGTTGCGCAATGCCGCAACCACATTGAAGGTTTGATTGCGCACCCGATTGTTCGGGTCGGTGAGGGTCAGGCTCAGGCGCACACTGCGAATGCGCGCGGGGTCGCTGGGGTTGCTGCTGTAGGTCGAGGCTGCGACATCGGTTGCGGAGCTGGCCAGACCGAAGGTGACGTTGAAAGCGCTGACGTTGTTCACTAGCACTTGCTGCGCCGGATTACCGCTGCCGGTGCCCATGAGTATCTGATTATTGCTGAAGCTGTAGATCAGACGGCGGATCGGGAAAGCGATCTGCCCCGTGGCCGGGCTGCGCAATCCGCTGTAGGCGATCGCGCTGTTGCGACAATCTGAAATCACCGTCCAGGTCGGCGTTCCCCCGCCGCTGCCGACATCGGCGGTGACCAGGGTCAACTTGAGATTGGCGTTGTCCCAGTTGATCGGGGTAAGTTGCGCGGCGTTGAAATCCCCTGCCGAACTGGAGTCGACGATGGTGCCGAGGCAGCCGAACATGCCGACCATGCGGATTTCCTGAATCATTTTGCTGAGGACGAAGCGCGCGTCTTCCTGCATCGCCGCGGCGCTGTTCTGACTGACGTAGGTGTTTTTCGCCGCGATGAAAATCTGCACCACACCGAGCACGACGATCAGCCCCAACGCCAAGGCGATCAGCAACTCGATCAAGCCGAAACCACGGTTGCAGCGCTTCATGGTGTGGCCACCGGATCGACCGCCGCCCGGCTGGTCAGTACGAAACTGCGCTGGGCACTGGCAGCGTTGGCCGCGCGCGCATCGCTCCAGGTGATCGTGATGGTGTAGACCCGCTGATTGAGGGTGATGCTGCCCGTCGCGGTCGGACCGCCGAAGTTGGCGATGTTGGTGGTGAAATCGTAGAGATCCTGATCCCGCGCATTACTGAGATTGCCCGAGGTCGGCGGTGTGACGGTGTAGTTGGCGCCGGAATTGGCGCGGATGCGATCCATCATGTCATAGGCGATGAAGCTGGCCTGACTGGTCATTCGCGAACTGTCGGTGTACTTCAGCGCGTTGAGCTGCACCGCCGCTGCGCCCAACAGGCCGACAGTGAGAATCAGCAACGCGACCAGCACTTCGATCAGCGTCATGCCCTCCTGTGCGTTTTTGCTCCCTGCCCTCATCCGCAATTTCCACCCAGTTGAATGCGTCCGTTCAAACACACGTTCAGCGTCCTGCTTTGCGTGCCCAGCGTGTAACCAATGACCACCGCGGTCGACGGTGACGCCAGACCGCCGAGATTGTTGAAATCCAGCGCAGTCACTCCTGAGGGTAGCGTCAGAGTCGCGCCGCTGCTCATCGCTGGAACAACCCGCAACACATTGGCCGGATTGCCAGTACTGTCGTAGACCGCCAGCTCGCCGGTCCAGACGCTGCCGCCCGCGGTCGGACGCAAACGCGTGGTCATGCCGCGATTGATCGCTTCGAGGCGAGCGAAATTGATCGCGCGCTGCAAGTCGCCGACTTCGGTATCTGCCTTGCTGCTCTGAATCGTACGGGTAAAGGCCGGCACCGCCAGCGTGATCAATACCAGGAATACCGCGATGGCGACCAGCAACTCGACCAGCGTGAAACCTTTTGTACGAAGATCCATCGGTGCCCTCCGTTGCCGTCGGCTATACCTGCTTCTACACGCTAGAACATTCGCTCGGCACATGCCGACTGATTTGCCCTGCGCGGTGCACGGATTGCGCTGCTCATACCATTCCACGGAGGGATTTTTCATGCCGCAACACGGTTTCAGCCTGATTGAACTGCTTATGGGACTGGCGATTGGCGCAATTGTTCTGCTGCTGGTCAGCCCGGCGTTCGCCGCGCTCAAGCAAGCCACTCAGCGCGATCACGCAGCGCAGTCGCTGATCGAAGGTATTCGCCACGCTCGCACCCTGGCTATGACCCACAATCAAAGCGTGGTGATCCATGGCATTGATGGTGACTGGAGTCAGGGATGGCGAATCATTCTGGATCTCAGCGGCAAGGGGCCGGAGGACAGCAGCAATCCGCTGCTTATTGAACGCGCCAGTGAGGCGAAGGTGCCGATTGTTGGCAACTGGTGGGTGAGCCGCTATGTGCGGTTCAGTCATCTGGGGCAACCGCTGATGCCGGGGCGGCGATTTCAGGCGGGGACAATACACATCTGCTCGCCGCGTGAACCGGTCAGCCAGCGGCAGATTGTGCTGGCGGCGACCGGTCGCGTGCGCCTGAACAGTCGGGAAACTGAACAGGCACTGTGCGACAGAAGCAGAAACGTCAGATCGAACGGACGCGCAGCTCTTTCGGCATCGAGAACGTGATGTTCTCTTCACGGCCGGCCAGTTCATCGGCACCGGTCGCGCCCCAGGCCTGCAATTGCTGAATCACGCCACGCACCAGTACTTCCGGTGCCGAGGCGCCAGCGGTAATGCCGATACGCTCGACGCCGTCGAACCAGCTCTGTTGCAGGTCCTCGGCACCGTCGATCAGGTAGGCCGGGGTTGCCATGCGTTCAGCCAGTTCACGCAGACGGTTGGAGTTGGAGCTGTTCGGGCTGCCGACCACCAGAACCACGTCGCACTCGTCGGCCAGTTGCTTGACGGCGTCCTGGCGGTTTTGTGTGGCGTAGCAGATGTCGTCCTTACGCGGACCACCAATGGCCGGGAAACGCGTGCGCAGGGCATCGATAACGCGGCTGGTGTCGTCCATCGACAAAGTCGTCTGGGTGACGAAGGCGAGTCTTTCCGGATCGCGCACCTGCAACTCGGCCACGTCCTTCTCGTCTTCGACGAGGTAGATCGCACCGCCATTGCTGGCATCGTACTGACCCATGGTGCCTTCGACTTCCGGGTGACCGGCGTGGCCGATCAGGATGCACTCGCGACCGTCGCGGCTGTATTTGGCCACCTCGATGTGCACCTTGGTCACCAGCGGGCAGGTTGCATCGAAAACTTTCAGGCCACGACCGGCGGCTTCGTTGCGCACGGCTTGCGAAACACCGTGGGCGCTGAAGATGACGATCACGTCATCGGGCACCTGATCGAGCTCTTCGACGAAAATCGCGCCACGGCTGCGCAGGTCCTCAACGACGAACTTGTTGTGCACCACTTCGTGACGCACATAGATCGGTGGCCCGAAGACTTCCAGGGCGCGGTTGACGATTTCGATCGCCCGGTCCACACCGGCGCAGAAGCCACGGGGGTTGGCGAGTTTGATTTGCATGCTGTGCCTCGTGTCTTGCGCGCGAAAACAATGGAAAACAGACTGTGGGAGCGAGCCTGCTCGCGAAGGGCCATCACTTGCAACATTTCTGTTGATTGACACACCGCTTTCGCGAGCAGGCTCGCTCCCACATTTGACCTTATACAGTCAGTTATAGCGCTTTGACGGAAATGATTTCCACGTCAAAGGTCAGCGTCTTGCCGGCCAGAGGGTGGTTGAAGTCGACGGTCACTTGCGTGTCGTCGAATTCCTTCACCACACCTGGCAATTCAGTATTGGCCGCATCGTTGAAGATCACCAGCAGGCCCGGTGACAACTCCATGTCGGTGAACTGCGAACGCGGGATGGTCTGCACGTTCTGCGGGTTCGGCTGACCGAAAGCGTTTTCCGGCTCGACAGTCAGGGTGCGCTTGTCGCCGGCCTTGAAGCCGAACAGTGCGGCTTCGAAACCCGGCAGCAGGTTGCCGTCGCCGACCTTGAAGGTGGCCGGGGCCTTGTCGAACGTACTGTCGACGGTATCACCGTTTTCCAGGCGCAGGGCAAAGTGCAGCGTGACTTCGGTGTTCTGGCCGATGCGTTGCTCAGTCGATAGCGGTTCAGTCATGAGCGGCCTCTTCGGTTTTCTTCGATTTGAACATGTCCAGCGCCAGCATGATCGCGCCGACAGTGATCGCGCTGTCGGCAATGTTGAACGCCGGGAAATACCAGCGGTTCTGCCAGTGCACCAGGATGAAGTCGATCACATGGCCCAGGGCAACGCGGTCATACAGGTTGCCCAGCGCGCCACCCAGCACCAACGCCAGGGCGACGGCCAGCCAAGTGTCGTTGCGCCCCAGACGCTTGAGCCAGACCACCAGCACGGCACTGACGACAATGGCGATCAGCGCAAATAGCCAGCGCTGCCAGCCGGAGCTGTCCGCGAGGAAGCTGAAGGCGGCGCCGGTGTTGTAAGCCAGGGTCCAGCTGAACAGATCGGGAATGATCACGATCTGCTGGAACATTTCGAGCTTGCTTTCGAAGTAGAACTTGCTGGCCTGGTCAATGACCAGGACCAGCAGGCTCAACCACAGCCAGCTCAGCCGTCCGAAACGGCCAACGGCATCAGGCATAGTGACGAACCTCGCCAGCGCCGCTGATGTTGTCGACGCAACGACCGCAGATTTCCGGATGCTCCGGGTTCACGCCGACGTCTTCGCGGCAATGCCAGCAACGCGCGCACTTCGGGAACGCCGATTTGACGATCTTCAGTTTCAGACCGCTGACTTCGGTGGCCACTGCATCGGCCGGAGCCTGAACGAATGGCGCGACGCTGGCAGTCGAGGTGATCAGGACAAAGCGCAGCTCGTTGCTCAGCTTGGCCAGGTCGGCGCTCAGCGCCTCTTCGGCAAACAGCGTCACTTCGGCCTGCAGGTTGCCACCGACGGCTTTCGCCGCACGCTGGATTTCCATCTCTTTGTTGACCGCGACTTTCACTTCCATGATGCGATCCCAGTACGCGCGACCCAGCTCGAAGCCTTCCGGCAGCTCGGTCAGGCCTTCGTACCAGGTGTTGAGCATGACGGATTCGTTACGCTCGCCTGGCAGGTATTGCCACAGCTCATCGGCAGTGAAGGCGAGGATTGGCGCGATCCAGCGCACCAGCGCTTCGGAGATGTGGAACAGCGCGGTCTGGCACGAGCGCCGTGCCTTGCTGTCGGCGCCGGTGGTGTACTGGCGGTCCTTGATGATGTCGAGGTAGAAACCACCGAGCTCCTGCACGCAGAAGTTGTGGATCTTCGAGTACACGTTCCAGAAACGGTATTCACCGTAGTGCTCTTGCAACTCGCGTTGCAGCAGCAGCGTGCGATCCACCGCCCAGCGATCCAGCGCCAGCATGTCTTCGGCCGGCAGCAGGTCGGTGGCCGGGTTGAAACCGGTCAGGTTGGAAAGCAGGAAGCGCGCGGTGTTACGGATACGACGGTAGGCGTCGGCACTGCGCTGCAGAATCTGCTCGGACACCGCCATTTCGCCGGAATAGTCGGTCGAAGCGACCCACAGACGCATGATGTCGGCGCCCAAGGTGTCGTTGACCTTCTGCGGCGCGATCACGTTGCCCAGCGATTTGGACATCTTGCGCCCGGACTCATCGACGGTGAAGCCGTGAGTCAGCAGCTCGCGGTACGGCGCATGGTTGTCGATGGCGCAACCGGTCAGCAGGGACGAGTGGAACCAGCCACGGTGCTGGTCGGAACCTTCCAGGTACAGGTCGGCACGCGGGCCGCTCTCGTGGCCCATCGGGTGCGAACCGCGCAGGACGTGCCAGTGCGTGGTGCCCGAGTCGAACCAGACGTCGAGGGTGTCGCTGATCTTGTCGTACTGCGGTGCTTCGTCACCGAGCAGTTCGGCGGCGTCGAGTTTGAACCAGGCTTCGATGCCTTCGACTTCAACGCGTTTGGCGACTTCTTCCATCAGCTCGACGGTACGCGGGTGCAGCTCGCCGCTTTCCTTGTTGAGGAAGAACGGGATCGGTACGCCCCAGTTGCGCTGACGCGAGATGCACCAGTCCGGACGGTTGGCGATCATCGAGTGCAGGCGCGCCTGGCCCCAGGCCGGAACGAACTTGGTGTCCTCAATGGCCTTGAGCGAGCGCACGCGCAGGGTGTCGCCGCTGGTTGGCTCCTTGTCCATGCCGATGAACCATTGCGCGGTGGCGCGGTAGATCAGCGGGGTCTTGTGGCGCCAGCAGTGCATGTAGCTGTGTTCGATGACGGTGGTGTGCATCAGCGCACCGACTTCGGTCAGCTTTTCAACGATGGCCGGGTTGGCTTTCCAGATGAACTGGCCGCCGAAGAATTCCAGCGACGGCACGTACACGCCGTTGCTCTGCACAGGGTTGAGGATGTCATCGTTGACCATGCCGTATTTCTTGCAGGTCACGAAGTCGTCCACGCCATAGGCCGGGGCGGAGTGAACCACGCCGGTGCCAGCGCCCAATTCAACGTAATCAGCCAGGTACACCGGCGACAGACGATCGTAGAACGGATGACGGAAATTGATCAGCTCCAGCTCTTTACCGGTGGTGGTGGCGATCACCGAACCTTCCACGCCATAGCGCGCCAGGCAGGCTTCGACCAGCTCTTCAGCCAGCACCAGCAGCTTGTCGCCGATATCGACCAGGGCGTAGTTGAATTCCGGGTGCACATTCAGCGCCTGGTTGGCCGGGATGGTCCACGGGGTGGTGGTCCAGATCACGATCGCAGCAGGTTTGCTCAGCGACGCCAGACCGAAGGCCTCAGCCAGTTTGGCTTCGTCGGCGATCGGGAACGCCACGTCGATGGTCGAGGACTTCTTGTTCTCGTACTCGACTTCCGCTTCAGCCAGAGCCGAACCGCAGTCGAAGCACCAGTTCACCGGCTTCAGGCCCTTGAACACGAAACCGCCCTTGACGATTTCGGCGAGGGCGCGGATTTCACCGGCCTCGTTCGTGAAGTTCATGGTCTTGTATGGGTTGGCGAAGTCGCCCAGCACGCCGAGACGGATGAACTCGGACTTCTGCCCTTCGATCTGCTCGGTGGCGTAGGCACGGCACAGCTCGCGGGTTTTATCCGCGCCGAGGTTCTTGCCGTGGGTCACTTCAACCTTGTGCTCGATCGGCAGGCCGTGGCAGTCCCAGCCCGGGACATACGGCGCGTCGAAACCCGACAGGGTTTTCGAGCGGATGATCATGTCCTTGAGAATCTTGTTCAGTGCGTGACCGATGTGGATCGTGCCGTTGGCGTACGGAGGGCCGTCGTGCAGGACGAACTTCGGACGATCCTTGCCAATCTCGCGCAACTTTCCGTACAGGCCAATACTGTCCCAGCGCTGCAGGATCTGCGGTTCGCGCTGTGGCAGGCCGGCCTTCATTGGGAAGGCGGTGTCCGGAAGGTTTAGCGTGGCTTTATAGTCGGTCATTTAAGGCTCTTCATTAGCGATGGGCGCTAGGTGCGGCTAGTGCACGGGCGGTGGCGACATCCGCATTGATCGCCGTTTTCAATGCCTCCAGAGAGGCGAAGCGCTGCTCTTCACGCAGCTTTTGGTGGAAAACCACCGTCAAGCGCCGGTCATACAGATCGCCGGCAAAATCTAACAGATGGACCTCGAGGTGGGCTTTGCCATCCCCTTGCACCGTGGGGCGCACGCCGATATTGGCGACGCCGGGCCAGGTCTTGCCTTCGATGTCGACGCTCACCAGATAGACCCCGGTGAACGGTACACGACGACGCTTGAGTTGAATGTTGGCAGTGGGCGTGCCCAGCTGCCGGGCCAGTTTCTGGCCATGCAGCACGCGACCGGCGATGCGGTACGGACGGCCGAGCAAGCGTTCGGCCAGGGCAAAATCGGCTGCGGCCAAGGCGTTGCGCACTTGCGTGCTGCTGACGCGAATGCCGTCCAGCTCGACGGTTTGCGCGGCTTCGACGGTGAACCCGTGAACCTGCCCGGCCTGCATGAGGAAATCGAAATCGCCGAGGCGGTCGCAGCCGAAGCGGAAGTCGTCACCGACCTCCAGATGCTGCACGCCGAGGCCATCGACCAGAATGGTATCGACAAATTCGCTGGCGCTGAGCTTGCTCAGGCGCTGGTTGAAGGCCAGGCATAAAACCCGGTCGACGCCTTCGGCGGCCAGCAATTGCAGCTTGTCACGCAACCGCGCCAGACGCGCCGGAGCGGTGTCGGGAGCAAAGAACTCCCGTGGCTGCGGCTCGAAAATCACCACGCAGCTGGGTACGCCCAACTCGAGCGCACGCTCACGCAGTCGGGCCAGGATAGCCTGGTGACCACGGTGAACACCGTCAAAGTTGCCAATAGTGGCGACGCAGCCCCGATGCTGGGGGCGCAAGTTGTGGAGGCCTCGAACCAGCTGCATAACGCGCTTCTTGCTCATAAAGTGGTCGATTATAACCACACCCGACGGCCGACGACAGGCAACACCGTAACGCAAAGTGAACGAGCCGACAAAACCGCCGGCCCGTGCCTGTCGATAAAGGCTGAAACCTTAGCTCAAGGCCTTGCGATTGAAGTCGCGCAGACGGAAACCCAGCAGCAGCAACATACCGAAATACGCCACCACGCCAGCAACCACCAGCGCGCCCAGACGCAAGAAGCGCTCAAGCATATGGCCCTCATCCCAGGCGGGCATGAAATGCATGCCGGCCAGCAACACCGCCGACATCACCGTCACTGCAACGACCAGCTTGAAGCCGAATTTGCCCCAGCCCGGCTGCGGTTGATACATCTTCTGCTTGCGCAGTTGATAGAACAGCAGCCCGGCGTTGAGGCAGGCACCGGCACTGATCGCCAGGGCAAGGCCGGCATGGGCCAGCGGACCGATCAACACCAGGTTGAACAACTGGGTGCAGACCAAGGTGAAGATTGCGATTTTCACCGGCGTGCGAATGTTCTGTTGCGCATAAAAGCCCGGCGCCAGCACCTTGATCACGATAATCCCGAGCAGGCCGACCGAATAGGCGATCAGCGCACGCTGGGTCATCTCGGCATCGAAGCCACTGAACTGGCCGTACTGGAACAGCGAAACGGTCAGCGGTTCGGCAAGAATCCCCAGCGCCAGCGCGCACGGCAGCACCAGCACAAAGCACAGGCGCAGCCCCCAGTCGAGGATTCGCGAATACTCGTGGCGATCCTTGCTGGCGTAGGTCTTGGCCAGCGTTGGCAGCAGAATCGTCCCGAGCGCCACACCCAACACGCCCGAAGGCAATTCCATCAAGCGATCGGCGTAGTACATCCACGACACTGAACCGGCGACCAGAAACGAGGCGAAGATGGTGTTGATGATCAGCGAGATCTGGCTGACAGACACACCGAGAATCGCCGGCAGCATCTGCTTCATTACCCGCCATACGCCGCTGTCGCGCAGATTCAGGCGCGGCAGCACGAGCATGCCGATCTTTTTCAGGTGCGGCAGCTGATACAACAGTTGCGCCAGACCGCCGACCAGCACCGCCCAGCCGAGGGCCATGACCGGCGGATCGAAGTACGGCGTCAGGAACAGCGAAAACACGATCATGCTGACGTTGAGCAGGGTCGGCACGAAGGCTGGCACCGAGAAACGGTTCCAGGTATTCAGGATCGCCCCGGCCAGCGATGACAGCGAGATCAGCAATATATAAGGAAAGGTCACCCGCAACAGGTCGGAGGTGAGCTGGAATTTCTCCGGGGTATCGGTAAAGCCGGGGGCCGTGGCCCAGATCACCCAGGGCGCGGCGATCATGCCCAGCGCCGTCACTACCGCCAACACCAGCGTCAACAGCCCCGACACATAGGCAATAAAGGTGCGCGTCGCCTCTTCGCCCTGCTGGCTTTTATATTCGGCAAGGATCGGCACGAACGCTTGGGAAAAAGCCCCTTCGGCAAAAATCCGCCGGAGCAGGTTGGGCAGCTTGAAAGCAATAAAGAAGGCATCCGTGGCCATCCCGGCGCCGAATGTCCGCGCAATCAGCGTGTCACGAACAAAACCCAGAATCCGGGAAAGCATCGTGATAGAGCTGACGGCGGCCAACGATTTGAGCAGATTCATTGAGAGAGTTTGTGCCTGTCGATAAACAGCAGGCGAACAATGCGCCTACTTGTGCGATACTCCGCGCCGCAACAGCACAGAGCCAAAGCTCGCGAGTTTACAGGTCAAGCGCCGGAAATAAATATCCCGCCTCTTTATACCTACCACTTAGCGGAACGATTCAAGTGCCCTTGACAAGACAAGTCTTCATCGGCATGATTCGCGGCCTATTTTGTTTGCTATTTCCTAAAAAGTCTTTCGAGGAGCTCGACGGTGGCCAACTCACCTTCCGCCAAAAAACGTGCAAAACAGGCTGAGAAGCGTCGCAGCCACAACGCCAGCCTGCGTTCCATGGTTCGTACCTACATCAAGAATGTAGTTAAGGCCATCGACGCAAAAGACGCTGAAAAAGCTCAAGCTGCATACGTTCTGGCTGTGCCAGTTATCGACCGTATGGCCGATAAAGGCATCATCCACAAGAACAAGGCTGCTCGTCATAAGAGCCGTCTGAATGGCCACGTCAAAGCGCTGAAAGAAGCCGCTTAATCGACGTAGTCATTAAAAAACCGACCTCAGGGTCGGTTTTTTATTGCCTGAGATTTAACAAGCTACAGGCAAAAAAATGTGGGAGCGAGCCTGCTCGCGAATGCGGTCTGTCAGTTGATATTGCTATCGACCGACACGACCTCTTCGCGAGCAGGCTCGCTCCCACAGTTCGGATTGATGGCGCTTATTGCTGGACCGGCACCCACGGCAGAATCGGGATGGCAGTGACCGCATTCTGCGGACTGCCTTCGATCAGGCGATCGCTGTAGACCAGGTACACCAGCGTGTTGCGCTTCTTGTCGAGGAAACGCACGACCTGCATGGTCTTGAACACCAGCGAGGTACGTTCCTTGAATACCTCGTCGCCATCCTTCAGCTCGCCCTTGAACTTGATCGGCCCGACCTGACGACAAGCGATCGATGCCTCGGCGCGATCCTCTGCCAGACCGAGACCACCCTTTACCCCGCCGGTCTTGGCGCGCGACAGGTAGCAGGTCACGCCTTCAACCTTCGGATCGTCGAACGCCTCGACCACGATCCGGTCATTCGGCCCGACAAATTTGAACACCGTCGACACCTGACCGATCTCCTCGGCCGAGGCCAGCAATGGCACGGCCATCAGCAGACCCAACAATCCCTTCGCTACACGCATCGAATTTTCCTTAGACCAGAATCAGGTTGTCACGGTGAACCAGTTCCGGCTCCGCCATGTAACCGAGCAAACCGACAATCGCATCCGACGACTGACCGATGATTTTTTGCGCCTCCAGGGCGCTGTAATTGGCCAGTCCCCGCGCGATCTCACGACCGTCCGGCGCCACGCAGACCACCATCTCACCGCGACGGAAACTGCCTTGAACCAGTTTCACCCCCACCGGCAACAGACTCTTGTTGCCCTTGGACAACGCCGACACTGCCCCTTCATCCAGCACCAGAGTGCCACGGGTTTGCAGATGCCCGGCCAGCCACTGCTTGCGTGCCGCGAGCATGCCGCGCTCAGGCGACAGCAGCGTACCGATGCGCTCGCCCGCCTTCAGGCGATCGAGTACACGCTCAAGCCGCCCACCGACGATGATGGTGTGCGCACCGGAACGCGCCGCCAGGCGCGCCGCGCGCAACTTGGTCTGCATACCGCCGCGCCCCAGGGCACCGCCGGTACCGCCGGCGACCGCATCGAGCGTCGGATCATCGGCGCGCGCTTCATAAATCAACTGCGCATCAGGATTGTTGCGCGGATCGGCGTCGAACATGCCGTCGCGATCGGTGAGGATCACCAGCAGATCGGCCTCGACCAGATTGGCCACCAGCGCCGCCAGCGTGTCGTTGTCGCCGAAACGGATTTCGTCGGTCACCACGGTATCGTTTTCGTTGATCACCGGAATGACTTTCAACTCGACCAACGCACGCAAGGTGCTGCGGGCATTGAGGTAACGCTTGCGGTCAGACAGGTCGTCGTGGGTCAGGAGAATCTGCGCGGTGTGCCGGCCATGCTCGGCGAAGCTCGATTCCCACGCCTGCACCAGGCCCATCTGACCGATCGCAGCGGCCGCCTGCAGCTCGTGCATGGCACTGGGTCGTGCGGTCCAGCCCAAGCGACTCATGCCGGCCGCCACCGCCCCGGAGGACACCAGCACCAGCTCGACGCCCGCTTCATGCAGCGCCACCATCTGCTCGACCCAGACACTCATTGCCGCGCGATCCAGCCCTTTGCCATCAGCTGTCAGCAAAGCGCTGCCGATCTTCACGACCCAACGCTGCGCACCTGTCACCTTGCTCCGCATCATCTTCAACCTTAGCTTGAGGGCAGCGCGACCTGGCACTGCCCGTGACGTTAATCGTGGCGATTGCTGACCAACGATCGATTTCCGGATACTAAAACGCCGCTCGATTGAGCGGCGTTCAAGTTTATCGCAACGGATCAGTCACGCACGTAAATGATTTCCGGACCGTCTTCGTCATCCACATCTTCTTCGTCCCAGTCATCGTCGCCGATGTCATGGACCGACTTCACGCCACTGCGACGCAGGGCACGCTTGTCGTCCAGCGCCTGCAACTGCGCACGGGCTTCGTCTTCGATGCGCTGATCGAGATCGGCCAGTTCTTCCTTGTACGCAGGGTCTGCGGCCAGGCGATCGGCACGGTCTTCCATGTAGCGCATGATGTCGTGGCACAGACGCTCGGTACCAATCTTGGCGATGGCCGAGATCACGTACACCGGACCGGTCCATTCCAGACGATCGACGATTTCCTTGACGCGGGCATCGTGCTCTTCTTCAAGGATCTGATCGCACTTGTTCAGCACCAGCCAGCGATCACGCTCAGCCAGCGACGGGCTGAATTTGATCAGCTCGTTGACGATCACTTCAGCCGCGTCCGGAGCACTGGAATCATCCAGCGGCGCCATGTCGACGAGGTGCAGCAGCAGACGGGTACGCGCCAGGTGCTTGAGGAAGCGAATGCCCAGGCCGGCACCATCGGAAGCGCCTTCGATCAGACCCGGAATGTCAGCAATGACGAAACTCTTCCAGCGATCGACGCTGACCACACCCAGGTTCGGCACCAGCGTGGTGAACGGGTAGTCGGCGACTTTCGGCTTGGCGGCCGAGACCGAACGGATAAAGGTACTTTTACCGGCGTTCGGCAAGCCCAGCAGACCGACGTCAGCCAGCACTTTCATTTCCAGTTTCAGGTCGCGCTGCTCGCCCGGCTTGCCTGGCGTAGTCTGACGCGGTGCACGGTTGGTACTGGATTTGAAACGGGTGTTGCCCAGACCGTGCCAACCGCCCTGCACTACCATCAGTTTCTGGCCGGCCTTGGTCAGGTCGCCGATGACTTCCTGAGTGGCGGAATCGATCACGGTGGTGCCGACCGGCACGCGCAGGATCAGGTCTTCGCCCTTCTTGCCGGTGCAGTCGGTGCTACCACCGTTGGAGCCACGCTCGGCATCGAAGTGACGGGTGTAACGGTAGTCGACCAGGGTGTTGAGGTTTTCGTCGGCCATCATGTAGATGGAACCGCCGTCACCGCCATCACCACCGTTCGGGCCACCGTTTTCAATGAATTTTTCCCGGCGGAAACTCATGGCACCGTTGCCACCGTCACCAGCCTTTACGCGAATCGATACTTCATCAACAAACTTCATAACCAACGCCTCTCGCCGTACGGACGAGCCGAAAAACAATCAAGACATAAGACTCTTGCAAAAATGAGCGCAGCGACCCCAAGACACGACCTGCATCGCACGCCGACAGCCCATACAAACAGCTTTGCAAGAGACTCACCCCACAAACGAAAAAGCCCCGTCGCAAGACAGGGCTTCTCCAGCGATCTCGCGATTAAGCCGCGATTACGCTCACGTAACGACGACCGAAGGCGCCCTTTACTTCGAACTTGATCACGCCTTCGATTTTAGCGAAGAGAGTGTGATCCTTGCCCATGCCAACGCCGTAGCCAGCGTGGAATTGGGTGCCGCGCTGACGCACGATGATGTTGCCGGCCTTGATGACCTGGCCGCCATACATCTTCACGCCAAGGCGTTTGGCTTCTGAGTCGCGACCGTTACGGGTACTACCACCAGCTTTTTTGTGTGCCATGAGTTCAATTCTCCTAGTGAGGAATTAGGCTGTAATTAAGCCTGAATACCGGTGATTTTGATCTCGGTGAACCACTGGCGGTGGCCCATACGCTTCATGTGGTGCTTACGACGACGGAACTTGATGATGCGGACTTTATCGTGACGACCTTGGGAGATCACTTCAGCCTTGACGGTTGCGCCAGCAACAACTGGTGCGCCGATGTTCACGTCGTCGCCGTTGGCGACCAGCAGAACGCGATCAAAAGTCACGGATTCGCCAGTAGCGATTTCCAGTTTTTCGATCTTCAGGTATTCACCTTCAGCGACCTTGTATTGCTTACCGCCGGTAACGATTACTGCGTACATGGTATTTCTCCGATAATCCTGCTCACCCAGCTCTTTATAAGAAGAGGTATTGGCTGGCATGGCTGCATGGGGCTGGAACGGCCCAAGTGCAATTGCGTAAGGCAGGTGCTGCCCAGGAAGTTCAGGGTGCGCGATTGTACGCAAGCATTCGGTGTCACGCAAGGGGCCGTCCATCGCGCCTTGACAGGTCTGGGAAGGGGTCCTAGCATGCCGCGCAACCCTTCTGGAGCGACTCTCGCTGATGCAACCCCAAGCTTTCTACCGCGCGGTGGCGGACGATTTTAGCGCCGTCGACGGCATCATCAAGAAGCAGCTGACGTCTCGAGTGCCGCTGGTATCGAAAATCGGCGATTACATCACTTCGGCCGGCGGCAAACGCCTGCGTCCTTTATTAGTGTTGCTGTGTGGCAAGGCCCTGGGTCGCGAAGGCGACGACATGCGCCTGCTGGCCGCCACCATCGAATTCCTGCACACCGCGACCCTGCTGCATGACGACGTCGTCGACATGTCCGGCATGCGCCGTGGCCGCTCGACCGCCAACGCCATGTGGGGCAACGCCCCGAGCGTGCTGGTCGGCGATTTCCTGTATTCGCGCTCGTTCGAAATGATGGTCGAACTGGGCTCGATGCCGGTCATGAAGATTCTGTCGCAAGCCACGCGCATCATCGCTGAAGGCGAAGTGTTGCAACTGTCCAAGGTACGTGACGCCAGCACCAGCGAAGAGACCTACATGGAAGTCATCCGCGGCAAGACCGCGATGCTCTTCGAAGCTTCGACCCACAGCGCCGCCGCCCTGGCCGGCGCGACCGCCGAGCAGAGCGAAGCCCTGCGCACCTTCGGCGATCATCTGGGCGTGGCATTCCAGCTGGTTGATGACCTGCTTGACTACAAAGGCGACGCGGAAACCCTGGGCAAGAACGTCGGTGACGATCTGGCCGAAGGCAAGCCGACCCTGCCGCTGATCTACACCATGCGCGAAGGCACGGCCGAACAGGCGGCACTGGTGCGTCAGGCGATCCAGAAAGGCGGGATCGAAGACCTGGAAAGCATCCGCATCGCCGTCGAAGCGTCCGGCTCGCTGGAATACACCGCGCAACTGGCTCGCGATTTCGTGGCTCGGGCGATCAAGTGCCTCGATGCGCTGCCGGCCAGCGAATACCGCGATGCGCTGGTGGAACTGAGCGAGTTCGCGGTCGCCCGCACACACTGATATTGCTGAAACAAGATCAAAAGATCGCAGCCTTCGGCAGCTCCTACACATCAGCGTAGGAGCTGCCGAAGGCTGCGATCTTTTGCTTTTGCCTGCCTGAAAAGATAAAACCCTATACAATGTGCGCCCTTTAGCCCTCCTGATACCCAAGGAACCTTAGTGAGCACGTTGCCACCCTGCCCGAAATGCAATTCCGAATACACCTACGAAGACGGCACCCAACTGGTCTGCCCCGAGTGCGCCCACGAGTGGTCTGCCAGCGGCGAAGCCGAAGTGGCTACCGATGATGCCGTGAAGAAAGATTCGGTCGGCAACGTCCTGCAGGACGGCGACACCATCACCGTGATCAAGGATCTCAAGGTCAAGGGCACCTCGTTGGTGGTCAAGGTCGGCACCAAGGTCAAGAACATCCGCCTGTGCGACGGCGATCACGACATCGACTGCAAGATCGACGGCATCGGCCCGATGAAGCTCAAATCCGAGTTCGTCAGAAAAGTCTGAGCCTTGCGTCAGCCATCCCGCGCCAGGCGTGGGATGGAGCTTTACCCTCCGCGCTTCAGCTCAATGAATCCGCGCATGGCCATCAGCCAGTCATTTTGACCTGACACAACCTTTACCCGGAAAACTCCACGATCCGCCAATAGGCACTTGCTATTTAATGAATAAGAATTATTCTCATTGAAACCTTTCAAGGAGATGAGACCCATGACTTATTTGATCGACGCCTGGCTGGATCGCCCACACCCTTACCTCAGAATCCTCCATCGGGAAACCGGCGAGGTCTGTGCGGTGCTTGAAGAAGAAGCCTTGCATGAGCTGCAGGATCAGGGTGATCTGGACGTCAGCAGCCTCAATTCCAGCGAGCCGCTGGTACTCAAGGAGCTGGTGCGCAATCTGTTCCTGTTCTGCTATGCCCGGGCATTGCGCCCAAGCAGCGAGCTGCACAACAAGATCGAAATATGAAACGCGGTCAAGACTGTAGGAGCGAGCCTGCTCGCGAAGACGGATTTCCAGTCGACGATTGAGTTGACTGACACCCCGCCTTCCCGAGCAGGCTCGCTCCCACAGGGTTAGCCCGCCATCAAGGCAGGCCGTGGATTACAGAACGTCCAGCAACTCGACGTCGAATACCAGAACGCTGTGCGGCGGGATGCTGCCAACGCCTTGGGCGCCGTAAGCCAGTTCGCTCGGCACGTACAGACGCCATTTGCTGCCGGCATTCATCAGTTGCAGGGCTTCGGTCCAGCCAGCGATCACGCCGCCAACCGGGAATTCTGCAGGCTGGCCGCGCTCGTAGGAGCTGTCGAACACTGTGCCGTCGATCAGCGTGCCGTGGTAGTGCGTACGCACTTGGTCTTCACGGGTCGGCTTGGCGCCGTCGCCCTGGGTCAGCACTTCGAATTGCAGGCCGGAAGCCAGGGTGGTGATGCCGTCACGCTTGGCGTTTTCGGCGAGGAAAGCCAGGCCTTCGCCAGCCGCGGCTTCAGCCTTGGCAGCCGCTTCGGCCTGCATGATCTCGCGGATCACCTTGAAGCTGGCGGACATTTCTTCCTGGCCAACACGGCTTGGCTTGTCGGCGAAAGCGTCGGTCAGACCGGCCAGGATCGCGTCCAGGCTGACACCCGGTGGCGGGTTGTCGCGCAGCTGGTCGCCGAGTTGACGGCCGATACCGTAGCTGACGCGGGTTTCGTCGGTGGACAGATTTACTTCGGACATGACACTGCTCCGCTGTGCGGACGGCCACAGGACTTGCCGTGCGTGCACAGCGCGTCCCGGCGCGCCCGGAACCAAAAGGGCGAGCAGACTAGCACAGATACCCCGCGCTTGGGGCCGGGCCTACAGGGCCGAACGCCAGGCGAGCGGCACTTTCAGGCTTTCATTGATGCCACCGCCCAATCCGCACATTTCATCGTGCACCGAGGTGTGCACCAGATTGAACGGCAGCACCGGAAACGCATGCAACATGTCCCGCGCGTGCTCGACGGAACGCAGAGTCAGGGTTTTCCCCAGCGGATCGTGCAGCGGATGAGCCGCCCCGTGCATGCGCGCTTCCAGCAGATAGATCCCGCCCTCCATGGAAATCAGATTCAGTTCATCGACCTTGCCGGCGATGGCAAACGCGTTCAACTCTTGCAGGTTCATGGAAGCACCTCACAGCATGGCGGATCGCACCGTTACACGGATAGGCCGCTGCGCTTGAAAGCACAAGCCACAAACGAAACCGCCCGTCTGTTTCGCAACAGACGGGCGGTTCTTTTGCCTTGATCGGTCGATCAGTGCTTGGTGACCTTGTCCAGATAACCCATGGCAAACGCCGACACCACAAAAGTCATGTGAATGATCACGTACCACATCAAATGCTCGGGATCGACGTTCTTGGCGTCCATGAAGATGCGCAGCAAGTGGATCGAGGAAATCGCCACGATCGACGCCGCGACTTTCATTTTCAGCGACGAGGAGTCCATGGTGCCCAGCCAGCTGAGCTTCTCTTTACCTTCGTCGATGTCCAGTTGCGAGACGAAGTTCTCGTAGCCGGAAATCATCACCATCACCAGCAGACCGCCCACCAGCGCCATGTCGATCAGCGACAGCAGCACCAGAATCAGGTCCGATTCGGCCATGGCGAAGACGTTGGGCAGGATATGGATGATTTCCTGGAAGAACTTCAATGCCAGCGCCAGCAGACCGAGGGACAGGCCGATGTAGATCGGCGCCAGCAGCCAGCGGGTGGCGTACATTGCATTTTCAATAAAGCGTTCCATTGACTCTCACACAAGGGGCTGGAAATGGCGGCGAGTATAACAGCCCGCTGTGACAGCCAGAAACCGCCGGAAAATCCGCCACCTGCGTGTGTGTGACAAATTTTTTCTGCTAGTGTCCAAAGCATTGACAGCCCAATGACAGTGGACAGGATGCGTGGAAATGGATGTGCGATCAGCCTCGACGACTGCCGGATTCTGCCTCGCCTTGCTAATGGGCGGTTGCTCGCCCGGCGATGAAAAACACGTCGCCAACCTCGACGAAAAGACCGCCACCTTCGAACAGTCACTGGACACGATCAGCGATCCGAAGCTCAAGGACGCCATCACCGAACTCGGCGGTTCGCTGCTGTTGCTTGAACGGGCGCGACTCAAGCTCGACGACATCACCCCGCACACCGAATACGGCGCCGACGCCCTCGCCGTGCTCAAGCATTACCCCACCCCGCAGACGCTGGTCGATACCTTCATCAATGGCCTGTTCGTCCTGCACAAGGACGCCAGCTCGGATTACCTGACCGATCTGCAGCCGGTATACCCGTTCAACCTGAACATTCCCGGCGGCTTCCTGTTTCCCCACGGCATCGAATGGCATTCGGTGACGCTGAGCAATAAACGCGTGATCGCCTGGCGGCCGGAGTGGTCGGAAACCGATCCAGGCATTCAACTCAGTCCGTCCAGCTCCAACGTGACCAATCCCGATGATCTGACGGTGACCTACCCGTTCATCGATGGTCTCAACGTCGACAAGAAAAGCCTGCCGCAACCGGTCAGTCTGCAAGGCCAGGTCGAAGTCATCGCGCCACGTCGGCTGTACAGCTTCGAGCTGACGCAGAAAGACCTCGGCCAGACCCGCACCAACGATAACCTCAGCGTCAAACTGCTCAAGCTGGAAAAGAATTACGCCGAAGTCGAAGTCAGCAACAGCCTGCCGCTGGCTCCCGAAGTCGCCGAAACCCGGCTCAATCCGCTGATCGTCCAGGCCCGCGACGCCAGCGGCCAATACCTGGTGCGCGCCGGTTCGATCAACGAAAGCCCGGAGCAGGTCGAGTTCTATCAGAAACAACTCACGCAGTTACAGAAACAGAAGAGCTGGAGCGACACTCTGGAAAAACAGCTCAGCGACGACCAACGGGCCTTCGAGAAAGACCATCCGCGCCGCTACAACAAGGTGTACTTCCACGGCCCGATCGACACACTGGAAGTCAGCGTGCTCGACTTCTCCTCGGCAACAGTAACGCGTAAACCGCTGGATCTGCCAGTGCGCACCTTCAATCCGCACACCACGGCAAAAGCCGTGCAGCCGTTGGATCTGCCAGTCGTGGTCTATGACGATCTCGCAGCCACCTGGCTCAAAGGTGCGGACCTGAGCGAAGAACAACTGAAGGCTGGCGTGCGCATTCATCAATCGGTGGAAGAGCCGAGCGCGGCGCGTATCGAGTTTTCCCACCGTCGCACTTTCAATGACGAACTGCTTGGCGACGAACTCAATCCCGGCGTCAGCCCGGTGACCTTCTTCACGGAAAAGCGCGGCGGCAAGCTCGACGAGCCGATCGAACTGCCGCCTGAGGCGTACCAGGTCGATCCGCTGCAAGCGACGATTACTTACGATCTGAATCTGTTTCCGGAAACCCCGGCGATTGCCGTCGGTTCGATGCCGCTGTTCCTGGCCACCGTGGCCAAACAATCCTACGACGCACAGTCATTGCCCAAAGGGTTGGCGATCAAGGACAACACGCTGGTGGTCGACCTGAAAACCTTTCCGCCCAGCGAGTGGCGTTTCTTCGTCAAGGACGACAGCGGCCACTACCTCAAGCAGATTCTTTCGGTCAGCCATGACGCCAGCACCGAAGGCCCGGCGCTACTCGGCGTGCACTACTTTTATGGCCGTCCCACTCGCGTGGAAACCTATCAGCGCACTGACCTCACCACTGTGCAATACGGCTTCGAGGTCAAACTCGACAAGGCGCCGGCGGACGAGGTTGCTCATTGAAGAGCAAGATCAAAAGATCGCAGCCTTCGGCAGCTCCTACAGGCTGCGCCCACGGCCGCCGTTGATCTGCCGCAACTGAGCTTGCAGGTGCAGGCTCCAGATCTGCGGGTCGTCGGCCAGTTCGTAACCGTGCAAGGTCAGGCTTTCAACAATGGTGTCGAGAATTGACTCGGCCGCCACCGGGCCGTGAAACGGGCCCTGGGCTTTGATCGCAGAAGGTTGTTCGCCGGCCATCCCGGCCGCGAAGAGCAGCGTCCACATGCCGGTGTCGCCGGCCAGCGGCTTGACGGCGCATTCGATCCGGGTCACCAGACCCAGGCATTGACGGGTGAGACAGAGGTTGCGCGACATGGCGGCGACCCTCGGTAAAGCCGGTATTCAGCCCCCACGGGAGGACTGGCTCGATCCAGTGATACTGTCGATATCCTTGACCTGAGAATAGAAGAAAAGTGTCCGCCGCAAGCCAAATGGAACCAGAAGGCGCCGAATGGTCATTGTGTGAATATTGGCGCCAGACTCGTGACACATTCCCCGGAGATCAATGCAAAACTCATCTGAAAAAATGACTGTGGGAGCGAGCCTGCTCGCGAAGACGATGGATCAGCCAACTCATTCGTTGACTGAAACAGCGCTTTCGCGAGCAGGCTCGCTCCCACAGGGTTTATTACAAGCCTGTCAGGCCGGTTTGGCTTCGGCGAGAGCCTCTTGCGCCAGTTCCTTTTCGGCCTCCTTCAGGTCCTCTTCGCTGATCATCTCGGCGATGTCGCGCAGGCGCTCAACCACTCGAGCGTTGATGCTGCCTTCAGGGAATTCGCCATCGGCATTCGGCTCACCGGCCGGCTCGCCGGCCAGCAGGCTGAGCGCCTCATCGGCCTGCCGCACTGCGTAGACATGGAACTGCCCGGCGCGCACGGCGGCGAGGACTTTCTCATCGAGCATCAGCGTGGCGACGTTGGCCTGAGGGATGATCGCGCCCTGCTCGCCGGTCAGGCCGCGTGCCTCACAGAGGCGGAAGAAGCCTTCGATTTTCTCGTTCACCCCGCCGACCGCCTGCACTTCGCCGAACTGGTTGATCGAACCGGTGATGGCAAAACATTGCTTGAGCGGCGTTTTCGACAGCGCCGAAATCAGCGTGCAGGCCTCGCCCAGCGACGCGCTGTCGCCATCGACGTAGCCGTAAGACTGCTCGAGGGCGATGCTCGCCGAGATCGCCAGCGGGAATTCCTGCGCGTAACGGCTGCCCAGATAGCCGGTGAGGATCATCACGCCTTTGGAGTGGATCGGCTGACCGAGGTTGACCTCACGCTCGATGTCGACGATGCCGCTGCCGCCCGGATAGACCGTGGCGGAAATCCGCGCCGGCACGCCGAACGCCGAATCGCCGACCTCAAGCACAGTCAAACCGTTGCACTTGCCGACCGCAGCGCCGTCAGTGTCGATGAGGATGATCCCGGCGAGCATGTCGTCGAGAATCCGCGCCGAGACCCGTCCGGTGCGGGTGGCCTTGGCTTTCAGGGCGCGCTCGATGTGGCCGGCGTCGGTCATTTCATCGCCGGCCAGATGGCGAATGAAATCGGCCTCGCTGACCAGTTGGAACAGATCGCCGATACGCGCCGACAAGCGTCCCTGATGCTCGGCCAGCCGTGCGCTGTAGGTCGCCAGTCGTGCCACGGCGTCGGCGGTCAGCGGCGCCATGCCTTCTTCCGAAGTGCGGGTTTTCAGCAGCTGGGCGAACTGCTCGAGGCTTTCGTCGACCATCGGGATGTCTTCGTCGAAGTCGACCAGAACGCGGAACATCTCCTGGAAGTCCGGATCGAGATCCTGCAGCGTGTAATACAACTGCCGCGCACCGATGATGATGACTTTGACCTGCAACGGAATGTGCTGCGGATTGAGGGTCACAGTGGCGAAGCGACCCATCTCGCCCAGCGGCGATTCCATTTTCAGCTTGCGCGATTGCAGGGCGCGTTTGAGCGCATCCCACACGAACGGCTCGCTGAGCATTTTTTCCGCTTCGAGAATCAGAAAACCGCCGTTGGCCCGGTGCAGCGCACCTGGACGCAGCTGCCGATAAGTGGTGTAGAGCGCGCCCTGATCGGTGGTGTACTCGATGCGACCGAACAGGTTTTCGTAGGTCGGATGCGGCTCGAAAACCACCGGCGCACCGCCGCTGGCCGGATGCCCGACCACCAGGCTTGGCGCGTATTGCTCTTCCAGCAACTTGCGCGCAACGGCGTCAGTCTTGCTGTCGTCGACCAGTTGCTCGACCACGGTTTTCAGCAGGTAGACCTGCATGGCTTGCAGATAACCGCAGACCGCGGCGTTCTCTGCGTACTTCTCCGAGAGCGGCGCCAGCAACGGTTGCAAAGCCAGGGTGATGGTTTCTTCGTTGAGCGAACGCAGTTGATTGTTCGATTCGCGCTTCCACTGCGGCAGGCTGGCGAGTTCTTCGTTCAGGCGCTCTTCGAGGCCGGAAATGTCGTCGTGAAAACGCTCGCGCTCGGCTTCCGGCAACTGCGCGAATTCAGCTTCGTCCAGGGCCTTGCCGTCGAGCATCGGGGTGAAGGCGATGTTGCTGCTGTCGCGGTAGAGGGCGACGTCTTTTTCCAGAGCCAGACGCTCGATGATGTCCAGCGCCTTGTCGTAGCGCTGGTTGAAGGCGCGGTCGATGGCGCTTTTTTTCTGCTGATACGAAGGGTGTTCGAAGACTGCCGGGAAGGTCGCCAGCAGATTGTCGATCAAGCCGTTGATGTCGCCGATGAACGAGCCCGCCGTGCCCGATGGCAGCTCCAGCGCGCGCGGTTCGCGCGGCTCATCGAAGTTGTTGACGTAGACCCAGTCCGCCGGAGTCTGCAGGCGCTTGCCTTCGGCTTTCAGGTAGCGTTTGACGAACGAAAAACGGCCGGTGCCGGGCTCGCCCATGACGAAAACGTTGTAACCGGGGCGTGGCATCGCCACACCGAACTGCAAGGCTTCGACCGCGCGTTCCTGGCCGAGCACACCGCGAAAGGGCTCCAGATCATTGGTGGTAGTGAAGCTGAACTGTTCAGCGGAAAACGGACGAGTCAGCGCTTCGGGCGCAAGACGCAGGCTGGCAGCAACAGGATCAGGCATCGGGCTTCCTTAACAATCAGGCGGGGCAGGTAGCGGCATTCTGGCGCTGCCCGTGCCCCACTGGCAAGGCGCGCCACATGACAAAGCATAGACAAGCGCGCGGCGGGTCGACGCGTCCCGATAAATCAGAGGTTTATTCCAAATATTTTGCAAAAAGTCACGGAACCGCTGGAACGTGCCTAAACTCCAAACTGCGCGGCTGGAACTAATACCGGCCCACTGACACTTTCGGCGCTGTCCTCGGGCAGAGTGCGAAAGGCCAGAACCCTGTCCATTGGTATGCACATAAAGAGAACAAAGCTATGAAACGGATTCTTCTCGGTACTCTCTTCACCGCTGTATCCATCAACGCAATGGCGCAAGCCCCGGGCGGCCCGGATTGCGGTTGGGGCAACATGCTGTTCGAAGGTCAGCGTGGCACCCCGGCGCACTTCCTTGCTTCCACCACCAACGGCACTTCCGGTAACGCCACGTTCGGTATGACTTCCGGCACCAACGGTTGCTCGACCAACGCGTCGCTGACCTACGGCGGCAAATCCTGGTTCGCCATGAATGGCATGATGAACGAGCTGTCCGAAGACATGGCCAAAGGCAACGGCGAAGCGCTGACCACCTATGCCGTGGTACTGGGCGTAGCACCGGAAGACCGCGCGCATTTCGCGCAAGTGACCCACGAGCACTTCCAGCAGATCTTCAGCAAGGCTGACGTGACCGCTGAAGACGTGCATACCAACACCCTGGCGGTACTGAAATCGGACCCACGTCTGGCCAAGTACGCAACTCAGGCTTAAGCTCGACCCCGCCCGCTTCCTTCGGGAAGCGGGTTTTTATTTTTTGCCAAATGACGCGCTGCAGGAGCTGACGAGTGTAACGAGGCTGCGATCTTGCTTTTGAAGATCAAAAGATCGCAGCCTCGTTGCACTCGTCAGCTCCTACAGTTTGTTGGTATTGAATTTTTTCTTTCGACTTAAGTTGCCGACTATGCTCAAACGCCTTGCCTGGCTGGCGCTCTGTGTCTGCGCCCCGCTGTCCGCCGCGCCTCACATCGATCCTCAACGTTTGCAGCAACTGGCCAACGACCGCTTCTGGATTTCCCTCGGTCATTACGAAACCGCCAAGCTCGGCGGCTGGCGCAGCTATGTCAGCGACAAGAAATTCTTTCTCGCCCCCGATGGCAACGAACGTCCGGACCGCGAACTGGCCGCCACCGTGCAGGCGCTGTACGCCCCGGCCAGCCTCGGCGAGCAACACGCCCAATGCGTTTACCCGGCGCGTACACGCTGGCTGAAAGCGCAGCTCAATCTCGCCGACCTGCCCGCGCCGGAATGCGCCGAATACAAGAAATGGTTCAAGGACGTCTCGCCGCACAGTGCGGTGATGATTTTCCCGGCGGCCTATCTCAACAGCCCTTCGTCGATGTTCGGCCACACTCTGCTGCGCATCGATCAGGCGGATGTGCAGGCTGACAAGACCTCGCTGCTCAGTTACGCGATCAACTTCGGCGCCTACATCGAAGGCTCGGACAACAGCATTCTGTATGCCTGGAAAGGCTTGATGGGCGGCTACCCGGGGCTGTTTGCGCTGGTGCCGTATCAGGAAAAACTCTCGGAATACCGCAGCCTGGAAAACCGCGACCTGTGGGAATACCGGCTCAATCTGACCCAGGAAGAAACCGCCCGCATGGTCGAGCATGTGTGGGAGCTCAAGCAGATCCAGTTCGACTATTTCTTCTTCGACGAAAACTGCTCGTATCGCTTGCTGGAATTGCTGCAAGTGGCGCGGCCGAGCCTGCGCCTGACCGAACAATTCCCGCTGACCGCGATCCCCACCGATACCGTCAAAGCGGTGAAAGAGGCCGGGCTGGTCGAGCACATCGAATATCGCCCGTCCCGCGAACGTGAACTGCTCAGCCGCGCCGAGCCGTTGAACGATGATGAACAGCAATGGGTACTGAAAGTCAGCGCCGATCAAAAAGTCCTGCAAGAGCCAACGTTCAAAGCCCTGCCCCGCGCGCGTCAGGCGTTGATCGTCGATGCCGCCTATCGTCTGGAGCGCTACCGCGCCAACGGCCAGGAACGCGACCCGCAACGGGCGCAGCGCAGTTTCGAACTGCTGCGGGCGATCAACAAGAACCCCGCGCCGGAGCTGGAAATTCCGCAACCCGGTCTGCCCGAAGATGGCCACGAGTCCCGCACCTGGCAGGCCGGCCTCGGTACGCGCGGTGATCGCGCTTTCGGCGAATATGGCCTGCGTATGGCCTATCACGACCTCAACGACAACGCCGAAAGCTTTCCCCTCGGCGCGCAGATCGAAATCCTGCAACTGAAGCTGCGCCAGTACGAAGGCAATGACTGGCAATTGCAGCAACTGGATCTGGCGACCATTCGCTCGCTGACACCGCGCAACGAGCTGCTGCAACCGCTGTCATGGCAAGTCACCGGTGGCCTCGAGCGTGTGCCCGGCAAGCATGATGACGAAACACTGGTCAGCCACGTCAACGGTGGCGGCGGCGGTACGTGGCAGTTGGGCGAAGACGTGCTCGGCTTTGCCCTTGGCACGGTGCGCGTGGAACACAACAACGACTTCGCCGAGTTTGTTTCCCCGGCCGGTGGCTTCAATACCGGCGTGCTGTGGAAAAACCCGCTGGGCAACCTGAGCCTGGAGGCCAAGGGCGATTATTTCTTCAACGGCGAAGTGCGCCGCAGCCTGAGCCTGAATCAGCAGTGGGAGCTGTCGCGCAACCTCGGTTTGCGCTTGAGCGCTCAGCGCGAGTTCAGCCACCTCGCCACACCCGAAACCGAAGTCATGCTCGAAGTGAAGTGGTATCACTACTGATCCTGAGCCCAGGAAAATCCCCCTGTGGGAGCGAGCCTGCTCGCGAAAGCGGTGGACCAGACGCGATCAAGGCGTCTGACACACCGTCTTCGCGAGCAGGCTCGCTCCCACATTGGCTTGTGGTGGCTGATGGATTTTTCACCCACCTTCGACAACCGCGTCACGAATCCCCTTCTAGACTTTCCCTATCAGCCAAAAACCGGCGCGGGAGAGTGCGATGTGGCGGTGCGTGGGATTGTTGGGGGTTGTCCTGGCGCTGGGCGGTTGCCAGACCACTCATGAAGACTTGATCGCCAAGGGTTATCCACCGGCCTTCGCCGACGGTTTCGATGATGGTTGCGTCAGCGGCCGGCAAGCTGCCGGGTCGATCAGCGGCGAGTTTCGCAAGAACGTGCCGCGCTATCTCAAGGATCAGCAATACGCCGAAGGCTGGGTCGACGGCTTTCGCCAATGTCAGGCGATGCTGGAAAACAAGGATCGCGAGCAATATCGCAACGAGCATTGGGACGAACGCGAACGGGCCTGGCAGCAGCAGAAGGACCAGGACGTCGGGCGGGCTTATCGCTCGCAATAGGTCGCTTGCAGACATCCGTTGAAACCAAATGCCGGCAACCATGGCCCAAATCCTTTAACAGGAGGACTTCATGAGTCGCGCATTCGTCAACGAAGACAACGCCGCCGCGCAGGCCGATCAACCGGTTGAACGTCAGGTCAGCACGCAGCCCAACTACGTCACGCCACAAGGCCTGGCGCAGTTGCAGGCGAAGGTCGCCGAGCTGCAAAGCCTGCACGCCGAGCAAACGGCCAAGGGCGAGCAGGCCGACAAGCAACGCCTGGCGGATCTGCAACGGGATCTGCGTTACTTCACTCAACGCCTGAGCAGCGCCCAAGTCGCTGTCGCCGCGACGTCCACCGACAAAGTGCAGATCGGCAGCCGGGTGACCTACGCCGATGAACACGGCACAGAACACCGCGTGCAATTGGTCGGTGAGGATCAGGCCGACGCCAGTCAGGGCCTGATCAACTGGGCCTCGCCGCTGGGCCGGGCCTTGCTCGGCGCCCGGCTCAACGATGAAGTGCTGTGGCAGCGGCCGGCCGGCGATCAACTGATCGAAGTGATCCGCATCGAACCGGCTTAAACCACGCCTTGCGCCAGCATCGCATCGGCGACTTTGACGAAACCGGCGATGTTCGCACCCTTGACGTAATTGACCTGACCGTTGTCTTCGCCGTAATGCACGCAAGCGTGGTGGATCGATTGCATGATCGCGTGCAGCTTGCTGTCCACCTCTCCCGCTGTCCACAGCAGGCGCATGGCGTTCTGCGACATCTCCAGACCGCTCACGGCCACGCCGCCGGCGTTGGACGCCTTGCCCGGTGCAAAGAGAACGCCCGCCTCGATAAAGATATCCACAGCCTCCAGCGTAGTCGGCATGTTCGCGCCTTCGGCCACACAGACGCAGCCATTGCGCAGCAGCGTGCGTGCGGCTTCGGCGTCGAGTTCGTTCTGTGTTGCGCAGGGCAATGCGATATCGCACGCCAACGACCACGGATGTTGCCCGGCGCGGAATTCCAGACCATGGGCGCTCGCCAGTTCGCTGATGCGCCCGCGTTTGACGTTTTTCAGTTCCAGCAGCGCCAGCCACTGCTCTTCGCTCAAGCCTGCTTCGCAGTACAACGTGCCTTCGGAGTCGGACAGGGAAATCACCTTGCCGCCAAGATCCATGACCTTGCGCGCCGCGTACTGCGCGACGTTACCGGAACCGGAAATCGCCACGCGCTTGCCTTCCACGGTCTGCCCGCGGCGCTTGAGCATTTCTTCGGCGAAGTACACGCAGCCGAACCCGGTGGCTTCCGGGCGAATCAGGCTGCCGCCATAGGTCATGCCTTTACCGGTGAGCACGCTGGTGAACTGGTTGCTCAGGCGCTTGTACTGGCCAAAGAGAAAGCCGATCTCCCGCGCACCGACGCCGATATCACCGGCCGGCACGTCAACGTCGGCGCCGATGTGGCGGTACAGCTCACTCATGAATGCCTGGCAGAAACGCATGACTTCCGCGTCGCTCTTGCCCTTCGGATCGAAGTCCGAGCCGCCCTTGCCGCCGCCCATGGGCAGGGAGGTCAGCGAGTTCTTGAAGGTCTGTTCGAAGGCGAGGAATTTCAGCACGCCGAGATTCACTGACGGATGAAAACGCAAGCCGCCCTTGTACGGGCCGATGGCGCTGTTCATCTGGATGCGGAAACCGCGATTGACCTGGACCTTGCCCTGATCATCGACCCACGACACCCGGAACACCACCGCGCGCTCCGGCTCGCAGATGCGCTCAAGGATTCCCGAGGACAGGTAATGCGGATTGGCTTCGAGAAACGGCCACAGGCTACGCAGGACCTCTTCGACAGCCTGGTGGAATTCGGGCTGGTCCGGATCGCGTTTTTTCAGGCGCGCAAGGAAGGATTCGACGGATTCGATCATGGCAAAAGTCTCGGCAAATTTATTGTCGTTGGAGGAGATTGGGCCGGACTGTAACAAACGAGTTGCGCACAGGAACAGAGCAAAATGTCGCAGTTATGAAATTAAATGGTGCACAGGATATAAATACCAAGCGTTTTTGGTCCGTTTTTGCACCTGAGTGGGGAGTACAGATCCAAGAGTTGCACCAACAGTTACATCGTCTTCGCGAGCAGGCTCGCTCCACAGGGAAACATGTCTCAAATGTGGGAGCGAGCCTGCTCGCGAATCGCCGCGCCTCGGCTCATCTGGAAAAACCCGGGCAAAAAAAACGGAGCCCGAAGGCTCCGCTCTTTGTGCAACCAACCCGATATCAGGCCAGTTTCTTGTGCCGTACCCGGTGTGGCTGGGCCGCTGCTTCGCCGAGGCGTTTCTTGCGGTCGGCTTCGTACTCGGTGTAGTTGCCTTCGAAGAACACCGCTTGCGAGTCGTCTTCGTACGCCAGGATGTGCGTGGCGACACGGTCAAGGAACCACCGATCGTGGGAGATCACAATCGCCGCGCCAGGGAAGTCCAGCAGGGCTTCTTCCAGCGAACGCAGGGTTTCCACGTCGAGGTCGTTGGACGGTTCGTCGAGCAGCAGGACGTTGCCGCCCTCCTTCAGGGTCAGCGCCAGGTGCAGACGACCGCGCTCACCACCGGACAGGTCCTTGACGAACTTCTGCTGGTCGCCACCCTTGAAGTTGAAGCGGCCGACGTAGGTACGCGACGGGATCTCGTAGTTGCCGATGCGGATCTGGTCGGAGCCGTCGGAAATCTGCTGGAACACGGTCTTGCTGCCGTCGAGGTCTTCGCGGCTCTGATCGACGCAGGCCAGTTGCACGGTTTCGCCGATTTCGATAGTGCCGGAATCCGGAGTTTCCTTGCCCATGAGCATGCGGAACAGCGTCGACTTACCGGCACCGTTACCGCCGATCACGCCGACGATGGCGCCCTTCGGCATCGAGAACGACAGGTTGTCGATCAGCACGCGATCGCCGTAGCCCTTGGTGACGTTCTTGAATTCGATGACCTTGTCGCCCAGGCGTGGACCGGCCGGGATGTAGATCTCGTTGGTTTCGCTGCGCTTCTGGAATTCCTGCGACTGCATTTCTTCGAAGCGTTGCAGACGAGCCTTGGATTTCGACTGGCGGGCCTTGGCGCCTTTGCGCACCCACTCCAGTTCTTCTTTCATGGCTTTTTCGTGGGCCGACTGCTGCTTGGATTCGGCAGCCAGACGATCGGATTTGGCTTCGAGCCAGCCCGAATAGTTGCCCTCGTAAGGAATGCCCGCGCCGCGGTCGAGTTCCAGAATCCAGCCGGCAACGTTGTCGAGGAAGTAACGGTCGTGCGTGATCGCGACCACGGTGCCCGGGAAGTCGTGGAGGAAATGCTCCAGCCACGCCACCGAATCGGCGTCCAGGTGGTTGGTCGGTTCGTCGAGCAGCAGCATGTCCGGGGCGGACAGCAGCAGACGGCACAGGGCGACACGACGCTTTTCACCACCGGACAGGTGTTCGACCTTGGCGTCCCAGGCCGGCAGACGCAGCGCATCGGCGGCGACTTCCAGTTGGCGCTCGAGGTTGTGGCCGTCGCTGGCCTGCAGGATCGCTTCGAGCTTGGCCTGTTCAGCAGCCAGTTTGTCGAAGTCAGCATCCGGGTCAGCGTAGGCGGCGTAGACCTCGTCCAGGCGCGCTTGCGCATCCTTGATCACGCTGACTGCTTCCTCGACCACTTCACGCACAGTCTTGGCGGGATCGAGCTGCGGCTCTTGCGGCAGGTAACCGATGTTCAGGTCCGGCATCGGCCGGGCTTCGCCTTCGAACTCGGTGTCGACGCCGGCCATGATTTTCAGCAGCGTGGATTTACCCGAACCGTTGAGGCCGAGCACGCCGATCTTGGCGCCGGGGAAGAAGGACAGCGAAATGTTCTTGAGGATTTCCCGCTTCGGCGGAACAACTTTGCCCAGCCGATGCATGGTGAAGACGTATTGAGCCATGGAGAACCTTGGGTCAGTGACAGATGAATGATTGGAGCGCAGGCGATGCCTGGCCAGACTGTGCGCGTCGTTCACTAGATCACGATCAATGCGTGCGCGCTGGAAAAGTCTGATTGTAGGGGCTGGAACGCCCCCGTCTAACCGGCAAAGCTACCTGAATGACCGATGGCAGTCCAGCCGCGAGGGGCTGGCACTTCGCCACAAGTCAAGGCATGCTAGCCGCCCTTCGGGCGTCCGGCTTATAGTGCACGTCGCGCCAGTCCAGCCAAATCGCAGGATCACAGCTTGACCAATGTCACTCCGCCAGCCTCTGTGAGCAGCACCCCACCGGCGCCCGGCTCGCCCCTGCGCGGGACATTGAAGGGGGCGCTCGCCACCCTCGTGTTGTTATTGCTCGCGCTGCTGTTCTGGCAACTGCTCGATCAATTGCGTGAAACCCAGAAGAACCAGCGCCAGTACACCATCGATTACACCGCCGACCTCGCCGCCCAGGTCAGCCTGAACATGGCGCTGAACGCGCAGATCGCGCTCAATCTGCTACCGATCGTCGAACAACCGCAAACGGCCGACGAACAGCAGATGCTTCTGCGCAAGTTGCAGCGCTCGCTGCCCGATCTGCGCAGCATGGCCCTGCTCTCGCCCTCCGGCCGGATCATCAGCGATAGCGCCAGCGACAGCTCCGACGCCGATTACCTGACCGAACTGGTGCGCCGCAGCCGCGCCCAGGCGCATTACTTCAGCAATGCCGATGACGGCTCGGTGGTGCACCTGCTGTTACATCAGGCCAGCGGCAGCAGTCGCGGTTACTGGGCGTTGCGCCTGACGCCGACCTTCTTCGACTCACTGACCAAACAGGACGCCACCGCCCTGCGTCCATTATGGCTGGTGGAAAACCGCCTCAATCACCAGATCATCAGCCGCGACGCCGCGCTGACATCGGCGAAGGCCGGCGTGCTGACCCCGGACGATGTCGCCAACACCGTGCTGACCGTGCCGCTGAGCAGCAGCGACTGGCAACTGCGCGGGCTGTTCGACCGCCAGCGCGTACTGGAAGAATTATTGCCGGCGTTCATCGGCAAATGCCTGCTCGGCCTGGCCTTCTCGATGTTGCCGGTGATCGCGCTGCTGAACATGCGCCGCCGCCAGCGCCAGGTGCATGAAGGCCGGCGCCGCTATCAGGATATTTTCGAAGGCACCGGCGTCGCCTTGTGTGTGCTTGACCTGTCCGGTCTCAAGCAGATGTTCGACAAGGCGCAGATCCAGACCAGCGACCAGCTAAAAGCCTGGCTCGACCAACCACATCAGCGCCAGCAACTTCTCCAGGAAATGCGCGTCACCGAGGTCAATCAGGTTGCCCTGCAACTGCTCGATGTGCACTCCTGCGACGATGCCTGGCAATTGCTGATCGACGGCCAGCGCCATCCGCAATGCGCGATCGGCCAGCAGATCCTCGACGCCGTCCTCCAGCAGCAGAAGCAGCTGGAACTGGAAATCAAACTGCCCAACAGCAACGGTCGCGACCAGCATCTGTGGATGGTCCTGCGCCTGCCGAGCGAGCAGGACGACTATAAAGCGGTGATCCTCAGCATCAACGACATCACCAGTCGCAAGCTGATCGAGTTGTCGCTGCTGGAGCGCGAAGGCTTCTGGTCGGACGTGGTGCGCACCGTGCCGGATCATCTGTATGTGCAGGACGTGATCAGCCAGCGGATGATTTTCAGCAACCACCACCTCGGCCAGACCCTCGGTTACAACCGCAGCGAACTGCATCAGATGGGCGAATACTTCTGGGAAATCCTCCTGCACCCGGAAGATGCCGACTACTACCATCGCTCGCGGCAGTTGCAGCGCCACGCCGGTTACAGCCAGCTGTTGCAGTGCCAGTTGCGCTTCCGCCATCGCGACGGCAAGTGGCGGCGCTTCGACATTCGCGAACAGGCACTGGCGCGGGACAAGCACGATCAGGTCACGCGGATCATCGGCGTGGCCAAGGACATCACCGAACAGATCGAGGCCAGCGAATCGCTGCGTGACAGCGAGCAACGCTATCGCATGCTCGCCGAAAGCATCAGCGACGTGATTTTCTCCACCGACAGCAAGCTCTCGCTGAACTACGTCAGCCCGTCGGTGCAGGCCGTGCTCGGTTACAACGCCGAATGGATTTTTCAAAACGGCTGGCAATCGACCATCGCCAATCCCGGGCAACTGAACGGTATCTATGCGCTGATGGACCGCGTCAGCAAAGCGCTGGACAAGCCCGAGCAACTGGCGATGCTGCGCAATCAGGTGCAAACCCAGCTGTTCCTGTTCGATTGCCTGCGCGCCGATGGCCGCAAGATTCCGATCGAACTGCGCCTGGTGCTGGTCTGGGACGAACATGGCGCATTCGAAGGTGTGCTCGGCGTCGGCCGCGATATCAGCCAACAGCGCCGCGCGGAAAAAGACCTGCGCATGGCCGCCACGGTATTCGAGCATTCGACTTCGGCGATCCTGATCACCGACCCGGCCGGCTACATCGTCCAGGCCAACGAAGCGTTCAGTCGGGTCAGCGGTTACACCGTCAGCGAGGTGCTCGACCAGTTGCCGAACATGCTCACCGTCGACGAGCAGCAGGACGCGCATTTGCGCTACGTGCTCAAACAGTTGCACGAGCACAGCACTTGGGAAGGCGAAGTGTGGATGAAGCGCCGCAACGGCGAGCACTACCCGGCGTGGGTCGGCATTACCGCGGTGCTCGACGACGAGGGCGATCTGGCCAGTTACGTGTGTTTCTTCAGCGACATCAGCGAGCGCAAGGCCAGCGAGCAGCGCATCCACCGCCTCGCCTACTACGACGCCCTCACCCACCTGCCGAACCGCACGCTGTTCCAGGATCGCCTGCACACCGCGCTGCAAGCGGCCGAACGGCAGAAGTCGTGGGTGGTGCTGATGTTCCTCGACCTCGACCGTTTCAAACCGATCAACGATTCCCTCGGCCACGCCGCCGGCGACCGCATGCTCAAGGACATGGCCACGCGTCTGCTGGCCTGCGTCGATGATGACGACACCGTGGCGCGCATGGGCGGCGACGAATTCACCTTGCTGTTGCAGCATCGTTCCAGCCGCGAACTGGCGCTGAACCGGGCGATCCATGTCGCCGAGCAGATTCTCGCCAGTCTGGTGCGACCGTTCGTGCTCGAGGGCCGCGAGTTCTTCGTTACTGCCAGTATCGGCATCGCGTTGAGCCCGCAGGACGGCAACGAACTCAGCCAATTGATGAAGAACGCCGACACGGCGATGTACCACGCCAAGGAACGCGGCAAGAACAATTTCCAGTTCTACCAGGCCGACATGAACGCCAGTGCGCTGGAACGTCTGGAGCTGGAAAGCGACCTGCGCCATGCGCTGGAGCAGAACGAATTCGTCTTGTATTACCAGCCACAGTTCAGCGGCGACGGCAAACGTTTGACCGGCGCCGAAGCGCTGCTGCGCTGGCGCCATCCACGGCGTGGGCTGGTGCCGCCGGGGGATTTCATTCCGGTGCTGGAAGAGCTAGGGCTGGTGGTGGATGTCGGTGACTGGGTCATCAGCGAGGCCTGTCGGCAGCTGAAAACCTGGCACCAGCAGCGAGTGCGGGTACCGAAGGTCTCGGTGAACATTTCCGCGCGGCAGTTCTCCGATGGCCAGCTGGGCACACGGATCGCCACGATCCTGCGCGAAACCGGCCTGCCGCCGGCGTGCCTGGAGCTGGAACTGACCGAAAGCATCCTGATGCGCGAAGTCAGCGAGGCGATGCAGATTCTTGCCGGGCTGAAAAACCTCGGCCTGAGCATCGCGGTCGATGACTTCGGCACCGGTTATTCATCGCTGAACTACCTCAAGCAATTCCCGATCGACGTGCTGAAGATCGACCGCACTTTCGTCGATGGCCTGCCGTCCGGCGAGCAGGACGCGCAGATCGCCCGGGCGATCATCGCCATGGCCCACAGCCTCAACCTCGCGGTGATCGCCGAGGGTGTGGAGACTCATGAGCAATTGGACTTCCTGCGCGAGCATGGCTGCGATGAGGTGCAGGGTTATCTGTTTGGGCGGCCAATGCCGGCGGGACGGTTTGAGGCGCAGTTCAGTAATGATGCGCTCTTCATGTTCGATTGATGGAGCTAACAGCTCCGATCAATCGAACATGAAGAAAGCTGCAAGCTTCAAGTAGCAAGCTACAAGCAAGAGCGAATCGGTTTTTGCTTGCCGCTTGTGGCTTGCAGCTTGAAGCCCGCTTATCCACAACCTGACTGTGTTTCATAGCCCTTCTAAAAGCGGTTGAGTTAGAATGCCCCCCTTTTCTGCCCCCGATCCTTGAGGACCGCCATGTTCAGCCGTGATTTGACTATTGCCAAGTACGACGCCGACCTTTTTGCCGCCATGGAGCAAGAAGCTCAGCGTCAGGAAGAACACATTGAGCTGATCGCTTCGGAAAACTACACCAGCCCAGCGGTGATGGAAGCTCAAGGCTCGGTCCTGACCAACAAGTACGCCGAAGGCTATCCGGGCAAGCGCTATTACGGTGGTTGCGAATACGTTGACGTGGTTGAGCAATTGGCAATCGACCGCGCCAAGGAACTGTTCGGCGCCGATTACGCCAACGTTCAACCGCACGCCGGTTCCCAAGCCAACGCCGCGGTTTACCTGGCTCTGCTGCAAGGTGGCGACACCATTCTGGGCATGAGCCTGGCCCACGGCGGTCACCTGACCCACGGCGCCAGCGTTTCCTCCTCGGGCAAGCTGTACAACGCCGTTCAATACGGTATCGATGCCAATGGCCTGATCGACTACGACGAAGTCGAGCGCCTGGCAGTCGAGCACAAACCGAAAATGATCGTTGCCGGTTTCTCTGCCTACTCGCAGATTCTCGATTTCCCGCGCTTCCGCGAAATCGCTGACAAGGTCGGCGCCTACCTGTTCGTCGACATGGCTCACGTCGCCGGTCTGGTTGCCGCCGGTGTCTACCCGAACCCGGTGCCGTTCGCCGACGTCGTGACCACCACCACGCACAAGACCCTGCGCGGTCCACGTGGCGGTCTGATCCTGGCCAAAGCGAATGCCGAGATCGAGAAGAAGCTCAACTCCGCTGTATTCCCGGGCGCCCAGGGTGGCCCGCTGGAGCACGTGATCGCCGCCAAGGCGATCTGCTTCAAGGAAGCGCTGCAGCCTGAGTTCAAGGCTTACCAGCAACAAGTGGTGAAAAACGCTCAGGCCATGGCCGAAGTGTTCATCGAGCGCGGTTTCGACGTGGTGTCCGGCGGTACCAAGAACCACCTGTTCCTGCTGTCGCTGATCAAGCAGGACATCTCCGGTAAAGACGCCGACGCCGCGCTGGGCAAAGCGTTCATCACCGTGAACAAGAACTCCGTACCTAACGACCCACGCTCGCCGTTCGTCACCTCCGGCCTGCGCTTCGGTACCCCGGCTGTGACCACCCGCGGCTTCAAAGAGGCCGAGTGCAAAGAGCTGGCCGGCTGGATCTGCGACATCCTGGCTGACCTGAACAACGAAGCGGTGATCGACGCCGTTCGTGAGAAAGTCAAAGCCATCTGCAAGAAGCTGCCGGTGTACGGCGCTTGATGCCTCGTTAACCCACAATAAAAAACCGGCCACTATGGCCGGTTTTTTATTGCCATGAATTCAATAACAAAATACCACCCGAAGAAAACTGCAATCTGCTAGTCCCGTCCAGCAGGATCTTTCATCCCTATTCAAACCAAACTCTTGCAACACACATGCAAACCGCCATAAATGGAAACCGCTTAGTCTGAAACCTGACTTGATAAAAGGGTTTCATCATGACGAGCAATATCGAAAAATCTTTCATCGCAACACTGAGAATGTTTGACCATAAAGTCGGCTTTCTTGAACAGCTGTACGGCAAACCGGCGATGGCTACCATCAGTCTTTTCAGTGGCGGCTTCTATACCGGACGCCCGCAGACACGCGATCAATCGCACCTGCTAGGCATCCGGATCAACGAGCAGAGCGGCAGGATAAAACCGTTGAAGCTGCACTTCGGCCATACCCCTGACGGTTACATCCTCACCGTGAAAAACCCGGGCAACTATTTCAATCAGGTAATCAGCAATCACTGGCTGGACACAGTCGAGGCGGTTAAGCCAGATACTGACAACCCGAGCAAGTTTATGCTCGTCGACCACAGCGGCAGCGCTATTACCTTGGACAACTTACCGGGCGTGCACACACCTGTTTCTCTCAAACTGAAAAATCATGACTATTTGGGCGGCATAAAAATCAGAAGTTTGCCTTATATCTACCTGGGCAAAACCGAAGAACGTTCAAAGATCACTTTTATCCTGAGCGTCGTCAAAACACATTGCCAGACATGAAACCGTGACTGACGCCCGGCCCGGAAAAAAAGGCGGCGTTGCCGATTTTCTCTCAAATGCTCAAGACCGGGCCATCCAGACAACTGGTAAGACCGGTCATGCCAATTTTGTAATTTTCCCTTGCGATCCGCGAAAATCCGCGCCTAGACTGCGCCTGCACTGGACATACCGGTAAGACCACAATAATTAAGTCCTGAATCCGACGCGCCACGCGTGCGGCAGCCAGGACACCGACCCAGGATTCCTCACATGCTCAGATGGTGCTCGCGTTCAATCTTCCTCCAAGTGGTTCTCGGACTGATGCTCGGCATCATCTGCGGGCTGACCCTTCCTGAATACTCCGCCCAGCTCAAACCGCTCGGCGATGGCTTCATCAAACTGATCAAGATGCTCATCGGCCTGATCGTGTTCTGCGTGGTGGTCAGCGGCATCAGCGGCGCCGGCGATTTGAAGAAGGTCGGACGTATCGGCCTCAAATCGGTGATCTACTTTGAAGTGCTGACCACCATCGCCCTGGTGATCGGCCTGGTGTTCGCCTTCAGCACCGGCATCGGCAGCGGTGCGAATATTCATCTGGAGCAGCTCTCCAGCGCCGACATGGGCGACCTCGCCGAGCGCGGTCAGCACATGCACACCACCACCCAATTCCTGATGGACCTGATCCCGACCTCGGTGATCGGCGCCTTCGCTGACAACAACATCTTGCAGGTGCTGCTGTTCTCGGTGCTGTTCGGCAGTGCGCTGAATCTGGTCGGCGAAGCGGCTTCCGGGATCTCGCGGCTGATCAACGAACTGAGCCATGTGATCTTCCGCATCATGGGCATGATCGTGCGTCTGGCACCGATCGGCGTGTTCGGCGCCATCGCCTTCACCACCAGCAAATACGGCCTCGACTCGCTGCAACACCTGGGCAGTCTGGTGGGTTTGTTCTACCTGACCTGCGTCGCCTTCGTCGCGCTGATTCTCGGGCTGGTGATGCGTGTTTCCGGCCTGCGCATGTGGCCACTGCTCAAATATCTGCGCGAAGAATTGTTGATCGTCATGGGCACCGCCTCTTCCGACGCCGTGCTGCCGCAGATCATGCGCAAGCTCGAACACCTCGGTATCGGCAGCTCCACCGTCGGTCTGGTGATTCCGACCGGATACTCGTTCAACCTCGACGGCTTTTCCATCTACCTGACCCTGGCCATCGTGTTCATCGCCAACGCCACCGGCACGCCACTGGCGATGACTGATTTGCTGACGATCCTTTTGGTGTCGCTAATCACTTCCAAGGGCGCCCACGGCATTCCCGGTTCGGCACTGGTGATTCTCGCGGCGACGCTGACGGCGATCCCGGCGATTCCCGTGGTTGGTCTGGTGCTGGTCTTGGCGGTGGACTGGTTCATGGGCATCGGCCGCGCGCTGACCAATCTGATCGGCAACTGCGTCGCCACCGTAGCCATCGCCCGCTGGGAAAAGGACATCGACGTGCAGCGCGCGAACAAGGTGCTCAACGGCGAACAGGGCTATAACTTTCAACCGCGAAAAACCGTCGCTCAGGCGGCGGCCAAAGAATTTTGAATGAGTGCCGTGCCTGCCAATGCGCAGGCACGGCGCAGGGAGCCAATACGTGATTACAACTTCAACCGTCGTCAACTCAGTGGTGGAAAAACTCCGCGCCGCGTTGGCCCGTGGCCAGTGGCGCTCCGGCGACATGCTGCCGGGCCAGCGCGAGCTGGCCGAACAATTGGGCATCAGCCGGCCGAGCCTGCGCGAAGCGGTGATTGTTCTTGAGACCCTCGGCCTGGTGCGCTCAATGCCAGGCAAAGGCGTGGTCGTGCTCGATGCGCAACTCAGCGACAGCCAGAGCCACGACAGCGCGGTGGCCGGCGCCAGTCTCGAAGACGTGCTGCAACTGCGCTACACCCTCGAACCGTTCATCGTCGGGCTGGTCGCGCAATCGATCAGCAGCAAGGAAGTCGGCCAGTTGCGCCTGACCCTGATGGACATGCGCGAAGCCCTCGAGGCCGGCGACAGCGAAGCCGGGGTCAGCGCCTACATTGCCTTCCACGAAGAACTGTTCACCCTGACCTCGAACCCGATTTTCCAGAGCGTGGTGCAGCAGACCAGCAATGCCCTCAAGCAAAGCGCCGAAGTGTTGCGCAACTCACCGGAACACCTGGCCGAACGTCTGCAAGAAAACGAAGCCGTGGTCCGCGCGATCCGCAGCAAGAACAGCGCCCAGGCCAGCGCCGAAATGCGTCGGCACATTCTGCGTGAAGGCCAGCGCATGGGCGTTGAGCTGAACATCCCGGATGACAATCTGCCCACCTGATTTGCCAGGAGAACGGCCATGAACAGTTTTGCTTCATCCTTGCACGAGCAGTCGCCCGCCCTGACCTTTTCTCGCCTGTGCACGCCGGTCGAGGATCTGTATCCGCGACTGTTCGAGGCGATTCTCGAGCAGCGTATCGATGAAGACAGTCGGTTCACCGAGGACAGTCTGAAGGCGATGTTCAGCGCCAGCCGCGCCGATGTGCGGCGGGTATTGACGCAGTTGTCCCATGAACAGATCGTGGTGTTGCGCGCCAATCATCGGCCGCGAGTGGCCACGCCTGATCAGGAGCTGATCCGGCAGACCTTGCATGCGCGGCGGCTGGCTGAAAGCACGTTGGTGCGGTTGGCCTGTCAGCATCCGGGTGAAGATGAATTGAAATGCTTGCGCATTTTGACCGAGCGCGAGAAGCGTGCCGTCGGGCAGGAGCGGCGCGGGGCGGCGATTCGCTTGTCGGGGGAGTTTCATTTGCAGTTGGCGCGGATGGCGGGAAATCTGCCATTGGCGCATTTTCTGCGCAGTCTGGTGCCGTTGACGTCGCTGGCGATTGCGCGGAGTCGGTGCCCGACGCGCAGTTGTTGCGCGTGGCAGGAGCATTTGGCGTTGGTTGAGGCTGTAGAGCGAGGTGATGCTGCAAAGGCAGGGATGCTGATGAATCGGCATCTGGATCATCTTGAGCAGGCCTTGCTGGGGTCAACCTTTGAGCATTGTGTTGTCGGTTGAATCGCCTTCGCGAGCAGGCTCGCTCCCACAGTAGAACGCATTCTGTCAGGAGGAATGCAATCCACTGGGGGAGCGAGCCTCCTCGCTAAGAGGCCCTTTGAGCTGGTGAAATATCAGGCTTGTTGCGCCGCTACCCGCGCAAACCCCGCCCGAATCTTCTCTTCCGGCAAATCATCGGCAATAAACACGATCACACTTTCCCGCGCCTCGCCCTCGGCCCATTCGCTGTCCCAGTCGAAACCATAAAGCTTCAACACCCCCTGAAACACCAGCCGTCGATCTTCCCCGGCGATATTCAGCACGCCTTTGTAGCGCAGCAATTGCTTGCCGTGTTCCTCCAGCAGTTCGTTCATGAACTCGCTGAGCTGATCGATATCCAGCGCCTGATCGGTGCGCAGCACCAGGCTGGAGATGCGATCGATCGAAGGTGCCTTGCTCACGGGACGCAGGCTCAAACCGCCGCCCAGATCAGCATTGAGGTTGAAACCACGCACATCCAGCAATTCAGCCAGATTGATATTGCCATGCTCGACCACGCGGATCGGCGCGCGGCGGTTGATTCGCGTAAGGCGCTCGCTCAGCGCAGTGAACGTCGGTTCATCGACCAGATCGGTCTTGCTCACCAGCAAGCGATCGGCGAAACCGATCTGCGCCTGGGCGATGGTCTGGGTCAGGTGCACATCGGCGTGAGCGGCGTCGACCAGGGTGATGATGCCGTCGAGCAGATAACGCTCGCGCAGTTCTTCATCAATGAAAAATGTCTGCGCTACCGGCGCCGGATCGGCCAGACCGGTGCATTCGATCACCAGACGGTCGAAAGCGATCTCGCCGCTGTCCAGGCGCTCGAGCAGCAAGTACAGCGCCTTGGTCAGGTCGGTGTGAATGGTGCAGCAGACGCAGCCGTTGGCCAGGGTCATGACCTGCACCGGCTCGTCACCCAGCAACTGCGTATCGATGCCGACATCGCTGAATTCGTTCTCGATCACGGCGATTTTCAGACCGTGCTCGGCTTTCAATAAATGACGCAGCAAGGTGGTCTTGCCGGCGCCGAGGAAACCGCTGAGGACCGTTACCGGAATGGGAGAAGACAAAACCCGATCTCCTTAAAGAAATACAAAAACAAATGTGGGAGCGAGCCTGCTCGCGAAAGCGGTGTGTCAGTCAAATCATTCATCAACTGACACTCCGTATTCGCGAGCAGGCTCGCTCCCACAGGGGGATTACCTCAACCGCAGGCTGTCAGCTCAACAGCACTTCGGCCCACCCTTGCCACCGTAACGGGCTTCCTGACGTTCGCGAAAGAACATCTCATAGCTCATCACCGGTTTGTCCGGGTGTTTGGTTTGCATATGCTCGACGTAGGTGTCGTAGTCGGGCATGCCGACCATCAGGCGCGCGGCCTGCCCGAGGTATTTACCGAGGCGACTCAGGTCATTGAACATGCTGCAATCCTCTGGTTACGCATCCGGCAGGGCCTGGAATGGCGATTCTTTATCCGTACGCTCTTTTTTGCCCCAGGCGGCGATGCCGACCTTGAGCGCGTAGAACAGGATGCTGAAGACCACGAACAGGAACAGCACGGTAAGTGTGGCGTTGGTGTAGGCGTTGAAGATCACGTGCTGCATCTGCTCGACGCTTTTCGCCGGAGCCAGCACCTGACCGTTGGCCAGCGCATCGCTGTATTTCTTGGCCAGCGACAGGAAGCCGATCGCCGGGTTGGCGTCGAACAGCTTGATGAAGCCAGCCGTGGTGGTGCAGATCAACAGCCAGGTGGCCGGCAGCAGGGTGACCCAGATGTAGCGCTGGCGCTTCATCTTGATCAGGACCACGGTGCCGAGCATGAGCGCGATACCGGCGAGCATCTGGTTGGAGATGCCGAACAGTGGCCACAGGGTGTTGATGCCGCCCAGTGGATCGATCACGCCCTGATACAGCAACCAGCCCCACATCGCCACACAACCGGCGGTGGCGATCAGGTTGGCGCCCCACGATTCAGTGCGTTTCAGCGCCGGTACGAAGGAGCCGAGCAGGTCCTGCAGCATGAAACGCCCGGCACGGGTACCGGCGTCCACAGCAGTGAGGATGAACAGCGCTTCGAACAGGATCGCGAAGTGGTACCAGAACGCCATGGTGTTTTCACCCGGCAGGACACTGTGCAGGATCTGCGCGATACCGACCGCCAGGGTCGGCGCACCACCGGCGCGAGCCAGAATAGTGGTTTCGCCGATGTCATGGGCAACCGCTTGCAGCGCCTCCGGCGTAATCGCGAAGCCCCAACTGGTGACCATTTGTGCTACTGACGCGGCATCACTGCCGACCACGGCGGCCGGGCTGTTCATGGCGAAGTACACGCCCGGCTCGATCACCGAAGCGGCAACCATGGCCATGATCGCTACGAACGATTCCATCAGCATGCCGCCGTAACCGATGTAGCGGGCGTTGGTTTCGTTATCCAGCAGCTTCGGCGTGGTGCCCGAAGAAATCAGTGCGTGGAAACCCGATACCGCGCCGCAGGCGATGGTGATGAACAGGAACGGGAACAGACCGCCCTTCCACACCGGCCCGGTGCCGTCGACGAACTGGGTCAGCGCCGGCATTTTCAGCTCGGGCATGGTGATCAGGATGCCGATCGCCAGGGCGACGATGGTGCCGATCTTGAGGAAGGTCGACAGATAGTCGCGCGGTGCCAGGATCAGCCACACCGGCAGCGACGCAGCGACAAAACCGTAACCGACGAGCATCCAGGTAATCTGCACACCGGTGAAGGTGAAGGCTTTGGCCCATACCGGGTCGGCAGCAATCTGCCCGCCCAGCCAGATCGAACCGAGCAGCAGCAACACGCCGACCACGGAGATTTCGCCGATGCGGCCCGGGCGGATGTAGCGCATGTAGATGCCCATGAACATCGCGATCGGGATGGTCGCCATCACGGTAAAGATGCCCCACGGGCTCTCAGCCAGGGCCTTGACCACGATCAGCGCCAGCACCGCGAGGATGATGATCATGATCAGGAAGCAGCCGAACAGCGCGATCGTGCCGGGAATCCGGCCCATTTCTTCACGCACCATGTCGCCCAGGGAACGGCCGTTGCGGCGGGTCGACATGAACAGGACCATGAAGTCCTGCACCGCGCCCGCCAGTACCACACCGGCAATCAGCCAGAGTGTGCCGGGCAGATACCCCATCTGCGCCGCCAGCACCGGACCGACCAGTGGCCCCGCGCCAGCGATGGCCGCGAAGTGGTGACCGAAAAGAATGTGTTTGTTGGTCGGCACATAGTCCAGACCGTCGTTGTTGAGCACGGCGGGGGTAGCCCGACGCGGATCCAGTTGCATCACGTTGTTGGCGATGAACAGACTGTAGTAACGGTACGCAACCAGATAAATGGCCACGGCAGCGACCACAATCCACAAGGCGTTGATCGCCTCGCCGCGGCGCAATGCCACTACGCCCAGGGCGCACGCTCCTACGATTGCCAGCACAAGCCAGGGTAAGTGGCGCAGCAGGCTATTATTATTTTTCATTTTTTTATTCCAGCCAGGGTGGACAAGAAAGACAGCCACCCGGAGTTTAGCGCTTACGGCGCCAAAGGCCATACCCCGACATAGGTCTAGACGCTTGAGCGATTGGCTGGCGCCCGCATTCGCGGTCTATAGTCAGCGAACCTTCATGAGGATTGCGCCATGAGCGAGCACCCCGCCAATCGACGTCGCTTCAAACGTATTGCGTTCGATGCCAGAACCGAGCTGAAACAGGGCGAGTACATCTGGCCGGTCAAGCTGATCGACCTGTCGCTCAAGGGCCTGCTGATCGAGCGACCGGAGCCGTGGCTCGGGGATAAAGAGCAGGATTTTTTCGTCGACATCCATTTGAGCAAAGACGTCGATATCGAGATGAAAGTGCACCTGGCCCACGAGGAAAACGGCCATTTGGGGTTCATCTGTCGGCATATCGGCCTGGAATCGATCCAACGCCTGCGCCGGCTGATCGAGTTGAATCTGGCGGATGAGGCCGAATTGGAGCGCGAGTTGGGTGCGTTGATCGAAATATAGCCATCACTACAAATCCCCTGTGGGAGCGAGCCTGCTCGCGAAGACGATGTGTCATTCGGCAATGATGTCGCCTGACACGCCCCTTCGCGAGCAGGCTCGCTCCCACAGGTTCGCATTTCATTCAAACAATGCGTCGAGGGCTTGTTCGAGGCGAGTGACCGCAATGATCTGCAACCCCGCCGGCGCTTCCTTCGGTGCGTTGCCCTTGGGCACGATCGCGCGTTTGAAGCCGTGCTTGGCCGCTTCTTTCAGCCGCTCCTGCCCGCTCGGCACCGGGCGCACTTCGCCGGACAGGCCGACCTCGCCGAATACCAGCAGATCATGGGGCAGCGGCCGGTTGCGCAAACTCGACATCACCGCCGCCATCAACGCCAGATCCGACGCTGTCTCCAGCACCTTTACACCACCGACCACGTTGAGGAACACGTCCTGATCGTGGGTCGGAATGCCGCCATGACGATGCAACACCGCGAGCAACATCGCCAGACGATTCTGATCCAGGCCCAGGGTCACCCGACGCGGGTTGGCCAGATGACTGTCATCGACCAGCGCCTGCACTTCCACCAACATCGGCCGGGTGCCTTCCCATGTCGCCATGACCACACTGCCTGGGACCTCTTCCTGGGCGCGGGTGAGAAAAATCGCCGAAGGATTGGAGACTTCTTTCAGGCCCTTGTCGGTCATGCCGAACACGCCCAATTCGTTGACCGCACCGAAACGGTTTTTCACCGCACGCAGCAAACGCAGACGACCGTCGGATTCGCCTTCGAAATACAGCACGGTATCGACCATGTGCTCCAGCACTCGCGGACCGGCCAGCGCGCCTTCCTTGGTGACGTGGCCAACGAGGAAAATCGCCGTGCCGCTCTGCTTGGCGTAACGCACCAGCAGCGCCGCACTCTCACGCACCTGGGATACGCCGCCCGGCGCCGATTGCAGTTGTTCGGTGAAAATGGTCTGGATCGAGTCGATCACCATCACCTTGGGCTTTTCCTGGCGGGCGGTGGCGATAATGGTTTCGATGCAGGTCTCGGTCATCACCCGCAGTTGATCCTGTGGCAGGCCGAGACGGCGTGCACGCATGGCCACTTGCTGCTGGGATTCCTCACCGGTGACGTACAGCGCCGGCATGCTCTTGGCCAGGTTGCACAGGGTTTGCAAAAGGATAGTCGACTTGCCGATCCCCGGATCACCGCCAATCAGTACCACCGAACCGTCCACCAGGCCACCGCCGAGCACGCGATCAAGCTCGCCGGACGCGGTGGAAAAACGTGGAATTTCTTCGATGCTGACTTCGGCCAACGTCTTGATCTGGGCCTGTTGCCCGGCCCAGCCGGTACGTCCGGTGGGTGCCGTGGCGCCGCCGCTTTCGATCATGGTTTCGGTCAGGGTGTTCCAGGCACCGCACTCACCGCACTGCCCGGCCCACTTGGGAAAGGTTGCGCCGCACTCGGTGCAGCCGTACATGCGCTTGGCCTTGGCCATCAGAACCCCCGGAACAAAAGACGCGATGATAACGCAGCCACAGTCGATCAGCGCGGCGCAGCGGTGCGGATTTCGCCGCTGGCCAGACGTGCGGCGCTATTGCCCAGCGGATCCTCGGCATTGAGGTCGGCGCCCTTGGCCTGCAAGGCGTCGAGCAATTCCAGGCGTTTGAACAGCCCGGCGTACATCGCTGCGGTCTGCCCGGCGCCGTTACGTTGGTCGGGGCTGCAATCAGTGGCCATCAGGCGTCGGGCAATCTGCAGCTCGCCTTTGAATATCGCGCCCATCAGCGCCGTGTTACCGCGTTGATCCTGCGCACAGGCATCGGCCCCGGCAGCGAGCAGGTGCTCAACCGCCGGCGCCTGACCGTGGTAAGCCGCCAGAATCAGCGCGGTGTAGCCTTTGCTGTCGCGGGTATCGAGGGAATAACCGGATTCGATAAACGTCTCGAGCATCGGCACATCGCCGCGGCGCGCGGCATCGAAATAGTAATCCTGCAACTGTGCCTTGATCGCCTCAGGGCTTTGCTCGACCGGTGCTGCCCACGCGGTGAACGACAGGCTCGCGGCCAGGCATAAAAGAAAATTACGCATAGTGCTTTCTCCTTGAACACACGCGAGGCCGGACTGGCCCTCGCGTGCGCCGCATGGCTATCAGTCGGTCAGTCTGGCCGCCAGTGCTTTCACGCGGCCGAGGTCACCCTTGGCAACTTCGGTCACACCGCTGCCGTACTCAGGGTCGGCCTTGTACAGGAAGGACAGGATGATGTGTTTGCTCTCGTCATCGGTGGTGGCCAGCGAGCCGCCAAAACTTTCGATCAGGTCGCGGCGTTCCTGCTTGCTGTACGAGCGATACAGATCACCGGCCTGCTTGAAGTTCTGTTCACGCTGGATCTTCGCCTGCTGGGTGCTGCCCGCCAGCGCCGACTGGCTGTAGCGTGCAGCTGGCGTCTCTTCACGCGGTTGCAGGCGGCTCGGCTGGTAGTTGACCCCGGACTGGCTGGCACCGAAGTTCATCGCACCATCCTGATTGCCATTGTTCACCGCGGTTTTCGGCGCGTTGATCGGCAATTGCAAAGCGTTGGCGCCGAGGCGATACATCTGCGTATCGGCATAAGAGAACACCCGGCCCTGCAACAAGCGATCTTCCGAAGGCTCGATACCCGGAACTACGTTGGCCGGCGCCATCGCAACTTGTTCGGTTTCCTGAAATACATTGGCTGGATTACGGTTCAAGACCATTTGTCCAACTTTGCGCTCGGGAATACCCGGCCAGATCTTGGTTGCATCCAGTGGATCGAAATCAAACTTGGACAAATCTTGTGGCTTGAGAACTTGCACGTACAAGTCCCACTTCGGGAAGTTGCCTTTGTTGATATTGCTGACCAAGTCATTGGTCATATGGCTGTAATCCTGCCCCTGAACTTTTGCAACCTGCTTTGGCCGCAGGTTATTAATGCCCTGCAAGCTCTTCCAATGAAATTTCACATAGTGAACTTCATTTTTTGCATTGATCAGCTTATAGGCATGAACACCATTGCCGTCCATCTCCCGATAACTGGCTGGAGTGCCGTAGTTGGAATACAACTCGGTCAGCGTGCGGGTGGCTTCCGGTACGTGAGAGAAGAAATCGAAACGACGCGAATCGTCGTCGAGATTTGTGCGCGGATCGGGCTTGAAGGCATGGACCATGTCCGGGAATTTGATCGCGTCGCGGATGAAAAAGGTCGGGAAGTTGTTGCCGACCAGATCCCAGTTACCGTCAGCGGTGTAGAACTTGGTGGCGAAGCCGCGCGGGTCGCGCAGGGTTTCCGGGGAATGGTTGCCGTGCACCACCGCCGAGAAACGCACGAATACCGGCGTGCTCTGGCCGGCGGCAAAGACCTTGGCCTTGCTCAGGTCGCTGAGGTCATTGGTCACGGTGAAGGTGCCATGGGCGCCAGTGCCGCGTGCATGCACCACGCGCTCGGGGATGCGTTCACGATCGAAGCGCTGCAGCTTCTGGATCAACTGCACATCCTGCAGTAGCACCGGGCCGTTGGCGCCGGCAGTCTGCGAGTTCTGATTGTCACCGACCGCAGCGCCGTTATCGCGGGTCAGCGGAGCGGCGTTGACCGAAAAGGTCAGCAGGCTGGCGGTCAATACACCGAAGGTGCGGCGATGGGGAAAAGCCCCCAGTCCAGGAGTGGATGTCATATCAGGTTCCTCTGGTTTTATTGGGCGCATCCAGGTGCGCCACACCAAGGCTAGAGGCCTGTGCCGCGGAACATAAATAGAAAGAACGTAACACCATGATTGAAGAAATTGGCTGTGCAATCAGCGCGTTAGCGCGTATTTCGCGCGCGATTGCTGGCATTTTGCAAACTAATCGTCAATTGATGTGTCGATAAAAACGGGCATTGTAAGAAGGTGTTACGCGCAGGAGGCGTTTTGCTGATTTACACTGCCACCACCAAACTCATCTGTAACAAGGAAATAACTATGGGCGTGCTTAGCGAGTTCAAGGCCTTCGCGGTCAAAGGCAATGTGGTCGATATGGCCGTCGGTATCATCATTGGCGCGGCGTTCGGCAAGATCGTTTCGTCGTTTGTCGGCGACGTAATCATGCCGCCGATTGGCCTGTTGATCGGTGGGGTGGACTTCAGTGATCTGGCCGTCACACTCAAGGCCGCCCAGGGCGATGCGCCCGCTGTGGTGCTGGCTTACGGCAAATTCCTGCAGACGGTGCTTGATTTCGTGATCGTCGCGTTCGCCATCTTCATGGGCGTCAAGGCCATCAATCGCCTCAAGCGCGAAGAAGCCGTGGCCCCAACCGCGCCGCCGATCCCGAGCAAGGAAGAGCAACTGCTGGGCGAAATTCGCGACCTGCTCAAGGCGCAGAACGAGCGGCCCTGAGGCATCGGTACTCCTTGAAACGGCACCCGCGGGGTGCCGTTTTCGTTACCAGTAATTCTCTACCGCAACCTGCCCCGGCTTGCGCGTCAGGCTCAGGCGCATGTCGCGCTGCTTGAGCAATGCGCGGGTGTCATCGATCATCTGCGGATTGCCGCACAGCATCACCCGCGAATGCTCAGGCGAGAGCGCAACGCCCGCCGCTCGCTCCAGTTCGCCATTTTCGATCAGCGTGGTAATCCGGCCCTGCAACGCGCCGGAATGTGCTTCGCGGGTCACCGTCGGAATGAATTGCAGCTTGTGGACGTGTTCGCTCAGATAGTCACGTTGCGCCAACCCGGCGATCAACTGCTGATAAGCCAGCTCCCGCGCTTCGCGCACGCTGTAAACCAGAATGATGCGCTCGAATCTCTCCCAGACCTCGAAGTCCTGCAGAATCGACAGAAACGGCGCCACCCCGGTGCCGGTAGACAATAACCACAGGTCTCGGCCATCGACAAAGCGATCCAGCGTCAGATAGCCGAACGCCTGGCGCTCTACCATCAAGCTGTCGCCGACCTGGAGACGGCTCAGCTCACTGGTGAATTCGCCGCCCGGCACGACAATGGAAAAGAACTCGAGAAACTCGTCGAACGGCGATGACACCATCGAATAAGCGCGCCACACCGTGCTGCCATCGGCCTTGGTCACGCCCAGACGGGCGAACTGGCCGGCACGGAAGCGAAAGCCGGGATCGCGGCTGGTGCGCAGCGTAAACAGGTTCGGCGTCAACGGTTGCACATCGAGCAAGGTCTGGGTGGTGTACTTCTCGGCACTGGCAGTCATGAGGCACTCCTTGAAACGATTGCCGACAGTGTCCCGCAAAATCGTGTTGCCAAACACTCGTGATTGGTAATGGTATTAACGGAATCTACGTTGTGCATTCGATATGTTGTCAAGGTTGGATTTAGAGTAATAACTTAAGATGGCAATCAAAATATAACGGCTTGTATTGCTAAGAACGCTTTATGAAAAACCCCCAAGTATCAATCTCGAAATAATGTAAGGCGATTCGCAGGAAAGATCCTACACTTCGACTCGTGCCGGATCTTTTGGATCCATCAGGCGCCCCGCTATCAGGATATAGAGGCAAAAGCTCATGGAAACGTGGAAGGAATCACAACTCAAACAACTGACATTCGCCAAGGGAATAGAGGCGGCTTATCCGATATTGCTGAGATTCGCCGAAAACCTGGGATTTAACTTTTGCGCCATCGCGGTCACCTCACCCAATCGCGAAGTTCATCTGAACGCATTGCAAATCAATAACTACCCGAAAGAATGGAACGTTCAGTACAACAACGAGAACTACCGGAATATCGATCCGGTAATAGCGCATTGCAATCATTCTATATTGCCAATCGTCTGGGAAGAAAGAGTTTTCACTGATGCGCCCGAGTTGTGGCAGGCGTTGAAAAACAACGGACTGCAGCATGGCTGGTCGCAAGCGTTTCATGACGAAGCCAGCGGTTTGTGCAGCATCATCAGCCTGGCCCGGACCCACTGCCCGATCAGCCCGCTCGAACTTTATGAGCATTACGGTTATCTGTTCTTCGCCAACCGACACTTCAGCGAATTGTATGCGCGCGCCGTTCCCATACAGACCAAGCCCAGCAGGCCCAGGCTATCGTCCCGGGAGCTGGAAATCATGAAACTGTCCGCCATGGGCAAGACCGCTCACGATATTTCGCGAATCCTCAGCCTGAGCGAACGCACCGTTAACTATCACGTGCAAAACGTCATCGAAAAATTCAACGTCTGCAACAAGATTTCCGCGGTGATTGCGGCCGCCCGGGCCGGAATCATCTGACAGCTGAACGTTATCGCGCGGTAATCCTGCAAGTATTTGCGCGCAAAAAAACGTACCATTCAGGCCTTTCCGAGTGATGACGCATACCGCTTGCATCGCAGTCCACTCGGTCGGATCCCGTCGCACGACAAGCAGGCCACGGGATATCTGCCGAATATCCTGAGTCCCCGCCCCATGCCTTTGCTCGAAACGCCTTTCGCCCAACTCGACCTGATCCGCCAGCCTGAACAGCAGAATGAACCGCTGCAAGCATTCGACGCGGCAGACGAATACCTGCTCAATCATCTCGCCAGCGAACAACTGGCGAGCAGCACCCGCGTGCTGGTGCTCAATGACAGCTTTGGTGCCTTGGCGATCAGTCTGCTGGGCAAGGTCGAAGTCAGCAGCAGCGGCGACTCGTTCCTGGCTTTCGTCGGGCTGGAAAAAAACCTGCTGCGCAACGGCCAGGCGTTCGATGCAATCCGTCCGATTCCGGCCAGTGAGCCCTTGGTCGGGCCCTTTGATCGAGTGCTGATCCGCGTTCCCAAGACGCTGGCGCTACTGGAGGAGCAGTTGATCCGCCTGCAAGGGCAACTTGCTCCCGGCGCCCAGGTGATCGCCGCCGCCATGGTCAAGCATCTGCCGCGCGCTGCCGGTGATCTGCTCGAACGCTATATCGGCCCTGTGCAGGCGTCGCTGGCCGTCAAGAAAGCCCGACTGCTGATCGCTACGCCTGAAAGCAAAGTGCCCGCGACATCGCCCTACCCGACTCGTTATCGCCTCGACGAACCGGCGATCGAGCTGCTCAACCACGCCAACGTATTCTGCCGCGAAGGTCTCGACATCGGCACTCGCGCTTTTCTGCCGCATCTGCCGAAAAACCTTGGCAGCGCCCGAGTTGCCGATCTCGGTTGTGGCAACGGTGTGCTGGCAATTGCCAACGCGTTGCAAAACCCGGATGCGCATTACACGCTGGTCGATGAATCGTTCATGGCGGTGCAATCGGCGGCCGAGAACTGGCGCGCGGCATTGGCCGATCGCGAAGTCATCGTGCGCGCTGGCGATGGTCTGGCCGGGCAGGCGCCGCAGTCGCTGGACGTAGTGCTGTGCAATCCACCGTTCCATCAGCAGCAGGTAGTCGGCGATTTCCTCGCCTGGCGCATGTTCCAGCAGGCGCGCGAGGCACTGGTGGTCGGCGGTGCGCTCTACATCGTCGGCAACCGCCACCTGGGCTATCACAGCAAACTGGCGCGCCTGTTCCGCGGTGTCGAGCAAGTGGCGGCCACGCCGAAATTCGTCATCCTCAAGGCGCGCAAATAAATTCCGGGGAAAAAAACCCTCCGTGAGGAGGGTTGCAACCCGTACCCGAAGGCGCCGGGGCGGGATGTTTCAGTGGGTGGTCAAACCTGCGGCATTCATGAACATGCGCATCAGGCTGGCGGCGATGAACAACACGCCGACACTGCCGACCCAGATCAAGGCCAACCAGCCGAGCCGCTGCCACAGCGGTTTTTTTTCGGCTTCTTCAATGTCGTGCAGGGAATGTTTGCCGGTCATTTTTTCAAACCTCTTCAAAATTGATGGCGCCGCTGGCGACGCCATCGCGGGCAAGCCCGCTCCCACAGGGTTTCGCTTAGTGGTAACCATCTTCATGGGTGACCTTGCCGCGGAACACGTAGTAGCTCCAGAAGGTGTAGCCCAGGATGAACGGGATGATGAACAGTGTGCCCACCAGCATGAAGCCTTGACTTTGCGGCGGCGCGGCGGCGTCCCAGATCGAGATCGACGGCGGCACGATGTTCGGCCACAGGCTGATGCCCAGGCCGCTGTAGCCGAGGAAGATCAGCACCAGGGTCAGCAGGAACGGCGTGTAGTTGGCATTGCGTGCCACCGCACGGATCAAGCCATACAAGGTGACCAGCACCAGAATCGGCACCGGCATGAACCACAACAGATTGGGCATGCTGAACCAGCGCGAGGCAATTTCCGGGTGGGACAACGGCGTCCAGATACTGACAATGCCGATCACCGCCAACAGCACAAACGCCAGCGGCCGCGCCAGATCATGCATCTGTTCCTGCAACTTGCCTTCGGTCTTCATGATCAGCCAGGTACAGCCGAGCAAGGCATAGGCCACCACCAGCGCCGCGCCGCAGAACAGCGTGAACGGCGTCAGCCAGTCCAGAGAACCACCGGCGAACTGGCGGTTGACCACCGGCAAACCATCGATGAACGCGCCCAGCGCCACGCCCTGAAAGAACGTCGCGGCGATCGAACCACCAATGAAGGCCTTGTCCCACAGGTGACGTTTTTCATCCTTGGCCTTGAAGCGGAACTCGAAAGCCACGCCACGAAAGATCAGGCCCATCAGCATGAAAATCAGCGGCAGGTACAGCGCCGACAAAACCACCGAATACGCCAGAGGAAACGCACCGAACAACGCTGCGCCACCCAGCACCAACCAGGTTTCGTTGCCGTCCCAGACTGGCGCAACCGTGTTCATCATCACGTCGCGGTCGGTCTTGCCGGGCACGAACGGAAAAAGGATGCCGATGCCCAGATCGAAACCGTCCATGACCACGTACATCATGATGCCGAAGATGATGATCACGGCCCAGATCAGCGGAAGATCAATACCCATGAGTCAAATCTCCTTGGTCAAGCGAGTGTTGTCTTCGTGCTCGCCCTCGGCCGGATCGTCGGCTGCGGACAACGGACGCGCCGGGGTGCGTTTCTTGCCTGGACCACCGTCCGGCGTTTCGCTGCCTTCGCTGATCTTCGGCCCTTTGCGCACCAGACGCATCATGTAGCCGAGACCTGCGCCGAACAGCGCGAAATAGATCACGACGAACATGACCAGGGTGATGCTCATTTGCATGAAACTGTGGTTGGACGAAGCGTCTGCAGTGCGCATCAAGCCGTACACGACCCATGGCTGACGGCCGATTTCCGTGGTGAACCAGCCGGCAAGAATCGCGATCAGGCCGGACGGCCCCATCCACAGTGCCAGATGCAGGAACGGCCGCGAGGTGTACAGCGAGTCACGCTTGCGCAGCCACAGACTCCACAGACCGGTGAAGATCATCAGGAAACCGAGGCCGACCATGATGCGGAACGACCAGAACACGATGGTCGAATTCGGCCGGTCTTCCGGCGGGAATTCCTTCAGTGCCGGCACTTGCTTGTCCAGCGAGTGCGTGAGGATCAGGCTGCCGAGATACGGAATCTCCACGGCAAATTTGGTGCGCTCTTCTTTCATGTCCGGCCAGCCGAACAGGATCAGCGGCGTCGCTTCGTCACCATGGTTTTCCCAGTGGCCTTCGATCGCAGCGATTTTTGCCGGCTGATGCTTGAGCGTGTTGAGACCGTGGAAGTCGCCGATCACTGCCTGGATCGGCGCGACGATCAGCGCCATCCACATCGCCATTGACAGCATGGTGCGGATCGCCGGGTTGTCCCTGCCGCGCAGCAAATGCCAGGCTGCCGAAGAGCCCACGAAGAATGCCGTCGCGACGAACGCGGCGGTGGCCATGTGCATCAGGCGATAAGGGAATGACGGGTTGAAGACAATCGCCAGCCAATCGGTCGGAATCACCTGACCGTTGACGATTTCAAAGCCCTGCGGGGTCTGCATCCAGCTGTTGGAGGCGAGAATCCAGAAGGTCGAAATCAGCGTGCCGACTGCCACCATCACCGTCGAAAAGAAGTGCAGACCGCGTCCGACCTTGTTCCAGCCAAACAGCATCACGCCAAGGAAACCGGCCTCGAGAAAGAACGCTGTGAGCACTTCATAGGTCAGCAACGGCCCGGTGACGGCACCGGCGAAATCAGAGAATCGACTCCAGTTGGTGCCGAACTGATAGGCCATGACCAGACCGGAAACCACGCCCATACCGAAGTTGACGGCGAAGATCTTCGACCAGAAATGGTAGAGGTCACGGTAGGTATCGTTGCGGGTTTTCAGCCACAGGCCTTCGAGCACCGCCAGGTAACTCGCCAGGCCAATGGTGATGGCCGGGAACAGGATGTGGAACGAGATGGTGAACGCGAACTGAATTCGGGCGAGATCGAGAGCCTCTAAACCGAACATATGGCTTCCTCTGTCAGGTAGTACGGGTAGCGGACCCGGAGGCCTGCACCACTGCCCCCACGGATATGGAGTGCGGCGAATTCGGATTCGTTCTTTTTTTACAACCATCGCAACGCAGGGAGTCTGGCCAACTGGCCGTCAGATCAGTACCGGGCGGGGTCTTGATCTGGATCAAGCAACGTTGAAAGAGTAGTCCCATTTTTGCTAATGAACCGCGTGGTGGTTTGCCGCGTGACAAGTTGTCTCATTGCTCAAGAACTCTGACAGCCGCTGCGCTTGATCGTTGCTGCGCAAATAACCGTTGCCTGGCCAGACGATTTTCCTCTCGTAGCAACTTCCTGTTACAGACTGGTGATAATCTCGCCGTTCACTCGTCCAAGACCTGCCTTCAGATGCCCACTCAAGAGCCCCTGCTGTTACGTCACCATCGTCCGTTCATGGCCTTTTGGCTGGCGCGGATTTTCACCGCCAGTGGTTTCCAGATGCTCACCGTGGCGATTGGCTGGAATCTCTATCAACTGACCGGCAACGTGCTGGATCTGGGTCTGGTCGGTCTGGTCGAGTTTGCCCCGCGGGTGCTGTTCATGCTGCACACCGGGCACGTCGCTGATCGCTATGACCGGCGCAAGGTCGCCGCGCTGTGCCAGTCGTTGCAGGCACTGATTGCCTTGGCGCTGGCCATCGGCAGTGCCAGCGACAATGTCACTCGCGAGATGATTTTCATCCTCGCCTTTCTCCTGGGCGCTGCGCGCTCGTTCGAGATGCCAACGACTCAGGCGCTGCTGCCGAGCATCGTCCCCAGTGCGCTTTTCCCCCGTGCGGTTGCCGCCGCGCAATCGGCGCAACAGTCAGCAACCATCGTCGCCCCGGCTCTCGGCGGCTTGCTCTATGCATTTGGCAGCGTCTGGGTTTACGGCCCGACCGTACTTCTGTATGTGATCGCCTGCACGCTGATGCTCAATCTGCCGGCACGCCAGACGCCGCTGAACAAAGGCAAAGCCACGCTGGATTCGTTGCTGGCGGGAATCCGTTTCATCCGCAGCCGCCCGGACATCCTCGGCGCGATCTCGCTGGACCTGTTTGCCGTGCTGCTCGGCGGCGCCACGGCGTTGCTGCCGGTATTCGCCAAGGACATTCTGCTGACTGGCCCGTGGGGCCTTGGCCTGCTGCGCTCGGCGCCGGCAGTGGGCGCGTTGCTGATGTCATTGTTCCTCGCGCGATTTGCCGTGGAACGCAATGTCGGTCGGGTGATGTTCACCGCCGTCGGCATCTTCGGCGTCGCCACCATCGCCTTCGGCCTGTCGACCTCGTTCTGGTTCTCGCTGGCGGTGCTGGTGGTGCTCGGCGCAGCGGACATGATCAGCATGGTCATCCGCGCCTCGTTCGTACAACTGGAAACCCCGGACGAAATGCGCGGCCGGGTCAGCGCGGTCAACGGCCTGTTCATCGGCGCTTCTAACCAACTGGGCGAATTCGAATCCGGCCTCACCGCCCACTGGTTCGGCACCGTGCCGGCGGTGGTCATGGGCGGAATCGGCACGCTGGTGGTGACCGGGACGTGGATCAAGCTGTTCCCGACATTGGCGAACCGGGACCGGATGCATGTGCCGGTGGAGGAGAAGGTCTGAGTTTTCTGGAAAAACTCACCTGCCAGGCACATATCAAGCGACAACGTGCGGTACATAGTTACCGCACTGGGTGTAATGTATCGCCTTACACTCGCCGCCATGATCAAATCCTTTCAGCACAAAGGCCTTCGTGGCTTCTATGAAACAGGTACGACTCGTGGAATTCGTGCCGACCATGCAAAACGGCTGTCGCGCATGTTGCAGTTCATGGATCGAGCGACGCTTCCCGGGGACTTGGACTTGCCCGGCTGGCGCCTGCATCCTTTGAAAGGTGAGCTGAGCGAATATTGGTCGCTCAGCGTTTCAGGCAACTGGCGAGTGATCTTTCGTTTTGTCGGTTCGGATATCGAATTGGTCGATTATCTGGACTACCACTGACAGGAGGCAGGCTCATGCCCATGCACAACCCGCCACACCCCGGTGAAACCCTGCTGCTGGATGTCTTGCCCGAGCTTGGCATCAGCGTGAGCGAATTGGCCCGGCACCTTGGCTTTGCACGCCCGCACCTTTCGCGCGTACTGCACGGACACGCGCCAATCAGCCCGGATCTGGCAGTACGACTTGAGCGTGCAGGGATTGGCAAGGCGCGCGTGTGGCTAGGTGTTCAAACCGACTACGACCTTTGGCAAGCGGAGCACCGTGAGCAACCAATGATAGAACCCCTTGCAGCCCACGGCTGACCCTTCAGGCCATCAACTCCCCCGCCACCCTCGCCCGCAACGCCTTGCCACTGAGCTGCTCGACCAGGGTCAAGGCAAATTCCAGCGCCGCGCTCGAGCCTTGGGCGGTGATGCAGTTGCCGTCGACCACCACCGGTTGATCAACAAACGTACAGCCCGACAGCTGATGACTGGCGCCGGGCAGGCACGTCATGCGTCGCTGGCGCAGCACGCCTGACGCTTGCAGCGCGACGGCCGGGGCTTCGCCGATGGCGGCGAACAGTCGGCCGGCGCTGGCTTGGTCCTTGAGCAATTGCTGTAAGGGCTGATGCGCCGCCAGATGTTGCGAACCGACGGCGCCGCCCGGCAGGACAATCAGGTCGAAGCTCTGCGCGAGCACATCGACCAGCATGCCGTCGGCGGTGAGGCGGGTGCCGCGCGCGCAGGTCAGCATGCGCCGGCCTTCAATACTGGCGGCAACCACTTCGATGCCGGCGCGGCGCAGCACGTCGATCAGGGTCACGGTTTGCAAATCGTCGATGCCCTCGGCGAGGGCAATCAGGGCTCTGGAAGTCATGGGCGCTTTCCGCTGGGTAGTCAGTAAAGCGTAGTCAGCTTTGTCCCACCCTGTTCGAAGTCAGCCGTTACTTGATGTAAAGCTGAGTCGAGAGCGTGTTGCGCGGAGCGTTGATCGAGGTGTTGCTGAAGCTGAAGGTGCCTTCCTGTTTGCCGGCCAGATCGAAGGTATAGAGAGAACCGACGGTTTTGCTGCCAGGCGTGCATTCAGTGAGGTTGCCATTATCGAAGGCACACACCGGGCCTCGAGTGCCGTTGACCTCGAAGCCATCCAGAGTCACGTGCGGCTGGTTCTGGCCATAGCCGACTTCCAGCACGTAGACCTTGATGTTCGGCCCGCTGTGATTGCACTGGGTCTGCGGCTGGTTATCGGCAATATCTTCCAGACCGCAGGACGGTGACTGCACTTTGATCACCTTCACCTCGCTCAACGGCGGTGCCGATGCCGCGAACACCGGGACTGCCGTCAGCAGTGCTGCAATCCATCCGAAAATCCTGATCCCGCCGTTGCCCATGCCTGCCCACTCCAAAAAATCAGCGCGCAGTATGGCGCAGTTGTCGGCTGCGCAAAACTTCGCCGACGATCGACACCAACATCCGCCAAATTCCTCACGCGGCTGGTATGATGCGCGGCTTTTTCCGGCCCACGACAATTTTCCAGGCGCTTGCGACGGTCTGTGCTTTGCTGTTGAGGTCGATACATTCACGGCGCCACGCGCGCCACGGGGAGCAGACATGCTGGAAAGGCTGTTTCAACTCAAGGCACACAACACCAACGTGCGCACCGAAATTCTCGCGGGCGTCACGACTTTCCTGGCCATGGCTTACATTCTGTTCGTCAACCCGAGCATCCTCGGCGAGACCGGCATGGACAAGGGCGCGATCTTCGTCGCCACCTGTCTGGCGGCCGCCATCGGCTCGACCGTGATGGGCCTGATTGCCAACTACCCGATCGCCCTCGCTCCGGGCATGGGCCTGAATGCCTTCTTTACCTACACCGTGGTTCTGCACATGGGCCACACTTGGCAGGTGGCGCTGGGTGCGGTGTTCATTTCCGCCGTGCTGTTCTTTCTGCTGTCGATCTTCCGCATCCGTGAATGGATCATCAACGCCATCCCGCTGCCACTGCGCTCGGCGATCGCCGCCGGTATCGGCCTGTTCCTGGCACTCATCGCCCTGCACAATGCCGGCATCGTGGTCAGCAACCCGGCAACCATGGTCGGCCTCGGCGATCTGACCAAGCCGGCGCCGATTCTCGCCACCGTCGGTTTCGCCGTGATCGTCGCCCTTGAAGCATTGAAAGTGCGCGGCGCGGTGCTGATCGGCATCCTCGCGGTGACCATCGCCTCGATCGCGCTGAACGTCACCAAGTTCGGCGGCATCCTGTCGATGCCGCCGTCGCTGGCGCCGACCTTCCTGCAACTGGACATCAAAGGTGCACTGGACATCGGTCTGGTCAGCGTGATTTTCGCCTTCCTGTTCGTCGACCTGTTCGACAACTCCGGGACCCTGATCGGCGTTGCCAAGCGCGCCGGCCTGATGGGCAAGGACGGCCACATGCCGAAAATGGGCCGCGCGCTGATCGCCGACAGTACGGCGGCCATGGCCGGTTCGCTGCTGGGCACTTCGACCACCACCAGTTACATCGAATCCGCGGCCGGCGTCAGTGCCGGTGGCCGCACCGGCCTGACCGCCATCGTCGTGGCGATCCTGTTCCTGCTGGCGCTGTTCTTCTCGCCACTGGCGGCCAGCGTTCCGGCCTTCGCCACTGCGCCAGCGCTGCTGTTCGTCGCCGTGTTGATGACTTCCGGCCTTGCGGAAATAGACTGGGATGACATCACCGTCGCCGCGCCGGTCGTGGTCACCGCGCTGGCCATGCCGTTCACCTATTCGATCGCCAACGGCATCGCCTTCGGCTTCATCGCCTGGACCGCCATCAAGCTGCTGTCCGGCCGCGCCCGCGAGCTGAACCCGGCACTGGTGATCCTGTCGATTCTGTTTGTGATCAAGTTGGGTTGGTTCAACGCATGACTTTCGATTCCCAAGCCTACTCCGAACAACTCGACGCCAAGGTCACGCGCTTGCGTGAGCTGCTGGCGCCGTTCGATGCACCCGCACCGACGGTGTTTGATTCGCCGCTGCAGAACTTCCGCCTGCGCGCCGAATTCCGCCTCTGGCGCGAGGGCGGCGAACGGCATTACGCGATGTTCTCTCAGGATGACAAACGTACGCCGATCCTTATCGAAGAATTCCCGATTGCCAGTCTGCGCATCAACCGGTTGATGCCGCAGTTGAAGGCTGCGTGGCAGGCCAGTTCGGCGCTGAGCCACAAGCTGTTCCAGGTCGAATTCCTGACCACGCTGGCCGGCGACGCGATGATCACCCTGTGCTATCACCGTCCGCTGGATGAGCACTGGCACGCGGCGGCGACTCAGTTGTCAGCCGATCTAGGTGTGAGCATCATCGGCCGCTCCAAAGGCAAACGTGAAGTACTCGGCCAGGACTATGTCGTCGAGAAACTCGAAGTCGGCGGTCGCACCTTCAGCTATCGCCAGCCCGAAGGCGCGTTCACCCAGCCCAACGGCACGGTGAACCAGAAGATGCTCAATTGGGCATACGAAGCGCTCGGCGATCGCCGCGACGATCTGCTGGAGCTGTACTGCGGCAACGGCAACTTCACCCTGCCGCTGGCCACCCGCGTGCGCAAAGTGCTCGCTACCGAAATCAGCAAGACTTCGGTCAACGCGGCCCTGAGCAACCTCAGCGAAAACGCTGTGGATAACGTCACCCTGGTGCGTTTGTCCGCCGAGGAACTGACCGAAGCGCTCAACGAAGTGCGCCCGTTCCGCCGCCTGCACGGCATCGATCTGAAGAGCTATGAATTCGGCAGCGTCTTCGTCGACCCACCGCGCGCCGGCATGGACCCGGACACCTGCGAACTGACCCGGCGTTTCGACAACATCCTCTACATCTCCTGCAACCCGGAGACCCTGGCCGCCAACATCGCCCAGTTGCATGACACCCACCGCATTACCAAGTGCGCATTGTTCGACCAATTCCCGTGGACCCATCACATGGAATCCGGTGTGCTGCTGACCCGGCGTTGATTGCGGGTAGCGGATACGGAAAAGCCGTCGTGATTGACGGCTTTTTTGTGGGTGCTCAAAAAGATCGCAGCCTTCGGCAGCTCCTACAGATAACCGCGTTCCACATGTAGGCGCTGCCGAAGGCTACGATCTTTTGATCTGTGCGATCACCGAACATAAAACGCCCGTGGCATTTCTGTTCAATTGACCGATGTAACCATCTAGTACATTTTATCTCCACAGGCTGAAACCTATCGGCCCATGCCAAAAACAATAAGTGGAGTTACCCCAATGTCCCCTATCGTTCTGGTGCTCAACGGCCCGAACCTGAACCTGCTCGGCACCCGAGAGCCGGCGACTTATGGTCATGAAACCCTGGCGGACATTTCCGCGCTGTGTGGTCGCGCGGCTGACGAGTTTGGCCTGACCGTAGAGTTTCGCCAGACCAATCATGAAGGCGAGCTGCTCGACTGGATTCACGCGGCGCGCGGTCGTTGCGCCGGGATCGTGATCAACCCGGCGGCGTGGACACATACGTCGGTAGCGATTCGCGATGCCTTGGTCGCCAGCGAGCTGCCAGTGATTGAAGTGCATCTGTCCAACGTCCATGCCCGTGAGCCGTTCCGTCATCATTCGTTTGTTTCGGGCATTGCCACGGCGGTGATGTGCGGGTTCGGCAGCCATGGTTATCGCTTGGCGCTGGAACATTTCAGTCAGCGGTTGCGGGGGTGAAGGCCATGTCACGTTCCAGAGTGATACTCGCCGGGCTGATCGGCGCCGGGATTCAGGCTTCGCGCACGCCGGCACTGCATGAGCACGAAGGTGATGCGCAGGGCTTGCGTTATCTGTACCAGCTCATCGACCTCGATCAGTTGCGCCTCGACAGCGCAGCTCTGCCCGACCTGCTGCAAGCGGCCGAGCGGATGCATTACACCGGGCTGAACATCACGTTTCCGTGCAAGCAGGCAATCATCCCGCTGCTCGACGAATTGTCGCCGGAAGCCCGCGGTATCGGTGCAGTGAACACTGTGGTGCTGAAGGACGGCAAGCGTGTCGGCCACAACACCGATTGCCTCGGTTTCGCCGAGGGTTTCCGCCGGGGTCTGACGGACGCTGCCCGCGAACGAGTAGTCCAGATGGGCGCTGGTGGGGCAGGCGCGGCGGTGGCCCATGCGCTGCTCAGTGAAGGCGTACGGCAATTGACGATTTTTGATGTCGATCGCGAGCGTGCCGAGAGCCTGGCAAACAATCTCAATCAACATTTTGGCGCCGGTCGCGCGCAGGCCGGACGGGATTTGCCCTCGGCGCTGGCGCAGGCCGACGGCCTGGTCAACACCACGCCGATGGGCATGGCCAAGCTGCCAGGTACACCGGTGCCGGCCGGGTTGCTGCGCAAGGCAATGTGGGTCGCAGAGATTGTGTATTTCCCGCTGGAAACCGAACTGCTGCGCGACGCCCGGGCTCTGGGTTGCCGCACGCTGGATGGCGGCAACATGGCGGTGTTTCAGGCGGTGAAGGCGTTCGAATTGTTCAGCGGCGTGGTGCCGGATGCGCAGCGCATGCTTGAGCATTTTCAGTGCATGGATGGTTGAACATCAAAGCCGCCCCTGTGGGAGCGAGCCTGCTCGCGAAGGCGTCGATTCAGTCAACGAACAGGGCGACTGACACACCGCTTTCGCGAGCAGGCTCGCTCCCACAGACAGATCGGGTCAGGCCTGCAAGTAGCGCAACACCGATTCGCAGATCATCTCGCGGTGACGCTGCTTGATGGTTTCGTCCGGCAGGTCGATCTGGAAGATTTCCCCCAGCGTGTGGCGGTTCGACACGCGATAGAAGCAGAACGAACTGATCAGCAGGTGCACGTCCAGCGCATCGATGCCACGCCGGAACAAACCTTCGTCCGCCCCCCGTTGCAGAATCCCGCCCAAGGTGTCGAGGATCGTATTGTTCAGCGCCTTGATCGCATCGGAACGCTTCACGTACTCGGCGTTGTGGATATTTTCGATGCTGACGATGCGCACGAAATCGACGTTGCGGTCGTGGTGATCGAAGGTGAATTCCACCAGTCGACGGATCGCCAGTTCAGGCGGCAGTTCGTCCAGATGCAGGCGGTTTTCCGTGCTGCGAATATCGCCGTAAAGCTTCTCCAGCACCTCGACGTACAACTGCTCTTTACTGCCGAAGTAGTAATAGATCATGCGCTTGGAGGTGTGGATGCGCTCGGCGATCGCGTCGACGCGGGCGCCGGACAAACCCTGCTGGACGAACTCGACGATCGCCTCCTGGAGGATGTTTTCGCGGGTCTTTTCCGGGTTGTTCTTGCGACTCTTGCGCGGCACTGCGTCGGACTCGACAGCAGCGGCGGAAAGTTCTGAATTCATGGTCATCGCGGGCTCACGGCCATCACTGCACAAGCTGGCGATTATGGGCCGCGCGGGACAGTGAAGGAAGCCGCGCAGCCTGTGTTTAATCCCGCGTTTACGAATTCCCTACAACTTCGCCTGACGCACCGCGCCGCTGCGGGATTTGGCCATTGCCGCCAGCCTTACTGCAACGTTCGCCGCGCCATACCCGGCGTAACCGTTCTTGCGCTGGATGATTTCGAAGAAGAAACGCCCTTCGAACGGCTCGGTGTAGACGTGAAACAACTCGCCGCCCTGAGCGTCACGGTCGTAAAGCACGTTGTAATAGGCGAGTTCGCTGAGAAATTCATCGTCGAAATCGAAGCGTGCCGCAAGATCGTCGTAGTAGTTCAGCGGGATGTCCAGCAGCGGCACGCCGGCCTCTTTGGCGCGACTGACCTGGGCGAAGATGTCGTCACAATCGAAAGCGATGTGATGCACGCCGGAGCCGCGATAACTCGACAACGCGTGGGAGATCGCGGTGTTGCGATTCTCGGAGATGTTCAGCGGCAAACGGATCGAACTGTCGCGGCTGCGCAGTGCGCGGCTCTTCACCAGGCCGTACGGATCGGGCAGCACCACTTCGTCGTCGGCCTCGAAATCCAGCAGGCTCTTGTAGAACAGCACCCAACTGTCGAGGCTGTCGGCCGGCAGCGCCATGGCCATGTGATCGATACGCTTCAGACCGCCGCCGGTCTGCGCGTCCGGCAACAGATTGAAATCGGTGCCGTAAACGTCGGCGTCCTCATCGACCAGATAAATCAGGCTGCCGTCCGGTGCACGCACCGCCGCCAGCTCCAGTTCATTCGGCCCGACCAGGCCGCGATAAGGCTGCCCTTTATAAGCGACCGCGCGGGCCAGCGCGCTGGCGCTGTCCTTGACTCGCACCGCAGTGGCGCATAGCGACGGACCGTGGGCTTCGAAAAAGCTGTGGGCAAACGAATACGGCTCGGAGTTGAGGATCAGGTTGATATCGCCCTGACGCAGCAGGCTGACACTTTTCGAGCGATGCTGCCCGGCCTTGGCAAAGCCGAGACGTTGCAGCCAGTGACTGAGCTTCGCGCCCAGCGCTTCGTCGACGGCAAATTCGAGAAACTCAACGCCGTTGTATTCGCTGGCCTGCGGCGTTTCGAAAAGAATTTCGCGGTTGGCCACCGGCGGCGCTTCCTGCTCGAGACGCTGGCGGGTTTTCTCTTCCAGATACAGCAGCGAACGCAAACCGTCGGCGGCATTGGCCCGTGGCGGCGCGGCGCGGAATCCGTCGTTGAAAATCTCCAGCGACAACGGCCCGCTATAGCCGCTCTTGATGATCGGCGCGAGAAAACCCGGCAGATCGAATTCGCCCTGCCCCGGGAAACAGCGGAAATGCCGGCTCCACTCCAGCACATCCATTTGCAGAATCGGCGCGTCGGCCATTTGCACGAAGAAGATCTTGTCGCCGGGAATCTCGGCGATCGCACTGGGATCGCCCTTCAGCGACAACGTGTGGAAACTGTCGAGCAGCACGCCGAGGTTCGGGTGATCAGCCTGACGGACGATGTCCCACACCTGTTGATAAGTATTGACGTGACGACCCCAGGCCAGCGCTTCGTAACCGATACGCAAGCCACGGGCGCCGGCGTGCTCGGCCAGCAGTCGCAGATCATCGACAAGAATCTGTTGATCGCCGAGGCTGTCGGCAGAAGCGTTACTGCAGACCAGCACCAGGTCGGTGCCGAGCTCCTGCATCAGGTCGAACTTGCGCTCGGCGCGCTCCAGGTTGCGCGCCAGACGATCGCGGCGGCAGCCTTCGAAATCACGGAAGGGCTGAAACAGGGTGATGGCGATGCCGAGATCGGCGCACATCTGTCTAATTTCCCGGGGACTGCCGTCGTAGTACAGGAGGTCGTTTTCGAAAATCTCCACACCGTCGAACCCGGCGGCGGCAATGGCTTCGAGTTTTTCCGGCAGGGTGCCGCTCAAGGAAACGGTGGCAATGGAACGCTGCATGTTTCAACTCCCGGACTGCGCCGCTTTTGTGTAGGAGCTGCCGAAGGCTGCGATCTTTTGATGTTGCTTTTCAGATCAAGATCAAAAGATCGCAGCCTTCGGCAGCTCCTACAAGGGAATGGTTTTTTATAGTGAGGGAAATTATTGGCTGCATCCCTGCGCGCAGCAATTTAAAGTGTACTACCCGGTTAGTTTTGCGTGCGATTATCGAACACTAAGGCGATTTGGCGAATTGACGATTTTTTGTTCACTGCCCAACATCGGTTGCACATCGAGTCCGGCCACTAACCACCGGACAAGGTGTTCGGCCGTAAAGAACACCAAATAACAAATCCAAAAACGGGTGGAACACATGATTCCTTCACAGACTTCCCGCATGGCTCCGGCCATGAGCACTGCCACGGGTGGCATTGGTGACAAGATCCGCGGCGCCATGGCCGTCGGCAAAACCCGCTGGGGCATGCTGGCGCTGGTGTTTTTTGCCACCACCCTCAACTACATCGACCGCGCCGCGCTCGGCGTCATGCAGCCGATCCTCGCCAAGGAAATGAGCTGGACGGCGATGGACTACGCCAACATCAACTTCTGGTTCCAGGTCGGCTATGCGATCGGCTTTGTCCTGCAAGGACGGCTGATCGACCGCGTCGGCGTCAAGCGCGTTTTCTTCTGCGCCGTGCTGCTCTGGAGCCTGGCCACCGGCGCCCACGGCCTGGCGACCTCGGCGGTCGGCTTCATGGTCTGCCGCTTCATCCTCGGCCTCACCGAAGCGGCCAATTACCCGGCCTGCGTGAAAACCACGCGCCTTTGGTTCCCGGCCGGCGAGCGTGCAGTGGCTACCGGCATCTTCAACGCCGGCACCAACGTCGGCGCGATGTTCACGCCGATGCTGCTGCCACTGGTCCTGCATGTGTGGGGCTGGCAAGCGGCGTTCCTGTGCATGGCCGCGCTCGGCGGCATCTGGCTGCTGTTCTGGGGCTTGAAGTATTTCAATCCGGAAGACCACCCGACGGTGAAACAGTCGGAGCTCGAATACATCCAGCAGGAAGTCGAACCGGAACAGGCCCGCTTGCCGTTCAGCAGGATCCTGCGCATGCGCGGCACCTGGGCCTTCGCCCTCGCCTACTCGCTGACCGCGCCGGTGTTCTGGTTCTATCTGTACTGGCTGCCGCCGTTTCTCAACCAGCAATACAACCTCGGCATCAACGTGACGCAGATGGGTATTCCGCTGATCATCATCTACGTCACGGCTGACTTCGGCAGTGTCGGCGGCGGGATTCTGTCTTCGTTCCTGATCGGTCGCGGCATGAATTCGATCAAGGCGCGGTTGCTGTCGATGTTGCTGTTTGCCTGCTGCATCATCGGCGTGGTCATGGCTGCCGGCTCGGCGAATCTGTGGGTTGCCGTCGCCGCGATCTCGCTGGCGATCGGCGCGCATCAGGCCTGGACCGCGAACATCTGGAGCCTGGTAATGGACTACACGCCCAAGCACATGATGAGCACGGTGTTCGGCTTCGGCGGCATGTGCGCGGCGATCGGCGGGATGTTCATGACCCAAATCGTCGGCCACATCCTCACCGTTACCAACAACAACTACACGGTGCTGTTCACGCTGATTCCGGCGATGTACTTCCTCGCACTGACGTGGATGTACTTCATGGCACCGCGCAAGATTCCGACCGTCACCGAATAACCTGCCTGCATCGCCCCTGTAGGAGCTGCGGAACGCTGCGATCTTTTGATCTTGCTGTTTAAGATCAAAAGATCGCAGCCTCGTTTCACTCGTCAGCTCCTACAAGGGATCTTTGCTCCCCCTCAGCGCCGGCTCTGCTGCCACGCCGCCGCCAATCCGCTGCAGCAGATCACCGCAATACCAATCACCGTCAACCCGCTCGGCGTGTGATTGAACAGCAGCCAGCCCAACAACCCGGCAAAGACGATCTGGCAATAGCCGAACGGCGCCAGCAAGGCCGGGGCTGCATGGCGGAAGGCCTGGGTCAGAAACAGATGCGCTGTCATCCCGCAGCTGCCAAGCGCCAGCATCAGCGCGGCGTGCGTCAACGTCGGCACTTGCCAGAAGAACGGCACCAGCGCGCTCATCACCAGGGTATTGCACAGGCCAGCGAAGAAGTTGCTGGTGGTCGGGCTGTCCACTTCGGCGAGCTTGCGCGTCAGCAGTTGGTAGAAGCAGAAAAACAGCGCCGAACAGAACGGCAGCAAGATCGCCGGAGTGAACAGTTCGCCGCCCGGGTGGACGATGATCAGCACGCCGATGAAACCGCAGATCACCGCGATCCATTGCCCGCGCGTCACCCGTTCCTTGAGCAGCGGCACCGACAACGCGGTGACCAATACCGGTGCAAGAAAGTTGACCGCGGTGGCTTCCGCCAGCGGGATGTACAGCAGCGCCGTGGTGAAAAACAGGCTGGTGCCGAGCAGGCACAGTGCGCGTGCTAGCTGCCATAACGGTTTTTTGGTGCGCAGCACACGCAAGCCAGACTGCGGCAGGAAAATCCCCGCCATCAACAAGGTGTGCACCACATAGCGCGCCCACACCACCATCACGATCGGATAAAAACCGGAGAGGTATTTCGACAGCGCGTCATGACTGGAAAACAGGAACGTCGCCACGACAATCAGCAAGATCCCCTTGAAGGGCTGGTTGACACCGGAGAGCGGGGTGCTGACGGTCATTGGCAATCTCTGAAAAATACCCGGGCGAGCGTTCGCGCTGGCGGCAATCGGTGTGGCAATCATAGTCGGCAGAGCTTTCAGCAACCGCACAGGTTGCAACTTTCTTCGCCGGGAAACCGCCGTTGAGCAGAACCAAGAGGCAAGATTCCCGCCACTTCCGCGCCCGGCAAGTCTGCAACATCACAGACTGCCGTCGAAACAGCCGGTTCATGAATTCGGCGGAAGAAGTTCCGCTCGGGATTGAATTCACGGCCCTCTCGACCGTCAATACCAGGCCCGCACCATGCGGGCGCGCGTGAATGGACGGACGACCGGACTGGCGCCACACTCACACAACGGCAACACTCATCACCTGACTCATTACCCGCAATAAAGAGGATTCCCACATGCTATGGAAAAAAGGCCGACGCAGTGACAACGTCGTCGACGCCCGGGGTGATGATGCCGGCGGTGGCGGCGGCATGCGCTTCGGTGGCGGCAAGGGCCTGAGCCTGACCGCCATCGTGCTGATTGTCGGCATCGGCTGGCTCACCGGCCAGGACCCGCTGCAGATTCTCGGCCAACTGACCGGGCAGATGGAGCAGCCGGCGCCCACCTCGCAAACCCGCCAGGCGCCACCGGCCAATGATGAACAGGCCGAGTTCGTCCGCTCGATCCTCGGCGACACCGAAGACACCTGGGGTCCGATCTTCCAGCAGGCCGGACGCCAATACAAAGACCCGACGCTGGTGCTGTTCAGCAACCGGGTTAACTCGGCGTGCGGCATGGCCACTTCGGCCACCGGCCCGTTCTATTGCCCGGCCGACCAAAAGGTTTATCTGGACATGGCCTTCTTCCAGGAAATGTCGCAGCGCTTCAAAGCCGCCGGGGATTTCGCTCAGGCCTACGTGATCGCGCACGAAGTCGGCCACCATGTGCAAACGCTGCTCGGCGTCTCGGCGAAGATGCAGACAGCGCGCCAGCAAGGTCGGCAAATGGAAGGCGACGGCGGCCTGCTGGTTCGTCAGGAACTGCAAGCCGACTGCCTCGCTGGCGTCTGGGCGTACAACGCGCAGAAACGCCTGAACTGGCTGGAGCCCGGCGACATCGAAGAAGCCTTGAACGCCGCCAATGCCATCGGTGATGATCGCCTGCAACAACAGGGTCAGGGCCGCGTGGTGCCGGACTCGTTTACCCACGGTACGTCGGCGCAAAGGGTGCGCTGGTTCAAAACCGGATTCGCGCAAGGCCAGGTAAGCCAGTGCGACACCTTCGCGGCGAAAACCCTGTAAATGCATAAATGGCTTGTGGCGTTACTGTTCATCGCCGGCACCGCGCAAGCGGCCGGCGTCGATGCGATCAGCCCCGGTCGCCTGCAACTCAAGGCCGGGGAAATGGCGGTGGGCATCGGCCCGGCGCCGGAGAAGATCGAGCGCGTGCTGATCGTCATTCACGGTCGCCTGCGCAACGCCGAGACCTATCGCAAAAGCGCGGAAAGCGCCGCCGAACTCGCCGGGCAGACCGCACACACGCTGGTGATCGCTCCGCAGTTTCTCAATGAAAGCGACGTCACCCTGTATTCCTTGCCGCCGACGGTGCTGCGCTGGCAGGGCAACGAGTGGATGGGCGGCGGCTTGTCCACCGGGCCGAATCCGCTGAGTTCCTATGCTGCGCTGGATGAAATCGTTGCGCGGGTCAGCGACCGCAAACAGTTTCCGGACGTGAAGCAGATCGTGATCTTCGGCCACTCCGGCGGTGGTCAGGTGGTGCAGCGCTACGCCTTGCTGGCAAAGGATCAGCCGGCGCTCAAGGCCAACGGCATTCGCTTGCGCTATGTGGTGGCCAATCCTTCGTCTTATGCGTACTTCAACGAGCAGCGGCCGGTGGCGTTCGATCACGGGCAATGCCCGGGTTTCAATCGCTGGAAATACGGACTGGCGGACATGCCGGTGTATGCAGGCGGGCAAACGCCGTTGCAGGTTGAAAGCAGCTACGTCAAACGCGAGGTGATATATCTGATCGGCCAGCAGGATGTCGACCCGGAACATCCGGCCTTGGACAAGAGCTGCGCGGCGGAGGCCCAAGGGGCTTACCGCTTGATGCGCGGCAAGCTGTATTTCGGCTATCTGCTGCGCCGGCATCCTGAGGGGGTCAATCAGCGGCTGATCGAAGTGCCCGGGGTCGGGCATGACGGGGATGGCATGCTGACTTCGGCGGAGGGGCAGAAGGCTTTGTTTGATCAGTGAGTTGTTTGGTGAATCTACCGGCCTCTTCGCGAGCAGGCTCGCTCCCACATTTGGAATGAATGCCACATTTGGAATGCATTCCCCTGTGGGAGCGAGCCTGCTCGCGAAGGCGTCCGATCAGACAACCTGGTTTTCAGGCTGACAGCATCCGCCGCAACTCAACACAATCCTTCGCATGCCAATCGGTCAACTCCGGCCACGGGTTATCCGGCAGATTCACCAACACCGTCCGCGCCCCCGCCGCTCGTCCGCAATCCAGATCAAAGCGGTAATCGCCGACCATCACCAGGTCACTCGCTCGCACTTGCCAGGCTTCGGCCAGTTTCAGCAAACCGCCGGGATGCGGCTTTGGCGGCGCTTCGTCGCGCCCCAGCACATCCTCGACCGCAAAGCAGTCGGCCAACCCGATCGCCTCCAGCGTGACATGCGCCAGCTCCCGCGCATTGCGCGTGAGAATGCCGAGGCGATAACCGCGTGCGTGCAGGTCACGCACCAGCTCCACCGCGCCGGTGGCCGGGGTCGAGCCCAGCGCCAGATCGCGTTCATGTTCGAGCAACCACGCATGCTTGGCCGCTGCTTCATCCGCTGGCAATGCGGCGAGATGGCTGAGGATGTCGTCCTCCGGCGGAATCGCCAGCGCCACGCGAATAGCCGCGAAATCATGCACGGCCACGGTCAGCGTGCCGTCCATGTCGAACACCCAATGACGAACCTCGGTGAGGCTCATGCCCAGTCCTTGCGATGGCGAATCAGGCCTTCCTGAGTCACCGAAGCGAGCAGTTGCCCGGCGCGGTTGAATACGCTGCCACGAGAAAAGCCGCGCGAATTGCCGGCCCACGGGCTGTCCATCGCGTAGAGCAACCAGTCATCGGCGCGTAGATCGTTGTGGAACCACAGCGCGTGATCGAGGCTGGCCACCTGCATGTCTTTCTGCCAGACCGACTTGCCATGGGGCAACATCGACGTGGTCAGCAGGCCGAAGTCCGAGGCGTAGGCCAGCAGATATTTGTGCAGCGCCGGAATGTCGGCCAGTGCGCCGTCGGCGCGGAACCACACGTACTTCACCGGATCGGCCGGTTGCGGGTTGTACGGGTCTTTTTCGGTGACCGGGCGTACTTCGATCGGTTTCGGGCACAGCAGCTTTTCGCGCATGTGCTCGGGGATCAGGTGCGCGCGCTGCTGGGTCAATTCCAGTTCCGAGGGCAGGTTTTCCGGGCCGACCACCACGGGCATCTGGCCCTGATGCTCGAAGCCTTGCTCGTCGTACTGGAACGAAGCGCTGCAAGTGAAGATCGGGTGGCCCTTCTGGATCGCCGTGACGCGGCGGGTGCTGAAGCTGCCGCCATCACGCACGCGATCAACCGAATACACCACCGGCAACTTGGCATCGCCCGGGCGCAGGAAATAACCGTGCAGCGAGTGCACGTGGCGCGCTTCTTCCACCGTCTGACTGGCCGCCGACAGCGACTGGCCGAGCACCTGACCGCCGAACAACTGGCGGAACCCCAGATCCTGGCTGCGGCCACGGAACAGGTTTTCTTCGATCGGCTCCAGGGTCAGCAGATCGACCAGATCTTCCAGCACTTGGCTCATTCAGACTCTCCTCACACAAAGCAATGGCCGCGCAGTCTTGGCTGCGGCGGACGATTCAGGTTCTGGCACGGGCCAAATACGATGGCGGCCATTGTAAACGTCCGTGTCGGCTTATTCATGCAAGGTTTGCAGCCATTGTTCGCGGCTGATGCGATACAGGACATGTCGGCGCAACGGGTGATCGAGCGCAAGCTTTGGGTGATCGAAATCGTCCTGCGGATCGTGGTGCATGCCGATCGCCTGCATGACCTTCTCCGACTGAGCATTCTGCTCGGCGGTGAACGAGACGATTTCCTCCAGTTTCAAGCGGTCGAAGCCGGCGCGCAGAGCGGTCCACGCCGCTTCACTGGCGTAGCCCAGGCCCCAATGCTCCTTGGCCAGACGCCAGCCGATCTCCACCGCCGGGGTGAACGGCGCATCGAAGCCGACCACGCCGAGCCCGGTGAAACCTATGAACTGGCCCGTGTCCTTGCGCTCCAGCGCCCACAGGCCGAAGCCGTGCTCGGCAAAATGCCCGCGCACGCGGCCGATCAGCGCGGCACTTTCCAGCCGGGTCAACGGCGCCGGAAAATAGCGCATCACCTGCGGATCGGCGCACATCGCCGCGAATGTCGGCAAATCCTCGTCCTGCCACTGCCGCATCAACAACCGCGCGCTTTGCAGCTCCAGTATCGGCTCCATCGTCCCCTCCATTTCCATGCCGTTGAGTCTACATCGCTGGTAGGATCGTTCACTCTTTCACAGGTTCTGCGCGAAACAAGCCATGCCCTTGCCGTTGATCTATCACGAAGACTACAGCCCCGAGTTTCCTGCGGATCACCGCTTTCCCATGGACAAGTTTCGTCTGTTGCGCGATCACCTGGTCGACAGCGGCCTGACCCGCGACGCCGACCTGCTGCGCCCGCAGATCTGCCCAAACGACATCCTCGCCCTCGCCCATGACCGCAGCTATATCGAACGCTACATGAGCGGCGAGTTGTCCCGCGAAGACCAACGGCGCCTCGGCCTGCCGTGGAACGAGGCGCTGGCGCGGCGCACCGTACGTGCGGTGGGCGGTTCGATCCTGGCGGCAGAGAAAGCCCTTGAGCATGGCCTGGCCTGTCATCTGGCCGGCGGCACCCATCACGCCCATTACGATTACCCCGCCGGGTTCTGCATCTTCAATGACCTGGCGATCATCAGCCAGTACCTGTTGCAGAGCGGCCGGGTCAATCGCGTGCTGATTTTCGATTGCGACGTGCATCAGGGCGACGGCACCGCGCGGATTCTGCACGACACACCAGAGGCGATTACCGTTTCCCTGCACTGCGAGAAGAATTTTCCCGCACGCAAAGCCGAAAGCGACTGGGACATTCCGCTGCCCAAGGGTATGGGCGATGCCGATTATTTGACCGTCGTCGATGACACGCTCAACTACCTGTTGCCGCTGTATCAACCGGATCTGGTGCTTTATGACGCCGGCGTCGATGTGCACAAGGACGATGCCCTCGGTTATCTGCAATTGACCGACGCGGGTGTAGCCGCGCGCGATGAACGGGTGATGCGCCATTGCCTGGGCCGCGACATCCCGGTGGTCGGGGTGATCGGCGGCGGCTACAGCAAGGACCGCCACGCCCTCGCCCGCCGCCACGGCATTCTTCATCACAGCGCGCAACGGGTCTGGGATTCACACGGCTGTCACTGAAACATGCTGCGTTACCCACAATCGCTGTGGAACTGCCTGTGGATAACCTGCGCGAAAGGGACTGCAGGCCATGCTGGGCATGGGGGACAGCGCACTGTTTATTTTTTAACCACACCCGAAACACACCGCAGTCCCTGTGGGAGCGAGCCTGCTCGCGAAAGCGTCAGCACCCACAACATCCAATTAACTGACCCACCGCCTTCGCGAGCAGGCTCGCTCCCACATGGGGTCTTCAACATGGGGTCTCCCATAGGGTTCAGCGCTGTTAGAATGCGCGCCTTGTCCCGCCATACCGCAGCGCATGCCCATGACCCAGAGTTCCGTCCCCGCCAACACCCACGTCGCCATCATTGGCGGTGGCCCCGCCGGCCTGATGGCCGCCGAAGTGCTGAGTCAGGCCGGAATCCGCGTCGACCTTTATGACGGCATGCCCTCGGTCGGGCGCAAATTCCTGCTGGCCGGGGTCGGCGGCATGAACATCACCCACTCCGAAGCCTACCCGGCGTTCCTCGCGCGCTACGCCGAACGCGCAGCGCAGATCGCCCCGCTGCTGCGCGCGTTCGATGCCGATGCGCTATGCCAGTGGATTCATGAACTGGGCATCGAAACCTTCATCGGCAGCTCCGGCCGCGTATTCCCCACCGACATGAAAGCCGCCCCGCTGCTGCGCGCCTGGCTCAAACGCCTGCGCGACAGCGGCGTGGTTATCCACACCCGCCATCGCTGGCTCGGCTGGGACGCCGACGGCGCGCTGCGCATCGCCAGCGCGGAAGGCGAAATCAGCGTAAACCCCGACGCCACCCTCCTCGCCCTCGGCGGCGGCAGTTGGTCGCGGCTGGGCTCGGATGGCGCGTGGATGTTGCCGCTGGAGCAGCGCGGCGTGGATTTGGCGCCGTTGCAGCCAAGCAATTGCGGCTTCGAGGTGCAAGCCTGGAGCGAGCTGATGGTGAGCAAATTCGCCGGCGCGCCGCTGAAAAACATCGCCATCGGCTTGAACGACGATATCCCGCGTCTGGGCGAATGCGTGATTACCGCAACCGGGATTGAAGGCAGTCTGATCTACGCCCTGTCGGCGCCGATTCGCGAAGAGATCAATCGCTATGGCGCAGCGGTTATCCACATCGACCTGCTGCCCGGCCGGCCTGTGGATAAATTGCACACGGCGCTGAGCAAACCACGCGGCTCGCGCTCAATGGCCAAGCATCTGCACAGTCAGGTGGGGATTGATGGAGTCAAAGCGGCGTTGTTGCGCGAGTTGACCGATGCCGAAACGTTCGCCGATCCGGCGCGCTTGGCGCTAGCGATCAAGGCATTGCCGCTGACCCTGGTGAAAACCCGTCCGCTGGACGAAGCGATCAGCAGTGCCGGTGGCGTGCGGTTCGAAGCGATGGATGAGCGATTGATGCTCAAGGTGTTGCCGGGGGTGTTTTGTGCCGGCGAGATGCTTGATTGGGAAGCGCCGACCGGAGGGTATTTGCTCACCGGGTGTTTTGCCAGCGGGCGCGCGGCGGGGATTGGCATTCTGGAATGGTTACGGCGCGGGAACTGAGTCGCCCCTGCCCCTCACCCCAGCCCTCTCCCCAAGGAGAGGGAGCCGACCGAGGTGTCTGGCGTCATGCATCGACCTGAACAATCTTGTCGATTATGGATTCACAACTGATATATCAGGTCGGCGTAACTCACAAGCATCCCCCAATCAGTCCCCTCTCCCTCCGGGAGAGGGAGCCGACCGAGGTGTCTGGCGTCATGCATCGACCTGAACGATCTTGTCGATTATGGATTCACAACTGATATATCAGGTCGGCGTAACTCACAAGCATCCCCCAATCAGTCCCCCTCTCCCTCCGGGAGAGGGAGCCGACCGAGGTGTCTGACGTCATGCATCGACCTGAGTGATCGTGTCGATTATGGATTCACAACTGATATATCAGGTCGGCGTAACTCACAAGCATCCCCCAATCAGTCCCCTCTCCCTCCGGGCGGTCCGACGTTTCGGGAGAGGGTTAGGGTGAGGGGCTTTTGATTTTTGATCTCAAGGCTTGCGCTTGCGCGGCCCGGTATTGAACACCGGCACTTTGCGCACTGGCTTGATCGATGGCTCCGGTGCCGAGGTCTCGCCGCTGTCGACCCACTTGCCCAGATTGCGTTTTCCACCGCCACCACCCGACGCTTTCGGCTTCTTCGGTTTCTTCGGCTTCTTGATCACCTGACCGCTGGCATCGGTGTCCGGCACGCGGTGCTCGGGTTCGAAGTCCGGTTCGTTCTGGCGCTTCAATGTCTGCCGCGTCAGCATCTCGATCGCCGAGAGCATGTTCACTTCATCGGCACACACCAGCGAGATCGCCTCACCGGTAGCACCCGCGCGGCCAGTGCGGCCGATGCGGTGAATGTAATCCTCGGCGACGATCGGCAGATCGAAGTTGACCACCAGCGGCAGATCTTCGATGTCCAGACCACGGGCGGCAACGTCGGTCGCGACCAGAATCTGTACTTCGCTGAGCTTGAAACGGTCCAGTGCGCGCTGGCGGGTTGCCTGCGGTTTGTCGCCATGGATGCCGTCAGCATTCACACCGAGGCCCTGAAGTTTTTCCACCAGCGCATCGACGCCGTTGCGGGTCTTGGCGAACACCAGCACCTGCTTCCACTTGTTCTTGCGCATCAGGTGCACGAACAGTTCGGCCTTGCGCTTTTTGTCCACGGTCACGATCCACTGCTTGACCGTGTTGGCAGCGACGTTGCGCGGGCTGACTTCGACGCTCAGCGGATCGTTGAGCATCTGCCCGGCAAGCAGGCGGATGTCATCGGAGAAGGTCGCGGAGAACAACAGGGTCTGGCGCTTTTTCGGCAGCATGCGGTAGATATTCGCCAGTTCTTCGGAGAAGCCCAGATCGAGCATGCGATCGGCTTCATCCAGCACCAGCGTTTGCAGCTGATCCAGTTTCAGCGCGTTCTGACGGAACAGGTCGATCAAGCGACCGGGCGTCGCCACCAGCACATCGACGCCGCCGCGCAGCTTCATCATCTGTGGGTTGATGCTGACACCGCCGTACACCGCATAAGTGCGCAGTGGCAGGTTTTCCGCATACTGGCGCACGGCTTCGTGGACCTGTTCGGCCAACTCGCGGGTCGGCACCAGAATCAGCGCACGCGCCGAGTTGGCGTTGACTTTCGGCCCTTGCATGGCCAGCAACTGCAGCAGCGGCAAGGCGAAACCGGCGGTTTTGCCGGTGCCGGTCTGGGCTGCTGCCATCAGGTCGCGACCGGCCAGCACCGCCGGAATGGCTTGCGCCTGCACCGGCGTCGGGGTCTGGTAGCCGAGCGTCTCGAGGGAGCGCAGCAAGGGTTCGATCAGGCCAAGGGAGGCGAAAGTCATGGGAGTACCGTAGGAAAAAATCACGCGGGGATGCAATGCCGCGCAGTTTACCCTAATTCGTACGCGCTTCCGTCGGAACGGCTTTCGCCTCCTCCACCGGTGGCTGCGCCGGTCGACGCCACTGCGGCAGGCTGATCAGCAGCACAGCGCTGATGATCACCAGCATCGCCAGCGCTTCTTCGATACCGATGGTCTCGCCAACAAACACCACGCCGAGCAACACCGCCACCGCCGGGTTTACGTAGGCATAACTGGTCGCCGCCGCCGGGCGCACGTGCTTGAGCAAATACATGTAGGAATTGAAAGCGATGATCGAGCCAAAGAAAATCAGATAGGCCAGCGCCAACCAACCCTCGATCGGCGGCATGGCTTGCAGGTGCTCGCCGCTCAGCGCGCTGCCGATCAGCAAGACCACGCCGCCAACGAGCATTTCCACCGCACTGGCCATCGCCCCCTGCGGCAACGGCAGGTATTTGCTCCACACCGAACCGAACGCCCAGCTCGCTGCGGCGAAGATCAGCAACACCGCGCCGAGCGGACTCGATTGCAAATTGGAACCCATGTTGAGCATGGCAATACCGATAATCCCCAGCGCGACCCCGGCCCATTCCAGACGGGTATTGCGCGCGCCCCAGAAATAGCCGAACAACAAGGTGAACAGTGGCACCGTCGCCACCGCCAGCGCCGCAACGCCCGAAGCCACGCCGGTGTGCTCGGCGACGCTGACCGCGCCATTACCGAAACTGAGCAGCAGAATGCCGACCAGCCCCGCCGCTTTCCACTGCGCCCAGGTTGGCGCCGGAGCCCCGCGCCAGCGCAGCCAGGCGTACATCAAGCTGCCAGCAATGACGAAACGCACCCCGGCCAGCAACAGCGGCGGCCAGTATTCGACGCCGATGCGGATCACCAGATAGGTCGACCCCCAAATCACGTACAGCGCAAAAAACGCAGCGATCAACGGCAGGGAAAAACGGCGCAAGGCAGGCATGGGCAGCTCGACAGTCAGATTTCGGTGGACGGTTTATTCTAGAAAGGCTGTCAGGCGAAAATAAGTTACAAAACCTGTTTATCGCGCCGGTACACTTTTGAAATCACGGAGATCGTCGGGTTAAACCACGATTTCGAAAGTCCGCCCATTTCAGGAGTTCGCCTTGGACAAATACGACCGCATGCTGCTCAGCGCCCTGCTGGAAAACGGCCGCGCGTCCTACGCCGACCTGGCGCGCAAGGTTAACCTCTCCGCCCCCGCCGTCGCCGAGCGCGTGGCCAAACTTGAAGCGGCCGGGGTGATCACCGGGTATCAGGCAAAAATCGACCTGGCGAAAATCGGCCTGCCGATCCAGTGCGTGATCGAACTGCGCCTGAACCAGCACGGCAACCAGAAGACTTACGACGAACTGATCAAAATCCCGCAGATCACCGAATGCCACCGGGTCACCGGCGACCCGTGCGTGATCATGCAAGCGGCAGTGGCCTCGATGCCGGAGCTGGAAGAGTTGATCAATCGGGTGGCGAAATTCGGGTTCAGCAAGACGTCGATTGTGCTTTCAAGCGCAGTCGAAAAGCGTGTGCCATTGGGCCATATCGAAGGCAACGGCAAATCCTGACAACAATGATTCCCCCTGTGGGAGCGAGCCTGCTCGCGAAAACGGTGTATCAGACAACATCCATGTTGAATGAAAAACCGTATTCGCGAGCAGGCTCGCTCCCACAGGGGGTTTGTACTGGATTCGGGATCAGCGATAACGCTGCAGGTGTTCGCCCACTTTGGCGGCAGGGACTTTCTGCAATTTGCACAGCAGGTCGTGATTCAACTCGCGCACCCCGTGCTTGCCCCGCAACTCTTCCGCCAGATGCGCCATCAGATTGGCCGCCATCTCGGCGTCGGCCATGGCCCGGTGAGCCTGGCCCGTATGCGGCAGGCGCGCGAACGTGGTGAGCGTGCCGAGCTTGTGATTTGGCGCCGCCGGCATGAGGCGTCGCGCCAGTAGCAGCGAACAGGCGAAGTTCTGCAAGCGCGTGCGTTTGATTCGCCCCAGTTCGAAATCCCAGAACTTCTGATCGAACGAGGCGTTATGTGCCAGCAATGGCGTGCAGCCGACGAACTCGTTGACCTCTTCCATTACCCGCTCGGCGGGCGGCGCGGTGCGCAGCATGGCGTTGCTGATGCCGGTCAGTTGTTCGATGAACGCGGGGACGCGCACGCCGGCGTTCATCAGGCTCTGGTAACGCTCGACGATGCGGCCGTTTTCCAGCATGACCACGGCAATTTCCGTGGCGCGGCAGCTGCTGTTCGGCGACAGGCCGGTGGTTTCAAAGTCGATGACTGCAATGCGTTCCAAACCGGGGTGTACTCCGTTCAAATCTATTGTTCAGCTCAGCTCTTGAGCAGCAGTGCGCCTTCGATCGGCACGTAGCGGCTGGCGGCGCGGATCAGCGAGTTGGCGGTCAGGCCGGGTACGCCGTAGGCCACCGCTTGCACGCCGTGCTTGTTGATGATGCGCTCGAGCAACATGTCGAAATCGCCGTCACCGGAGGCCAGTACCACTTCGTCGACATGGTCGGCGGCGTCCATGATGTCGAGCGTAATGCCCACGTCCCAGTCGCCCTTGGCCGAGCCGTCGCTGCGCTGGATGTAGGGCTTGAGCTTCACCGTGAAACCGAGGTTGCGCAGGATCTGCTGGAACTGCTGCTGCTTGCTGTCGCCACGGTCGATCGCGTAAGCATAGGCCTCGACGATTTGCCCGTGCTTGCTGATGTCCGCCCAGAGTGCTGCGTAGTTGAAGTGGCAACCATAGGCCTGACGCACGGTGTAGTAGAGGTTCTGCACATCGGCGAACACTGCGATTTTTTTCACCGGAGTTCCTGTGAGCGCGCGAGCGCACGAAGCGGGGTCAGGCGATCAGGCCCGAAAAAGGCGCTCAGTATGCCAGTAAATAGCGGTGTGGCGAGGGAGCTTGCTCCCGCTGGACTGCGCAGCAGGCCCTTCTTTTCAAGAGAAAGGGCCGCTACGCGCCCCGGCGAAAGCAAGCTCCGTCGCTACAAGGGTCGGTGCTGACCGTTGGTCAGACGAAGGAGTCATCGTCATCGAACAACGACGAATTGTCGCTGCTGTAATCGGCGTCGCTGAAACCGCCCTGGTCATTGCCCGAGAAGCCGTTGTCAGCCACGCGCGGCTCGTCGCCCCAGCCGTTGTTGCTCTGGTCGGCGACCTGCGCCGGTTCTTCCTTGATCACCTCGACAATTTCTTCCGGTTGCTGGTTGTGGTGGAACAGGCTGCTGATGCCCTGCGCCAGCATCACACCACCGGCCACGCCCGCAGCGGTTTTCAGCGCGCCGCCGAGGAAGCTGTTGGCCGCCGGCGGGGCTGCCTGCTGCGCATAGTTGGGCGGCGCGGCGCCGAAGTTCTGTTGCGGTGCCGCAGCCTGGTAGCTCTGCTGCGGCGCCGGTTCGCGCCAGCCGCCGGCAGATGCGGGCGCTGCGCTCTGGCTCGGCGCCGGACGCGAATTGCCGCCACCGAAGATGCTCGACAGAAAGCCACCGCCAGCGCTTGCTGCCGGAGCGCTGCTCTGCGCCTTGGCCGATTGCAGCTCAGCCTGCAGACGCTGGACCTGCTGGGTCAGCTGCTTGTTCTGCTCGTCGAGGCTTTTCAGCGCGGCCTCTTGCACCAGAATCGCCTGGGTCATGAAATAGCCTGCCGCCGGTTGGCGTGTCAGGTGTTCCTTGATCCGCGCCTCGGCCTGGGCGTCGCGCGGGGCTGCCTCCGTTTCGGCCTGTTGCAGCCGGGAAAACAGTCCATCGATCAGGGTTTGCTCTTCGCTGTTCATGGCGACCTCGTAGATTGCCGGTAATAACGTGCCCACGCCCACTTTAGGCGCGGTGCTCTCCTGTAATGGAGACGGTGACAAAACGTTTCAATGACCTTTACCGAATGTTTACGTTTGTGTCGCCCCGCGTTGCATCGGTTAAAGTGAGCCACTGTTTTCGACCTGCGATACCGACTGATGAATGCCCTCGAAGTACTGCGCGACTCTTTGTATTTTTTCAAACGCCATCTGGGCAGCATCGTGCAGTTGTGCCTGCCGCTGGTGATTGTCGAAGCTTTCTTGCAACAGGCGGTCGATCACGCCACCGGGCCGGACACCTTTGCCGGGGTCAGCATCATCGTCGGCCTGCTGGTATATCCGCTGTACACCGCCGCGCTGATCCTGTTCCTCGACGCGCGCAGTCGTGGCGAGTCGCCGCGCAACCGTGACCTGCTGGCGATGGCCGCAACCCTGTGGCCGCGCTTCGCGGTGCTGACTGCGCTCAATACCTTGCTGATTCTGCTTGGTCTGTCATTGTACTTCCTGCCGGGCCTGATGCTGATGGTCATGCTCGCCTTCGCCGAATACCTGCTGGTGCTGCGCGGCCTCGGGCCGTTGCAGGCGATGAAGGAAAGCCTGCGTCTGACGCGCGGACATTTCTGGCGCATCCTGCTTTGTATCCTCTGCGTGATGACACCGTTGTGGCTGCTCAAGGGCGCGACGCTGGCCGTGTACCCCGAGCCGCAGAATCCGCTGATTGCCGGGCTGATCGACAGCGCTCACAGCTTCCTGCAACTGTTCACCAGCGTGGTGCTGTTCCGCCTGTTCATGCTGATCAGCGAATTGCCTGACAAACGTAACGGCGCAGTCTGACCGCGCCATGCTTGGGCTTCGCCGCTGCCGTCAGGTATGCTCGGGGCCACTTTCTGTAACGCTATAAGCCGAGCCATGACCCGTCTGCTGCGCTACACCCTGCTGCTCGTTGTCCTCGCGATCGTCCTGCTCGGCACGCTGCTGTTCAGCCTGACCTGGCGCCCCGACGGCCGCGAAACCCTACCGGTCAGTTGCAGCACCACGGCGCCGACGCTGGTGCCCGGGCAAGCGTTGAAAGTCATGACATGGAACGTGCAGTTCCTCGCCGGCAAGCGTTACGTGTTCTGGAACGATCTGGCCGAGGGCGACGATGAAGCGCCGACCGCCGAAGACATGGCCTTCAGCCTCGACGAAGTGGCGCGGGTGATCCGCGACGAACAACCCGATGTGGTGCTATTGCAGGAGCTCGACGACGGCGCCAAGGCCAGCGATTACCAGAACCAGCTCAAACTGTTACAGGAACGCGTCGCCGATCTGTATCCATGCAGAACCAGCGCCTTCGACTGGAAAGCCGATTATGTGCCCGAGCCCCACATCTACGGCAGCGTCGGCCGCCAGTTGGCCACGCTGAGCCGCTATCGCATCGAACACGCCGAACGCCTGCAACTGCCCGTCGCCCCGAGCAACTTCATCAGCCGCCAGTTCCAGCCCAAAGACGCTTTGCTCGCAGTCAAACTGCCGCTCAGCGATGGTGGACAACTGACCGTGTTCAATACCCATCTGCAGCGCGCCAGCGAGGCGGACGGCAATGTGCAGGCGCAAGTGGCTGCGGTGGCCAAAGTCCTCGACAAATATGAAAGCCAGGGCCTGCCCTGGCTGATCGGTGGCGATTTCAATCTGTTGCCGCTGGGCCAGTACCGGCGCCTGCCCGTCGAGCGGCGCGCGCCCTACTCTGCCGACAGCGAACTGCATCTGCTGTGGGACAAGTACCCGATGATCCCCACCAACAACGAAGCCGGCGGTATCGACCGGGCCAAATGGCTGACCCATTACCCCAACGACCCCGGCCTCAACGGACCGGATCGCACGGTCGATTATCTGTTCTACAGCCCGAAGCTCAAACGCGTGCAAGCGCAGGTGCGACAGGACGATACCTTGCGCATCTCCGATCACTTGCCGGTGATTGCGCGTTTCCTCCTGCCCGCTGCGCCCTGAGCGGTTTGTTCTTATAGGCCGGGCGGAACGTAGCCCGGAACATAGCGAACGTTAGCGCACTTGCCATGCAGTATCCGCCCGTCTTCGATCAGGAACTGGGCGATCTTCTTCTGCTGATTGACCTTCGCCTGCAACTTGCAGGTAGAACTATGGCCGACCTGTTGGTAGTGCTCGGTGTACATCATGCCGTTGCCGGTATGCGTCATCGAAGTGCCGGCCGCCTCGGTGGAGGTCCAGCTCGCGGACTTGTGCCAGGTCAGCACGGCCAAGGGCTCGCCGTTCGGACCGGTTTCCTTTTGCATCGAATCAGGAGTGCCGAACAGGTCCAGTGCTTCCTGCATATCGCGGCCCTCCCAGCGGCTTTGCGCGATGGTCGAACAGCCGCTCAAGAGCAATCCTGCCAACAGGGTTGCCAGCCATAAACGTGTGTAAGTCATTGGAGGCCCCGGCTTATTTCTTCAGTTCGAGCAGGCTGTCGATGTTGTCCATCATCTGGCTCTTTTGTTGAATCGGCGCGAGCTTGAAGAACATCTGCTGCAACATCTCGATCATTTGCAGGTATTCCATCTTCCCCACGGCGGCCATGTCGTTTTTCGCGCGACTGCCCGGCGCACAGGCAAACTTCAGTGCCTGCTGGACCCAGAACTCTTTCGGGGTCTGCCATTGGTTGGCAACTTTCAGATGACGCATGGTGTAGGCAAGGCGCTCGATGGACTGGCCATTGATAAAACGTACCTTGCCTGTAGCGCACTGGGCTTCGAGGTTGTAGACGTCGATCATCGGTTTGCCCGGCTCTTCATACACCAGGGTCACCGCGACCATGGTCGCGCCTTTGGTTTTCTGCGAAGGCACTACCGACGTCGCATCGGCGACGTACATGATGTTTTTCTGGGGCACGCCGTTGCCGTAGATAATCCACCAGTCGCCAATCGGATTGGGCTCTTCGGCCAGGGCCGGACTGGAGGCGGCCAATAGCGCAGCCGACAAGAAGATCAGCTTCTTGAGCTTGAAAAAAGAGGTCATGAGGCAGTTCCGTTCCTTGGGCACAAGTTGCCAGGCAACAAGGCTTGTTATTGTTCAGGCGGCGATTTTGCGAGCCTGAACAAACAAGGGCAATTAGCACGGATGGGCTAATGGCGCGCTGCCATTGCAGGTCAGGTGCCCCGTGGTTTTGCCCGTGCGGTAGCTTCGGCGACCAAGGGATCATCCGGCCAATAGTGCTTCGGATAACGCCCCTTCAGATCTTTCTTCACCTCGGCATAGGTGCTGCGCCAGAAGTTGGCCAGATCCTGGGTGACCTGCACCGGCCGTCGCGCTGGCGAGAGCAGATGCAGCTTTACCACTTGCCTCCCGCCGGCAATCCGAGGCGTATCGGCCAGACCAAACAATTCCTGCAAGCGCACCGCGAGAATCGGTGGATGTTCGCTGTAATCCAGTCGAATCGATGAGCCCGACGGCACGCTCAAATGATGCGGCGCCAGCTCATCGAGTTTCTGTGGCAGCGGCCACGGCAGCAGGTTGCGCACGATGCTCGACAGGTCGATGCTGGCGAAATGGCTGAGCCTCGAGACCTTGCCCAGATACGGCAGCAACCAGCCTTCCAGCGTATTCAGTAGCGCTGCGTCGCTGACATCCGGCCACTGGCTGTCGTCCTGGGTGCCCAGATCGAGCTGGCGCAACAGCGCCACCCGCGCCTGCCACTGACGCAGTTCCGGCGTCCACGGCAGCAACTCCAGACCCTTGCGCCGCACCAGATTGACCAGCGCCTGACTGCGCGCGTTTTCATCCAGACCGGTCAACGGCTCGCGGCTGAGAATCAGCTCGCCGACCTTGCGCTGGCGCTCGGCGCGCAGCACGCCTTCGCGCTCGTCCCAGTCGAGTTGATCGACGCTGCGCACTTGCTCGGCGAGCACCGAGTCGAACAGCGCCGGATCGAAATCCGCCGCCAGGTAAATGCGCTCTTCGCGCTGGCCCTGACGGCTGCCGAGGTCGGCGATGACGATCCACTCGTGCTTCATCAGGCTGTCGGCCTCAGCGAACAGCGCGGCGCGACCGTTGGCCAAACGGTATTCGGCCCCACCGGCACGCCGTTGCTGGGCGACGCGATCCGGGTAGGCCAGCGCCAACAGCGCGCCGAGCCAGCGCGGATGCTCGGCATCGCTGACCGGTTCGCTCGGCTTGCCGCGCAGATAGCCGCGATATTGCCGGGCCAATTGCCGGGCGCGCTGCACCCCGCCCTGCGCGCCACGACCGGCGCGCTCTTCGCCGGAAAGCAGGACCAATCGGCTGTGCAAATCCGCGCCAGCGCCGCGCAGGATATCGCGCTCGCCGAGCAGCGCCGCCACATCGCAGGCCATGGCCGCCAACCCCAGCGCCTGACCGCGCAACAGCAAGTGCGCGATGCGCGGGTGCGCTGGCAGTTCAGCCATGGCCTGACCGTGAGCCGTCAGCGTGTCGCCGTGCAAGGCGCCGAGCCGTTGCAGCAAATCCTGCGCTTGCGCATACGCGGCGGCCGGCGGCACATCCAGCCAGACCAGTTCGCCCGGGGCCACGCCCCAGCGCCCCAGTTGCAAAGCGAGGCTGGCCAGATCCGCCGAGAGAATTTCCGCGCTGCCATAAGCCGCCAGTTGTTCGTGCTGATCCTGCGACCACAGGCGATAACACACACCCGGCTCCAATCGCCCGGCGCGGCCGGCACGCTGGGTGGCGCTGGCCTTGGAGATGCGTTGAGTGTCGAGGCGGGTCATGCCGCTGCCCGGGTCGAAACGCGGCACCCGCGCCAGCCCGGCATCGATGACCACGCGCACGCCGTTGATGGTCAGGCTGGTCTCGGCGATGTTGGTTGCCAGCACCACTTTGCGTTGGCCGGACGGCGCCGGATCGATCGCCGCGCGTTGTGCATTGAGGTCGAGTTCGCCATGCAACGGGCAGAGCAAGACGTCTTTGCGCTCGCCGATGGCATCGGCCAATTGCATATGCACGCGGCGGATTTCTGCTTGCCCCGGCAGGAACACCAACAGGCTGCCGGTCTCGTCGTGCAGCGCTTCGAGCACGGTTTGGGTAACGCGCTGGTCGATGTATTCACCCGGCTGAAACGGCCGGCCCCAGCGCATCGTCACCGGATACATCCTGCCTTCGCTGCGCAGGATCGGCGCGTCATCGAGCAACCCGGCGAGGCGCTCGCCTTCGAGGGTGGCCGACATCAGCAGAATCTTCAGCGGCTGTTCAGCGCGAAACAGCTCGCGACCGTTCAGACTGAGGGCCAGCGCCAGATCGGCGTCGAGACTGCGCTCATGAAATTCGTCGAAGATCAGCAGACCCACGCCGTCCAGCGCCGGGTCGTCCTGCAAGCGCCGGGTGAGAATGCCTTCGGTGACCACTTCGATACGCGTTTTCGGGCCAACCTTGCTGTCGAGGCGGATGCGATAACCGACGGTTTCACCAACGTGCTCACCCAGCTCGCTGGCCAAACGCTCCGCCGCCGCCCGTGCGGCCAGACGCCGAGGCTCAAGCATGACGATGGTCTGCCCGGCCAGCCAGGCTTCGTTGAGCAAGGCCAAGGGCACGCGGGTGGTTTTACCGGCGCCGGGCGGTGCTTCGAGCACGGCTTCGTGGCGTGACGCGAGGGCTTCACGCAGGGCGGGTAAAACATCGTCGATCGGCAAAGAAATCATGCTGGCTCCCCAGGGCGTGCCCACAGTAAATTGCGAGTCGCGTTAAAGCTGTGAGCGTGCCAGGCAAGGCGCGGGACGCGGGTAAGGGTCGTTTCCTTGCCAAGTCCCGCAACGCAGCATGGTGCGCTCACAGCTTTAGCCCGGAGGGCCGAACCCCGATAGAATTCATTAGCCTTCACGCGGTGTCGATCTGGAGAAAACAACTTCAATCCTCAACGTATTTCAGTAGGGGTGAGACGAGGCCGCAATTTACTGTGGGTACGCCCTGCCCGCCGCGAGTATAACGGCGAACTGCAAGGCGTTCGTCAGGGTCTTAACTTCACTCGACGAAGCTTCGTTCTTAGATGAATCAGGAGATTTCCCCATGCGCTTACCCTCTCGCCTGATCGGCGGTGTTCTGGTCGCCACCCTGCTCACGCAAATCGCCGCATGCGGTTCGATTTTCTACCCGGACCGCCGTGGCCAGATCGACGGCAAGATCGACCCGGCGATCGCCGCGCTCGATGCCGTCGGCCTGCTGTTCTACATCATTCCCGGGCTGATCGCGTTTGCCGTCGATTTCGCCACCGGCGCGATCTATTTCGAACCGGGCCACACCGCGCAGGTCGATCCGGCCAGGCTCAAGCAAGCCATCGGCCCGGACGGTCAGGTCGACAATCACAAGTTGCAGGCGATTCTTGAAAGCGAGTTGGGCCGAGATTTCCCACTCGACGACCCGCGCCTGATTCAACACAAAGGCAGCACTCAACAACTGGCGATGTACGGCCTGCAACCCGCCGCTTAACAAGGACGTTCAATGACCTCCAGCCCCGAACACGCCCGTCTTCTGCGGCTGGCGACCCGCGCTTCGGTGGCGGTCGCCTGCACGCTGATCGTCGCCAAGGCTATTGCCTGGTGGCTCAGTGGTTCAGTGAGCATGCTCGCCGGCCTCACCGACTCGGCGCTGGATGGCGTCACCTCGATGCTCAATCTGCTGGCGGTGCATTACGCGTTGCGCCCGGCGGATGACGATCACCGTTATGGCCACGGCAAAGCCGAATCGCTGGCCGGGATGGCGCAGGCGTTATTCATCGGTGGCAGCGCGGTGTTGATCGCGTTTCAGGCCTACCAGCGCTTGCACACGCCGGAGCCGCTTGGCGCGCCGTGGCTGAGCATCGGCGTGATCGTGTTTTCGCTGCTGCTGACCGCCGCGCTGCTGATGTTGCAGCATCGGGTGATCACGCAGACCGGCTCCAACGCCGTACGTGCCGACTCGCTGCATTACCGTTCGGACCTGCTGCTCAACGGCAGCATCCTGATCGCGCTGGTGCTGGCGGGTATGGGCTTCGCGCAACTGGATGCGTGGTTTGGCCTGGGGATTGCCGCGTACATTTTCTGGAGCGCGATCCAGATCGCCCGGGAAAGTTTTTCGGTGTTGATGGACGAGGAACTGCCGACCGATGTCAGCCAGCACATGCTCGAACTGGCCTGCAGCGTGCCGGGCGTGCTCGGCGCACATGACCTGCGCACGCGGATTTCCGGCAATCACTGGTTTGTACAATTGCATCTGGAACTGCCGGGGGAACTGACCCTGTCAGTCGCCCATGGCATCAGCGATCAAGCGGCGGCGGCAATACACAAGGCCTATCCGAAGGCCGAAGTGCTGGTGCACGCCGACCCTGTAAAAGCAGCCACAAGCGACAATCCCCTAGCTTCGAGCCTCTAGTTTCAAGCTTCAAGCCTCAAGCTTGTAGCTTGTAGCTTGTAGCTTGTAGCTTGTAGCTTGTAGCTTGTAGCTTGCAGCTTGCAGCTTGCAGCTTGCAGCTTGCAGCTTGCAGCTTGCAGCTTGTGGCTTGTAGCTTGCAGCTTGCAGCTGCCCCTATCTGACCTGATAACCGCGACTGCTCAGGCAGTTGCCCTGCGCCTGGCGATAAGCCTGAACCACCTCTGGCGCGGGTTGATAAGTCGCGGTGCGCGGATCGAAACCGCTTTGCTGCACCGCGTACTGCGAGCACTGGTAACCGTCCTGCTGCACTTGCTGCGGTGACTGGCCGTTGGCCGGGTAGGCTTCCACGTCATAGCCTTGGGATTGTGGTTGCGGCTGTTGCTGCACCGGCGGCTCGACCACCACGTAATCCTGCGTCGCCTCCTGATAGGCGTAATACGAGCCGGCGGCGAGGAACAGCAGCGAACCACCGATCCACACTTCACGGGCGTAATCCGGCAAATACTGGATGCGAATCCCGCGCGGCGGCTGCACGACGATGTAGCGCGGGCCTTGCGGGCGATACCAATAGCCGCCGGAATAGAAGTAATCCTGACCGCGATAAGGCACGCGGTAATCACGATCCGGGAAGCGGTCGATCACATGCCCCGGTCGATATTGCGGGCCGGGGCCCCAGCCATTGCCATGACCGTTCGGCCGTCCCGGCCAGCGGTTGTCATCGGGACGCGGCTGCGTCTGCCATTGCTGATGATGGTTCCCGTTCTGCGGGCGCTCGTCGCGGTAGTAACCCTGACGCGGCTCCTGAGTCTGGTGCACGGCGTCGGGCCGCGGCTGGATCGGCAAGTTGTTGCCCAGTTGCCGAGGCGGTTGCGGACGATCATCGGCACGGTTGCGGTTCTGCCATTGACCGTCATTGTTGGGCGGCTGGCCGTTGTGTTCGAACTGACGGCTGTTGTCGCCACGGATGATCCCGTCGTTTTGCGGCCCGTTGCCCGGCCCGCGATTCTGCGGCTCATCCGCCAGCGCTTGCGCACCGACCCCCACACACAGCAAACCAACACCGGCCAGACGCCAGATGCGCGAATTCATGCTTTTCCTCATTGTGGGAGCCTGTCGTTGAGAGGGCCTGTTGCTGAGACTCGAAACTGGCCAACCGGGTTCTGCCACAGGTTATCAGTCGCGCGACTTATTTATTGAGGGGCCCACATGAAATCGCAGGCAAGAAAAAAGGGAGACCCGTCGGCCTCCCTTCTGCAGATACTTCGTCCTGGCTCGACGCTTTTGACGTCGGCTCACCTCACGCCGTCTTCTGGACAGTGTGCAGCTCGGGGGCCGGCACATCCCCGGTGGGGGTGGCGGCCGCGGCGGGCCTGATTGGGCGGGCCGCGTGGACTGTGTTACCGAGCAGTGATTCTGGTGATAAGAATAGGCCTGAGGCTGCGACAGATGATTGCGAAAATTGCTCAATTAAACACTGCTTGCGCAATTTTTAACCCTGGATAGATAATCCGCCGCAATAGTTACGACCAAGGACAGATTGATGAGCAAACTTGACCGGTATGACCTGAGTATTTTGGCGGAATTGCAGCGCGACGCCCGTATCTCCAACCAGGAACTGGCCGAGCGCATCGGTCTGTCGCCCTCGCCTTGCTCGCGCCGGGTCAAGCAGCTGGAAGACGATGGCTATATCTCGCGCCAGGTGGCGCTGCTCGATCGCAAGATGCTCGGGCTGAGCCTGACCGCGTATGTGCTGATCGGCATGGACCGGCATACGCCCGAGCGCTTCGAGAATTTCGAAGCGGCAATCCGCACATTGCCGCAAGTGCTGGAATGCAGTCTGGTGACCGGAGTGGATGCCGACTACCAGTTGAAAGTGGTGGTGCCGGATATGGATCACTATCAGAAATTGCTGCTGGGGCACCTGACCCGGATTGAAGGGGTTACGAGTGTGCGGTCGAGTTTTGTGTTGAATCAGGTTTTGAACAGCACGGAATTGCCGCTGACACATTTGCGTAGCTGATCAAAAGCCCCTCACCCCAGCCCTCTCCCGGAGGGAGAGGGAGCCGACCGCAGGGTCTGGCGATATACATCGACCTGAAATCCCGAGTCGATTGTGGATTCGCAACAACTGGATCAGGTCGGCATCGCTCATCAGCATCCCCCGATCGGTCCCCTCTCCCTCTGGGAGAGGGCTAGGGTGAGGGCAACAGTTCTGGATCAGACCCAGATCAATGCCACCCCACCGACCATGGCGTATACTCGCCGCCGCCCTTTCAGCCCTGTCCGCGCCGGAGATCGCAATGGATCCAGCACTGTTCGAAGAGTGGATGATGACCGGTCTGGTCAGCATCCTGATCATTTTCATGGGTTTCATCGTCTGGGACCTGGCGAAGAAGTCCAAGGCCGGGCGCTTTGGCTCGTTCATTCTGTTTTTCGTGCTGGGCCTGGGCGTGGCCGCGTTCATCATCAAAAGCGTGGTGATCGGCCTGATCGAATCCGGCGCCTTATAAGCGCGCCGGCACTTCCCGCCACTGGCCCTGATCAAGCCCTTCGATGGTCCAGTCGCCAATCCTGACCCGCACCAGACGCAACGTCGGCAGCCCGACCGCCGCCGTCATGCGCCGTACCTGACGGTTGCGCCCTTCGCGAATCACCAGTTCCAGCCATGAAGTCGGTATGGTCGCGCGAAAGCGTACCGGCGGATTGCGCGGCCACAACTGCGGCTCAGCCAGTTGCCGCGCCTCGGCGGGCAAGGTCATGCCGTCATTCAGCTCGACGCCATCGCGCAGGCGCTGCAACTGCTCGGCCGTCGGCTCGCCCTCCACCTGCACCCAATAGGTCTTCGCCAGTTTGTGTTTCGGATCGGCGATGCGCGCCTGCAACTGGCCGTCGTTGGTCAACAGCAACAAACCTTCGCTGTCGCGATCCAGACGTCCGGCCGGATAAATCCCCGGCACATCGATGTAATCCTTGAGCGTCGCGCGCCCTTCACCGTCGCTGAACTGCGTCAGCACATCGAAGGGTTTGTTGAACAGGATCAGTTTCGGCTCGGCCGGCGGCGCTTTTGCAACACGGCGTGGCGAGGACGATTGCGCTTTCACACCTGGACGGCGCGAAGGTGGACGTGGGGGACGGGACATGGCGAAAAGAACATCTAACGGTCAGGGCTGTTAATGCTAGTGCCCCGACCGCCAAATGACCACGACTAAGCGTTAACGGAACGGCGGCTCGTCGAAGCTGCGCAGTTTGCGCGAGTGCAGCGAGTTGAGTTCGGTGCGCAGCAGATCCACCGCTTCGATACCGATTTTCAAATGCTGGCTGACCGCACGCTCATAGAAGGCGTTGGCCGAGCCCGGCAGTTTGATTTCGCTGTGCAGCGGCTTGTCCGACACGCAGAGCAACGTGCCGTACGGCACCCGCAAGCGATAACCCTGCGCGGCGATGGTGCCGCTTTCCATGTCCACCGCCACTGCCCGGGACAGGTTGATCAGCGGTCGTTCCTGAGCCCAGCGCAATTCCCAGTTGCGGTCGTCGTAGGTCAGAACCGTGCCGGTACGCAGGCGTTTCTTCAGGTCGTCGCCCTTCTCACCGGTGACGTTCGCCGCTGCCTGTTGCAGGGCAAGCTGCACTTCGGCCAGGGCCGGGATCGGAATATTCGGCGGCACCACGCGATCAAGAATGCCGTCGCGACGCATGTAGGCGTGAGCCAGCACGTAGTCGCCGATGGTCTGCGACTGACGCAGACCGCCGCAGTGGCCGATCATCAGCCAGCAATGCGGACGCAGCACAGCCAGGTGATCGGTGATGTTCTTGGCATTGGACGGGCCGACGCCGATGTTGACCAGCGTGACGCCGTGGCCGTCGTTGGCGATCAGGTGATAGGCCGGCATCTGGTAACGGTGCCAGACCACACCGGCAGCGATCGCCGAGGCTTCGCCGTGGTCCATGCTCTTGTCGATGATCACGTTGCCCGGCAGGACCATGCGCACAAAACGCGGGTCGTTGCGCAGTTGCTCCAGGCCATGGACGATGAACTGGTCGACGTAGCGGTGATAGTTGGTCAGCAGGATCCACGGCTGCACATGGCGCCAGTCGCTGCCGGTGTAATGCACCAGACGGCGCAGGGAAAAGTCCACGCGCGCGGCGTCGAACAGCGCCAGTGGCAGCGGATCGGTGTTTTCCCAGTCGTAGAGGCCGTCGGCAATGCCATCGGTAGCGGCGGACAGATCGGTACTCGGGAACACCCGCGCCAGCACCGCCGCGGTGACACCGGAACCGGCCAGTTCATCGCCCTGCTCGACCACGTACGGATAAGGAATGTTCTGTTGGCTGACACCGACTTCGACGGTCACGGTGAAGTCGTGCATCAACGGCGTCAGTTGTTCGAGCAGGTATTTGCGAAAAGCGGCCGGGTGGGTGACGGTGACGCTGTAAGTGCCCGGCAACTGCACCTTGGCGTAAGCGCGGGTGGTCTGCGGCACTTCGCCCTGGCAGTGGTAGGTCAGACGCAGTTCGGGATAACGAAACAGGGCACGCTGTTCGGCGTCGGGCTCGACGCGGTCCTTGAGGTAACGCTTGAGCGCGGAATTCAACGCAGTGGTGGCCCGCTCATGCAGCTCGGCCAGACGATCTACGGCTTGTTCGGCGGTTTGAACGACAATAAACGCTTCGGTCACGATCAGCTTCCTGTGTTCTGACTTGCAGAGCTTCATCTTGCCTGCATCGTGGACGCACGGGAACAGTGGCGTTGTGGCGACACTTAAATCTGCAGATCAATGATGTCCCCCTGTGGGAGCGAGCCTGCTCGCGAATGCGGTGGATCATCCAATAAAGATGTCGACTGACACACCGCTTTCGCGAGCAGGCTCGCTCCCACAGGGGGGATTTGAGGTGGGTCAGAAAAGCTGTGGGGTCGAGCGGGCGACGATGGCTTCGACGTCCAGCCCACGGGGCAATGCGCCGTAGACCCGGCCTCCACCGCTCAGGCGACTGGCAATGAAGGCATCGCTGACCACCGAGTTGCCCGCCTCCAACAAAAGCTTGGCCTGCAACCCAAGCGCAATGTCCTCGGTCAACTGCCGCGCCCGATACTGAATGTCACTGGTGTCCTTGAACTGCGCCTGCAACTGCTGGATATGCGCGGCCAGACGCTTGTCGCCATGGCCGTCGCCCAATTCGCTGAACAGCACATCGAGCACGCCCGGCTCTTTCGACAATGCACGCAGCACGTCGAGACACTGCACATTCCCCGAACCTTCCCACGTCGAATTCACCGGCGCTTCGCGGTACAGGCGCGGCAGGATGCTGTCCTCGACATAGCCGGCGCCGCCCATGCATTCGGCGGCTTCGTTGATCATTCCCGGCGCGCGCTTGCAGATCCAGTATTTGCCCACCGCTGTCACCAGCCGCGCGAATTGCGCTTCATGGCGATCATTCAGGTTATCCAGCGCCCTGCCCATGCGCAGACTCAGGGCCAGCGCGGCTTCGCTTTCCAGCGCCAGATCGGCCAGCACGTTTTGCATCAGCGGCTGCTCGCTGAGCAATTTGCCGCCGACTTTGCGATGAGCGCAGTGATGGCTGGCCTGGGTCAGCGCCTGGCGCATCAGCGAACTGGAACCGACCATGCAATCGAAACGGGTCATCGCCACCATCTCGATAATGGTCGGCACGCCGCGCCCTTCTTCGCCGACCATCCACGCCAGTGCGCCACGAAATTCCACTTCGCTGGAGGCGTTGGACTGGTTGCCGAGTTTGTTTTTCAGACGCTGGATGTAGAACTGATTGCGCGTGTCGTCCGGGCGATGACGAGGGAGGAGGAAGCAGCTCAAACCCTTGTCGGTCTGCGCCAGCGTGAGGAAGGCGTCGCACATCGGCGCCGAGCAGAACCACTTGTGCCCGACCAGTTCGTAAGCCTGCCCCGGACCGCTGGCGCCGACCGGATAAGCCTTGGTGGTATTGGCGCGAACGTCGGTGCCGCCCTGCTTTTCGGTCATCGCCATGCCGATGGTCACGCCGGCCTTGCGCGCCATGCCGACGTTGCGCGGATCGTATTCGGTGGCGAGGACTTTCGGCAGCCACTGTTCAGCCAGGTCCGGCTGCAAGCGCAGGGCCGGCACGCTGGCGAAGGTCATGGTCAACGGGCAACCGCTGCCGGCCTCGGCCTGACTGTGCAGATAGGTCATCGAAGCGCGGGCAACATGGGCGCCGTTCTGCGGGTGCGCCCACGGCAGCGAGGTCAGGCCATGTTCAACTGCCGTACGCATCAACTCGTGATAAGCGGGGTGAAACTCGACCAGATCAATGCGATGACCGTAGCGGTCATGACTGGCGAATACCGGTTTGTTCTGGTTGGCGAGAAACCCCGCTTCCATCAAAGGCCCGCCCGCCAGTGCGCCGTAGGCGTCGATCCGCGACTCGGCCCAACCGGCGCCAAAACGCCGCGACCACTCCTGCAGCGGCAGGTCGATGCGGTACAGGTTGGTGCCGTCCAGCGACGGCGGCTGATTGGTGACTTCGTGGGTTTCGGCGAACTGATGCAGGTTCATGACGGCGCTCCTTGTTCAGCAATGGCACCAGTTAAGCACTGGTGCTTTTTTGAACAAAGTGTCATACGTGCCGTTTTTGCGGCGCTTTTACCCCATCAGCAACTGAGCACGCGGCGCTGCAACGCAGCCTGCAGATCCTCGAATTTCACCGGTTTATGCAGATAGTCGATGGCCACGCCCGGGGCGCATTGCTGGCGGTCAGCACTCAACGCCAACATGAATACCGGCAGGTGCGCACAGCCCGGCAACGCATGAATCTGGCAGCACAGCGATGCGCCTTCGTGGTTGGGCAACTGGCAATCGATCAGCACCGCATCGAAGCTTTCCCGTTGCAGGCAGTCCAGCGCGGCGGCGCCGTTGTCAGCGCTGCGCACACGGAAACCGAGCTTGAGCAACATGCCGCGCATGACCAGTTGATTGACGCTATTGTCATCCACCAACAGCACCGTGCAATCCTGCGGCGCCCGAATGCAATCGCGGGTCGGCTGATCCGCAGGCGCTTCGATCAGCGGCAGTTCGAATTCGACATCGAGCTGGAAACGGCTGCCGCGTCCGGGCTCGGAGCGGTGGGTGAGTTTGCCGCCGAGCAATTCGACCAGTTGCCGACAGATCGCCAGACCGACACCGAGGCCGCCGTATTCGCGGGTCATCGAACCGTCGAGCTGGAAGAAGCGCTGGTACAGGGTGGCCTCGCCAAGATCGGTGAAACCGATACCGGTGTCGATCACCGCAAACGACAGCGCCATGCGGTTATCCGTCGACGGCCGCCCGGTGACGCGCAGCGCGAGGCCGCCGACACGGGTGAACTTGATGGCGTTGTCGAGCAGGCATTCCAGGCACTGCGCCAGTTTCGCGCTGTCGCCGTGCAAGCGATCCGGCAGGGTTGGCAGTACCTCGACCTTGAAGTCCAGCGACTTGCCCGCCGCATTGCCCTCGAACTGCACACGCAACGCCTCGACCACCCCGCGCAGACTGAAACTGCCCGGCGTGGCCTTGAGCTTGCCGGCCTGCAATTCAGTCAGGGTGAGGATGCCATTGACCATGCGCATCATGTCGCGGGCGGAACCGGCGGCGGTCTGCTGGTACTGCTCCAGTTCGGGGTCGAGGTCGACGGTCTGCATCAGCTCCAGCGAACCGATCACCCCATTCATCGGCGTGCGCAGTTCGTGGGTCAGAGTGGCGAGGAATTCATCCTTGAGCTTGTTGCTGTGGGCCAGTTGCTGGTTGAGCACCTCGAGCTTCTGCCCGGCGTCGTACAAGGTCTGCGCCTGTTGTTCGCGCATGGCGTTGATGCGATCGGCCAGCGCCAGCGACAGCAGCGCGACCTCGATCGCCGAGCCGATCTGGCTGGCGTACATGGTCAGGAACACGTTGGGCAACAGGCCAAGCACCATCAGCGTGTTGACGATGCCGCCGAGCAAAAACGCTGACCAGGCAATGATGAAATAACGCGCCACGCGCAAGCCGCGCCACCAGGCGAGGATCCCGGCGGCAAAGATCACCACGGTGAAGGTCAGCGCCAGTGTGGTCGCCAGGCGCAGGGCCAGGGCGTAACTGGTCATCAGCGACAGGCCGATCACCAGCGCACTGAAGGCAATCAGGCCGATCAGCAAGCGATCCAGCCAGGGACTGTGGGTTTTGGTCTGCAGGAAACTGCGGGCGAACTGGCTGCCGAACAGCCCGGCGCAACCGATGAAAAACGGCGTCGCAGCGTTGGCCCACCACGGGTTGTCCGGCCAGAAATACTCGACCGCCGCACCGTTCACCGACAACTGATAGAGGCCGAACGAGCCGATATAGAAGATGTAATAGAGGTAGCTGGTGTCGCGCACGCTCAAGTAGATGAACAGGTTGTAGACCAGCATACCCAGCAGCACGCCATAAATGATGCCGAGCACATACAGGCGCACCGGTTGGTCTTCGAGGTACGCGGTACTTGACCACAACGTTACCGGCGCCTGGATCGAACCTTCGCTGGCCAGGCGCAGGTACAGCGTCTGCTGCTGATCCGGTTTGAACGGCAAGTCGAACAGGTAATTGTTCTGGCGGATCTCGCGACTGGCGAACGGCAAGGCATCGCCGGTCTGACGCACCAGTCGGTATGCACCGCTGGCGTCGGGCAAATAGAGATCGAGGTGATCGAGGGGCGGATACGCCAGTTCCAGCAGCCAGGTGCGCTGGGCGGCCGGATTGCTCGGGCGGTAATGCAGGTCGATCTTCAGCCAGAACGCCGAGCGCGAGTAACCGGCATTGAGCGTGGCTTTATCGTGGGTTTTGAACTGGCCGGCAGCATCCTGCGCACGGACGTCGGCAATCGTCGTCTGACCGCTCGGGTCTTCGAACACTTGCAGCGATCGGCCCAGTGGCAGGCTCTGGGTGAATTCGTCGAATTCGACAGCGCTCGCCATGAGGGGCAAGCAGAACAGCAACATCAGCAAATAGCGCATTGAAGCCCCAGCGTGGCTCGTCCGGTTGTGTCAGGAAGCCCCCCATTCCCTTTGAGTAGACGTAAAACCGGTATTACCTGTGATTGTTTGGATCCAGCCTAGCATAGCCGTTGATGGCCATTGAGCACCATGGAAATTTTTCCTACAACAGCTCTAGAACGGGCGTTACAGGGCAAAGCAGCGGCCTAGAGCTGTTGCATTGGTCAGGAAGATCGAAAGATCGCAGCCTTCGGCAGCTCCTACTGGGGAATGCGGTCCGATGCAGGAGCTGCCGGAGGCTGCGATCTTTTGATCTTGCTCTGGCACCCACACCCCAAAATCAGCTTTGGTGGTAAGCTCGCGCACCATGAATATCTACAGCTCCCGCCCCGTTGTCCTCTGTCTCTCCGGCCACGACCCCAGTGGTGGCGCCGGCTTGCAGGCAGATATCGAAGCCTTGCTCGCGCAGGGTTGCCATGCGGCTCCGGCCGTCACCGCCCTGACCGTGCAAGACACCGTCAACGTCACTGACTTCCGCGTCCTCGACCGTGAGTGGGTGCTGGCCCAGGCCAATGCCGTGCTCAACGACTCCGAAGTCGCGGCGGTGAAACTGGGCATGCTCGGTTCGCTGGAAATGGTCGACACCGTTGTCGAACTGCTCTCGGCGCATCCGCATCTGCCGGTGGTCTGCGACCCGGTCCTGCGTGCCGGTGGCGGCGGACGCCTGGGCAAGGACGAGGTCGGTTATGCGATGCGCGAGCGTCTGCTGCCGCTGTCGATCATTGCCACGCCCAATCTTCCTGAAGCGCGGATCCTCGCCGAACTGCCCGAAGGCACAGCTGACGAGTGCGCAGAAAAACTCCTGCCGTTCATCAAAAACCTGCTGATCACTGGCGGCCACGGCGACGAAACTGAAATCCACAACCGCGTGTACAGCCGCGACGGCCTGCGCGAAACCTTTATCTGCCAGCGTCTGCCGGGCAGCTATCACGGCTCCGGTTGTACGCTGGCCAGCGCCCTCGCCGGTCGACTGGCCCAGGGCGAACACTTGGCCAGTGCCGTGCGCAGTGCGCTGGATTACACCTGGCGGACTCTGCGCGATGCCGAACAACTGGGCAAAGGCCAGTTCGTACCGCGTCGCCTGCCGCTGGATTTCTGCTCGTAACGTCGTGAGGTCTGCCCGATGAAACTACGTGGCCTGTATGCCATTACCGACAGCCAGTTGCTGGCCGGCAAGTTTCTGTCTTACGTGGAGGCGGCGCTCGACGGCGGCGTCACCCTGCTGCAATACCGCGACAAGAGCAGCGACGAGGCCCGCCGCTTGCGCGAGGCCGAGGCGCTGCGCAATCTGTGCGAACGCTACAAAACGCAGCTGATCATCAACGATGACGCCGAACTGGCCGCGCGTCTCAACGTCGGCGTGCACCTCGGCCAGACCGACGGCCCACTGTCGCCGACCCGCGCCCTGCTCGGTTCGAAAGCCATCATCGGTTCGACCTGCCACGGGCAGATCGCCCTGGCCGAACAAGCCGCCAAAGAAGGTGCGAGCTACGTCGCCTTCGGCCGCTTCTTCAACTCCACCACCAAACCCGGCGCGCCGAGTTGCAGCCTCGACCTGCTCGACGAAGCCAAACGCAAGCTGCACTTGCCGGTCTGCGCGATTGGCGGCATCACCCTCGATAACGCCGCGCCGCTGGTCGAGCACGGTGTCGATCTGCTCGCCGTGGTCCATGGCCTGTTCGGTGCCGAGAGCAGCGCCGAAGTGACCCGCCGCGCCCGCGCCTTCAACGAACTTCTGAAAATCTGATTTGAGAGCCCGATCATGTCTCGTTCCGAAACCCTGTTTGCCAATGCTCAGAAACACATTCCCGGCGGCGTCAACTCGCCGGTACGCGCGTTCAAGAGCGTCGGCGGCACCCCGCTGTTCTTCAAACACGCCGAAGGCGCTTACGTCACCGACGAAGACGATAAGCGTTATGTCGATTACGTCGGTTCGTGGGGGCCGATGATCCTTGGCCACAGCCATCCGGACGTGCTCGACGCCGTGCGCAATCAACTGCAACACGGTCTGTCCTACGGCGCGCCGACATCGATGGAAACCGAGATGGCCGATCTGGTCTGCTCGCTGGTGCCATCGATGGACATGGTGCGCATGGTCAGCTCCGGTACTGAAGCGACCATGAGCTCGATCCGTCTGGCCCGTGGTTTCACCGGCCGCGACAGCATCATCAAGTTCGAAGGCTGCTACCACGGCCACTCCGACAGCCTGCTGGTCAAGGCCGGTTCCGGCGCGCTGACCCAAGGCGTACCGAGCTCGGCCGGCGTGCCGGCAGCATTCGCCAAACACACCCTGACCCTGCCGTTCAACGACATCGACGCGGTGGAAGCGATGCTCGCCGAAGTGGGTGAGGACGTAGCGTGCATCATCGTCGAGCCAGTGGCCGGCAACATGAACTGCGTGCCACCAGCGCCGGGCTTCCTCGAAGGCCTGCGTTCGCTGTGCGACAAGCACGGCGTGGTGCTGATCTTCGACGAAGTGATGACCGGTTTCCGTGTCGCCCTCGGCGGTGCCCAGGCGCACTACGGCGTGACGCCGGACCTGACCACGTTCGGCAAGATCATCGGCGGCGGCATGCCGGTGGGCTGCTTCGGTGGCAAACGCGAGATCATGCAGCGCATCGCCCCGCTCGGCCCTGTGTATCAGGCAGGTACGCTGTCGGGTAATCCGCTGGCGATGGCGGCCGGCCTGACGACTCTGCGTTTGATCAGCCGCCCGGGTTTCCACGCCGAATTGACCGACTACACCACGCGCCTGCTGGATGGCCTGCAAGAACGCGCCGATGCTGCGGGCATTCCGTTCGTGACCACCCAGGCTGGCGGCATGTTCGGTCTGTATTTCAGTGGCGCCGACGAGATCGTCACTTTCGACGACGTGATGGCCAGCGACGCGGCACTGTTCGGGCGCTTCTTCCACTTGATGCTGGAAGGTGGTGTGTACCTGGCGCCGAGTGCCTTCGAAGCCGGTTTCACCTCGATCGCCCATGGCGAAGCCGAGTTGCAACTGACGCTCGACGCTGCCGAGCGCGCCTTCGCCGCATTGAAATAATTGCCGCACCGCTGACGTTGGCTATGGCCAGCGTCAGCTTTTACCTACATCCGCTCGGTTTTTCCGACGCATCTGCGAAAAAGCTGCCTGAATCCGGCGATATATTCCCCATGCAGCAGAAAAACGAGTAAAGACTTTGTAAGGTTGGCCTCGCTTATTTCATAATGCGCGCTTATTGGATCCCTCGACGGGTCCGCGTGCCCTTCAGAGGTAAGTCGATTCCCATGAACCGCACCGGCCGCACCCTTGCATTGGGCTGCCTGTTGCTCCTTCAGCCCCTGCTCGCGCATGCACAAGCAGGCGGCAACTCGTTGTTGATCCCGGCGATGGGTCGTTGCACCCTCAATACTCAGCCGCAAGACGTCACGCAGGCACTGGCCGCCTGCCAGAAAGCGGCGGATGAAGGGGACGCGCAAGCGCAATACGAGTTGGGTGAGTTCTACTACGACGGCAAGAACGCGCCGCGCGACCTCAATCAAGCCCTGAGCTATTTCGAAAAGGCCTCGTTGCAAGGCCACGCCCAGGCGCAATACAAGCTCGGCAGCATGTTCTTCCACGGTGAAGGCGTGCAGGCCAACAATATCCAGGCGTACATCGTGCTGAAGATGGCCGCGGTCAACGGTGCCGAAGAGGCGCTGGACACGGCCGACGAAGTCTCGGAAAAGATGTCCCGCGAAGATCTCGAAACCGCCACTCAGGTGCTCGGGCAGATTTTCCGCAAATACCTGATGGAACTGCAGAGCGCCGATGGGCGTACGCCGTTTTCGCCTCTTCCCTGATTTTTGCGCCGACCTTTCTGGCCTCTTCGCGAGCAGGCTCGCTCCCACAGTAGTTCTCCAGTGTTCAGAAGATCCCTTGTGGGAGCGAGCCTGCTCGCGAATGAGGCGACGCGGTCTTGAAGCTTACTTCTCAGGCATCGGCATCGGAAACGGCATGACATTGCCGACCGCGCCACGGGCTTCGCTGATTTTCGGCGTGCCCAGACGTTCCACTTCGTCAATGCGCACGATCGAATGCATCGGCACAAAGCTGCGCACCACGCCTTCGAATTGCGCCTTGAGCTTTTCTTCGCTCGGATCGACGACCATTTGCGTGCGCTCGCCAAAGACGAATTCCTCAACTTCCAGGAAACCCCACAGATCACTTTGATAGATCTGCTTGGCGTACATTTCGAACACCTGGCCCTGGTTGAGGAAAATCACCTTGTAGATTGGAGCTTCGCGTTTGGTCATGGCGGGCGGATAACATCGGGGTAAAAATGAGGGCGCGAACTATAGCATAGCCACCGGACGCACAGCGGTAGGAACCCGACGGCTTGTTCCCTATAATGCGCGGTTCTTTGAATCACGTGACGACCCGAATCCATGGCCAAGAAGCTTTACATCGAAACCCACGGTTGCCAGATGAACGAGTACGACAGCTCGCGCATGGTCGATCTGCTGGGCGAACATCAGGCCCTGGAAGTCACCGCCCGCGCGGAAGACGCCGACGTGATTCTGCTCAATACCTGCTCGATCCGCGAACGCGCGCAGGATCGCGTGTATTCGCAGCTCGGCCGCTGGCGCGAACTGAAGCTGGCCAACCCGGAGATGGTCATCGCCGTCGGCGGTTGCGTGGCCAGTCAGGAAGGCGCGGCGATCCGCGATCGCGCTCCGTACGTTGACGTGGTGTTCGGCCCGCAGACCCTGCACCGTCTGCCGGAGATGATCGACGCCGCGCGCATTACCAAGCTGCCGCAAGTCGACGTCTCCTTCCCGGAAATCGAAAAATTTGACCACCTGCCCGAGCCGCGTATCGACGGCCCGAGTGCCTATGTGTCGGTGATGGAAGGTTGCAGCAAGTACTGCACGTTCTGCGTGGTGCCGTACACCCGAGGCGAAGAAGTCAGCCGGCCGTTCGATGACGTGATCGCGGAAATCATTCACCTCGCCGAACACGGCGTGCGTGAAGTGACCTTGCTGGGACAGAACGTCAACGGCTATCGCGGCCAGACCCACGACGGTCGTCTGGCGGATCTGGCCGAGCTGATCCGCGTGGTCGCCGCCGTCGACGGCATCGACCGCATCCGCTACACGACGTCGCACCCGCTGGAGTTCTCCGACAGCCTGATCCAGGCCCATGCCGAAGTGCCGGAACTGGTCAAACACCTGCACTTGCCGGTGCAGTCGGGCTCGGACCGGATTCTCGCGGCGATGAAGCGCAACCACACGGCGCTGGAGTACAAATCCAAGCTGCGCAAACTGCGCGCTGCCGTGCCGGGGATCTGCATCAGTTCGGACTTCATCGTCGGTTTCCCTGGCGAGACCGAGAAAGATTTCGAGCAGACCATGAAGCTGATTGCCGATGTCGGTTTCGACTTCTCCTACTCGTTCGTCTATAGCCAGCGCCCGGGCACACCGGCCGCTGATCTGGTCGATGACACGCCGGAAGAACTGAAGAAAGAACGTCTGAACGCACTGCAACATCGCTTGAATCAGCAGGGCTTCGAGATCAGCCGACAAATGGTCGGCTCGATCCAGCGCATTCTGGTGACCGATTATTCGAAGAAAGACCCGGGCGAACTGCAGGGCCGCACCGAGAATAATCGTATCGTCAACTTCCGCTGCGACAATCCCACGCTGATCGGCCAGTTCGCCGACGTGCACATCGACGCCGCGCAACCGCACTCGTTGCGTGGCTCTTTAATTCAATAACGCCGCATTTCTCCTGTGGGAGCGAGCCTGCTCGCGAAGGCGGCCTGTCAGACACATCAATGTTGAATGTGTCGCCGCCTTCGCGAGCAGGCTCGCTCCCACAGGTAAAGCGCAGCGGCGCTGATCGGCTGAGATATTTAAGAGCTTTCGCACCCACGCCACTGGCGTTATCCTTGATTTCATCCTAATTGCCCCAGGGCGGCTAAATACGACCTTGAACGCACCCATCGAACCACATCGTTTTCTCCTCGAGCCTTTTGAGGCTCGCCGCTTCGCCAATCTGTGCGGGCAATTCGACGAGCATCTGCGCTTGATCGAACAGCGCCTGGCCATCGAGATCCGCAATCGCGGAAACCAGTTCGAGCTGATTGGCGACCCCAAACTCACCACGTCCGCGGAAAACCTGCTGCGCCGCCTGTACCGGGAAACCAAGGGTACCGAGCTGTCGCCAGACCTGGTGCACCTGTTCATCCAGGAATCGGCCGGCGCGGATCTCGACAATCCGGCCCCTGCCGAACCGACCGTCGCCCTGCGTACGAAAAAAGGCATGATTCGCCCACGCGGCTTGAATCAGCAGCGCTACGTGAAGGAAATCCTCGGCAACGACATCAACTTCGGCATCGGCCCGGCCGGTACCGGCAAGACCTACCTGGCCGTGGCCTGCGCGGTTGATGCACTGGAACGCGAGCAGATCCGCCGCATCCTGCTGGTGCGTCCGGCGGTCGAAGCGGGTGAAAAACTCGGCTTCCTGCCCGGCGATCTGTCGCAGAAGATCGACCCGTACCTGCGCCCGCTGTATGACGCGCTGTACGAAATGCTCGGCTTCGAATACGTCGCCAAGCTGATCGAGAAACAGGTAATCGAAGTTGCACCGCTGGCTTATATGCGCGGTCGAACGCTGAACAACAGCTTCATCATTCTCGACGAGAGCCAGAATACTACCGTCGAGCAAATGAAGATGTTCCTCACACGCATCGGCTTCGGCTCCACCGCCGTCATCACTGGCGACATCACCCAGGTCGACCTGCCGCGTGGCACCAAGTCCGGCCTGCACCATGTGATCGACGTATTGAAAGACGTGCCGGGCATCAGCTTCACTCACTTCCAGCCTAAAGACGTCGTGCGCCACCCGTTGGTGCAGCGCATCGTCGAGGCCTACGAGCGCTTCGAGACCCGTGCCGAAGCCGCGAAGGAAGCCTCGCGCGATGCTTGAGCTGGATCTGCAAATCGCCACCGAGGCCAGCGCGCCCAGTGAAGCCGAGTTCCGCCAGTGGTGCGAACTGGCCCTGCGCCAGCGCACCGCTGATTCGGAAATGACCATTCGTCTGGTCGACGAGGAAGAAGGCCGCGAGCTCAACCACACCTGGCGCCACAAGGATTACGCGACCAATGTGTTGTCGTTCCCGGCCGAAGTGCCCGACGAGTTTCTCGACATCCCGCTGCTCGGCGACCTGGTGATCTGCGTGGCCGTGGTCGAACGCGAAGCCGCCGAACAGGACAAGGAACTAAAGGCCCACTGGGCACATCTGGTCATTCACGGCTGCTTGCATCTGCTCGGTTACGACCATATAGATGATGACGAAGCCGAGGAAATGGAAGCACTGGAACGCGAGTTGCTTGCCGAACTGGGCTATCGCGATCCGTACGCGGACGACGAAACCGAACACTCCCCCATCGTTACAACAAAGGATTCAGAGTAATCGCTATGAGCGAAGATCGATCGAGCAACGGGCAGAAGTCATGGCTGGGTAAGCTCACCCAGGCTTTTGCCCACGAGCCGAAGAACCGTCAGGAGCTCCTCGAGCTGCTGCGTGATGCACATCAGAACAAACTGCTGGACAGCGAAGCGCTGGCCATCGTCGAAGGCGCCATCCAGGTGGCTGACCTGCAAGTACGCGACATCATGGTGCCGCGCTCGCAGATGATCAGCATCAAGGCGACCCAGACACCCCGCGAATTCCTCCCTGCCGTGGTCGACTCGGCCCACTCGCGCTATCCGGTCATCGGCGAAAGCCATGACGACGTGATGGGCGTGCTGCTGGCCAAGGACCTGCTGCCGCTGATCCTCAAGGAGAACGGCGACAGCTTCAACATCAAGGACCTGCTGCGCCCGGCCACCTTCGTGCCGGAGTCCAAGCGTCTGAACGTGTTGCTGCGTGAATTCCGCGCCAACCACAACCACATGGCCATCGTCATCGACGAATACGGCGGCGTGGCCGGCCTGGTGACCATCGAGGACGTGCTGGAACAGATCGTCGGCGACATCGAAGACGAGCACGACGTCGAAGAAGACAGCTACATCAAGCCGCTGCCCAGCGGTGATTTCCTGATCAAGGCACTGACGCCGATCGAGAACTTCAACGAGTTCTTCGACAGCGAATTCTCCGACGACGAGTTCGACACCGTCGGCGGCCTGGTGATGAGCGCGTTCGGCCACTTGCCAAAACGCAACGAAATCACTGAAATCGGCGCTTACCGTTTCCGCATCCTGAACGCCGACAGCCGTCGGATTCATTTGCTGCGTCTGACGCCAATCGCTCGGTAAAAATTAAGGAAAGAAATGCGCTGGACTACCCGCCCCGGCTGGCCCGGTAACCTGCTGGCCGTGGCGGCCGGTGCAATCACCACGTTCGCTCTTGCCCCGTTCGACATCTGGCCGCTGGCGTTGCTGGCGGTCGGTCTGTTCTATGCCGGTTTGCGTGAGCTGAGCCCTCGTCAGGCGCTGGGTCGTGGCTGGTGCTTCGGCTTCGGCCTGTTTGGCGCCGGCACGAGTTGGATCTATTACAGCATTCACCATTTTGGCGGCGCTTCGGTGTTGCTCGCCGGGTTCCTGATGCTGCTGTTCACCGCGGCGATTGCCTGGTTCTTCGCCCTGCCCGCCTGGTTGTGGGCGCGCTGGTTGCGCCGTAACGAGGCGCCGCTGGCGGATGCCTTGGCCTTTGCGGCGTTGTGGGTCGGCCAGGAAGCGTTTCGCGGCTGGTTCCTCACCGGTTTTCCGTGGCTGTATTCCGGTTACAGTCAGCTCGACGGTCCGCTGGCCGGGCTCGCGCCGGTGGGCGGTATGTGGCTGGTGTCGTTCGTGCTGGCCCTGACGGCAGCACTGATCTACAACGCGCCGCGCTTGTTGCAGACTCGCCGCAAAGGCTTTATCGCTGCCGGCCTGGTCCTGCTGCTGGGCCCTTGGATAGCGGGCGTCGCCCTCAAAGGCCACGCCTGGACCAGCCCGTCCGGCGCACCGCTGACGGTGGCTGCGATTCAGGGCAACGTCGCGCAAAGCATGAAATGGGACCCGGCCGAGCTCAACGCACAACTGGCGCTGTACCGCGACTTGAGTTTCCGTTCCAAACCGGTCGACTTGCTGATCTGGCCGGAAACCGCCGTGCCGGTGCTGAAGGAGTCCGCCGAGGGCTACCTGACGATGATGGGCAGCTTCGCCGCCGAGCGTAAATCGGCGCTTATCACCGGCGTGCCGATCCGCCAGACAGTGCATAAAGAGAAACGCTTCTTCAACGGCATCACCGTGGTCGGCGAAGGCGACGGCACTTATCTGAAGCAGAAACTGGTGCCGTTCGGCGAATACGTGCCGTTGCAGGATGTGTTGCGCGGATTGATCGCGTTCTTCGACCTGCCCATGTCGGACTTCGCTCGCGGCCCTTCCGACCAGGCGCTGTTGCAGGCCAAGGGTTACCAGATCGCACCGTTTATCTGCTACGAAGTGGTGTACCCGGAATTCGCCGCTGGCTTGTCGGCACGCAGTGATCTGTTGCTGACGATCAGCAACGACACCTGGTTCGGCACCTCTATCGGACCGCTGCAACATCTGCAAATGGCGCAGATGCGCGCGCTGGAGGCCGGACGCTGGATGATCCGCGCTACCAACAACGGCGTCACCGGGCTGATCAACCCGTTTGGGCAGATCACCGCGCAGATTCCACAGTTCGAACAGGGCGTGCTGTACGGCGAAGTGGTGCCGATGCATGACCTGACGCCGTATCTGCAATGGCGCTCGTGGCCGTTGATCGTGTTGTGCCTGCTGCTGTTTGGCTGGGCGCTGATGGCGAGCCGGATGTCGAAGACCCTTTAAAAGCTTCGCGAGCAGGCTCGCTCCCACATTTGGCATGCATTTCAATGTGGGAGCGAGCCTGCTCGCGAAGAGGGTGTTAGCAGCACCGAGTCAATCGTGCTTGGCATCACTTCGGTAAAACAGCGAATACCCCACCTGCCCCACCGCTTCATTGAGCAACTGCCCGCTCTGCCAGATCGACTTGAATTCCGGCAGCCAGCCGCCAAACGGCCGGGCGTTGTCAGTGCCTAAAAAGCCCACCGGTGCCGGCACTACCTCAAAACCCGCCTGCTCAAAGCTCCACACCGCACGCGGCATGTGCCACGCCTGCGTGACCACGACGACCCGTTTGATCCCCTGCGGCAAGAGAATATCTGCCGTCATCTTCGCGTTTTCCCATGTGGTGCGGCTCTCGCCTTCCTGCCAGCGCACGCTCACGTCGAAGTCATCACGCAACGAATCCGCCATCAATTTCGCTTCGGTCGGGGGCGTGCCGTAATGCAGACCGCCGCTGGTCAGGATCGGCAATCCCGAAGCCTTGGCCAGGCGCGCCGCGTAACGTTGACGCTCGAGGCCGACGCCGGTCGGCTGGTCTTCGCCCCAGGCCAGATCACCGCGCTCGCGCCCCGAGCCCAGCACCACAATCGCATCGGCGCGTTGCGCCAGCGTCGGCCATTCCTGCCGGGCCAGCGGCGGCTCGCGCTCAAGGGCCTTGGCGCCCCACTGCACCACCACCGGCAGGCTCATCAGCCACAGCCCGCCGAAGCCGAGGGCGAAACACACGCCAGCCAGGCGCGGCCGCGAGCGGCGCAGCCACCAGGCGGCCAGCAACAGCAGCAAAAGAATGCCGGGCGGCAAGAGCAGTTGTTTGATGAAGTATCGAAAGGGCATCGGGCATCTCCAAAAGATGCCCGAAGCCTAAGAGTGTTAATCAAGGGTTACAACCAAAGGCGGGATCCTGTTGCAGAAGATCCGCTTCCTGACCTGCCATGCGCTTACTTGGCCTGCACAGAACGCACCTTGCCGGTGTCTCTGCGCGGCGCCTTGTCCTTGAGCCAGATGACCTTGGCCGAATGTGCTGCATCGAGTTGCTTCACTGCTTGCGACAGGCATCCCTGCGTTTCACGTTCACTGCGATCCAGATAGGCCTTGACCAGTTTGAACTCGGCGGGGCTCAAGCCACGCAATTCCAGCTCCAGGGGGCGCTCGTCGCGCAGCCGGTCAGCGGTTTTCACGGCGTCCAGCGCCATGCCCAGACGATCGATCAACCTTTCGTACAACTCGGGTTTCGTTACGTTTTTTTTCCGTTGCTCCACCATCCCTCACCTCATTGAAGATAAGACTCACTCCCCAGTTAGAGCTTAGCTTCGCTGCACGAACCGGCTACACGCCGCGACCAACGGCCCTCGCCACCCAAACCCTCTGGCAATCGGCTGTAATCAGGGTTTCCCTCGGCCAAGCGCGGTCATGTATGCTACGGCGCTTCCTGTCATTCCACTTCCAGCGCACCCGGGCCATCCCGGATGCCGCCGTCGAAGAGGATTAGGCCACCCCTATCCAGTACAAAAGTAGCCATGCACGAACAATATCAGCCCCGTGAGATCGAAGCCGCCGCCCAGTCGTTCTGGGATGAGCAAAAGTCCTTTGAAGTCAGTGAACAGCCAGGCAAGGAAACCTACTACTGCCTGTCGATGTTCCCTTACCCCAGCGGCAAGCTGCACATGGGCCACGTGCGCAACTACACCATCGGCGACGTGATCTCGCGCTACCAGCGCATGCAGGGCAAGAACGTTCTGCAGCCAATGGGTTGGGATGCGTTCGGCATGCCGGCGGAAAACGCCGCAATGAAGAACAACGTAGCGCCCGCCAAGTGGACCTACGAAAACATCGCCTACATGAAGTCGCAGCTGCGCAGCCTCGGCCTCGCGGTGGACTGGTCCCGTGAAGTGACCACCTGCAAGCCGGACTACTACCGCTGGGAACAATGGCTGTTCACTCGCCTGTTCGGAAAAGGCGTGATCTACCGCAAGAACGGCACCGTCAACTGGGACCCGGTCGATCAGACCGTACTGGCCAACGAGCAAGTTATCGACGGACGCGGCTGGCGCTCCGGCGCGCTGATCGAAAAGCGCGAAATCCCGATGTACTACTTCAAGATCACCGCCTATGCGGACGAACTGCTGGAAAGCCTCGACGAACTGACTGGCTGGCCGGAACAGGTCAAAACCATGCAGCGCAACTGGATCGGCAAGTCCCGTGGCATGGAAGTGCAGTTCCCGTACAACGTCGACTCGATCGGCGAAGCCGGCACCCTGAAAGTCTTCACCACCCGTCCGGACACCCTGATGGGCGCGACTTATGTCGCCGTGGCTGCCGAGCACCCGCTGGCCACCCTGGCCGCGCAGAACAATCCTGAGCTGCAAGCGTTCATCGCTGAATGCAAGGGCGGCAGCGTCGCTGAAGCCGACGTCGCCACCCAGGAAAAGAAAGGCCTGCCGACCGGCCTGTTCGTCGAGCACCCGCTGACCGGCGAGAAACTGCCGGTGTGGGTCGCCAACTATGTGCTGATGCATTACGGCGACGGCGCGGTCATGGCGGTCCCGGCGCACGATGAGCGCGACTTCGAATTCGCCCACAAGTACAACCTGCCGGTGAAATCGGTGGTGCGCACCAGCTCCGGTGACACCAACCCGGCGCCGTGGCAGGACGCCTATGGCGAGCACGGCACGCTGATCAACTCTGGTGAATTCGACGGTCTCGACTTCGCCGGCGCGTTCGACGCCATGGAAGTGGCCCTGATCAAAAAAGAGCTGGGCGCCTCGCGCACCCAGTTCCGCCTGCGCGACTGGGGCATCAGCCGCCAGCGCTACTGGGGCTGCCCGATCCCGATCATCCATTGCGCCGCGTGCGGCGACGTGCCGGTGCCGGAAGATCAACTGCCTGTCGTTCTGCCGGAAGACGTGGTGCCGGACGGCGCCGGTTCGCCGCTGGCGCGCATGCCCGAGTTCTACGAGTGCACTTGCCCGAAATGCGGCCAGCCTGCCAAGCGTGAAACCGACACCATGGACACCTTCGTCGAGTCGTCGTGGTACTACGCCCGCTACGCCTCGCCGCATTTTGAAGGTGGACTGGTGGAGAAATCCGCAGCCGACCACTGGCTGCCGGTGGATCAGTACATCGGTGGTATCGAGCACGCCATTCTTCACCTGCTCTACGCGCGCTTCTTCCACAAGTTGATGCGCGACGAAGGTCTGGTCAGCTCCAACGAGCCGTTCAAGAACCTGCTGACCCAGGGCATGGTAATCGCCGAGACTTACTATCGTCGCGAAGCCAACGGCGCCTACACCTGGTTCAACCCGGCGGACGTGGAACTGGAGCGTGACAGCAAAGCCAAGGTCATCAGCGCCAGGCTGAAGTCCGACGGCCTGCCGGTGGAAATCGGCGGCACCGAGAAGATGGCCAAGTCGAAGAACAACGGCGTCGACCCGCAGTCGATGATCGACCAGTTCGGTGCCGACACCTGCCGCCTGTTCATGATGTTCGCCTCGCCGCCTGACATGAGCGCGGAATGGTCCGACTCCGGCGTCGAAGGTTCGCACCGTTTCCTCAAGCGCGTCTGGCGTCTGGCGCAAGCCCACGTCACCCAGGGCTTGCCGGGCAAACTGGACATCGCCGCGCTGAGCGACGAGCAGAAAACCGTGCGTCGCGCGATTCACCTGGCGATCAGGCAGGCCAGCCATGACGTCGGCCAGAACCACAAATTCAACACCGCCATCGCGCAAGTCATGACACTGATGAACGTGCTGGAAAAAGCCGCGCAAGCCACCGAACAGGACCGCGCGCTGCTGCACGAGGGTCTGGAAGCGGTGACCCTGCTGCTGGCACCGATCACCCCGCACATCAGCCACGAACTGTGGAAGCAGCTCGGTCACGCCGATGCGGTCATCGATGCAGGCTGGCCGGCCGTGGACGAAAGCGCTCTGGTGCAGGACAACCTGACCCTGGTCATTCAGGTCAACGGCAAGCTGCGCGGGCAGATCGAAATGCCGGCCAGCGCCACTCGCGAAGAAATCGAAGCCGCAGCGCGCGTCAACGAAAACGTGCTGCGTTTCGTCGACGGCCTGACCATTCGCAAAGTGATCGTGGTGCCGGGCAAACTGGTCAACATCGTCGCCAGCTAAATTGGATCGGGTGCCGGGCTCGCCTGGCACCCAGTAAAACCTTTCGGGCCGCAGAGTCGGCTCACCTGGTTTCAAGGGGAGCAACACAATGATCAAACGCAATCTGCTGGTGATGGGCCTCGCCGTTCTGCTGAGCGCCTGCGGTTTCCAATTGCGTGGTACCGGCACCAACGAACTGTCGATCAAGGAAATCGACCTGAGCGCGCGTAACGCTTACGGCGAAACCGTGACACAGCTGCGTCAGACGCTGGAGTCCAGCGGCGTCAAGGTCTACAGCGGCGCGCCGTACAAGCTGTACCTGGCTGACGAGCAGGAAAGCCAGCGCATCCTCAGCTATGCAGGTGCCGGTCGCACAGGCGAGTATCAGGTCAATACCGTGCTGAGCTATGACATCCGCGGCGAGAAAAACCTGTCACTGATCAGCGACAAGCTGGAAGTACAGAAGGTCTTCATTCACGACGGCAACAACCTCGTCGGCTCCGATCAGGAAGCCAACGACGCCCGTCATGAAATCCGCCGCGAGCTGGTCCAGCGCATGATGCTGCGCCTGTCGCAACTGACCCCGGGCCAGTTGCAGCAACTGCAGCAAACCGCCAACGACCGCGCCAAGGCTGAAGCCGATGCGCTGGAAGCGGCACAAAAGGCTGAGGCGGAAACGCCGCGTCACTCGCCGCTCGAAATCCCGCAGCAGTAAGACGGCCGGGGCGCTCAGGCGCCCCGCTCGCCCTTCCTTATGAAGCTCGCTCCCGCACAACTCGGCAAACACCTGCAAGGCGCACTCGCGCCGGTCTACATCATCAGCGGCGATGACCCGCTGCTGTGTCAGGAAGCCGCCGACGCCATCCGCACTGCTGCCCGCCAGCAAGGTTTCGACGAACGCCAGGTCTTCGCCGCCGACGCCAATTTCGATTGGGGTACGTTGCTGCAGGCCGGCGCGAGCATGTCGCTGTTCGCCGAAAAACGCCTGCTGGAGCTGCGCCTGCCCTCGGGCAAGCCTGGCGACAAGGGTGCTGCAGCGCTGATCGAATACTGCTCGCGCCCCGCCGAAGACACTGTGCTGCTGATCAGCTTGCCCAAGCTCGATGGCAGTGCGCAGAAAACCAAGTGGGGCAAGGCCCTGGTCGAAGGCCAGCAAACCCAGTTCGTGCAGATCTGGCCGGTGGATGCCAATCAGCTGCCGAGCTGGATTCGTCAGCGATTGTCACAGGCAGGCCTGTCGGCCAGTCAGGACGCTGTCGAATTGATTGCCGCACGTGTCGAGGGCAACCTGCTCGCCGCCGCCCAGGAAATCGAAAAGCTCAAACTGATGGCCGAAGGTGGGCAGATCACCGTCGAAACCGTGCAGGCCGCCGTGGCCGACAGTGCGCGGTTCGACGTGTTCGGCCTGACTGACGCGGTGCTCAACGGCGAACCGGCCCACGCCTTGCGCATGCTTGAAGGTTTGCGCGGCGAAGGCGTCGAACCGCCGGTGATCCTCTGGGCGCTGGCGCGGGAGTTGCGCCTGCTGGCCAATATCTCCCTGCAATACAGCCAGGGCACACCGCTGGACAAGTGCTTCAGCCAGTCGAAACCGCCGGTCTGGGACAAGCGCAAACCGCTGATGAGCAAGGCCCTGCAACGCTACTCGGCGCAACGCTGGGCGCAGTTGCTGCTCGAAGCCCAGCGTATCGATGCGCAGATCAAGGGCCAGGCGGCGGGTTCGCCGTGGATGAGCCTGAGTCGCCTGGCTCTATTGATGTCAGGCCAGCGACTGACTTTGCCTGCCGAGTAAGGCATTTGATCACGTAGCGTCCATTCGCGAGCAGGCTCGCTCCCACAGGTGCCCGCGTTCCAATGTGGGAGCGAGCCTGCTCGCGAAAGCGCCAGAATATTCCTACGCATGAGCTACTGGACAGGCGCGCCACATCGGCAGATTATTCTCGGCGCAAAACCACCACACCGAGAGAACCTTCATGAGCAAAAAGCCAGCAAAGCATGGCCCCAACAAGGCCAAATCCATCGTCGCCCAGCCCTTGTTCCGCAGTCGTCAGGAACGACCAGCCAAGGGCAAAGGCAGCTACCGCCGCGAAGCCTTCCAGTCTGACGACCGGGAGGCTTTTTACTTTCTGGCTGCCTGAAGCGCACCACCCCCCGCTCATGTTAAGGTCTGCACCTGATTCGTTTCCCCTGGAACTGTGCATGCCCCCAAGTCTTTCCCGTCGTTGGCCCGTGCGCCAATTGATCGCTGCCTCCAGCTTCATTCTGCTTGTCGCCTGCGCGGAAAAACCTACCGCCGCCGATGCACAACCGCTTCAAGCCGCCCCCGTGGCCACGGCCCCAGCGATCATCCCGCCGGTAGTGCCGTCCGCCGATCCGCTCGATATTCAACCGACCCAGACCTTCGCCGAATGGCAGGCCGGTTTCCGCAAGGACGCCCTCGCCGCCGGGATTCGCCCCGAGCTGTTCGATCAGGCATTTGCCAATGTCAGCTTCGACGCCAGCGTGATCCGCGCCGATCGCAGTCAGCCGGAGTTTTCCCGCCCGGTGTGGGAATACCTCGACGGTGCACTGTCGCCGTTGCGTGTGCGCAAAGGTCAGGCGCTGATCAACGAGTACGCCGATATTCTGCAAAGCATCGAGCAGCGTTATGGCGTTGATCGCCAGGCGCTGGTGTCGGTGTGGGGCATGGAAAGCAATTTCGGCCAGTTCCAGGGCAGCAAGTCGGTCATCAACTCGCTGGCCACCCTCGCCTATGAAGGCCGTCGTCCGGGCTTTGCTCACGCGCAATTGATCGCCGCCCTGCAGATTCTGCAACAGGGCGATATCACTCCGGAGAAAATGCTCGGTTCCTGGGCCGGCGCGATGGGCCAGACCCAGTTCATTCCGACCACTTACAACACCCACGCCGTGGATTTTGACGGTGACGGTCGCCGCGACATCTGGGGCAGTCCGGCCGATGCGCTGGCCTCGACCGCGCATTACCTGCAAAGCTCGGGCTGGCAGCGTGGTCAGCCGTGGGGTTTCGAAGTGCAGCTGCCGAGCGGCTTCAACTACACCCTGGCGGATGGCACGATTCGCAAAAGCGTCGCCGAATGGCGGCAACTGGGCGTGAGCCTGCCCAATGGTGCGCAGGCGCCAGCAGGCTCCGAGCAACTGTCCGCTGCCCTGCTGTTGCCGGCCGGTTATCGCGGCCCGGCGTTTCTGATCCTCGATAACTTCCGCGCGATTCTCAAGTACAACAATTCGTCGTCCTATGCGCTGGCGGTGAGTCTGTTGTCCGAGCGCTTCGAAGGCGCGGGCCTGATCAATGGCAGCTGGCCGAAAGATGACCTGCCGCTGAGCCGCACCGAGCGCATCGAATTGCAAACGCTGTTGAGCGCGCGCAATTACGACGCCGGCACGGCGGACGGGATTATCGGCGCGAACACGCGCAAGGCGATTCGTAGTGCGCAGCAGGCGCTGGGCTGGCCTGCGGATGGTTATCCGACGCACAAGTTGCTTGAGAGCCTTCGCGCCCAATAGAAAGACTGCCATATGGCGGATATCGCTTTCGCGAGCAGGCTCGCTCCCACAGTTGACCGTATTCCAATGTGGGAGCGAGCCTGCTCGCGAAGACTCACTATCAAGTAATAACCCGTTCAGCCTTGACCACCACATCCTGCTCCAGTATCAACTCCTGCTTCCCCGCATCCAGGCGCACCAGCGCGCCCAACGGCAACGTCAGATTCGGGTCGCAATGGCCACTGCGCCAACCCGACAGCACTGGAATCCGCAAAGGCTCGAAGGTCTGCTTGAGCAAGCGATTCAACGCGTCGACTTCCACCCCGGCGATATCGCCGACCAGCACACCGCGCAGCCTCGCCAACTTGCCGGCCAGACGCATCTGGGTCAGCAGGCGGTCGATACGGTACAGCGGCTCGTTGATGTCCTCGATAAAAAAAATCGCCCCTTCGACATCAATCTCGTAGGGCGTGCCGAGAGTTGCAGCGATCATCGCCAGATTGCCGCCAAGCAACCGCCCATGGGCAATGCCCGGTTCGACGGTTGATAACGGATACGCCGCCGGATGGCTCAGCACACTCCCTGACTTCATTTGCCCGCGTAGCATGGCGAAGAATGAAGTGACGGTCGGCGGCTCCTTGTCGCCCAACAGGTCGGCATTGAGCAGCGGGCCATGAAAGGTCACAAACCCGGCATAGCGACTGATGGCCAGATGCAGCGCGGTGATGTCGCTGTAGCCGACAAACGGTTTGGCGTTACGGCTGAGCAGGTCGTAGTCGATTCGATCCAGCAGACGCGGCGTACCGTAGCCACCGCGCAGGCAAATGATCGCATCGACTTCGGGATCGGCGAATGCCGCGTGCAGATCGCGCAGCCGTACGTCATCACCGCCGGCGAGATAGCCATCCTTCTCGTAAACACCGGGAAACACCTTCAGCCCATAGCCGCGGGCGCGCATCCATTGCAGCGCCTGTTCAGTATCGAGCATGCCGGGGCCGGCAGGCGCTATGACGCCAATCATCCCTTCGGAAGGCAACGCCGGTACGGCTCGGTGGGCAATGAGGGTGTGGCTCGGTCGAACGGTCATCCTTGGGCTCCATCGGTAAAGTCATGTACACACAGTAGTCAGCTGCATAGGCAAACAAAAGCCCCTCACCCATACCCTCTCCCGGAGGGAGAGGGAACTGATCGGGATGATCGCGACCAATGCGTTGATATGAACGACCGGGTTGAATGAAAGCTTGAGGAGTAAGGAAATCGGCTCCCTCTCCTTCGGGAGAGGGCTGGGGTGAGGGGCGAGTCCACCACTGATGCAAAGCCGTAGCAATGCCTTCCCTCAGTCAAAAAAATGCCCGCCGAAGGACAGTCCTCGGCGGGCATTTTTGCATCGGCGCTGAATCAGGAACCCAGCAGCTCGGCCTTGACCAGCTTCGCCTGCTCGTCGGCGTGGTACGAGGAGCGTACCAGCGGGCCCGACGCAACGTTCTTGAAGCCCATCTTGTAACCTTCTTCGGCGAACCAGGCGAAGGTATCCGGGTGCACGAAACGCTGCACCGGCAAGTGGCTGCGCGACGGTTGCAGGTACTGGCCGAGGGTCAGCATGTCGATGTCGTGTTCGCGCATGCGCTTCATGACTTCGATGACTTCCTCGTCGGTCTCGCCCAGCCCCAGCATCAGGCCGGACTTGGTGGGGATGTGCGGCATCATCTGCTTGAAGCGCTGCAGCAGGGTCAGCGACCACTGGTAATCCGAACCCGGACGCGCAGCCTTGTACAGGCGCGGCACGGTTTCCAGGTTGTGGTTGAACACATCCGGCGGCTCGGCGGCGGTGATTTCCAGGGCGATGTCCATGCGGCCACGGTAGTCCGGAACCAGGGTCTCGAGCTGCACGTTCGGCGACAGTTTGCGGATCTCGCGGATGCAGTCGGCAAAGTGCTGGGCACCGCCGTCACGCAGGTCGTCGCGGTCCACCGAGGTGATCACCACGTACTTGAGCTTGAGGTCGGCGATGGCGATGGCCAGGCTTTCCGGCTCGTTGACGTCCAGTGGCTTCGGACGACCGTGGCCAACGTCGCAGAACGGGCAGCGACGGGTGCAGATATCGCCCATGATCATGAAGGTCGCGGTGCCGCCGGAGAAACATTCGCCGAGGTTCGGGCAGGACGCTTCTTCGCAGACGCTGTGCAGCTTGTGCTTGCGCAGCAGGCTCTTGATGCGGTCGACTTCCGGCGAAACCGGGATGCGCACGCGAATCCAGTCGGGTTTCTTCGGCAGTTCGGTGGTCGGGATGATCTTGACCGGGATGCGTGCAACCTTCTCGGCGCCGCGCAGCTTGACGCCGGCTTCGACCTTGGGACGCGGGGCCGGGCGCTCGGTCACGTCGAGCGTCGGGATCATGGTTTGCACTGCATCAGTAGTCATATCAGTCGATTCCGCCCGTGAGGGTCGTCTGCTCAGCATAGTCGAGGTGTTTGACGAGCTGCGCGCGCAGCCGGGCACTTACCTCGGCAAATTCAATCGATCCTGCGTGATCGCTCAGCTGGGTCATGGCCAGCCCGGCATAGCCGCAGGGATTAATCCGTCGAAACGGTTCCAGGTTCATATCCACGTTCAGGGCCAGGCCATGAAAGGAACAACCGTGGCGAATGCGCAAACCCAGAGAAGCGATTTTCGCTCCATCGACATACACGCCGGGAGCATCTGGCTTGGCGGCGGCGGTGACGCCGTAGCTGGCCAGCAGTTCGATCAGGCAGGCTTCCATGCGGCTGACCAGATCACGCACGCCGAAACCCAGCTTGCGCACATCCAGTAACAGATAGGCCACCAGTTGCCCGGGGCCATGATAAGTCACTTGGCCGCCACGATCGACCTGCACCACCGGAATATCTCCCGGCAGCAGCAGGTGTTCAGCCTTGCCGGCCTGGCCCTGGGTGAACACCGGCGGGTGCTCGACCAGCCAGATTTCGTCGGCGGCGGCGTTGCCGCGTTCGTTGGTAAAGCGTTGCATGGCATGCCAGACCGGCTCGTAAGCCATCTGGCCCAGCTCGCGAAAGCCCAGCGTGCCGTGCATCACAACACCATGTGCACGAAGCCGGTCGCCCGCAGCTCGCTGTTGATGTTGTACAGCTGATCCTGATCGGTGGCGACGATGTGCAGCTGGATGGTGGTGTACTTGCCGGTGCTGCTTTGACGCTCGTCGATGCGCTCGTCATTGATCGTCGCGTGTTTCTTGACGATCTCGATGATCTGGTCTTTGCGGCCGACGCCCGTATCGCTGATTACCTTGACGGGATAATCCTTGACAGGGAATTCGATCTTTGGCGCCTTTACTTCGGTATCGGTCATGGCGTAACGGCCTCTATAGCGCAAGCCGTGGTAACGCACATGGCCCCGCACCGGATCGGGGCGGGGCCATGCAGGTCAACACTGAATCAGTTGAACAAGCCGTAGAAGAATAGACGGATGCTATCCCACATGCGGCGGAAGATACCACCCTCCTCGACGCCATCCAGAGCGATCAGGTCGGCGCTGTGCACCACCTTGTCTTCCAGTTTGACTTCGACTTTACCGATCACGTCGCCCTTGGCGATTGGTGCGACCAGTTGCGGGTTCATGGTCATGCTGGCAGCGAGCTTTTTCAGCTGGCCTTTTGGCAGGGTCATGGTCAGGTCTTGCGCCAGGCCGGCCTTGACCTGGCTGGTGGTGCCTTTCCACACCGGCGCCTGCGCCAGCTCAGTGCCCTTCTGATAGAAGGTCTGGGTTTCGAAGAAGCGGAAACCGTAGGTCAGCAGCTTCTGGGTTTCAGCGGCGCGAGCCACTTCGCTGTTGGTGCCGAACACTACGGCGATCAGGCGCTGGCCGTCACGTACCGCCGAGGACACCATGCAGTAGCCGGCTTCGTCGGTGTGGCCGGTTTTCAGACCGTCAACGGTCTTGTCACGCCACAGCAGCAGGTTGCGGTTGGGCTGCTTGATGCCGTTCCAGAAGAACTCCTTCTGCGAGTAGATCGCGTAGTGAGCCGGGTCTTCGTGGATGATCGCGCGGGCCAGGATCGCCATGTCGTGCGCCGATGAATAGTGCTCAGGGTTCGGCAGACCGGTCGGGTTCATGAAGTGGGTATTGGTCATGCCCAGTTCGGTGACGGTCTTGTTCATCAGGTCGGCGAATGCGTCTTCGCTGCCGGCGATGTGCTCGGCCAGGGCGACGCTGGCGTCGTTACCCGACTGGATGATGATGCCGTGCAGCAGGTCGCTGACAGTCACCTGCGAGCCGACCTTGATGAACATCCGCGAACCGCCGGTGCGCCAGGCGTTTTCGCTGACGGTCACCGGGTCGTTTTCACCGATCTGGCCGCGACGGATTTCCAGGGTCGCGATGTACGCGGTCATCAGCTTGGTCAGGCTGGCCGGTGGCAGACGCTGGTCGCCGTTGTTTTCGACCAGCACGTTGCCGCTGCTGGCATCCATCAGAACGTAGGCCTTGGCGGCCAGTTGTGGTGGCGACGGCATCATCTCGGCCGCGAAAGCGGCTGGCGAGAGGAGCAGCGGGACTAGCAGACACAGGCGTTTGGCAAAGGTGGTGATGTTCATCCGTCTCTCGAAATCGCTAATGGAAACTTGCCCGAAGGCAAAACTTGTTCAGACAGCCTTCTAACGGGCCATCGCATGTTCAGTTGCTCACTCCAGTCACCCTTGCCGGGCTTTTGTTCTTCGACGAGCCAACAACCCGGTTCACCCCCCGAATACCGCAAGTGAACCGTCAATCAAGGTCTACGTATTACTCGGTGACCACGCTGGGCGAACCCAGATTGGCCAACCGCACACTGTTCTGCACCTGGGCGATTTCACCCGGCGAGCCGATCGGTCCCAGGCGTACCCGGTGCAGGGTCTGCTGATTGCGCACGATCGAGCTGATGAACACCGGTGCGCTCACCATCCCGCTGAGCTTCGACCTCAGCAGTTCGGCAGCGTCCGGGTTGGCGAACGCGCCCACCTGCAGATACTGGCCAGACGCTGGTGCAGAAGCGTTTTTTTTTGCATCGATCTGCACTGGCACCACGGCCGCGGCGTGTTGCTGCGGCGGCGGTGTCCATTGCTCGACGGTACCGGCCGAAGCCGTAATCACTGGCGCGCTATTCTGCGCCACTTGCGGCTCATTGAGCATCAGCGGCGCCGGACGGCCCTTGGCCGCCCACCACTGCTGCGGATCGATGCCTTCGACCTTGACCCGCGCGGTGCCGGTTTCGGCATAGCCGAGTTTCTTCGCCGCCGCGTAGGACAAATCGATGATGCGATCGGAATAGAACGGTCCACGGTCGTTGACGCGCAGGATCACGGTCTTGTTGTTGTCCAGGTTGGTCACCCGAACGTAACTTGGCAGCGGCAAGGTCTTGTGCGCGGCGCTCATGCCGTACAGGTCATACACTTCGCCGTTGGCGGTGTTCTGACCGTGGAACTTGGTGCCGTACCAGGACGCCGTGCCCGAAGCCACGTAGGTCTTGGATTCCTGCAACGGAAAATAGGTCTTGCCCAGCACGGTGTACGGGTTGGCCTTGTACGGGCCGGTGTGCAGGGTCGGTGTCGCATCCGGGATGCGCGAAACATCGACATCCCACCACGGCGCGCCGTCTTTGTGCGCGCGGTTGATGTCCAGGCCCGGTTGGGCGCGGACAGCAGTGGACGGGGTTTTCTGCGTCGGCGTGCGACTGGTCGTGCAACTGGCGACCAGGACTGCCAACGCAGCGAAAGCCACCAGCTTCAGGGGTTTATTGTTAGGCAATGCCTGCATTACTTGACGCCCCGTGCTTGTACCAGCTGTTCAGACAGTTGATGTACGGCCATGGCGTACATCACGCTGCGGTTATAACGCGTGATCGCGTAGAAATTCTGCAGGCCCATCCAGTATTCAGAGCCGTTGTCGCCTTCGAGGCGAAATGCGGTAACCGGCATATCATCGCGCAGCGCATCATGACTTGACCAGCCCAGCGCCCGCAACTCTGCGACCGTTTTCACCGGCTCGATACCGGTGGTCAGGCCTTCATCGACCTGCTCGCCGCGCACATCGGCGCGGCTGACCACCGGCTCGCCGGCGACCCAGCCATGACGCTTGAAATAGCTGGCGACGCTACCGATCGCATCGTCCGGGTTGTTCCAGATATTGATATGGCCGTCACCGTCGAAATCCACCGCGTAGGCGCGAAAGCTGCTCGGCATGAACTGCGGCAGGCCCATGGCCCCGGCGTACGAGCCTTTCAGGGTCAGCGGATCGACCTGTTCTTCACGGGCCAGCAAGAGGAACTCACGCAGTTCCTTGCGGAAGAATTCGGCACGGGGAGGATAGTCGAAGCCGAGGGTCGACAACGCATCGATCACGCGGAAATTACCGGTATTACGTCCGAAAAAGGTCTCGACGCCGATGATCGACACGATGACTTGTGCCGGCACGCCGTATTCCTGCTCGGCACGAGCCAGGGTCGCCTCGTGCTGACGCCAGAAATCCACACCACGGGCGATGCGCGCGTCGGTGATGAACATCGGACGATATTCGTTCCACTGCTTGACCCGTTCGGCGGGTCTGGAGATGGCGTCGAGAATCGACTGCTTGCGTTGCGCCTCGCGGAACACACCCATCAGTTGTTCACCGGCGAAACCGTAGTCGCGGGTCATTTCGCCGACGAACTCGGCCACCTGCGGCGAGCCTTCATAGTCGCCGGCCAGCGCTTCCTGCACGCTCCCCAGCAGGCCCATCAGGCCAACCAGCGGCGCGCATCGAGTCGCCCAGCCACGCATTACTTGCATTGCACTCTTCACCTTATTCAAACCTGTGCGATCCACTTGCGGTGGGTATGGATCGACATCAAAACCCCAAACGCTGACAGCAGCGTCACCAGCGAAGTTCCTCCGTAGCTAATGAACGGCAACGGCACCCCCACGACCGGCAACAGGCCACTGACCATACCGATGTTGACGAAAACGTAAACAAAAAAAGTCATGGTCAACGCGCCGGCGAGCAATTTGCCGAACAGCGTTTGCGCCTGGGCAGTGATCACCAGCCCGCGACCGATCAACAGCAAGTAGATCAACAACAGCGCGCAAATACCCACCAGACCAAACTCTTCGCCGAGCACGGCAATGATGAAGTCGGTGTGGCTTTCCGGAAGGAAATCGAGGTGCGACTGGGTGCCGAGCAACCAGCCTTTGCCGAATACGCCACCGGAACCGATCGCGGCCTTCGACTGAATGATGTTCCAGCCGGTACCGAGCGGATCGCTTTCCGGGTCGAGAAAGGTCAGGACCCGCTGCTTCTGATAGTCGTGCATGACGAAGAACCACATCGCCACCGACACCGGCACCGCCGCCGCCAGCACGCTGAGAATCCAGCGCCAGCGCAGGCCGCCCATGAACAGGACGAAGGCGCCACCAGCGAGAATCAGCAACGAGGTACCGAGATCGGGCTGGCGCACGATCAGGATGAACGGCACGCCAATCAGCATCAGGCTGATGCCGACGTGCTTGAGCTGCGGCGGCAAGGTGCGTTTGGACAGATACCAGGCGATGGTCGCCGGCATCAGGATCTTCATGAATTCCGAGGGCTGGAAGCGGATCACCCCGGGGATGTTGATCCAGCGCGTGGCGCCCATGGCGTTGTGGCCCATGATGTCGACGACGATCAGCAAGACCACGCCGATCACGTAACCGAGCGGCACCCAACGGGCCATGAAACGCGGCTCGAACTGGGCGATGACAATCATCGCCACCAGACCGATGCCGAACGACGTGGCCTGCTTGCCGAGCAGATCCCAGCTCTTGCCGCTGGCCGAATACAGCACGAACAGACTGCCGGCAGCGAGGATCAGCAACAGGATCAACAGCGGGCCATCGATATGCAGTCTTTGCAGCAACGTCGCGCGGCGACGCATCACATCCTCGCTGGAGAGCATGCGATCAAAATTATTCATCACGGGCCGTGGCCTCCGCAGTGATTGGGCTGGCGTACTCGGCTTTCAAATGGCCGTCCTGGTCGAGCAACCAGGCGTCCATGACCTGACGCACCACCGGCGCGGCAACGCCGGAGCCGGACTCACCGTTCTCGACCATCACCGAGACGACAATTTTCGGGTCATCGGCCGGGGCGAAACCGACGAACAAGGCGTGGTCGCGGTGGCGCTCCTGAACCTTGGAGCGGTCATATTTCTCGCCCTGCTTGATCGCCACCACCTGCGCGGTACCGGACTTGCCGGCGATGCGGTATTGCGCGCCGATTGCCGCTTTGCGCGCGGTACCACGGGCACCGTGCATGACCTGCTGCATGCCGTGATTGACCTTGTTCCAGTCGGACGGGTCGCGCAGGACGATGTTCGGCATCGGGTTTTCATCCACCGGCTTCACCCCATCGAGGGACTTGGCCAGGTGCGGACGATTCCAGATGCCCTTGTTGGCCACCAGCGCCGTGGCCTGGGCCAATTGCAGCGGCGTCGATTGCATGTAGCCCTGGCCGATCCCGAGAATCAGGGTTTCGCCGGGGAACCACGCCTGTTTGCGCGTCGCCCGCTTCCATTCGCGAGACGGCATCAGGCCCGGGGATTCTTCGAACATGTCCAGCGAGACCTTCTGGCCGATGCCGAACTTGTTCATGTAAGTCGACAGCCGATCGATGCCGAGCTTGTGCGCCAGGTCATAGAAGTAGGTGTCGTTGGAACGCATGATCGCCGTGTCGAGGTCGACGAAGCCGTCACCGGTGCGGTTCCAGTTGCGGTATTTGTGATCGTAGTTGGGCAGCATGTAATAGCCCGGGTCGAACACCCGACTGGAAGCCGTGACCACACCGGCGTCGAGACCGGCAATCGCCACCGCCGGTTTGATCGTCGAGCCCGGCGGGTACAGGCCGCGCAGCACCCGATTGAACAGCGGCCGATCAATGGAATCGCGCAGCTCGGCGTAGGCCTTGAAGCTGATGCCGGTGACGAACAGGTTCGGGTCGAAACTCGGCTGACTGACCATCGCCAGCACCTCGCCGGTTTTCGGATCGAGCGCCACCACCGCACCACGTCGCCCGCCCAGTGCGGCCTCGGCGGCTTCCTGCAATTTGATGTCGAGGCTCAGGACGATGTCCTTGCCGGGAATCGGATCGGTGCGCTTGAGAACCCGTAATACGCGGCCACGGGCGTTGGTCTCAACTTCCTCGTAACCGACCTGACCGTGCAATTCCGGCTCGTAGAAACGCTCGATGCCAGTCTTGCCGATATGGTGGGTGCCGCTGTAGTTGACCGGATCCAGCGACTTCAGCTCTTTCTCGTTGATCCGCCCCATGTAGCCCACCGAGTGGGCAAAATGCGCGCCCTGCGGGTAATGCCGGACCAGTTGCGCGACTACTTCCACCCCAGGCAGGCGGAACTGGTTCACCGCGATCCGGGCGATCTGCTCTTCGGTCAGCTCGAACAGGATCGGTACCGGCTCGAACGGCCGGCGGCCCTGCCGCATGCGTTTCTCGAAGATCACCCGGTCCTCGGGCGTCAGCTCCAGCACCTCGACGATGACGTCGAGCACCTGTTGCCAGTCGCCGGAGCGCTCGCGGGTCATGCTCAGACTGAAGCTCGGCCGGTTGTCGGCCACGACCACGCCGTTGCGGTCGAAAATCAGCCCGCGCGTCGGCGGTATCGGCTGCACGTGGACGCGGTTGTTTTCCGACAGGGTCGAGTGGTACTCGTACTGGATCACCTGCAGGTAATACAGGCGCGCGATCAGCACACAGATCAGCGCCACAATCACGATCGCACCGAACACGACGCGGCTGCGCACCAGACGGGCGTCCTTTTCGTGGTCCTTGATGCGGATCGGCTGAGACATGAGGGCAGGCTTACTTGTGGTAAGGGTGGCCGGACAACACGGTCCAGGCACGGTACAACTGTTCGCCGATCAGGATCCGCACCAGCGGGTGCGGCAAGGTCAGCGGCGACAACGACCAGCGCTGGTCAGCGCGGGCACAGACTTCCGGTGCCAGCCCTTCCGGGCCGCCCACCATGAAGTTGACCGTGCGCGAATCCAGGCGCCAGCGATCGAGTTCGACCGCCAGTTGCTCGGTGCTCCACGGCTTGCCGTGAACCTCCAGCGTGACGATCCGCTCGTTGTGCCCGACCTTGGCCAGCATGGCTTCGCCTTCCTGGCGGATGAAACGGGCCACGTCGGCATTCTTGCCTCGGGTGTTGAGCGGAATTTCCACCAGTTCGAGCGCCAGTTCGGACGGAAGACGCTTGGCATATTCATGCCAGCCTTCTTCCACCCACTTGGGCATGCGTGAACCGACGGCGATCAGGCGCAGTCGCACAGCAATCCCTTAGAACTGGTCTTTGTTGAGCTTGGTGAAATGCTCGTGGGTGTTTTCCGGGCTGTGATGCTTGGCATCGGCCGCACGGCTTTGCTCGGCACCGGCCCACAGGCGCTCCAGGTCGTAGAACTGACGCGCCGAGGCGGTCATCATGTGCACGATCACCAGATCGAGGTCGAGCAGCACCCAGTCGCTGTCGCCCTTGCCTTCTTCGCCCAGCGGCTTGGCGCCCTGCTTTTTCACTTCCTCGCGAACCTTGTCCAGCATCGCGTTGATCTGGCGATTGGAGGTACCGGTGGCGATGATCATGTAGTCAGTGATGCTCTGCTTGTCGCGCACATCGATGATCTGGATGTCCTGGGCCTTGACGTCTTCCAGCGCGGCGACGGCAATCTTGACCAGTTCGTCGCCCTTGAGCGGCTCGTTGGTGTTGACGGCTTCCGGCAGTGGTGCGCTCTTGAACGTGCCTTTGCGCTTTACTTTCGGTAGATCTTTATCAGTCATATGTAACTCGTTTTGCTCATGTATTCGGCGGCTTGGGATACGGTGATTCGTATCAGTGAAGCACGCCTTGTTCAGTTCGACGCACGGTACAGACCGTGCGCATCGATGTAGGCCAGGACCGCGTCGGGCACCAGGAAACGTACCGACTTACCGCTGGCCAGCAGTTGACGGATCTGGGTGGCGGAAACCGCGAGCGGTGTCTGCCAGACGAATGCAATCTGTCCGCTCGGCCCTTTCAGGGCCAGCGGGTCGCTCACCGAACGCGCTGCCAGCAGGTTGCGCAAGGCATCCGGCGGTTCGCTGTCGGCGTCCGGGCGCTGTAGCACCAGGATGTGGCAATGCTGGAGCAACTCTTCCCAGCGGTGCCAAGTGGGCAGGCCGCAAAATGCGTCCCAGCCCAAAAGCAGAAAAACCTGGGTCTCGGCGGGCATCTCTGCGCGCAGCGACTCCAGGGTATCGATGGTCCAGGACGGTTTGTCCCGCTGCAATTCGCGGGCGTCCACCACCAGCGGCGGCAACCCGGCCACCGCGCACTCGACCATCGCCAGCCGGTCCTGCGCCGACACCTGCGGCGTACCACGATGTGGCGGCCGCGCGTTCGGCATCAGGCGCAACTCATCCAGCGCCAGCGCTTCGACGACTTCCAGCGCGCCACGCAAATGGCCGATGTGCACCGGGTCGAACGTACCGCCCAGCACGCCAATGCGTTGCGGGCGCGACTCGCTGCCGGTGTGCGGCGCTGTCAGGTCGAGGTCGGTCAAGTCAGACCGTCGCCTGGCCGCGCAATTGGCCATCGCCGACCACGATGTACTTCTCGCAGGTCAGCCCCTCAAGCCCTACCGGGCCGCGGGCGTGCAGCTTATCAGTAGAAATGCCGATCTCGGCACCCAATCCGTATTCAAATCCATCGGCGAAGCAGGTCGGCGTGTTGATCATCACCGAGGCCGAGTCGACTTCCGCCACGAACCGGCGGGTGTCGGCGAGGTTTTCGCTGACGATCGAGTCGGTGTGATGGGAGCCGTAATGATTGATGTGTTCGATCGCCTGCTCCAGACCGTCGACTACGCGGATCGACAGGATCGGCGCCAGGTACTCGGTGTGCCAGTCGTCCTCGGTGGCCACTACGGCCTCGATGACCGCCCGGGTGTGTTCGCAACCACGCAGCTCGACGCCTTTGTCGCGGAACTGCGCGGCCATCGAAGGCAGGAAATCCCTGGCAACCGCCTGATCGACCAGCAGGGTTTCCATCGCGCCACAGATGCCATAACGATAAGTCTTGGCGTTGAAGGCAATGCGCTGGGCTTTCGCCAGGTCGGCATGTGCGCTGACATAAACGTGGCAGATGCCGTCCAGGTGCTTGATCACCGGCACGCGGGCATCACGGCTGATGCGTTCGATCAGGCCACGGCCGCCACGCGGAACGATGACGTCGACGTATTCGGGCATGCTGATCATCGCGCCGACCGCGGCACGATCAGTGGTTTCCACCACTTGCACCACGGCGGCGGGCAGTTCGGCCTCGGCCAGACCGCGTTGAATGCACGCGGCAATCGCGCGGTTGGAGTGAATCGCTTCGGAGCCGCCGCGCAGAATTGTTGCGTTGCCGGACTTCAGGCACAGGCTGGCAGCATCGATGGTCACGTTCGGACGGGACTCGTAGATGATCCCGATCACGCCCAGCGGTACGCGCATCTTGCCGACCTGAATCCCCGACGGACGGAAGCTCATGTCACGGATCGCGCCGACCGGATCCGCCAGTGCAGCGACCTGGCGCAAGCCGACGATCATGCCGTCGATACGTGCCGGGGTCAGTTCCAGGCGCTCGAGCAATGCCGGTTCCAGACCATTGGCGCGCCCGGCAGCCAGATCCAGCTCATTGGCTGCGGCAAGCTCGGCGCGCGCAGCGTCCAGAGCATTGGCGGCAGCCTGCAAGGCGCGGTTTTTCTGCGCGGTGCTGGCGCGACCGATGACCCGAGAGGCAGCGCGGGCGGCGCGACCCAATCGGGTCATGTAGTCAAGAACGGACTCAGTCATGGTCTGCTGGGGTCTTGGCAAAGAGGAAAGCGGCAGATTATAGCTGTCGCGTCCCGGGACTAACAGCGGTGACGGGCGGATGGTCGAAATGAGCTGCGTTTGCCCCTCGTTCAGACGTAATTAAGCTCAGCGTTGTTATCATCCCGACCTCTTGAGCCTGGATAAACCTTGCCCATCATGACCAACGTGCCCCTTTGTCCCGAGTCCGCGCGCCTGCCCGTGGGCCTGCCGGACAGTTTTTTCGACCGCGACGCCCAGGTACTGGCGCAGGCCCTGCTCGGCAAAGTCATCCGTCACCGCGTCGGCGATCTGTGGCTGAGTGCGCGGATCATCGAAACCGAAGCTTATTACTGCGCCGAAAAAGGCAGCCACGCCTCCCTCGGCTATACAGAAAAACGTAAGGCTTTGTTTCTGGATGGCGGGCACATCTATATGTACTACGCCCGCGGCGGTGATTCGCTGAATTTCAGCGCACAGGGACCGGGCAATGCCGTGCTGATCAAATCCGCCTATCCGTGGGTCGATGAAGTCAGCGGCCCGGCGAGCCTGGCGCAGATGCTGGTGAACAATCCCGATGCCCAGGGCCGGCCGCGTCCGACGCAGAAGCTGTGCGCCGGGCAGACATTGCTTTGCAAGGCGCTGGGGTTGAAAGTGCCGATGTGGGACGCCAAGCGTTTCGATCATGAATTGTTGCTGGTCGAGGACGCCGGGGCGGCACCGACACACATTATCCAGACCACCCGGCTGGGCATTCCGCTGGGCCGCGATGAACACTTGATGTATCGCTTCGTTGACGCCGCGTATGCGCAATGGTGCACGCGGAACCCGCTGCGACGGGGTCAGGTCGAAGGCCGGGATTATTTCCTGCTTCCCGGAGCTGACGCCGAATCCGCAAATAGATGATGTCCCCCTGTGGGAGCGAGCCTGCTCGCGAAGGGGTCGTGCCAGCACGCGTCTATCGTCTGACACACCGCATTCGCGAGCAGGCTCGCTCCCACAGGTCAGAAGTCAAACGCGTAACGATCAATTAAAGATTGGATGGAGTTTTCTGTATGGGCCCATGGCTCGATAGCATTACCGGATGGCTCGGCGCCAATCCACAATGGCTGGCCGCAGCGGTGTTCATCGTTGCGTGCGTGGAATGTCTGGCGATTGCCGGGCTGATCGTGCCGGGCACGGTGTTGCTGTTTGCCGTGGCGGTGCTGGCCGGCAGCGGCGCGCTGTCATTGAGCGAAACGCTGCTGCTGGGCTTTCTCGGCGGCATCCTCGGTGATCTGATTTCGTATTTCCTCGGTCGCCATTTCCACCAGAACATCCGCCGCCTCCCCGGGCTGCGCCATCACCCGGAATGGATGGCCGGCGCCGAGTCGTACTTCCAGCGTTATGGCATCGCCAGCCTGCTGGTCGGACGCTTCATCGGCCCGTTGCGGCCGATGCTGCCGATGGTCGCCGGGATGTGCGACATGCCCTTCCCGCGCTTCTTCGCCGTCAGCCTGCTGGCCGCCGCTGGCTGGAGCCTGGCTTATCTGTTACCGGGCTGGGCCACGGGCGCGGCGTTCCGCCTGCCTTTGCCTGAAGGCTTCTGGCTCGAGGCCGGGATTGTCGCCGCCAGCATCGCGGTGATGGTCGGCTTGAGCGTCAACAGCAGCGTGCGTCGTCATCGCCGCGCAACGATCTGGATCGGCAGCATGAGCCTGCTGATTCTGATCGGCCTGTTCATCGGCTATCCGTACCTGACCGCGCTCGACAACGGTGTGATGACCCTGGTGCAGGAGCATCGTCAGCCAGTGCTGGACGAAATTGCCGTGACGCTGACCCTGATAGGCGAATTCCGCAACATGCTGCTGTTCAGCGCCCTGCTCGTCGTGCTGCTGTTGCTCTGCAAGCAGTGGCGCCAGGCGATCTTCGCCGGCGGCGCCATGCTGGTCACTGCAATGGCCAACACCGGAACCAAATACTTTTTCGCCCGTGTGCGCCCCGAAGTGCTCAGTGATCCATTGACTACCTACAGCATGCCCAGCGGCCATGCTTCCGGCGCGTTCGCCTTGTTCCTGGCGCTGGGCGTGCTGGCCGGTCGTGGCCAACCGCCACGCATGCGCCTGACCTGGCTGCTGATTGCCTGCATCCCGGCGCTCTCCATTGCTTTGTCGCGGGTTTATCTTGGCGCGCACTGGCCAACCGACGTATTGGCCGGGGCGATGCTCGCCAGTTGCGTATGTGCAGCGATGCTGTGGCTAAGCCAGCGGCAGGCGCCGCTCAACGCCATGCCTTTCAGGATCTGGTGGCTGATCCTGCCATCGATGGTCGCCCTGTTCGGTTTCTTTGTATTGCGCCACTTGCCTCATACATTGTCGCGTTACGCCTACTAAAACAGACAACTTTCAAGCAGCAATTTTCATACGCCGCTCTTTCGGAATATTCCGACAAGAGCGGCTCTTGCAACCTACACAAACTTCCTCCCCCGCGGTTAACTTTCCTGGTTATAAAACCGACATTTCCGCGTTCCCGATCGACGCAAAACTCGCGTTACATATTCCCTCCGAAACACGGCTGCGCAATCTTTCTCGCAGTTGAAAACCCGTTAGATTGATAGGCCTGCTTCGAGCACTTTCCGGCTATTCATATTTATTCAAACCGGGCATTGAAGTTCTGCCGAGCATCTATCAATCCACTTCCAATCGAGTCATTCATGAGTCCAAAGATACCCCGCAAGACGTCAGTCACAACGACGCATCAAACTGATCCAAACGCGCCAGCGCAGCATCGGCCCATGATCGATGTCAGCAGCGTTGAAATATCGCCACGGCCCGAAGTCCATGACCTGACGCTGTCCACCACAAACTTCGGCAGTTCCCTGGCCGATGCCAGCCAGAGACTTCCGGCGGTCGAAATCTTCCAGTTACCGGCGCACAGTTCATATCGCACGGAACATCCCGCTTCAATAAGCGATTATTGGCTATCGGAGGCTTTTCTGCGTGGGATGCAGCCAGCTGATATCGATGGGTTTCGCTGGGTCGTTGGCAGAAAGTTCGTAGACGTCGAATATCAGGGCGCTCTGCAAACCACTCACGTCGGCGTCGATGAAACCGGCGCATGGCGCAGCAAGTTGCTGACCGAGCGTGTTCCCTCCGGACCGCGTCTGTATAAAAACGCGGACAGTTCCACCTGGCGCCTCACCGAGCAACCCGCGCCGAAGCGTCCACGCCTCGCCCCAGTGCCTACGCCCATCAATCCACACCGTTACAGCCCTTCGGGACGTTCGCCGGATGCTCAGGGCTATTACGAAATGCATCCGCTATTTGGTTCGCGCAAAGACGACACTCACTTCGCCTTCAGGGATTCATATGGCAATTACATACCGGTTGATCCTCCGGCGGGCGGATTCGCGGCGACGCCGACCCACCTCAAACAGTGGACCGATCATGAAATCTGGAAGCTGTATGGCTTGCAAGGCCGGGACATCGCGCGTTTTCGTGTCGAAGCCCAGGCCAGCGGCACGCCCCCTCACTGGGCAGATCCGGTAACCACAGAAAATCCGCTCACCAATCTGCTGCGCGACTCGCTGCGCTGGCTACATCCGCACATGAGCCTGACAGAGCGCGAAATCTTTCTGCGATCGTTCAATCTGCTGCCGGATCAATTGACGCGCTTGCAGCAGGAGTTGCGCAGCCATCTGGCGATTCCGGCATGGGCGCTGGCGCACAAGCGTCAACTCGATGACCTCGCCAACCCACGACGCCTCGACCAATTTGTCGCCGATGCGGTCGAGCAGCTCAATCTCAAGCGCGATGCCCGCCATGACTGGTATCACCCGGAAAGCAGCCTCACCCCTGAGGTTCGCGAGGCTCTGTTGAAACAGCTCGGTTATTTGCGCAACAAGAACAATTGCCTGTACCGCACGGACATCCCGGCGCTGTTTCGCGGCGACGAGCGCACGCCGTTCGAGCTGGCGAACGACGGCACCATGCTGCCGCGCTATCACCATGAACCCGGCGCCACCACGCACAAGCCGATCAGCGCGACATTCAGTCTCAAGCAAGGACAGGTATATGCCAGCGCCCCCGTCCGCGACTATCTGCGTTTCAATAGCCAGACCAATAAATACCCGGGACGCGACACTGGCGACAGCGGTTCAGAGAGCGACGCCAGTGATTCATCGAGTGCCCCCTCGTCCGACTGGTCTGATCCTGACAGCCCCGTCGCATGGGATCACGAGCGCGGTTATCGACCTGCGCGCGCACGGCAGAAGGAAATGTTTCTGTACGTGCTCGACACACGCAATCTGGAAGTCGTCCCCCACGAAGAAAACATGGCGTTCAATTCCGCAGCGCGCCACACACCGCCGACCTGGTTTCCCTCCGACGATTTCGAGGGGCTGATCTCGGTCACCCGCAGCGGAATTGCAGCCGAGCGAGTCTGGTTACTGAACAAAGACCTGACCAAAGCCGCCAGGGTCGAAGACATCAAAGAACAGGCTGGCGCAAACGCTGATCGTATCGAAGCGGCTACCCATGCCGGGCACTTCAACCGGTTCGAATACGACCAGTTGATTGACCAGGTGGAGGCGGCGGGCCTGCCGATACTCAGGCTGTCGGGCAACGAGAACCAGTTTGCCTATGACATCGCCTGGCCCGAATCTGCCGCGCTCACGCAAAGCCGCTAAGGAAAGCGGTTCCCTCATGCACACCATTAAAGGATTAATACGTGTCGAAACTCATCGTACCCGCGGCTCATATCGCCCACGTGCGTGCACTTCAAGTTACGCCCATAGAAGCCTCGGCCAATGCCCATGCGCCGTCACCACCCAGGCTCGATCAAGCGAGCGCGCCAGTAGAAGTGCCTGACAGCGACCCATCCCTTCGCAAGACTCTGAAGGCAATCGACAAGCACCTGGGCCCTCTGCGTATCGGCGAGGTCATGATCAGTCGGGTCGAGTTGCAAGCGTTGGGGGCGACCTCAAACGGTCAACCGATCAGCCCGGCGAATGCCAACATGAAGAGCGTGGATCAGGCTTTTCTCGATGGACTCAATTTCGAGTCCGCGAAGGTGCAATCCCGCTTGCAAGCCGTGGACTTCCCCGACAATGACATGGCAGCGCTGCTGTTCTACGAAATTGCCTGCAAGCGCTCGGTCGATGCCGGCCCACTGTTCATCAGTGATACGCCGCTGGCTTCGGGCAGCGCCATGGACCGTCTCAACAAGTTGGGCAAGGCTGCGCAAAAACTGGAAATCCACCGGGTGGACGCGTTTGAAAACGCGCCGGGTTGGGTCAACAAGACCAAAAGCTATTTGATGAGCGGCGCAGGAGTCGGCATGCAAGCCTTCGGCATCTACAGTGGCTACATGGCCCTCACCGATGCGATAAAAAAGGGCGAAAAGCTGGAAATGCTCTACTACGGCGGATCCATCGCTGCAGAACTCGGCTCGCTGATCATCGAGCAGGGCCTGACCAGAACAGGCCAGGCGATGCTGACTCAGGGCAGCAATCTGTTGAAGGGTTTTCCACTGACCTCCATCGGCAAGTACCTGAGCCGTGGCGCGGGAATGTTCGCCAGCGCGATTACCTTGCCATTCGATATCGTCGACGCGATCAAATCGTTCAAAGCTGCCGCCGCGACATCGGGCAAAGAGGCTCAGGATCATTATTTCAGCGCTGCCCTGAGTGTAGCGGGCGCAGGCATGAGTCTGGTGCTGGGCGTCGCCGCGCTGGCCGGTTTCGGCAGCGTTGCCGGGCCGCTCGGCCTTGCGGCCGCCGCATTGCTTATCGCCGGGTCAATGATTTATCAGGCCGCCAGGGTCGTCGACGATATCGACGATTACATTGAATTGACAACGCTCGAGCGCCTGCGCTCGGGATGGTTCGCCTTCACCGGCAAGGAACTGGACGCCGAAGTGATGGATCGTTTCAAGCTGTCCAGGCTTTACAGTTACTATGAAAAACAGCTCGAACTGTCGGCGCAAGACATGCTGGCCGGTGCTTACAAGGACTCCATCGCACAGGTGGTCAACGGTGCGTTTCGCACCGAACTGCGCCCTGTGGAACTGTGGCGTTACCAGTGGGACGAAAGCGCCGGGCAGTTGCCGTTCAGACTCGACAGCCAGGCAGTAATTGTCGGCGCCGACGACACGATCGACGCAAGCCACGGATTACCCGACAACCTCAAGGGCGTCGTCAGCGGCAGTCAAGGCGAAGGCAAAGGTGTGTTCTGGCGCTTGGGCGATGGCAATGACCGAGTCGTTGGCGTCAAGGCGCAGCCCAACCTGTTCACCTACCGCGAAGGTCACAAGGCGCTGACCGGCGGCGACAGGAATGATGCGTTTTATCAGGAAGTCTCTGAGCATGAACTGGATCGGCTGACCAAACCGTCGCATATCAATGTGCTGGACGGCGGCGCGGGCAGCGACCTGGTGGCATTCGAAGGCCGCCGCCCGACTGCCGACACGCGCTACGTCGGTCACGATGTCAACCTGCAGACCGGCAAGGTCGCGCTTCGCGGCCTGGGCTCTGCGCATGAGCCCCTCGAAGTCGCCCACCTGACCGCTATCGAAAACGTTGCGACGTTGCGCAAAGGCACGAGCAATATCACCGGAAATGACCAGCCCAACCAGATTTCCGCCAACGGTTACGACCGCATCAGCGCTGGCGACGGCAACGACACCATCGCGATATTCGGCACCGAGTGCAGGGTGGAAGGTGGTGGCGGCGAAGACCGCTATTACCTTGGCAACACCAACGCCCGCACGACGATCATCGAAGGCGGCGAGCATTCAAGCCTGATTGAATTCGGCTGGCCGATGGAGGTCATTCAACGCTGGCAAATCATCGGCACATCCCTGGTGATCAACTCGTTGCGCGGCAAGGACGGCAGCGAATCCGACCATGTGCTGACCCTGGAAAACGTCTACCGTACGGTCAACGGTCAGCGTCAATTGAATAATGCCAAGTGGGTATTCCGCACCCTCGACGGCTATGAACTGCGCGCGCAGTTGCCTGGTCAACCAGGCGATGCATCGAGTCAGGACATTGAAGTTACCGTGGCCGTCAACGGACGACCGGCACCCGCCCCGGCGATCGTCAACGCAGGCACGGTAGCGCTGGACAATCAGGGCTTGCATCGACACTTCGTTGCACGTACAGAGCACCGGGTCGAATTCGTCGCCACCGGCAACGCTACCGGTGCCCGCACCGTTTACCTGGATTATCGGGACAGCGAGATTGTCGATGTGGTGGTCAGTTATGGCGTGGAGGTCCGTCAAGGTGTTTCGGGCAATACGCACCTGACCTACAAGAACATCTCCCTGTCGATTCTGCTGCCATCCAAAGTGCTGACATTCAAAGGGGTGATTCAGACGATCGCCGCAGCGACGGGCTACAGCGGCCGAAACAGTCTGAAGGTCACGACACCGCTTCTGGCCCGAGACATCGTGCTGGTCATGCAGGATGAGGTTTCGTACCGCGTGCAGGTGCCCGCGTTCGATTACCAGGACGACGCCAGTAACCCCGGAACTCGCATGCTCGGCTCGCGGAGCTGGTTGATGCGGCGCAACGGAAAATATCCGTTCACCCGGCCGCTGGTGAGCGAGAAACCATCGCTGGGCACCCAGACCAGCAAAGTGGTCATCGAATCACGGCACCATACCGGCATCTATCTTCTCGAAGGCAAAAGCGCGACCTACGACATCTATCTCGCCAGCAACTGCATCCTGCGGCTGGCGACCCCGGGCGCTGCGGCAAAAACGGCCAATGCATCGAGATGGAACCTGTACACCCGGCCCCTGACGGAAACCGTGACACGCGCCGATATTCAGCTCCAGGGCAACTGCCTGCGCATTGCCAGTGTCACGGTGCAATTACCGGACATCAAGGATGACACCCCGGTGGAGTCCATCAGCGTGGTGACGTCAGCCGGCAATATCTATGAAGTCTCGCTGCTGTTTGAAGTGCTGCAGCTGTACGTCATCGATGCCCATGGCTACGTCAGTGTCGAGGCAGTGCTGGCAGATATCGAAAAGCACAGACACCGCCACGAACTGGCCGCACGGGTCTACGTGACCCACATCGGTTACCAGCCCGACACAGTGGGCACGCTGGTTTACAACTCGTTGAACAGCCAGTGGAGTCTGCTGACTGATCCGCAGAAACGCGTCATCCGCGAAGACCTCTTCGTCTCCGTCAACACGAACTGACCGCGCGCTGCCGGTTTCAACCATGTGCCGGGGTGGATTTGCAGCCAGTCCGGCACTCGATTCACCTCGGCCAATGATTGGCCGGGCTCTCTCCATGGAATGACCTTTTATGCGCCAGAAACCCGGGACGCTTCGCCCATCCCCGACACCGGAAACACCGGGCACCTCGACTTTCCGTCCGGTAACCCATGATCGCCCCATCGATCTGGATTCACGCTTGTCTGGCCGGGTCAGGCCGGACGGTTCACTTACCGAGCCGGATACTGTCGCCCGCACTCCTCACGGCAGTGACGCCAGCCCGGAACCCGTAATAACGGTTAGCCGGATCACTGATGAGCAGAGGCCTGCGCACCGGCCTGCAACGTCGCCGCGGGAGCCTTATCTGCAAAACATTGACGAGACTTTGCCCCACGATGCAGACGGCCTGAAAGAGTACAAGGGACGCAGGTTCGCAGACATCGCCAACGATGACGGATCCCCCGCAGGGCAGACGGTAATGGTGGCGTACCACGATCTGATCAAGGCGTACCGCGCCCGGCTGCCAAGTGAGCGGGTGCCATCCGGGCCGCCTCTTTATCGAGTCGCCGACACTGACTTGTGGAGTCTGAACAAGCCCATCGAGCAGTACCCGCCCGACCGTTACACCCTGCACGAGTGGGCTAAACCCCATTCCGCACCGGTGCCGAACGAACAAGGCTATTACGCAGTACACGAATGGAAGGAACTTCCCTATCAAGGGCGAGTGAATACACAACTGAATGTCGGCTTCGCCTTTCAGGGCAAGTACGGCCGCCTGATCAAGGCAGACCCGAACGAGGCGCGCGCAGATCCCTCCTTGCCGTTGAAGCTGGCGCACTGGACCGATGGCGAACTGTGGGAGATGTACAACCTGCGCGGAGCAGAAATTCTTGCCTTTCGTATCGAGGCCGAGGTCAGAGGGGGCCCGCCGGGCTGGGCGAGACGCAGAGATATCAAAGACGACCACAAATTCCTTCTGGATTCCATGAAATGGTCCCACCCGCAAAAGACCCGCAGCGAGTGCGCCGAGCTTTTACGCAGTTACAACCTCAGCGTCGCGCAACAAAAACGCTTGCGCGCGGACATGGAAACCGGCTTTCCCGCATGGGCCGAACAGCACAAAAGCCTGACCCGAAATGTGCAGGATGCCAAACGCTTCGACCGGATTGCCGAGGAGCTTGGCCCCTTCAGTCTGAAACTGCGGCAAGAAGGTGAAAACATCGAGGGTGACTTGCCGCCTGTCGATCAGCGTTACGAAGCGGACTTTCTGCAAGGCTATCTGGAACATGCCGGCTACATGCGCAACAAGCACGACTATCTTTACCGTACGGATATCCCGGCAATGTTCCGCGCCGATTTACGCACACCCTTCGAACTGGCGCGGGACAAGCGATTGGTAAAATTGCGGGGCAACCCTTCCGACTCAACAACCCGGCAAGCCTTCAGCACGACATTCTCATTGGCCAACGGCATTCAATACCTGGATTTTGATTACTACTCCAACCCTCGGCACTACAACAGCCAGGCCAATCGCTATCCGGGACATTTTTCCGACAGTGATTCATCCAGCGGACACCGACACAGTTCGGGTGAAGAGTCTGATACCTCATTTGAAATGGACAACTCGCGCGATTACCCGTTGCTGCGGCGCAAACAGACCCATGGTTTCCTGTATGTCATTGACACCCGCGGCATCGAAGTAGTCCCACGGGTGGAAAACCTTTACCTGAACAACCGGGATTTTGACGGGGACAGCCACGAAGGACGAATTTCCATGCCCACTCGAGGCATCAGTGCCGAGCGGATATGGCTGGTGCGCTCGGACTTCAGTCGAGCGGCGAGAGTCGAGGATATTTTCAGGCAGGCTGGTGGCGATGCCCGGGATATCGAGGTCGACACCTGGGCAGGAGGCGATCACAGCAATTCATACGACCAGTTGATCGATGACGTAGCCCGCTCCGGCGGGACCATAGTGACGTTGGCCAAGGGCAAAGACACATGTTCGAACGATGTGATCTGGCCCGTTGCTGAACACTACCGGCCGTGACAACCAGACGCCATTCAAAAAGCGAAACAATGCTGGCAGAAGGCGTGAGTTGATTCAAAGTGAAACTAGGCGAACAGTTCGCCCTGCAACTCGTCGAGTAATGCCTGGATCGCATCCAGGCGTTGCTGGGGATCATCGAGTTGCAGCAGGTCGATCTTGTCCTCTTCAGCGAATGGCAACAAATAGGCGAGCTGATTGGCCAGCGATTGCTGCCCGCAGGCTTCGGTGCCCATGTCCAGCGCCTCGACCATCGGGTGTTCGGCCAGTGCTTTCAGCAGCGCGACCAGATCGGCATCCTCGTCCTGCAACGGTTGCTCGGGCTCGTCGTCCAGCCACTCGACATCGGCGAGAAGCAACTGGTCGCGCTGCACTTCGGTGCGCAGCACGTTGAAGCGGCGTCCGCCCTGCACACGGATGCCGAGCAGGCCGTTGTCCTGTTGCTGGAAATCGGTGATCCGCGCCTCGCAGCCAACCAGCGCAAAACCTTCTGGTGCGACGCCGACTTCGCTGCCCTCGAGAATACACACCACACCGAAGCCGACGCCCTGTTTCATGCAGCGGCCGATCATGTCGAGGTAGCGCGCCTCGAAGATCTGCAGATCGAGATTACAGCCGGGGAACAGCACCGTGTTCAGCGGGAAAAGCGGCAGACTCATAGACATTTCCTTACACCACCATCGACACCGCCAACGGCAGGAACACCGCCGTGGCCACACCCATCAGACTCATTGCCAGCGCGGCGAATGCGCCGCACTCATCGTTTTCCTGCATCGCCACCGCCGTGCCGACCGCATGCGCGGTCATGCCCAGGGCCATGCCACGCGCCTCGGGGCTGTGCACGCCGAGGCGGGTCAGCAGCGCCGGACCGAAGATCGCGCCAATCACCCCGGTGATCAGCACGAACACCGCGGCCAGCGCCGCCACGCCGCCGATCTGCTCGGCGACCAACATGGCGATCGGCGAGGTCACCGACTTCGGCGCCATGGTCATCAGGATCATGTGATCGGCACCGAACCACCAGCCCAGCGCCACGCCCATGCCCGTCGCCACCACCCCGCCTATCACCAGCGTAGTAAAAATCGGCCAGAACAATTGGCGGATCCGGCGCAGATTCAAGTAGAGCGGCACCGCCAGCGCGACGGTTGCCGGCCCCAGCAGAATGCTGAGGATTTCGGTGCTCTTGCGGTACTCGGCGTAGGTCAGGCCGCAGCCGACCAGCACAGCGATCACCAACAACATGGAGACCAGCACCGGTTGCAGAAAGATCCAGCGGGTTTTCTCGAACGCCGCCAGCACCAGTTGATAGGCGCCAAGGGTGATGCCGATGCCGAACAGCGGATGATGAATCACTGAGGCCCACGCGCCTTGCCAGTCGAACAGCATCAGGACTCCTCCGCCGGCGGCGCGTGACGTTTGACCAGCCGTTGCATCAGTACGCCGGCAAAGGCCATCGACAGGATCAGCGAGACCACCAGCGCGCCGACGATCGCCCAGAAATCCGCAGCAATCGCCGTGGCATACACCATCACGCCTACCGCAGGCGGCACCAGCAGCAATGGCAGATAACGCAGCAGACTGCCCGCTGCCTGATTCAGCGGCTCGCCGACTTCACCGCGGATGATCAGGAACACCAGTAGCAACAGCAGCCCGATGATCGGCCCCGGCAATATCGGCAACAGCAAGTGATTGAGCGCCGTGCCGAGCAATTGAAACAACACCAGCATGGTCAGGCCACGTAACACCATCTGACATCTCCGTCTTACATTTTCACCCAGCAGGGGCTCGGCATTATAAGCACGCCTGCGCTATGGACCGGCATTCGCCAAAAGCATGGTCGGTTGACCTGAGCAAATCGCCATGATGATCTACAGTGGTTCGCAGGCCGGTCAAATCCGCCACCTGAAAAACTATAAAACCGATGAACCCAAGGAGAGTCTCAATGCCCTATGTTCCAGTTGCAGAGCTCAAAGATTATGTCGGCAAGGAACTTGGACGTTCCCAATGGCTCACCATCGATCAGGAGCGCATCAACCTGTTCGCCGAAGCCACCGGTGATTTTCAGTTCATTCACGTCGATCCGGTCAAAGCCGCGCAAACGCCATTCGGCAGCACAATTGCTCACGGTTTTCTGTCGCTGTCGCTGATGCCGAAACTGATGGAAGACATCCTCGTGCTGCCCGAAGGCGTGAAGATGGTCGTCAACTATGGCCTGGACAGCGTGCGTTTCATCCAGCCGGTCAAGGTCGATTCGAAAGTCCGATTGAAGGTCGACATGGTCGAAGTCACCGAGAAAAAACCCGGTCAGTGGCTGCTGAAAGCGACCGCGACACTGGAGATAGAGGGCTCGGACAAACCGGCCTATATCGCCGAGCCGCTGTCGCTCTGCTTCGTCTGATCATTCCGGATGCGAAGCAGCGCACGCTGTTTCGCGTCACGTCTGTATATATGCGATGCATAGCTGCGGCATACTCGGTCGCCTAATTGCCCGGATCCCGCTATGCGCTCAATCGCTCGACTTGCACCCCTTGCCCTGACCCTGATGCTCACCGCTTGCGGCGACGGCGAATCGCTGTTGCCGCCGGATGCGCGCCTGCCCGATGGCGGTCGCTATCGCGGTGAACTGGTCGACGGCTTGCTGCAAGGTCAGGGCCGCGTCGACTATCCCAACGGCAGCTGGTACGCCGGGGAGTTCGACAAAGGTCAGTGGCACGGGCAAGGCGAATGGCATGGCAGCAACGGCGAGGTCTATCGCGGCCAGTTCCAGCAAGGTTTGTTCGATGGACAGGGCAGCCTGAGCACCAATGCCAGCAGTTATACCGGCGGCTTCAAACAGGGCCGGCGCGATGGCGAAGGAACGCTGAAAGAAAACGGCATGACCTATCGCGGTGAATTCAAGGCTGACCAGTATTCCGGCCTCGGTCGTCTGGAAATGGACGACGGCAGCTCCTATCAAGGCCAGTTCGCCCACGGCAAACCCAACGGTGAAGGTCAGCGCGGCGATGCCAGCGGCAATTCGTTCACGGGTCATTTCGTCAACGGTCAACTGGAAGGCAACGGCACTTACAACAGCGCCGACGGCGATATCTACGTCGGCGGTTTCAAGAATAATCAACTGCACGGCAAGGGCCGCTACGAGAACGCTGACGGCGATGTCTGGCTCGGCCAGTTCAAGGAAGGCGCACTGACGGGCAAGGGCGAATTGATCGGCGCTGACGGCAGCCATTACATCGGTGTGTTCAATGACTGGCGCTTCACCGGCCAGGGCCGCTTGAATCTGTCCGACGGCAGCTTCTACATCGGTGGCTTCGACAACGACAGCTATTCGGGACGCGGCACTCTGGTGCTGACCGATGGCAGCGTGCTCAGTGGCACCTGGATCAATGGCCAGCGTGTGCGCGACGCCGACGGCAAATTGCTGCCCGACACCCTCGAACTCGGTTTGCTCGCCCAGGGTCGTCTGCTCGACGAGGCGCTGGCGGCGATTCCCGCCTCGACCCCGGCAGTCGAGCTGTACACCATGACCCTCGGTGGCGACGGCAAGCAGAGCGTGTTCCTGCGCGAGTCCGACTACGTCGCCAACATGCTCAACACACGCTTCGGCGCTTTCGGCCAGATCCGCTTGGTCAACCATCGCGATCATCTCGGCGATCGGCCGATGGCCACCCGCGAGAACCTGCGCCGCGCCGCGCAAGCCCTGGCCGAACGCAGCGGTCCGGAAGATCTGCTGTTCATTTATCTGACCAGCCATGGCACCGCCGAGCATGAACTGGTGCTCGATCAGCCGCGCATGGAATTGGCCGACCTGCCCGCCGATGAACTCGCCGCGGTGCTCGCGCCGCTCAAGCATCGCGACAAGGTCATTGTGATCTCCTCGTGCTATTCCGGCGGTTTCATCCCGGCACTGAAGGACGAACGCACGCTGATCATGACCGCCTCGCGCGCCGATCGAGTATCGTTCGGCTGTTCGGAAGAAGCCAATTTCACTTACTTCGGCGACGCGCTGTTTGCCCAGGCGCTGAACCAGACCGACGATCTGGAACAAGCTTTCAAACTGGCCAAAGCCACTGTCGCCGAACGCGAACTGGCCGACGGTTTCGAAGCCTCGGAGCCGCAGATCTGGGCACCGAAGACCGTGCTGTCACACTGGCAATTGCTGCGTAAACAGCAAGCGCGCAAAGCTTTGCAAAGCAGCGCATTGAACGACGCGGCGACAAAAGGCAACTAAGCTGAACAGTATCAAGGGAGAGACACTATGTACTTGACGCCTCAGCACGTATTGCTTGCCGGAGCCACCGGATTGACCGGTGAACATCTGCTCGACCGTTTGCTCAACGAGCCAACGATAACCCGTGTCCTCGCCCCTTCACGCCGGCCGCTGGCCGAGCATCCGCATCTGGAAAACCCGGTCGGCGACCCGCAGACATTTCTGCCGCAGCTCAGTGGCCGGGTCGATATCGCTTATTGCTGCCTCGGTACCACGATCAAGCAGGCTGGCTCCGAAGAAGCCTTTCGCGCAGTCGATCTGGACATGGTGGTGGCGTTCGCCAAACGCGCGCGGGAGATGGGCGCGCGGCACCTGATCGTGATCAGCGCAATCGGCGCCGATCCGAATTCCTCGGTGTTCTACAACCGTGTCAAAGGCGAGATGGAACAGGCCCTGCGTGCGCAGAACTGGCCGCAACTGACCATTTGCCGCCCGTCGCTGTTGCTCGGCGAACGCACCGAACCGCGCCTGGTCGAGCAACTGGCCGGGCCGTTGTCGAAGCTGATTCCGGGCAAATACCACGGCATCGAAGCATGCCAATTGGCACGAGCGATGTGGCGCCTGGCGCTGGAAGAACAGGATGGCGTGCGGGTGATCGAGTCGGATGAGTTGCGCAAGTTAGGCAAATAACTCCGGGACTTTCAGAACCAAAAGATCGCAGCCTTCGGCAGCTCCTACAGAAGACCCCATTCCCCTGTAGGAGCTGCCGAAGGCTGCGATCTTTTGACCTTTACAATCCACCAGTCGCCTGAAAGCCCACGCCAATCACGGTGAGCAATGACAACGGCAACAACAGCGTATCCAGCAATGCACTGGCCGGCAGGTCCACCCCCGGATAGCTCGGTGCCTCGGCACCGAACCGGTCCATCGCACAGCAGCCGCCATTCAACGCATACAAATCCAGACGCGTCCCGGCGTACACCACCGGCGCGCCGGGTTTCGCCGCGTCCAGAGTACGCGCGGTAGCACACCCGCCCAGTTGCAGCGCCAGCACAATCACCAGCAGCTTATTCATCGCTGCTCAGATGATGCTCGCCCCAGCGCGGCAGCATGTCCTGCGGGATGCCAAGCAGATTGAGAATCCGCGCCACGACGAAATCGATAAGATCATCGATGGTCTGCGGCTGGTGATAGAAGCCCGGCGACGCCGGCAAAATGGTCACGCCCAGGTTCGACAGCTTGAGCATGTGCTCCAGATGGATGCTCGAGTACGGTGCCTCGCGCGGTACCAGAATCAACTGGCGGCGCTCCTTCAGCGTGACGTCCGCCGCACGTTCGATAAGGTTGTTGCAGGCGCCGGTGGCAATTGCCGACAGCGTCCCGGTCGAACACGGCACTACCACCATGGCCGCCGGCGCACCGGAGCCCGAAGCCACCGGCGACATCCAGTCTTCCTTGCCGTACACCCGAATCTGCCCGGCGGCGGCACCGGTGTATTCGGTGAGAAAGGCCTGCATCATCTGCGGTTTGTTCGGCAGGGACACGTCGGTCTCCGTGGCCATCACCAATTGCGCAGCCTTGGAGATCAGGAAGTGCACTTCGCGATCTTCGCGTACCAGACAATCGAGCAGGCGCAAGCCGTACTGCGCGCCCGAGGCGCCGGTCATCGCCAGGGTGATGCGTTCCGGGCCGCCGGCCTGGGAAAAAGTGTTCATTGCAGCGCCTCGGCGAGTTTGCCGTGCAGGCCACCAAAGCCGCCGTTGCTCATGATCACCACATGGGTGCCGGGCTGCGCCTGGCTCTTCACGCGTTCGATGATGCCTTCCAGCGAATCACTGACAATCGACGGCACCGTGCACAACGCTGCGGTGGCGCCGAGATCCCAACCGAGGTTGGCTGGGGCGTACCAGATCACCTGATCGGCATCGACCACGCTGTCCGGCAAGCCGTCACGGTGGGCGCCAAGCTTCATCGAGTTGGAGCGCGGCTCGATGATCGCAATCAACGGCGCGTCGCCGATACGTTTGCGCAGCCCATCGAGGGTGGTAGCGATGGCGGTCGGGTGGTGAGCGAAGTCGTCGTAAATGGTGATGCCGCGCACTTCAGCGACTTTCTCCATACGGCGTTTGACGTTCTTGAACGCGCTCAACCCGGCGATGCCCATCGACGGCACCACACCAACGTGACGCGCCGCGGCCAGAGCAGCCAGGGCGTTGGCAACGTTGTGCTGACCGGTCAAATCCCACTCGACGGTACCTTGCGACACGCCTTCGAACATCACTTCGAATGCCGAGCCGTCCTCGCTGAGCAACTTGACCTGCCACTGACCGCCGGCGCCGGTGGTTTGCACCGGGGTCCAGCAACCCATTTCGATCACGCGCTGCAAGGCCGACTCGGTGGTCGGATGGATGACCAGGCCTTCGCTCGGAATGGTCCGCACCAAATGGTGGAACTGACGTTCGATCGCCGGCAGATCGGGGAAGATGTCAGCGTGATCGAACTCAAGGTTGTTGAGGATCGCGGTGCGCGGGCGGTAGTGGACGAACTTCGAGCGCTTGTCGAAAAAGGCGCTGTCGTATTCGTCAGCCTCGATAACAAAGAACGGCGTGCCGCCCAGACGCGCGGACACCGAGAAATTCTGCGGCACGCCACCAATCAGGAAACCCGGACTCATGCCGGCGTGCTCCAGCACCCAGGCGAGCATGCTGCTGGTGGTGGTCTTGCCGTGGGTACCGGCAACGGCCAGTACCCAGCGCCCTTGCAGGACATGATCGGCCAGCCATTGCGGGCCGGAGACGTACGGCAGGCCTTTGTTCAGTACATATTCCACCGCCGGGTTGCCCCGGGACATGGCATTGCCGATCACCACCAGATCCGGCGCCGGATCGAGCTGCGCCGGGTCATAGCCCTGGGTCAGTTGAATGCCCTGGGCCTCGAGCTGCGTGCTCATCGGCGGATAGACGTTGGCGTCGGAGCCGGTCACGTGATGGCCCAGCTCTTTGGCCAACACCGCCATCGAGCCCATGAAAGTCCCGCAGATACCCAGAATATGAATGTGCATAGTCGACCTCGTAAAACATGGCCGCAGGTTAGCGTAGGGAGGGGGAAATGGCACTCTTTAGCTTTGTCGACCTGATCCTTGTGGCGAGGGAGCTTGCTCCCGCTCGACTGCGCAGCAGTCGTAGATCCTGCACATGCGGTTCATCTATCTGAACCGGGCCGGCTGGTTTTGGGGCCGCTTCGCAGCCCAGCGGGAGCAAGCTCCCTCGCCACAGGATGTGTGGAGGTCAGGCAGTACGAGAGATACCGTGTTTACGCAGTTTTCTATAAAGGGTGTTGCGGCTTACGCCCAGTTGCTGCGCTGTATGGGTCATGTGCCAGCGCGTCTGCTCCAGCGCATTGAGCAATGCAAGTCGCTCGGCGTCGTCCAGCGGCTGGGCGGCGATCTGCGCCGGCGCAACCGCCGGCCGCGCCTGGCGAATCATCACCGGCAAATCCTCAACTCCGACCCGCCCGCCATCACACAACGCCGCCAGCGTACGCAGGACATTGCGCAGCTGCCGCACATTGCCCGGCCAATTGAACCCCAGCAACGCGGCCCTCGCCGGTTCGTCGATCAGGATGGTTTCGCCGCCGGCCTCCTCGGCCAGCAGAAAATCCAGTAGCTGCGATTTGTCACTGCGCTCACGCAATGCCGGCAACGCCACTTCCAGCCCGTTCAAGCGGTAATACAGATCCTCGCGAAAACTGCCATCCTCGACCCGCTCCAGCAGATTGCGGTGCGTCGCACTGATGATCCGCACGTCCACCGCTTGCGGTTCACCGCCAATCGGCACCACTTGCCGATCTTCCAGCACACGCAGCAAGCGTGTCTGCAAGGCCAGCGGCATGTCGCCGATTTCGTCGAGGAACAAAGTGCCGCCATCGGCCTGCTGCAGTTTGCCGCGCATGCCGTCCTTGCGTGCGCCGGTGAAGCTGCCGCCGCGATAGCCGAACAGTTCGCTCTCGATCAGGCTTTCCGGGATGGCCGCGCAATTGAGTGCGACGAAGGCATTGCCGCAGCGCAGGCTGGCCTGATGCACAGCCTTGGCAAATGCCTCTTTGCCCGAGCCGGTTTCGCCATTGATCAGCAGCGGTACGTCGCGCTCGAACACGCGCAGGGCTTTGCGAAATTCTGCCTGCAACGCCTCGTCGCCGAGGCAGATGCCGGACAGGCGTGGTGCGCTCGGGGCGATTGGCGTTGGAACAATGGCTGTAGGTTTGCGCGCTTCGCCGCGCAACACGGCAAACAGATGCCGCCCGTCACGGGTGCGCAGCGGCCAACTGGCGCTGGCATTGGCACTCGCGCGGCCAAGCAATTCGTCCAGAGAACAATCGAAAAACGCTTCCACCGGTTGGCCGAGCAGACCACCGCGACCATGCCCGAGCAGGTTCAGCGCGCTCTGGTTGACCGCACTGATCCGCCCTTCGCCGTCGAACGCCAGCAGCCCTTCACTGAACAAGCCGACGGACTCGGCTTGCAGGTGAAAGCGCAGCAACCACTGATTGTCGAAACAGCGCAGGAAGTAGCAGCTCTCGATCATCTTCGCCGACAAATTGACCAGCGCCATGGTGTGGAACTGGCTCTGGCGCGACACGTCCGGCCGCGCCGAGGAGACGTCGAGTACCGCCAGCAACTCGCCATGCGGATCGAACACCGGGCTCGCCGAACAGGTCAGCCCGGTGTGGCGGCCGCGAAAGTGTTCGTCCTGATGAATAGTCAGCGCTTGGCGCTCAACGAGGCAGGTGCCGATACCGTTGGTGCCCTCGCAGGCTTCGCTCCAGTCGGCGCCGAGCCAGAGCCCGGCGCGCTCGAAAATCTTCCGTTCGGCCGGCGCGGTCACGCAGTTGAGGATCACCCCGCGTGCGTCGGTCAGCAACACCGCGTGGCCGGCACCGGAGAGTTGCTGATGCAGGCTGCTCATTTCGGTGCCGGCGATCTGCAGCACTTGTTGCAGACGTTCGCGACTTTCCAGCACTCGACCATGTTCAAGCACGGTCGGCGCCATGGTCACAGAAGGATCGAGGTGATAGTCCTCAAGGCAACGCAGCCACGATCGGGCGATGGATGGATCGGCCCCCGGCCCGTGCAAGTGCGGTTTGCCCTGGGTGACGGTGAGAACCTGGCGGGCATGGCGACTCAGATGGTTGTCGTGCATTTCTTATTGTTCTCCCCGAAAGGTCGAAGCAATCCTGGGTAGGAGCTGCCGCAGGCTGCGATCGTTTGATCTTGATCTTGAAAAACAAAAGCAAAAGCAAAAGATCGTCCGATCGCGGCCCGAGCCTTCGGCAGCGCCTACCGGATTTCTGTTGGCTGAGGATCCTCCAGCGGCTGCGGCATTGCAATGCTGGCAAGACCGCTCGGTCACGGGCTGTGCCGCAAGCGGTACAAATTGTCACGCGCGCTGTACCGAAACCGTCACAGCGCCCCTCCATTCGTCCGAGACAAACCGGCCAAGCCCTTGATTTGCCTGCTCTGCACGGCAGTGGCCCGGCCCTTGCTCTACGCTTATAGCAAGCGCACTTGCGCGTTTCTCTAATAAGTACAAAGCCAAGGAGAACATCATCATGCGTTACGCCCACCCCGGTACTGACGGCGCCAAAGTCTCGTTCAAGAGCAAGTACGGTAACTACATCGGCGGCGAATTCGTCGCGCCGGTCAAAGGTCAGTACTTCACCAATACCTCGCCAGTGAATGGCCAACCGATCGCCGAATTCCCCCGCTCCACCGCCGAAGACATCGACAAGGCGCTGGACGCCGCCCACGCTGCCGCCGATGCGTGGGGCGCCACTTCCGTGCAGGCGCGCTCGCTGATCCTGCTGAAAATCGCCGACCGCATCGAGGAAAACCTCGAACTGCTGGCGATCACCGAAACCTGGGACAACGGCAAAGCCATCCGCGAAACCCTCAACGCCGATATCCCGCTGGCCGCTGACCACTTCCGCTACTTCGCCGGCTGCCTGCGCGCCCAGGAAGGCAGCGCCGCGGAAATCGACGGCAACACCGTGGCCTATCACATCCATGAACCGCTGGGCGTGGTCGGCCAGATCATTCCGTGGAACTTCCCGCTGCTGATGGCCGCGTGGAAACTCGCGCCAGCGCTGGCCGCCGGTAACTGCGTGGTGCTCAAGCCTGCCGAGCAAACCCCGCTGGGCATCTGTGTGCTGATGGAACTGATCGGCGACCTGCTGCCGCCCGGCGTGCTCAATGTCGTGCAAGGCTTCGGCAAAGAAGCCGGCGAAGCCCTGGCAACCAGCAAGCGCATCGCCAAGATCGCCTTCACCGGCTCGACCCCGGTCGGCTCGCACATCATGAAATGCGCGGCGGAAAACATCATTCCGTCTACCGTGGAGCTGGGCGGCAAGTCGCCGAACATCTTCTTCGAAGACATCATGCAGGCCGAACCGAGCTTCATCGAAAAAGCCGCCGAAGGCCTGGTGCTGGCGTTCTTCAATCAGGGCGAAGTGTGCACCTGCCCTTCCCGCGCGCTGGTGCAGGAATCGATCTACGACGAATTCATGCAGGCCGTAATGAAGAAAGTCAGCCAGATCAAACGCGGCGATCCGCTGGACACCGAGACCATGGTCGGCGCCCAGGCGTCGGAGCAGCAATTCGACAAGATCCTCTCGTACCTGGAAATCGCCAAGGGCGAAGGCGCGGAACTGCTGACCGGCGGCAAGGTGGAAAAACTCGAGGGCAGCCTGGCCACCGGTTATTACATCCAGCCAACCCTGCTCAAGGGCACCAACAAGATGCGCGTGTTCCAGGAAGAAATCTTCGGCCCGGTGGTGAGCATCACCACCTTCAAGGACGAAGCCGAAGCCCTGGCGATCGCCAACGACACCGAGTTCGGCCTCGGCGCCGGCCTGTGGACCCGCGACATCAACCGCGCCTACCGCATGGGCCGGGCGATCAAGGCCGGTCGCGTGTGGACCAACTGCTACCACCTCTATCCGGCGCATGCCGCGTTCGGCGGTTACAAGAAGTCCGGCGTCGGCCGTGAAACCCACAAGATGATGCTCGACCACTATCAGCAGACCAAGAACCTGCTGGTGAGCTACGACATCAATCCTTTGGGGTTCTTCTGATCCAGACGGGGTGAGGCAGGTGTTCCTGCTTCGCCCTTTGGATTGTCTTCGCGAGCAGGCTCGCTCCCACAGGTGATTCATGGTCGTACGCAATCCCCTGTGGGAGCGAGCCTGCTCGCGAAAGCGTTGTGCCATTCAACCCAATGGCTTGGCTGTGGCCGGGCCTATAAAACAATAAGAAAGGTGAACCCTATGCCAAGCGAATCTCCGGCTAGCGCTCCGGCGACCGGCTCCTCCGTCGACTTCGAAAAAGTCGGCTCCGACTATTTCCAACAACGCGAACTGAAAAAAGGCGCCGCCGGCTGGGTCCTGCTGGTGGGACTCGGCGTCGCCTATGTGATTTCCGGCGACTACGCTGGCTGGAACTTCGGCCTTGCCCAGGGTGGCTGGGGCGGGATGTTTCTGGCCACGCTGCTGATGGCGACCATGTACCTGTGCATGTGCTTTTCCCTGGCCGAGCTGTCGTCGATGATCCCCACTGCCGGCGGCGGCTACGGTTTCGCCCGCAGCGCGTTCGGACCGTGGGGCGGGTTTCTTACCGGCACCGCGATCCTCATCGAATACGCCATCGCCCCCGCCGCCATCGCGGTGTTTATTGGTGCCTACTGCGAGTCGTTGTTCGGCATTGGCGGCTGGATGATTTATCTGGCGTTTTACATCATCTTCATCGCCATCCATATCTTCGGGGTGGGCGAAGCGCTCAAGCTGATGTTCATCATCACCGCCGTCGCCGCGCTGGCGCTGGGCGTTTTTCTGGTGGCGATGGTGCCGCACTTCGACGTCGCCAACCTGCTCGACATCCCGGTGACCACTGCGGTCGGCGCCAGTCCATTCCTGCCATTCGGCTACGTCGGTGTATGGGCAGCGATCCCCTATGCGATCTGGTTTTTCCTCGCCGTCGAAGGCGTGCCGCTGGCCGCCGAAGAAACCAAGAATCCCAAGCGTGACCTGCCGCGCGGCCTGATCGGGGCGATGCTGGTGTTGCTGATGTTTGCTCTGCTGATCCTGATCGTTGGCCCTGGCGGCGCTGGTGCCAATTCCTTGCTGACCTCCGGCAATCCATTGGTTGAAGCACTGAGCAAGGCCTACGGCGGCTCGACCTGGATGGGCAGCTTCGTCAACCTCGTCGGTCTCGCCGGGCTGATCGCCAGTTTCTTCTCGATCATCTACGCCTACTCGCGGCAGATCTTTGCGCTGTCGCGGGCCGGTTACCTGCCACGCAAACTGTCGCAGACCAACCAGAGCAAGGCGCCGGTGCTGGCGCTGGTGATTCCCGGCATTATCGGCTTCGGTCTGTCGCTGACCGGTCAGGGCGACTTGCTGATTCTGGTCGCGGTATTCGGCGCTACCATTTCCTATGTGCTGATGATGGCCGCGCACATTACCCTGCGCATCCGTCGCCCCAAAATGGACCGACCCTATCGCACGCCGGGTGGCATTTTCACATCCGGTGTGGCGCTGGTGCTGGCCTGCATCGCCGTGGTGGCGGGGTTCCTCGTCGATCCACGGGTGGTGATCGGCGCGGCGATCATCTATGGAGTGTTAATTGCTTACTTTGCTTTCTACAGTCGGCATCACTTGGTAGCGGGCACGCCGGAGGAAGAATTCGCGGCGATTCAGCAAGCTGAACAAGCCTTGCACTGATTGTCGAATACCACGGCGCAGAACTGTTCTGCGCCGTCACGGAGAACGCTGAATGGCCAGTTTTGCTCACACGGTCGGCGCGCAGACCTATCGCTTCGACAGCCTCAAAGACGTCATGGCCAAGGCCAGCCCGGCACGCTCGGGAGACTTTCTCGCCGAGATTGCCGCGCTCAACGACGGCGAACGGGTGGCCGCGCAAATGGCGCTGGCGGACACCCCGCTCACGCACTTTCTGCAGGAAGCGCTGATTCCCTACGAAGCCGATGAAGTCACCCGGCTGATCATCGACACCCACGACGCACAGGCCTTCGCCGTGGTCAGCCACCTCACCGTCGGCGGCTTTCGCGACTGGCTGCTCAGCGATGCCGCTGACGAAACCAGTTTGCGCGACCTCGCCCCCGGCCTGACCCCGGAAATGGTCGCCGCCGTGTCGAAAATCATGCGCGTGCAGGATCTGGTGCTGGTCGCGCAGAAAATCCGCGTGGTGACAAAATTTCGCGGCACCCTCGGTTTGCGCGGGCGCCTGTCGACCCGCCTGCAACCTAACCACCCGACTGACGAGCCCTCCGGCATCGCCGCGAGCATTCTCGACGGCCTGCTGTACGGCAACGGCGATGCGATGATCGGCGTCAACCCGGCCACCGACAGCATCGCTTCGATCTGCGCGATGCTGGAGATGCTCGACGCGATCATCCAGCGCTACGACATTCCAACCCAGGCCTGCGTGCTGACCCACGTCACCACTTCGATCGAGGCGATCAACCGTGGCGTGCCATTGGATCTGGTGTTCCAGTCGATTGCCGGCACCGAAGCGGCGAATGCCAGTTTCGGCATCAACCTCAACGTGTTGCAGGAAGGTTACGACGCCGGGCTCAGTCTCAAGCGTGGCACCCTCGGGCAGAACCTGATGTATTTCGAAACCGGTCAGGGCAGCGCGTTGTCAGCCAACGCCCACCACGGTGTCGATCAGCAGACCTGCGAGACCAGGGCCTACGCCGTGGCGCGACATTTCAAGCCGTTCCTGGTGAACACCGTCGTAGGATTTATCGGGCCGGAGTACCTCTACAACGGCAAGCAGATCATCCGCGCCGGCCTTGAAGATCACTTCTGCGGCAAGTTGCTCGGCGTGCCGATGGGCTGCGACATCTGCTACACCAACCACGCCGAAGCCGATCAGGACGACATGGACACCCTGCTGACGTTGCTCGGCGTCGCCGGGATCAACTTCATCATGGGCATCCCCGGCTCCGACGACATCATGCTCAATTACCAGACCACTTCCTTTCACGACGCCTTGTACGCCCGCCAGACCCTGGGCCTGAAACCGGCGCCGGAGTTCGAGCAATGGCTGGCCAACATGGGCATCTTCACCCAGGCGGACGGCAAGGTTCGCTTCGGCAACAACCTGCCGCCGGCCTTCCGCCAGGCCTTGGCGCACTTGGGATGAGTCTTATGGAAAAACCACCGGTCGATCCGCAAAACCCCTGGCTGGAACTGCGTCGCCTGACCCCGGCGCGGATTGCCTTGGGCCGCACCGGCACCAGCCTGCCGACGCGGGCGCAGCTGGACTTTCAGTTTGCCCACGCACAGGCCCGTGATGCCGTGCATCTGGCTTTCGATCACAGCGAAATCAGTGCACAACTGAGCGAGCGCGGGCGGGAAACCTTGGCACTGCAAAGCGCCGCGCCGGACCGACACACCTATCTGCAACGCCCGGATCTGGGGCGCAAGCTCAGCGATGAATCGGCGCAAACCTTGCGCGATTACGCCAGCGCACATCAAGGCGGGATCGATCTGGTGATCGTGGTCGCTGATGGCCTGTCGGCATTGGCGGTGCATCGGCATACGCTGCCATTTCTGACGCGCCTGGAAGAACAGATGAGCGGCGACGGCTGGTCCGTGGCGCCGGTGGTGCTGGTGGAACAGGGCCGCGTGGCCATCGGTGACGAAATCGGCCAACTGCTCGGGGCGAAAATGGTGGTCATGCTGATCGGCGAGCGTCCCGGTTTGAGTTCGCCGGACAGCCTCGGGCTGTATTTCACCTATGCGCCGAAGGTCGGCCTGACTGACGCCTATCGCAATTGCATTTCCAATGTACGGCTGGAAGGCTTGAGCTACGCCATGGCGGCGCATCGCTTGCTGTATCTGATGCGTGAAGCCTGCCGTCGGCAGCTGTCGGGGGTCAATCTGAAGGACGAAGCTCAGCTTCACACATTGGAGTCGGACGACGCTGTCGACATGAAAGGCAATTTCCTACTCGATCCGCCCCCAGCCTGAACCGTTTCCGCATTGCCATTCTGCGCTGGTTTCAGGCAGGATCGACGCACGGCCGCACGGGTTTCCCATCGCCGTCAGAGCAGTTGAAGACAGCCACTTGAAGACGAGACCTATCATGCGGATTATTCAAGCGACCCTCGAACATCTGGATTTGCTGACTCCTTTGTTCGTCAAATATCGCGAGTTCTACGGCTCCCTGCCTTACCCGGATTCCTCCCGCGCATTCCTCGAAAAACGTCTGCGCCGCAAAGAGTCGGTAATCTACCTGGCGCTCGCCGACGATGACGACAGGAAACTCATGGGCTTCTGCCAGCTCTATCCGAGCTTCTCTTCGCTGTCGCTCAAGCGCGTGTGGATCCTCAACGATATCTACGTCGCCGAAGATGCGCGCCGGCAGTTGGTCGCCGACAACCTGATCCGCACCGCAAAGAAAATGGCCAAGGAAACCCAGGCGGTGCGCATGCGCGTCTCGACCAGCGCGGACAACGAAGTGGCACAGAAAACCTACGAATCGATCGGCTTCAAGGAAGACACCGAGTTCAAGAACTACGTGCTGCCGATCAGCGAAGAGCTCTGACCCCAAAAGATCGCAGCCTTCGGCAGCTCCTACAACGGAACGCGTTCCAATTTAGGAGCTGCCGAAGGCTGCGATCTTTTGCGGGCTGACAATTGTTCACACCACGACATTCCGCGCTACAAAACCGGCACGCTTTTCAGCGGTCAGACCGTATAATCCCGATCTTTCCGGCTTGTAAGAAAAACTACACCCCGCTGTAGGCTTACACGAAGTCATCCGCACAGGCCTGCCGAGTCGGGCCGTCATACAGGTGCCCCCATGGATTTCAACCCGCTCGACCTTATCCTGCATCTCGACGTGTACCTCGATTTGCTGGTGAACAACTATGGGCCATGGATCTACGCCATTCTGTTTCTGGTGATCTTCTGTGAAACCGGCCTGGTGGTGATGCCGTTCCTGCCGGGTGACTCGCTGCTGTTCATCGCGGGCGCGGTGGCGGCCGGCGGCGGCATGGATCCGGTTTTGCTCGGCGGCCTGCTGATGCTGGCGGCGATCATGGGCGACAGCACCAACTACGTGATCGGACGCACGGCCGGGGAGAAGTTGTTCAGCAATCCGAATTCGAAAATCTTCCGCCGCGATTACCTGCAAAAGACCCACGATTTCTACGACAAGCATGGCGGCAAGACCGTAACCATGGCGCGTTTCCTGCCGATCATCCGCACCTTCGCGCCGTTCGTCGCCGGTGTGGCGCGCATGCCTTACCCGCGTTTCTTCGGTTTCAGCGTGCTCGGCACCATCCTCTGGGTTGGTGGTCTGGTCACCCTGGGTTACTTCTTTGGCAACGTGCCGTTCATCAAGAAAAACCTGTCGTTGCTGGTGGTGGCAATCATTCTGCTGTCGCTGGTGCCGATGATCATCGGCGTGGTGCGCAGCCGTTTCGGCGGCACCAAAGTGCAATCGCACTGATCCGATGTGGTCCCTGAGCGCCTGGCGTCGCCGGCGCCTCCTGGCCAGGCACCCGATTGCCGACGACCTGTGGCAACGGGTGCGCCATCAGCTCTCCTTTCTCGACGGCATCAGCGCTGCTGAAGACCAGTGGTTGCGCGAAGCCTGCGTGCTGTTTCTCGACGACAAACGCCTGACCGCCCTGCCCGGCGTCGAACTGCATCAGGAGCAGCGCCTGCTGCTCGCCGCCCAAGCACAGTTGCCGCTGATGCATCTCGGTGATCTGAACTGGTACCAGGGTTTCCACGAGATCGTGCTGTACCCGGACAACTTCCTCAGCCCGCAACGCCATCGCGATGCCAGCGGCGTCGAGCATGAGTGGGACGGCGAACACAGTGGTGAAGCGTGGCAGCAGGGCCCGGTGATTCTCGCCTGGCCCGGCGTACAGGCCAGCGGTGGCTGGGAAGGCTACAACCTGGTGATCCACGAGCTGGCGCACAAGCTCGACATGCTCAACGGCGATGCCAATGGCCTGCCGCCGCTGCACGCGGACATGCGCGTCAGCGATTGGGCCACGGTGATGCAGGCCGCCTATGACGACCTCAACCGCCAGCTCGACCACGATCCCGACGCCGAAACCGCCATCGACCCCTACGCCGCCGAGAACCCGGCGGAGTTCTTCGCGGTCACCAGCGAATACTTCTTCAGCGCCCCGGATCTGCTGCACGAGGCTTATCCACAGGTCTACTTGCAACTGCAGCTTTTCTACCGGCAGGATCCGTTGGGCAGACTGCGGCAACTTCAGACCACAGACCCGGTCTATCAGGCGCACGACTAAGCTCTGCACGACTTCTGGTACGTGGCGTCGGCGTAGGAATGTGCCTATAATCGCCGCCACTTTTTGGTCAATCCGGCCAAGTGTTTTTGGTCAACTACGGGGGCAACGCCCAATGAGCTACAGCAAGATTCCGGCTGGCAAAGACCTGCCGAACGACATCTACGTCGCGATCGAGATCCCGGCCAACCACGCGCCGATCAAATACGAAATCGACAAAGACAGCGATTGCCTGTTCGTTGACCGTTTCATGGCCACCCCAATGTTCTACCCGGCCAACTACGGTTACATCCCGAACACCCTGGCTGACGACGGTGATCCCCTCGACGTGCTGGTCGTGACCCCTTACCCGGTAGCGCCAGGCTCGGTAATCCGCGCCCGTCCGGTCGGCATCCTGAACATGACCGACGACGGCGGCGGCGATGCCAAAGTCATCGCCGTGCCACACGACAAGCTGTCGCAGCTGTATGTCGACGTGAAGGAATACACCGACCTGCCGCCACTGCTGATCCAGCAGATCGAGCACTTCTTCGCCAACTACAAGGATCTCGAGAAAGGCAAGTGGGTCAAGATCGAAGGCTGGGCCGGTGCTGACGCCGCCCGCGAAGCGATCACCAAGTCGGTTGCCGCCTACAAGGGCTAAGCAATTGCGCCTTGCGTGAAGCTTGAAAAAAACCCCGGACTTCCGGGGTTTTTTGTTATTGGCGTCTGCATAATCGACTCGGTTCTTCAAGGCGATGTATCTTGAAATACACCCTGGTCGGGCCCCTCTTCCTTCGGGAGAGGGCTGGGGTGAGGGGCTCTTGAAAAAGCCAGACTAAACAAGCCGTTTAAATTCCTACATGCAGTTTTAATCTGTTTAATTTCCCACAAGCGCGTCTTACATCCCGTCGCAAAATACAGGCTTTTTTTGAACGCCCGGTTTATTCAAACCGCTCTAGTCCGGCCGTAGACTCCGTGTTTATGAGAAAGAACACTAGCGGTCCACGATTCAAGGCACTCCTGGAAGCAGCGAACATCAGCACCACGGATTTCGCAAGGTTCTGGGGCACGGAAGCCCAAAACGTTCATAACTGGTACACCCGGGGCGTCCCGGCGTATCGCATGGAAGAAGTCTCACGCCTGTTGTCGGTCAATAGTGAATGGCTGAAAACCGGGGAAGGCGTCAAGGAGGTCCCGCGCCTGCACCCGCCCGCCAGCAATGGCGACACGTTCGATGCCCAGTCCATCTGCGGCGTCTACACCGTCATCAACCCCAGCGATATCGACCTGGCTTTCTTCAAGGAAACCCCGATCGCCAACGCCGACGGCAAAACCCACGTCATCCTCGACCCTGATCAATCCCTGCGCCTGCCTCGCGCCCACCTCGATCAACTCGACATCCAGCACGCCAATGCCATTTGCGCGCACATGATCGGCAACAGCATGGCCGATCGCATCGAAGACGGCTCCATCGTCGCCATCGACCGCGGCCTGACCCAGGTCGTCGACGGCGAAATCTACGCCGTCGAGCACGACGGCATGCTGCGCATCAAATACCTGCACCGCATGCCCGGCAACGGCCTGCGCATGCGCAGCCACAACAGCGCCGAATACCCCGACGAGGTTTTCCGGCCGGCGCAGATCGAAGAGCAGCGGATTCACATTCTTGGCTGGGTATTCTGGTGGTCGACACTGGGCAAGCGCAGGCCGGTGGTGCCGTTTCTGTGATGCGTTCGCTGATATCAAGCTTTGCGCAGAACCTGTGGGAGCGAGCCTGCTCGCGAAGAGGCCCTGACAACCGGTACAAATCCCGAGTTTGTACCGCTTCAGTCGCTCTAAACCGCACTTGAGGCTGGGAATCCCAAGCAAAACTCAGTATCCTGCGCCCCACATTCGCGCATCGACCCGCCCAGCGGCTCGGATGACGCCCGACGCGGCAGACCAACGTCTGACCAAGTCCCGCAGCCGGACGCAGATCCGGATGTACGTTTTGAAGGCTGGCGCGGTTTACCAAAAATAAACCAAGCCAGTCCCCGAGAAGCCGGCCACAAGCCGGCTTTTTAATGTCTGCAACAAATCAGCTCCACGGCTGACATCGCGTTTCAGCTTGTATTTCGCGCAACGCATTGATTACCGTTGGGCCAATATCGCAGGGAACATTAAATGCCCATAGTCTCATTCCCGATTCAGGACCCGCTGAAACGCGTCGCCGAGCGCGGCGAACTCCCTGTCGAAGGTACGCTGACCAGTGAAGAAGATGAGGAACTTGTCGCCATCGTCCACGAGCGCCTCGCCGCCCCTCAGAGAATGCAGGTCAGTCTGGCTGATCTGTAAGTTGGGCATAAATATGGATTGAGCGCCCCGCTACAGGCGCCGAATTTGTCCAACAACTTGTTGGACAAATGCCCCTCACGGATAACTGAACGACTTCACCAACGTCAACTCCCCCGCCGTCCGCATCGGCACTACAAACGTCTCCATCTTCTCGCTCGGCGTGCCTTCTTCAGTAACCACCGTCACCTGCGCCGTAGTCAGCGCCTGCGCCGCTTCATCTCCACCCTCGTCATCCCCGCGATACCCGCCGCCGTAATAATTCACATAGACCAGATATTGCCCCTTGATCGGCGCGGGCATGGCGGCGATTTCCGGGCCGTAGCCGGTGGTGACGTCGACGTCGAGGGCGGCGCCGTTGGCGGCAGTGCGATTGCCGTACCAGATGTGGGCGCCATCGGGGGTGATCAGGTGCAGGTCGAGGTCGGTGCCGTCGCTGTCCCAGGCCAGCAGCACGCGCAGTTTGGCCGGGGTGGCGCCGCCGCGGGCGTTGAGGAATTGCGTGCGGTGGCGTTGTTGGCCGTCGGCGCTGCGCACTTCGACGCTGTTGCTGCCGTTGGGGAAGGAGAACGGGCGGTCGAAGCCGCCGGTTGGGTCGATTTTCAGTGGCATGCTGACGCCATTGACGATCAGACGGCCTGGTTCGTTGTTCTTCGGCACGGCTTTGATCTGGCCGCTGATTCTGGCGGTATTGGCCTGGCCAAGCGGTGTGTTGACCGACGAGGCCGGGTAGTTGACGGTCTGGCGGAAGCTCTCGCCCTCGCCTTGCGGTGCGCCGCTGCGCCAGCCGCCCACCGGGGTGTCGAGTTTGACGCCATCGGCGGCGTGCGCCTGCGGCAGTGCGTTGAGGGCACAGAGCAGCAGCAAGACCTGTGGATAACGGAGTGTCATGGTCTATTCCAGCAAAAGGTGACGGGCGAGCCCTTCGATGTAGGTTTCATCCTGGCCGTTGGGGTGTGCTTCGAAGGCCAGGTGCAGATATTCGTGGGTCAGGTCGAGGCGATCCTGCAGGGTCAGGACGCCGCGCACGTAAATGCGCTGGCGTTCGCGGTCGACGAAGGGTCGGCCGAAGGCCAGTTTGCATACGGCGAAAGTGCTGACTTCGTTGTAGCCGGTTTCGCTTTCCAGCTTCGGGCGCCAGCCGCGTCGCTGTTTCTGCAACCAGTCTTGCGCGGCGGGTAATGCTTCGCACGAGGCGACCGGGTTGTCCCAGCGGCTGAGGCTGGCGCGTGGATAGGCGTGCAGCAGAATCGCGTCGTAGCGCTGGCCGGCGTTGGCCTGTTCCACGGCTTGCTGCCAGGCGAGTTTGTCCGGGCCGGGTTGCTCGGAGTGATAGGTAACGGTGCTGCCGGCCAGCACCAGATCCGCTGTCCACGCCGCAATGTTGCGCGACTCGGCCGAGGCCGGGCGCGGGGCGACGCGCTGGCGATTGCTGCTGTCGTCGATGCTCAGGCAATCACCGTTGCGCGTGGCGTTTTGCAGCAGATAAGTGCGGATCGCTACGGCCAGCGCCTTGGCCGCTTCGGCAGGTTCCGGTCTGGCTTCGCGCTCAAGGACGCGGGCGACATATTCTTCGCGATCAAGCCTTGCGACGAGTTTGTCATTGAGCAGAAACAGTTCGCCGTCGCTGTGGATATCCAGTGCGTTGCCGTTGGCAAATTCGACGCGATAGTCGCCGCGCATTGGCCCGGACGTGGCTACACGATCTCCGGACAGAACCTTGGAAAGCGGATATTTCGAGAACAGCCCGACCTCCACACAACGGCCTGCGTCCACCGGCCAAGCCGTCGGCAATACGCTGGCCAACGCTTGGCCGTAGTGACGCAGGACCATCTGACTGGTGCCGCGCCCGCCCGCCCAGATCGGTGCGCCGTCGGCGCTCCAGCCGGCGAATCCACCCTGGCGCGATTGTGCATCCTGTTCGCCGAGCCAGCTCCAGGTTTTCACCCGCAGACGCCCGCCCAACTCGCCGACGATATTGCCGTCCGCCGCGCTCAGCACGACATCGAGCAGCACGCGGCGCGTCTGATCCTGCGCTGGCAGCAACGCCAGAACGCTCAATAACTCGGCAACCGAAACCCTTGTTGCCGGTTGCACGGCTGGCAAATCCAGCAACCACGTCGGCGCTTGCCGCGCCTGCCAATACGCTCGCCAATCCGTCGCTGCAATGCCCAACCGCGCCGGTTCGAAATACAGACCGCAGGATTTCACCAGCGCCTGATCCCGCTCGATCTTGCCGCCCGCCGAGCAGCAATAAACTTCTTCTTTGGACTGCCCGCGACATTCATACGCCGGTTCCCGCGCACCGGTATCCACCAGCCATGCGTAGACGAACAACTTCCACAGACTGCCCAACGGCGCATCCAGCGATGACGGCAACGGTTCGCGCTTGATCAGTTGCGTCTGACTCAACGACAACAACTCGCCCTTGTACGCCACGCGCAACGGCTCGTCCTGCGCCGTTGCCAGCGCAGGCATCACACACATCAGCAGCCACAGCAGCGGCCGAATCATGTCAGTTAACCGTGACCTGACCGAGTGCGGTTTTCGCCTCCTGGGCCTGATGCTGCGGCGCATACACCTGCTTGAAGCGTACCGGCGGCAGATTGAACTGGCCCTTCTGCGAGAAGCGCACCAGATGACGCAGGCGCAACTCGCCACTCAGCGCGTCAACCGGCACCGCGTAAGCCAACTGACCCGATTCAAAGCGCGCCTTCTCCAGCGCGGTCGGCTCGGTGCCGTCCTTGCCCTGCAACTTGATGCCCCACGTCGTGCGCTCGACATCGGCGCCCGGTGGCAGCGGCACTTCAAGCATGGCGTAGCGCAGCGGTTTCGGTGCCTTGCTGGTGAGGATCACCTCGTCCAGGTACAGGCTGTCGCTGGACAACGGTTTAGTACCGACCGGCTCGAGTTTGAAGGTGAACGCTTCGTCGCCCGGCACCAGCCGCGACAGACGCCGAGTGACGCTCACGGCCATCGGATCGACCTGCGGCTGTTGAGTCTGGAAGCTCAGCGCTGCACGCAACGGCCGCTCTTGCGTGCCGGACACGCTCAGCACGCTCGGCAGTGGCGTCGCGCCTTGCCATGTCCAGTACATCTCGCCGCTGGCGCCGTAGTTTTTCTTCCAGCCTTCACCGGGCATCAACGCGATGGTCGGTGACGCCTGGGCGATGCTGCGTTGCAGCCAGGTCAGCGCCAGTGCACGTTCCAGCGTCGATTGCTGTGGCAGCAACCGTTGCAGCAATGCCGTCGCACGAGCTTGATCGAACGGCTGCAGTGACAGGTTCAGTGCTTCTACAAAAGGCTGCGAACTGGTCGCCAGACGTTGTTGCGCTGCGCCCAGTTGACGATTGAACGCCTCCGGCAAAGCAACTTTCGCCTGCGTGGCCAACGATGCAGTGAGTACCCGCGCCGCTGCCAGACCGAGTGCCGAATCCGGATCGCTCATCACCAGACTGTCCTGGCCGTCGTCGAGCAAGGTTTCGGCACCGCCTTCATCAGCCCTGGCCAAATCATCGATCAAACCGCTGAGCAGCGTGTTCACAGGCAACTGCATCTGTTTGGCGAACGACAGAATCAGCGCCCGTTGCAGCAATGGCGTATTCGGCGCTTGCTTGGCGTACACCTCGAGTACCCGCTGCCAGTGCTCCGGCGGCAGGGTCAGGTCGAGTACGCGGCTGGCGTTCCAGTCCGCGTAATAGGCGTAGGCGGTGAGGAATGCATCCGGCTCGCCGTCGTAGCCCCACCAGGTGAAGCTCGCCGACGGCCCGGCCATTTGCACCAGACGCAGGCGGCTGTTCTGCATGATCAGGCGCAAGCGATCGCGAATCTGCGGGTTCGAGGCCAGCGATGGATAAGCGATGCTCAGCGGCAGCAAACGACTGGCCGTCTGCTCGACGCCGCCGTACGGGTAGCTGAGCAGATCGTCGAGGGCCGCACGGAACAGCGCTTGCGGACTGTCATCCAGCCGCAGACGAATATCCGTGGCATCCGCCGGCAAACTCAACGGAGTGTCACCGCTGACCACATCGAGGCTTTGCGTCTGGGTGACCTGCCAGCCTTCACCGGTTGCACTCAGTCGAACCGCCAACGCGTCGGCGACTTTGCCGTCCTGCACCAACTCCGCCGTCCATTCGCCAGTGGCCAGGGCGAACGCCGGCAACGGCAGGTAATTGATGCCGCTGTTCAGGGTCACCGGCACTCGCTGTTCGGTGCCGGCATAGTGCGTTACCAGTTCAGCCTTGACCGGCTTCTGCGCCTGACTGAACGCAAACACGCCCAGTTGCGGCTGATCGCCCTTGCGGAATCTGCTCGGCCCGCTCCACTTCAGGTACAGCGGTTTTTCCGAACGGACAAACTGCTTCTTCTGCCCGACCTGACCGTCATCGGCAATCGCCCGCGCGGTGATGCGCCAGCGGGTCAGCGAGTCCGGCATCTTGAAGGTGAAACGGGTTTTGCCATCGGCGCCGGTCAATAACTCCGGTTGCCACGCTGCAGTATCAACGTCTTCACGGCGCGGACGTTCGAGCACTTTTACACCGCGTTCGCTGCGGTTGGCCTTGCCCGGTGCGCCGGGGCTGCCCGGCAACGCCACGTCATAGCTGATGAATGACAGGCTGGCACTGGTGCGCACGTTATTGCGGCGTGGGTGATAGAAGAACTGGTTGATGCTCGGCTCGACTTCCGGTTGCAGCGCGTAGACCATTTCGTCGACCACGCTGACCGTCAAGTGTGCCGGGACGGCTTTGCCGGCGAACTGCGTGGTCAGGTCGACCGTGACCGTATCGCCTGGCAGGTACACCGCTTTGTCGGTGCTGATCGCAACGTCGATTTGCGGCGCGACCACTTTGATCCCGGCGTTCTGGAAGCTGTACTGACCGCCCTTGGTGTAGAGCACGGAGAAGGTCAGGTTCGGCGCAAAATTGTCCTTCACCGCAATGCGCGCGCGGTATTGGGTGTCGCTGAGTTTTTCCAGTTTCAGCCAGTCACCGCCCTTGGCCAGCAGCGCGGTGGCTTCGACCTTGTCGCGCTCCAGCGACAGCAGTGCATCGCTGACCGGCTCGGGAAAGGTGATCAGCGCCAGCGCTTCTTCGCCCGCCTTGTACTCAGGCTTGTCGAGGACGATTTCCACCGTGCCCGGCACCGCTTTCACACCGTCGCCAGTGACCGAATGGCCGGTGGCACCTAGGACTCGACCGTGTTGATCCTTCAGCGTCAGGTTATAAGTGCCCGGACGCTCGAAGGCGAGACTGAAACCTTTATTCGTTGCAGCGAGTTTGCCTTCGCCGGTGCTCTGGTCTTCCAGGCGCACCCAGGCGTAGCTGCTCGGCGTGACTGCTTTGCTTTGATCAGTGCCGCCCTCGTTGGCGTAGGTAAACGCGACCTTGTCACCGACCGCGCTGAAACGCTGCGGCGCGCTCAAGCGAAAAGTTGCCGCGCCGCGGTCGATGAGGATTTCCTTGGTGGTCTTGACCCGATACGCCGCACCATCGCTGGCGAACACCGTGAGCATGTAGCGGCTTGGCTTGTCGGCGGCAGGCAGGTCGAGTGTCGCGCTGCCCCTGCTGTCCGTGGTCAGTTCGGTGCTGGTCAATTCCACCGGGAATTGCCCGAGGTATTGCAGCTCGTTGTCGACCATCGATAGTTGCTGGGCGCGCAGGCTCAGGCTCAATTTGGCGTTCGCCACCGGTTTACCGTCCGGGTAGAGCAGCACCAGACTGCCTTTGACCGGTTCGCCGGTGCGGTAGTCCTGCTTGGCCAGATTCAGCGAGATTTCGAAGTGCGGCTTGATGTACTCGGCCACACGGAAAGCGCTGCTGTAGGCCTGATCCTTGTAATTGAAACGGATCTCGTAGCCGCCGGCGACGGCGTTGTCCGGCAACTGGAAGCGGCCCTGGGTTCCAGCCTTGGAATCCAGTTTCAGGTCGAGGGTCTGCAGTTCGGTACCCGTGGCATCGAGCACGCTGACACTGACATCCGCCGCGCCCGGCAGCACCGAATCACGGGCATTCTTGAACTCGCGACCAACGATTTTCAGCGACACCCAATCGCCCGGACGATAAAGCGGGCGGTCGGTGAAGGCATAGAGTTTGGTGTCGTAGATTTCGCTGTCGTAGTAGAAGTTTTCCGAGACGAATACGCCGCCCTCTTCATCCTCGCCAATGACGAACGAGCGCTCCGGGCTGACGTGTTTCAGACGCAGCAAACCGTCGGCATCGGTGGCACCGCTGCTCATCACGCCGAGGCCATCGGTCCACAACACATTGACCTTTGCCACCGAGCTGCCTTCGTGTTTGCGCGCGGCCCAGACCAGCAATTCGTCACCGGCAATCTTGCTCACCGCGACGGTGTTGGAGACGAAAACCATGGTGGTTGCGCGGTACTTGCCGATCAGCGCTTCAACCAGATAAAGCCCCGGCTTCAGGTTGCCCAGCGGGATGTACACGTTGCCCGGCGCGACGCTGACGAAGTCGCTGGACGAACCGGCCAGATTGACCCCGGCCGGCGGCTGGATCGGTTTGGCCTGCCACAGCGGATAACGGAACTGGCTGACCACCGGCAGACCCGGGATCAGCGCGAATTGTGGCTGCGCGTCGTAAGGCGTCGGCGCAACCATGGCCTCGCCCATTTTCAGTTCTGGCACTTCTTCGGTGACCTGCTTGCGCGATTCGTAAGAGAACGCACGCTGCATCACCCGGCGGGATTTGCGATACCAGTTGTCCCACAGATACGCGAGGGTATTGGACAGGCCTTCGCCCTTGAACTGGCCGTCACTGACCACACGGTGCAGATTTTTCTGGCGTTTGAGGAAATCCAGCGGCTTGTCGATGCGATATACACGAATGTCGGCGCCGCCGTACGGTTCCATGCGAAAGCGCCGGTAGTCACGACCCGGGGCTTCGAGGCGGACCATCGCCTGCTCGTCACTGGCAAAACTGCTGTCGGCGAGCAGGAAGAAGCTCTCACCGGCCACCGGCGTGTAATTGCTCGGCTCCACCGAGTCTTCGGCATTGGCGCTGGTCAACGGCAGCAGCACCGCCAACAGCAAGGAAATTCGCGAACAGATACGCAACATGCGAGCACCGGTCATTGGGAGAGAAAGTTCAGTCGATAGACGCCGATGAAGTTGGGGTTGGCTGCGTCGGGTATCCATCGGGTGTCCTTCCATGTCATGAGTTGCTGCAGGCTTGCCGAACGCATGCCGTTGTCAGTGGGGGTGGTGGTGCCGGTGTGATAGGCGATGTAGCGGCCCATCCAGATCATCAGGTGCTGGTCGTCGCCCTGATCGAAAAACATCAGGTCACCGGGCCGCGCCTGCGACACATCGCGGCCGACCAGATGACTGTTGAACTGAATCAGTTTGATCGCGTTGACGTACGGCCCGACCTTGCCGCCGCCCTGCTGCCACTGTTGCGCGAGCTTGCGCTGCTCGTCGCTCAGCGTCAGCTCCGGCGGTAGATAGCGATTGGACAGACCATTGCTGCGCAGCCATTTGTCGTCGTGGACTTTCAGCGCTTCGTTGGCGGCAAAGCGCACCAGCCCGGCGCAGTCCTGCTGATACCAGCGCGGGCTCGGGCCTTTGCTCAGCTGTTCCTGGGCGATGCGCACGAACCAGGCGCGGAATACCTGGGATTGCGCCGGATCGAGCGCTGGCGCTTCAACCGCACGGGCGCCTGCGCTCAGCAGCAACGCGAGCAGGCCGAGGCTGCGGAGCAGTGCGCTCACAGCGCTTTCCATTCCAGCGGCAGCCATTGCCAGTGGCCGTCGGGCTCGGCGCCTTCGGGCAGGGTCAGGGCATATTTGCCGTAGCCGCCGAGGGTGCGCAGTTTCGGCATCAGGTAGGTTTGCGCAGCGTTGTAGAACACCGGCTCCATGTCCTGCGGCAGGCTGTCGAGGGTTTCGCGCTGCATCAGTTGCGCCATCGCGTCCGGGCCGAAATAGATCGGCATCAGCACATCCTTGGGCAGCACGTCGGCCATCGGCGGGAAACGCTTGTCGAGGGTGCCGAGGGCTTTGTCGACGAGTTTGTCGTCGAGGGAAAACAGCAGCGTCGAGCCGTGACGGGCAAGGCTGACTGTCATGAACGCCTTGGCGGAAATCGCCTCCGGGTTTTCAGCGGTCTTCGCCGCGTACGGACCGAAACTGGAGCTGACCTGACGCTGCCAGACGTGGCTCTGGCCTTCCTGCTTGTCGATCACCGGGAATACTTTCTCGGCGACGTTCGCTTCGAACGCGCCGACCATCGAACCGAACAACTTGCCAAGATCAGCGTCGAGTTTGCTGCTGTCCTCGTCTTTGAGACTGGCGACCAGCAACGGCGTGTACAGCCGCGAATCGGCGTACCAGCACAGACCGGCCGCGCCAGCGACGTGTTCGGTGAGAGTCTGCGCCACCGCTTCGTCGGCGCCGAGTTTGATCAGGATCGGCTTCTGCGGTTCGGCCGCCACCGGCAGGGTCACGCAAGCGCTCGCCCCCAGCGGCATCGCCTGCCAGACCGGTTTGAAATCGAAGTCCGGCTGGTTTTCCAGTTCATCCATGGCCAGATAGCTGTGCCAGCCCTTGTCGTCCATGTCGAAACGCAATCCGGCGAAATTCGGGATGAAGCGCTGATAGCCCATGGCGAGGACGCTGGAATTGACCGATAGACGCTGTTTGGTTTCCGGGCTTTTCGCTGGCAGGCCGAACGCTTCGGGAAAAAGCTTTTCGCCATTGAGCAACGCCGCCAGCGCTGGCGCCGAAACGTGGCCGGACTCTTCCGAGACGCCGCTTTCCGGATCGTAGTACTTGGCCGGATTGGACAGCACCACCAGTTTGTCGCCGCGCGATGCAAACAACAGCGATTTACTGGCGTTGTAGCTGAGCTGATACAACGGCACTTCGTCGCTGCCGACGTTCAGAGTGCCGAAGACGCTGAGCTGGGTATCATCCAGCGCGACCTTGGCCAGCGGCTCGAGCAGCTTGGCCAGGCCGCCGCGATCCATTACCAGCAGAAAATCCTTCAAGCGACCGTCTGCGCCACGCCATAACGCAACATCGGCCGGTTGATCGAAAAGCTCTTCGATCAGGCTGTCCTGCAATTTGAGGTCATGCTCGTAGATGATCCGCCGCAGGCTGCCGATCAGGCCGAGACGATCAGCATGGGTTTCGTAATAGAAAACGAAATCCTCGGTCAGTGTGGCCTTGAGGAAGGGCACCGTCAGCAGATCCTTGGGCAACTGGCTCAGCGAACGGGTTTCGAGCAAGGCGTCCGGACGGCTGAGGCCGAGCTTGTCACTGGCAAGTGCCGCCGGCGGCGCCTTGGGCTTGAGCAGCAGCCAGCCGAAACCGCCCGCCACACCAGCCACCAGGCACAGCCCGAGCACGACCAGCGGCCAGCGCCGCGAAGGTTTGGCCGCGGGTGTCGCGGCAGCTGGAGTCACAGTGTTATCGCTCATGTTCACAACATCCGAGTTCATCCGTGGCGGGATGCTTAATAGTTGAAAGTCTTGACCAGCAACAGATCACCGATCGCCCGCAGAGGCACGATGAAGGTTTCGCGTTTTTCGTCGACGGTGTTTTCGTTGAGCACCAGGGTGATCTGCGAGGTGATCACCTCGTTCTGGTTGCTGGTCTCCTCGAAGTTATAGCCGCCATCGCCGTAGTTGCCCCAATAGTTGACGTAGACCAGATAGGTGCCGTGCAGCGGCGCGGTCATGGTGAACATTTCCGGGCCGGGGCCGTCGACGCCATCCGGGTCGAGGCCGCCGCCATTGCTCAGCGCTGGCCGCGACCAGAACGCATGCTGACCGTCGGGTGTGACAACGTGCAGATCCAGCTCGGCTTTCGGGTCGTCCCATCCCAAGACAAGACGAATCCGCGCCGGCGTGCGCAGATTATTTGCTTCATAAAATTGCACGCGCTTGAGCGACTGGCCTTCGGCGCTGATCACTTCAACGCTGTTGGAGCCGGCGCCGAATGCGTAGGGCCGGGCGAAACGCCCCTGATCGTCGGTGTACAGATTCAATGGATTGCCGTTGACGGCGAGGCTGTGCGGCGGGCGCACGTGCCCGATGGCCATGAGCTGGCCCTGGATCATCGTGCGATTGCGCTGGATGCCGCGATCGATCGGCGGCGTCGGGTAGGCGACCTGCGGATTTTCCGAGCGATCGAGCAAGCCGTGATAACGCCAGCCGCCGACCGGCTCGGACAACTCTGCAGTCGGCGCCGCCCACAGCGCAGGCGCGCAGGCAAGGCCGATCAACAGCAAAAGAAATGAACGCATGTGACGCCTCCTGCCATGCCTTGAACGAAACCTTGCACCCGATCCTCGGTACTTCACAGCGGTGAACTGCGTTTCGTCTGACTGGCCCGCAACTGTCGGGCCGTAGAAGCGGCGAAGATTAGCGATTCGGCAGTTTTTTAACAATCGGATACATGTGTGATTGCTGTAGGAATTGCGCTTTCGAGCATGCGTGAGCCGAATAGCGAAGTTATTCGGCTCACCAAATGAGCCGAATAGCGCTATTATTCGGCTCACGCATGTAGGAAAGATGATCGATGACCGCGCACTGGATCTGGCAACAACCCGATTGGCCTGACTTCAACTGGCAAGCCGAGCGCCTCGCACCGCTGCTGCGCGAGTGCGTGCAGACACAGGGCCAACTCCTTGGCATGGCTGGTTCAGTCGGCGAATCGATGAGCGCGCAGAGTGAGCTCGATGCGTTGCTCCAGAACATCGTGACCTCTTCTGCCATCGAAGGTGAGCAACTGAATGTCGGTTCCGTGCGCTCCTCTCTGGCGCGACGGCTGGGCCTGGAATGGATTGATCGCGAGAGCGTCAGCCAGCGTAGCGAAGGGTTGGCGCGGTTGATGCTCGACGCCACCCACGGTTTCGACGAGCCGTTGACCCTGGCACGCTTGCTGGAATGGCACACATGGCTGTTTCCGGCCGAAGAAACGACTTTCAGTGCCCGATCGATGCTCGTCGGCACATTGCGTGGCAAGGAACCGATGCAGGTGGTATCCGGGCGACTCGACCGGCCAACGGTTCACTTCGAAGCGCCAGCGCGCCAAGGGCTGGAACAGCAAATCGAGCGATTCTTGAACTGGTTCGAAACCAGCCGCGCTCAGGTTTCGGTGGATCCGCTGTTACGCGCAGGCATCGCGCACTTCTGGTTTGTCACTCTGCATCCATTCGATGACGGTAACGGTCGTCTGACTCGCACCATCACCGATCTGGCACTGGCTCAAGGCGAAGCGCAAGCGATCCGCTTTTACGCCATGTCCGCGAGCATTCTCGAGGATCGAACCGGCTATTACCGGATTCTGGAATCCAGCCAAAAGGCCACGCTCGATATCACCGAATGGCTGACATGGTTTTTGCAGACCTTGCTGCGCAGCCTGCAGCAAGCCATCACCCGGATCGACTCGGTATTGGGCAAAACCCGGTTCTGGCAGGCGCACCGTGAATCCGACCTTTCAGCGGAGCAGATCAAGGTTCTCAATCGCTTGCTCGACGGCGGTGAGCGCGGTTTCGAACAGGGCCTGAGTGCCGGGCAATATCAATCTGTTGCGAAAGTGTCCAAAGCCACCGCGACCCGGCATCTCGCCGAGTTACTGGAGAAAGGTTGCCTGCGACGCTTGCCGGGCGGAGGACGCAGTACACGTTACACAATTAACTACCCGGAGTGACTCCCCGACCGTTATCGAGAGGCTTGGTGACGGCCCGCTCATTTGCCCATACCCCCCCTATCTGCTAGTGTCGCGCCGGTTTAACGTCTACCGGAAATTGCCGCCATGGCCCGCAAAAAAGCTGCACTGGATTTCGAACAATCCCTCGCCGACCTGCAAACACTGGTCGAGCGTCTGGAGAACGGTGAATTGTCGCTGGAAGACTCGCTGACCGCTTTCGAGCAGGGCATCGGCCTGACCCGTGACTGCCAGGCGGCGCTGGCCCAGGCCGAGCAGAAGGTGCAGGTACTGCTGGAGCGCGATGGCGAGCTCGCCGAGGAACCCTTCGAGGCGGATGAGCCAGAATGATTGCGGCGTATTCGGCGAGCAGTCAGGCCCGGGTCAATGCGGCGCTGGAGACCCTGTTCAACGCGCCGTTGCCGGAACTGGCGCGGCTCTACGAAGCGATGCGCTACAGCGTGATGAACGGTGGCAAACGCGTGCGTCCGTTGCTGGCTTACGCCGCGTGCGAAGCCCTCGGTGGTCAGGCCGAACAGGCCAGCGGCGCGGCGTGTGCGGTCGAATTGATCCACGCCTATTCGCTGGTGCATGACGACCTGCCAGCGATGGACGACGACGATCTGCGGCGCGGCCAGCCGACTACCCACAAGAAATTCGACGAAGCCTGCGCGATCCTCGCCGGTGACGGCTTGCAGAGCCTGGCCTTCAGCGCCCTGCTCGACCCGCGCCTGAGCGATTGCAGCAGCGAAATCCGTCTGCAGATGGTCACCGCGCTGGCCCATGCCGCCGGTCCGGCGGGCATGGTTGGTGGCCAGGCCATCGATCTCGGCTCGGTCGGCCTCAAACTCGATCAGAAGACCCTCGAACAGATGCACCGGCACAAGACCGGCGCGCTGATTGAAGTCAGCGTCAAGCTCGGCGCCCTGGCCAGCGGCCGCGCCCAGCCAGATCAGCTACAGGCCTTGCAGACTTATGCACAGGCCATCGGCCTGGCATTTCAGGTGCAGGACGACATCCTCGACGTGGAAAGCGATACCGCCACCCTCGGCAAGCGTCAGGGCGCCGACATTGCCCGGGACAAGCCGACCTACCCGGCGCTGCTCGGCCTCGACGCCGCCAAGGCCTACGCTCTGGAACTGCGCGACCAGGCCGTGCAGGCACTGCGACCGTTTGACGCGGCCGCCGAGCCGTTGCGCGAGTTGGCCCGGTATATCGTCGAGCGACGCAACTGACGGCGTATCGGCCAAAAAATACCAACGCGTGGGCAGGGGGCGATGCATCAGGTAAACTGCCGCATCTTTTATACCTATAACGATTCGCCTGATGCCCACGACGTTTCATGAGATTCCCCGCAAGCGCCCGACCACGCCCCTGCTCGACCGCGCGAACACGCCGGACGGCCTGCGCCGGTTAGGCGAAGCCGAGCTGGAAACCCTGGCCGATGAGTTGCGCCTGGAATTGCTCTACACGGTCGGCCAGACCGGTGGGCATTTCGGTGCCGGCCTGGGCGTGATCGAGCTGACCATCGCGCTGCATTACGTCTTCGACACTCCGGACGACCGTCTGCTGTGGGACGTCGGGCATCAGGCGTATCCGCACAAGATCCTCACCGGTCGCCGCGAGCGCATGGCCAGCCTGCGTCAGAAGGACGGCATCGCCGCGTTCCCGCGTCGCTCCGAGAGCGAGTACGACACCTTTGGCGTCGGCCACTCCAGCACCTCGATCAGCGCCGCGCTGGGCATGGCCATTGCCGCCCGCCTGCAGGACAGCGATCGCAAGGCCATTGCCGTGATCGGCGACGGTGCGCTGACCGCCGGCATGGCGTTCGAGGCGCTCAACCATGCGCCGGAAGTCAACGCCAACATGCTGGTGATCCTCAACGACAACGACATGTCGATCTCGCGCAACGTCGGCGGGCTGTCGAATTATCTGGCGAAGATCCTTTCCAGCCGCACCTACGCGAGCATGCGCGAGGGCAGCAAGAAAGTCCTCTCGCGCCTGCCCGGCGCCTGGGAAATCGCCCGTCGCACCGAAGAATATGCCAAGGGCATGCTGGTCCCCGGCACCCTGTTCGAAGAGCTGGGCTGGAACTACATCGGCCCGATCGACGGCCACGATCTGCCGACATTGATCGCCACCCTGCGCAACATGCGCGATCTCAAAGGCCCGCAATTCCTGCACATCGTCACCAAGAAAGGCAAAGGCTTCGCCCCGGCGGAAGTCGACCCGATCGGTTACCACGCGATCACCAAACTCGAACCACTGGACGCCCCGGCCGCCGCGCCAAAAGCCGCCAGCGGGCCGAAGTATTCGGCGGTGTTCGGCGAATGGCTGTGCGACATGGCGGTGGCTGACGCGCGTCTGGTCGGCATCACTCCGGCGATGAAGGAAGGCTCGGATCTGGTGGCATTCAGCGAGCGTTTCCCCGAGCGTTATTTCGACGTGGCGATTGCCGAGCAACACGCGGTGACGTTCGCCGCCGGCATGGCCTGCGAAGGCGCGAAACCGGTGGTGGCGATCTACTCGACGTTCCTGCAACGCGGTTACGACCAGTTGGTGCACGACGTCGCGGTGCAGAACCTCGACGTGCTGTTCGCCATCGACCGCGCCGGCCTGGTTGGCGAGGACGGCCCGACCCACGCCGGCAGCTTCGACCTGTCGTACCTGCGCTGCATCCCGGGCATGCTCATCATGACCCCGAGCGATGAAAACGAACTGCGCAAGATGCTCACCACCGGCCACCTCTACAATGGCCCGGCGGCGGTCCGTTATCCACGCGGCAGCGGCCCGAATGCAGTCATCGAAAAAGATCTCGAACCGATCGAAATCGGCAAGGGCATCGTCCGTCGTCAGGGCAGCAAAGTCGCCATGCTGGTGTTCGGCGTACAACTGAGCGAAGCCTTGAAAGTCGCCGAGAAGCTCGACGCCACCGTGGTCGACATGCGTTTCGTCAAACCGCTGGATGAAGCGCTTGTGCGCGAGATCGCCGGTAGCCACGAACTGATCGTGACCATCGAAGAGAACGCGATCATGGGCGGCGCCGGTGGCGCGGTCAGCGAGTTTCTCGCCCGCGAGAACATCCTCAAGTCGATGCTGCACCTGGGCTTGCCGGATATTTATGTCGAGCACGCGAAACCGGCGCAGATGCTCGCCGAGTGCGGGCTGGATGAGGCCGGGATCGAAGCGTCGATTCGCCAACGGTTGGCATTGCTCAACAGCTGACGCAATCCCTTGTAGGAGCTGCCGAAGGCTGCGATCTTTTGATCTTGCTCTTCGGCAGCTCCGGAACCCTTAAAAAGCAAAATCAAAAGATCGCAGCCTTCGGCAGCTCCTACATGGTTTTGCAAAGACCATAGATTGCCATGAACCTCTCCCGCCTCGCCCTGCCCTTGCTCCTCCTGCCAACCGCCAGCGCCCTCGCCGACACCTTCGAACGTGATCAGGCGCTGAAGCTGCCGGACACGCTGATCAGCGCCAACCGTCAGGTCGAGGCGCGCAACGACAGCAGCGCGGCCAACACCGTGTTCACCCGCAAAGACATCGATCGCTTGCAGCCGAGCGACGTACCCGATCTGCTGCGTCGCGTGCCGGGCGTGCAAGTGGCGCAGACCGGCGGGCGCGGCAGTCTGCCGGGGATCTACATCCGCGGTACGCAGTCGGCGCAGAGTCTGGTGCTGGTCGATGGCCAGCGCATCGGCAACTCGACCTCCGGCGACAGCAACCTGCAGCATCTGAACATCGAGCAGATCGAACGCGTCGAAGTGCTGCGCGGTTCGCGCTCGGTGATTTATGGCAGCGACGCGATTGGCGGGGTGATCCAGATTTTCACCCGGCGCGGCACCGAGCAAGGCTTGCAGCCACGACTGCATCTGGGCTTCGGCAGTCAGCAGACATGGGAACGCAGCCTCGGCTTGTCCGGCGGCGACGACAAAACCCGTTTCAACCTCGGTGCCAGCCTTGATGAAACTGCCGGGATCGACCGCACCCACGAGTCGTATCCAAGCGACGGCGATCATGACGCCTACCGCAACAAATCCCTCAGCCTGAGCCTCAGCCACGCGTTGACCGAAGACATCGAAGTCGGCGCCAATCTGTTGGATAACCGGGGCAGGAGCGAATTCGACAATCCGTTCGGCCGCTTCGACATAGACACGTTCGAGTCGGTGCAGCAGCAGCCGTACAGCGATTTCAATGTCAGCAGCATCAGCAGTTATGTCGATGCGCGGGTTAACGAAACCTGGAAAACCCGCGTCGAATTCGGCCACAGCGAAAACCGCGAAAAGACCTTCGACAAGCTCAGCGACGAGCGCACGGTGTTCAACACTTATCGCGACTCGGTGAACTGGCAGAACGACCTGACGCTGGACGCACGCAACAGCCTGATCCTCGGCGGCGACTGGTACGAAGACCGGGTCAACAGCAGCACTGCGTTCGACGAGGACAGCCGCTGGAACCGCGCAGCCTTCATCCAGCATCGCTATCAGGCTGACAGTTTCTCCACCGAGATCGGCCTGCGCCACGACGACAACCAACAGTTCGGCGGCCAGAACACCTGGAGCGGCACCTTCACCCTGCCGCTGAATCCAGATAACGACGTGCTGCTGAGCTACAGCGAAGGTTTCCGCGCGCCGACCTTCAACGATCTGTACTACCCGGACTTCAGCACCCCTGACCTGAAGCCGGAAACTTCGAAAAGCTACGAATTGCAATGGCGCACTCAACTGAGCGACAGCGCGCGTCTGGAGGCTTCGATTTACCGCACCGACCTGCAGGACGCGATCATCTTCGGCAGCAATTCACGCCCGCAGAACGTTGCGTCGGCGCGGATCAATGGCTTTGAAGCGACGCTCAAGCAGGATCTGTTCGGCTGGCAGAGCAATCTCGGCGTGGCGATCATTGATCCGCGCGATCGCGATACCGGGCACACACTGGCGCGACGGGCGCGGCGCACGGCCAGTTGGGATCTGGATCGGCAGTTCGATCGTTTGGGGCTCGGCGCCAGTTGGCAATTGGTCAGCAGCAGTTACGACGACCTGAACAACACCCAGTCGCTGGGGGGCTACGGCACACTCGGGCTGCGCAGCAGTTGGGCGCTGAACCGTGAGATCAAGCTGGATCTGAAGGTCGACAACCTGCTGGACAAGGGTTACAGCCGGGCGAATTACAGCTATGACGGCGCGCAGTATGGCTATCGTGAGGAAGGTCGAGCGTGGATGTTCGGGGTGACATGGACCCCGGAAATTCGCTGAGATCCAATGTAGGAGCTGCCGAAGGCTGCGATCTTTTGATCTTGATCTTCGGCGGCTCGACACCCGCCAAAACAATGTCAAAAGATCGCAGCCTTCGGCAGCTCCTACATGTCCGGCGCGATCAATTGGCAGAGCTTGGCGGTCGCACTGATCATCTGACCACTGGGTCTTTCAAGACCTTTATCACTGACCAGCAACAACCGCCCCTGCCTGACCGCCGCCACCTGCGTCCAGGCCTTCCACGCTTCGAGCTGGGCCTGGTCACCGGCAATAATCACTTCCGGATCACGCTGTAACACAGCTTCGATACTCACCTGCGGCGCCGGCAGATTCAGATCGGCGAACACATTGCGCGCGCCGCACACCTCAAGCGCATCGCTGATGATCTGTCCGCCCCCGACGGTGTACAGCGGCTTGTCCCAGACTTGATAGAAAACCCGCAGCGGTTCGTCACGGCGATAACGCTGGCGCAGATCATTCAGCTGCTTGCGCAATTCGGCCGCCCGTTTCATCCCACGTTCAGGACGCCCGAGCTGTTCGGCAATGGCTTCGATCTGCGCGGCGAGTTGCGCCAACGTGTGCGGCTCGGCGACGAAGGTGGGGATGTTCATGCGTTTGAGCTGATCACGCTGCCCCGCGCCGACGCTGCCGGGCCAGAGCAAGAGCAGATCCGGTTTGAGACTGAGCAAACGCTCCATGTCGAGCTGACCATAGCGGCCCACGGACGGAACATCGGCAATCGCCGCCGGCCGCTCGCCCGCATCCAGCACGCCGACCAGCAGGTCGGCGGAATCCAGTTCAACGACGATTTCAGACAGCGAGGGCGCGAGGCTGACCACCCGCAATGCAGCCAGCGCCGGGCTGCTCAGGGCGAGCAGCAGAACCGCCAGCCACAGCCGACGCATCAACCGAGTTGACGCGGAATACGGTAGAGGTAGAACAGCACCGCGGTCGACAGCGCCAGCAGCATCAACGGTACGGCTTCGAGGCCGACGAACACCGCCAGTGCGCCAGTCCACGCCGGCAAAGACGCCACCAGTAAAGCCGCACGCCGACGTGCGGCAAGGGCGATCCAGGCGGCGGGTTCATCGGCAGTATCGAGGGCTTTTTGCGTGGCGATCAGCGCGTGTTTGTAGCGAGAGAAATACTTCAGGCTGACGAACATCGAGGCCACGCCGGCGATGAACAAGGGCATCGCCAACACCGGCAACAGGCCCTGGCCTTCGCCGAACAGCGCGTTGAGCACGAACAGCGGCAACAGGGCCAACGCCAGGTATTGCCACCAGGCCACCGACAGCCGACGTCGCACCTGTCCGCGGGTCACGCGCGGTCGACCTCGCCCTGATGCTCGTTGCCCATCATGTGGTCGAGCTTGCTGGCCTTGGTCGCCAGGTAGAGTTTGTTGTGCGGATTGTGGCCGGTGTGCAGCGGCACGCGCTCGGCGACGACGATGCCCATGTCGGTCAGTGCTTTGACCTTGCGCGGGTTGTTGGTCATCAGGCGCAGGGATTTCACTCCCAAATGCTCGAGCATTGGCAGGCACATGGCGTAGTCACGCTGATCGGCGGCAAAGCCCAGACGCTCGTTGGCTTCCACGGTGTCGGCGCCGCCGTCCTGCAACTCGTAGGCGCGAATCTTGTTCAGCAGCCCGATGCCGCGGCCTTCCTGACGCAGATACAGCAGCACGCCACGGCCTTCGCGGGCAATCGCCTGCAACGCGGCTTCCAGTTGCGAGCCGCAGTCACAGCGCTGGCTGAACAAGGCATCGCCGGTCAGGCATTCGGAGTGCAGGCGGCCAAGTACCGGGGCGCCATCGGCAAATTCACCGAGGCTCAGCACGACGTGCTCACGCCCGGTGCTCTCATCGAGAAAGCCGTGCATGGTGAATTGCGCAAAAGGCGTTGGCAGCTTGGAAGCGGCGACGAAGACGACAGGCACCGATGTGCTCCTGATCTAGAAGACTGAAAATTCGCAGGCCGGCATTGTAACAGCAGGTTCCTGTAGACGCTTAGGCTGAATTATCGGGCATAACGATCAAAATGTTTGATGACACTGGCGCCAGCACCGCCGCTCCCTGTAGGAGCTGTCGAGTGCAACGAGGCTGCGATCTTTTGATCTGCTGCTGTAGATCAAGATCAAAAGATCGCAGCCTCGTTGCACTCGTCAGCTCCAAGGTATGTGGTCGGCCTCAGTTCGGGTTGAACGGATACGGCTGCTTCCACTTCTGGAAGACCGGCTTCAACTCCCCGCTCTTTACCAGTTCCGCCATGCGCCGGTCATACAGCGCCATCAAGGCCCGGGCCTGTGGAGTATTGGCAAAACCGAGAAACAGCGGCAGTTCGGCCAGATGCGAATAACGATATTGCGCTGGATCTGCCGCGGCGCGCACAACTCCTTCAATCTCGGTCAGTGCGTCGATGTAGTAATCCGCCCGCCCCTGCTTGAGCATCAGCAGAATGCCGGTGCGCCGTTCGATCTGGTTGAAGCGCTTGATGTTCGGCAGATAGTTTTCGTAGCGGTAGCCGCGCACCCAGGCCAGGCGGTATTTGCCCAGTGTCGCCTGGGTCGGCGGCGGGCTGCTGGCCAGGCCGAGCGCGTAGATGTGATCGGAGTCGAATTTCCACTGCGGATACAGCACATGCTCGGCTTCGTCGCGGTAGGAGCCGACCAGCGCGTCGACTTCCTTCAACTGCACCAGCCCGATCGAACGGGTGTACGGCACGGTGCGAATATCCAGCTTCACCCCGGCCGGCTCGAAGACTTTGCGCAACACGTCCCAGGCCAGCCCGTGACCGTCGGCGGCGGTGTAGTCCTGCCAATCTTCACTGGCCAGGTGGATGACCGCAGGCACAGGCGCGGCGCTCTGCGCATGGGCGAACGTGCCCCAAAGAGCCAGAAGCAGCAGCGCCAAACCGCGTCGCAGCATTGCGTGTTTCCTCACTGGATTCGAATCAGGCAAATATCCATACCAGCCCTTGCATCGCCGCCCATGCAAACACGCCGGCCAGCACATCGTCGAGCATGATGCCGACGCCGCCGTGCACATGTTTATCGATCCAGCGGATCGGCCACGGTTTGAGAACATCGAAGAAGCGGAACACCAGAAAACCAGCGAGCAACCAGTACCAGCCTTCCGGCACCAGCCACAAGGTTATCCACATGCCGACCATTTCGTCCCAGACGATGCCTTCGTGGTCGTGCACGCGCAAATCGTCGGCCACTTTGCCGCACAGCCAGAAGCCGAACAGCATGGTGATGCCGAGCATCAGCCAATAACCCCAGTCGGGCAGCATCTGCCACAACGGAATGAACGGCAGCGCCACCAGCGAGCCCCACGTGCCCGGCGCCTTGGGCAAGGTGCCGGAGCCGAAGCCGAACGCGAGGAAATGCCACGGATTGCGCCAGACCGAAGGAGGCACGAATTCGGCAGGGACCTGTTTCGGGTGATCTGTCACGGTGTCTCCTGAAAATGTTGGTAGCCGCGAATTTGCGGGGTGATGTCGCGCCCATCGCGATCCAGCAGGACCACGCCCTGGCCCGACGCCACGCGCCCGATCACATGGATCGGCCAGCCATCGCCCAGCAGTGCCGGCAACGCGGCGGACGGCAAGGTGAAGGCCAGCACGTAGTCGTCGCCACCGCTCAATGCCGCACGCTCGGCACCGCGCTGACCGAGAAACGCGACTAAAGCATCCGACAACGGTACGCGCTCGCGTTCAATCTCAAGTCGTACCTTCGATGCCAGCGCGATATGCCCGCAATCGGCGAGCAGGCCGTCGGAGATGTCCAGCGCCGCCGTGGCCTTGCCGCGCAGGGCCTGACCGAGCGCCAGTTGCGGCTGTGGCGACCAGTAATGATCGAGCAGCGGCTGGCCGACCTCGGGCGCGGCATCACGCTGGCCCAGCACCAGCGGCAAGGCGCCGGCAGCGTTGCCCAGTTCGCCGCCGACGCAGAGCAGATCACCGGACTGCGCGCCGCTGCGGGTCAACGCCTGCCCTGCAGGTACGCGGCCGAACACGGTGACCGTCAGGCTCAACGGCCCGCGCGTAGTATCACCGCCGACCAGTGCCACGCCGCAGCCTTGCGCCATCTGGTTCAAACCACGGGCGTAGGCTTGCAGCCAATCGGCAGTCACCGTCGGCAAAGTCAGGGCAAGAGTAAAGGCAACGGGCGCGGCACCCATGGCGGCCAGATCGCTGACCGCGACGGCCAGCGAACGCTGGCCGAGCAGAAACGGATCGCAGGGGTCGGCGAAATGCACGCCGGCCACCAGCGTATCGGTGGAAACCGCCAGCTGTTCCCCAGCGGGAACCGCCAGCAAGGCGCAGTCGTCGCCGATCCCCAAAGCAACGCCCTCGCCGCCCTGCGCACAAGGCGCGGCGGCGAAGAAATTGCGGATCAGCTCAAACTCGCCCATGGCCGAGAAAAAGTGTTCAAGCGCCGATCAGCGCTTGAACGCCTTCACTTCAGCTTCACGCAGGCGCGGGGCCAGCTTGTCGAGCACGCCGTTGACGAACTTGTGGCCGTCGGTCGAACCGAACACCTTGGCCAGCTCGATACCTTCGTTGATCACAACACGGTACGGCACGTCGACACGCTTGAGCAGCTCCCAGGTCGACAGGCGCAGAACCGCCAGTTCAACCGGGTCCAGCTCTTCGATCGCCAGATCCAGGCATGGCGTCAGGGCGGTGTCGATTTCGGTCTTGAACTGCGGAACCCCGTGGAGGATTTCACGGAAGTAGGCGCCGTCGACATCGGTGAAATCGTTATCAACGCGAAACTGCGCTTCGATCTCGTTCAGCGATTGCTTGGCCATGTGCCATTGGTACAGCGCTTGGGTCGCGAGCTGACGGGCTTCGCGGCGCTTGGCGCTTTTCGACGGCTTGCCGGCATCCGCAGGTTTCGGATCGCGCGGGTTGAAACGATCGCTTTCGTCGCTAATCACTTGGCCTCCAACTGCGCCAGCAGGCTGACCATTTCCAGAGCGGACAAGGCAGCTTCGGCACCTTTGTTACCGGCCTTGGTGCCGGAACGCTCGATGGCTTGCTCGATGGAATCAACGGTCAGTACGCCAAATGCGACCGGTACGCCGAACTCCATGGAGACCTGGGCCAGGCCTTTGGTGCACTCGCCAGCCACGTATTCGAAGTGCGGAGTACCGCCACGAATGACCGCGCCGAGGGCGATGATGGCTGCGAACTCGCCTTTCTGGGCGACTTTCTGCGCAACCAGCGGGATTTCGAAGGCGCCCGGTGCGCGGATGATGGTGATGTCGCCTTCGCTCACGCCATGGCGAACCAGGGCATCAACGGCACCGCTGACCAGGCTTTCAACCACGAAGCTGTTGAAACGGCCCACTACCAGAGCGTAGCGGCCTTTAGGGGCGATGAAGGTACCTTCGATGGTCTTCAGGGTCATTCGTCAGTTCTCTTAAAGAGCCGGGACGCGTCTCGTACGCATCCCTCAGTGATATAAGCCGCGATTTCATGGCCGGAAACACCGCATTGCTGCTCGATGATGAACCTGTGGCGAGGGAGCCTGCTCCCGCTGGGCAGCGGAGCGGCCCCTTGTGTGGGCGCTGCGCACCCAAGCGGGAGCAAGCTCCCTCGCCACAATCGATCTACGTCAACAATGCCGAATTCACCGGGTCATTATTCGGAGGGCACGTATTCTACAACTTCCAGATCGAAACCGGATATCGCATTGAACTTCATCGGTGCCGACATCAAGCGCATTTTGCGCACGCCGAGGTCACGCAGGATCTGCGAACCGGCACCGACAATGCTGTAGGTGGTCGGTTTTTTCGGCGCTGCCTGCTCACCGGTTTCGCGGATATGCGCCAGCAACACGTCGCCATCGAGCGGGTGACCGAGCAGCAGCACCACACCGCTGCCGGCCTCGGCGACCGCAGCCATGGCGGCGCGCAGGCTCCAGCGCCCCGGCTGCTTGACCATCAGCAGGTCGCGCAGCGGGTCCATGTTGTGCACGCGAACCAGGGTCGGCTCTTCGGCGCAGACAGTGCCCAGCGTCAGGGCCATGTGCACGTCGCCTTCCACCGAATCACGATAGGTCACCAGGTTGAATTGGCCCAGTTCGCTGTCCAGCGGCTGCTCGGCAATCCGCTGAACGGTACGTTCGTGGATCATCCGGTAGTGAATCAGGTCGGCAATGGTGCCGATCTTGATGTTGTGTTCAGCGGCGAACGCTTCAAGCTCAGCGCGACGGGACATGGTGCCGTCGTCGTTCATCACTTCGCAGATCACCCCGCTCGGCTCGAAACCGGCCATGCGCGCCAGGTCGCAAGCGGCTTCAGTGTGGCCGGCGCGCGCGAGGGTGCCGCCGGCCTGGGCCATCAGCGGAAAGATGTGGCCCGGGCTGACGATGTCTTCAGCCCGGGCGTCTTTGGCGGCAGCCGCTTGCACGGTGCGCGCGCGATCCGCAGCGGAAATACCGGTGGTCACGCCCTCGGCGGCTTCGATCGATACGGTGAACTTGGTGCCGAAACCGGAACCGTTGCGCGGCGCCATCAGCGGCAGCTTCAACAATTCGCAACGCTCGCGGCTCATCGGCATGCAGATCAGGCCACGGGCGTGCTTGGCCATGAAGTTGATGTGTTCGGCCTGGCAGCATTCGGCGGCCATGATCAGGTCGCCTTCGTTCTCGCGGTCTTCGTCATCCATGAGGATGACCATCTTGCCTTGGCGGATGTCTTCAACCAGTTCTTCGATGCTATTGAGCGCCACAAGGCACCCCCTTCAGTCAGGATTTGAGATAGCCGTTTTGGGCCAGAAAGCTTTCGGTGATGGTGCTGCCGGCGGTCTTTTCTGCAGCCTTGTCACCCAGCAGCAGACGCTCCAGATAACGCGCCAGCAAGTCGACTTCCAGGTTCACCCGGCGGCCCGGCTTGTACGCAGCCATGATGGTTTCGCTCAAGGTGTGCGGAATGATCGTCAGCATGAATTCGGCGCCATCGACTTCGTTCACGGTCAGGCTGGTGCCGTCGACGGTGATCGAGCCTTTGTGGGCGATGTACTTGGCCAGTTCTTTCGGCGCGCGGATGCGAAATTCCACGGCGCGGGCATTGTCGCTGCGCGAGACCACTTCGCCGACACCATCTACGTGACCGCTGACCAGATGCCCGCCGAGACGGGTGGTCGGTGTCAGGGCTTTTTCCAGATTGACCGGACTGCCGCTTTTCAGGTCATTCATGGCGGTGCAATCGAGGGTTTCGCGGCTGACGTCGGCGGCAAAGCCGTCACCCGGCAATTCGACGGCGGTCAGGCAAACGCCGTTGACCGCGATGCTGTCGCCGAGTTTGACGTCGCTCAGGTCGAGCTTGCCGGTTGCGACGTGCACCCGCACATCACCGCCCTTTGGGGTCAGTGCGCGGATACTGCCGATGGATTCGATGATGCCGGTGAACATGGGGTTCTCCTTGAGAACGGGGCCAGCGCTAACGCAATGGCCGGGAATTATACGCGGGCTGAAGGGACAGGGATCGCAGTGACTCGCCAGTCATCGCCCACCGCGCGGATTTCAGTGATTTTCAGCTCCGGCGCGTCCTTCATCTGCGCCAGCGGCCAGTCGAGTAACGGACGCGCCGTGGAGCCGAGGAACTTGCCGGCGATGAAGATCACGAATTCGTCGACCAGGCCGAGTTGCGCAAAGGCGCCGGCAAGCCGCGGACCAGCCTCGACCAGCACCTCGTTGGTGCCACGGTTGGCCAGTTCGATGAGTAATTGATGTAAATCGACCTGGCCGTCGTCACCCGGCACGATCAGGCATTCCGGGCCATTGGCGTATTGCTCTTCCACCGCGACACAGGTGGCGACCAGCGCCGGCCCGGCCTTGAAGAACGGCACATCCAGCGGCACCCGCAGGCGGCCGTCAATGAGCACGCGCAGCGGCGGACGACTCATGGCCAGCGCGGTCTGTTCGCTGTCGAGACCGAGCTCGTCAGCGCGCACGGTCAACCGCGCACCATCGGCCAGCACCGTGTCGGCACCGGTCAGCACCACCGCCGCCTCGGCGCGCAAACGCTGCACCGCAGAACGCGCGGCCGGGCCGGTGATCCACTGACTCTCGCCGCTTTCCATCGCTGTGCGACCGTCGAGGCTCATGGCCAGCTTGACCCGCACAAACGGCAAGCCATGTTCCATGCGCTTCAGAAAACCTTGATTGAGCTTGCGTGCTTCCGCTTCCAGCACCCCGCTTTCAGTGGCGATACCGGCCTCGGCCAAGCGCTGCAAGCCGCGCCCGGCGACCTGCGGATTGGGATCACGCATCGCCGCGACGACCCGGGCAACGCCAGCGGTCACCAAGGCATCGGCACACGGCGGCGTGCGCCCGTGGTGGCTGCAAGGTTCGAGGGTCACGTACGCCGTGGCGCCCCGGGCCTGCTCGCCGGCGGCGCGCAGGGCGTGGACTTCGGCATGGGGTTCGCCGGCGCGCTCATGCCAGCCTTCGCCGACAATCTGGCCGTCACGCACCAGCACACAACCGACCCGCGGATTGGGATGGGTGGTGTAGTGGCCCTTGCGCGCCAGCTCCAGCGCGCGGGCCATGAAATGCGCGTCGAGGATCGCCTGCTCGGCGGCGGTGGTCATTCTTTCACCGGTTCGCGGGCGAGGCGGTCGATCTCTTCGCGGAATTCATTGAGGTCCTGAAAGCGCTTGTACACCGAAGCGAAACGGATATAGGCGACCTCATCAAGCTTTTGCAGCTCGGCCATCACCAGTTCGCCGACCACGAGGGATTTGACCTCGCGCTCGCCGGTGGCGCGCAGCTTGTGCTTGATGTGGACCAGAGAGGATTCGAGGCGCTCGACGCTGACCGGACGTTTCTCCAGCGCGCGCTGCATGCCGGCGCGGAGTTTTTCTTCGTCGAACGGTTGGCGGCTGCCGTCGGTTTTGATCAGGCGCGGCAACACCAGTTCGGCCGTCTCGAATGTCGTGAAACGTTCGCCGCAGGCCAGGCATTCACGCCGGCGGCGCACCTGTTCGCCCTCGGCGACCAGACGCGAGTCGATGACCTTGGTGTCGTTGGCACCGCAGAAGGGACAGTGCATGGTGGCTGGCAACAAAAAATGGGAGGGCCATGGTAGCGCATCCCCGTGGCAAGACAAGCCATAGGCTTTGCGGTATACAGAACGGCATGATCGTCTGATCCATGGAATTCATTCTGCCGGAGCCTCCAATGCCGTTACGTCCGCTCGTTTTGCTCAGTCTTTTCAGCCTGCTGGTGGCCTGTGGCAGCGACGCACCCAAGCCGCAACCGCCGACGCCGGGCCCTGCGCCGCAGCAGGCGCAGAAAAAAGCCAAGGAAGCCGCTGAACTCGGCCCGCTGCCGGCGCATCAGCGCGAACTGAGCGGCACCCTGCAAGGCGTGCCGGCCGGCGCCGAAGTCGAACTGGCGCTGCTGGTGATCGACGAAAAGGATCGCCCGCAACAATTGCTCGCCAGTTCCAGCCTGATCGGCAACAACCAGATCCTGCCGTTTCACTTGCGCTTCAACCCTGAGGCGTTTCCGGCCGGCGCACGGGTTGAGCTGCGCGGTCGCGCCAGCCAGTCCGGGCAACTGATTCTGCACCTGCCGTCGCAGACCATCACGCAACCGACCACTCAGGCGTTGGGCCAGCTGCAATTCGTCAAAGCGCCATGACGGCACCGCTCGACCTGCAACAGGCCTTGGGCGAATTGCTCGGCGACGCCAGACTGAAAGCCTGCGCGTTGCCCGGCACCGATTTGCAGCTGTGGTTGATCGATGGCGACAACATGGCCCGCGAGTTCAGCCAGGAAGAAACCCAGCGCATTCTGCATGAGCCGCCCTATTGGAGCTTTTGCTGGGCCAGCGGTCTGGCGGTGGCGCGTTATCTGGCGCAGTTTCCCGATTGGGTGCGCGGCAAGCGCGTGCTGGATTTCGGCGCCGGCTCCGGGATTGCCGGGATCGCGGCGGTGAAGGCCGGAGCGCTGGAAGTGGTGGCTTGCGATCTCGATCCGTTGGCGATCGCCGCGTGCCGGGCGAATGCCGAGCTCAATGATGTGCAGATGAGCTACTCGACGGATTTCTTTGCCGAGGCCGATCGCTTCGATCTGATCCTGGTCGCCGACGTGTTGTACGACCGGGCCAATCTGCCGCTGCTCGATGCGTTTCTCAGTCGTGGGCGCGAGGCGCTGGTGGCGGACTCGCGGGTGCGCGATTTTCGTCATCCGTTGTATGAGCGCATTGAAATGCTCGAGGCGATGACCTTGCCGGATCTGGCCGAGCCGGAGGAGTTTCGGCATGTCAGCCTCTACCATGCGCGGCGTGACTGACGTCGCCAAAAGATCGCAGCCTTCGGCAGCTCCTACTCTGGATAGCGTTCCCATGCAGGAGCTGCCGAAGGCTGCGATCTTTTGCGCCACCCCTTATAGTGCGTTCATTGACGCTTAGAGAGATCCCCCATGAGTCAGCAAACGCCGTACATCTTCGACGCCACGACTGCCGATTTCGACCAGTCGGTGATCGAAGCCTCCTTCAACAAACCGGTGCTGGTGGACTTCTGGGCCGAATGGTGTGCGCCGTGCAAGGCGTTGATGCCGATGCTGCAAGGCATTGCCGAGAGCTATCAGGGCGAACTGCTGCTGGCCAAGGTCAACTGCGACATCGAGCAGGACATCGTCGCCCGTTTCGGCATTCGCAGCCTGCCGACCGTGGTGCTGTTCAAGGACGGTCAGCCGGTCGATGGTTTTGCCGGCGCACAACCGGAATCCGCCGTGCGCGCCTTGCTTGAACCGCATGTGCAGATGCCGCCGCCGGCCGCTGCCGACCCGTTCGAACAGGCCCAGGCGATGTTCGACGACGGTCGCTTCGCCGAGGCCGAAGCGACGCTGGTGACCCTGCTCAATGAAGACAATTCCAACGCCAGGGCGCTGATCCTTTACGCCCGCTGCCTGACCGAACGCGGGGAGCTGGGCGAAGCGCAAACCGTGCTCGACGCGGTCAAGAGCGATGAGCACAAAGCCGCACTTGCCGGGGCCAAGGCGCAGATCCAGTTCCTCGGCCTCGCCCGCGACCTGCCCGACGCCGCCGAGCTGAAGAGCCGTCTGGCGCAAAATCCGCAGGACGATGAAGCGGTGTATCAACTGGCGATCCAGCAACTGGCGCGCCAGCAATACGAAGCGGCGCTGGACGCCTTGCTCAAACTGTTCATCCGCAACCGCAGCTATGGCGAAGGCCTGCCGCACAAGACCCTGCTGCAGGTGTTCGAGCTGCTGGGCAATGATCATCCGCTGGTGACGGTGTACCGCCGCAAGATGTTTGCTGCGCTTTATTAAGATCAAAAGATCGCAGCCTTCGGCAGCTCCTACAGGGGTGTACTCCATTCCAATGTAGGAGCTGCCGCAGGCTGCGATCTTTTGCGGTTCACTCGATCCAGCTGTAGAGCGGCGTATCCCCGCCGCTCACCACTTTCACGTCCGCACTGTGGCGCAAACGCACCAGCAAACGCTTGCCCGCCGCAGCACTGCCGGTCAGCGCTTCCAACTGATCGAGCAGATCCGGCCCGCTGAGTTGCCCGGCCTTGCGCAACAAGTCTTTGGCCACCTGCCACAGCGCATCATCCTGATTCACCGGCTTCGCCGCCGGGGCCGACGCCACTGCCTCAGACTGCGCAATCGGCGCCTGCCCGCTCAGTGCCGAACCGAGCCTGGCCCAATCGCTGTCATCCAGCTCCACCGTCAAATCCACCGGCACCTCGCCGACCGTTCCGCGTATCCGCAACATGAAGTTCGCTCCTGCACTTTTCTGGCCTGCATGCTCCCACGGGACTTGTGCAACGCCAAGCGACGTTGTCCAGTGTGGCGGTTATCGAGCATTCATCTACAGTGTCCTTTTTCTCACAGCACCCTGTAATGAAACGAAGTTACTACGCCCTATTGATGCCCCCACTCTTGCTCATCGTGGCATGGCGCATCTGGTTGCCTGCCGATCTTTCGGCTTGTCCCGCTGACGGGGAAACTGCAGGTCCACTGACCCTTGTTATTCGTGATTACTTTGAGCGCAATAGCCGGACCGACTGGCGAGACATGGATGATCGTTTCGACATACTTTCAACCCCCGAAGGCCAGAGCATAGCGAGTCAACCGAATTCACACACTTGCGAAGCATTGCGGGTACTGCAGAGTCCGGCGTTCAGTCAGAGTGAAAAAATCTTCACCATGGCACTTATGTTCAGACTGCCAATCGACCAGTACATGGCCCTGATGGATCGCAGTCATCAACTCTACACGCAGGGCAAAATGGATAAGGAGGTGCTGACTCTGGTGGTATTTCCGCGCGGAACAGCCATCAACTACTGGTGGCTTCCGGCTTGGCGACAGCGTTTCAGTCGCGATGCCCCGAGCGTGCTCGACGCAAATCTGATCAACGATGTTCTTTCGGGACACTATTGGTTCGACTATCCCGGCGCAGGCTTCTGATTCTGCAAGCATGACATCCAATCCCAGCACCGCCCGCGAACTCATCCCGGGCGGTGCTTAGCCATGTCTTGCGCAATCCCAAGCGCACGGGCACACTCTGCGCACTTTCGTTATAAGATTACATAACAAACTATTCATTTTTCGGAGTTCGCCATGCGTCGTTTGCTGCTTGCTTTGCCGTTTGCCCTGTTGCCGCTGGCCGCTGCCCATGCGGTTGATGAGCACGATCACGATCATGAGCACGGCAGCCTCGGCGCGCACGAGCATGGCGTGGGTCGCCTGAATGCCGCGCTCGACGGTCAGACCCTGGAGCTGGAACTGGAAAGCCCGGCGATGAATCTGGTCGGTTTCGAACATGCGGCCACGTCGGACGCGGACAAGGCCAAAGTCGCTGCCGCCCGGGCGCAGCTGGAAAAACCATTGGCGCTTTTCAGTCTGCCCGCTGCGGCCGGTTGCAAAGTGGTCAGCCAGGAACTGGAAAGCCCATTGTTCGGCGACAAGCCGGACGCCGATGATCACGACGAAGATGAGGCGGACAAGGACGGGCACGAGCATCACCACGACCACAGCGAAATCCACTCGCATTACCAGCTCTCCTGCGCCACACCAGGCGCGCTGAGCAAGCTCGATCTGGCCAACATCTTCAAGACCTTCCCGGCGACGCAGAAGATTCAGGTACAACTGATCAGCGCCAGCGGCCAGCAAGGCACGGAAGTGACGGCGAAATCGGCTGCGCTGAAGTTCTGAAGCGAATGAAGAGCCTCTGTAGGAGCTGACGAGTGCAACGAGGCTGCGATCTTTTGATTGTAAAAAAAGCCAGGATCAAAAGATCGCAGCCTCGTTGCACTCGTCAGCTCCTACAGGGTCCGTGTCCAACCATGAAATCGGTGCCATGACCCAAGCACTCATCGAACTTTCCGACCTTGGCTTCAACTGGCCCGGTCACCCGACGCTGCTGGACATCCCGGCGTTTCGCCTGGAAGCCGGCGAAACCCTGTTTCTCAAAGGCCCCAGCGGCAGCGGCAAGACCACGCTGCTCGGCCTGCTCGGCGGGGTGCAGAAGCCCGGTCGCGGCAGCATTCGCCTGCTCGGCCAGGAGCTGACCGAGCTTTCTGCCGGCAAGCGCGATACGTTCCGTGTCGATCACACTGGCTACATTTTCCAGCAGTTCAACCTGCTGCCGTTTCTCTCGGTGCGCGAGAACGTTGAGTTGCCGTGTCACTTCTCGAAACTGCGCGCGCAACGAGCGAAACAGCGCCACGGCAGCGTCGATCAAGCTGCCGCCACGTTGCTCGCCCACCTGGGTCTGAAAGACGAAAGCCTGCTCAGTCGCCGCGCCGATTCCTTGTCCATCGGCCAGCAACAACGGGTCGCTGCCGCCCGCGCGTTGATCGGCCAACCGGAACTGGTGATTGCCGACGAACCGACCTCGGCGCTGGATTACGACGCCCGCGAAAATTTCATTCGCCTGCTGTTTGCCGAGTGTCGCGAGGCCGGATCGAGTCTGTTGTTCGTCAGCCACGACCAGAGCCTGGCGCCGCTGTTCGACCGTCACCTGTCCCTGGCCGAGCTTAACCGCGCCGCCACGTCTGCCGAGGTCTGAGATGTATCTGTTTCGTCTGGCCATGGCCAGCCTGGCCAACCGCCGTTTCACTGCCCTGCTCACCGCTTTCGCCATTGCTCTTTCGGTGTGCCTGCTGCTCGCCGTCGAGCGCGTGCGCACCGAAGCCAAAGCCAGTTTCGCCAGCACCATCAGCGGCACCGACCTGATCGTCGGCGCTCGTTCGGGGTCGGTAAACCTGCTGCTGTATTCGGTGTTCCGCATCGGCAACGCTACCAACAACATTCGTTGGGACAGCTTCGAACATTTCGCCAGCAACCCGAAGGTGAAGTGGGCGATCCCCATGTCCCTCGGCGATTCCCATCGCGGCTATCGCGTGATGGGCACCACCGAAGCCTACTTCGAGCACTACCAGTACGGGCGCCAGCAACACCTGGCGCTGGCAGACGGACGTGCGTTTGCCACTGATCCATTCGAAGTGGTGCTCGGTGCCGAAGTCGCCGAAGCGCTGCATTACAAGCTCGGCGACAAACTTGTGCTGGCCCACGGCGTGGCGGCGATCAGCCTGGTCAAGCACGACGACAAACCCTTCACCGTGGTCGGCATCCTCCAGCGTACCGGCACCCCGGTGGACCGCACGTTGCACATCAGCCTCGGCGGCATGGAGGCGATTCACATCGACTGGCACAACGGTGTGCCGGCGCGCGGCAACGGGCGGATCAGCGCCGATCAGGCGCGCAACATGGACCTGACGCCGCAAGCGATCACCGCGTTCATGCTCGGCCTCAACAGCAGGATTTCCACCTTTGCGCTGCAACGCGAGATCAACGAATACCGCGGCGAGCCGATGCTGGCGATCCTGCCGGGCGTGGCCTTGCAGGAATTGTGGAGCCTGATGAGCACGGCCGAGAAAGCCTTGTTCGTGGTCTCGCTGTTTGTTGTGCTGACCGGATTGATCGGCATGCTCACGGCGATTCTCACCAGCCTCAACGAGCGCCGTCGCGAGATGGCGATTCTGCGCTCGGTGGGCGCGCGCCCTTGGCACATCGCGAGCCTGCTGGTGCTGGAAGCGTCTGCGTTGGCGCTGACCGGGGTGATTGCCGGGCTGGCGTTGCTGTACATCGGTATCGCTGCTGCGCAAGGGTACGTGCAGGCCAATTACGGTTTGTATCTGCCGCTGGCGTGGCCGAGCGAGTATGAATGGACGCTGCTCGGTGGCATTCTGGCGGCCGCGCTGCTGATGGGCAGCGTGCCGGCCTGGCGCGCGTATCGCCAATCTCTGGCCGATGGCCTGTCGATTCGTTTATGAGGATGTTCTCCATGCCCCGCGCCCTGCTTGCGCTGCTGATGCTGGTCGCCCTGCCCGTGTGGGCAGCTGCGCCGAAAGACCTGACCTGGTCGGAAATGATCCCGCCGGACGCCGCGCCGGAGGTGCCGAACATGACCCCGCTGCACGACCTGTCGAAGATGGGCGACGCGCTCTCCGCCGAATCCGCGCCGGCGGCGAAGCAAGACATGCCGAACGCGCCAGTGGTGAAGAGCCTCGACGGGCAGAACATTCGCCTGCCCGGTTACATCGTGCCGCTGGAAGTCAGCGAAGAAGGACGCACCACGGACTTCTTGCTGGTGCCGTATTTCGGCGCCTGCATCCACGTACCGCCACCGCCGTCGAACCAGATCGTCCATGTGAAAAGCGAACTGGGCGTGAAGCTCGATGAGCTGTATCAGCCATATTGGGTTGAAGGGCCGTTGCAGGTGAAAGCCTCGAGCAGTGAACTGGCCGATGCCGGGTACCAGATGGAGGCGGAGAAGATTTATGCGTATGAGCTGCCGGAGTAAGGCCCGGTAGTTTTGTGTTGTCTGACAGGGTCTCTTCGCGAGCAGGCTCGCTCCCACATGGGAATGCATTTCAAATGTGGGAGCGAGCCTGCTCGCGAAAAGGCCGGCACAGACCTCTCATCACTGTTTCATTGAGCTGAGTCAAAACACCGTATCAGACGGCTTCGTACCCTAGGACATCGAATTTTCAAGTCCTTTCGGAGCCCCCATGAACAAGTCCTTGCTCAGCGCCTCGCTGTTTGCCCTCGCGCTCGCAGCCCCGCTCGCCCATGCCCACGAAGCCGGTGACATTCTCGTGCGCGCTGGCGCGATCACCGTCAACCCGAAGGCCGACAGTTCCAGCGTCAAGGTCGATCAGGGCCCGCTGAGCGGCGCCAACCTGGGCGGCAAGGCGACCATGAGCAGCGACACCCAACTGGGTCTGAACTTCGCCTACATGCTCACCAACAACATCGGTATCGAGCTGCTGGCGGCAACGCCGTTCGAGCATGACGTCAAGCTCAAGGGCACCGCCCTGCCCGCCGCCAACGGCAAGCTCGGCACCCTGAAACACCTGCCGCCGACCCTCAGCGTCGTCTACTACCCGCTGGATTCGAAATCGGCGTTCCAGCCTTATGTCGGCGGCGGCATCAACTACACCTGGATCTACGACGAACACGTCGGCAGCGAAGCCAGCGCCAACGGCTTCAGCAACTTCAAGGCGAAAAACTCCTGGGGCCTGGCCTGGCAGGTCGGCGCCGACTACATGATCACCGACAACATCATGCTCAACGCCCAGGTGCGCTACATCGATATCGACACCCGCGCGACCGTCGAGAACAACGCTGTCGCACCCGGCACCCGTGCGCGGGTGAATGTCGATGTCGATCCGTTCATCTACATGGTCGGTCTGGGCTATAAGTTCTAAGTCGATTTACCGAACGTTCACGTGGTGGTGAATGAGGCTTGGTGGCGGGCAGGCGCAGACCTGACGACGACCGTACGCAGTCGATCGGGGGATAACCTTCCCTCGTCACGGGGATAGCGATATTCCGGCCGTGAAAAAGGCGCCTGTTGAAGGGCGCCTTTTTCATGTCTGGGGATTGGTGGTGCGTTTTAGGTCCAGGCCCCTCACCCCAGCCCTCTCCCGGGGGAGAGGGAGCCGATTTATGTGTTCTTCAAAACCTGAGTTCGACTGGGTATCGCAAGTCGGCGTACTTCTCACAAACACCTCAGTCAGTTCCCTCTCCCCCTGGGAGAGGGCTAGGGTGAGGGGCTTCTCAGGAGCGCCCGAGCAAGCGCGCCAAGCCCACACTCATCGGCGTCTGCGCAGGCATTGCAAAGCGCTCCAGCAACCGTCGGTTATCCGCCCGCGAGTGGCGGATATCACCCGAACGTGCCGGCCCGTAGCTCACGGGCGGCAGCTCGCCGACTACCGATTTCAACGCTTCGAGCATCTGCTTAAGGCTCATCGCCTGATTCCAGCCAACGTTGACCGCGCCTTCCTGCACTTCAGGCTTTTCAATCGCCTGCACCAGCAAATCGACCAGATCGCCGACATACAGGAAATCGCGGGTCTGCTCGCCATCGCCAAACACGGTGATCGGCAAACCTTTGGAGGCGCGTTCGCTGAAGATGCTGATCACCCCGGAGTACGGCGAGGACGGATCCTGGCGTGGGCCGAAGATGTTGAAGAAGCGAAAAATCGCCGGCTCCAGGCCATGCTGGCGACGGTAGAAATCGAAGTATTGCTCACCCGCCAGTTTGTCCGAGGCATAGGGCGTCAGCGGCGCTTTCGGGGTGTCTTCATCGATCGACTCGCCCTCGCCATTGTTGCCGTACACCGCCGCGCTGGAGGCATACACCACACGCTTGACCCCGGCCAGACGCATGGCTTCGCAGACATTCAGGGTGCCGATGAAATTGCTCTGGTGGGTTTTCACCGGATCGTCCACCGACGCCTGCACCGAGGCCACGGCAGCCAGATGCGCAACAGCATCGCAACCTTGCATGGCGCGGGCGACCAGGGCGGCATCGGCAACATCGCCGACCACCAGTTCAACCTTGGGATTGTCCAGCGGCAGGTTGCTGCGTTTGCCGGTCGACAGGTCGTCGAGCACGCGCACCGCATAGCCTTTGGCGAGCAAGGCATCGGTCAGGTGCGAGCCGATGAATCCGGCTCCGCCAGTGATTAAAACCGTTCCTTCAGCCATGTCGGTAGAACCTGTCCAGTAAGCCCGGGAGTGCGGCACGCCAGGCGCGCGGTTTGATCCCGAAAGTGTGAAGAATTTTCTTGCAGGCCAGCACCGCATGTTGTGGTTCTTCGGCAGCGTCCGGCCGCGCGGCGTGCGCCTGCGCGGTCGGTGCTTCGATCGCCAGCGGATGCAGGCTGCGTGCTTCGGTGAGAATTGCCTGGCCCAGCGCCAACGGCGTGGTCGCCTCGTGGCCGGCGTAATGGTAAGTGCCCCACAGCGGCGCGGCGCAGTCGAGTTGCTTGAGCACGGAAATGATCACCCGTGCGGCGTCATCGACCGGCGTCGGATTGCCGCGACGATCATCGGCCAGCAGCAACTCTTCCGGTTTTTCCGCACGGGCGAGGAAGCGTCCGAGGGTGCCGTCCGGGCTGTCATCGAGCAGCCAGCCAAAGCGCAGCAGCACATGTTGCGGGCAGGTCGCGCGAACGCTTTGTTCGATGCGCCACAACGCCTGACCGCGCAGGCCCAGCGGCACCGGTTCGTCCTTTTCGCTGTAAGCCGTGGCCCGCGAGCCATCGAAAACGCGATAGCTCGACGGCTGCACGAGGACAATGTTGTGGTGCTGGCACAGTTCGGCCAAACGCTCAATGGCGCGTTCCTGGCCGGTCATGCGGCTTTCGCTCACACTCTCGGCCTGGAACCAGTCGAAATAGTAGGCGAGGTTGATCAACGCATCGGGACGGGTGTCGTCGAGCAATTGTGTGAGGCTCGCGGCATCCCAGCCGTTTTCGGGCGGGCGGGGGGCGAGGAAACCGATGTCTTCTTCCGCACCGAGGCGAATCAGCGCCTGCCCAAGGGCATTTCCGCCGCCCAGTAACATAAGGCGCATTCGCATAGAGTCAGCAGGCCCAGTCTGATTGGAACGATGGCTTTGACGGCGGCACGCGTGGCGCCGTGGTCGATCATTGCCGGAATCGTTGCATTTTGCGGGTTTAGTGCGCAACCGTCATCCGTAAAGTGTAGATCCGCAGATTTGCGGCGTTCTGACCGGCCCCTTCGCGAGCAGGCTCACTCCTACAGGGGATCGCATTCCAAGGTGGGGCGAGCCTGCTCGCGAAGGGATCCGAACGGTACTTGCATCTTCCCGCCCCCGCCCGCATAACTTCAATCATGAATCTGCCCCTCCCCGCCGACAGCGCTCTGGCCGGCTTTCACCCCGCCGTCAGCGCTTGGTTCAGCAAGACTTTCCCGGCGGTCACTGCTGCTCAGGCCCGTGCGTGGCCGTTGATCCGCCAGCGTCGGTCGACGCTGATCGCGGCGCCCACCGGCTCGGGCAAGACCCTGACCGCGTTTCTTGCCGTGCTCGATGAGCTTGTGCACCGCGGCCTGGAACACCCCGACGGCCTGCCCGCCGAAACCCTGGTGGTCTATGTCTCGCCGCTGAAAGCGCTGTCCAACGACATCCAGATCAACCTGCAGAATCCACTCGCCGGCATCACCGCGCAATTGCGCGAACTGGGCCTGCCCGAGCTGACCATCGCCACCGCTGTACGCACTGGCGACACGCCGCAGAAAGACCGCGCCGCCATGCGCAAGACCGCGCCGCACATTCTGGTCACCACGCCGGAATCGCTGTACGTGCTGCTAGGCTCGGAATCCGGTCGCAAGATGCTCGGCACCACGCGCACGGTGATCATCGACGAAATCCATGCCATGGCCGCCGGCAAGCGCGGCAGCCATCTGTCCTTGAGCCTCGAGCGCTTGCAAGCACTCTGCGCCGAGCCGCTGACCCGGATCGGCCTGTCCGCCACGCAGAAACCGGTTGAGGCGGTGGCGCAGTTTCTGGTCGGTCACGCCCGCCCCTGCGAAATCGTCGACATCGGCCACGCCCGCCCACGAGACCTGGGCATTGAGGTGCCGCCGGTGCCGTTGTCGGCGGTGATGGCCACCGATGTCTGGGGACTGGTGTATGACCGCCTCGCCGAACTTGCTCGCGAGCACCGCACCACGCTGATTTTCGTCAACACCCGACGCCTCGCCGAACGCCTGAGCCGGCATCTGAGCGAACGCCTCGGCAAGCAGGCGGTGGCGGCGCACCACGGCAGCCTCGCCAAGGAGTTTCGCCTCGACGCCGAACAGCGCCTCAAGCGCGGCGAGCTGCAGGTGCTGATCGCCACCGCGTCGCTGGAGCTGGGCATAGATATCGGTGAAGTCGATCTGGTCTGCCAGATCAGCTCGCCGCGCTCGATTGCCGCATTTCTGCAACGGGTCGGCCGTTCCGGGCACCAGGTCGGCGGCACGCCCAAAGGTCGTCTGTTCGCCACCACCCGCGACGACCTGATCGAGTGCGCCGCCCTGCTCGACTGCGTGCGCCGCGGCGAACTCGATACGCTGCACATTCCGGAAAAGCCGCTGGATGTGCTGGCGCAGCAGATCATTGCCGAAGTCAGTTGCCAGGAATGGTCGGAGGACGCTTTGCTGGCGATGTTCCGTCGTGCCTGGCCTTACCGCGATGTCGATGAAAAACACTATCAGGCCCTGCTGAGCATGCTCGCCGAAGGCTACAACGGTCGCCAGGGCATCCGCAGCGCGTATCTGCACCGCGACGCCGTCAGCCGCACCTTGCGTGGCCGGCGTGGCGCGCAACTGACTGCCGTGACCAGTGGCGGTACCATTCCGGACAATGCCGACTACAGCGTGCTGCTCGAACCGCAGGGCTTGAACATCGGCAGCGTCAACGAAGATTTCGCCGTGGAAAGTATTGCCGGCGATGTGTTCCAGCTCGGCAATACTTCGTACCGCATCCTGCGGGTAGAGAGCGGCAAAGTCCGCGTCGAGGATGCGCAAGGCATGCCGCCGACCATTCCGTTCTGGCTCGGCGAAGCGCCGGGGCGCAGCGATGAATTGTCGGCCGCCGTCGCGCGCCTGCAAGCGCAGCTGGATGAGCTGCTCAGCGCCAGCCCCGGCAACCTGCAACCGGCACTCGACTGGCTGACCGTCACCTTGGGCCTCAACCTCGCCAGCGCCGAACAACTGGTCGAATACCTCGCTCGCGCGCGGCAAACCCTCGGCGCCCTGCCCTCGCAGGACACGCTGTTGATGGAGCGGTTTTTCGACGAGTCCGGCGGCACCCAATTGATCATCCACACGCCGTTTGGCAGCCGCATCAACCGCGCCTGGGGCCTGGCCCTGCGCAAGCGTTTCTGCCGCACCTTCAACTTCGAGTTGCAGGCCGCCGCCAGCGAAGACGCGATCGTGCTGTCGCTGTCCACCAGTCACAGCTTCGAGCTCGATGAAGTCTGGCGTTATCTGCATAGTAATAGCGCCGAACACACGCTCATTCAGGCCGTGCTCGATGCGCCGTTATTCGGCGTGCGCTGGCGCTGGAATGCCGGGGTGGCGCTGGCGTTGCCGCGCTTTACCGGCGGACGCAAAGTCGCCCCGCAACTGCAACGGATGAAGAGCGAAGACCTGATCGCCAGCGTGTTTCCCGACCAGATCGCCTGCCTGGAAAACCTCGCCGGCGAGCGCGAAGTCCCCGAGCATCCGCTGGTGGAACAGACCCTTGACGATTGCCTGCACGAAGCGATGGACAGCGAAGGCTGGCTGACCCTGCTGCGGCGCATGGAGCGTGGCGAGGTGCGCCTGATCGCCCGTGATTTGCCTGCGCCGTCGCCACTGGCGGCGGAAATCCTCAGCGCCCGTCCGTACACTTTTCTCGACGACGCGCCGCTTGAAGAACGCCGCACGCAAGCGGTGATCAATCGGCGCTGGAGCGATCCGCAATCGACCGATGACCTCGGCGCGCTGGACGCCGATGCGATCACGGCGGTGCGCGAAGAAGCCTGGCCGTCGCCCAACTCCATGGATGAAATGCACGAAGCGCTGATGAGCCTCGCCTGCATCAGTGACGGCGAAGCGCGAGCCAACGCGGGCTGGCCGGACTGGCTGCAAACGCTGATGGCCAGCGGGCGCGCCTGCCTGTTGCAGATCGACGCCGAGCATCAGTTATGGCTGGCCCGCGAGCGGCTGAGTTGTCTGCAGGCACTTTATCCACAGGCAACGTTGGCAAGCGCAGCAGTGGAACTACCTGGCTTCGACGAAGCGTGGACATTCGATGAAGCCCTGGTCGAAGTGATCCGCGCCCGCCTCGGCGCCTTTGGGCCAACCCCGTTGCCGACCATCGCCGAGCCGCTCGCCCTGCCAGCCGCGCAAGTCAATCAAGCCCTCGCGCAACTGGAACGCGAAGGTTACGTCTTGCGCGGGCAGTTCACGCCGAACAGCGCGATTGAAGAATGGTGCGAACGCCATCTGCTGGCGCGCATTCATCGCTACACAGTCAAGCGCCTGCGCCGGGAAATCGAACCGGTGGCGTTGCAGGATTTCATGCGTTTTCTGTTCGACTGGCAGCATCTGACACCGGCTACCCAAGGTCAGGGCAGCGCGGTGTTACCGGCTATTGTCGGCCAGTTCGAAGGTTACCCGGCGGCCGCTTCGGCCTGGGACAGCGACATCCTGCCGGCACGCCTCAAGGACTATTCGCCGAGCTGGCTGGACGAACTGTGCCGCAACGGCAAACTGGTGTGGACGCGCATCAGTGCGCGACAGAAAGTCAGCGGCTCGGCATTGCGCAGCACGCCGATTGTGCTGCTGCCGCGAAGTCAGGTGGGGTTGTGGAGTGCGCTGGCTGAGCAGACGCCAGTCAGTGAGTTATCGCCGAAAACGCAGAAAGTCTTCGAGGCACTGAGTCAGCACGGCGCGCTGTTTTTCGATGAGCTGATTCACGAAGCGCGCCTGCTGCGCAGCGAACTGGAAATAGCCTTGCAGGAACTGGTCGCCGCCGGGCTGGTGAACGCCGACAGCTTCGCCGGCCTACGCGCGCTGATCACCCCGGCGAGCAAGCGCCAGCAGCGCAGCAGTCGACGCGGGCGCGGCGCGTTTATCGGCGGCATGGACGATGCCGGGCGTTGGGCATTGCTGCGCCGTGGTTTGTCCGCCGATGCAGCCGAGACGCTCGAACATGTGGCCATGACCTTGCTGCGCCGCTACGGCGTGGTGTTCTGGCGGTTGTTGGAACGCGAAGCCGACTGGCTGCCGAGCTGGCGCGAATTGCTGCGCACTTTTCATCGCCTGGAAGCGCGGGGCGAGATTCGTGGCGGGCGGTTTGTCAGTGGTCTGGCGGGCGAGCAATTTGCGCTGCCGGAGGCGATACCCCTATTGCGCGAAGTGCGCCGGCGCCCGCAGGACGGCAGCCTGGTCGCGGTGTGCGGGGTTGACCCGTTGAATCTGGCGGGGACGCTGCTGCCGGGGGTGAAAGTGCCGGCGCTGGTGAGCAATCGGCTGGTGTATCGCGATGGCGTGCCGGTGGCGGCGATGGTTGCGGGCAAGCCGCAGGTTTGGGTAGAGGCGGATCAGGTGGCCATGGAGCAGATATGCCGGAAGTTGATCCGTAATTGATGTAGTTCGATCTGGCGTCTTCGCGAGCGGGCTCGCTCCCACAGTTCTATCCCGTTACCCCTGTGGGGCGAGCCTGCTTGCGAAAGCGCCGGCCCTGTCTCTACACAAACAGGCGTCAGGTCCGCGACTCCTGCGGCACCTCGGCCGCCACCACCGCCCCCTCCTGCTGCCGCTTCGGCAACAGCACCTGCTGTGGATAAGTCTGCGCAAAATGCACATTCGGTGTGTTATCCACAAGCTTCTTCAAGCGCTGGTTGAACGCGCGGCTCACCGCATACTGCCCACCGGACACCGTGCGGAATTGCGCCGTCAGCACCACGCCGTTGAGGTCCATTTTGTCCACGCCAAACACATCCAGCGGCCCTTGCAGGTTGTACTTGAGGAACGGGTCTTCGCGGATCGAATCGCCGGCCTCGCGGATCAGCTCGATGGCTCTGTCGACGTCGGTGTCGTAAGTGAACTGCACCGAGAAAAACGCAAAAGCGAACTGCCGTGATTGGTTGGTCACAGCCTTGATCTGGCCAAACGGCACCGAATGTACAAAGCCCTTGCCGTCACGCAGGCGCAGGGTGCGAATGGTCAAGCCTTCGACAGTGCCGGCGTGACCGGAATCGAGCACCACCCAGTCGCCGATCGACAGGGTGTCTTCGATGATGATGAACAGCCCGGTGATCACATCCTGCACCAGTTGCTGCGAGCCGAAACCGATCGCCAGACCGACCACCCCGGCACCAGCCAGTAGCGGCGCAACGTTGATGCCGAGATTGGCCATGGTGGTGATCGCGCAGATCACCACGAGGATGATTTTGATCGCGTTGCGCAGCAACGGCAGGATGGTTTTTACCCGCGTGCTCGGCTGGCGCGCTGCGCGTTTGCTGACCGGCGGTTTGAGCGCTTCCTGAATCGCCGTATCGAGCACCACCCACAGCAGCCACGTCACCAGGAAGATCAGCCCAATGCTGCTCAAGGCATTGCTGATCGCTCGGCCGACCGTGCTGCTCTGGGCGAAATCGAGCAACGACACGCCCCAGATCCGCCCGAGGATATCGATAAAGACAATCGCCATGACGATGCGCAGCAACGCGTGCAACAGGCTGAGGAAACGTTCCTTGTAGGCACTGCTGCGCTGGAGCGCCTCGGCCTTGCGCGACTTGAACAGATGCTGCAACACGGTGCTGAGAAATACCGTGGCGATCAGCAGCACGGTAGTGAACAAGGCACAGCGCAGGGCTTTCTGATTGTCCTCGCCGATGCCGATCAGACTGACCGCTGAAACCAGCACCATCAGCACGATGGGCCAGTACCACAGCCCGGAAAATATCCGTAGCGACTCCTGCAGCGACGGTTGTTTCAAACGCTGGGGCAACGGGCGATTACGGATCAGATGCGCCACCGGCCGGCGCAGGCGAATCACCAGCAAGCCGAAGATGACCGAGGCGATCAGCCCGGTGAACACAGCGATACTGCTGGTGATATTGCCGCCCAGTTGCCGGGCGATCTGCGGGCTGGTCAGCGCATCGCTGAGGGCGGCGAGAAAACCGATCAGGAACAGCGGTCGCGGGCAGTATTCACGAATGATTCGCGCGGCGGTGCGTTTGTGGCCGACGTTGAACATCACCACCACGCACAACAACATCGAAGTGGAAAAGATGCCGCTACTGGTGGCGTACGCCAGACACAGCGCCAGCGCGCGCCCCACCGAACCTTGCAGGAAGTGGCTGACATACAGCGTCAGCGGCAGGCAGATCAGTGCCGGCACGGTGTACGGCAGCACGTAGCCGAGCAGGTCCTGACTGCGCTGGCGAGTGCGCAACCAGCGGCCCTCCCGCAGACGCTTGGCCAGCAGACTGCCAAGCACGGTCAACAGGGCGAAACTGCCTAGCCACACACCCGACAGCGTGAGGAAATCCCCGGCCACGCTCCAGCCCGAACGGTTCGACGGCTGCTTGACCAGCCGATCGACCTCATCCGCCGCGCGGTCGGCGCGCAGACGCCAGGCGTCGACCAGGTGTTCGTTGAGGTCGAGTTTTTCCTGCACATCGTCGATGCTCGTACTGATCGCCCCGAGCAGACCGCCCTGCACCAGCGGTTCGGGCTCGGCAGGTTTCTCCGCCGAGTCGGCGGCAGCCGGAACGCCCGGCAGCGCGGCGGCCTGCGATGTGTTGACGCCCAAGCACAGCAGCGCTCCCAGCAGAATGGCGATCCTGAAATTGCGCAAAACTCCGATCTCCCGTGGCTGACCCTGATAAGGAACTGATCGGTAATTGCGCGGCAAGTTCAAGAGCCCCCTCACCCCAGCCCTCTTCCCCAGGAGAGGGAGCCGACCGAGTTGCATGACCAAACTCACCAACTGCACGTCTTGAGTCGAATTCAAGTCCTGAAGACCATGAAGATCTGCACCCTTCACAGTCGTACGCGATTTCAGGAGACATGAAGATCTGCTCCCTTCCCCCTCGCCCCCTTGGGGGAGAGGGTTGGGGTGAGGGGGTAAGCTCTTGATCTTCGCTTCACCCGCGACCGTCCGTAACACCACCGAAACTTTCCCGCCCCCGGCGCAGTCATCACAGAACATCGGCAACACGAGGACTTTCTACGGGAGGATGGGATGGCGACGATTCACATCGGTATTTCAGGCTGGCGCTACGCCCCGTGGCGCGGGGATTTCTACCCGAAGGGACTGGCGCAGAAGCGCGAATTGCAGTTCGCCTCCCGCGCGGTCAACAGCATTGAAATCAACGGATCGTTCTACGCCCTGCAACGTCCCGAACGTTACGCCCAGTGGTACGCCGAAACCCCCGATGACTTCGTCTTCAGCGTCAAGGCGCCGCGCTTCATCACCCATGTGCGGCGCTTGCGCGAAATCGAAAAGCCGCTGGCGAACTTCTTTGCCTCAGGCGTGCTGGAGCTGAAGGAAAAACTCGGGCCGATCCTTTGGCAGTTTCCGCCCAACTTCAAATTCGACGCCGAGCGCTTCGACCAGTTTCTTGCGCAACTGCCCCACGATACCCAAGCCGCAGCCGCCCTCGCCCGCCAGCACGATTCGCATCTGCCCGGCCATGCCAGCGTCAAGGCCTGGCGCAAGAAGCCGCTGCGCCATGCGGTGGAAATCCGTCATGAAAGTTTCATCGACCCGCAATTCGTGCGCCTCTTGAAGCGCCATAACGTTGCACTGGTGGTCGCCGACACCGCCGGCAAATGGCCGTACCGCGAAGACCTCACCAGCGACTTTGTCTACCTGCGTTTGCACGGCGCCGAAGAGCTCTACGCCAGCGGCTATTCCGAACAAGCACTCAAGCGCTGGGCCGAGCGCATCGACGCCTGGCATCAGGGTAAACAGCCAGAGGATGCCCACCTGATAGCGCCACGCCTGAAACCCCGTGCACGCAAATCCCGCGAAGTGTTCTGCTATTTCGACAACGACATCAAAGTCCGCGCGCCCTACGACGCACGCAACCTGTTGCAGCGCTTTGATCTCGACAAGGACCTCGCCACAACTCCCGGGCAAGTCGCCGCTGAAGGAGTTCTGTCATGAGCATTCCCGAACCGGTCGGTTTTACCGACGAAGGCTCCGTGGTCTCACCGTCGGTGCGTACGTTCACTGTCCTGACGGTCAATACCCACAAAGGCTTCACCGCGTTGAACCGGCGTTTCATTCTGCCGGAGCTGCGTGAAGCGGTGCGCAGCGTCGCCGCCGACGTGGTGTTTCTGCAAGAAGTCCACGGCACCCACGAGCAGCATCCCAAGCGCTACGACAACTGGCCGACCATGCCGCAATACGAATTCCTCGCCGACAGCCTCTGGCCGCAGTTCGCCTACGGGCGCAACGCGGTGTACCCGGCGGGCGACCACGGCAATGCACTGCTGTCGAAATTCCAGATCATCCGCCACGACAACCTCGACGTGTCGATCAGCGGCCATGAAAACCGTGGCCTGCTGCATTGCGTGCTGCGCCTGCCCGGTGACGGCACCGAGGTGCATGCGATCTGCGTGCACTTGGGCCTGCGCGAAAGTCATCGCAACGCCCAGCTGGATCTGCTGCTGCAACGCCTCGCCGAACTGCCCGCCGATGCGCCGGTGATCGTCGCCGGCGATTTCAATGACTGGCGCCAGCGCGCCGATGCACAGCTCAAGCCCTGTGGCCTGCGCGAAGTGTTCGCCGAGCACCACGGCAAACCGGCGCGCAGCTTTCCGGCGCGACTGCCAGCGCTACGGCTCGACCGCATCTACGTGCGCAACCTCAAGGCCAGCCGGCCGAAAGTTTTGACCAACCGGCCCTGGTCGCACCTTTCCGACCACGCACCGTTATCGGTGGAGATTGAACTATGAACAGTGCGCCACTGGAAAAATCCGCCGTCGAACCGGTCACGCTGAACCCGCCGGTGCGCGAGCCCGGCCACGTTGACGTCGAGTATCAATGGCACAGCAACAACCGCGTGCAACTGCTGGAAAACGGCGAGGAGTACTTCCCCCGCGTGTTCGAAGCGATGCGCGCGGCCAAGAGCGAGATCCTTCTGGAAACGTTCATCGTCTTCGAAGACAAGGTCGGCGCCGAGTTGCAGCAGATCCTCATCGAAGCCGCCCAGCGTGGCGTGCGCACCACGGTCAGCCTCGACGGCTTCGGCTGCGGCGAGCTGAGCACCGGCTATCTGTCGGCACTCAGCGATGCCGGCGTGCATCTGCAGATCTTCGATCCGGCGCCCAAGCACCTGGGCATCCGCACCAACTGGTTCCGCCGCCTGCACCGCAAGATCGTGGTGGTCGACGGCTTGGTCGCGTTCATCGGCGGGATCAATTTTTCCGGCGATCACCTGGCCGATTTCGGCCCCGAAGCCAAGCAGGATTACTCGGTGGAGATCCAAGGCCCGGTGGTCGCCGATATCCATCACTTCGCTCTGCTGCAAAGCGGTCGTCCCGGACGCGCAAGGTTCTGGTGGCAGCGTCGGCGCCAGCGTCTGGCGGACATGGCTTTCACCGAACACGACGGCCAGGTACGGCTGGTGTTCCGCGATAACGATCAACACAACACCGATATCGAAGACGTCTATCTGCAGGTGCTGCGCAAGGCCAAGCGCCGGGTGATCATCGCCAACGCCTACTTCTTCCCCGGTTACCGTTTGCTGCGCGAGATCCGCAATGCCGCGCGCCGTGGCGTCGAGGTGCGGCTGATCCTGCAAGGCCAGCCGGACATGCTCGTAGCCAAACTGGCGGCGCGCATGACCTACGATTATCTGCTGCGCGCCGGCGTGCAGATTCACGAATATTGCCAACGCCCGCTGCACGGCAAAGTCGCGCTGGTCGATGATGACTGGAGCACCGTGGGCTCCAGCAACCTCGACCCGCTGAGCCTGTCGCTGAACCTGGAAGCCAATGTGCTGATTCGCGACCGCGCCTTCAACCAGCACCTGTACGAACGCCTCGAAGACCTCAGCCAGAACCACTGCAAGGCCATGGACGCCAAGTTGTTGCCGCGCGGGCGCATCTGGCACATGACCGTGGGTTTTCTGGTCTTCCACTTTCTGCGGCACTTCCCGGCCATGGCCGGTTGGCTGCCGGCGCATAAACCGCGTCTGAAGCCTTTCCGAGGTGCGCGTCCATGAGTCATTCCGAAGTCCATTCCACTAGCCATTCGGCACCCGCGGCGCCGTCGAAGTGGAGCCGCTGGAAACGTCCGCTGACCATCCTGTTTTTTCTCGCGCTGATTGTCCTGCTGACGATGTTCGCCACGCGCATCGAATGGGCCGAGGTGCTGCAAACCCTCGCCGACTTCAAGGTGCGCACGCTGATCATCGCCGCCAGCCTGACCTTGCTGAGCTTTCTGGTGTACGCCAGTTTCGACCTGATCGGCCGCACCTACATTCGCCAGGACCTGACGTGGAAGCAGATTTTGCCGGTGGGCATCATCAGCTACGCCTTCAACCTCAACCTCAGCGCCTGGGTCGGCGGCATCGCCATGCGTTATCGCCTGTATTCGCGGCTCGGCGTGAGCAAGGGCAACATCGCCAAGATTCTCGGCCTGAGCCTGGCGACCAACTGGTTCGGCTACATGACCATCGCCGGTGTGGTCTTCAGCAGCGGTCTGGTGCGCATGCCGCCGGGCTGGAAACTCAGCAGTGACGCGCTGCAACTGGTTGGCGTGTTGTTGCTGCTGGTCAGCGCCGGGTATCTGGCGGCATGTCAGTTTTCCAAGCGCCGCGAGTGGTCGATCCGCGGCGTGGAAATCAACCTGCCGTCGCTGCGCATGGCAGTCCTGCAATTGCTGCTGGGCGCGCTGAACTGGTCGCTGATGGCGGCGGTGATCTTTACTCTGCTGCCGAGCAAACTGGATTATCCGCTGGTGCTGGGCGTGCTGTTGATCAGCGCGATTGCCGGGGTCATCACGCACATTCCAGCAGGGCTGGGTGTGCTGGAAGCGGTGTTCGTTGCGCTGCTGCAGCATGAGGCATCGCGCGGCAGTCTGGTGGCGGGACTGCTGGCGTATCGGGCGATTTATTTTCTGTTGCCGCTGTTGATTACGGTGGTGATGTATCTGGTGGTGGAGGCCAAGGCCAAGGCGCTGCGCATCGAGAAGAAACCGTCCTGACCGTGCATTGCTGCTGATGACCCTTTCGCGAGCAGGCTCGCTCCCACATTTGAAATGCGCTCAACCTGTGGGAGCGAGCCTGCTCGCGAAGGGGCCGGTACTCGCGACAGATCATCTGGATTGGATAATGCTCAACCGCTCCCCCACCACCATCTCGGTAATCCAGTCCACCAGAATTGACGTATAAGCCTGCTGCGACACCGGATCACTCAACGCGTGATCGGCGCCATCGATGATCCGGTGCGTCAGCGAATGGGTCTGCTGACACGCTGCGCGGTAACTCATGATCGTCGCGTGGGGCACAAAGTCGTCGGTTTCCGATTCCACCAGCAGCACGTCGCCAGTGAATTGCGAGCAGGCATGCAGGGCACGATTACTGTCGGCGCGCACCAGAGTGCCGCGATAGTCGCGCAGGTCGGCCTTGTCCAGATCGCGCTTGGGCGTGTGCCATTGCTCGTCGCGGTACAGCGCCGGCACGCGCAGCGCCAGCCAGCGCACCGGCCGCAATGACGTCAGGATCGAGGCCAGGTAACCGCCATAACTGGTGCCGACCACGGCGATCGCCGAGGTGTCGAGCGCCGGGTGCGCCAACAGGCGATCGTAGGCCGCCAGCAAGTCACGCAGATTGTCTTCACGGGTGACCCGGGTCAGGGGAATCCCGGTGCCGCCGGTATGCCCGCGCAGGTCGAAGGTCAGGCACACACAACCCAGGCCGGCAATGCCTTTGGCCCGTTCCAGATCGCGCTCCTGACTGCCGCCCCAACCGTGAACAAACAACACCCCCGGGACTTTCGATTTGGGACTGAGAAAAGTCCCGCTCATCTGTTCGTCATCGATGTCGATTTGAATGCTTTCGCTTCTAGCCGTCATAGGATTTGACCGTTACGTATTTGAGAAGAAACGCGCTGTTTTCCGCCGGGCCGCGATAGACCTCGATGGCGTCCGCCGGCAGCGCCTGATCGGTATAGGTTTCCACCGACGACACGCGGATGGCGCGCATCTGTGGATCGTTGACGAAACTTTGCAGCGCGGCCACTTCAGCGCTGCTCGCGCCGCCCATGCGCCAGGATTGTTCGAGCACGCCGCTGCGCTGGTTGCCGTCGGCATCCAGGCCCTGGGCGATATCGTAATTGCGTCGCGAGGCGTAGAAACGTGGGTAGGCTTCGTTAGCGGCGCTGTCGAATACCTGCGCCTGCTCGATGGCCAAGCGCACATCGTCGGGCAGATCCAGTGTCAGCAATTGGTCATAGCCGCCCTGCACCACCAGCAGGTTCGAACCGCCGTAGACCTCTTCGCCCTGGCCGTCCTCGGTCAGGTATTGATCACCGCAATAGCTCAAAACCTTACCGCCGATGAAGGACTGGCCGACGCTATGGGTGACGACGTTGCTCAAGTCCTGCTCCAGCACTACACCGTCACTGAACAGGCTTTGCGCTTCCGGCCGCGCGAGGATTTCATCGAACGCATCGAGACTTCTGATCACTTCCTGCCCGCGGCCGGCACAGGCGTGAATCGGCTTCAAGCGGATCGGCCCGGCATACAGCAGATGCTCGGCGGCGGGCCGCGCATCTTCCACGGCGAATACGCTGAGACCGTCGAGTACAACGTTGCGCACCCGCTCCGAGAACAGCGGCGACCAGCCCTGCGGCGCCTGCGCCAGATGGCTGCGCAAGCCGTGGCTGATGGCCTTGGTGCAGATGAAATCGTATTCGACGTAACCGCCCCACAAGTCATCGGGCCCCTGGATGCCCAGCGTTTGAGCATGAGCGGTGCCGACGATGGTTTGCGTCGGCAGCAGATACAGCTCGCGGCCCTGATGTTTGGCCGGGTCGTAACTGCCACCGAATTTGCAGCCGAGAATCTGCGCCAGCCAACGCGCCAGGGCCTTGTTGGTCTCAACCTCATGTTGCGGCGCCTCGGCCCGTACCGAATGAGCGACGACGATTTTCTTGCCGGGTGTCGGGGTCATGCGTTCCCCTTTATCAGTCGATGGATTCACTCAGGGAAATTGCAGAGATCAGGCCAAGCAATGATCTGCGGCAATGACCCGGTAACCGGGCGTTTGCCGGGGAAGTGCTGGCATCACGCCTGTTTCAAACTGCACGACGGCGCGCAAAACTCCGGCAAATTGCACGATCCCTCATCCCTGTAGAGTTCATTGTGGGAGCGAGCCTGCTCGCGAAGGCGTAGTGTCAGCCGACTACAATATTGTAGATCCAGCGCCTTCGCGGGCAGGCTCGCTCCCACATTAGTTCATCGTCGTTCTGGGAGCGGGATTCACACCAAACCGCCCCCGGTAATCACTCGGCCCCAGCCCGGTAATCTTCTTGAAGATCGCGCGAAACGCGCCCGGATCCTGATAGCCCACCGTCCAGGCAATGTGATCGATCGTGCCATTGGTGAACTCGAGCATTTCCCGCGCCTTGCCTACGCGCAAGTGCTGGCAATACTCGGTCGGTTTCAAGCCTGTCGCGGCGCGGAATCGGCGTAGAAACGTGCGCTCTTCAAGTCCCGCGCGCTCGGCCATTGCCGCCAGCGAAACATCCGTCGCCCCGGTGCTTTGCAACCAGTGCTGAACCTTGAGAATCGCCGCGTCGCCATGACTGAGGATCGGCGCAAAATTGCTCCCGCATTCACTGGCGCTGTCACTGTGCTCCATCACCAGAAATCGCGCGGTGGCGGTGGCGATGCTCGGGCCGAGCAAGCGATCGACCAGACGCAATCCCAGCTCCGACCAGGCCATCAGCCCGGCGGTGGTGATCAGGTCGCCGTCGTCGACTATCGGCGTGTCGGCCTTCAGTTTGATTTTCGGGTAACGCTCGGCGAACGCCTCGGCCGAGGTCCAATGGGTGGTGGCACTGCGACTATCGAGCAAGCCGCTTTCAGCGAGCATCAACGAGCCCACGCAGACACCACCAAGCGTTGCGCCGCGCGCATGCTGATCGCGCAGCCATTGCGTAAGACTCGCGGTCATTTGCGCTGCATCGAACCCGCCGAGGGACGGCGGAATCAGCACGGCGAGCAAAACGTCTTCCGCACCTGGATGACTGTCGTAGACCCGCGCCGGCAACTGCTCGCCCGCGACTTGCCAGTGGCTGACCCGCAGCACGGGCAACTGCACAGCCTGATACTCGGCGGCGATGCGGTTGGCCACGGCGAACAGATCGGTCAGACCGTGCACCGCCGCCAGTTGCGCGCCGGGGTAAATCAGCACGCCCAATTCAGCGGTGGCGGCTCTTTGTACAGCCATTGTCAGTTTTCCCCTGCCTATTGTCGGTGCGGCCAATTCTCGAATCCTCGGCCGGCGCCAATACTGAGGCCACACCCAATCATTGCCTCGAGGACAATCCCATGGCCAAGCAAGCGCTCATCGTAGTCGATATCCAGAACGACTACTTCCCCCAAGGCAAGTGGCCGCTGGTCGGCGCCGACGCCGCTGCCGACAACGCCGCACGGTTGATCGCAGCCTTTCGCGAGGCGGGCGATCCGGTGGTGCACATTCGCCATGAGTTCACCTCTGACGACGCACCGTTTTTCACTCCCGGCTCCGAGGGCGCCAGACTGCATCCAAAAGTGCTCAACCGCGCCGACGAGCCGGTGGTGCTCAAGCACTTCGTCAACTCGTTCCGTGAAACCGAACTGAAATCGGTCCTCGACGAACAAGCCATCACCGATCTGGTGGTGGTCGGCAGCATGAGCCATATGTGCATCGATGGCATCACCCGCGCGGCGGCGGACATGGGCTACAGCGTCACGGTGATTCACGACGCCTGCGCCAGCCGTGACCTGGAATTCAACGGCCTGACAGTGCCGGCCGCCCATGTGCATGCAGCATTCATGGCGGCGCTGGGTTTTGCCTATGCCAGCGTGGTATCCACTGACGAATTCCTGAGCAGCAACGCCTAGCAACAACTGCGCAATCCCCTGGCCCGCCCCGTTGCGGGCCTTTTTGCGTCTGTCCTGAAAATCTCACGCGTGAGTCATTGATGGCACTTTGCATTGGTTGTAGTGTGGCCCACGCGTGAGACGCTCATAACCGGATTCCAGCCATGACCAGCCGCATTCAGACGACTACCGCAGCCAGCCCCAAGGGCGAGCGTGGCAAGACGTCGGCGAAAAAACCGTCGAGCTTCTACATGAAGCAGATGCGCGCAGGCCTGGCCGCCGCCGGTTATGTGAAACACGAAACTTGGGTGCTTCCGGAAAACCGAAGCTTGCTCAAGCAAATGGAGCAACAGCTACGCCAACCGATTCTGGCTGGCTCTTTCATGTCGGAGAAATACATGAGCGCAGGCAACAACTGGACCATCGATAGCCTCTTCAATGCCCTCAAGGCGCTGGACGAGGTGGCTTCGCAAGAGATCACGCTGTCGCTGATCCAGAGCTCCGAGCCGAGCATCAAGCTGGAAATGAACGAATTTGGCGGCCTGCCGATTCACATCGCCCTGGCCGGCCAGCAGATCATCGTCGACACCGTGCTGGTCGACATCGATTCGATCAGCAATGTCCAGGCGTTCAACGATGCCGTACTGCGCAGCCGCGAGATGTTCCCGCTGTCGTCGATCGGGATCGAGTCGATGCCCAACGGGCAGACCGTCTACAACATGTTCGGCGCCCTCAGCGCTGATTCGAGCCTGACCAACGTCGTCACCGAGGTGAAAACCCTGGTCGACAACGTGCAGCGCGCCAGCGAAGCCTTCGAACACTTCTTCAAGTAATCAACAGGGAATATCCAATGACTCAGTCCATCTGGAGCAAGTTGTTCACCGCACTGCGCGGCGGCGCCAATGAAGTCGGCGAAGCCATCGCCGATCAGCAGGCGCTGCGCATCCTCGATCAGGAAATCCGCGACGCCGACAGCGCGCTGTCGAACGCCCGCCGCGAACTGGTGACGATCATGGCCAAGCACAAACTGGCCGCTGACCGCGTGAGTGAGTACGACGCCAAGATCAAGGACCTCGAAGCCAAGGCCGTTGCCGCACTGAATGCCGGCCGTGAAGACCTGGCGCTGGAAGTCGCCGAAGCGATTTCGACCCTGACGAACGACCTCGCTGCCGAGAAGAAACTCAGCGATGAATTCGGCGCCTACGCCGACAACATGCGCAAAGACATCAGCAAAGCCGAATCGCGGATCAAGAGCCTGCGCCAGCAAGTGGACATGGCCAAGGCCCGCGACAGCGTGCAGAAAGCCCAGGTCAGCGCCTCGATTGCCAGCGGCGGCGCCAACGGCAAACTGGAAACTGCGGTCGGCACCCTGAACCGCCTGCAAGCCAAGCAGCAGCAACGCGCTGCCGAACTGAGCGCAGCGGACGAACTGGCCGACGCCTCCACCGGCAACGACCTGGAACGCAAACTGCGCGACGCCGGCATCACGCCGAACGAAGGCAGCGCCAATGCGATCCTTGAGCGGCTGAAGCAGAAGTCCGCGCAGTAATGACTGAACGGTAACTTGTGGGAGCGAGCCTGCTCGCGAAAGCGTCGTGACAGTCAAAATTGATGGTGACTGACACGGCCCATTCGCGAGCAGGCTCGCTCCCACACGGTTGCGGCGTGTCGTACACCGCTGCGCCCGGTACACTACCGCCACTTTTTCACCCCCGAACACCTCCACCCGCTTCAAGGAACGTACCCATGGGATGGTTTAAAGACTTGCTCGGCAGCAGCAATTGGCAGACCGCTGCGCCAACCACTACCGCCGTCAACGGCCCACTGGGCATGGCGCAAGGCAAAGGCGTGCGCTTTGACACGACCCTTGCGCTGCTGCTGCAAGGCTCGACGTCGGTGCGGGTGCCGTTCGATCAGGCGGTGTGGAGCGCCGGCTGGGTCGACCTCGGCCAGTCCAACAAACTGCATCGCTATTACATGAACGACGAGGATTTCTGGGTGCAGATCCACGTCACCGGTGAAGACCAGGTCGAGTCGGTCACCCTGTTCAATTACCTCAGCTACGTGACGGTCAACAGCGACGCCGAACTGCAGCGTCTGGCCGGGCCGAACAGCCTGATCGGCCTGCCGACGTACACCCACGACGGTGTCGAATACACCCGCGAATGGGGCACCGAACTGCAGCAGACCGAACTGGTACCGATGACCGAACAGGTGGTCAACCCGGACGAGTCCTACACCATCAAGCACCACTCCATGCTGTACGCCCGCGACACCGGCCTGACCGATCGCCGCGAACTGCTGCTGTTCTCCGTCGAACAGGACGAAGAAGGCACCGTCAGCCTGAGCACCTCGCTGGGCATCTCGCTGTACACGACTGATTTGAGCGCCATCTAAAAAGGAAGTTTTTCATGCTGGAAGTCTTGGCCGTTTCCCTGAACAAAACCGCGCTGGTCGGTTTTGTCGTCTACCTGATCGGCGCCGTGTTGCTGTTCATGCTGTTTCAATTCGTCTACACGCGCATTACCGCGCACAAGGAATTCGAGCTGATCCGCGCCGGCAACACTGCCGCCGCCATTGCCCTGTCCGGGGCGATCATCGGTTTCGCCATTCCGGCGAGCAACGTCATCGCCTACTCGGTCAACGTGCTCGACTTCGTCCTCTGGGCAGTCATCGCCGCCGTTGTGCAGTTGCTGGCGTTTGTCGCTACCGGGCTGGTGCTCAAGGGCACTTCCCAGCGCATCGCCGACGGCGAAGTGGCGGCCGGCATTTATGTCGCCGCCGTGGCGATCAGCGTCGGCATGCTCAATGCCGCGTGCATGACCCCGTCCCACTGACCGGCAGGAAGCCTCTCGATGAAACGCAGCAAATACGTGCAGTTGTCCCTCGCCGCGTCGGTGGCGATGGCGATTTCCGGTGAAGCGGCGGCGCTGGACCAGCCACGCAATTTCCAGAATGTTGAACAATGCGTCGACGCCGAAGTGGCCGCCGATGTCTGCTCCAGCGCCTACGTCGCCGCCCTTAGCGAACACCGGCGCATCGCCCCGGCCTACAACGACAAGGCCAAGTGCGACGCAGACTTTGCCGCTGGCTGGTGTCAGAAAAACTCCGATGGCCGCTTCGTGCCGAAACTCGGCGGCTTCAAGGTGCCGCGCAATGCCGAGACGCCGCAGGATCTGGATGCCATCGCCAATGCACAGCTGCCGGCGGGCGACACTACCACCAGCAGCGCAAGCCACGGCGGCTCGCATTATTCCGGCAGTTCGGGTGGCGGCGGCAATGGCTGGCTGACCGGTTGGCTGATCGGCAATGCGATGAGCAACAATGCCGAACGCAGCGTTTACCGTGATCGCGAAACACGCCAGCCGTACAACACCTCAACGCAGTACCGCCGAGCTGACACAACCTCGCGCAGCCAGTCGGATTACGAGAGCAGCAAGAGCAAACCGGTGAACGTTGCGTCGTCGACTTCGCGCGGAGGCTTCGGCAGCCAGTCCAGCGCCCGCAGCGGTTGGGGTGGCTGGGGCAGCAGTTCCGGACGCTCGAGCAGCTGACATGAAAAAGATCCACTGCGCCGAGCGCGCCGACTGGAAACACACCGCCGAAAGCCTCGGTTTCCTGTTCCACACCATCGACGACGAACCGTACTGGGACGAAAGCGCCTACTACCAGTTCAGCCTCGCGCAGATCGAAAACGATCTCGAAGACCCGACCACCGAGCTGCACGAGATGTGCATGGATCTGGTCGATCGCGTGGTCAACAGCGAGGCGTTGCTCGATCGTTTGAGCATTCCGGCGGCGTACTACGACGTGATCCGCACCTCGTGGCGCGAAGGTCATCCGCATCTGTACGGTCGCATGGACTTTTCCTACAGCGGCAACGGCCCGGCAAAACTGCTGGAGCTCAACTACGACACGCCGACCAGCCTCTACGAAGCGGCGGCGTTCCAGTGGGGCTGGCTGGAACAATGCATCGAACGCGGCACGCTGCCGCGGCATGCTGACCAGTTCAACAGCATCGACACCAAGCTGCATCAGGCCTTCGCCGAGTTGCAGCTGAAGCGGCCGTTCTACTTTGCCTCGATGAAGGACTCGGTGGAGGATAAAGGCACCACCGACTATCTGCGGCTGATTGCGGAAAAGGTCGGCATCGAATCACGCCACATCGATATCGAAGACATCGGCCTGACGGCTGAAGGTCGTTTCGTCGATCTGCAGGATCGCTGGATCCCGCACCTGTTCAAGCTGCACGCCTGGGAATTCATCTTCCACGAACCGTTCGGCGCGGCGATCGCCGAGTGCGACACGCAGTTTTTCGAACCGGCGTGGAAGGCGATTCTGTCGAACAAAGGGGCGCTGCCGTTGCTGTGGGAGTTGCACAAGGGTCATCCGAATCTGCTCGCTGCGCACCTTGATCCGAATCCGCAAAGTGCGGTGCCGAAAGGCTGGGTGCGCAAGCCGTACTTTTCCCGTGAAGGCGCCAACATCGAGCTGCAAACGGCGGAAGGTCTGGTCGTCAAAGAGGATGGGCCGTACACCGATGCGCCGTTCATCCTGCAGGAGTTCGCGCCGCTGCCGAAGTTTGGCGACAGCTACACGTTGATCGGTTCTTGGGTGATTGGTGATGAGGCGGCGGGGATTGGTGTGCGCGAGGACAACAGTCTGATCACCAAGGACTCCAGTCGCTTCCTGCCGCACCTGATCCTCGATTAACACGAAGTTACCTTGTGGGAGCGAGCCTGCTCGCGAAAGCGTCCTGTCAGTAAGTGGTGCATCGACTGATCTGACGCCTTCGCGAGCAGGCTCGCTCCCACAGGTAATCGAACATAACCGTAAATATCGCCTCACAAAAAAGGCCCGTCGTTCAAGCGACGGGCCTTTTCATTGGAAGCGTTTACAGCGGCAAATCAGAACGGAATATCGTCATCGAAGCTGTCGAAATCCGGAGCCGGCTGCGGTGCGGCCTGCTGTGGCGCTGGCGGAGCCGAACGCTGCTGTGGAGCCGACTGCTGCGGGCGCGGTGCCTGCTGACGTGGCGCCTGCTGCTGGTAGTTGTTGCCGCCGCCTTGCTGGTCGCCCTGTTGTGGACGGCCGCCGAGCAGTTGCATGGTGCCTTGCATGTCGACCACGATTTCAGTGGTGTAACGCTTGATACCGTCTTTTTCCCACTCGCGGGTCTGCAGCTTGCCTTCGATGTAGACCTGCGAACCCTTGCGCAGGTATTCGCCAGCGATCTCGGCAACCTTGCCGAACATCGACACACGGTGCCACTCGGTCTTCTCGACCTTCTGACCGGTCTGCTTGTCGGTCCATTGTTCGCTGGTGGCCAGACTCAGGTTGGTCACGGCGTTACCGTTAGGCAGGTAGCGAACTTCGGGATCCTGGCCGCAAGTGCCGACCAATATGACTTTGTTAACCCCACGGGCCATAACGTTCTCCTAAGCGTCGCACGCAGCCCCGGCCGGGTTGTTGACCAGGCGTTCGAGGGTGGTGCGATCCACTAATTCTTTGTCCAGTTTGATGTAAACAGCCGCCTCTTCGGCGACTATCACTGCATCTGTTACCCCTACCAGGGCCTTGAGGCGCTCGACCAGACCCGCTTCGCGGATCGCTTCGGGCGACAACGGCAAGCGCAGGCTCGTCACGTAGGGAGGTTCGCGCATGGTAACAGCAAAGGCCAGCCAAAGTGCAGCCAGCGCGGCGCATCCGAGGAACACAACCGACAGACCGCCATGCTGGAACAACCAGCCGCCAAGTATCCCGCCGAGTGCCGAACCGAGGAACTGGCTGGTGGAGTACACGCCCATGGCCGTGCCCTTGCCGCCTGCCGGTGAAACCTTGCTGATCAGCGACGGCAACGATGCCTCGAGCAGATTGAACGCGGTGAAAAACACCACGGTGCCAATCACCAGAGCGCGCAGGCTGTCGCCGAACTGCCAGAAGAATAGTTCAGTCAGCATCAGTGTCATGACGGCGCCGAGCAGAACTCGTTTCATTTTGCGTCGCTTTTCGCCATAGATGATGAAAGGGATCATGGCGAAGAACGAAATCAGCAGCGCAGTGAGGTAGACCCACCAGTGCTGTTCCTTGGGCAAACCGGCTTTTTCCACCAGCGCCAAGGGCAAGGCAACGAAGCTCGACATCAACATCGCATGTAACACAAAGATGCCCAGATCGAGGCGCAACAGGTCCGGGTGCTTGAGCGTAGGCATCAGCGCCTGCCGCGCCACGCCGGATTCACGATGCTGCAACGGCCCGGTCGATTGCGGCACCATGAACATGATGATCAGGATGCCGACCAGCGCCATCGCGCCGGTGGCCAGAAACAGTCCCGACAACCCGAACGCACTGGTCAACAACGGGCCGACGACCATGGCCACGGCGAACGACAGGCCGATGGTCATGCCGATCATGGCCATGGCTTTGGTGCGATGTTGTTCGCGGGTCAGGTCGGAAAGCAGCGCCATGACCGCCGCGGAAATCGCCCCGGCGCCCTGCAGGATCCGCCCGGCGATCACGCCCCAGATCGAATCGGCCTGCGACGCGAGCACGCTGCCAAGAGCGAAGACAATCAGGCCGAGGTAGATCACCGGTCGACGACCGATGCGGTCGGAAATGACCCCGAACGGGATCTGGAAAATCGCCTGGGTCAGACCGTAAGCGCCAATCGCCAGCCCGATCAGGGCCGGGGTCGCTCCAGCCAGATCCATGCCATAGGTCGCCAGCACCGGCAACACCATGAACATGCCAAGCATACGGAAGGCGAACACCAGGGCCAGACCGCTCGCCGCGCGGGTCTCGCTGCCACTCATGCGTTCGCTGTGGGGATCGTGCATGGAAAAACCTCATGTGAACCGGCGGCGATTCTACCAGTCCCATCGGAAGACGGGGTATATCGCGACGCTATGACGCGTATAGATGAAACTCTCTTCATGAACGGCAAAACGCCCTTCGTTTGATAGTGTGCATCCATCCAGTATTTGCCCGTATACTCCTACGTTTTCGACGCCCGCCGAGCGAGGCCACTTTGGACAAGATCCTGATACGTGGGGCCCGTACCCACAACCTGAAGAACATCGACCTGACCCTGCCACGGGACAAACTGATCGTCATCACCGGCCTGTCCGGATCCGGCAAGTCGTCCCTGGCGTTCGACACGCTGTATGCCGAAGGTCAGCGCCGCTATGTCGAATCGCTGTCGGCTTACGCCCGGCAGTTCCTGTCGATGATGGAAAAACCCGACGTCGACACCATCGAAGGCCTGTCGCCGGCGATCTCCATCGAACAGAAGTCGACCTCGCACAACCCGCGTTCCACGGTCGGCACCATCACCGAAATCTACGACTACCTGCGCTTGCTCTATGCCCGCGTGGGTACGCCGCGTTGCCCGGATCACGACATTCCGCTGGAAGCGCAGACCGTCAGCCAGATGGTCGATCTGGTGCTGGCGCAGCCGGAAGGCAGCAAACTCATGCTGCTGGCGCCAGTGATCCGCGAGCGCAAGGGCGAACACCTCTCGGTCTTCGAAGAATTGCGTGCGCAAGGTTTCGTCCGCGCCCGGGTCAACGGCCGGATCTGCGAGCTCGACGAGCTGCCGAAGCTGGATAAACAGAAGAAGCACTCGATTGATGTGATCGTTGACCGCTTCAAGGTACGCGCCGATCTGCAGCAACGTCTGGCCGAATCTTTTGAAACCGCGCTGAAACTGGCCGACGGCATTGCCCTGGTCGCGCCGATGGACGACGAGCCGGGCGAAGAAATGATTTTCTCCGCGCGCTTCGCCTGCCCGATTTGCGGCCACGCGATCAGCGAGCTGGAACCCAAGCTGTTTTCCTTCAACAACCCGGCCGGCGCCTGCCCGACCTGCGATGGCTTGGGCGTGAAGCAGTTCTTCGACATCAAGCGTCTGGTCAATGGCGAACTAACGCTGGCCGAAGGCGCGATACGCGGCTGGGACCGGCGCAACGTCTATTATTTCCAGATGCTCGGCTCACTCGCCTCGCACTACAAGTTCAGCCTGGACAAGCCCTTCAACGACCTCAGCGCCGAGCAACAGAAGTTCATCCTGCACGGCAGCGGCTCGCAGAACGTCGACTTCAAATATCTGAACGACCGTGGCGACATCGTCAAACGCTCGCACCCGTTCGAAGGCATCGTGCCGAATCTTGAGCGTCGCTATCGCGAAACCGAATCGGCGAGCGTGCGCGAAGAGCTGGCCAAGTTCCTCAGCCATCAGGCCTGCCCGGATTGCCGTGGCATGCGTCTGCGTCGTGAAGCGCGGCACGTCTGGGTCGGTGAGAAAACCCTTCCGGCGGTGACCAATCTGCCGATCGGCGATGCCTGCGAATACTTCGGCGCGCTGAAGATGACCGGGCGACGCGGCGAGATTGCCGACAAGATCCTCAAGGAAATCCGCGAGCGTCTGCAGTTCCTGGTCAACGTCGGTCTCGACTACCTGTCGCTGGATCGCAGCGCCGACACCCTGTCCGGTGGCGAGGCGCAACGGATTCGTCTGGCCAGCCAGATCGGCGCCGGCCTGGTTGGCGTTCTATACATCCTCGATGAACCGTCCATTGGTTTGCATCAGCGCGACAACGACCGGCTGCTCGGCACGCTCAAGCATTTGCGCGATATCGGCAACACAGTGATTGTGGTCGAGCACGATGAGGACGCGATTCGTCTGGCCGACTATGTCGTCGATATCGGCCCGGGCGCGGGTGTGCACGGCGGGCAGATTGTCGCCGAAGGCACGCCGGACGAAGTCATGGCGCACCCGGACTCGCTGACCGGCAAATACTTGTCCGGCCGGGTGAAGATCGAAGTGCCGGCCAAACGCACGCCGCGCAACAAGAAGCTCAACCTGTCACTCAAAGGTGCGCGCGGCAACAACCTGCGCAATGTCGATCTGGATATTCCGATCGGCCTGCTGACCTGCGTGACCGGCGTGTCCGGCTCGGGCAAATCGACGCTGATCAACAACACGCTGTTCCCGCTGAGCGCCACGGCACTCAATGGCGCGACCACGCTGGAAGCGGCCGCACACGACAGCATCAAAGGTCTGGAACATCTCGACAAGGTCGTCGATATCGACCAGAGCCCGATCGGCCGTACGCCGCGTTCCAACCCGGCGACCTACACCGGGCTGTTCACGCCGATCCGCGAACTGTTTGCCGGCGTGCCCGAGTCGCGCTCCCGTGGTTACGGCCCCGGGCGGTTCTCGTTCAACGTCAAGGGCGGGCGTTGCGAGGCGTGTCAGGGCGATGGCCTGATCAAGGTGGAAATGCACTTCCTGCCGGACATCTACGTGCCCTGCGATGTGTGCAAGAGCAAGCGCTACAACCGCGAAACCCTTGAAATCAAGTACAAGGGCAAGAGCATCCACGAGACCCTCGAAATGACCATCGAGGAGGCGCGGGAGTTCTTTGACGCGGTGCCGGCACTGGCGCGCAAGCTGCAAACGCTGATGGATGTCGGCCTGTCGTACATCAAGCTCGGGCAGTCGGCTACGACTTTGTCCGGCGGTGAAGCACAGCGGGTCAAGTTGTCGCGCGAACTGTCCAAGCGCGATACCGGCAAGACCCTGTATATCCTCGATGAGCCGACTACCGGTCTGCACTTTGCGGATATCCAGCAGTTGCTCGACGTTCTGCATCGCCTGCGCGATCACGGCAACACCGTGGTGGTGATCGAGCACAACCTCGATGTGATCAAGACTGCTGACTGGCTGGTGGACCTCGGTCCAGAGGGCGGTTCCAAGGGCGGGCAGATCATCGCCACCGGTACGCCGGAGGAAGTCGCCGAGATGAAGCAATCTCACACCGGCCATTACCTCAAGCCGTTGCTGATCCGCGACCGGGCTTAACCGCCCGGCATGAAAAAGCCCCTGTCACCGTTGAAGTGACAGGGGCTTTTTTGTTGCCGTTACAATCAGGACGCGTGGGATTGCAGGTAATTCTCGAGACCGATCAGTTTGATCAGACCCAACTGCTTTTCCAGCCAGTAGGTGTGATCTTCTTCGGTGTCGTTGAGCTGAACCCGCAGAATCTCGCGACTGACGTAATCCTGGTGCTGCTCGCAGAGTTCGATGCCCTTGCACAGGGCAGCGCGGACTTTGTATTCGAGGCGCAGATCAGCTTCGAGCATCGAAGGCACCGTGGTGCCGACATCCAGATCATCCGGACGCATGCGCGGCGTGCCTTCGAGCATCAGGATACGCCGCATCAGCGCATCGGCGTGGCCGGCTTCTTCTTCCATTTCGTGGTTGATGCGCTCGTAGAGCTTGGTGAACCCCCAGTCCTCATACATCCGCGAATGAACGAAATATTGGTCACGCGCGGCCAATTCGCCGGTCAGCAACGTATTGAGGTAATCGATTACATCTGGGTGGCCTTGCATCGCCCTACATCTCCCTTCCTGAAAGTCTGTAGTTTGAACCAACCTGACCGTCAGGTCACCCGCCTGGCGCAATAAAAGCGAAGATATTCTGAGAAAAGCGGGCCAAATAACGCAAAAACCGCCCAAATGAGGGCGGTTCTGCTTCTCGTTTAGACTTCGTTAAGCTGTAAGTTGAGCAGCTTTGCGATTGCGTCTCCATACGCCGGATCGGCTTTGTAGAAATGCTGCAACTGACGATCGACCACGTCACTGGAAACACCTGCCATTGCGCCGGCAATGTTGCTGACCAGCAGTGCTTTCTGCTCCTCGCTCATCAAGCGGAACAAGGCACCGGCCTGGCTGTAGTAATCGGTATCTTCGCGGTGATCGTAGCGATCTGCGGCACCGCTCAAGGCCAGGGCTGGCTCTGCGTAATGTGACGCTTGTTTCGGCGACTCAATGTAGCTGTTCGGTTCGTAGTTCGGCGCCGCACCGCCATTGCTGCCGAATGCCATGGAGCCGTCACGCTGATAAGTGTTGACCGGGCTGCGTGGAGCATTCACCGGCAATTGCTGGTGGTTGGTGCCAACGCGGTAGCGGTGCGCGTCAGCGTAGGCAAATACGCGGCCTTGCAGCATGCGGTCCGGGGACAGACCCACGCCTGGCACCATGTTGCTCGGGCCGAATGCAGCCTGTTCAACTTCGGCGAAATAGTTCAGCGGGTTGCGGTTCAACTCCAGCTCACCGACTTCGATCAGCGGAAACTCTTTCTGTGACCAGGTTTTGGTGACGTCGAACGGGTTTTCGTAATGAGCGGCCGCTTGCGCTTCAGTCATGATCTGGATGCACACGCGCCATTTCGGGAAATCACCGCGCTCGATGGCCTCGAACAGGTCACGCTGGGCGTAGTCCGGATCAGTACCCGCTAAACGGGCGGCCTCGGCTGGCGCAAGGTTTTTGATGCCTTGCTGGGTCTTGTAATGCCACTTGACCCAATGACGTTCGCCTTTGGCGTTGATCAGGCTGTAGGTGTGGCTACCGAAGCCGTGCATGTGACGGTAGCCGTCCGGAATGCCGCGATCAGAAAACAAAATGGTGACCTGGTGCAGCGCTTCAGGCGAATGCGACCAGAAATCCCACATCATCTGCGCACTTTTCAGGTTGCTTTGCGGCAGACGCTTTTGCGTGTGGATAAAGTCCGGAAACTTCAGTGGATCACGGATGAAGAACACCGGCGTATTGTTGCCGACGATGTCCCAGTTGCCTTCTTCGGTATAGAACTTCAAGGCGAAACCGCGCGGATCGCGCTCGGTGTCGGCCGAACCACGCTCGCCACCTACGGTGGAAAAGCGCAGGAAGGTTGGCGTTTGTTTGCCTACCGCTTCGAACAGTTTTGCGCTGGTATATTCGGTGATGTCACGGGTGACGGTGAACGTACCGTAAGCGCCCGAGCCTTTAGCGTGCACGCGGCGTTCAGGAATGTTTTCACGGTTGAAGTGCGCGAGCTTTTCGAGCAGATGGAAATCGTCGAGCAGCAGCGGACCGCGTGGGCCGGCAGAGCGGGAATTCTGGTTGTCAGCGACTGGCGCGCCACTGGCGGTTGTAAGCGTTTTGGTCTGGCTCATGCGGTCTTCTTCCTCTGTCAGTCTTTGAACTGCCGGCTAATGGGCTTGGCGGAAAGTATTGATCATCGACGTTATAGCTACAAATTCATTAACTTGCAGGCATCGATAGATAATTACTAATTATGTTTTCCCGGCACATAGTGGCAGTTCAACCATGTCAGAAACTTGTACAGACGGCGCATTTCTTGCGGGCACAAAAAACCGGGCACTAGGCCCGGTTCTTTGTTTCAGACTGACGTCTTACTCGGCGGATACAGCTTCGCCAGCAGTAGCACGATCAACCAACTCGACGTACGCCATAGGCGCGTTGTCGCCAGCGCGGAAACCGCACTTGAGGATGCGCAGGTAGCCACCCTCACGGGTAGCGTAACGCTTGCCCAGGTCGTTGAAGAGCTTACCAACGATAGCTTTCGAACGAGTACGGTCGAAAGCCAGACGGCGGTTAGCCAGGCTGTCTGTCTTGGCCAGAGTGATCAGCGGCTCGGCAACGCGGCGCAGTTCTTTGGCTTTTGGCAGAGTAGTTTTGATCAGCTCGTGCTCGAACAGCGACACCGCCATGTTTTGGAACATGGCCTTGCGGTGCGAGCTGGTGCGGCTCAGGTGACGACCACTTTTACGATGACGCATGGTTCATTCCTTACCAAACACTACGTTCGGTGATTACGACGATCAGGCAGTCGCCTTGTCGTCCTTCTTAAGACTTGCAGGCGGCCAGTTGTCGAGGCGCATGCCGAGGGACAGACCGCGGGAGGCCAGAACGTCCTTGATTTCAGTCAAGGATTTCTTGCCCAGGTTCGGAGTCTTCAACAGCTCTACTTCGGTACGCTGAATCAGGTCGCCGATGTAGTAGATGTTTTCCGCCTTAAGGCAGTTAGCCGAACGTACAGTCAGTTCCAGATCGTCAACCGGGCGAAGCAGGATCGGATCGATCTCGTCTTCCTGCTCGACAACCAGTGGCTCACTTTCACCTTTGAGGTCGACGAACGCAGCCAGCTGCTGTTGCAGGATGGTTGCAGCGCGACGGATAGCCTCTTCAGGATCCAGGGTACCGTTGGTTTCCAGATCAATAACCAGCTTGTCCAGGTTGGTACGCTGCTCGACACGGGCGTTTTCCACCACGTAAGCGATACGGCGAACCGGGCTGAACGAAGAGTCGAGCTGCAAGCGACCAATGCTGCGGCTTTCGTCTTCATCGCTCTGACGCGAGTCGGCTGGTTCATAACCACGACCACGAGCTACGGTGAGCTTCATGTTCAGGGCGCCGTTAGACGCCAGGTTAGCGATTACGTGATCGGGATTAACGATCTCGACATCATGATCCAGCTGAATATCGGCAGCGGTAACCACCCCCGAACCCTTCTTCGACAAGGTCAGCGTAACTTCGTCACGACCGTGCAGCTTGATGGCCAGACCTTTAAGGTTCAACAGGATTTCAATTACGTCTTCCTGTACACCTTCGATGGCGCTGTACTCGTGGAGCACACCGTCAATCTCGGCCTCGACTACTGCGCAGCCGGGCATTGAGGACAACAGGATGCGGCGCAGCGCGTTGCCCAGGGTGTGGCCAAAACCACGCTCGAGAGGCTCGAGAGTGATCTTGGCGCGGGTTGGACTGACAACCTGCACATCAATGTGGCGGGGTGTCAGGAACTCATTTACCGAAATCTGCATGGATGCACCTATTTTCTAGCCCTTACTTGGAGTAGAGCTCGACAATCAGGCTTTCGTTGATGTCGGCGGACAGATCACTGCGAGCAGGAACGTTCTTGAAAACGCCCGACTTCTTCTCAGTGTCTACTTCTACCCATTCTACGCGGCCACGTTGGGCACACAGATCGAGAGCTTGGACAATGCGAAGTTGGTTTTTTGCTTTCTCGCGAACTGCAACCACGTCACCAGCACGAACCTGATACGACGGAACGTTTACGGTCTGACCGTTGACGCTGATCGACTTGTGCGATACCAGCTGACGGGATTCGGCACGAGTCGAACCAAAGCCCATACGGTATACAACGTTGTCCAGACGGCATTCGAGAAGTTGCAGCAGGTTTTCACCGGTTGCACCTTTCTTGCCAGCAGCTTCTTTGTAGTAGCCGCTGAACTGACGCTCGAGAACGCCGTAGATACGACGGACCTTCTGCTTTTCACGCAGTTGGGTGCCGTAGTCGGACTGGCGACCGCGGCGTTGGCCGTGGATACCAGGTGCTGCTTCAATGTTGCACTTCGATTCGATCGCGCGCACGCCGCTCTTCAGGAAGAGATCGGTGCCTTCGCGACGAGCGAGTTTGCATTTTGGACCAATGTAACGAGCCATTCTTTACAATCTCCTGGATTACACGCGGCGCTTCTTCGGCGGACGGCACCCGTTGTGCGGGATTGGCGTCACGTCGGTGATGCTGGCGATCTTGTAGCCACAGCCGTTCAAAGCGCGGACTGCGGATTCACGACCTGGACCTGGGCCCTTGACGTTGACGTCGAGGTTTTTCAGGCCGTATTCCAGCGCAGCTTGACCAGCACGCTCAGCAGCTACTTGAGCAGCGAACGGGGTGGACTTGCGGGAACCGCGGAAACCCGAACCACCGGAGGTAGCCCAGGAAAGAGCGTTACCTTGACGGTCGGTAATGGTCACGATGGTGTTGTTAAAAGATGCATGGATGTGGGCGATGCCATCAACCACTGTCTTTTTAACTTTTTTACGAGGACGAGCAGCAGGTTTTGCCATGATTAAATTCCTGTCGATTCGCTGGGGCGATTACTTGCGGATCGGCTTACGCGGACCTTTACGGGTACGCGCGTTGGTCTTGGTACGCTGACCGCGTACTGGCAGACCACGACGATGACGCAGACCGCGATAGCAACCGAGGTCCATCAAGCGCTTGATTTTCATGTTGATTTCGCGACGCAGGTCACCTTCAGTGGTGAACTTCGCCACTTCGCCACGCAGCTGTTCAATTTGCTCGTCGCTCAGATCTTTGATCTTTGCTGCTGGGTTTACCCCAGTCACTGCACAGATCTTCTGCGCAGTAGTGCGACCAACACCATAGATGTAGGTCAGCGAGATAACAGTATGCTTGTTATCTGGAATGTTAACGCCTGCAATACGGGCCATTCAGTGGGACTCCAATTGACAGCTACCTACGCCCCGGAAGCCAAGAAATAGGGCGCGAGATAATATCGCTGTAATAACAAATAATCAACCCGGTAGCGCACTAGCTACCGGGCTTGAAGCACAATCACACTCAGCCTTGGCGCTGTTTGTGACGCGGTTCCGCGCTGCAAATTACTCGAACAACACCTTCGCGGCGAATAATCTTGCAGTTACGGCACAGCTTTTTCACCGATGCACGAACTTTCATCACCAACTCCTCGAACCTTATGGGTACTCAGCGCAACATGCCGCTGCCGTAACCCTTCAGGTTGGCTTTCTTCATCAGGGATTCGTACTGGTGCGAAACGAGGTGCGATTGTACTTGGGACATGAAGTCCATCACAACCACGACCACGATCAGCAACGAGGTCCCGCCAAGGTAGAACGGAACGTTTGCTGCAACCACCAGGAACTGGGGCAACAGGCACACGGCCGTCATGTAAAGAGCACCGAACAGGGTCAAGCGGGTCAGAACGCCATCAATGTAGCGCGCAGACTGCTCACCTGGACGGATGCCCGGAATAAAGGCACCGGACTTCTTCAGGTTTTCCGCTACGTCTTTCGGATTGAACATCAACGCCGTATAGAAGAAGCAGAAGAAAATAATCCCTGCACTAAACAGCAGAATATTCAACGGCTGACCAGGAGCGATCGACTGCGAGATGTCCTGCAACCAGCCCATACCTTCAGACTGACCGAACCAGGCACCCAACGAAGCCGGGAACAGCAAAATGCTGCTCGCGAAAATAGCCGGAATCACACCGGCCATATTCACCTTCAGCGGCAAGTGGCTTGTCTGCGCAGCAAAAACCTTGCGGCCCTGCTGACGCTTGGCGTAGTGAACAGCGATACGACGCTGGCCACGCTCAATGAACACCACGAAACCGATAATCGCTACTGCCAGCAAACCGATGGCAACCAAGGCGAAGATGTTGATATCACCCTGACGCGCAGACTCGAAAGACTGCCCGATTGCTCTCGGAAGACCGGCGACGATACCCGAAAAAATCAACATCGAGATACCGTTGCCAACACCACGCTCAGTAATCTGCTCACCCAGCCACATCATGAACATCGCACCAGCCACAAATGTGGTTACCGCGACGAAATGGAAGCCAAAGTCACCAGTGAACGCCACGCCCTGCCCCGCCAAACCAATGGACATGCCAATAGCCTGAACGAGAGCGAGAGCGACGGTGAGGTAGCGGGTGTACTGGCTGATCTTGCGACGGCCAGCTTCACCTTCCTTCTTCAACTGCTCCAGCTGCGGGCTGACGGCGGTCATCAGTTGCATGATGATCGATGCCGAAATGTACGGCATGATCCCCAGTGCAAAGATGCTCATCCGTTCCAGCGCGCCGCCGGAGAACATGTTGAACAAGCTAAGAATGGTCCCCTCATTCTGTCGAAACAGGTCTGCGAGTCGGTCCGGGTTGATACCTGGAACCGGGATGTGTGCGCCTATTCGGTAGACGATAATCGCCAGGAACAGAAAACGCAGACGAGCCCAGAGTTCAGACATACCGCCTTTGCCGAGCGCAGAGAGAGCACCTTGCTTAGCCATTTATTCCTCGAACTTGCCGCCAGCTGCTTCGATAGCCGCACGCGCACCTTTGGTGGCGCCGATTCCCTTGCCGATAGTGACAGCGCGAGTCACTTCACCGGACAGCATGATTTTCACACGCTGTACGTTGACGTTGATCACGTTGGCATCTTTCAGGGACTGCACAGTAACGATGTCGCCTTCCACCTTGGCCAGCTCGGACAAACGCACTTCTGCGCGATCCATGGCTTTCAGGGAAACGAAACCGAACTTAGGCAGGCGACGATGCAGCGGCTGTTGACCGCCTTCAAAGCCTGGAGCGATGGTGCCACCGGAGCGGGAGGTCTGACCTTTGTGACCACGGCCACCAGTCTTGCCCAAACCACTACCGATACCACGGCCCGGACGATGCTTTTCGCGACGGGAACCCGGCGCTGGACTCAGATCATTGAGTTTCATCGATTAACCCTCGACACGCAGCATGTAGTAAGCCTTGTTGATCATCCCGCGATTCTCGGGAGTATCCTGGACTTCTACAGTGTGACCGATGCGACGCAGACCCAGACCCTTAACGCACAGTTTGTGGTTAGGGATGCGGCCGGTCATGCTTTTGATCAGCGTAACTTTAACGGTAGCCATGATTACTTGATCTCCTCAACACGCAGGCCACGCTTGGCAGCGATGGACTCAGGAGACTGCATAGCCTTCAGACCCTTGAAAGTGGCGTGAACCACGTTTACCGGGTTAGTCGAGCCGTAGCACTTGGCCAGAACGTTCTGAACGCCAGCAACTTCGAGGACAGCACGCATAGCGCCGCCAGCGATGATACCGGTACCTTCAGAAGCAGGCTGCATGTACACCTTCGAAGCGCCGTGAGCGGACTTCATTGCGTACTGCAGAGTAGTGCCGTTCAGGTCAACTTGAATCATGTTGCGGCGAGCAGCTTCCATTGCCTTCTGGATCGCAGCAGGCACTTCACGCGACTTGCCACGGCCGAAGCCAACACGCCCTTTACCATCACCAACCACGGTCAACGCGGTGAAAGTGAAGATACGGCCGCCTTTAACGGTTTTGGCTACGCGGTTAACTTGAACCAGCTTCTCGATGTAGCCTTCGTCGCGCTTTTGGTCGTTATTTGACATAACTTAGAACTCCAGCCCAGCTTCACGAGCAGCATCAGCCAGCGCTTTAACGCGGCCATGGTACTTGAAGCCAGAGCGGTCGAAAGCCACTTGCGATACGCCAGCGGCCTTAGCACGCGTAGCGACCAGCTGGCCAACCTTTGTGGCCGCGTCGATGTTGCCAGTGGCACCATCACGCAGTTCTTTATCCAAAGTCGAGGCGCTTGCCAGGACTTTGTTGCCGTCGGCCGAGATGACCTGGGCGTAGATGTGCTGCGACGAGCGGAACACGCAGAGACGCACGACTTCGAGTTCGTGCATTTTCAGGCGTGCTTTGCGAGCGCGACGCAGTCGAGTAACTTTTTTGTCGGTCATTTGCTATGCCCTACTTCTTCTTGGCTTCTTTACGACGGACGACTTCGTCCGCGTAGCGCACACCTTTGCCTTTGTACGGCTCTGGTGGACGGAAGTCGCGGATCTCGGCGGCCACTTGACCTACCAGCTGCTTGTCGATGCCCTTGATCAGGATATCGGTCTGGCTAGGAGTCTCAGCGGTGATGCCTTCCGGCAGTTCGTAATCCACTGGGTGCGAGAAGCCAAGAGCCAGGTTCAGAACCTGACCTTTTGCTTGCGCTTTGTAACCAACACCGACCAGCTGGAGCTTGCGCTCGAAGCCTTGGCTTACGCCCTGGACCATGTTGTTTACCAACGCACGCGTGGTACCGGCCATTGCGCGAGTTTGTTGATCGCCATTGCGAGCAGCGAAACGCAGCTCACCAGCTTCTTCAACGATCTCAACGGACGAATGGATGTTCAGTTCAAGAGTACCCTTGGCACCCTTCACCGAAAGCTGTTGGCCTGCGAATTTGACTTCGACACCGGCTGGCAGCTTAACGGGGTTCTTAGCGACGCGAGACATGCTTATCCCCCCTTAGAACACAGTGCAAAGAACTTCGCCGCCGACACCGGCAGCGCGCGCAGCACGATCCGTCATCACACCTTTGTTGGTGGAGACGATAGACACGCCAAGACCGCCACGAACTTTCGGCAGATCTTCAACGGACTTGTACTGACGCAGGCCTGGACGACTAACGCGCTTCACTTCTTCGATAACCGGACGGCCCTCGAAGTACTTCAGCGAGATGGACAACGACGGCTTGGCGTCGGTGGTGATCTGAAAATCCGCGATGTAACCTTCGTCCTTCAGGACTTTTGCTACAGCAGCCTTCAACGTGGAAGACGGCATGCTTACGACAGACTTTTCAGCCATCTGGGCATTACGGATTCGAGTTAGCATGTCCGCTAACGGGTCCTGCATACTCATGGGCTAGACGCTCCTAATACAGAAAAATTAGCCTTGCGGCTACTACATGTCGCCGAGAACTTCCGGGCAGAAAAACACGGGCTCAGGCGAGCCGGTCATTCTAGACACACCCCAGAAATGAATCAAGCCCCAAAAGGGGCTTGATTCAGATTCAAGGCCACCGATGGTCAGGTTCTTGCGAACCCGAACATCGAGACTTTGACAGCTATTACCAGCTGGCTTTAACCAGACCTGGTACGTCACCGCGCATTGCAGCTTGACGCAGCATGTTACGGCCGAGGCCGAACTTGCGGTACACGCCGTGCGGACGACCAGTCAGGCGGCAACGGTTACGCATGCGCGAAGCGCTTGCGTCACGTGGTTGCTTCTGCAGAGCTACGGTAGCTTCCCAACGCGCTTCTGGACTTGCGTTCAGATCGACGATGATAGCTTTCAGCGCTGCACGCTTGGTGGCGTACTTGGCAACGGTGAGCTGACGCTTCAGCTCACGGTTTTTCATGCTCTTCTTGGCCATTTTCCTACTCCAATCAGTTGCGGAACGGGAATTTGAAAGCACGCAGCAGAGCGCGGCCTTCATCATCGTTCTTGGCAGTGGTGGTCAGGGTAATGTCCAGACCGCGGAGAGCATCGATCTTGTCGTAGTCGATTTCCGGGAAAATGATCTGCTCTTTAACGCCCATGCTGTAGTTGCCACGACCATCGAAGGACTTGGCATTCAGGCCGCGGAAGTCGCGGACCCGAGGCAGGGAGATCGACAGCAGACGATCCAGGAACTCGTACATACGCTCACGGCGCAGGGTCACTTTGACGCCGATCGGCCATCCTTCGCGGACTTTGAAGCCAGCGATGGATTTACGAGCGTAGGTCACAACGACTTTCTGGCCGGTGATCTTTTCCAGGTCAGCAACAGCGTGCTCGATGACTTTTTTGTCGCCGATCGCTTCGCCCAGACCCATGTTCAGGGTGATTTTGGTAACGCGCGGAACTTCCATCACGTTCGAAAGCTTAAGTTCTTCCTTAAGTTTCGGAGCGATTTCCTTCCGGTAAATCTCTTTTAGTCGTGCCATGGTCTTCTACCTAGCAGTGTTCAAGCATCAACCGCTTTTTGGGTCGACTTGAAGACACGAATTTTCTTACCGTCTTCTACTTTGAAACCAACGCGGTCAGCCTTGTTGGTTTCGCCGTTGAAGATGGCGACGTTGGAAGCGTGCAGTGGCGCTTCTTTCTCGACGATACCGCCCTGTACGCCCGACATCGGGTTAGGCTTGGTATGACGCTTGACCAGGTTCAGACCACCAACAACCAGACGGTTGTCAGCAAGAACCTTCAGCACCTTACCGCGCTTACCTTTGTCTTTGCCGGCGATCACGATGATCTCGTCGTCACGACGAATCTTTTGCATGTCGGATCTCCTTACAGCACTTCTGGGGCGAGCGAGACGATCTTCATGAACTTCTCAGTACGAAGTTCACGGGTCACTGGCCCAAAGATACGGGTGCCGATCGGCTCTTGCTTGTTGTTCAGAAGAACAGCAGCGTTGCCATCAAAGCGGATAATGGAGCCATCAGCACGACGTACGCCGTGACGAGTGCGGACTACAACAGCAGTCATCACTTGGCCTTTTTTCACCTTACCGCGAGGAATTGCTTCCTTCACGGTAACTTTGATGATGTCACCGATACCAGCGTAACGACGATGGGAGCCACCCAGCACCTTGATGCACATAACACGGCGAGCGCCGCTGTTATCGGCCACATCGAGCATGGATTGAGTCTGAATCATATAATTTCTCCGACCCCTAGCCCTTAGACTTCCACAGCGCGTTCGAGAACATCAACCAGCGCCCAAGACTTGGTCTTGGCCATCGGACGAGTTTCACGAATAGTGACTTTGTCGCCGATGTGGCACTGATTGGTTTCGTCGTGCGCGTGCAGCTTAGTCGAACGCTTAACGTATTTACCGTAGATCGGGTGCTTAACGCGACGCTCGATCAGAACGGTGATGGTTTTGTCCATCTTGTCGCTGACAACACGGCCAGTCAGCGTACGGACAGTTTTTTCGGCTTCAGCCATGATCACTTACCTGCCTGCTGGTTGAGCACAGTCTTCACGCGAGCGATGTCACGCTTAACTTGCGAGAGCAGATGAGACTGCCCCAACTGGCCAGTTGCTTTCTGCATGCGCAGATTGAACTGGTCGCGCAGCAAGCCGAGCAGTTGCTCGTTCAGCTGCTGTGCGGATTTTTCACGAAGTTCATTCGCTTTCATCACATCACCGTCCGTTTAACAAAGGAGGTGGCGAGCGGCAGCTTTGCAGCAGCCAGGGCGAAAGCCTCACGCGCCAGCTCTTCAGAAACACCCTCGATTTCATACAGGACTTTGCCTGGCTGAATCTGGGCAACCCAGTACTCCACGTTACCCTTACCTTTACCCATACGAACCTCGAGAGGCTTCTTGGAGATCGGCTTGTCCGGGAATACACGGATCCAGATCTTGCCGCCACGTTTTACGTGACGGGTCAGAGCACGACGCGCTGACTCGATCTGACGAGCGGTGAGACGACCACGAGCAACAGACTTCAGCGCGAACTCGCCGAAGCTGACTTTGCTACCGCGCAGCGCCAGACCACGGTTGTGGCCGGTCATCTGCTTGCGGAACTTCGTACGCTTTGGTTGCAACATTTGGCGTACCCCTTACTTAGCAGCTTTTTTACGAGGCGCTGGTGCTTGTGGTTTCAGTTCTTCTTGGCGACCACCAATAACTTCGCCTTTGAAGATCCAAACCTTTACACCGATCACACCGTAAGTGGTGTGAGCTTCGTAGTTGGCATAGTCGATGTCGGCACGCAGGGTGTGCAGTGGCACACGACCTTCGCGATACCATTCAGTACGTGCGATTTCAGCACCGCCGAGACGACCGCTCACTTGGATTTTGATGCCTTTGGCACCAATGCGCATGGCGTTCTGTACAGCGCGCTTCATAGCGCGACGGAACATTACACGACGCTCCAGCTGCTGAGCTACGCTCTGCGCAACCAGCATACCGTCGAGCTCCGGCTTGCGGATCTCTTCGATATTGATGTGCACAGGCACACCCATTTGCTTGGTCAGGTCCTGACGCAGTTTCTCAACATCTTCACCTTTCTTCCCGATAACGATACCTGGACGAGCGGTGTGGATGGTGATGCGTGCAGTTTGGGCCGGACGATGGATATCGATACGGCTTACGGACGCGCTTTTTAGTTTGTCTTGGAGATACTCACGCACTTTCAGATCTGCGAACAAGTAGTCCGCATAAGTCCGACCGTCTGCGTACCAGACGGAGGTGTGCTCCTTGACGATTCCCAGGCGAATGCCAATGGGATGTACTTTCTGACCCATCTCTTCGACTCCGTTACTTGTCAGCAACCTTGACAGTGATATGGCAAGACCGCTTGACGATGCGATCAGCACGGCCTTTGGCACGTGGCATGATGCGCTTCAGCGAACGCCCTTCGTTGACGAAAACGGTGCTGACCTTCAGGTCATCAACGTCTGCGCCTTCGTTATGCTCGGCGTTGGCTACGGCCGACTCCAGCACTTTCTTCATGATCTCGGCGGCTTTCTTACTGCTGAAAGCCAACAGGTTGAGCGCTTCGCCCACCTTCTTCCCGCGGATCTGGTCGGCGACCAAGCGGGCTTTCTGGGCGGAGATTCGAGCGCCCGACAACTTAGCGGCTACTTCCATTTCCTTACCCCTTAACGCTTGGCTTTCTTGTCAGCCACGTGCCCGCGATAGTTGCGGGTACCGGCGAACTCGCCCAGTTTGTGGCCGACCATGTCTTCGTTAACGAGAACTGGGACGTGCTGACGACCGTTGTGTACTGCGATGGTCAGACCGACCATTTGTGGCAGGATCATCGAACGACGCGACCAGGTTTTAATTGGTTTGCGATCGTTCTTTTCCGCCGCCACTTCGATCTTCTTCAGTAGGTGAAGATCAATAAAAGGACCTTTTTTCAGAGAACGTGGCACTGTCGTATCCCTCTATTTACTTGCGACGACGGACGATCATTTTGTCGGTACGCTTATTACCACGAGTCTTCGCGCCCTTAGTCGGGAAGCCCCATGGCGATACCGGATGACGACCACCAGAGGTACGACCTTCACCACCACCATGTGGGTGGTCAACCGGGTTCATGGCAACACCACGAACGGTTGGGCGAACGCCACGCCAGCGTTTGGCACCAGCTTTACCCAGCGAACGCAGGCTGTGCTCGGAGTTCGAGACTTCACCCAGGGTCGCACGGCATTCAGCCAGGACTTTACGCATTTCACCGGAACGCAGACGCAAGGTCACGTAGACACCTTCACGAGCGATCAACTGAGCCGAAGCACCAGCGGAACGAGCGATCTGTGCACCTTTACCTGGCTTCAATTCGATGCCGTGTACGGTAGAACCGACTGGAATGTTGCGCAGTTGCAGAGCGTTGCCTGGCTTGATTGGAGCCAGAGCGCCCGCGATCAGCTGGTCGCCAGCACTCACGCCTTTAGGGGCGATGATGTAGCGGCGCTCGCCGTCTGCGTAGCAGAGCAGTGCGATGTGAGCAGTACGGTTTGGATCGTATTCGATACGCTCGACAGTGGCGACGATGCCATCTTTGTCGTTGCGACGGAAATCGACCATACGGTAATGCTGCTTATGACCACCACCGATGTGACGAGTGGTAATACGGCCATTGTTGTTACGACCACCAGACTTCGATTTTTTCTCGAGCAGCGGTGCGTGAGGAGCGCCTTTATGCAGCTCCTGGTTGACCACCTTGACCACAAAACGGCGGCCAGGGGAAGTCGGTTTGCATTTAACGATTGCCATGATGCACCCCTTCCTTACTCAGCACTGCTGCTGAAATCGAGATCTTGGCCTGGCTGAAGGGAGATAACTGCCTTCTTCCAGTCATTACGCTTGCCCAGACCGCGAGCAGTGCGCTTGCTCTTACCCAGAACATTCAGGGTAGTGACGCGCTCTACTTTCACGCTGAACAGGCTTTCGACGGCCTTCTTGATTTCCAGCTTGGTTGCATCGGTAGCAACCTTGAAAACGAACTGGCCTTTCTTGTCTGCCAGAACCGTAGCCTTCTCGGAAACGTGCGGGCCAAGCAGAACTTTAAATACGCGTTCCTGGTTCATCCCAGCAGCTCCTCGAATTTCTTCACGGCCGACACGGTGATCAACACCTTGTCGTATGCGATCAGACTAACTGGATCGGAACCTTGCACGTCACGTACATCTACGTGCGGCAGGTTGCGAGCAGCCAGGTACAGGTTCTGATCAACAGCGTCCGACACGATCAGAACGTCGGTCAGGCTCATGTTGTTCAGTTTGCCCAGCAGATCTTTGGTTTTCGGAGTTTCAACAGCGAAATCCTGAACCACGACCAGACGATCAGTACGCACCAGCTCAGCAAGGATGGAACGCATTGCTGCGCGATACATCTTCTTGTTCAGCTTCTGGGAGTGATCCTGTGGACGAGCTGCGAAAGTGGTACCGCCGCCACGCCAGATTGGGCTACGGATAGTACCGGCACGAGCACGGCCAGTACCTTTCTGACGCCATGGGCGCTTGCCGCCACCACGAACGTCGGAACGGGTCTTCTGCTGCTTGCTACCTTGACGGCCGCCGGCCATGTAGGCCACGACTGCTTGGTGAACCAGCGTCTCGTTGAATTCGCCGCCAAATGTCAGTTCGGAAACTTCGATCGCTTGAGCGTCATTTACATTTAATTGCATGTCAGCTTCCCCTTAACCGCGAGCCTTGGCTGCTGGACGTACAACCAGGTTGCCGCCAGTAGCGCCAGGAACAGCACCCTTGACCAACAACAGATTGCGTTCAGCGTCCACGCGCACTACTTCCAGGGACTGCACGGTCACGCGCTCAGCGCCCATATGACCGGACATTTTTTTGCCCTTGAATACACGACCAGGAGTCTGGCACTGGCCGATAGAGCCTGGGACGCGGTGGGATACGGAGTTACCGTGGGTGTTATCTTGCCCGCGGAAATTCCAACGCTTGATCGTACCCTGGAAGCCTTTACCCTTGGACTGACCGGTTACATCAACCAGTTGACCAGCGGCGAAGATTTCAGCGTTGATCAGATCGCCAGCCTGGTACTCGCCTTCTTCAAGACGGAATTCCATGGTAGTGCGACCAGCGGCTACGTTCGCCTTGGCGAAGTGGCCAGCCTGAGCTGCTGTTACACGCGAAGCGCGACGCTCGCCGACAGTGACTTGCACTGCACGATAGCCATCGGTCTCTTCAGTTTTGAACTGGGTGACGCGATTCGGCTCGATCTCAATGACCGTGACCGGAATGGAGACACCTTCTTCGGTGAAAATACGGGTCATACCGCATTTACGACCGACTACACCAATAGTCATGTTGTAAACCTCATGAGTGTACGGGGCTTTCACCCGCTATGGCCGCCCATTTCAGAGCGTTACACGACCAAGACCGAGTCTTAGCCGAGGCTGATCTGCACTTCCACACCGGCCGCAAGATCAAGCTTCATCAGCGCGTCAACGGTTTTATCCGTTGGCTGGACGATGTCCAGAACACGCTTATGAGTGCGGATCTCGTACTGGTCACGCGCGTCTTTGTTGACGTGCGGGGAAACCAGAACGGTGAACCGCTCTTTACGGGTAGGCAGTGGAATTGGACCACGCACTTGAGCACCAGTACGTTTCGCGGTTTCCACGATTTCCTGGGTTGATTGGTCGATCAGGCGATGGTCAAAAGCCTTCAACCTGATACGGATTTGCTGATTTTGCATTGGATTTCAGACTCCGGCTGCTATTCCCACCGGGCGCAATACGCCCGTTAAAAGGAGGCGCAATTCTATAGACGCCCCCGATAGGTGTCAACCCAATAAAAAAGCCCCCGCTGAGCGGGGGCTTTTTCAATCCATCAAGCTGACTTTGAAAGTCTTACTCGATGATTTTGGCTACGACGCCAGCGCCGACGGTACGACCGCCTTCACGGATAGCGAAACGCAGACCGTCTTCCATCGCGATGGTTTTGATCAGGGTAACAGTCATCTGAATGTTGTCACCTGGCATTACCATTTCAACGCCTTCTGGCAGCTCGCAGTTACCAGTCACGTCAGTAGTACGGAAGTAGAACTGTGGACGGTAGCCTTTGAAGAACGGAGTGTGACGGCCGCCTTCTTCCTTGCTCAGAACGTAAACTTCTGCGGTGAACTTGGTGTGCGGCTTGACCGAACCTGGCTTGACCAGAACCTGGCCACGCTCAACGTCGTCACGCTTGGTACCACGCAGCAGAACGCCGCAGTTCTCGCCAGCACGACCTTCGTCGAGCAGCTTGCGGAACATTTCAACACCGGTGCAAGTAGTAACGGTGGTGTCACGCAGACCAACGATTTCCAGCGGATCCTGGACGCGAACGATACCGCGCTCGATACGACCAGTCACAACAGTACCGCGACCAGAGATCGAGAATACGTCTTCGATTGGCATCAGGAACGGCTTGTCGATCATACGAACTGGCTCTGGGATGTAGGCATCCAGAGTCTCTACCAGCTTCTTGACAGCGGTAGTGCCCATTTCGTTGTCGTCTTTGCCTTCCAGCGCCATACGAGCCGAACCGATGATGATTGGAGTGTCATCGCCCGGGAAGTCGTAGGTGGACAGCAGGTCGCGAACTTCCATCTCAACCAGTTCCAGCAGCTCAGCGTCGTCTACCAGGTCAGCCTTGTTCAGGAAGACCACGATGTACGGAACGCCAACCTGACGGGACAGCAGGATGTGCTCACGGGTTTGTGGCATCGGACCATCAGCGGCCGAGCAAACCAGGATAGCGCCGTCCATTTGAGCAGCACCGGTGATCATGTTCTTCACATAGTCAGCGTGACCTGGGCAGTCAACGTGAGCGTAGTGACGGATCTTCGAGTTGTACTCAACGTGTGCGGTGTTGATGGTGATACCGCGAGCTTTTTCTTCCGGTGCACTGTCGATCTTGTCGAAGTCAACGATTGCAGAACCGAAAACCTCGGAGCAAACGCGAGTCAGAGCAGCAGTCAGAGTGGTTTTACCGTGGTCAACGTGACCGATGGTGCCAACGTTGACGTGCGGTAGGGAACGATCAAATTTTTCTTTAGCCACGACAATTAACTCCTAGCCTAAAGGGGCTGAATCAGCCTTGTTTTTTGGTTACGGATTCGACGATGTGCGACGGAGCCGTATCGTATTTTTTGAATTCCATAGAGTAGCTTGCGCGACCCTGGGACATGGAACGAACGTCGGTCGCATAACCGAACATCTCACCCAGTGGAACCTCAGCACGGATAACCTTGCCGGACACTGTGTCTTCCATACCCTGGATCATGCCGCGACGACGGTTAAGGTCGCCCATCACATCACCCATATAGTCTTCAGGCGTAACAACCTCTACTGCCATGATCGGCTCGAGCAACTCACCACCGCCCTTCTGGGCCAGTTGCTTGGTCGCCATGGAAGCAGCCACCTTGAACGCCATCTCGTTGGAGTCGACGTCGTGGTAAGAACCATCGAACACGGTAGCCTTCAGGCCGATCAGCGGATAGCCGGCAACAACGCCGTTCTTCATCTGCTCTTCGATACCCTTCTGGATAGCCGGGATGTATTCCTTAGGAACCACACCACCTACAACTTCGTTCACGAATTGCAGACCTTCCTGACCTTCGTCAGCAGGAGCAAAACGGATCCAGCAGTGACCGAACTGGCCGCGACCACCGGACTGACGAACGAACTTGCCTTCGATTTCACAGTTCTTCGTGATGCGCTCACGATAGGAAACCTGAGGCTTGCCGATGTTGGCTTCGACGTTGAACTCACGGCGCATCCGGTCAACCAGGATGTCCAGGTGCAGCTCGCCCATGCCGGAGATGATCGTCTGACCAGTCTCTTCATCAGTTTTAACGCGGAAAGACGGGTCTTCCTGAGCAAGCTTGCCCAGAGCGATACCCATTTTTTCCTGGTCATCCTTGGTCTTGGGCTCTACGGCAACCGAAATAACCGGCTCCGGGAAGTCCATGCGAACCAGGATGATTGGCTTGTCAGCGTTGCAGAGGGTTTCACCAGTGGTGACGTCCTTCATGCCGATCAGGGCCGCGATGTCACCAGCGCGTACTTCCTTGATCTCTTCACGGGCGTTTGCGTGCATTTGCACCATACGACCCACGCGCTCTTTCTTGCCTTTGACCGAGTTGATCACGCCGTCGCCGGAGTTCAACACGCCCGAGTAAACGCGGACGAAGGTCAGAGTACCCACGAATGGGTCGGTAGCGATCTTGAACGCCAGAGCCGCGAAAGGCTCGTTGTCGTCTGCATGACGCTCCATCTCTTCTTCCTCGTTATCAGGGTTGGAACCCTTGATAGCAGGAATGTCGGTCGGAGCAGGCAGGTAGTCGATAACGGCGTCGAGAACCAGGGGAACACCCTTGTTCTTGAACGAAGAACCGCAAACGGCGAGAACGATTTCGCCGGCGATAGTACGCTGACGCAAAGCAGCCTTGATCTCTTCGATCGACAGCTCTTCGCCTTCCAGGTACTTGTTCATCAGCTCTTCGTTGGCTTCGGCGGCAGCTTCAACCATGTTGTTGCGCCACTCTTCAGCCAGCTCTTGCAGCTCGGCAGGAATATCCTTGCGAACAGGGACCATACCTTTGTCGGAGTCGTTCCAGTAGACAGCTTGCATGTTGATCAGATCGATCTGACCCTGGAAGTTGTCTTCGGAACCGATGGCCAACTGGATCGGCACCGGAGTGTGACCCAGACGCTGCTTGATCTGACCGATCACGCGCAGGAAGTTGGCACCGGCACGGTCCATCTTGTTTACGTAAACAAGACGTGGAACGCCGTACTTGTTGGCTTGACGCCATACGGTTTCCGACTGCGGCTCAACACCCGAGGTACCGCAGAACACAACGACAGCGCCGTCGAGTACGCGCAGGGAACGCTCAACTTCAATGGTGAAGTCAACGTGGCCCGGGGTATCGATTACGTTGAAACGGTGCTCGTGAGAGTACTGTTTCTCGGAACCTTTCCAGAAGGCGGTAATGGCAGCAGAAGTAATGGTAATACCACGCTCCTGCTCCTGAACCATCCAGTCTGTGGTCGCGGCGCCATCATGCACCTCGCCCATTTTGTGACTTTTGCCGGTGTAAAACAGTACGCGCTCGGTGGTGGTGGTTTTACCAGCATCCACGTGAGCGACGATACCGATGTTACGGTAGCGGCTAATCGGAGTAGTACGAGCCATAAAGCCCTCGCAAAATTAGTGAAGCTAAAATTAGAAGCGGTAGTGCGAGAAAGCTTTGTTAGCTTCGGCCATACGGTGCACGTCTTCACGCTTCTTAACAGCAGCACCTTTACCTTCAGCAGCATCCAGCAGTTCGCCAGCCAAACGCAGAGCCATAGACTTCTCGCCGCGCTTACGGGCGAAGTCTACCAACCAGCGCATTGCCAGAGCGTTACGACGGGAAGGACGAACCTCGACCGGAACCTGGTAAGTAGCACCACCAACGCGGCGCGACTTCACTTCGACCAGCGGAGCGATGGCGTCGAGTGCTTTTTCGAAGAGTTCCAGGGGATCGGTGCCAGCCTTACGGGCCGCAACGGTTTCCAGGGCACCATAAACGATACGCTCGGCAACGGCTTTCTTGCCGCTTTCCATAACGTGGTTCATGAATTTGGCGAGGATCTGGCTTCCGTATTTCGGATCGTCCAGAATCTCACGCTTTGCTGCTACGCGACGTCTTGGCATGATAAGCCCTCAAGCGGTCTTCAGGTTAGCTCGGGACAGATCCGGAGGATGCGTGCCCGACCTTACTCTTATCGACTCAATAAAATAAAAATCTGCAAAACGGCCGATTACTTCGGACGCTTGGTACCGTACTTCGAACGACCCTGGTTACGGCCTTTAACGCCGGAGGTATCCAAGGAGCCGCGAACGGTGTGGTAACGAACACCTGGCAAGTCTTTTACACGACCGCCGCGGATCAGTACCACGCTGTGCTCTTGCAGGTTGTGGCCTTCACCACCGATGTACGAGGAAACCTCGAAACCGTTGGTCAGACGCACACGGCATACTTTACGCAGTGCCGAGTTAGGTTTTTTCGGCGTGGTGGTGTACACACGGGTGCACACGCCACGACGTTGCGGGCAGTTCTGCAGCGCAGGTACGTCGGATTTCTCGACGATACGCTTACGCGGCTGACGTACCAGCTGGTTGATAGTTGCCATCTACTAGCTCCACTGTTGTCTTGCGACGCTATTGTCTTGCAAGAAAAGCAAAATGGCAGGAACGAATTCCCGCCAAATTTAGGGGATCAAGAGTCTAAAGAGGATCTTGATTCCAGTCAAGGCAAGGCCCCGACCTCCCCGCCCGTCGAACCTCGACTAAATGTCTCGATTCGACGAACGGAGCGATCAGGGCCTCACGCTCGTTTATCGCAGAACTCAGTTACCGCTCGAGTTCAGCGCTTCGGTCAGTGCAGCTTCCACTTCACTGGCGCTTACGCGCAACGGCTTGTCGGCATCACGGCGACGCTTGCGCTCGCTGTGATAGGCAAGACCGGTACCGGCCGGGATCAGACGACCCACGACTACGTTTTCTTTCAGGCCGCGCAGGTAATCGCGCTTGCCGGTGACTGCCGCTTCGGTCAGTACGCGGGTGGTTTCCTGGAAGGAAGCCGCCGAGATGAACGATTCGGTGGACAACGACGCCTTGGTGATACCCAGCAGAACGCGAGTGAACTTGGAGACAAACTTGTCTTCCGTGCTCAGACGCTCGTTCTCGACCAGAACGTGAGTCAGTTCCATCTGGTCGCCCTTGATGAAGCTGGAATCGCCGGACTCGGAAATCTCAACTTTACGCAGCATCTGACGCAGGATGGTCTCGATGTGCTTGTCGTTGATCTTCACGCCTTGCAGACGATAAACGTCCTGGATCTCGTTGACGATGTACTTGGCCAGCGCGCTCACACCCAGCAGACGCAGGATGTCGTGCGGATCGCTTGGACCGTCGGAGATGACTTCGCCGCGGTTTACCTGTTCGCCTTCGAAAACGTTCAGGTGACGCCACTTCGGAATCAGCTCTTCGTACGGATCGCTACCGTCGTTCGGGGTAATGACCAGACGGCGCTTGCCCTTGGTCTCTTTACCGAACGCGATGGTGCCGCTGACCTCAGCCAGAATCGACGCTTCTTTCGGACGACGAGCTTCGAACAGGTCGGCAACACGCGGCAGACCACCGGTGATGTCACGGGTCTTCGAAGTTTCCTGCGGGATACGCGCGATAACGTCACCGATCGCAATCTTCGCACCGTCAGCCACACCGACCAAGGCGTTGGCTGGCAGGAAGTACTGAGCGATAACGTCAGTGCCTGGCAGCAACAGATCCTTGCCGTTGTCGTCGACCATCTTCACTGCTGGGCGAATTTCTTTACCCGCTGCAGGACGATCTTTCGCGTCGAGTACTTCAATGTTGGTCATACCGGTCAATTCGTCAGTCTGACGCTTGATGGTGATGCCTTCTTCCATGCCCACGTAGGTCACGGTACCTTTCATTTCGGTAACGATCGGGTGAGTGTGCGGATCCCACTTGGCCACGATTGCGCCAGCGTCGACCTTGTCACCTTCCTTGACCGAAATCACAGCACCGTACGGCAGCTTGTAACGCTCGCGCTCACGACCGAAGTCGTCAGCGATTGCCAGCTCACCGGAACGGGACACAGCAACCAGGTGGCCATCCACTCGCTCAACGTGCTTCAGGTTGTGCAGACGGACAGTACCGCCATTCTTCACCTGAACGCTGTCGGCTGCGGAAGTACGGCTTGCCGCACCACCGATGTGGAACGTACGCATGGTCAGCTGGGTACCCGGCTCACCGATGGACTGGGCAGCGATAACGCCGACCGCTTCACCGATGTTCACCTGGTGACCACGAGCCAGATCACGGCCGTAGCACTTGGCGCAGATGCCGTAGCGGGTTTCGCAGCTGATCGGCGAACGCACGATCACTTCGTCGATGCTGTTCAGCTCGATGAACTCGACCCACTTCTCGTCTACCAGAGTACCGGCAGGAACGATGACGTCCTCGGTGCCTGGCTTGAATACGTCACGGGCAATGACACGACCCAATACGCGCTCACCCAACGGCTCTACAACGTCACCGCCTTCAATGTGCGGAGTCATCAGCAGACCGTGTTCGGTGCCGCAATCGATCTCGGTTACAACCAGATCCTGCGCCACGTCTACCAGACGACGAGTCAGGTAACCGGAGTTCGCAGTTTTCAACGCGGTATCCGCCAGACCTTTACGAGCACCGTGAGTCGAGATGAAGTACTGAAGTACGCTCAGACCTTCACGGAAGTTCGCAGTAATCGGCGTTTCAATGATGGAACCGTCCGGCTTGGCCATCAGACCACGCATACCGGCCAGCTGACGAATCTGTGCTGCGGAACCCCGCGCACCCGAGTCGGCCATCATGTACATCGAGTTGAAAGACTCTTGGTCAACTTCGTCGCCGTGACGGTCGATGACTTTCTCTTTCGAGAGGTTGGCCATCATCGCCTTGGAAACTTCATCGTTCGCTTTCGACCAGAGGTCGATCACTTTGTTGTACTTCTCGCCCTGGGTTACCAGGCCGGAGGCGTACTGGCTCTCGATCTCTTTCACTTCGTCGGTGGCTGCACCGATGATGCGGGCTTTTTCGTCCGGGATAACGAAGTCGTTAACACCGATGGAAACGCCGGAGATGGTCGAGTAAGCGAAACCGGTGTACATCAACTGGTCAGCGAAGATCACGGTCTCTTTCAGACCAACCACGCGGTAGCACTGGTTGATCAGCTTGGAGATCGCCTTCTTCTTCATCGGCAGGTTGACGACGTCGAACGACAGACCTTTTGGCACAACCTGGAACAGCAGCGCACGGCCGACGGTGGTGTCGACGATACGGGTACCGCTCACGCTGTTGCCGTCACGATCGTTGACAGTTTCGTTGATACGAACCTTGACCTTGGCATGCAGTGCGGCTTCGCCGGCACGGAATACACGGTCGACTTCCTGCAGATCCGCGAACACACGACCTTCGCCCTTGGCGTTGATCGCTTCACGAGTCATGTAGTACAGACCCAATACAACGTCCTGCGACGGAACGATGATTGGCTCACCGTTGGCTGGCGACAGGATGTTGTTGGTCGACATCATCAACGCACGCGCTTCGAGCTGGGCTTCCAGCGTCAGCGGTACGTGCACGGCCATCTGGTCGCCGTCGAAGTCGGCGTTGTACGCGGCGCAGACCAACGGGTGCAGCTGGATAGCCTTACCTTCGATCAGTACCGGTTCAAATGCCTGGATACCCAGACGGTGAAGGGTCGGTGCACGGTTGAGCAGGACCGGGTGTTCGCGAATCACTTCAGCGAGAACGTCCCAAACCTCTGGCAGCTCGCGCTCGACCATTTTCTTGGCGGCTTTGATGGTGGTCGCCAGACCACGCATTTCCAGCTTGCCGAAAATGAACGGCTTGAACAGCTCGAGAGCCATCTTCTTCGGCAGACCGCACTGGTGCAGACGCAGGGTCGGGCCTACGGTAATTACCGAACGACCGGAGTAGTCAACACGCTTACCGAGCAAGTTCTGACGGAAACGACCTTGCTTACCCTTGATCATGTCAGCCAGGGATTTCAGAGGACGCTTGTTGGAACCGGTGATAGCACGGCCACGACGACCGTTGTCGAGCAGAGCATCGACCGCTTCCTGCAACATACGCTTTTCGTTGCGCACGATGATGTCCGGAGCGGACAGATCCAGCAGGCGCTTCAAACGGTTGTTACGGTTGATCACTCGACGATACAGATCGTTGAGGTCGGAAGTCGCGAAACGACCGCCATCCAACGGGACCAGTGGACGCAGATCTGGCGGCAGAACCGGCAGAACGGTCAGCACCATCCACTCTGGCAGGTTGCCGGAACCCTGGAAGGCTTCCATCAACTTCAGACGCTTGGACAGCTTCTTGATCTTGGTTTCCGAGTTGGTTTGCGGAATCTCTTCGCGCAGACGGCCAATCTCGTGTTCCAGGTCGATAGCGTGCAGCAGTTCACGGACAGCTTCGGCACCCATGCGGGCGTCGAAATCGTCACCGAACTCTTCCAGCGCTTCGAAATACTGCTCGTCGTTCAGCAGCTGACCTTTTTCAAGGGTGGTCATGCCCGGATCGATAACGACATAGCTCTCGAAGTAGAGAACGCGTTCGATATCACGCAGGGTCATGTCCATCAGCAGGCCGATACGCGACGGCAGCGACTTCAGGAACCAGATGTGGGCAACCGGCGAAGCCAGTTCGATGTGCGCCATGCGCTCACGACGAACCTTGGCCAGCGCGACTTCAACGCCGCACTTCTCACAGATCACACCACGGTGCTTCAAGCGCTTGTACTTACCGCACAGGCACTCGTAATCCTTTACCGGGCCAAAGATCTTGGCGCAGAACAGACCGTCACGCTCAGGCTTGAACGTACGGTAGTTGATGGTTTCCGGCTTTTTAACTTCACCGAACGACCACGAACGGATCATCTCCGGCGAGGCCAATCCGATACGGATGGCGTCGAACTCTTCGACTTGACCCTGGTTTTTCAGCAAATTCAGTAGGTCTTTCAAGGCCTTTCCTCCTGGCGGAGCAGAGAGCGGGCAATCCTGCCCCGCTCTCGATTCGCGTCACGTGTTATTCGGTTTCCAGATCGATATCGATGCCGAGGGAACGAATTTCCTTGATCAACACGTTGAAGGACTCGGGCATGCCCGGCTCCATACGGTGATCGCCATCCACGATGTTCTTGTACATCTTGGTACGGCCGTTCACATCGTCCGACTTCACTGTGAGCATTTCTTGCAGAGTGTAAGCAGCACCGTATGCTTCCAGTGCCCAGACCTCCATCTCCCCGAAACGCTGACCACCGAACTGCGCCTTACCACCCAGCGGCTGCTGGGTAACCAGGCTGTAAGAACCGGTAGAACGCGCGTGCATCTTGTCGTCTACCAAGTGGTTCAGCTTCAGCATGTACATGTAGCCAACGGTAACTGGACGCTCGAACTTGTTGCCGGTACGGCCGTCGGTCAGCTGCATCTGGCCGCTTTCCGGCAGGTCTGCCAGTTTCAGCATGGCCTTGATTTCGCTTTCCTTGGCGCCGTCGAACACTGGGGTGGCCATTGGAACGCCGCCACGCAGGTTGTTCGCCAGATCGAGGATTTCCTGATCGGAGAAGCTGTCCAGATCTTCGTTACGACCGCCGATCTGGTTGTAGATCTCGTCCAGGAAGGTGCGCAGCTCAGCCACTTTACGCTGCTCTTCGACCATCCGGTTGATCTTCTCGCCCAGACCTTTGGCCGCGAGGCCCAGGTGGGTTTCAAGGATCTGACCAACGTTCATACGCGAAGGTACGCCCAGCGGGTTGAGGACCACGTCGACCGGGGTGCCATTGGCATCGTGCGGCATGTCTTCAACCGGCATGATCACGGAGACCACACCCTTGTTACCGTGACGACCGGCCATCTTGTCGCCCGGCTGGATGCGGCGACGGATTGCCAGGTAAACCTTGACGATTTTCAGCACGCCTGGAGCCAGGTCATCGCCCTGCTGCAGTTTGCGCTTCTTGTCTTCGAATTTGTCGTCCAGCAGACGGCGGCGATCAACGATGTAGGCCTGAGCCTTCTCGAGCTGCTCGTTCAGAGCATCTTCAGCCATGCGCAGCTTGAACCACTGGCCGTGCTCAAGACCGTCGAGTACTTCGTCGGTGATGTCCTGACCTTTCTTCAGGCCGGCGCCGCCTTCAGCCTTGTGGCCTACCAGAGCGGAACGCAGACGTTCGAAAGTCGCGCCTTCAACGATGCGGAACTCTTCGTTCAGATCCTTGCGGATCTCGTCCAGCTGGGACTTCTCGATCGACAGAGCACGAGCATCACGCTCAACGCCGTCACGGGTGAAGACCTGTACGTCGATAACAGTACCTTTGGTGCCGGTAGGCACGCGCAGGGAGGTGTCTTTAACGTCGCTGGCTTTTTCACCGAAGATCGCACGCAGCAGTTTTTCTTCCGGAGTCAGTTGGGTCTCGCCTTTCGGAGTGACCTTGCCGACCAGGATGTCGCCTGCGCCTACTTCAGCACCTACGTAAACGATACCGGCTTCGTCCAGCTTGTTCAGTGCGGCTTCACCCACGTTCGGGATGTCCGCAGTGATTTCCTCTGGGCCAAGCTTGGTGTCACGGGCCACACAGGTCAGTTCCTGAATGTGGATCGTGGTGAAGCGGTCTTCCTGAACCACGCGCTCGGACAGGCAGATGGAGTCTTCGAAGTTGAAGCCGTTCCATGCCATGAACGCGATGCGCATGTTCTGACCCAGTGCCAGTTCACCCATGTCGGTGGACGGGCCGTCGGCCATGATGTCGCTACGCTGAACGCGATCACCTTTACGCACCAGCGGACGCTGGTTGATGCAAGTGTTCTGGTTCGAGCGGGTGTATTTGGTCAGGTTGTAGATGTCGACACCGGCTTCACCGGTTTCAACTTCGTCATCGGCAACACGAACCACGATACGGCTGGCGTCGACGGAATCGATCACGCCACCACGACGAGCCACGACGCAAACGCCGGAGTCACGGGCTACGTTACGCTCCATGCCGGTACCTACCAGCGGCTTGTCAGCGCGCAGGGTCGGTACAGCTTGACGCTGCATGTTCGAACCCATCAACGCACGGTTGGCGTCGTCGTGCTCGAGGAACGGGATCAGCGACGCTGCAACCGAGACAACCTGCTTCGGCGAAACGTCCATCAAGGTGACGTCTTCCGGCGCCTTGACGGTGAATTCGTTCAGGTGACGTACGGCTACCAGTTCGTCGATCAGGACTTTCTGCTCGTTCATGGTCGCCGAAGCCTGCGCGATCACGTGATCGGCTTCTTCGATAGCGGACAGGAACACGATCTCGTCGGTGACCACACCCTCTTTCACCACACGGTACGGGCTTTCCAGGAAGCCGTACTGGTTGGTGCGAGCGTATGCAGCCAGGAAGTTGATCAGACCGATGTTCGGACCTTCCGGCGTTTCAATCGGGCAGACACGACCGTAGTGAGTCGGGTGTACGTCACGGACTTCGAAGCCTGCGCGCTCACGAGTCAGACCGCCAGGGCCGAGTGCGGAGACACGACGCTTGTGGGTGATCTCGGACAGCGGGTTGTTCTGGTCCATGAACTGCGAGAGCTGGCTGGAACCGAAGAACTCTTTCACCGCCGCAGCTACTGGCTTGGCGTTGATCAGGTCTTGCGGCATCAGGCCTTCGCTTTCAGCCATCGACAGACGCTCTTTGACCGCACGCTCAACACGTACCAGGCCAACGCGGAACTGGTTCTCGGCCATTTCGCCTACGCAGCGAACACGACGGTTACCCAGGTGGTCGATGTCATCGACGATGCCTTTACCGTTACGGATGTCGACCAGAGTCTTCAGTACCGCGACGATGTCTTCCTTGCACAGCACGCCCGAACCTTCGATCTCGGTACGACCGATACGACGGTTGAACTTCATCCGGCCGACCGCAGACAGGTCATAACGCTCAGGGCTGAAGAACAGGTTGTTGAACAGGGTTTCGGCAGCGTCTTTGGTTGGCGGCTCGCCTGGACGCATCATGCGATAGATCTCGACCAGCGCTTCCAATTGGTTGCTGGTGGAGTCGATCTTCAGCGTGTCGGAGACGAACGGACCGCAGTCGATGTCGTTGGTGTACAGGGTCTCGATGCGAACGACCTGAGCCTTGGCGATTTTTGCCAGGACTTCAGTGTTCAGCTCGGTGTTGCATTCAGCCAGGATTTCGCCGGTGGCCGGGTGCACGATAGCCTTGGCGGTGGTACGGCCCAGAACGTAGTCCAGTGGCACATCCAGCGTCTTGATACCGGCTTTTTCGATCTGGTTGATGTGGCGCGCGGTAATACGGCGGCCCTGCTCAACGATGACCTTGCCCTTCTCGTCCTGGATATCCAGAACCGCTACTTCACCACGCAGGCGCGATGGCACCAGTTCCAGGCTGAGGGTTTCGCCGCTCAGGTGGAATACGTTGGTGGTGTAGAACGCGTCCAGCACTTCTTCGGTGGTGTAACCGAGTGCGCGCAGCAGTACCGAGGCCGGCAGCTTGCGACGACGGTCGATACGCACGAAGACGCAGTCTTTCGGGTCGAACTCGAAGTCCAGCCACGAGCCGCGGTAAGGAATGATGCGAGCCGAGTACAGCAGTTTGCCGGAGCTGTGCGTCTTGCCGCGGTCGTGGTCGAAGAACACGCCCGGGGAACGGTGCAGCTGGGAAACGATAACACGCTCGGTACCGTTGATTACGAAGGTACCGTTCTCAGTCATCAGGGGGATTTCACCCATGTAGACTTCTTGCTCTTTGATGTCCTTGATCGCTTTGTTCGACGATTCTTTGTCGAAAATGATCAGGCGCACTTTTACCCGCAAAGGTACGGCGAAAGTTACACCGCGCAATACGCATTCTTTGACATCAAATGCCGGTTCGCCCAGGCGATAACCGACGTACTCCAGCGCAGCATTGCCGGAGTAGCTGATGATCGGGAAAACGGATTTGAAGGCCGCATGCAGGCCCACGTCGCGGAACTGATCTTTAGTCGCTCCCGCTTGCAAGAATTCACGATACGAATCCAGCTGGATGGCCAGGAGGTAAGGCACATCCATGACGTCCGGCAACTTGCTAAAGTCCTTGCGGATACGTTTTTTCTCAGTATATGAGTAAGCCATCAGCGTTCCCCAGCTTGGTCACCTGCTTGTTTGGCCCCTCCCGACGGGAGCAGCCAGAAAATCGTGCAAACCCCATGGTTTGCGCCACCGCATCGGGTGGTTACAGCGCCTTTACCGGCACCGACCCAGTCGGCTGCCAATAACGGAAAAAGGCCGGTGGCAAGAGCCACCAGCCATCAGCCTGTCGCTTGACGCTCGGGCTGGAGGAGCAAAGTCGATGCTTACTTCAGCTCGACTTTAGCGCCTGCTTCTTCCAGCTTCTTCTTGGCGTCTTCAGCCGCTTCTTTCGAAACGCCTTCAGCTACAACCTGAGGAGCGCCGTCTACTTTCTCTTTGGCTTCTTTCAGGCCCAGACCGGTCAGTTCGCGAACTGCCTTGATCACGTTAACCTTCTTCTCGCCAGCTTCCAGCAGAACAACGTTGAACTCGGTTTGCTCTTCAACAACAGCGGCAGCAGCAGCTGGACCAGCCGAAGCGGCAGCAGCGGTAACGCCGAAGGTTTCTTCCATCGCTTTGATCAGCTCAACGATTTCCACTACGGATTTCTGGCCGATTGCTTCGATGATTTGTTCGTTAGTCAGAGACATGACTCAATTCCTGAATTGGGGGACGGCCTACGCGACCATCGAAATAAACAAAAAACGCGAGAAGTGACGAGCCTTAGGCTGCGGCAGCTTCTTTCTGGTCGCGAATTGCCGCCAGAGTACGAGCCAATTTGCTGGTAGCGCCTTGAATCACGCTCATCAGCTGAGAAATTGCTTCGTCACGGGTCGGCAGAGTTGCCAGTACGTCGATCTGATTAGCTGCGAGGAACTTGCCCTCGAACGCAGCTGCCTTGATCTCGAACTTGTCCTGACCCTTGGCAAACTCTTTGAAGATACGGGCAGCAGCGCCCGGATGTTCGTTGGAGAATGCAATCAGGGTCGGGCCGGTGAACACGTCGTTGAGGACACTGTATTGAGTGTCAGCAACAGCGCGCTTGAGCAGGGTGTTACGTACAACACGTACGTAAACGCCAGCTTCACGAGCCTCTTTACGGAGTCCGGTCATTGCGCCTACTGTTACGCCACGTGCATCAACCACGACAGCGGACAGAGCGACTTTGGCAGCCTCGTTGACTTCAGCGACGATGGCCTTCTTGTCTTCGAGATTAATTGCCACGGGTTTAACTCCTGCTTGTTACCGTTTCATTCGATCGGAACCGAATGTCGTTTTGGTGTCTGATTCGGTAAGGAACCGGGAGCACCATCTGCGTAGGCTTGAGGTTTAAGGCTTGCGCCGCCTACGGTCTTGGATAGCCCCCGCCAGGCAGGGACCCCAATCTTTCAATTGGCGCGGCAATCCGCGCCAACCTTTGTCTTACGCGTCGAGCGAGCTCTGGTCGATGACCAGACCTGGGCCCATGGTGGTGCTCAGGGTAACGCGCTTGACGTAAATGCCTTTCGAGGAAGCCGGCTTGATACGCTTCAGATCAGCGATCAGGGCTTCAACGTTTTCCTTCAGCTTGACGGCGTCGAAGCCGATCTTGCCAACGGAAGTGTGGATGATGCCGTTTTTGTCGGTGCGATAACGAACCTGACCAGCCTTGGCGTTTTTAACCGCGTTGGCTACGTCTGGAGTTACGGTGCCGACTTTCGGGTTAGGCATCAGGCCACGTGGACCGAGGATCTGACCCAACTGACCTACAACGCGCATGGCATCCGGGGATGCGATCACTACGTCATAGTTCAGGTCGCCGCCTTTCATTTCGGCAGCCAGGTCGTCCATACCTACACGGTCAGCGCCGGCAGCCAGAGCGGCCTCAGCAGCTGGACCCTGGGTGAACACAGCTACGCGAACGGTCTTGCCAGTGCCGTGTGGCAGCACAGTAGCGCTACGAACAACCTGGTCGGATTTACGCGGGTCTACACCCAGATTTACAGCAACGTCGAACGACTCGCTGAACTTGACAGTCGACAGCTCGGCCAGCAGAGCAGCGGCGTCTACAATGTTGTAGGCCTTGCCTGCTTCGATTTTGCCGGCGATAGCCTTTTGACGCTTGGTCAGCTTAGCCATTACACACCCTCCACGTTAAGGCCCATGCTACGAGCAGAACCGGCGATAGTACGCACGGCTGCATCCATATCAGCTGCAGTCAGATCCGCGTTTTTGGTTTTCGCGATTTCTTCCAGCTGAGCACGGGTAACGGTGCCAACCTTAACGGTGTTCGGACGAGCGGAACCGCTGGTCAGACCAGCCGCCTTCTTCAGCAGAACCGAAGCAGGGGTGGATTTGGTTTCGAAAGTGAAGCTACGGTCGCTATAGACAGTGATGATCACTGGAGTCGGCAGACCTGGCTCAAGACCCTGGGTACGGGCGTTGAAAGCCTTGCAGAATTCCATGATGTTCACGCCGTGCTGACCCAGGGCAGGACCAACCGGTGGACTTGGGTTAGCCTGAGCGGCCTTCACTTGAAGCTTGATGTAAGCGGTAATCTTCTTGGCCATGAGGCACTCCAATTACGGGTTCGAACGCCTCGAAAGGCTCCCCGGTTACTTGCGCGTTTATCCCAGTGACGACAAAACCCCACAGCCTAAGGCTGCGGGGTTGGGATTGCTTGTCCAGTTAGACCTTCTCGACCTGACTGAACTCGAGCTCCACCGGAGTAGAGCGACCGAAAATGAGCACCGCCACTTGGATCCGGCTCTTTTCGTAGTTAACTTCTTCCACAACGCCATTGAAATCAGCGAATGGACCGTCATTGACACGTACCGTCTCACCTGGCTCGAACAACGTCTTCGGCTTAGGCTTGTCGCTACCGTCAGCAACACGACGCAGAATCGCTTCTGCCTCTTTATCGGTAATTGGCGCAGGCTTGTCAGCGGTACCGCCGATGAAACCCATCACCCGAGGAGTATCCTTGACCAAGTGCCAAGTACCCTCATTCATATCCATCTGGACCAGCACATAGCCAGGAAAGAACTTCCGCTCGCTTTTGCGCTTCTGGCCGTTACGCATCTCAACCACTTCTTCAGTGGGAACCAGAATCTCGCCGAAGCCATCTTCCATGCCAGCCAGCTTTACGCGCTCGATCAGCGAGCGCATCACATGCTTCTCGTAACCCGAGTAAGCATGCACAACATACCAACGCTTAGCCACGGGACACCCTTAGCCGACAATCAAGGAAACAAGCCAGCCGAGCAGGGAATCAAGCCCCCACAACAGCAACGCCATAACCAGAACAACAGCCACGACAATCAGCGTGGTCTGCGTGGTTTCTTGGCGAGTTGGCCACACGACTTTACGAATCTCGGTGCGAGCTTCCTTAACCAGTACAAAGAAAGACTTGCCCTTCGCAGTTTGCAGGCCTACAAAGGCAGCTACAGCAGCGATGGCAAGCAACGCAAGTACACGGTACAGGATCGGCGAAGCAGCGTAATACTGATTGCCAACAACGCCAACAACCACCAAAGCGACTACTACAAGCCACTTGAGCAGATCGAAGCGAGAGCCTTGAGCTTCAGCTTTAGGAGTCATCTATGAAGATCCTGTGAAAAGAAAGCCAGACACACCGAGTGAATCTGGCAGGTCAGGAGGGAATCGAACCCCCAACCTACGGTTTTGGAGACCGTCGCTCTGCCAATTGAGCTACTGACCTAAAACAAAATCAGGCCGACCATTATGCCGGCCTGAAAAATACATTACAACCGCTTATTCGATGATTTTGGCTACGACGCCAGCGCCGACGGTACGACCGCCTTCACGGATAGCGAAACGCAGACCGTCTTCCATCGCGATGGTTTTGATCAGGGTAACAGTCATCTGAATGTTGTCACCTGGCATTACCATTTCAACGCCCTCTGGCAGCTCGCAGTTACCAGTCACGTCAGTAGTACGGAAGTAGAACTGTGGACGGTAGCCCTTGAAGAACGGAGTGTGACGGCCGCCTTCTTCCTTGCTCAGAACGTAAACTTCTGCGGTGAACTTGGTGTGCGGCTTGACCGAACCTGGCTTGACCAGAACCTGGCCACGCTCAACGTCGTCACGCTTGGTACCACGCAGCAGAACGCCGCAGTTCTCGCCAGCACGACCTTCGTCGAGCAGCTTGCGGAACATTTCAACACCGGTGCAAGTAGTAACGGTGGTGTCACGCAGACCAACGATTTCCAGCGGATCCTGGACGCGAACGATACCGCGCTCGATACGACCAGTCACAACAGTACCGCGACCAGAGATCGAGAATACGTCTTCGATTGGCATCAGGAACGGCTTGTCGATCATACGAACTGGCTCTGGGATGTAGGCATCCAGAGTCTCTACCAGCTTCTTGACAGCGGTAGTGCCCATTTCGTTGTCGTCTTTGCCTTCCAGCGCCATACGAGCCGAACCGATGATGATTGGAGTGTCATCGCCCGGGAAGTCGTAGGTGGACAGCAGGTCGCGAACTTCCATCTCAACCAGTTCCAGCAGCTCAGCGTCGTCTACCAGGTCAGCCTTGTTCAGGAAGACCACGATGTACGGAACGCCAACCTGACGGGACAGCAGGATGTGCTCACGGGTTTGTGGCATCGGACCATCAGCGGCCGAGCAAACCAGGATAGCGCCGTCCATTTGAGCAGCACCGGTGATCATGTTCTTCACATAGTCAGCGTGACCTGGGCAGTCAACGTGAGCGTAGTGACGGATCTTCGAGTTGTACTCAACGTGTGCGGTGTTGATGGTGATACCGCGAGCTTTTTCTTCCGGTGCACTGTCGATCTTGTCGAAGTCAACGATTGCAGAACCGAAAACCTCGGAGCAAACGCGAGTCAGAGCAGCAGTCAGAGTGGTTTTACCGTGGTCAACGTGACCAATGGTCCCAACGTTGACGTGGGGCAGGGAACGATCAAATTTTTCCTTAGCCATCGATATCACCCTCTACAGAAGAAATTAGACAAACAATATCAACCATTAAAACAAAGGCAGATATTTTCATATCTGCCTTGTTATATGGAGCTCTTGAGCGGATTTGAACCGCTGACCTCACCCTTACCAAGGGTGTGCTCTACCAACTGAGCTACAAGAGCAAAACCCTTTGCACAACCTGCAAACTTGGAGCGGGTAGCGGGAATCGAACCCGCATCATCAGCTTGGAAGGCTGAGGTTCTACCACTAAACTATACCCGCGGAGCCTGCAGCTCACGCTTAAATCTGGTGGAGGGAGAAGGATTCGAACCTTCGAAGTCGTAGACGTCAGATTTACAGTCTGATCCCTTTGGCCGCTCGGGAACCCCTCCTAATCAGGCCGGCATTCTATATCATGCCAAACCCCTGTCAAGCATTTTCTCATTTAAAAACCTGAGGTTAGCTGCGTTGACACGCTTCACTTTGAATCCCGATCAGGGTGTTCGCTGTGGAGCGGGCGCCATTCTATGCAAACTATTGAGTAGGTGCAACCCCTTCGCACAGCATTATTTTATGTTTTAACTCTTTGAATTCCTTGGAAAGGTTTTGCAACTGCTGATCGCCCACCAAACGCTGGCCGTCCGGCGTAACTGCCAACCAGTAACCACTTCCAGCAGCGTCTTTCGGCACGGATTGCACATCGACCCTCATCGCCGACAGACGCTGCTGCAACCTCGCAATCAAATCCTCATCAGAAAATCCACCGAGGAACAGACACTGTTGACGCGGAGCTGCCTCCACTCTGCGCCCATCACTGGCTGTTTCGCTCAGCAAACGAATATCCTGCTGCGAACCACGATATAAATTCAGAGGTGTCACGTCTTTGGCTCGCAAGGGCGCTTCCTGCTGATGCCAGACATAGTAAAAAACATTGAGAACTACAAGGAGCAGGAATAACCAACGCATATAAACCTCAGGACAAGGGGCACGCCATCGCCAGGCCGACAAAAACCAAGTCGGGCACAACCCTGGCCTCAGGCACGACGCCATCCACCAACTCGGCATCCCCTCCCGTGATGAAGACCATGAAGTTTTCGCCCCAATATGCTCGAGCCAGCTCTAATTGAGTGAGAACGAAGCCCCTCAGCATCAGAGAACAACCGCGCTCCACCGCCTCAACGGTGGTCCGGCCCGGCACATGGCTGGATAGGGCCCGCTCCGCCGCCTCATCGCCATAGCGAATTTTACGCGTGTGGGTGCGCAGCTGGTTTCGCATCAAAGGCATGCCAGGACAAATGAAGCCACCGAGATGCGCACCATCAGCAGCAACAAAGTCGGCAGTCACGGCCGTACCGAAGTCTAGAACCAGACAAGCATTCCCGGCAGCCAAGTGAAAGCCGCCAAGCATTGCCAGCCAACGATCGAGACCTAGACGCTCATAATCTTCATAGCCGTTTCGAACACCGGACATCTCGCGAGCGGGTTTCGCGCTCACGATAGGAATACCGAACTCGCGCTCAATAAGCTCGATTAACGCGCCAGTCTCCTCATTAGTCCTGACGCTCACCAAACGACAGTTGCGCAATGAAAGCGACTTTATGATCCGCAGCCCCTCAATCAAAGCCTGATTGGAATCTACAACTCCTTCCGAGACTACGCCGCTCGCCAAGGCATCCAGCACGCGCCATTTTATAAAGCTGTTGCCGCAGTCAAGCTCAAGAATCATCACGCAACCTCAGGCTGAGCTCTCCGCCACTAAAAACTTTTTCAACGCCATCCACGCTCAAGCGCAACCCGCCTTGTCTATCAATACCGAGCACGATCCCATCGATATGGCTATTACCCGCGATCAACGAAACGAACCGACCCTGCCACAGATGATTTTCCGCCCATTCCTCTTGCAGACTTGCGAACCCCTCAAGCTGATGCTTATGGATATAAGCCTCGAGTTGATTACTCAACTCCGCCACCAGAGCATTGCGATCGCAGGACTTACCTGACTCAAGCTTTATAGAGGTCCATTGCTGGTCTACCTCATCAGCAACCTGCATATTCACGTTGATTCCTATGCCTAATACAACATGACATACATCCGCCGGATCTCCGACGAGCTCGAGCAGGATGCCGGCTATTTTCCTGTTGCCCACCAACACATCGTTGGGCCATTTCAAACCAGCTGTCGGCACGCCGTTGCTTCGCAGGGTATGCATTACCGCCAAGCCAACAATAAGGCTCAACCCTTCAAGCTGACGCATGCCGCCTTCGATACGGAGCACAAGACTGTAATAAAGGTTTTCCGCAAATGGGCTCACCCACTTACGACCTCGACGACCGCGCCCAGCCAACTGTCGCTCCGACAGCACCAAAAACGGAGCGAGAACCCCCTTGTTAATGGAGCGCAAAGCCTCGGCATTGGTTGAATCGACAGAATCGAACACAATTACCGGCCATTGAGGCGATCTTCTGGTTATTTCCACGGGATCAAGCAACGTCAGAGGCGCGGATAACTGATACCCGCGACCGCGAACTTTATGGATCGACAGGCCAAGTTCAGCTTCAAGCTGCTGCAGCTGCTTCCATACAGCGCTTCGGCTAATTCCCAGGGCCATCCCCAGATCCTGTCCGGAATGGAATCGTCCATCCTTCAGAAGATTCAACAACGTCAACATGCAGGTTTCGCCTCACAATGAGGCCCGCATAATAGCCATGCCCCGGGCCGTTGCATAGAAATCAAGCAGACACATTTCC
>NZ_JAADJI010000011.1:0-301441 GCF_036283065.1 Pseudomonas moraviensis subsp. stanleyae
CTTTTCGCCTTATCACGAACGGCAAACCGACCTTGGCCAGTGTCGCACTCAGCCCGCAGTCTGATAACGTGCGTCTATCGATTGCAGCCGGTATGCTTGGCGCGCATCTTCATGGACGCTTGCTATGACCCTCACAGAATTACGCTACATCGTTACCCTCGCCCAAGAGCAGCACTTCGGCCATGCCGCCGAGCGTTGCCACGTCAGTCAGCCGACGCTGTCGGTGGGCGTGAAGAAACTTGAAGACGAACTCGGTGTGCTGATTTTCGAGCGCAGCAAAAGCGCCGTGCGCCTGACCCCGGTCGGCGAAGGCATCGTCGCCCAGGCGCAGAAAGTGCTGGAGCAGGCCCAGGGCATCCGCGAACTGGCCCAGGCCGGCAAGAACCAGCTGACCGCACCGCTGAAAGTCGGCGCGATCTACACCGTTGGCCCGTACCTGTTCCCGCACCTGATTCCACAACTGCACCGGGTCGCCCCGCAGATGCCGTTGTACATCGAAGAGAACTTCACCCACGTGCTGCGCGACAAACTGCGCAACGGCGAGCTCGACGCGATCATCATCGCCCTGCCGTTCAACGAAGCCGACGTGCTGACTTTGCCGCTGTACGACGAGCCGTTCTATGTGCTCATGCCGGCCCAGCACCCGTGGACCAAGAAAGAATCCATCGACGCCGGCCTGCTCAACGACAAGAGCCTGCTGCTGCTCGGTGAAGGCCATTGCTTCCGCGATCAGGTGCTCGAGGCCTGCCCGACCCTGACCAAGGGCAACGACGGCGCCAAGCACACCACGGTCGAGTCCAGCTCGCTGGAAACCATTCGTCACATGGTCGCGTCCGGCCTGGGCATCTCGATCCTGCCGCTGTCGGCGGTGGACAGCCATCACTACGCCCCCGGCGTAATTGAAGTGCGTCCATTGACCGCGCCGGTGCCGTTTCGCACCGTGGCGATCGCCTGGCGCGCGAGCTTCCCGCGGCCGAAAGCCATCGAGATCCTCGCCGACTCCATTCGCCTGTGCTCGGTGGCCAAGCCTGCCGCACCGGTTACGGCCGGTTAAGCGAGCGTCATGACGGAGCTGTCGCAAGTGTCGGTGACGGCACTCAAGGGTGTCGGCGAGGCCATGGCCGAGAAACTGGCCAAGGTCGGCCTCGAGAATCTGCAGGACGTGCTGTTCCACCTGCCGCTGCGCTATCAGGATCGCACCCGCGTGGTGCCGATCGGCGCGTTGCGGCCGGGACAGGACGCCGTGGTCGAAGGCACCGTCAGCGGCGCCGATGTGGTCATGGGCCGCCGCCGCAGTCTGGTCGTGCGCTTGCAGGACGGCACCGGCGGGCTGAGCCTGCGCTTCTACCATTTCAGCAACGCGCAGAAAGAAGGCCTCAAGCGTGGCACGCGGGTGCGCTGCTACGGCGAAGCCCGGCCCGGCGCATCAGGCCTGGAAATCTACCACCCGGAATACCGCGCGATCACCGGCGACGAACCGCCGCCAGTGGATGAAACCCTGACGCCGGTCTACCCGCTCACCGAGGGCCTGACCCAGCAGCGCCTGCGCCAGTTGTGCATGCAGACCCTGACCCTGCTCAAGCCCAGCACCCTGCCCGATTGGCTGCCGACCGAACTCGCCCGCGACTATCAACTGGCGCCGCTGGCAGACGCGATCCGCTACCTGCACAATCCGCCCGCCGATGCCGACGTCGATGAACTCGCCCTCGGCCATCACTGGGCCCAGCATCGTCTGGCTTTCGAAGAACTGCTCACGCATCAGCTGTCGCAACAACGTCTGCGCGAAAGCATGCGTTCATTGCGCGCGCCGGCCATGCCGAAAGCGACCAAGCTGCCACCGAAATACCTGAAAAACCTCGGCTTCAACCCGACCGGCGCGCAACAGCGCGTCGGCAACGAAATCGCCTACGACCTCAGCCAGCACGAACCGATGCTGCGTCTGATTCAGGGCGACGTGGGCGCGGGCAAAACCGTGGTTGCCGCCCTCGCTGCACTGCAAGCGCTGGAGGCTGGTTATCAGGTCGCGCTGATGGCGCCGACCGAGATCCTCGCCGAACAACACTTCATTACTTTCAAGCGCTGGCTCGAACCGCTGGGCATCGAAGTCGCGTGGCTGGCCGGCAAGCTCAAGGGCAAGAACCGCGTCGCCGCGCTGGAACAGATCGCCAGCGGCACGCCAATGGTGGTCGGCACCCACGCGCTGTTTCAGGACGAAGTACAGTTCAAGAACCTCGCGCTGGTGATCATCGACGAACAGCACCGCTTCGGCGTGCAACAGCGTCTGGCGCTGCGGCAGAAAGGCGTCGGCGGGCGCATGTGCCCGCATCAACTGATCATGACCGCCACGCCGATTCCGCGAACGCTGGCGATGAGCGCCTACGCAGACCTCGACACCTCGATCCTCGACGAGCTGCCGCCCGGGCGAACCCCGGTCAACACCGTGCTGGTCACCGACACGCGCCGCGTCGAAGTCATCGAACGAGTGCGCAGCGCCTGCGCCGAGGGGCGTCAGGCCTATTGGGTGTGCACGCTGATCGAAGAATCCGAAGAGCTGACCTGCCAGGCTGCCGAGACCACTTTCGAGGATCTCACCGCCGCCCTCGGCGAATTGAAGGTCGGGCTGATTCACGGCCGAATGAAACCGGTCGAAAAGGCTGCGGTGATGGCCGAGTTCAAGGCTGGCAACCTGCAACTGCTGGTCGCTACCACCGTTATCGAAGTCGGCGTCGACGTGCCCAACGCCAGTCTGATGATCATCGAAAACCCCGAGCGTCTCGGCCTCGCGCAGCTGCACCAGTTGCGCGGTCGCGTCGGTCGGGGCAGCGCCGCCAGCCACTGCGTGCTGCTTTACCATCCGCCGCTGTCGCAGATCGGTCGCCAGCGCCTGGGCATCATGCGCGAGACCAACGATGGTTTCGTCATCGCCGAAAAGGACCTCGAACTGCGCGGCCCCGGGGAAATGCTCGGCACCCGCCAGACCGGCCTGCTGCAATTCAAGGTCGCCGACCTGATGCGTGACGCCGATTTATTGCCCGCCGTGCGCGATGCCGCCCAGGCTTTGCTGGAGCGCTGGCCGACTCACGTCAGCCCATTGCTTGACCGTTGGCTGCGGCATGGGCAGCAATACGGCCAAGTGTGAGCACCGTCGCAGTTTGTGCAGGATCGTTCCTACAGAGCTGGTTATACTCCTGCCATTGTTTCAAAAACGGATACAGACCATGACTGACGCAGCTCTCGCCCCCGAACTCCCGCACGCGCCGTCTGTAATTCGGCTGCTGCTCGGCAAGCTGGGGATCGCCTACGAAGAAGTGCTCGACCACCACGGCCTCAATGCCTCGCGCAAGGTACAAGCCGTGTTGCTCGACGACGCCGTGGGCGCGCTGATGGTGCTGTTTCCGCAGAGCCAGTTGCTGGACCTTAACCGTCTCGCCGAACTGACCGGCCGCCGCCTGACTGCCGTGTCCACCGAGCGTCTGGAAAAGATGCTCGGCAAACACAACCTGAGCCTGCTGCCGGGCCTGCCGGCGCTGACCAGTTCGCCGTGCCTCTACGAAGAGAGCCTGCTGCGCGAGCCGAAGCTGCTGATCAACTCCGGCGAGCCGGGCCTGCTGCTGGAAATCAGCAGCGAAGACTTCAAGTCGATGCTGACCAAAGCCAGCGCCGCCAACTTCGGCGAAGCCCTGAGCAGCATCCGCCCCAACCTCGACCGCCCGGACGATGACCGCGAGGAAATCACCCAGGCCGTGCAGGCGTTCACCGCGCGGCGCATTCAGCAGCGTCTGGAAGCGACCATCGAGATTCCACCGCTAGCCGAAACCGCGCAAAAAATCATCAAGCTGCGCGTTGATCCGAACGCCACCATCGACGACATCACCGGCGTCGTTGAAACCGACCCGGCGCTGGCCGCGCAAGTGGTGAGCTGGGCGGCGTCGCCGTACTACGCCTCGCCGGGCAAGATTCGTTCGGTGGAAGACGCGATCGTCCGCGTACTGGGCTTCGATCTGGTGATCAACCTCGCGCTGGGCCTGGCCCTCGGCAAGACCCTGAGCCTGCCCAAAGACCACCCGCAACACACCACGCCGTACTGGCAGCAATCAATCTACACCGCCGCCGTCATCGAAGGCCTGACCCGCGCCATGCCGCGCGCCCAGCGCCCGGAAGCCGGCCTGACCTACCTCGCCGGTCTGCTGCACAACTTCGGTTACCTGCTGCTGGCCCACGTGTTCCCACCGCACTTCTCGCTGATCTGCCGCCACCTGGAGGTCAACCCGCACCTGTGCCACAGCTACATCGAGCAACACCTGCTCGGTATCAGCCGCGAACAGATCGGCTCGTGGCTGATGCGCTACTGGGACATGCCCGATGAACTGGCCACCGCCCTGCGCTTCCAGCACGACCCGAGCTACGACGGTGCCTACGCCGAATACCCGAACCTCGTCTGCCTGGCCGTACGCCTGCTGCGTAGTCGTGGCATTGGCTCCGGGCCGGATGAAGACATTCCGGATGCACTGCTCGAACGCGTCGGCCTGACCCGCGATAAAGCTAACGACGTCGTCAGCAAAGTGCTCGAAGCCGAAGTCCTGCTGCGCGAACTGGCCTCGCAGTTCAGCCAGGGCTAAAACGAAACAGGCCCGCTCCCCAGGATTTACACAAATCCCTGTGGGAGCGAGCCTGCTCGCGATGGATCTACCTCGGTCCAACTGACTCATCGCAACCCCTGTGGCGAGGGAGCTTGCTCCCGCTCGACTGCGCAGCCGTCGCAAAACCAGCCGGCAGGGTGTGTCAGGCAAAACTCGGCTTTCAGGATTTGGGGCCGCTCCGCAGCCCAGCGGGAGCAAGCTCCCTCGCCACAAAAGCTCTTCTCATCCAGACTCGGCTCAAGCCTTAGGCTTTGCCTTCCTCGGCTTCAAATACTTCATCAACCCCTGAAACCACATCACCAGCGCCGGATTACCCTTCAACTGGATCGACTTGTCCTGAATCCCCTGCATGAACGCCAACTGCTTGTTCTTCGCCTGCATTGTCGCAAAGCCATAACCGGCATCTTTAAACGCAATCGCAAACGCCGGCTCCGCCACCACGCCAGACTTGCTGGTGATGCGCTGATCCTTGACCACAAAATGCCGCGCCACTTTCCCGTCCAGCGTCTGCAGCTGAAACACCAGATCCTTGTCACCCAACTGCTGCTGGAACGCAGGATTTGTCCGGCTGGCCTTGCCCATCAACAAACCCATCATCCACAGAAGAAAACGAAATTTCATGCGCACAGCCTCAAAAGGAAAATGAACGGCCGGGGCAGTGTAAGGGATTCGGACGATAACGCCAGTATCTGACGCTATTGGAAGAGGATACAGCCAATTTCCCGCACGATGACCGCCAAGTCACGATTCCACACCCAACGTCCTACACCTGTTGAAACACATCCCTGTAGGAGCTGCCGAAGGCTGCGATCTTTTGATCTTCCGCCCTGCGAATCTATGGGAAATTTCCTGCAAAGTGCGGTGCTGTCCGTGAACTAGGCGAGTTGGTGCGGTGGGGATAGGCTCTGTGGGTCGCCGCAAAATCGGTGACTCGGACGTGCAAGTCCAGACTCGTCATGCATTCAGTTATGGCTATTCGCCGAGTGTTTTCCTATGCTCGCGAACTGTTATGGCGGCTGTGTATGGGAGGCCTTCGGGTCTGCCGGTTTCCGAGTCCGGTCTTGCACACCTATACACAGCTGCCACCCTTTCGAAGCAAGCGAAACGGTGTTGGCTCCATAACTCGGAAAATACCTATGATCAAACCAACACCCAATCCCCCAGAAAACCCGGATATTTCACCCTACGAATCTCTGGAATCAAAGAAATTCCACGAAGCCGCCGAGCGCGCCCTCGACCACCATTTCAAACCAGCCGTCGAACCACACCCCAAACGTGAGAACGGCCTCTTCAAACTCTCCCCCGGCACCGATGCCGAAGCCCTCATGGCCAACGCCTCCGAAGACCTCCTGTCCATCAGCGTCATCGCCTGCGACCTCGCCGACGACCTCCACGGCTCCCGCCGCTCGGTTGCACTCGCCCTGAGCAGAATGGCGGACGGCGTGAGATTGATGGTGGAAGGGACACTCGACCAGATAGAAGTGCGAAGCGTGGCGGCCAAGCCGTAGCGAGATTTGCGGATGAAAAAAGGGGACGTTAAGTCCCCTTTTCTGATCCTCAACAACAACGACTAGCGAAAATCCTCCGCACTTTTTGGACGTGTCTCCAACCCGAAAATCGCTGCGCGGTGGATGTACGCATCACCACCCGCATTACAGGACTGTCGAAATACGACCTTGTCGCCCTTGAGTACAGAGAGATAACTGACGAACGCCTGATTAACGAGGTAGGTGTAAACACCGCTTTTGAACTTGATGATGTTCAGGTTCACGCTGCCTTCCGACGCATCCACAACAAAGAATTTGCCCTTGGGCGGCAAAGCCGTCTTCGGATAGCTCATTTCTATTTTGCCCGGCACGCCGTAACGGTACTGAACAGAACCGACCGTGGGTTTGCTGTTCCCTCGCGCACAAATGGAAACCGTCTTGCCACCCTGCAGCGGGCAACTGAAGTAAATATCTTCGTTATCCGAGCACAACGTCCCCTCCCGTCCGCCCTGCAATGGCGCTGTTTCTTGCGAAACGCGTTCTGCTGTTTGAGTGACATCGGCGCAATTGGACAAACACACCAGTTTCGAAAGATCCGGAACATCGCTTTCAGTAAACAGGTACGTCGCTGAACCGTCACGGATGCGGGCGTGATAAACAGGCACACTCACGGCCAGCCCCTTGGCGGATACGGGCACGACCTTATCCTTCCCTGAGACGACCCAGCCTTCAGCACCACCGCACAACGCCTCCAAGGCAACGTCACTGAAGGGTTCTTTCGTTGGCACGGCGAACGGTTTGGCATCACCTCGACAGTCGTAGCCGTGCCAGTAGGGTCCGGTATTCGGATTAATGTCTATCGAGAAGATATAGGCGCCGTCGAGAACTACTGTCCCGCTGTTGTAGGTAAAAACCAACCAACGGCGCGACTTTGCCTGGGAGTAATTTTCGTTCGCCAGGATGTAACGCTCGCCATCTCGATACAGCCAGAAACCACTCATTGCCCCGGCTGATTCCGCCTCCTCTGAAAGACGCTGTCCGGATTTGGCGTCCACAAGAACGTTGTCTCTCAGCGCCAATGCGCAATCGCTGTCAGCGTCCATGCAGGACTTGAGGGACGGGAACATTGGCCCCGCCGCCACAGAGAAAGAACACAGCAATAACGCGATCAAGCCTATTTTTTTCAAACTGCCTCCCTGCATTTGATTTACGGCCCTAATTGAATATGAAAAAGGAACGCTAAGTCCCCTTCCTGAATATTCCCTGCCTCACCATTGGCAACCTGTTTCAGGTTTCGAATCCACGTTGTAATCGTTTTCAAACGAATACTTCTTTGCGGATTTGTAATTCGTATACGACATCGCATCAACCCGGCCACCCTGAGTGACCATCTGATACTCACCTGTCAGTGCGCCATCAACTACTTCAACCCAAGTTGTCGTGTACTGGTAGGGCCGGCCATACACGAGTTCTTCTTGTTCAGTATTGCGATGAACCAAAGTGATGGCCTTCTTCGACTTGCTGTACTTGACGCCAGCACCGCTCCACTTGGCGACAGAATCGTAATAGGTTCTGAACTCGAAATTTATGGGCTTGCCTTCGTGGGATCGGAAGCAAAAAACCTCGGTCGTGACCTCGCTATGAGCCGCCAGAGGAACGAAAGCGAGCAACGCGGAAAACAATGCAGACGAAAATTTCAAACCGAACATCCCTTTAGCGGTTTCATGGGTATCAGCAAACGATTCGGGCCTGTTATGCCCCAGGCTCAAGCGCGCTGCACTTCAGCTCTTTGATTTGCTCGTTCTTGATCGGAATCACACAAGCGAGGCGCTTCTCTCCGAGCCCACGAAGCTCCGTCAAACTGAGCGTCACGTGCAATCCATCATCGGCAAACGCATGATCCTCAAACCCGGCATCGGCATAGTCCGTCCAAAATGCCTTGCCCTCGAAACTGCAAAACCGCTTGGACGAAAGCACTCTCCAACCCACGTTGGGTGCAAGTATCTGCACCGTCAGACATGGGCTGCCAAAAGTGCTGACATAACGTGCCACGACATCGCCGAAGCGCTGGGAGCCGGACAGGTACACCTTGTTGAGATCGACCACATTACCCGGCTCATCAGCGACGATTGTGTCCAAGTAAGCAGCACGTTCCAGACTCAGTCTGGCCATGCAGTTGTTGATCGTCGTGACATGCGCTGCCACCCCAGGCTCGATTTCCGTGGCTTCAAGCGGGCATGTGGTGTCGCGTAGCTTGATCCAGGCGCGCTGAGATTCTCTGGCCATGGCGACCAGTGCCTTGCCCTGCTCAGGGTCGCGCCGTTGTTGAGCCTCAAAGCGTCCCAGCAGTTTCTTGTAGCTGGCATTGAGTTGCGTGTCGGCTTCCTTCCGGGCTGCCTCCACGCACCGATCGACCTGGGCGCTCACGGTGATTTCTTTGCAGTCGTCCTCGGCCATCGCGCAGGAGGCAAACAGGCATCCAAAGGACAACGCGATAAAACGCGCAAACATGTTCAATTTTTCACTCCCTGAATGACGGATCGCTCAACGACACGCTGAGGTATTTTCTGCGCCTTGCCGTCGGCGCTCATCGCGTTGCGGTACTGGCTGTAATAGCGCTGCGCTTCATCTTTGCGATCAAGGCGCCAGAGCGAGTCGGCAATGTTCAACATCAGTACCGTGCGTTTACCAACGGCCTCAACGCCGCGATAAAACTTCAGCGCCAGCTCATCTCTACCGCCCTCGGCCAAATAGAAGGCCAAGTCGTTGAAAGCTTGAACATTGCGCGCCGGTGGGTGACAAGCCATGTAGGACTCTGGACTTATAGTGCGAAGATTGAATGTGAGTTCTTCCACGCGAGATTGCGGCATCTCAATATTTGAGACCTGCTTCAATAAGTCCTTTGGAGACGGCGTCTGCATGACGAGGTCAGGCGCATCCTCTTCCCCGGAAATCCACCGATTGCCCTCCCACTTGCCGTAGCAAAACCTGGCTGCAGGCTGACTGAGCACGCAACCGGTCTCCATCGAAATGACCCCGCAACCCGTTTCCTCTGTCGGGATTTCTTCACCCTCCTGACCAATGACAACGCCATACAGAGTCTGAAGGAGGAGCAATGTTTTCTTGTCGGGACTTAACCAAGCCTCATGCGTTTCAGTACCCACCGCGGGTACATAGAGGGGAAACGTTTTTCCATTGGCGGTAAACGAGGCAACCGCCGACTCCGCAGCAGGCCTGCCCCATGTCTTGTCCTTCAGCGTCACTAAGTGCCCGCCAACCCCCACGATCTGAATATTTTCAGACAAGGCATTGGCTGAAGCTGACAGGCTCATGACAATCATCATCCGCTTAAGGCTGCCCGCGAGAAGACGGTTCATCCACTCACTCCTCATCCATCGGCGACGATTCCACATCGGTCATGCTCAGCAGCCGAAACTCATTGTTCACAAACTCGTAGTAACGCTCCCGATTACCACTTTCCAACGCATTCCCCTGCGCATCTTCTTCACCGTCGAGCGTGATGCCGGACACGATGATCATGCGGCTGTCGGGCTGATAGGCCATGCCGAAGGTGCTGCCATAATAAGCATTGGGCAGACCGCCAACGACTTCCCCAGTCTGAGCATCCAGCACTTCGCCACAAATGGCGCTGCCGCCACAGCCGAGCCTGTGCAGGATGTAATGGCCGGCGAAGTTGACCTTGCCTTTCAGGGCTTGCACCCGTGCCTGATCCATCATAAGGCTGCTGTTTTCTTGCGGCACCAGCTTATGGTTGGGGCCGTTGAAAACTGGCGTGACGGTGTAATCCTTGAAGGCTGGATCGGCAGCGAATGCCATGGACGCGGCAGCCAATATCAAGCTGCCGAGAAGAACCGAAAATCCTTTCACGCTGTAGCTCCGTCGACGTAATGCATTTTGGGGATGTTCATTCGAAGGCAATGCCGCGCACCGCTTTCTTGATTTGCTCGAATTCTTCGTTGCTGATCGCCAACGGGGCGGATGAGCCCGATTCCGCCGAGCCAATCAGCACGTCTTTGCCCCTCAGCAGGCAAAAAGCGATGCGGGTAATGTGCCGTCGTGACTTGTCGTGGAAACCGAAGATGAAACCCGAAGAGTTCTCCCCACCCCATTGTTCGAAGGTGTAGGTGTTCGCACGACCAGCCAGCGAATTCGGCCCCCAACCCTGATCGGTAAGCGTCGCTGGACACCTGCGGTCGTTGTCATCACGCAGGACTTGCATCGCAAACGCATCGTCTGCTGGGGGTTTCGAGTCGGTGAGAAGCGAAAAATACTCCGAGCTTTCACACATCAAACCAAACCACGGCTGGCTCAGGTCGCCATGTTTCTCGAAGTGCCAATCGGTACCACTTGACGTCTGCGCTTGCCACAAGCTGGGGGCGCTGGACGGTTTGGGCAGTTGTTTGGCTGCGATAAATACTGAATAGAAATCGTCGAACTTCAGCCATTGGTTCTGCAGGAGCGGCATGGAGAACCGACACGAACCCATGTCTACAACTGACTCGGTCGGGCCTTGCGCAACCGGCGACTGGCCGGGCTCGTTACCGACCAATACAGGGCCTGCGGCAGTCACATATTCCACCTGTAAAAACGCGACCAGACCAAAGATCAATTCGCGGAGGTATCGTAGTTTCACTTCGCATCCTTCGAATTGATCAATTGCAACTCACCATCCCGATACAACACCTCACAGCCCAACCACGCCGGATCCACCTGCGGCATCACCGCCGACGGCTTGCGCAACTCCCGCAACAACGTCGAGCCATGGGACAAGCGACCACCCATCCGCGCAATCACCGCCCGCGCAGTTTGGTAATGCGCGTGCCGCCCCGGATCGAGGGTGTCTTCGAGCAGGATGTCGGCGCCGAGGATGCCTTGCACCTGCCCCGGATAAATCATGAACCCGGTGGCCTGCTCAGCACCTTCGCGACCGTCCTGCCAGAAGCTGCCATCGCGGGTGCGCACATCCGGATGCGGTGCGAACCAGTGCTCGCGATCCGCCAGCGGCATGGCGTGGTGCAGACGGAAGAAGATGCGCATCAGGTTGTCGCGATACCACTCGCGCACTTGCAGGTAATAACCGCGTAGGCCCGGCAGGCCGCTCGAATGCGCGAGGCGGATCAGAGCTGGCCATTGCGGGAATGCCTGTAACGGCAGTTCGCTCGACGCAGGTCGAGGGGTGGCCGGATCAGTTTCCCACGGCAATCGATGCGGACTGTTTTCAAGATTGTCGTAAGCGGTCGGCGGGCGCCCAAGCCAATCACCGCCGCTGCTGGCCAGCGCCGTGGCGATACACAGATTGCCTTGCACCACGAACACGTAAAACCGGGTGAACCAGTCCGCGAGTTGTTGACCATCGGCACTCTGGGCGACGAGTTCGGCCAGTTCCCGATCGAAGCGCTGCAAGCCGTTTTCAAGATTCAGCAAATGGCCGCGAGCCTTGCGTTGCATACGCAAAAACAGCGGCAACGAACGCAGCATCTTCAGCGGTTGCCACGGCAGATGTGGCGTCGCGCCGCCAACTTCACCCGCGTAGTTATCGGCGCTGATGCCCCAGTCGGCCAGCCTTGCAAGAAACAGATCATTGTTGATATAGGACGCGCCGCCGAACACCGCGGTGAAAGGCTCGTTGTCCTGCAACACCCGCGCATCCCAACGCGCCATGATCGCCGGAATACTCGCGGCTGCTCGGCGCTGGGCGTATTCCACCAGCACGCTCGGTTGCGGCGGCAGGATCTCGGCGATGTTGGCGGCGGTCAGGTGCCGGCGCCAGCCGTAGTCGCTGATCGGTCGGTATTGCAGCAGCCACAATTGCGCGCCGTCCCAAGCCCATTCGACGTCGCCGGGCACGTAGTGGAACACGCGCAACACGTCTTGCAGAAAGCGCCAGAGCAGATCTTCGGTCAAGCCGTGGGATGGCGTGAACGTGCCGCTGCGCCAGGCATCGCCGAGCCGCGAAAGCGTTGCCCGCGAGGGGCTGACGTGACCGTCGGCCAGCGATTCAAGATGACCTTCAACCCACTCCAGTTCTACCGAGAGATGGCGCACGAACGCGATCCCGGAAACTAGCGGCGTGATGAAGCGCTGCACCACCACTTCCTCGACGCCTTCGGCCGTGAGTTCGGCGATGCGTGTTGGCACGTTGGCGGTCGGCTCGCGCAGATAGGTTGTGCTCAAACCGGCATTCGCCGAATCGGCCTGATCTTCGCCATAACTGGAGGAGCGCACCGCCCAGGTCACATCAGGTTGAGCAGCGAGAAATGCCGGCAGACGCGGATCGCTGCAATCGTTGAGCGTCAGTGCCGCCGGCACTGGTTGCCGCGCCAGTTCAGCCAGGCGCAAACGCCCGCCCTTGGTGTGCGCGACAAACCCGCGCTCGCCCGACTCCAGCCACTGCGCGAACTGCGCGGGCGAGTCGATCCACGGGTAATGACCCCAGCCGGATTTGAGACTGATGGTCAGATCAGCGCGCGCAAGAATCGCCGACCACGCCGCCGCTTGCTCGATGCCGAGCACCGCGTCCTGATCGCCCCAGACCAATTCGACTGGATCGGTGATCCACTCCAGCAGTGGCAGCGCGGTGTCGGCGCGAATCAGATCCCAATGCGGCACGAACGCACGGCAGCGCGCATAGCCGGCGCCCATGCGCTGGTACTGCGCGGGTGTCCAAGTCTGGTTGGAAAACTTGCGGGCGAACAGCGTGGGTTTGTTCGACAGCAGCCAGTGGATGGTCTTGCGGATCGGCAGCGGTGACATCAGCGCCGGCAATCGACGCTGCCACAAAAATGCCCCAACCGGCGCCAACAGAACACTGCGCGAAAAGTGCCCGGGCCGACGCTGCAACGCGTGCAGCACCAGCAACGCATTGACCCCGACTGCCATGATCGCGCTGCCCTTCTGCGTCATCGCCAACAAGGTCTGCGCGTAGTCCGCCAGATCCTCGCAGGGTGGCAGCGGATTGGCGCCGAAGCCCGGCAACTCCAGCGGCACCACGTCGTAGCGCTGGAAGTGTGGCAGCGCGTCGTCCCACCAATCGGCAGCGCTACCGTTGCCGGCCAGCAGGTACATCAAGGGCTTGCTCATGAGCGATCCTCAGGTCAGATCGCGCAGAGCGGCGTCGAGGGTTGGATAGCGAAACGTGTAGCCAGCCTCGGTCAAACGCTGCGGCACCACGCGCTGACCGTCGAAGAACAACTGCGCCATCTCCCCCGCCATGGCACGCACTGGCGCGGCGGGAATGTGCAACCACACCGGACGCTTGAGGACCTTGCCAGCCTGCTCGGCAAACGCGGCCTGACTGACCGTTTCGGGCGCGACCATGTTGTAGGTGCCACGCAGATTTTCGTCGTTGAAAGCCCGCGCGATCACCTGAAGCACATCGTCGCGATGCACCCAGCTCATGATCTGCTGACCGTCACCCATGCGCCCGCCGAAACCCAGGCGGAACGGCAGCAGCAACGGCGTCAACGCACCGCCGGGGCCGAAGACCACGCCAAGACGCAGCACCACTTGACGCACACCAAACTCGGCCGCCGGTTGCGCGGCGGCTTCCCAACGCGCACAGAGTTCGGCCATGAAACCGTCACCCTTGCTAGCGTGTTCGTCGAGGCTTTCGCTGGCATCGCGCACGCCGTAGAAACCGATGGCCGAGGCTTGAATCCATAGGGCTGGTTTGTGCTTGGCGTCCTTCAGCCAGGTCATCAACGCTTCGGTGGTGCCGACTCGACTGGCGAGCAGTTGCGCCTGACGCTTGGGAGTCCAGCGTGGGCCGGCGACGGGTGCGCCGGCGAGATTGATGATTACGTCGAAGGCTTCGTCGTGGCTAAGCTCGCTGAGCGAATGCACACAGCGGATGCGACCGTTGAATAGATTGGCCGCGGTCAATGGATCGCGCGTTAGAACGCTGACCGAATGGCCGGCATCGAGCATTAGGTTGACCAAGGCTTCGCCGATAAAACCGGTGCCGCCGGTGATTAGCACTCGTTTGTAGGCGCCATCGGAAAACGGGTTGGATTGGCTCGGTGCCTTTACTGAAGGGGATTTTCGGCGGTCATGCCGATACAGCCAGAACAACGGAGGCAACAACACCAGCAACGCAAAACCGTCGAGCCAAAGGTGCGACCAAACCTGTTGTTGCGCAGACAGCCACATGTCCTGCGGCGCCCATAACAGGATGCCGGCGATCAACCAGCCCCAGACTGCCGGGTTTTTCAAGCGATTGCCCAAGTGAACCAGCGCGAGCATGTACAGCGAATAACTTTGCAGCGTCGCGCCGAACAGCGCGAGCCACCAGACTTGTTGTTCGTGGCCGGCCAAAGGGACCGCATCGGCACCCCAGAACGACAGTTCGAGGATTCGCAGGTAGCCATCGAGAAAGCCGGAGTCACCAGCCCAGGTCAGGGTAAGACCGGCGAGGATGTGCGTGATCGCAGCGGCATATAGCCAAAGCACCAACGCAGGGCGAAGCGAGGAAAAAGGGGCTGGCATTCCGTATCCTGAGCGCGTTCCTTGGGGGTGGGAAGTTTAAAGGAATGCGCAGGGTTTCGGGGGTTGTCAGTAGCAGTAGCTGGGTTTGATTGGTGTGGTCGAGTTTTTCTTTAACTCATCCAAACGATTGATCGATCCTTTACTTCCCTTTGCCGCGCCCATTTCATAACAGGCCACAGCACGGGACAAATCCTTGGTCACCAGTTCCCCCCGCTCGAAAGCGGAGCCTAAAGCACCCAACGCGTGGACGCTGCCCATGGTCGCAGCCCGGATCATTGATTCTTCAGCCAACGCTGGATGTTGGCATGAACCTGTTCCAGCCAATGTGTTGCCGTCGCAGTAATAGAGCGAGAGCATCAGTGCGCCTTCGGGCGAAGTAGCCGCTGCAGCTTTGATCAACGCCTCCAATTTATTCGTTGGCAACTGCGGCGCCATGCCCGAAAGGCTCAAACTTGCTGCACTCAAACTGGATTCCGGATCTCCGGAACGCGCTGCGCAAAGGTCATTTTCCAGTGACGCCTCGAAAAGCTCTGCAGTGAGACGGTACTGCTCCAGTCCTCCCAAATTACCGAAGGCGTTGGCACGTTGGCGGCAGAAATTCTCCTCAACACTCAACTTGGGCTTGCTCGCCACTATCAAGTCTTTCTCACTAATCGACCAATCCTCAACCCCCTCAAGCACCCAACATGCCTGACGAGAGAAGTTGAAGATCTTGATATTGCTGTTACCCGCCCGTTTATCCACAACGTTGACGTGACTGTCATCGACCTCTTCGATCTCGACTACAGGTGTCTTGCCGGGTGTGATTGCAGCCATCAGCGGATAGGTGAACGTTGTTCCACTAACACCCGAGGTCGAAGGCTCAAAGGTGCTTCGATCCTTCCCAGCTACCGGTTTCAACACCAGCGACTTAACCGTCATTGCGGTAAGACGGCGTTGTGATTCGCTATTGGCGGAAAACGCTGTCAGGAAAGCAGGAAACTCCTCCGAAGGACAAGCGCCGCTGGCCGGCGCCGTCGAAGCGCTCTTGTCGGATGCTAAAGCAGGGACAATCTTGTCCAGATACGCCGAACGCTCTCGGCTCATCCTGGCGATGCAAGAGTTAACGGCGAACACATGCGCCGGCATCCCCGTCTCGATTTCGAATGCCTCCAAAGGGCAGTTCGCATCGCGCAACTTCAACCACGCACGTTGCGACTCTTTGACCTTCGCGGCGTACTCCGCGCCCAATGCCGGATCTGCTCGATAGTCAGACTCAAGCCGCGTCATCAACTGCTTGTAACTGACATTCAACTGCGCATCGGCAGCCTTCTTCGCCGCCTCCGAGCAGGGAACCATTTCCAGGCTTGAGGTGACATGGCTGCAATCGTCCTGCGCATAGGCCGCTGAAGCCGGCAGCAGTACGGCCAGCAGGGTTAAAACAAAACGGTTCACTGTGTTCATCCTTGAGTCATTCAGGCTTTGCGTTTGGTGAATCGGGTGATGCATTACTTTGGGATGTTCGTTTCCCAGTAAGTGCTGAGCAACGCTTTGCGTTTTTTGTCGACGCGCAGGTTAACGAAGCCATCGCCGCAGTCCGGCTGTAACTCTTCGAAGGTGCCGGTTTTGGCTTGATAAATGAACACTCGGTAGTAGTTATAAGTGCCCATGCCGTCATCGAGCTGCCAGATCGCGAAATCCTTGTCGCCGTCAAAATTGAAATCGTCGAACTGCATGTGGAGTTCGTTCTCGGCTTCAAAAGCGATGGTTCGCGACTCGCTGTGCGTTTCGCTTTTAACCGCGATGTTCAGTTTGGAGCCTTCGAAAATCAGCGTCGCGTCGACGCCTTTGGTTGCACTGAACGTGGTGGTTTGGGCCCACCCCGGGATCGTCCACATCAGGCCGAGCAGTGATACCGCCAGAGTTTTGAATTGCATGTGCTCGCCCTACTCCTCCCCGTGAAACGCGGCTCGTCTCAATTGCAGTTTTCTCGAGATTTCGCTGACTGTGGAATACGTTCACCCTTTCCGTTCGTTGTCATTTTAACGATGTATTCCTTATAAAGCGGACATGCGTCGGACTTCATTCCGATATCCCAATAAGCATCTGCCAAATTCAATATCGCAACGACTCTCTCCGGAAATTTTTTATGAATCTCCCTCAAAAGCAAAGCAGCTAAAACATTGTTTCTGCTACGATACAAATAATAAGCATAGTCATTTAGAGGTCCGACATTATCATTGGAAATTATCAAAGTTAGCTCATACACCAGCTCTTGAGGAACACTCCTCTTTACCTTGTTCCCGCTATCATCAATCGCATAAAATAATTCTCCTTTTTCGCCCTGAGGAAGCTTATCAAGAATATATTTGAAGTCTTTCCTGATTTCTGCAAGCTGATCCTCATTACTCAAATAGCTAAAATTTGGCCCATTTTCGGAGAACTGAGAAAACAGGGTGCAACACGCCACTCGCTGAATATTGAACTTCTGCGGAAATAGTGCTTCAACTGGTACCCGCTCACCACCCAAAGTATATTTTTCATCTCTACTAGGTTCCGCCCAATTAGATTTTTTATAGAGAACCCAGTCTTTCCGCGCCGAATTCCATTTAAAACTATACTGTGTAAGATCAGTATTACGAGTATAAAAATCCAGCAACAACGAAAACTCACCTGGTAGATAACCTACAGATAACCCACCGTCTCCAAGTTCAAAAACCCCCGAAACTGACTTGTTACCCCCACCAATATCTATAGAAGTTCGCGAAATTGTACCGTCATCCTCAAGTGGTCTAACATCATACGGATCGCAGATTCCATCCCCATTCAGGTCAGCCTCGCAGCTAGAGCTCGCATTGACCTCTGACGCCAAGAGCGCGAAAACTAAAAAAGCTACCACCCTCATTCCAAGGTCCCCTCAAGTGCAACTATTCGCGCTCCGGCGTATTGTTTAGCCGCTGAAAATAAAAATGGACAACAAAGGGGACAGATTTATTTGGGCTCAACGATAAAGCAAACGGATAAATAAATCCGACCCCTTTACCAGCTTCCTTTACCACCTGACTTAAATTGCCAATGCGGTGACGTATGCGCTGGATCATCTGGAAGACTAGATGGCGGTGAAGCAGGAAGTAAAACCGCAAGAAGATACACGGGACGGATTCAGCTAAAAATGAACCGCCCCGTTTTCTCTATTGCCGCGCACACAACTTTTAATGTTTTTTATCCTGCAAGCTAAAGTAATTTTTAATGCTCGCCGCATCTTTATAAGCACAGACCACTTTATTTCCCGTAACCAGATCTGCCCCCTCCATACAATTATCTAGAGCTGGGTCAGGCAAATCGCCACTAAAATGAAGCAAGGATACACTTCCACCATCTCTCCTTATTGGGAACTCCATTACCGAATAAGCAAAACCGTCAAATGCCGAGTTCGACAATTCTCTTTTTATCAATACAAACATAGACTTTCCGGCTCTCGCAGGGGACTTCCACTCGTAGAAAAATACAGAAGCGATCTGATCCCCCTCAACCTTCCAAACATAGTTTAGAGAGGGTTTACCGGAGCTCAATGATGAGTAATATATCTCAGCATCGGCAACATGCTCTTCTTTAGCTATCGCCTTCAGACTATTTTTCAAAAAAAATACAGCGATCTTTTCTTCGCCCAAAGAGGCTACCACCGTAGGATGGAATTCACCTATTGTGGGTGCGGCGCCCGCGAACACATTGGACGCTACGAAACCAAAAACTACATACGGAATAAAATGCCGCTTAAATAGAGTTAAATATTTTTTCAACTTTATATATCCTTTTTAGGAAAAAATGGAACAGACCACGTTTTTCGTGGCAAATACTAAAACCGTGATCTGTCCTCATTTCACCCAAAGAGCTGCCCGCGGGACGGACTAAAAAAATAAATCGTCCCTTTGATTACGATCGCTCTAAAACTCTCTTAGGAATTTTCATGGCTTTTCCCGACTGCTGCATCATAGAGATATATTTTTTATAGTTCTCTGCAGCCAAATCTTTTTGGCTCAACCCCCAATATGCATCAGCTATATTCAAGTAAGCGACAGTTCTCTCTGGTTTTTCAGAAATCACCTTTCTTAGTAGTTCAACCGATTCTGAATAATATCCTGCCTCAGCAAACAAAAATCCGAGATCATTGGACCAACCCACCATGTCAGGATAGAAATACGCTTCAGCTATGTAGCTTTCAGGTGCACACGACTCACTACTGCCCCCATCGGCAACAAGATAACCCATAGATTCTATGAGCTTATTTTTATCATTATTTTTGTATGCAACGAGTGCTTGGTCTGCCGTCGAGACAACAAAGGATGACATGAGTTTTTCACCTTTCACCCGCCCCGCCTGAATGTCCAAATTTAACTTTTGAAGATATTCAAATGCAGTCGCACCGTCGAAATCTTCAAGTGATTTAGAAATCAAAACATTCAGAGGTAAAGTATAAGCACTCTTAAGAGATCTATCGCACGATTCATTATTAACCGTATAGACAATCCGGCTAACTGCCACACTTTTGCGAGTAGCATCATATTCAAATTGAACATTAAAATTCTGCGACGTTTGGTCTTCTTTTTTTGTAATCAAATTCAAAACATCTCCCACAACGTGAGCGTCTGAATTGAAGGTGTATATTTCCCCTTGAGAATCCACAACACCTATAGTTTTATCGACGCCTTTAACAACAGAAACATTGAAGCCGTCATAACTTTTAGGCGAATACACATTATTAATTTTCGCCAATGCCGATTTTGCGCTCAATATAACCGAGTCTTTCCCAGACACCTCAGCAACCAAGACTAGTTTGTCGGGAAGTGCAGCATCGTCATTTTTTACGACCAGGAGTCTTGGAAACTTTAATCCAGGAACCAAACCAACATCAAACTGTTTCTTCACCATTTCTGCAGGAGGAAGACTATCGTTTGCAGTACCAAGTGAAGACTGGCCAGCAAAAAAAATAAATAAAAAAATCTGTAGACACCAAAATTTTTTTAAAATAATCATTTATTAAGCTCCTGATAAATCGCTGTAAAATTAGTCCTGCGCTCCGCATAACTATCAGTATGCTTATTAACTACTTCTGTAATTTTATTAGTAGAGTCCGTATTTGGCGCGACTAGATTATTTATATTATTTACATCCCAAAACCCCATAGCCGATAATAATCCTATTTTTGTATCCAGCAACTGGTCTGGATTGGAAACCATTTCAATGGTTTCCTCAGGTATTTTTTGCTTTAAGCGGTCCTCTACCGCTTGATAGTTTGATTTCCACGTCAGCTGAATAAAACCTTTGCCTTTATACTTCTTACCTTCTTCACAGCCACCCGCAGTCAATACAAATCCACCTTGAACTGAGTTGCAGCAATAAATACGCTTCGCGATCTCGTCTTCATTTGGGAATTGAGAATATGCTTTATTTTTACGAATCGTATAGGCGCTCTTTGCCGCAGGGCTTAGTGCATTATACTGCGCCATTGTAATGCGTTTATATCCATACAGTTCAGCTTCCGCAGGATATGTGTTGAAATACCTTCCAAACTTAGACCTGAGAGCTTCAGCTGAATACCAAAGATCCTCTACCTTACCTACCAAGGCGCTACCAACCTCGGTCTTCACTTGAGCAAAAAACTGAGCCATTTTCGGCGCGGTATTAATTTCAAATCGATCAGCATACTTATTAAATAACCCCCTTACCTCCTCACGCTTTTGATCGGTAGAGTCTGGGAACATTTTCTTCATTTGATCGAAAGAGATCAGTTCCGCGGCCGATGAAGTAAACCCAGCTATGAACTCTATCGGATGAAAGTGCCAAACTAGACTGGATTCAACTGACGCTTTTCCAGATAGCTCATCCCAGAAGATAAATTTATCTATCCTCTCTTTTTCATGAGCCTTTAATTTTGGCGAATGCTCTAAAATATCATCCAGCCGAGCCCATTTTGGTTGATTAGCTCTATCTTTCCATTCCGTTGGATGCTTGGCGACAAGCTTTGACCATTGAGAGCGTGTATCAGTATCCTTCAACGCGTCGGCCAACTCTGATGCGTCTATCTCTTTATTATTATCTTTATCGATTTTTTCAAACAATCTTTTGAAGAAAACGGGCATATCGTTTGGATCGAGAAATCCATCAGCAGCAGCGTTTGACTCCTCCACTATCTGAAAGCCCAGCTTCGCCCAATCATGCTGCGATATTAAAGTGGCGCCAGCCTTACGTACTAAACCGGCCACGTTTTGCCCTTCGTCTATTACATTGATCTCATACCACTCTTGTGTATCTTTATAAATCGGCGCTTTGCTTAACTCTACAGCATGCAGTTCTTTCAGAGAAACTTCCCCAGTGGCTGGGGCCTTTAACTTAACCAGAGAGTTTTTGGCTAAATACAAATACTGTCTGCCAACTTTTAAGGCAGCAGTATTATTCAAAAAGTCTTCTATACCTGTATCAGCGGTAAAAATTTCTATATGGGCTTGGAACTTACTACTAACCTCCCCAGCTTCAGTGACATTCTCCATTTGCCCAAGGTAACCGACAGGATCTCCCGCCTTAATTCCAATTCCTATGTTCAAAACAGTGTCAACAGATGCCGGTTCAGCTACACTCCATTTTAGAACATTATTTTCCGAAGTATTTTCAACACACGCCCAGAATGTCGGTGGCACATTTCCTGTGGCGACCGGACCACCACTCACCAGCGTGCATTCGGCCATACGCTGCAGGGATGGCCCGACAACTAAATTCAAAACTTTTTGACTATCAAAAGCTACGACGCTGTTCATCATCAACTGCAAGGCACCGAGCGAAGCACCCGCTGGCTTGCCATTAGTAGGATCTGACGGTGCACCGAAAAGGGGAAGCTTATTAACTACTGTCCCATGAACCTTGCCCTGCCAATAGGTTGGCCGCTCTCGCTCTGGTACCTTTTCTTCCAACCAAACTCTATCACCGGCGTTGTTTTTATAGGGTTCGCCGGCCTTTAAGTACGCAAACCAGACTTCACTCCCTACTTCTCGTGTCTTTTGTGAGTTTAGCTGCACACTTCCAGATATGATTTTACCTTTAGCATAAATTCGGTCTGTACCCGCGACCGGACTTTGATCTAAGATTTCAAGTTTCGAGTCTTTATTTAACTTACCCACAGACACAATACTAGATGACACTGGCAATTCGTCATATGCTTTAAAATCATTGACCTGCATTGTCACTTTCGGCTTAGGCGCTTCCTCAGGAGGTATAGGATAACGATCAAACGGTAGCAAATGCATATATAGGCTATAGAATGTCAGCTTATTTTGCTTCCCCTTATTCGCCCCTTCTTCTGGATTAGGTGCAGACTTATACTCGTGCCGGACCAGACAGAAAGAATTCGAATACTTTAATTTTTTTGAACTCCCACCTGCATCAAATGATGATTCTAGATATTCTTTATTTAGGCGATAAGCAACGACTTCACCATCAGCCATACACCGTAATGGTTCATCCAATACACATTGGGGAGCGCTTGCATTGCTAACATGTAGTCCGCCATGCCAGAATTTGTTACTACCCAACAAATAATGACCAGATACTTCGCTCTCTAGTACCTTATATACTTCGTCAGCCCCAGTGAACTGCTTGCCATCTGGTTTACGGAATGGATATTGGAAGCTCATCAGCGGAGCTGGGCCTGCCGGTGCAGGGGCCGGCGCAGGAGTGGGTGCGGGGGCTGGTTGTGCGCCTCTGAATTGGGGCTTTGGGCGTAAAAACTTTTCAGGCATTGGCCAGTAACCACTACCCGCCCCATATTTGGCAGATTTCGGTCCGTTTGAAGACTGTGAACCGAAGAAATTCCCCCGATCTCGAACAGGCGATCCGGAGATGTCTTCGATGACCCCCGTGTGCCCATGAAAGTTTATCCACAGCGCAATATCGCCAGGCTGTACTTCCGCAAGCGGGATTACATCAAAAAAAGTAGTGTCGGCATTTAACCCCGATGTTGTGAGGTAAGGGATCGTATACCCCGCATCCTTCAGCATTCGATACAGAAGCCCGGAGCAGTCGATTTCCTTCTTGCCATCGTTATCATGGTCAGTCTCGCCCTTGAAAGGGCCGTACTCGTAACCAGTGCGATATTGCTGCCTTTGTTCAAGTAGTCCTGTGCTCATCAAAAGCTTCCTGCTTCAAAACATTGAATAGAGTTATCGCTGACGACCCCTCGGGCTGCCAAGCGCTCAACCAAAGCGGTAGCCGTCTTAGGGTCGGTTTTCTGAATCTTCCGGTAACACGCCATTGCACGAGGCAAGTCAGCAGCTACGAGGGCTCCCGCTTCGTACACTTCCCCTAATCGAATCAGTGCGTTAGTCGAACCTAGACGGGCGGCACGCTCCAATGTCGCTATTGATTCTTTGGGGTTAATACAACCGTGATTTTCGTCGTACTCGCCTTCATCGCAATAAAAATCTGCGAGAGTCAAGCCGGCATCCGGGACTTGTTCTGAAGCTTGAATCAACAACGCTAGGATTCTGGAATTCTCCAAGCGTGGCGCTTGTCCAGAAAGACTGATCCCCGCGGCAGCGAATGCTGCTTGCGCCGAACCCTTCCGAGCGCCATCTAAATAGCTATCCAATGCCGCAGCGTACAAATAGATTCCTGATTCGGGAGACGCCTTGTTGACCAACCTGTCGAATATGACGCCTTTTTTGAGTTCCAGCTCACCGGGCGCTAGTTTCTCAGACTGAGTGATCTCTTCCATCACCGCATCGATTGCCCAGTCCTCCACTCGACTCAGAGCCCAGCAATCACTGTGTTTGAAGACGAAAATCTTCAAAAAATGGCCCGCCTCATCACGGACGACCACCCTGTCAGGCACCTGGGTTTCAATAGTGAGACCTGATTTGGCAGCATTTTCCGGAAGCAGCACCTTCAACTCATCGCCGGCTATCGCGCTCAAGCTCCGTTCGATGACCTTCGGTATTTTCCCATCAGCTATCACGTGAATATGCTTCACTGGAGACGTAATAAACGCTTTCTGTGTCTCTAAGTCCGATGAAAAAATTTTGACGAAATCAGCAAAATTGCTGCTTGGGCATTGGGCGGCGCTGGACGAAGAGGCAAAGACACCCGAACTCATCCCCAAGGTCAGCAGTGCAATGGAAAACCACTTCATCTGCCTTACGTACTTATTGGTTATCATCACGAAACTCATCACTCGGAAAACACAAAAAAAGCCTTCGGCTTAACCTTCTCAGGCACCGCATTCCCCAACGCCTGATCCATCAAACTCCCCGCCTTATCCTTATCCGCCGCCCCCGGCAGCACCGGCGGTTTAATCCCGATGCCAGTGCCCGATCCCGCAGAACCGCCAGCATTAATCTTGATCACCGGCCCAACCACCGTAACCCCACCGCCATCAAGCTTGATAAAGCTCCCACCCCCAAGAATGGTCAGCTCCGTCCCCGCCTCAATAACAATCTTGTCCCCAGCCTTAAGGTGAATCTCTTTCCCCACGCTGGTGAGCTGCGCCGTACCGAGTTTGACGTGTTGGTTCTGCCCAACCGTCAGGTGATCATCCAGCTTCGCTTCAACCTTGCGATCGCTGATGGTGGTGCGGTGTTCTTCAGCCTTCAGCTCGGTGTAAGTGTTCTTCACCACCGTGTCATGACGCTCATTACCGACCCGAATCTTCTGGTCATGCTCAACGTTCTCATCCCAATCCCGCTGCGCATGGATGTAGATCTGCTCCGCACCTTTCTTGTCTTCAATGCGCAGTTCGTTGTACCCACCGCCACCCGGTGAGCTGAGCGTTTTGAACACGCTGCGGGTCTTGTTCGCCGGCAGTGCGTACGGCACCGGGTTTTCCTTGTGGTACAGGCAGCCGGTCACCAGCGGTTGGTCGGGGTCGCCTTCGAGGAAGGTGACGAGGACTTCCATGCCGATGCGCGGGATGGAGATGGCGCCGTAGCGGTCACCGGCCCAGGAGCTGGAGACGCGCAGCCAGCAGCTGGTTTTGTCGTCGGCCAGGCCTTCGCGGTCCCAGTGGAATTGCACTTTGATGCGGCCGTACTGGTCGCAGTGGATTTCTTCGCCTTTGGGGCCGGTGACCATGGCGGTCTGGCTGCCGAGCACGCGCGGTTTCGGGTGTTCGAGGGCCGGGCGGTAGAACACGTCCCACGGGGTGGCGAGGAAGGTGTTGCGGTAGCCCTGGTGGAAGTCGTCCTTGTTGTCGGTGGTGTCGCTGGTCACGCCTTCTTCGAGGACTTGCGGCTGTTTGCCTTCGTGGAAGATTTCGGTGAGCAGCCACAGGTCGTTCCACTCGCTGCGCGGGTGGTCGGACATTTCCATGAAGTGGCCGCTGACCAGTCTGGTCTGGTCGCCGCGACCTTCGGCCTGGCGGTAGTCGGCGCGGTGGCGTTCGAGGGCGCGCTGGCTGAGGAACTTGCCCCGGGCGCGGTCGATGAAGCGGCCGGGGTAGTCGTAGTCTTCGAGATCCGGTTCGGTGCTCTCACCTTCAGGTTTGTACGCCGCTTCCATTTGCAGGCGCGGTTTTTCGAAATCGTAGTCGCGGCGCGTGGTACGCGTGGTGCGGGTTTCCAGGCGCAGCTTGAAGGCTTTGATCACCGGCTCGTCGGCGACCATGCCGCTGCCCTGCACATAAGCAGTTGGCTGCCCAAGGTTCTGGAATACGGTCTGGTCATCACCGAATACCAGCAGGTGAGCTTTTTCGCTGTGCTGGAAGTGGTAGTGAATGCCCTCTTCTTCGCACAGGCGCTGGACGAAATGCAGGTCGGTTTCGTCGTATTGCACGCAGTAATCGCGATCCGGGCATGGCTGGCTGAGCTGGAAGCTGTAAGCGTTGCCCTTGATCCCGTGTTCGTCGAGGATCAGCGCGATGATTTTTGGCGCCGACATCTGCTGGTAGATGCGCTGGTTGGTGCGGTGATGCAGGTATTGCAGTTGCGGCACGATCGAGACTTTGTAGCGGGTCAGGCGCTTGCCGGCATCGCCTTGGGCGACGCGGTAGATCTGCCCGTGAATCCCCGAGCCCTGTGGATCGAATGCGAGAAACGCCTGCTTGTGCAGCAGTTGCTCAAGGTCCAGATCGGGGTTTTCGCTGACCAGTTCGAGGTCAAAGCGATACGCCTGGCTGATGCCTTCGGTGCCGGTGAACGACAGCACTTGCAGGTCGCCGACGTAGTCTTCGACCTTGAGGCTGAAGTGGGTTTCGTTAGCTGAGTTGAACATCGTGTGCTCCCTGTTCGAATGTCATCCGTTACGCCCGAAGTCGCAGACGTTGCAGCCAGGACGAGGTGGCGCCCAAGGCGTCACGCAATTGTTGGGCAGTGATGGTGCGTTCTGCCGGGTTGAAGCTCAGCGCGGTTCGCAGCGCTTGCCAGCCGTGCTGGGGTAGATTCGCTGGGGCGCGCAGCTCGCGCTCCAGGTGCTCGTCGCGGGCCTGGGTCGAGGGCAAGCGGCGGAACGGGTGTTTGCCGCCCGCCAGTTCATAGATCACGCAGGCCACGCCGTACACGTCCGCGCTGGCCGACAACGGTTGGCCCTCAAGCAGTTCGGGGGCGGCGTAGCCCGGGGTCCAAGCGTTGAAGCGCTCGCGGCTCAGGTGCGGCAGGCCGGGCAAGGTGCCCTCCTCTGCCTGTCCCAGACCGAAGTCGAACAGGCGCAGGCCGTCTTCGCTGAGCATGACGTTGCTCGGTTTCAGGTCACCGTGCAGCACGCCGCGACGGTGGGCGTAGGCCAGCGTGTCGAGCAGCGGCAGGACGATGTCGCGCAGTTCTTGCCACGGCAGGCCGAGGGGCCGTTCGCAGAGCAATTTGTCCAGGGTCAGGCCACGCATGTATTCCATGGTGATGAAGGCCCGCTGGCAGTCGGTGTCGACTTCAAAGGTGTGCGCACGCACGACGTTGTCGTGGCGCAGGCGTCGGGTCAGGGCGAACTCGCTGTAGAGCAAGGCACTGGCGTCCGGCGATTCGGCAAATTCTTCGCTGAGGATTTTCAGCGCAATGTAAGGGTCGGGATCGCCGAACTGCTCATGCAGCAGATCCCGCGCCCGGTAAACGGCGCCCATGCCACCGGCCCCGAGCAGACGCTCGAGGTGGTAGCGACCGGCGAGTACATCCGGCAGCGCACCGATGCTGGCCTTGGTCGGTGCCAGCAACGGTTCGGCCTTGTTGCCCTTGGCGAAAGCGAAGTAGGTCAGGTTGTTGGACTGCTCTTCGCTGATCAGCAAGTCATCGATTGGCGATTCGAGTTCACTCATTGGCGGATCACCACGGCAGTCAGGTTGTCCCGCGCAGCGCCTCGCAGGGCGCCGTCGAACAAACGTTCCAGCGCCACGTGCGGCGCGCTGAGGCTGAGCGCGTTGCCGAGGGCGTCGCTGCTCAGGCCCTGATACAAACCATCGCTGCAGAGCAAAAACACATCGCCCGGATAGACCTCGAGTTCGAGCACATCCAGGGTCAGTGTTTCGGCCGCACCAACAGCTCGGGTCAACGCCTGAGCCGCCGGGTGCGCTGCCGCCTGTTCGACGCTCATTTGCTGCTCGTCAATCAGTTGCTGTTGCAGCGAATGGTCCTTGGACAGCTGATACAAACGCTGCCCGCGCCACATGTAGCAACGGCTGTCGCCGGCCCAGATGCAAGCCGCGCGATTGCCTTCCACCAGCAGCGCCACAACGGTGCTGCCCATGATGCTGTCGTGACGCCCGGCAGTGACAGTTAATTCCTGGCCCAAACGCCGGTTCAGCCAGTGCAGGCACTGGCGGATGGCTTTGAGGCGTTCGTCGAAGTCTTCGTGTTGCGGCAACTCAGCCAGGCTGGCGACGATCAACTGGCTGGCGATATCGCCACCCTGATGACCGCCCATGCCGTCCGCGACCACCCACAGCCCGTGCTGCGGCGAGTCGAGGAAGGCATCTTCGTTGCGCGCCCGCACCTTGCCCGGGTCGGTACGCGCCGCGCTGCGCCAGGGACTGGCCACCAGCATCAGAGCTGCACCGGCATACGGAAGGTACGCAGTACGCCCATGTCGAACGGGTTCGGCGTGCGCTGGCTGGTCAGCAGGTAGTTGGCGCGCAGGCCGCCCACGTCCGCTTTCAGCACCAGCACGTCGCGACCATTCAGGTACTCGGTCTGCATCAGGTCGAACAGACGGAACAGCGACCATGGGCCGGAGTTCTTCTCGATACCGATCGGACGCCCGGCCATCTTGTCCATGACCAGGCTGGTGCGACCGTCTTCAGCATCGGTCGGCCACTTGAAGGTCATTGGCAGGATCGGGCCGTGACGGTATTCCATGGTCTTGTCGCCGAACTTGAATTCGGAGCGGCTGACCGCCGGATCGAGGGTGTACGGCTCAAGTTTGAACTGTACCGTCGGCTCGGCCGGGTTGATCGAGAAGAAGCTCTGGCGAATCGTCTGCGCGGCGGCCATCTGGTCAAGGTAGACCTTGGATACCGGCAGGCTGTGACCATCGACGCTGCGCATGCGGTAGTTGCCCGGATCGCCGCTGACGAACGGACGCATGTAGCTGTCGAAGAAACGGTCGACGGTACCTTGAGCGCGGAAGAACTCGCGGAAATCGCTGATCGCCACGTCGCTGGTGCTGCTGGCGCTGAACGGATAGCGCTTGCTGATGGTTTTGCCATACACGCTGTACAGCTCGTTCTGATAACGGCCGTTCAGGTATTGGTAAGCGTCGTTAAGCACCAGACGCCACGAGTCTTCGGCCAGCACGTTGAACCACACGCTGAGCGGACGCGGCAGACGACCGGAGGCATTGCGCAGGTTGGTCAGCGCATCACGCTGGCCGCTCATGCGCGTCTTGGCCATTTCGAACGCAGCTTGTTCCGGCGTACTGGAACGGGCCAGACCGGCCAGTTGCAGTTGCAGGTCGTTGAGCGCGCTGAACGCTGGCGTCAGGTCAGCGCCCGGGCCGTTGTTGTCATCGAGCAGACGATGCAGCGGTTCGAAGCGGCGTTGCAAAGATTTCTTCGCGGTGTCCGGCAGATTCTTCGCCACGTTCAGCGCCGAAGCCTTGTCGGCGGCAGCGGCGGCGAGTTTGCCGACCTTGCCCAGTTTGCCCTTCTGCCCGGCCAGCGCATCGGCAGCTTCGCCGGCTTCATCGACCGGATCAGCAGCGGCTTCGAAGCGGGTGTTTTCACGCACTTCGGTGAGCAATGCGAGGACCGGCGAGTTAGCCGAAGTCAGGCCCGCCAGTTGCTCGGCGCCTTCGCCAGCGTCGCTGATTGGCGGCAATGCGACCTGGCCAACGGCTTCGCTCCAGTAGTTGGCGTAGTCGCGGAAGTACAGCTGCTCAAGCTCGACCATCAGGCGACGCAAGTCCATGTCGCTGATGCCCGCGCCTTCGCCCAGTACCCAGTTGTCACGCAGGATATCGGTGACCAGCGCCGCGCCCTGTACCGAGAAATACTGTTGATAACCCTGTTGGGTGTAGAAACCCGGGATCACGTATTCAGTGCCGATGAACAGCGAGCCTTGCGGGCCGAGGTGTTGGCTGAAGCGGTAGTCCGGCAGGTTGCGCGCCTGCTCGCGGAGCATGCGGTAAACCACGTTGGCCAGCGATTCGCTGCGCAGAACCTGGCGCGCCTGCGTCACCAGTTGATCGTTCAGCGGGTAGATGAACGGCTGCTTGAGCAAACGCTCGAGGTGGGTGTTCAGACCGTTCTGCACCGCAGTGTTGCCGGTGTAGCGCTGCGACCAGTCAGTGGCAACCCAGTCCTTGAGCCACGCCGCGTCGCGACGGTCCTTCATGTTCAGCATCAGGTACGCACGCAGGCTGTTGAGCAGGCGATCGCGGTCCTTCATGTTGGCGCGGATTTGCCCTTCGAGCATGCTCGCCACCCGGGGCAGCAACTGCGCTTCCAGCTCACGCTCGTAGGCAGTCTTCACCACCGGGTTGATCTCTTCGCCCTGATACAGGCCGCCGCGTTCGTGGTACGACACGTCGCCCTTGTTCGGGAACACCTGAGTCGCAGCGTAGCTGGTGTCGAGGACTTTCAGCACGCCCATGGCGTCATCGCGCGGCGTTACGGCCGAGCGTTGCTGGGTCCAGTTCTGCGCCAGCGTGCGCAGGTTTTCCAGACGCTCGTAGTTGGCCGAGAAACCACCGGCCCAGAGCATGCCGAACAGTGCCAGCGCCGCCAGTGCGCCAACGTACAGCGCACGTTGGCCCCAATGAATGCGGCTGCGCTCGCGCTTGTCCAGACCGGCCAGATCGGCCTCGGGGAAAATCACCTGGCTGAGCAAGTGGTGGATGAACCGCGAACGGCCGCTGCGCAGAGTCGGCAGCACGCCGGCGTTCATGCCCAGGCTGGCGCCGATGCCGGCGGTGGTCGAATCCATTTCCTGGGTCAGGTGCGGCGCGCTGGTCAGGTAGAAACCACGCAGTTGCGTGGCGCGCTGATAACGGTTGCCGGTGAACGCCATGTCGACGAACAGGCACAGGCGCTCGCCGATCTGCCCCAACTGATGCGGGAAATCGAGAATGCGCCCACGGCGCTGAGTATCGCGCTCGGAGTGCATGCGCATGATCACTTGGCTGTTCAGGCGTCGCAGCAGCTCTTCGAACTCATTGCGCAGGACCGCGACGTCGGTGCCGACCTGATCCTTGCGGAAACTGGTGCCGAGCACCTGATCGCTTTCTTCGCGGGTCAGTTGATCGAAGAACTCGTCGAAGCCGAGCAGCTTGTCAGCCTTGCTCAGCACCAGATACACCGGCACGTCGACGTGCAGCTTCTGATGCACGTCCTGCAAACGGCTGCGCACCTGGCGCGCCAGCGTGTCGATGTCCTGCTCGCTGCCGCCGGTGAGGGTTTCCACCGGAATGGTCACCAGCACGCCGTTAAGCGGACGACCGCGACGACGCTTGCGCAGCAACTCCAGCAGGGTGGTCCAGGCGTTGCCGTCAACTTCCGCGTCCGGCTGAGTGGTGTAGCGTCCGGCGGTGTCGATCAGCACACCGTGATCGGCAAAATACCAGTCGCAATGACGGGTGCCGAGGGTGTCGCGAGTGAGCTTGCGGTCGATCTTGTTGATCGGGAATTCCAGACCGGAAAAGTCCAGCAGGCTGGTCTTGCCCGAGGCCTGCGGACCGATCAGCAGGTACCACGGCAAGTCACTGCGCCAGCGCTCGCTGCGACCGCGATACAGGCTCGACGTCTTCAGGGTTTTCAGCGCGTCCTTGAAACGCGCCTTCAACTCCTTCTGTTCTTCGTCGATCAGCTCTTCGCGGCGAATGCGGTCCTGACCGTCCTCGCTTTCTTCCTCGGCTTTCTTGCGGATACCCGCGCGCCAGCTGACGAAGACCATGGTCAGGCCCCAGATCAGGAACAGCACGCTGATGGTCAGCAGGCGCGAGGTCGCGCTTTCCCAGAACTTGTAATCATCAACCGCCAACAGTGGGCCGACAAACCACACCAGCAGCGCCACGAACAGCACCAGCAGCAAGGTCCAGACCCAGGTCTGGCGCAGGAAGGCGCCGACTTTCTTGAAAAACTTTTTCATCACACGTCCCTGTTTTACGGCTGCGCCTGCGGTTGCACCGCGGCTGGATCAAGCGGCTGATAAGGATGCAGAACGGTGTCGCGTTGCTCGCCAAGAACCCAGGCGAAGCCCGAATACATCACCACCAGACAGACCAGAGTAAAGAGCACCACCATCCACGCCGGCACGATGCGCACCAGGTTGCGGCGCTGGTCGTTGAGGCCTTCCCAGTGCGGCGACAATTCGCGTGGCACGTCGCCACGCAACTGACGGATCTGCCGGTACAAGGCGTCGCGGATGCCTTCAAGCTCAAGCATGCCGCGTGCCTGTACGCGGTACTTGCCCTCGAAACCGAGGGACAGGCACAGGTACATGAGTTCGAGCATCGGCAGGTGCTTGACCGGGTTTTTCGACAGCCGATCGAGCAGCTGGAAAAACTTCTCGCCGCCGAAGGTTTCGTTGTGGAAGCTGCTCAGCAGGCTCATCTGCGACCACTCGCTTTCGTTGCCCCACGGCGTGGTCACGACGGCTTCGTCGACCACGGTGCAGAGTACGTAACGCGCGGCCATCACCTGGCTGCTTTCGGCGCCGTTGTGCAGGGCGCGCACTTCAAACAACTTGAGCCCGGCAGTCAGGCGCTCATTGAGCGCGTACAGGTCTTCGCGGGTCTCGCTGTGCTTGAGGCGCACCACTTCCGAAAGCAGGTCGGACGAGGCCGCGACCAGCGAGTTGAGGCTGATGTTGAACGCCTCGGCCGGACGCAGGCGCGCGGCGTAGATCATGCGTTCTTCCAGTTGCTCGAAACGCGGCGGCGCGGCGAAGTCGGTCAGCGGACTCGATGCCGGTCCGTGGCCCTGACGGTCGAGCAGGACGGTTTTGTCGTCCTGGTTGTAATCCGTTTCCTTGATCATGTCGGTCAGTTCCTGATGGCCCAGAATTTCAGTTCAAGCTCGGCGAATTCGCCGGACACGTGGAACGCGAAACCGCCGGAGCGCTCGAGTTGTGCCAGGTCTTCGGAACTGAGTTCGAGGATGAAGTAGGTTTTGTTCGAGTGGAACGCGATCTGCCGTGGGGCCACCGGCAACGGTTTGACCTTGATCCCCGGCAAGTGCAGGTTGACCAGTTGGCGGATGCGCTCCACCGGGCCGACCTTGAGGTGCTGCGGCAAACGCTGACGCAGTTCTTCGGAGTCGCAGTTGGCACTGGCTGCCAGCACGAACGAGGCCGAGCCGAGCAGTTTGTGATCGTGCAACGGCGAGACGATGATGCCGTACTGACGGGCCTGCAGGATCAGTTCAATGGCGTGCTGTTCGAGCACCATCGACAGTACCTGACGGATCGCTTCCATCAGTTTGCGGAAGCTCGCGCCCTGATCGGCATGGGAGTAGCGGCTGTCCAGACGCGGGCGTTTGCTCTCACCGGAGAAGGTCGCCAGATCGCCGAGCATGGTCAGCAGCGTGCGGTACAGCTCTTCCGGGTGCACCTGCTCAAGACCGAGGTAATGGCGCAGCAGCAGTTCGGTACGGTTGATCAGTTGCAGCATCATGAAGTCGCCGACTTCAGCGCCGCCGACCTTGCCGTTGGAGCGAATCCGCTCGGCGATGGTGTCGCCACGGTGGCTGAGCATGCTGATGACTTCTTTCAGGCACGACAGCAGGTAGCTGGAGGCATGGGCCTGAATGTAGGTCGGGACGAAATCCGGGTCGAGGCTGATCACGCCGTCGGGCGTGGTGTCGAGCACGTCGCAGATTTTCAGCTTCACGTAGGCCTGATCGCTCTGCTGCTCGCCGAGCAGCAGTTTGAAGTCCGGGCGCCCGCAGCTGACCTGGCTCGCGGAATCGTCGCCGGCGTTGGAGTCGGCGACTTCGGCGTCATACGCGGTGTAGCGCGCGAGCACGTCCGATTGCTCCGGGCGGCGGGCCTCGATGTGGTTGCCGGTGACCAGTGGCAGCGCCAGATAGATCGGCGTGTTGCCGGTGTTTGGCGGCACGTCCAGTGCCAGCGGTTCAGTGTTGCCGCCGAGTTCGAACAGGCTGCCGTCCGGCAGAATCCCCGAGGCTTCACTGATCACCAGTTTGCCCATGTTGAGGAACTGCAAGTCGATTTCCAGATTGAGAAAACCCCAGGTGTAGCCACCGAGCAACTGCGTGCGGGTTTTCATCTGGTGATCGTAATAACGATCGTTGTGCTGGAAGTGCTGCGGGCGCAGCAGCATGCCTTCCTGCCAAATGACTTTATGGGTGTTCATGATCAGTCATCCGCCTTGGCGAGCACTTGTTGGGTGTTGCGGATACCGGCCTGATCGAGGGTCAGATCAGCCTCGGTGAGTTCCAGCGGAGTGATCTGCACGGTGTGCCGCCATTGCGTATCCGCGAGGTCGCGATAGGCCGCGAGGATGCCCACGTAACGGCTGCCCTCCTCCACGCTGAGTTTCAGCTCCACGGTTTCACCCGGGCGCAGTTCGAGTTCTTCGCTGGCCACCAGATCCGGGTTGAGGGATTCCTTGGCGCGTTCGTAGAGACTGAAGAAATCAGCGTTCTCGAAGGTCACCGGGTGCTTGAGTTCGAACAGGCGCACGACGATCGGCGACGGCCGACCGTTGAGGTCCGGGTTGAGCTGATCGCTGCCGGTCAGCTTGAGGTTGATCTTGGTCACTTTCGAGTACGGCGACAGCGACGAGCAACCGGCGAGCAGCACCAGCATGGTGAGCGCAGTCAGCGTCTTGAAAAAAGCGGTCGAGCGGCGAGACATGCGCATCATCCTTGGTGGTCGGTGTGGAGGGTGGAGATCAGGCGGATCTGTTCTTCGTAGGCCTGGGCGAAGTCGCGGGCCAGCAGACGCTCGCTCCAGTCATCGTCCTGACGCAGGGCCTGGTGATAGCGGCCGAACGCTCTCCAGCGCCCGCCCGAAGTCGCGATAAGCGGCTTGTTGTCGCGCTCGAAACGCAGGGTCAGTTGCTCTGGCGAGAAGTGCTCCAGCGTGCCACGCACGGCGGCGCGACTGGCCGTCAGCAGAGCCACTTGATGCGCCTGCAAATCACGGAACGCGCGCGAGATCGCCTGCTCGGCCGGCAGGTGTCCGGGCTTGCTTGGCTGCAACAGAATCTGCAGTGCTTCGCTCGGATCGACGGCGAATTTCAGCGGGTTCTTGTTGGTGCCTTGCACGGTGGTCTGGGCCAGACGCAGTTCGTTTTTCAGCTCCGAGCGGGTACGCAGGCTCTGCTGCAAACCGCCGATGCTCTGGCGCAGCAGGCGCGCAGCATTCAGCGCCAGTGCTTCGCGTTCATCGTGGCTGAGGCCTTTGACGTCGACGCCCAATGCCGCGCCGAAGTGCTCCCAGAAACCTTCGCTCTGACGCTCGACGGCTTTCGGCGCAGGCGCCGGCTCAGGCTCGACCGGGGCAGCGATCAGCTCCGGGACCATCAGGCTTTCCATGTCGATGCGCGCGTAGTCGGCACGCTGACGGGAGTCTTCCGGCTTGGCGGTGGGCGACAGCAACTCGTCGATTTCCGAGTAGACGCGCTCTTGCTGTTCGAGGGCATTGAGCGGGTCGAGATCGAGGAACGCGTCGTCCGGAATGATGCTGCCAGCGGCGCGCGGACGGCCGACTTCGCCGTCGAAGGTTGCCGGGTCACGGACCAGCCGCGCGCGGATCTCGAAGTCGCCGAGAATGTAGGTGCTGCCGTGCTCGATGCGCACCGGCTCGCCCTTGTGCAGGCGCGCGCCGCTGCTGCCGTCCTGGACACCGTTGCTGCTGGTGTCGGTGAGGAAGAACGAGCCCTCGCGGTAACTGACAATCGCGTGGTGATTGGACAGGTGCCGCTTGCGGTCAGGGATGATCCAGTCGCAGTCCTCGCCGCGCCCGATCACGCCACCGGCCTGTTTGAAGGTCCGCTGGCACAACTCGGTGGGCACGAACTGCTTGGTGTTCAGCATTTCGAAAACCAATTCCATGTTTGATGCTCCTTGCGGTCACTTGCCGCGATTGACCGCTTGCGGATCACCCAACGGGCGATAGTCGTTGTCGTTGAATTTGTAATTGCCGCTACAGCCGCCAAGGCCGCATAGAACGACGAGGGTCAGCAGGACAGCGTGCCAGTGACGAACAGACATCAGAGGGTCTCCAGGTGTAGACAAAGCACAAAGCGCCGACCCTTGCGGGCGGCGCCGTTATTAGCGAATTCATTGTTTTGCGAGGCTCTGAACCGGGGCCTGAAGCCATGCCAGGGAGGAGCGACAATCTCCTGTGGCGAGGGAGCTTGCTCCCGCTGGGCTGGGCAGCGGCCCCAAAACCAGCCACCGCAGTGCTTCAGGAAAATCGCCTTTACCGAGCTACGACTGCTGCGCAGCCGAGCGGGAGCAAGCTCCCTCGCCACAGGGAAATTGTTCAGCTCAGGACACTTCTTCAGATCAAACATCGAAATCTCCCAGATTGATGTTCAAGCGTCCCAGCCGATACAACAGCGTGCGCCGTGGCAGGCCCAGTTCGCGGGCCGCGAGTGTCTGGTTGCCGTCGTTCTTGCGCAGGCAATCGAGGAGCAACGTGCGCTCGACCTGCTCCAGTCTTTCGCGCAGATTCAGGCCGCTGTTGTCTTCGGGCATCGGCTCCAGGCGCAGGGAAAAATGCTCGGCGAGCAACTCGCCACCCTCGCAAAGCAGCACCGCGCGCTCGACCAGTGCCTTGAGTTCGCGAACATTGCCTGGGAAGGTGTAACCGCACAGATGCTCCAGCGCCGACTCCGACCAGCGCACCGGATCGCGCTGCAAAAACGTGCAGGTCTTCTCGGCGAAATGCCGCGCCAGATCGAGGATGTCGCCTTCGCGCTGACGCAGTGCCGGCAACTCGATCGGGAACTGCTTGAGGCGGTAATACAGGTCCTCACGGAACTTGCCTTCGCTGACCAGCGCCGCCAGATCACGGTGCGTCGCGGCGATGATGCGCACGTCGATCTTGTGCGTGTCGTTGGAACCCAGCGGACGAATCTCGCCTTCTTGCAACACACGCAGAATCTTCGCTTGCAGTGAGAGCGGCATGTCGCCGATTTCATCGAGCAGCAGCGTGCCGCCATTGGCCGCGTCGAACAACCCGGCGCGATCGCGATCGGCGCCAGTGAAGGCGCCTTTGCGATAGCCGAACAGCTCGCTTTCCAGCAGGTTTTCCGGGAACGCCGCGCAGTTCTGCACGATGAACGCCTGGGAGCGACGCGGGCCGCAATCGTGAATCGCCCGCGCCACCACTTCCTTGCCGGTGCCGGTCTCCCCACGCAACAGCACGGTGTACGGGCTGTGGAGGATCTTGCTGATCAGCGAGTAGGTCTGGCGCATCGCCGCGCTTTTGCCGATCAGGCCGTAGCCGCTGATGCTCGGCACGCTGCGTGTTGCCGTGGCCGATTCGGCCGGCGGCTGACGCAGGCGTTGCAGCAGATGCAGCTGGCCAAGTACGAACGAGCCGAGCTGGCCGAGCGAATCGGCGAAACCCTGCAGATCGGTGCGCCGACGGCTGGCGCAGAGCAGCAAGCCCTCGACCGACTTGTGCTGATTGACCAGCGGCACGCACAACAGCGACTGCCACGGCGTGCTCGCCGCCGGCAGAAAACTGGTTTCATGCAGGCTGCCGGTCAGGTCGTCAAGGCACACCACACGGTTCTGGCACAGGGCGAATTGCAGCAGTTGTTCACCGTTGTAATCCGCCGGCAGGCTCGCCGCCTGACGCGGTTGCAGCGCGCCGTCGAGGCACTCGGCGTTCATCCCCAGGCAAGTGTGGGTGGCGTCGAGCAGATACAACTGAGTCAGCTCGCACCCACTCAGCTCGGCCAGGCCACGGACGAATTCACCCAGCAGCGCAGCACTGTCCGCCGCGCGCGAAAGACTGGCGAACTGCGCCAGCAACGCTTCGGCGTAGACCAGTGGCTGCGGCACCTGAGTGAACATCACGCCCACCTCAGACGAACTCGCAGGTCACGCTGGAGTTGCCGTCGAGCGTGGCATGCACACGCTTGAGGCTCTCGCCGGTCGCCATCGCGTCGAGCAGACGATCGGCCACCAGTGGCAGCACGTGTTGGTCGAGCAGATGGTCGATCAGGCGCGCGCCGCTTTCGCTTTGCGTGCAGCGCTCGGAGAGGTGATCGACGAGGTTCTGGCACCAGCTGAATTCCAGTTGACGACGGTTCAGGCGCTCGCCGAGACGGCCGAGTTTGATCTCGATCAGCTCGCGCAGCACCGGCCCGCCGACCGGGTAGTACGGCACCACTTTCATCCGCGCCAGCAGCGCCGGTTTGAAGTGTTTGCTGAGCACCGGGCGAATGGTTTCTTCGAGCACTTCGGCGGTTGGTCGCGCGCCGTTTTCGCAGAGGTCGCTGATCTTGTCGCTGCCGAGGTTCGAGGTCATCAGGATCAACGTGTTGCGGAAGTCGATCTCGCGACCTTCGCCGTCGTTGGCCACGCCTTTGTCGAAGATTTGGTAGAACAGGTTGAGCACGTCCGGATCAGCCTTCTCGACTTCATCGAGCAACACCACCGAATACGGCTTCTGGCGCACGGCCTCGGTGAGCATGCCGCCCTCGCCGTAACCGACGTAGCCTGGAGGCGCACCGATCAGACGCGAGACAGTGTGCTTCTCTTGGAACTCGGACATGTTGATGGTGGTGATGAAGCGATCGCCGCCGTACAGCAGGTCAGCCAGCGCCAGCGCGGTTTCGGTCTTGCCGACGCCGCTCGGGCCGACCAGCAGGAACACACCCACTGGCGCATCAGGTTTGTTCAGACCGGCAGCGGTGGCGCGCATCGAGCGATCCAGTGCGTGCACGGCTTGCTCCTGACCACGAATACGCGTGCGCAGGTCGGTGGCGAAACTGGCGACCTTGGCGTTGTGCTCGCGGGCCAGTTGCGCCAGCGGCACACCGGTCCAGGCGCTGATCACTTCGGCAACCAGACGCGGGCACACTTCGAAGCTGACCAGACGTTCTTTGACTTGCGCGGCAGTCAACGCGGCGTGGGTTTCATGCAGCTGGGCTTCCAGCGCTTCGACGCTCTGGCCTTCTTCAACCTCGGCGACCACGGTTTCAATCACCGTGCCTTCGGCATCTTCTTCCACGCTGACGGTCGGCTCGACGGCTGCGGCTTCGCGGGCCTTGGCCAGTTGCTGACGCAGTTCCAGCAGACGCTCGGCCAGTTGTTTCTGTTCAGTCCAGAGAGTTTCCAGTGCGACCATCTCGCTTTCGGCTTCGTCCAGACGCGCTTCCAGTGCCTCCAGCGCTTCGTGATCGATCAGCAGACCGGCCTCGGCATCGCGGCGCAGGGCCTGACGCTGACGGCCACCTTCAGCCAGTTCGCCACGCAGGCGCTCGAGGCTTTCCGGGGCGGCGGCGAGGCTGATGCGCACGCGGGCGCAGGCGGTGTCGAGGACGTCGACAGCCTTGTCCGGCAGTTGCCGACCGGCCAGGTAACGCGCGGACAATTCAGCTGCGGACACTACCGCGTCATCGCGCAGGTAGATGCCGTGGCTCTTCTCGTAGACCTGAGCCAGACCACGCAGAATGGTCACCGCTTCGCTGACGGTCGGTTCGTGCAGTTGCACCGGCTGGAAACGACGGGCCAGCGCCGGGTCTTTCTCGAAGTATTTCTTGTACTCGGCCCAGGTGGTCGCGGCGATGGTGCGCAGTTCGCCACGGGCCAGCGCCGGTTTCAGCAGGTTGGCCGCGTCGGAGCCGCCAGCATTGCCGCCCGCGCCGATCAGCGTGTGGGCTTCGTCGATGAACAGAATGATCGGTTTCGGCGAGGCTTTGACTTCATCGATCACGCCTTTCAGACGACGCTCGAATTCACCTTTGACGCTGGCGCCGGCCTGCAACAGGCCCATGTCCAGCGACAGCAATTCAACACCTTTGAGCACCTGCGGCACTTCACCAGCAGCGATGCGCGAAGCGAGGCCTTCGACGATGGCGGTCTTGCCGACACCGGCCTCACCGACCACGATCGGGTTGTTCTTGCGGCGACGGGCGAGGATGTCGACCATCTGCCGAATCGCGCCGTCCCGGCACAGCACCGGGTCGAGTTTGCCGTCGCGGGCCTGTTGGGTCAGGTTGTGGGTGAAGCGCTGCAACAGCGATTCGCCCTGCGCCGCCGGTTTGCCGTTGGCCGCCGGTTGCTCCTGTTGCGACAAGGCAAATTCCTTCAAACGATCGATGTTCAACTTGGCGAGCAGCGGCTGGTAACGGCTGCCGGCATAACGCATCGGGTTGCGCAGCAACGCCAGGATCAGCGCCGCGTCTTCGACCTGGGTCTGGCCCAGTTCGAGGTTGGCCACCAGCAGCGCGTCTTGCAGCCATTGCACCAGTTCCGGGGCGAACACCGGGTTGCGCGAAGCGCTGTGCTCGACCCGCGATTGCAATGCAGCGGTCAGTTCACCGGCGTCGACGTCAGCATCTTGCAAAGCGCGGGACAGCAAGCCGTTCGGGCGCTCGAGCAAGCCCAGCAGCAAATCTTCGACAAGAATCTTGCTGCCGCCCCGGGCGACGCAACGCTCGGCCGAACGCTCCAGATCACGACGGGTTTCGGCGTCCAGCGCCTGGATGAGTTGTTGCAGGTCTACGTTGATCATGGCTCACGTCCTTAATGAATTTTGCTGCCCAGGGTCACCACGCCGTCCGCTTTTTCGCGGCCCAGCCAACTGGTCCAACCGAGGCGACAGGCGTTCTGCTCACCGATGCGCAGTTCGCGGATTTCTTCCTGGCGCAGGACCAGGCGAATGTCGTAATCGAGCGGGTCACGCAAGGTGAACCGCACCAGCGCGCAGAGCGGCTGGTAGCCGAAGCCGATCGGCAGGAATTCATGGAATCGCTGCCAGTCGAGTTCGGTGATGTGAATGCGGAATTTGCCGCTGCGGTCGCGCACGTGTTCGCCCAGCACGAGGTCTTCGCCGAGTACGCTGTTGGCGCGGCCCAAACGATTGCGCTGCTCGTCGAGAATTTCTACGCGGCGCTCGATGCACTGCTCGATGACCAGGTCTTCGTGCTTGAAGTAGTAACGCAGCACAGCTTCGATCAGCGCCGCCGAGTGCGCCCGCAGACTGAGCAGGCCGAGGTATGGCAGCAGGCGTTTCCAGTTGAGTTCCTTGGCCTTGCGGATCTCGTCGCCACCAAGGCCAATCAGCGCGAACAGCTGCGCCGAGAACGGGTCGATCGCGCCGCTCTGAAAGCTCGCGCGGTAGCGATACTTGCGCCAGATCGGCAGCATCAGCCGTTGCAGGCGATGGTGGAACAGGTCGAGAAAATTGCGCGTCGGGTTGCCGTCCTCGCTGTCGCCCAAAGCCTGTTCGCCGTAGAACGCCGGCAGCGGCGAACCGGAGCCGACCAGGCCGATCAGGTTGAAGCGCATGCGCGCGCGCATCTTGCCGTGCTCTTCGAAAAACTCCACGCGATCGACGTCGCTGCGCGGAAAGCCCAGGCTCGGGTTGGCCTGGAACTCGACCTGGTCGTACAGATCGTCTTCGCTCAGATGCGGGTGTGCCTCGCGCAGCCGGTCGATCACCAGCAGCACGGCCTGAAACAGCGAGTACTCGCGTATTACCTTGGTCAGCCCGCTTAAAGCAGAGGCTGCAGGCCCATACGTGGTGTCCATTGGTACACCTCTCCCTGTGTGCTTTTTACCCGCAGCTCATGGAATGAATTGAGACTGGCGTAAAGCGCGAAAAACTCGTTGAGAACCGAAGCGAAGACGAACAGGTCGCCTTCGCCGATATAGCCTTCCGGGTCGATGGTCAGTTCGGTGCGCAGACCGCGCACCGGCAGACCGCGATGCAACCGGTCGACGTGGTGATGCTTGATGTGCTTGAGGCCGCCGAGCAGGCGCTTGCTGACCTTCTCCGCGTGCTGGTCGTAGTAGCGCGGCAGGTCGTAGGTTTCCAGAATCACCTTCAACGCATTGACGTCCGCCAGCGACAGATAGTTAAGCGACATGTTGCTGATCAGCTTCCACAGGAAGTCACGGTTCAGCGGCGGCGCGAAGCTCGGAGTGGCCGGGGTGATATTGCGGAAACTGAGGAATTCCGGGGTCTGCTCGCTGGCCATGCAGATGTCGCCGAGCTTGAGCTTTTTCGGCAGGTTCTGGTTGGTGCACATCAGCTCGATCGACAGGGTTTCGTGGGCTTCGGTGTGGCGGATGCCGAAGCTCAGGTAGGTGTCGAGGCCGTCATGCAACAAGGACGAACGCTGGCGAATGCTGTAATGCGGACGGCTGTTGGGCACGTCGAAACTCGGGTCGTGCTCGAAGGACTCGAACGGCACGTACTCCTGATAACCGAGGCCGCCGGGCTTCCATCCCGTCACGGTTTCCACCGAGAACACACCGCAGTTTTCCAGGTCGTATTCCGCCGGCAGCAACAGGTACTCGTCCTGCTTGCCATCGAGACGGATCGGCAGTGCGTCGTGCTCGAACAGATTGACGATCGGCGTGCAGAACAGCTTCACGTTATCGAGCGTCGGGCGCATGCGCATGATGCCGCTCTTGCGAATATCGAAACGCAATTCGAGGCCACGCATCTGCTTGAGGGTGTCTTCTGGCAAGGCCTTGAGAATGTCGAGGCCGTTGACATCGACGAAGAGGAACTTGTCCTGGAAGGCGAAGTATTCCTGCAGGTAGCGGTAGCCACGGAAGGTGTTCAGCGGATACGGGATCAACGCTTCTTCTTCGGCAAAGCCCACCGGTTTCACCCGGTCGCCGGGAATCTTGAATGCCATCGGCTTGCCGCTGACGCCATCAATCGCCTTGCCGGCGCCGTCGAGCGGGATCAGTTCGATGCCGTCGAGGTTGCGCAGCAGGCTCAGATAAAGCATCTGGCTGATGTAGCGCTCGCCGGCAAAGTGCAGGCGCAATTTGCTCAGTTCCAGTTCGCCGAGGTGGCCGTCAGCGCTCATTTCCAGGCGCAGGCTGAGCAGCGAGCCGTCGCCCTTCACCGAGTAGTTCAGCGCAGCCAGATCCAGCGGCAATACCTCGGTCGGGTAGCAGGTGCGGAAGCGGCAGCGCACGTCATCGATCGGCTTGCTCTCGATCGGCGTGTCGCGCTCAACCAGCAGCGCCGGCCCGGAACGCTTGAGCGGATCGAACTGCAAGATGCTGAACGCTGGCAACGGGCGCATGTAGTTCGGCCACAGCAGTTGCATCAGCGAATGGCTGAGCTCCGGCAGTTCGTCATCGAGCTTCTGGCGCAAACGCCCGGTCAGAAACGCAAAGCCTTCGAGCAACCGCTCCACATCCGGATCCCGCCCGGCCTGCCCCAGATACGGCGCCAGCGCCGGACTACGCTCGGCGAAACGGCGACCGAGCTGGCGCAGTGCGGTGAGTTCGCTTTGGTAGTAGTGGTTAAAGGACATGGAGTGATTGCCTGATCATAATCTGAATTAAATATTCCGTGCTGGCCGCAAGCCACCGCTCATTTATTATTACTAATTCGCGCCAAAGTACTTACCGTGATTTGCCCAACTAAGATTCGGCACTTCAATTGGGAATAACCTCATACGGAGTGTTGCTGATAAACAGATCCAGCCAATGCTTTCTTGGATTAGATAGCGCCAGCGTGAACTCCTTGCTTTTCTTATCCAGCATAATAAAAACAACACCGACAGCATCATCACTTTCATCAGCGGTCATATCCAGTGAAACATCAGAAAACAAAGGAGTTCGATAAACATGACCAAGGTCATTCAAATCCGTAAAACGCAAGTAAACCGAGTCTCGCGGAGTCAAAAGCGAACTGGCAGGAACAGACTCTATCAAATACTGTCCGGACGGACTCCTTAATGACACATCAGCCGCACGATTCAAGATTCCCGTCAAAACAAACGCACCAGCAATGACAAAACCAAATAATAATGCAGCCGAACCTATAATTAACTTATTCAAAAAAACGTTAGGGGCAGCCCTTTTTTTTGAATTATGAAATGCGAAAGCCATCATATTACTTCCCCAATTCCGAGCTCAACTTCAATGCAGTTTCGTCCTGCAAGTAAACATCGTCACCTCCGTCGTACCCCATGAAATCCTCGTTAGAGAGCTGGCGTCCGTCCTTTTTGACATGCGTCACCCATCCTTTGGACCAGATACCTCCGCTTTCATGGCGTATTTCAACGTAATAGTGTGGCGGGTTCGACTTGGTAATTTCGAAGAAAGAACCACCATCTTCAGCACCGCTCCAAAAAGCTTTTGGGTGATTCGTCAAAACGGGCTCCTTTCCGTTATCGCGCTCAACAAGAGCGAACATCGCTACTATGATGAGAAAAAAAACAACAGTAAGCGAAACGATTAAAATTTTGAAAATCCTCATTCATCTATTTCCAATTTGTCGTCAGCGAAATAGTAGTCAAGGTCAATTTCAGACAGCTGGAATTGTGTCATGTACAATGTTGGAGCTACTGCACGAGAACGGAAAGGGGCAGAAAAACCAACACTCTCCGCCAACTCCGCAGCAAAAGTCACGCAGTTATGGTTCCCTAAATCGTAGGCCTTCCGTGTTTTGTCATTATTTTCAGCAAACTTTGCGTCCAACCATGCCAAAGCGTTTGCGTAGACATCTCCTCTGAGCACCACACCTTTTATATTTCCTGACTGGCCGTGCGCTATCGAAATTTGTCTAAGCGTTTTCTTTAATGACGATTCGGTGATATGCCCGGCTACGATTTTTACGTCCGGAATATTGCCTTTTTGTACCCGCCCGGCCGGACCAGGTCCTTTATATCGGCCATATTCATAATATTTAGAAACACCGGTCTTGCCATTGATCAGCAAAACACCCGCATGACCAAGGTAAGGTGCTTTGGGGAACTCAATTTTGATTTTTTGACCAAACCAAGTGTCCTTATAGTCATCCATTACATGGATCTCGAATTGGGGGAAAACCAACGGGATGAGAAAGTCATTATCCGCTGTCAAGTAAACCTGAATCGGTGAAACGTCGGCGGCAGGTGTGGTGGCGACAGTTGTCACCTGAACGGCTTGCGGCATCTCACTCCCCCTTCAGCAGCCAGTTAGGTTTCACCGAAATCCGGACGTTTTGTGACTGAGCTTTTTTCCCAAGCGCTTGCGAAAATCCCGACTCATCGGTCTTGCCGTGAACCTCTGAGCCATCTTCAAGCGTGGCGATGTACGAGACATTTTTGAGTGGCGTTCCAGATGCTTGATCCATCAATTGAACCCGAACGTCAAAGCCAAAAATGTTTAGAGGCAACGGCGGCACAAACGGTGCCGGCGTATGCGAATTGCCAATAATCACCGTTCCGGATCCAGCCGTGACCTTGTTGCCATGCGTGCCCACCGAATCAACCGTGGCGGCAGGTTTGCCGTTGATCAACACAGTGGTCGCCAAGCCGCCGGACATCGCACCACCACACGCCGAGGCATCGCCTTGGCGGGCGGCCGCGAGGCCGTCGAAGAACACGTCGCCGGAACCGGCGGCGATCGGGTTGGTGCCGTGGCCGGGGAGCGGGCAAGCGGTGGGGTCGGATACGCGTGCTGCGGGTTTGCCAGACATCGGGGATCTCCTTAGGTGACCTTGACTTGACCGCTGCCATCCAGGCGCGCGGAAAAACTGACCTGACGCTTGAACCCTTCAACTTCCAGCAGGCCTTCGATACTGAAGGCCAGGCGAAGTTGATCGTGGTCACGCGGCATGGAAATGACACGCACGTTGCTCAGGCGCGGCTCGTAGGCTTCGATGAAGTTTTCGATAGCCAGGCGGGCCTGACTCAGGGAGTCGTGCAGGCTCAGACGCATGTCATTGAGATCGGGCAACCCGTAGTCGGCCAGCGTTTGCACGCTGCCGGCCCGGGTGCTGAGCATTTTGGCCAGATGGGCAGCCACTGACGCCATGGCACAAGCCTCAAGGCTGTTGCCCTTGCGTAGTTGTGCGTCGCCGTTGAGGCGTTCGAACAGGCTGCCGTATCCGTCCATGAGTCGCTCTTACTCTTTGTCCAGCTTGCCAACCAGCGACAGGGTGAAATCGGCACCCATGTACTTGAAGTGCGGACGCACGTTCAAGCTCACGCGGTACCAGCCCGGCTCGCCTTCAACGTCGCTGACGATCACTTGCGCAGCGCGCAGCGGACGACGGCCACGCACTTCGGCGCTCGGGTTTTCCTGGTCGGCGACGTACTGACGGATCCACTTGTTCAGTTCCAGCTCGAGGTCGGTACGCTCTTTCCACGAACCGAGTTGCTCGCGCTGCAGCACTTTCAAGTAGTGAGCCAGACGGTTGACGATCATCATGTACGGCAGTTGGGTGCCGAGCTTGTAGTTCAGCTCTGCCGCCTTGCCTTCTGCGCTGATGCCGAAGAACTTCGGCTTCTGCACCGAGCTGGCGGAGAAGAACGCCGCGTTGTCGGAGCCTTTGCGCATGGTCAGGGAGATGAAGCCTTCCTCGGCCAGTTCGTATTCACGACGGTCGGAAACCAATACTTCGGTAGGGATCTTGGTTTCGATTTCGCCCATGCTTTCGAAATGGTGCAGAGGCAGATCTTCAACCGCGCCACCGCTCTGCGGGCCGATGATGTTCGGGCACCAGCGGAACTTGGCGAAGCTGTCGGTCAGCTTGGTGCCGAACGCGTAGGCCGTGTTGCCCCACAGGTAGTGCTCGTGGCTGTTGGCAACGGTTTCCTTGTACACGAACGATTTGACCGGGTTTTCTTCCGGATCGTACGGGTTGCGCAGCAGGAAACGCGGCACGGTCAGGCCAACGTAACGGGAGTCTTCCGAGGTACGGAAGCTCTGCCATTTGGCGAATTGCGGGCCTTCGAAGTGGTCTTTCAGATCTTTCAGATCCGGCAGGCCGGTGAAGCTTTCCAGGCCGAAGAATTTCGGCCCGGCGGCAGCGATGAACGGCGCGTGGGACATGCACGAAACGCTGGCCACGTACTGCATCAGCTTGACGTCTGGCGAGCTTGGCGACATGTAGTAGTTGGCGATGATCGCGCCCACCGGCTGACCACCGAACTGGCCGTATTCAGCGGTGTAGATGTGCTTGTACAGGCCCGACTGCATGACTTCCGGCGAATCTTCGAAATCGTCCAGCAGGTCTTCTTTGGAGACGTTGAGGATTTCGATCTTGATGTTTTCGCGGAAGTTGGTGCGGTCGACCAGCAACTGCAGACCACGCCACGACGATTCCAGCGCCTGGAAATCCGGGTGGTGGAGGATCTCGTCCATCTGACGGCTGAGCTTGGCATCGATCTCGGCGATCATGCGGTCAACCATGGCTTTCTTGACCGGCTCACCGTTGTTCTGCGGCTTGAGCAGCTCTTCGATGAACGCCGACACGCCACGCTTGGCGATGTCGTAGGCTTCGTCGTCCGGCGTCAGACGGGTTTCGGCGATGATGCTGTCGAGAATGCTGTATTCGCCGCTGGCGGCGCTCTTCTCTTGTGCTGCGCTAGTGCTCATTGTGTTGGCTTCCTTGGCTACTGGAGTCTCAGGCGTCCGGGGCTGCGGCGTTCAGGCCCAGCTCACCGAGTACGCGACCGCGGGATTCGTCGTCGGCGAGCACGCCTTCGATCGCTTTACGGAACGCAGGTGCGTTACCCAGCGGGCCTTTGAGGGCCACCAGCGCATCGCGCAGTTCCATCAGTTTTTTCAGCTCAGGCACTTGCTCGACCAGGCTGGCCGGGTTGAAGTCCTTCATCGAATTGACGCGCAGTTGCACGCCCAGCTCTTCAGTGCTGCCCTCTTCCTGCAGACGGTTCGGCACATTCATCGTCAGGCTGAGCTCTTGCTTGGCCAGCACTTCGTCGAAGGTCATCTTGTCGATGCTGATCGGCTTGCGATCTTCGATCTTGCGCTCGTCCTTGCGGTGGGTGTAGTCACCGATTGCCAGCAGTTTCAGCGGCAGTTCAATCTCTTCCTGAGCACCGCCGGTGGCGGGTTTGAAGGTGACGTTGATGCGTTCCTTGGGGGCTACCGAGCCTTCTTTGGCCATGGCTTTTCTCCTTGCGGTTGTGGCCCTGGGGCCTATTCGAGTACCACTTCGAGGTCGAGGTGGCACAGCCTGCGATAAATCTCTTCCTTGCGTTCACGTACGGCATGGTTCTGCGGCAACAACTCGCAGCAACTGTGCAGCAGGTGCAGCACTTGCAATGCAAGATCCGGCTCCCAGGCGTGCAGGCCTGAGTCCAGTAATGTCTGATCGAGGGTTTCGAGCTGGTTCTTGGCCAGTTCGTATTTCTTGGCCAGGAAGCACAGCCGCGCGAGGGCGAACTGCCAGAAAAAGCGTTCGCGCCCGCCGAAGGCTGATTGCAAACCCTGCTTGAGAATCTGCACGGCCGGTTTCAAACCTTCCTTGCGCAGGATCGGCTGGACGTCCTCGAGGGCTTTTTCCCAGGCCGGCTGGGTTTCGACGTTTTCGCTTTCGACCTTGCGCGGTGCGCTGGCGCTTTGCAGGTGCGGCATGACGTTGGCGGCGATCCACGCCCGGGTGGACGGATCGGCAAACGGCGCGCCGTCATGGAAGCGCAACTCGATGATGCCCGGCAGGCGCTGAATCAAAAGCGCGAAGTGGATTTCCACTTCGCGCATGGCCAGCTCGGCGTTGAGGTTCTGGAGACATTCCCAGACCATCCTCTGGCCATCGAACCAGAACGGCGCCTTCGCCAGGCTCGCCTCCAGTTCCACCAGCAGGTCGGCGTATTTGCCCTGATCGAAACGGTCCTGATAGAGCTTGAGTTTTTCCAGCGGCAGGCCGCGCAGCACGGTGATCTGCTCGGCGTTGCGCTCGGGCACCGCGTCGATGGTCATCCACAGCAGCGTACGGTTCAGGCGCAAGGCGCGCAGGTCGGTGGCCTTCTGCTTGAGCCACCAGGCGCACAACGGCCGGGCGCTTTCCTGCTGGGCGCGCAGGGCTTTGTGCGCATCGCGCTCGTTGTCGATCGTCGCGCCGGGGGTGAGCAACTGACTCGCGGCCTGCTTGACCTGCGCTACCGCCGCGCCCACCACGCCGGGCGCCGGCTGATTGTCGGCGGCGCGCTGGATCATGGTTTTCAGGCGGCGGGAGATCGGCAGCAGCAGCGGCGCGTCATCGCCCAGATGCTCAGTGCACGCGGCCTCAAGACCGGCCAGGTGCTCGGAGAGCTGCCGGAACATCGGCAGCTGCTCTTTGATCGCAATGTTTTCGGTGATGACCTGCTCGAGACGCGGCACCAGCCAGCCGATCGCGGCAGCACGGGTGCGGGGTTTGAGCGGGTGGACGTCGGCCCAGTGGTTTTCCGACAGATGGTGCAACAGACCGAGGCCGGCAAGCAGCCCGGGGAAGGATTCGCGCTGATACAGCGACCATGTCAGCCAGGCGCCGACACGCAGATCCTTGGATTGGGTACGCAGCAGATTTTCGCTGTTTTCGCGGATTTTCAGCCAGTCGATCTGCCCGCTTTCGTGCATCGACGAAGCCTTGGCCAGCTCACTTTCCAGCGCCTCGAATTCGCTCGAGAAACGAACGTCTTCGCCCGCGAAATTCTCTTTGGAAACAGAGACTTTTGCGAGTTCGAGGTAATGGGCGGAAAGTTTGCTTGAGTAGGACATCCATGGCCTTTATTAAGGATTACAGTCATGCGCGCGAATGGAGTTTCGCAACGCGGGACAGTATCGAAGAGCAGTTCAGCGACTCATCCAATTGAGATGTGCTCTTTCAAGTGGGCGCATCGTAATCACAATGATGGCCACTAGCAAGCATCTGATTAAACAACAAGACGAACTGTTCGTTGAGGCCTGTAGGAGATCGCCCTATATGTCGCAGGGGTTTCCCTGAGGCCGTTTATTAATCGGCGGATTTTACCAGCCCCCGCCAAACCATTGATCCAGAGCCATCCGCCGCAGCCGGGCGAGTTTACCGGTCGCCCGCATCCTCGAGCGGCGTGCAGCATGCCAAATTCAAAAAAAAATAGAAGTAGGACACTTCCGAAAATGACCTGTTTCCATCAAGAAGTTTCCAGCGACAACGGTCAATGCAAAAAGTGCCACTATAATGATGGCATTTCATTGTTCTGAAACTTTCCCTGCGCCAGCAAATACTGCCAACTCGATAGTTATCGAAGCCGCTTCCTACAGACACTTCCCTCATTCCAGCCAAGACTTTCACACCCGGAATACTCTGACAAATGTCAGGGATACTTCTTACATCAATTAGTTTGCCGCGCCGCTAGCTTGCCTTGGCAACTTTTCATGCGCGGCGATCAGGGAGGAACGGCATCGCGCTCTGACTCACTTTGCTTAAGGACAAGCCATGTTCGGCAAAGGCCACTGCGCGCCATTCTCACTGCATATCCCGGCCATTCGTCACGACTTCAAGGTGCTCGGGTTTACTGGCAGCGAAGCGATCAGTCAGCTGTACGCATTTCGCCTCGAGCTGGTGAGCGAGCACGCAGATATCGATCTGGAAAGCCTGCTCAGCCGGCCCGCATTCCTGCAGTTCGGGTTTGCCGGCGAAGGCATCCACGGGCGGATCGACAACGTCATGCTCGGCGAATCAGGCAAGCGCCTGACCCGTTATGAGCTGACACTGGTACCGGCGCTGCATTATCTGCAACTGAGCCACGACCAGCGGATTTTCCAGCAGCTGACAGTGCCGCAGATTATTGCGCAAGTGCTCAAAGGGCATGGCATCCAACCCGATGCCTTCACGTTCAATGTCACCGTCGGCGAGCCACGTGAGTACTGCACGCAGTACGGCGAAAGCGACTTCCTGTTCATTCAGCGCCTGTGCGCCGAAGAGGGTATCGCCTGGCATCACCAGCATTCGCTCGACGGGCATTTACTGGTGTTCAGCGACAGCCCGGTGTTTGCGCGCAAATTGGGTACGACAGCCTTTCGGGTGGATAGCGGCATGGTCGCCGAACACCCGGTGGTCAACCACCTGACCATGGGCTTCAACACGCGGACCAGCACCGTCACCCGCCGCGACTATGACCTCAAGCGCCCAAGCCTGCTGCTGGAAAACCGCTTCACCGCAGAATTCACGCCGGCTCTCGAGGACTATCGCTATCCACTGTTGATGAAGTCCGAGAAGCACGGCAAAGAGTTGGCGCGTCAGGCATTGGAGCGCCACCGCAGCGACTATCAATGGATTGAAGGCAAAAGCAATCAGCCGATTCTGCGCAGCGGTCATCTGTTCGAGCTGAGCGAACATCCAAGGGCCGACTGCAACGAGTTGTGGCTGTTGGTCAGGCTTACTCACGAAGGCAAGCAACCTGCGGTGCTCGAAGAGGCTTTCAGCAGCGAGGCGAAACCTGCCGATGGTTTTTCCCAGGGCTACCGCAATACCTTCAGGGCCATTCCCGCAGAGGTGGTTTACCGTCCGCCGCTGCCAGCACCGAGGCCCTTGCTGGTCTGCCAGACAGCGCGCGTTACCGGGCCTCCCGGAGAAGAGATCTTCTGTGATGAATACGGCAGGGTTCGTGTCGAGTTTCCTTGGGATCGCGCTGAACGCAACAGCGAAAAAAGCAGCTGCTGGTTACGCGTAGCCTCCAGTTGGGCGGGTGACGGATTCGGCGCGGTGACCATTCCCCGGATCGGCATGGAGGTGGTCGTGACCTTCCAGGAAGGCGACCCGGACCAACCGCTGATAACCGGCTGCATCGCCAACAAGGTCAATGCCGTCGCTCATTCCTTGCCAGCGAGCAAAACCCGCACGGTATTACGCAGCCAGAGCTCGCCGCGCAATGGCGGCTACAACGAACTGTCGATCGAGGACCGTGCCGGGCAGGAGAAAATCTACCTGCGCGCGCAGCGCGATCTGGAGCAACTGATCCTCAACGACAGTCGCAGCCTGATCACGCGCGACCGCCATGAGCATGTCGGCAATGACAGCACCAGTCTCATCGAGGGCAAGGATTCGCGCACTCATCAAGGGCTGCGCAGCACACTGATCAATGCCGATGACGTGCTGACCGTCAGCGGTTCCAGCAGCCAGACCTTGGGCGCTCTGGTGATCCAGGCCGGTCGGCAGGCGCATGTCACGGCAAGCAACGTGGTGATCGATGCCGGCATGAGCCTGACGCTGTCAGCAGGCGGTCATCACATCGTGATCAATGCCGGCGGGATCTTCAGCAGCGTGCCCATCGTTCAGGGCGGAGCGCCACTGGCGGGTCTCGCACCGCTACAGCCGCTGCAGGTTGAGGCCGGTCTGCCTGCTGCGATCAACGCCACGCCGCTGTCGATCGTCAACAGTGCCCGCCAGCAGGCAGCGGATTTTTGCCCGCTGTGCGAAGCCTGCGCGGCGGGTCAGTGCGAGCTGGGAGAAGTCGCATGAGCCCGGTCGAACAATGGTTGCACGCTCAGTCCCGCGCTGGCTGCGATCTGTATCTGATGCTCGACAGCGACAGCCAAAGCGCAGAGCACGCTGCGTTGACCCGCGACCTCGGTACCGAGCAGTTTCGCCCGCTCTACACCGGCACGCCGGCCGAGTCGCTGGTGCCGACCGGCCCGCTGCTGTTGCGAATCGATACGGCGCAGCATCCCGCCATCCAGACCTTGCTTGCCACGCCGGAGCGCAATTGGGGCTGGCTGGCCAGTGCCCATAACGTCGAACTTGACGCGCTGGCGGCGCATTGGCGGGAGCGCCTGATAACCGGCGAACGCCCGAATCAGGCGGTGTACCGCGTGCATGACAACCGGGTGCTGGGACGTGCGCTGGCGCACCTGCAACCCGAGCACCGCGCGGCGTTTCTCGGGCCATTCAACAGCGTCTGCTATTGGCACGCAGAGCGATGGAACGCCATCGACAACCCGGACCCCGGCCACCATCCGCTGCCGATGGATCCGCCGTGGCTGCACACGCCGACCCCGGAACTGATCTACGCCAACGTGCTGTTCGACAACACCCGCCGTTACTTGGTCGGCGAACACACCGAAGCAATGGCCACGCTGGCCGAACAGCTCGACGTCGATGAGTGGCTGTGGGGCCTGATTCAACTGACGCACTTGTGGGGCTGGCAACAACCGGAGCAAGTGCATTTCTTGCTGACCCGCAGTTTGCAGTTACCGGGATATCGGCCAGGCAAATCATGGCTGCCGAAACCCGGTGAAGATCCGGCGATGCATTTTGAGCGGGTATATCAGGAAGCGTTGTATTGGCAGGGAGAGGCAGGTCGATGAGGGACTTGAAACGAGGGTTGCTGCTGAGTGGTTGCCTGGGATTGCTGGTGGGTTGTACGACGGTGAAGACCCCGAACACGTTTACGTTTGTTCCGGATTTTCCACCTGGATTCAAGTACGACCTGACGGCCACCTATGTTCCGGCCAAGGGCGAAACATGCACCGTGCCTGGCGGGAGAAACACTCAGCTGGGATTCAACAAAACCAATATGAAGTACGAAGGGACTTCCGAGATCCCGCTGTACAGAACCGTAAGCAAATGCCCGCTGGCGCTGAATTACATCGAGATCAAGGTCATCGGTATTTATGGTTCAGGGCGAAGCCACTTCAGCTATGACTACGCCTCGATTGCTGTACGCCCGGAGCTGTTGGAACGACAGATGGGGACTTTCAGTGAGGACGGCAAGGGTGAGTTTTATGGTGAATGCAGGTGGTCATTCCGCACCGTCGGTCCACATCGTTCCCTGATCAAACTGCTGACCTGCAAAAACATGGATGCACAGGGCAACGTGCTGCGAGCGAGACCTTCCACGGCGTACACATTGGCTCAACTTGAGGGCAAAACGGTGACGCTGAAGGTCAGGCTGGCAAGTGAAGAACTTCCAGCCATCGGCGATACCTGGATCAAAGTACCCCGCGGCTGGAAGCGCTGTATGGGTGACAACTTCGAGGATCAATACGCCTTTTGCTACGGCAACGACACAAATTTCAGCACTTTCAAAATGGTCGATGGGCGGGTTTGCACCATCTATCCGGGATGCACAGAAAACACGGAAGAAAAGCCATGAACGACCGGAAAGAATTCAATCGGCGGCAAACGCTCCCGCGTATCAAACGAGCCCTCTTCGCCAGTACTCTCGGCGGTGTTCTCGCTCTGACTTCAGGCTGTTCGGCGGTAGACAAGCCAAACTCCTTCACCTTTATTCCGGACTTCCCACCTGATTTCAAATATGAGCTGAAGGCTATCTACCTGCCCGCCGCGGGTGAAACCTGCCGCGTGCCAGGAAAGCCGGATTTCTGGGTGAGTTTCAATAAACCCACCATGGAATATGTAAGCACTGCGCAAATCGAGTTGTACAAAACCGTCAGCGATTGTCCGTTGGCGCTCAACAAAGTGGAAATCAAGGTCATCGGCTTTTATGGAAAAGGCCGAAGCAACTTCAGCATGGACTACGCCTCGATTTTCGTGCGTCCAGAGTTGCTGGAACGAATAAAGGGCACATTCAACGAGGACGGCCTGGGTGAGTTTACAGGCGAATGCATATGGTTTTTTCGGACAGTCAGCCCCAAGCGTAACCTAATAAAAATGTTGAGATGTAAAGGATTGGATCAAGAAGGAAATGTAGCCCGGAGCCGCCCTCATGGCGCGTACACACTGGATCAACTCCCAGGAAAAACCGTGAGGTTGAAAATAAACCTAGCGAATGAAGAGCAACCTGGTTGGGGGGACACTTGGGTCCAGGTTCCTGGTGGCTGGAAGCGCTGTATGGGGGAAGGCTATGAGGACCAGCGTGGTTACTGCAATGGAAATTATGAAGACTTCAGCACGTTCCGGATGGTTGATGAAAGAGTCTGCACCATCTACCCGGGATGCACAGAAAACACGGAAGAGAAGCCATGAACGACCGGAAAGAATTCAATCGGCGGCAAACGCTCCCGCGTATCAAACGAGCCCTCTTCGCCAGTACTCTCGGCGGTGTTCTCGCTCTGACTTCAGGCTGTTCGGCGGTAGACAAGCCAAACTCCTTCACCTTTATTCCGGACTTCCCACCTGATTTCAAATATGAGCTGAAGGCTATCTACCTGCCCGCCGCGGGTGAAACCTGCCGCGTGCCAGGGAAGCCGGATTTCTGGGTGAGCTTCAATAAACCCACCATGGAATATGTAAGCACTGCGGAAATCGAGTTGTACAAAACCGTCAGCAATTGTCCGTTGGCGCTCAACAAAGTGGAAATCAAGGTCATCGGTTTTTATGGAAAAGGCCGAAGCAACTTCAGCATCGACTACGCCTCAATTTTCGTGCGTCCAGAGTTGCTGGAACGACTAAAGGGCACTTTCAACGAGGATGGTGCAGGGGAGTTTTATGGTGAATGCAGGTGGTCATTCCGCACCGTCGGTCCACATCGTTCCCTGATCAAACTGCTGACCTGCAAAAACATGGATGCACAGGGCAACGTGCGGCGAACGAGACCTTCCACGGCGTACACATTGACTCAACTTGAGGGCAAAACGGTGAAGCTGAAGGTCAGGCTGGCAAGTGAAGAACTTCCAGCCATCGGCGATACCTGGATAAAAGTACCCCGCGGCTGGAAGCGCTGTATGGGTGACAACTTCGAGGATCAATACGCCTTTTGCTACGGCAACGACACAAATTTCAGCACTTTCAAAATGGTCGATGGGCGGGTTTGCACCATCTATCCGGGATGCACGGAGCAAGGGGCACCATGAACATTGAGACTCTCTCGGCGACCGATTTGCGCTTCATGCAGGGCGACATACATGCCTGCCCTAAACGCGGCCATCGTACCAGCTTCCAGCTAGTGGACGAGTTCGGCGACGGTAAGCCATACGCTGGTCTGTCTTACGAAGTGATTGATTACGAAGACACGGTCCATAGCGGAAAACTTGATGCGACTGGATCTGCAAAGATCGACGATCATTATTGCGGTCCACTAGTACTCAAATTGAAGAGCCGCTATCAAGGCAGCGAAAAATCTTACACATTTTTGCAAAAGCGCCCCCACTATCCCCTCCCCATTACCGAACTCCAAGTCCGCGCCGAAAAAACCCGCTTCTTCCACAAAACAGGCACTCGCACCCAGGCCAACCCCGCCAAGGACCTGCCCGAAACCGATGCGTACTGCCAGGTCGAAGTCAGTGAATTGGTAAAACACATCGCCCACCTGCCGCCGCTGGCTGCTCGTCGCGACCCTCCGAAAAGGGCGGCGCACAAGCTCATGCGCCCCGCTGCGAAGTCCAGAGACTTCACGGTGGTCGATAAAACTTCTGCGGATGGCGGACTGCACACAATCTTGAGTGCGGCGGAGATGGCCACCGTCGAACTGGGGTTTTCCCCGCCACCGCCCAAGGGCGTCGCGCTGCTGCCGAACAAGCACCATGTGCTGGAAGTACGTCCGATGAGAGCGCTACGGCCAATGCTGTCGACAGGCGAAGCGTTCTGCGCGCTTAACCTTTATCAGCTGTCGGTGATGGCGACGCTGAGCTACACCGATTTCGGACAGGAACCCAACACTCAACCGGTGCAGACCGATACGGTAAGCTTTCCGCTACAGCCCAGCAGCGGCAACTGGTTCGGCCACGCGCTACCGCAGTTCGACGAGTTGTGGAAGGTCGATGACTCGCAAACGCAGAAATACTACCCACTGTACGAAGACGTGCCGTATTCGAAACGCTTGGAAGTGGTGCCGTACGACCCGAACCTTTACCCCGAAGTGAATGACCCCGCGTTGGGCGACGAACAAGAACACCCGGCCAAGTTGCACTGTCTCGATGACCGTAACAAAGACAACAGTACTGATACACAAGCTTTCATCTGCCACCACGACGAGTTGATCCTGATCAGCGTGCGGGGTACCAGTGAGATCTGGCCCGACGGCCGGCGTGACGGGGATGCCTATCAGGTTCCCTTTGCCGAAGGCGAAGGCAAAGTGCACCGCGGTTTCTACGGTGGCGCTTTGGCGGCTTATCCATTCATCGTGACTTATCTGGAAAAATTCTACAGCGGGCAAAAGCTGCTGATCACGGGTCACAGTCTGGGCGGTGCAGTTGCACTGATCCTGTCCGAGATGCTGAGACGCAACCTGGAGTTCTCCCCGCAAATCGTGCTCTACACCTACGGCGCCCCCCGCGCCGGCGACACCACCTTCATCGAAAGCGCCAGATCGCTGGTGCATCACCGCATCGTCAATCAGAACGATCCGGTGCCGAGCGTGCCGGCGACCTGGATGAACACCTTTGCCAAGCCTGTGCCGATGTACGCAACCAACGCCGTAGTGCTGGGCCTCAACCCGGTCGCCGGCCTCGGCCTGCTGATCTGGGGAATCATCAATTTCTTTGGCGACGACTATGGGCATCACGGTGCTTTGCGCCATTTCATGCCCGTTGAGTTCGACAAGGACCACCGATCCTCCCTTCTCTGGGAGCCGGGTTGCAGCACGATCGTCGATCACGGCTGCGCCAAGGCCCTGCGCGCTACCAACGGCTTGCCCGAACGCGGATCGTTTCTGCGGCAGTTGTTCGACCGGGGTCACCACTCAATGGTCGGCAGCTACATCCCCGGCTGCTGGGCCAGCTTGCGCCGTTGGCAGGAAGCACTGCAGCTCAAGCGTTCGCTGGTGACCAATCGCGAATTCGAGTGGATCAGCAGCGCGCTGGAGAATATTCAGCAACAGCTGCGGGCCGTTAAGCGCGATCTGCAAAACAACCACCGTTCTTACGTGCGAGAGCAGGAGCGCGCGCACAAGACGCTGATGCTCAATCAGGAAATAGACAAGATCAGCATGACCAAGGCCCGCCTGACAGCGCTGCGCAGTCAACGGGTCACTGAGACCGACGTTTACGGCAGCTATGCCGACCAGCCCGAATGGGTTGAGGAAAGTCTGCTGCGCTGGAACGCCCACCCTGAAAACCTGGTTCAGGAGCAACTGGCGATGATTCCGCCAGCCGCTGAAGAGCACGATGCCGCTATCGCCGCGATGACCGGAGGGCATGCGGTTGGCGCGCCGTTTCATCTGGACATCGATTCGATCGTGTAGCGCCTGAACAACGAGCGGGCAAAACATGGCTGTGCCAGAATCCAACGCTCGAAAATTCGGTCTCTCTACTACTGCTGCCAAGGAGCTTCATTTCATGGAACTGAAACCACTGTTTTTCGCCGCACTCATGTGGCTGCCCGCCTCCCAAGCGTCAGCGGATACCCCGCCACTGGACGGCCATTACTACCTGACCGGCGCAATGGAAATGGGCGCCGAATTGCTCTTGCGCAAGGACGGTACCTTTGACGCCGGTGTGGCGTATGGCAGCGCCGACGGTTTTGCCAAAGGCACCTGGAAAGTCGAGAACCAGACAGTCGTGCTGGAAAGCAAAACCAAGCCCGCCTCCGACAGCGATCTGGGCGGACTGTTTCAGGATCTGCAGTTGGCGATCGAACCAAACTGCCTGGCCGTGGATTTCGGCAACGGCAAGGCCTGCTTCCGACGCCAGTAAGCCAACAGGCAGCCACAAAAAATGGGCACCCGACCGCAATCGGTGTGCCCATTTCTCATTTGCGGTTCTCCCCGTCATGCAGGGGAGCACGCCGCCATCAAGGATTGACGCTGTCTTTCAACGACTTGCCTGGCTTGAATGCCACGGTGTTGCTGGCCTTGATCTTGACCGGTTCGCCGGTCTGCGGGTTTTTGCCGGTGCGGGCGCCGCGGTGGCGTTGCAGGAAGGTGCCGAAGCCGACCAGCGTCACGCTGTCCTTGCGGTGCAGGGCGCCGGTGATTTCTTCGAGGACGGCGTTGAGGACGCGGTTGGCCTGTTCTTTGGTCAGGTCTGCCTTTTCGGCGATTGCAGCGGCGAGTTCTGGTTTACGCATTAGTGAAGCCCCTTTGACGGTTTTTTGTTGTTATGTCCGTGCTGTTCTCGTTGGAACAGCGCCCAAGGCGCCGCAGGCTCTACTCTGCGGCAGACGGGAGTGAGAATGGCACGCCGCCAACGGCGGCGCCAGTCTCCCCAAGACCTTTGTCGGGGCAAAAGAGCGGTGATTGCGACAGAACCACCGGCATTTACGCCAGCAGTGGCGGCAGCTGTTTGTTCAGGGCCAGTTTTTCCATGACTGCCCCGCCGGTCAGGGCGTAACCGAGCAACTGACCGTCGGCACTGTGGCACAGCGCTTTGATGTCGGCGCCCTGCCCTTCGACGCTCCACACGCCTTCGCTGCCCCGTGGCGGCGGCGAAACCACCAGCGGGCACACCGGGGTTTTCACGGTGATCGGCATCGGCCCGTAGCTGACCGCGGTCGGGTTTCCGGCGAGGGTTTGCGCCAAAGCGCGCGCGCAACTCATCAGCGGCATCACGTAAAGCAGATTGAGCCCGTCGACTTCTGCGCAATCGCCCAGGGCGTAGATGTTGGCGTGGGAGGTTTTCAGGTAACGATCGACCATCACGCCGCGATTGACCTGCACGCCGGCTGCGGCCGCCAGATCGATGCGCGGGCGCAGGCCAATCGCCGAAACGACCACATCGCACGGGATGATCTGGCCGTCGGACAGGTGTGCTTCCAGGCCATCGGCGACTTTCTCCAGCCGGGTCAGCACCGGGCCGAGGTGAAACTTCGCCCCGATACTTTCCAGCCCGGCCTGCACGGCCGCCGCCGCGGCGGGATGCAAGAGCATCGGCATGACCTGTTCGCACGGCGCGACCAGTTGCACTTCGTAGCCGCCGAGGATCAGGTCATTGGCAAACTCACAGCCGATCAGCCCGGCGCCGAGCACCAAGACCCGACGCTTGCCCGCCGCTGCGGCACGAAAGCGCGCGTAGTCTTCGAGATCGTTGATCGGGAATACCAGATCTGCGCCGTCGCCTTCGATCGGCACGCGCACGGTTTCCGCGCCCCAGGCCAGGATCAGGTCGCGATAGGGCACGGCTTCTTCGCCGATCCACAAGCGTTTGTGGCCGGCGTCGATGCCGCTGATGCGCGTGTGGGTGCGCACTTCGGCCTTCAACTGCTCGGCCATGGCGCCGGGTTCGGCCATGCTCAGGCCGTCGGCGTCCTTGTTCTTGCCGAAACCGGTTGAGAGCATCGGCTTGGAGTAAGAGCGGCCGTCATCGGCGGTGATCAGCAGCAACGGGGTTTCGCTGTCGAGCTTGCGAAACTCGCGGGCCAGGTTATAGCCCGCAAGCCCGGTGCCGATGATGACGACTGGTGCGCTCATGCCTTACTCCTCTGTTTTGCTTAGTTGATTTCGATCATTTCGAAGTCCATTTTGCCGACGCCGCAGTCAGGGCACAGCCAGTCTGCCGGTACGTCTTCCCAGCGGGTGCCCGGCGCGATGCCGTCATCCGGCCAGCCGTCGGCTTCGTTATAGATCAGGCCACAGACGATACATTGCCACTTCTTCATTCAGATGCTTCCTCAGGGTTCAGGCGTAGTGCCGGCGCGGACGGTCGATGGGTGCTGCGCTGCCATCCGGCTCAGGGCGTTTTGTACTGAGGGTGCCGGGCAGATGCAAGCCTGTTCGGCGCAACGGCGGCCGGCGCCGCTCGATCTTGTCGCCCGCCATGGTAAGCTCGCCGCCTCATTTGCGGCCAATAATGACTCATTGTGCAACATTCAAATGCCTGCCCCGCCCCGCTCTGGCTGCCCCAGGACCGCCTGACGCCCCGCCCCGATTCGTTGACCCTGGACTGGTTGTTCGACGAAGGTTCGTTGACCCGCCGTCTGACCCGTTTGTCCGAGGATGGCTTCAGCGTGTCGCCGTTGTTCGAAGGCTGGGACACCCTGCGCAGTGATGAATGCGCGGCGCTGGATCTGGCCGAGGGCAGCGAAGGCTGGGTGCGTGAGGTGTATTTGCGCGGCCATGGTGAGGCCTGGGTGTTCGCCCGCAGCGTCGCCTCGAGGGCGGCCCTGCAAGGCGATGGTTTGCACATGGATGAACTGGGCAGCCGCTCGCTGGGTGAACTGCTGTTTTGTGATCAGGCGTTCCAGCGCCGCGCCATTGAAGTCTGCCACTACCCCGAACGATGGTTGCCGCCAGCGGTGCAAGCCCCTGAATTGTGGGGCCGGCGTTCGCGTTTCGACCGTGGCGCGCTGAGCGTGCTGGTCGCGGAAATCTTCCTGCCGAGCCTGTGGAACGCAGCCCGCGCCCACCCGGAGAACTGCTGATGTATCAGAGCCTGCTCAAGTCCCTCAACCGTCTGAACCCGCGCGCCTGGGATTTCGTGCAGTTGACGCGCATGGACAAGCCGATCGGCATTTACCTGCTGCTGTGGCCAACGCTGTGGGCGTTGTGGATCGCCGGCAAGGGTTCGCCGTCGCTGGCCAACGTGGTGATTTTTGTTCTTGGCGTAGTGCTGACCCGCGCCGGTGGTTGCGTGATCAACGACTGGGCCGACCGCAAGGTCGACGGCCACGTCAAACGCACCGCACAACGGCCGCTGGCCAGCGGCAGGATCAGTTCGAAAGAAGCGCTGGTGTTCTTTGCCGTGCTGATGGGCATCAGTTTTCTGCTGGTGCTGTGCACCAACGCGCCGACCATCTGGCTGTCGCTCGGCGGTCTGGCGCTGGCGTTCACTTATCCTTTCATGAAGCGCTACACGTACTACCCGCAAGTGGTGCTGGGCGCGGCGTTTTCCTGGGGCATGCCGATGGCCTTTACCGCCGAGACCGGAGAATTGCCGGCGGCGGCTTGGCTGCTGTGGATCGCCAATCTGCTGTGGACGGTGGGTTATGACACTTATTACGCGATGACCGACCGCGATGACGATCTGAAGATTGGTGTGAAATCCACGGCGATTCTGTTTGGCGAAGCGGATCGGGTGATCATCCTCAGTTTGCAGGCGCTGTCGCTGGGCTGCCTGGTCCTGGCCGGGTCGAAGTTCGAGCTGGGCGTCTGGTTCCACCTTGGTTTGCTCGTAGCGGCCGGATGTTATGCGTGGGAGTTCTGGTACACCCGTGATCGCGATCGCATGCGCTGCTTCAAGGCGTTTTTGCACAACCACTGGGCCGGGTTGGCGATTTTCGTCGGGATCGTGCTGGATTACGCACTGCGCTGATGCATGACACCTGTTGGAGCGAGCCTGCTCGCGAAGCGCCATGTCAGTCACCTCTGCAATAGCTGACACACCGCTTTTCGCGAGCAGGCTCGCTCCCACAGTTTTGTGCGTCGTGGTTATTTGGCCTTGGCGACTTTCCACGCGCCATCCATTTTGCCGTCGCCGGTCATGTCGCCGGCCTTCTTGTCCATCACGAAGGTGTACAGCGGCATGCCCTGGTAGGCCCATTGCTTGCTGCCATCATCGCGAGTGATCACCGTCCAGTCGCCCATGGATTTATCGCCCGCCTCAGCCTTCAGCGGCGGCCAGTTCGCGGCGCATTTGTCGTTGCAGGCAGACTTGCCAGCGGAGTCCTTGGCGAAGGTGTACAGGGTCATGCCCTTGTGATCGGTGTACATGCCGTCCTTCTCCATTGCCGGATCGGCCGCCATGGCCAGTCCCGGCAATGTCAGGGCGGCGGCCATCAGCAGGGCTTTGAAAGAAGCAGTCATCTGAGTCATGGAAACCTTCTTTTGTGGTTGTCAGGATTCGGACTTGGAGCTTAGTTCAGGATCAGCACAAACGCCGCCACTCTGAAATACTGTCACACGACTGCAATAATTCCGTTATCTAATGCGGCGCAAGACAGTTAAATGACAAGAGGATTAAGGCATGGTTGGCAGGAGCATTCTGATCGTCGACGACGAAGCGCCCATTCGCGAAATGATCGCCGTGGCGTTGGAAATGGCCGGCTATGACTGCCTCGAGGCAGAGAACTCGCAGCAGGCCCACGCCATCATCGTCGATCGCAAGCCGGACCTGATCCTGCTCGACTGGATGCTGCCCGGCACTTCCGGCATCGAACTGGCCCGACGCCTCAAGCGTGACGAGCTGACCGGGGACATCCCGATCATCATGCTCACCGCCAAGGGTGAAGAGGACAACAAGATCCAGGGCCTGGAAGTCGGTGCCGACGATTACATCACCAAACCGTTTTCCCCGCGTGAACTGGTCGCCCGCCTCAAAGCCGTGTTGCGCCGCGCCGGCCCGACCGATGGCGAAGCGCCGATCGAAGTCGGCGGCCTGCTGCTCGACCCGATCAGCCACCGCGTGACCATCGACGGCAAACCCGCCGAGATGGGTCCGACCGAATACCGCCTGCTGCAATTCTTCATGACCCATCAGGAACGCGCCTACACCCGTGGCCAGTTGCTCGACCAAGTCTGGGGCGGCAACGTCTACGTTGAAGAGCGCACCGTCGACGTGCACATCCGTCGCCTGCGCAAGGCCCTCGGCGACGCTTACGAAAATCTGGTACAAACCGTGCGCGGCACCGGCTACCGCTTCTCCACAAAAGCGTAAAAAAGCAGCTGCAAGTTTCTAGCTACAAGCGGCAAGTGAAAGCCGATCCGTTTTAGCTTGGAGCTTGCGGCTTGAAACTTGAAGCTGCGGCTAAGGACGCCCTCGTGAATCAAAACTGGCATGGCACCCTGATTCGCCACATGTTGCTGCTGGTCACAGCGTGTCTGGTGATCGGCCTGATCACCGGCTATTACGGCTGGAGCCTCGCGGCGGGTCTGGGCCTTTATCTGGCGTGGACGCTCAAGCAATTGCTGCGTCTGCACGAATGGCTGCGCCAACACCAACCCGACGAAGCGCCGCCCGATGGCTATGGCCTGTGGGGCGAGGTGTTCGACAGCATCTACCACCTGCAACGTCGCGATCAACGGGTGCGCGGGCGTCTGCAAGCGGTGATCGACCGGGTGCAGGAATCCACCGCCGCGCTGAAAGATGCAGTGATCATGCTCGACAGCGACGGCAACCTAGAATGGTGGAACCGCGCCGCTGAAACCCTGCTTGGCCTGAAAACTCCGCAGGACAGCGGCCAACCGGTGACCAACCTGGTGCGCCATCCGCGCTTCAAGGAATACTTCGAGCAGGACAACTTCGCCGAGCCGCTGGAAATCCCCTCGCCGACCAACGATCGCGTGCGCATTCAGCTGTACCTGACCCGCTACGGCAACAATGAACACCTGATGCTGGTCCGCGATGTCACGCGCATCCATCAGTTGGAACAGATGCGCAAGGACTTCATCGCCAACGTTTCCCACGAATTACGCACACCGCTGACGGTGATCTGCGGTTATCTGGAAACCCTGCTCGACAATGTCGAAGAAGTGAACCCGCGCTGGAGCCGTGCCCTGCAGCAGATGCAGCAACAGGGCGGGCGCATGCAGACGCTGCTCAATGATTTGTTGTTGCTGGCCAAGCTGGAAGCCACCGATTACCCGTCGGACAACCAGCCGGTGCAGATCGACACGTTGCTGCAATCGATCACCAGCGATGCGCAGCAGTTGTCCGGCGCGAAGAACCAGCGCATCAGTCTCGAGGCCAATGCCGGAGTGCTGCTCAAGGGCAGCGAAGCGGAGTTGCGCAGCGCGTTTTCCAATCTGGTGTTCAACGCGGTCAAGTACACCCCGGCCGAGGGCAACATCCGCATTCGCTGGTGGGGCGACGATCAGGGCGCGCACCTCAGCGTGCAGGATTCCGGCATCGGCATCGACAGCAAACACCTGCCGCGCCTGACCGAGCGTTTCTACCGCGTCGATTCCAGCCGCAACTCCAACACCGGCGGCACCGGCCTCGGCCTGGCCATCGTCAAGCATGTGTTGTTGCGCCATCGCGCACGCATGGAGATCAGCAGCGTGCCCGGCCACGGCAGCACGTTCACCTGTCATTTCGCCCCGGCTCAGGTGGCCAGCGCACGGGCGATCAGCGCCACCGAGTGATGCCGCCCGGCACACGCCACTAGGCAATCGCCCGGTCAGCCGCTACATTGGCTGACTTGTGCCTGCCTTTCAGGCGCCGTCTGCCCCTACTTTCGAATCACACGGAACCCGCAAAACTCCATCATGGACCCTTCCCCTGGCTTGTCCCTCGCTACCATTTTTGCCGACTTCGGCATGATCCTTTTTGCTCTGATCCTGGTTTTGCTCAACGGCTTTTTCGTTGCGGCGGAATTCGCCATGGTCAAACTGCGCTCGACCCGGGTCGAGGCCATCGCTGAACAACACGGCTGGCGCGGACACATCCTGCGTACCGTGCACAGTCAGCTCGATGCCTACCTGTCGGCGTGCCAGCTCGGCATCACCCTCGCCTCCCTCGGCCTGGGCTGGGTCGGTGAGCCGGCGTTCGCGCATATTCTCGAACCGCTGCTGAGCGCAGTCGGCGTCGACTCGCCCGAGATCATCAAAGGCGTGTCGTTCTTCACCGCGTTCTTCATCATTTCGTACCTGCACATCGTGGTCGGCGAGCTCGCGCCCAAGTCGTGGGCGATCCGCAAACCCGAGCTGCTGTCGCTGTGGACGGCGGTGCCGCTGTACCTGTTCTACTGGGCGATGTACCCGGCGATCTACCTGCTCAACGCCAGCGCCAACGCGATTCTGCGTATCGCCGGGCAAGGTGAACCCGGCCCGCACCATGAACACCATTACAGCCGCGAAGAACTGAAACTGATCCTGCACTCCAGCCGTGGTCAGGATCCGAGCGATCAGGGCATGCGCGTATTGGCCTCGGCGGTGGAAATGGGCGAGCTGGAAGTGGTCGACTGGGCCAACTCCCGCGAAGACCTGATCACCCTCGAATTCAACGCGCCGTTGAAGGAAATCCTGGCGATGTTCCGTCGCCACAAGTTCAGCCGTTACCCGGTGTACGACAGCGAGCGCCAGGAGTTCGTCGGCCTGCTGCACATCAAGGATCTGCTGCTGGAACTGGCGGCGCTGGACCACATTCCCGAGTCGTTCAACCTGGCCGAGCTGACCCGCCCGCTGGAACGCGTATCGCGGCACATGCCGCTGTCGCAGTTGCTGGAGCAGTTCCGCAAGGGCGGCTCGCACTTCGCCGTGGTCGAGGAGGCTGACGGCAACATCATCGGCTACCTGACCATGGAAGACGTGCTGGAAGTGCTGGTCGGCGACATTCAGGACGAACACCGCAAGGCTGAACGCGGCATTCTCGCCTATCAACCGGGCAAGCTCTTGGTACGTGGCGACACGCCTCTGTTCAAGGTCGAACGCCTGCTCGGCATCGATCTGGATCACATCGAAGCGGAAACCCTCGCCGGGCTGGTCTACGAAACTCTGAAACGGGTGCCGGAAGAGGAAGAAGTGCTGGAAGTCGAAGGCCTGCGCATCATCATCAAGAAGATGAAAGGACCGAAGATTGTTTTGGCCAAGGTGTTGATGCTCGATTGAGCGGATGATCCGGCATCGCGCCGCGCCTTTCGCGAGCAGGCTCGCTCCCACATGGATATGCATTTCAACTGTGGGAGCGAGCCTGCTCGCGAAGGCGTCAGACCAGACACCTCATCACTGCTTGCCCAACGCAAAATTGGGCAACGCCCCCAGCGGCTGGTTGAACTGATAGGGAATCGACACCAGCCCTTCGCCGGTATTGCGCTGCACTACAAAGTGCAGGTGCGGGCCGCTGCTGTTGCCGGTGTTGCCCGACAGCGCCAGCGGGCTGCCGACCTTGACCCGCTGCCCTTCACGCACGCTCACCGAACCCTGTTTCAGATGCAGGTACACGCCCATGGTGCCATCATCGTGCAGCACCCGGACGAAATTGCCGGAGGCATCGGTGCCGCGCCCGCTCTGGGAGTTCTCGGTCTTGACCACCACTCCTGCTCGCGCAGCGATAATCGGCGTGCCCACCGGCATGGCGATGTCCATGGCGTAGCGGTTCTTCGGCCCATAGTGGCTGTATTGGCCGTTGGCGCCCTGGCTCAGGCGAAACGGCCCGCCACGCCAGGGCAGCGGATAGCGATAGCTCTGCGCGATGCCTGCGGGGTCGCCCAGCGAATACTGGAACTGCGGCGAATACACCAGCGGCTGGTCGCGGCTGATCGCCGTCAGCAGCGCCAGCCGCGTGTTGCTGCGCGGTGGCAGCACGCGACGAATCGCCTGCGCGGGCGCGCCACGCACATTGCTCGTGCCGATGAAGGCCAGGGCAACCTCGACCGGCGCGTACAGATCGTTGCGCGCGAACACCACATCGACGCCCTTCTGCTTCTTGATGTCCAGGTACACCTGACGGTCGAGACGCTCGACCATGCGATCCTGAAACACGAACACTTTCGCGCCTTTGCTCGGGCGGTCGCTGTACGAGACCACGCCGTTGGCGTCGGTGGATTTGTAGATCGTCATGGCCATCGCCAGCTGGGAGGCCAGGCAGAGACCGCAGAAAAACAGCAGGCGCGCGAGCATGGGCAAAAGTCTGTCGAAGGGAGGCCTGGGAATCAGCCTAGCAGCTGAGACAGACCAGGCTAGTCGACAGATGTTTCAAATTGGCAGGAGCGGGAGATGGGTGGTGCTTTTGATGGCCCCTTCGCGAGCAGGCTCGCTCCCACATTCGGAATGCGTTCCAGGGTGGGAGCGAGCCTGCTCGCGAAGGTGGCCTATCGGGCGACGAAGCTTACGCGCCGGGCACGAAGTGCTTCTGCGCGGTGCCACGGGCGATCAGGCGCGAGATGTAGTCGAGCTTCTGCGCGTCCTGGTCGACAAAGCGGAAGGTCAGTTGCAGCCAGTCGCTGTCGGGCTTTTGCTCGTGGGCGACGATGGCGTGCAGGTAACCATTGAGGCGAGCGATCTCGGCGTTGTCACCCTGCTCCAGATCGAGCACGGCGCTGTCGAGGATCTGCGGCAGGGTCTCGGTGCGCTTCACGACCAGCAGCGCTTCCTTGATGCTCAACGCTTTGATCACGCATTGCTGGGTACCGCTCGGCAGGCGCAACTGGCCCTGACCACGACCGCCCACCGGCGCCTTGGATGCGCCAGGTGCTGGCACCGGCGGGCTGTTGAGCAAACCGCGCGACGGCGCAGCGGCTGGAGCGGCTGGCACGGGTGCAGCAGCGGCAGGCCTGGCCGCAGCGCCGCCGACTACGGCAGGCTTGCCGCCGGTCAGGGCGCTCAGGGAATCGTTGCCGAACGCCGAATTCATCTTGGTCGGCGCGCTGTTCATCAAGGTGTCGAGCTTGCCGACCTTGTTCAGTGCCTGCTTGACCTTGGTCAGCAGTTGCTCGTTGGTGAACGGCTTGCTGACGTAGCCGGAAACGCCGGCCTGAATTGCCTGCACGACGTTTTCCTTGTCGCCACGGCTGGTGACCATGACGAACGGCATGGTCTTGAGGTTGTCCTGCTCGCGGCACCAGGTCAGCAATTCGAGGCCGGACATTTCCGGCATTTCCCAGTCGCACAGCACCAGGTCGAAGGCCTCTTTGGCCAGCATGGCCTGGGCCTTTTTGCCGTTGATGGCGTCCTCGGTGCGGATCCCCGGGAAGTAATTACGCAGGCACTTTTTCACCAGGTCACGAATGAACGAAGCATCGTCCACGACCAACACACTGATCTTGCTCATCCAACACCCCTATTAAAATCCCGGCAAGCATAACGCTGGCTGATGGCACATTGCCAAAACTCTTCAGTCACGCCGGGACTTTTCGTTCGCGGGTGCTGCTTTTTAATTCGATCTGCCTTGTGAAAAGCACAAACAAAAACGCCCGGCCAGAGGGCCGGGCGCTTTTCTCAGGCAATCTTACTTATCGTCAGCTTCGCCCGGAACATTAGCGGTTTCGGCACTTGTGCCTTCAACTTCTTCCTTCATGCGCTTGAGGCCCATGTGGCGCACATCGGTGCCGCGCACCAGGTAAATCACCAGTTCGGAGATGTTGCGCGCATGATCGCCAATGCGCTCCAGCGAACGCAGGACCCAGATGATGCTCAGCACTCGCGAGATGGAGCGCGGGTCTTCCATCATGTAGGTGGCCAGCTCACGCAGGGCGGTTTTGTATTCGCGGTCGATGATCTTGTCGTACTGCGCCACCGACAAGGCCAGATCGGCATCGAAACGGGCAAATGCGTCCAGCGCATCGCGCACCATGTTGCGTACCTGATCGCCGATGTGGCGAACCTCGACGTAACCGCGCGGTGCTTCGCCTTCTTCGCACAACTGGATGGCACGGCGGGCGATCTTGGTGGCTTCGTCGCCGATACGCTCAAGGTCGATCACCGATTTGGAAATGCTGATGATCAAACGCAGGTCAGATGCCGCCGGCTGACGACGGGCGAGAATGCGCAGGCATTCCTCGTCGATGTTGCGTTCCATCTGGTTGATCTGGTCGTCGATCTCACGGACCTGCTGAGCCAGCCCGGAGTCGGCCTCGATCAGCGCCGTCACCGCGTCGTTGACCTGCTTCTCGACCAGCCCGCCCATGGCAAGGAGGTGGCTGCGCACTTCCTCCAGTTCAGCGTTGAACTGCGCGGAAATGTGATGGGTAAGGCCTTCTTTGGAAATCATTGTTCGCTCCGCGAAAGTTGCAAGCTTCAAGCTGCAAGCTTCAAGCAGTTATGTGTAAGTCCTGATATCGCACCGCATCGTTCTTGCCGCTTGAAGCTTGCGGCTTGCAGCTGCCTCAATCAGCCGTAGCGACCGGTGATGTAGTCTTCGGTCTGCTTCTTCGCCGGGTTGGTGAACAGGGTATCGGTGTCGCCGAATTCCACCAGTTTGCCCATGTACATGAACGCGGTGTAGTCGGACACCCGTGCCGCCTGTTGCATGTTGTGGGTAACGATGACGATGGTGAACTTGGACTTCAGCTCGTAGATCAGCTCTTCGACTTTCAGCGTCGAGATCGGGTCGAGAGCGGAGCACGGTTCGTCGAGCAGCAGCACTTCCGGCTCGACCGCGATGGTGCGGGCGATGACCAGACGCTGTTGCTGACCACCGGACAGGCCGAGGGCCGAATCGTGCAGGCGGTCTTTGACCTCGTCCCACAGCGCTGCGCCTTTCAACGCCCACTCGACCGCTTCGTCGAGGATGCGCTTCTTGTTGATGCCCTGGATGCGCAGACCGTAGACCACGTTTTCGTAAATGGTCTTCGGGAACGGGTTGGGCTTCTGGAACACCATGCCGACGCGACGACGCAGCTCGGCAACGTCTTCGCCCTTGCGATAGATGTTGTTGCCGTACAGGTTGATCGCGCCTTCGACGCGGCAGCCGTCAACCAAATCGTTCATCCGGTTGAAGGTACGCAGCAGCGTCGATTTACCGCAACCGGACGGGCCGATGAACGCGGTCACGCGTTGCTTGGGGATGTTCATGCTGACGTCGAACAGCGCCTGTTTGTCGCCGTAGTACAGGCTCAGGCCCGGCACTTCGATGGCAACGGTTTCCTGCGCCAGGTTGAGGCTCTGCTTGTCGCGGCCCAGGGCAGACATGTTGATGCCGTGGCTGTGTGTTTCGTGCTGCATGGGGTTCTCACTCCGTTCGTAGCTGCAAGCTTCAAGCTGCAAGCCGCAAGTTTTGAGCAAAGCGGCGAGCAGCACTTTCTTGCCGCTTGTAGCTTGCCGCTTGTGGCTTATGAGTTAGCTGTCCAGTGCTTTGTATTTTTCGCGCAAATGGTTGCGGATATACACCGCCGACAGGTTCAGCGTCGCGATCACCAGCACCAGCAGCAACGCGGTGGCGTACACCAGCGGGCGGGCTGCTTCGACGTTGGGGCTCTGGAAGCCGACGTCATAAATGTGGAAGCCCAGATGCATGATCTTCTGATCCAGGTGCAGGTACGGGTAGTTGCCGTCCACCGGCAGCGACGGCGCCAGTTTCACCACGCCCACCAGCATCAACGGCGCCACCTCACCGGCGGCACGGGCCACCGCGAGGATCATGCCGGTCATCATGGCCGGACTGGCCATCGGAATGACGATCTTCCACAGCGTTTCCGCCTTGGTCGCGCCGAGGGCCAACGAGCCTTCACGCACGGTACGCGGAATTCGCGCCAGGCCTTCTTCGGTGGCCACGATCACCACCGGCACCGCCAGCAACGCCAGGGTCAGCGACGCCCAGAGCAGGCCCGGCGTACCGAAGGTAGGCGCCGGCAATGCTTCAGGGAAGAACAAGCGGTCGACCGAACCACCCAACACGTAGACGAAGAAGCCCAGACCGAACACGCCGTAAACGATCGCCGGTACGCCGGCGAGGTTGTTCACTGCGATGCGGATCACCCGGGTCAGGGTGTTCTGCCTGGCGTATTCGCGCAGGTACACCGCCGCCAGCACGCCGAACGGAGTGACGATCATCGCCATGATCAGGGTCATCATCACGGTGCCGAAGATTGCCGGGAAAATCCCGCCTTCGGTGTTCGCTTCACGCGGATCGTCGGAAAGGAACTCCCAGATCTTGCTGAAGTAGAAACCAACCTTGGTCAACGTGCCCATCGCATTCGGCTGATAGGCGTGAACCACTTTGCCCAGACCGATTTCGATCTCTTTGCCGTTGGCATCGCGAGCGGTCAACGCATCGCGGTTGAACTGCGCATGCAGATCGGCCAGGCGCGCTTCGATGTCTTTGTAGCGAGCATCCAGCTCGGCGCGCTCGGACGCCATGTCCGCTTGTGCGGTGGCGTCAAGTTTGCCTTCCAGCTCCAGTTTGCGGCCGTGCAGACGGATGCGTTCAAGACCGGCGTTGATTGCGCCGATGTCGACTTTTTCCAGCGTCTTCAGCTGAGCAGCAAGGTCGTTTACACGATCGATGCGCGCTTGCAGCTCAGGCCATGCGGCCTCGCCTTCGGCGATGACTTTGCCGTCCTGTTTGACGTTGACCAGATAACCGTAGAAATTGCCCCACTCGCGACGCTCGATCGCCATCAATTCCGGCGGCGTGGTCTGTTTGGTCAGCCAGTCGCCGACGATCCACGTGAAGTCGTTGCCGTTCAGGTCACGGTTGCCGACCTTGATCAGCTCGCGGGTCATGAATTCCGGGCCTTCGTCCGGTACCGGCAGGCCGGCGCTCTTCAGACGTGCGCGCGGCACTTCTTCTTTCTGCACCACTTCGCCGACGATCAGGTGGTTGGCCTGGCCGGGCACGTCGTAATGCGCGTGGATCAGATCCGCCGGCCAGAAATGACCGAGACCGCGCACGGCAATTACCGCCAACAGGCCAATGGTCATGATGACCGCGATGGACACCGCGCCACCGCTGATCCAGACGCCCGGGGCGCCGCTCTTGAACCATCCTTTCAGGGAGTTCTGTTTCACAGACTTCTACCTTTGCTTAAAGCGACGAGTATTTCTTGCGCAGACGCTGACGAATCAGTTCTGCCAGGGTGTTCATGACGAAGGTGAACAGCAGCAGCACCAGCGCCGAGAGGAACAGCACGCGATAGTGGCTGCCGCCGACTTCCGACTCGGGCATCTCCACCGCGACGTTGGCAGCCAGGGTGCGCAGACCTTCGAACAGGTTCATCTCCATGACCGGGGTGTTGCCGGTGGCCATCAGCACGATCATGGTTTCGCCGACCGCACGGCCCATGCCGATCATCAGCGCCGAGAAGATGCCCGGGCTGGCGGTCAGGATCACCACGCGAGTCATGGTCTGCCATGGCGTGGCACCCAGGGCCAGCGAGCCGAGGGTCAGGCCGCGCGGCACGCTGAACACGGCGTCTTCAGCAATCGAGTAGATGTTCGGGATCACCGCAAAACCCATGGCCAGACCGACCACCAGAGCGTTGCGCTGGTCGTAGGTGATGCCCAGGTCGTGGGAAATCCACATGCGCATGTCGCCGCCGAAGAACCAGTTCTCCATGAACGGGCTCATGTACAGCGACAGCCAGCCCACAAACAGAATCACTGGAATCAGCAGCGCACTTTCCCAACCGTCCGGGACTTTCAGGCGGATCGACTCGGGCAGTCGGCTGAAAGTGAAACCGGCGACGAGGATGCCGATCGGCAGCAGCATCAACAGGCTGAAAATCCCCGGCAGATGACCCTCTACGTATGGCGCGAGGAACAGACCGGCGAAGAAACCGAGGATCACCGTCGGCATCGCTTCCATCAGCTCGATCACCGGTTTGACCTTGCGACGCATGCCCGGGGCCATGAAGTACGCGGTGTAGATTGCCGCAGCGACGGCCAGTGGCGCCGCCAGCAGCATCGCGTAGAACGCGGCTTTGAGGGTGCCGAAGGTTAGCGGCGACAGGCTCAGTTTCGGTTCGAAATCGGTGTTGGCCGCCGTCGATTGCCAGACGTATTTAGGCTCGTCGTAGTTCTCGTACCAGACCTTGCTCCACAGTGCGCTCCATGACACTTCCGGGTGCGGGTTGTCGAGCAGCAGCGGTTGCAGCTTGCCGCCGGCTTCGACGATCACCCGGTTGGCGCGTGGCGACAGACCGAACAGGCCTTGGCCTTCAACCACCGGATCAACCAGCAAAGTGCGGTGCGCGGTGCTGTGGAACACGCCGAGCTTGCCGCTGGCATCGAGGGCGAGGAAGCCTTTGCGGCGCTCTTCGGCAGCGATCTCAACGATCGGCGTGGTGCCCATCTGGAAAGTGCGGATCTGCTTCAGGCGCAGCTCGCCATCGGTGTCGCGGGCCATGAACCACTGGGCCAGACCGCCCTTGGAATCACCGATGATCAGCGAGATGCCGCCGACCAGTTGCCCGGTCGCAGTGACTTCGGCGTCGGCATTTTCCAGCAGTTTGTAGCGGCCGTTGAGGCTCTTGTCGCGCAGGCTGAACACGTCGGCCTGGGCACGTCCGTTGACCACGTACAGCCATTGCTGACGCGGGTCGACGAAGATGTTTTTCACCGGCTCGGTCATCTGCGGCAGATCGATACGCTTCTGCTCGTTGGTGACTTCGCCGGTCATCATGTTTTCTTCGCTGGTCAGCGAGAGCACGTTGAGTTGCGAACCGGTGGAGCCGACCAGCATCAGCGTCGAGTCGGTGGCGTTGAGGCTGACATGCTCCAGCGCGCCGCCGCTTTCATTCAGCGCGATCGGCGCCTCGCCGTACGGGTATTCGATGGCCGGGCTGATGGTTTTCTTGCCATCCGGGTAGCTGACTTTATAGGTGTGGCGGAACACCAGCGCCTGACCGTTGGACAGGCCCACAGCCACCAGTGGCTGGCCCGGTTGATCTTCGCCAATCGAAGTCACCGTTGCGCCCGCCGGCAATGGCAGGTCGACGCGCTTGAGCTCACCGCCACTGTCGATATCGAAAAACAGCGCCTGGCCCTTGTCGGAGACGCGCATGGCCACCTGATTCTGCTCCTCGAGCGAGATCATCAGCGGCTTGCCGGCGTCCTGCATCCAGGCCGGGGTGATCGAGTCTTTCGCGGTCAGGTCGGCACCCTGGAACAAGGGCGCAACGACATAAGCGAGGAAAAAGAAAATCAGGGTGATTGCCGCGAGCACCGCCAGGCCGCCAACAAGGACGTACCAGCGGGTGAAGCGATCCTTGAGCGCGCGAATGCGACGCTTGCGTTGCAGCTCAGGCGTATTGAAATCAATGCGCTTGGGAGGGGAAGACGTAGTCATTGGGGAATTGGCCAGATCATTCATGCGCACACCCTAGCGATCCTGTATGACAGAAAGATGACAGTGCAGTGACGCAGCAAATCCGCCAGCCGGAAGATCCGGCAGCGGAGTCGAAAATTAGTGTGTGGGAGCGAGCCTGCTCGCGAAAGCGTCGAGTCAGTCACCTTGATGGTGCATGTGACGGCCCCTTCGCGAGCAGGCTCGCTCCCACAGGAGTCTGGCTTGAAGCCAGACTCAGGGTGTTACTTCTTGGCGACCGCGCCGCCTTCCTGCAGACCCAGGTCAGCCAGTGCTTTTGCAGCAACCTTGGCTGGCAGCGGGATGTAGCCGTCCTTGACCACGACTTCCTGACCCTGTTTCGACAGGATCAATTTGACGAACTCGGCTTCCAGCGGTGCCAGAGGCTTGTTCGGCGCCTTGTTGACGTAAACGTAGAGGAAGCGCGACAGCGGGTACTTGCCGTTCAGAGCGTTTTCTTCGGTGTCCTCGATGAAGTCCGTGCTGCCCTTCTTGGCCAGAGCGACGGTTTTTACGCTAGCGGTCTTGTAGCCGATGCCCGAGTAGCCGACGCCGTTTAGCGAGCTGCTGATCGACTGCACAACTGACGCCGAACCTGGTTGTTCGTTGACGTTTGGCTTGTAGTCGCCTTTGCACAGAGCTTCTTCCTTGAAGTAGCCGTAGGTGCCGGAAACCGAGTTACGGCCGAACAGTTGCACTGGCTTGTTGGCCAGGTCGCCGGTCACGCCCAGATCGCCCCAGGTTTTCACATCGGCCTTGGCGCCGCACAGGCGGGTCGACGAGAAGATCGCGTCAACCTGTTCCATGGTCAGGTGCTGGATCGGGTTGTCCTTGTGCACGAACACGGCCAGGGCATCCACTGCAACCGGAATCGCAGTCGGCTTGTAGCCGTACTTCTGTTCGAAAGCCTGCAGCTCGTTGTCCTTCATCTTGCGGCTCATCGGGCCCAGGTTGGCGGTGCCTTCGGTGAGTGCAGGTGGCGCGGTGGAGGAACCGGCAGCCTGAATCTGGATGTTTACGTTCGGGTATTCTTTTTTGTAGTTCTCGGCCCACAAGGTCATGAGGTTGGCCAGGGTATCGGAACCGACGCTGGACAGGTTGCCCGACACACCAGTGGTCTTGGTGTAGCTCGGGATAGCAGGGTCAACAGCGGCGAACGCGTTGGCAGTCGCAACGCCAGCAGCGACAAAAGTCATTGCCGCCATCAAACGCTTCAGTTTCATGCCTTACTCCTAGCAGATAGGGGGTGTTAAGTCGGGCCAAGTATCGGCAGGCCATGTGAACACTCTATGGCTGAAATATGACAATTGGATGAAAGGCCAGCATCGGGTTTTGCTGGATGATTTGTGATATCCCCATTCGCGAGCAGGCTCGCTCCCACAAATGAAATGCATTCCAACTGTGGGAGCGAGCCTGCTCGCGAAGAGGCCGGTATTGGTGGAGTAGATCCTGGGCTTTAGCGCCCCTTCTTCCAAAGCCACGCTCCCACCACCATCCCCATCGCGCACAGCACCGCCACATAGTAAGCCGGCCCCATCGCACTTTCTTTCAGCAGCAGACTCACCACCATCGGCGTCAAGCCACCGAAGATTGCGTACGCGACGTTGTACGAGAACGACAACCCGCTGAAACGCACCACCGGAGGGAACGCCTTGACCATCACGTATGGCACCGCGCCGATGGTGCCGACCAGCAGACCGGTCAGTGCGTACAGCGGGAATAGCCAGTGCGGGTGGTCGGCGAGGCTGTGGTAGAAGGTCCAGGAGCTGATCAGCAGGCCGAGGCAGCCAAAGACGAAGACGCGACCGGCGCCGAAGCGATCGGCCAGTGCGCCGGCGCCGATGCAGCCGAGGCTGAGGAACACGATCGCCAGGCTATTGGCTTGCAGCGCCGTGGTTGGCGAGAAGTGGTAGACCGTTTGCAGCACGGTCGGGGTCATCAGAATCACCACGACGACGCCAGCCGACAGCAGCCAGGTCAGCAGCATCGAGATGGCGATGGCGCCGCGGTGGTCACGCAGCACCGCGCGCAACGGCACTTCTTCGGCCAGTGCCTTGCGCAGTTGCAGTTCGGCGAATACCGGGGTTTCGTGCAGCCAGCGGCGCAGGTACACCGAGAACAGGCCGAACACGCCGCCAAGCAGGAACGGGATCCGCCAGGCGTAATCCGACACTTCAACGGGCGTATAAATGCTGTTGATTGCCGTGGCGACCAGTGAGCCAAGCAGGATGCCGGCAGTCAGGCCGCTGGTGAGGGTGCCGCAGGCATAACCGATGTGCTTTTGCGGTACGTGTTCGGAAACGAAGACCCACGCCCCCGGCACTTCACCGCCAATCGCGGCGCCCTGGATCACCCGCATCAGCAGCAACAGGATCGGCGCCCAGATGCCGATCTGCGCGTAGGTCGGCAGCAGGCCCATGATCAGCGTCGGCACGGCCATCATGAAAATGCTCAGGGTGAACATTTTCTTGCGCCCCAGCAGGTCGCCGAAGTGCGCCATGACGATGCCGCCCAGCGGCCGCGCCAGATAGCCGGCCGCAAAGATGCCGAAGGTCTGCATCAAGCGCAGCCACTCGGGCATGTCGGCCGGGAAGAACAGCTTGCCGACCACGGTGGCGAAGAAAACGAAGATGATGAAATCGTAAAACTCCAGCGCCCCGCCAAGGGCGGACAGCGACAGAGTCTTGTAGTCATTGCGGGTCAACGGTCGTGCGGGTTGCTCGGGCTGCGCGAGGCTCGAAGGCGCTGTGGTCATGGCAAGGGCTTCTCTTATAGTCGAATCTGTCGCCACAACAACGCTGGCGGTGGCTTGGACAGGTTCGGCACCATAGCAAATTGTTCGAAAAAGCACATAGAGGCGCGTAATTGACGGTCGAAATCAGAACCGGGTGGTCGTCGCGGGGTCTATCGACCGATATACTCGCCACCTGCGCAGGATTTGTAAGAGGTTGCTGTGCGAAAACGTTGTTGGCCCGTCCTTTGCTCGGGAATTAGCCTTTTTCGCAGAGTTTCCCTTTAGGCGCCTGATGGAAAACGTGACGAACGCAGTGTGTTCGGTGTTGAATCGTTTTTCTTGAAGACGGCTACCACCCGCAATACCCACGAAGAGTCACGGGTCAGAGGCCCCTCGGCATGATAGAGCTCGAACAAGAAGATCCGATCCCACAGGGCGACCTGGCCCTGCAAATCACCGCACTTCCGCGCGAAACCAACGGCTTTGGCGATATTTTCGGTGGTTGGCTGGTCGCGCAGATGGATCTGGCCGGCACCGCCATGGCCAGCCGCGTGGCCGGTGGCCGCGTCGCCACTGTCGCGATCGACCGCATGGCTTTTCTCGTCCCGGTCGCGGTCGGCGCGCAGTTGTCCTTTTATACCCAGACCCTGGAAATCGGCCGCAGCTCGATCCAGATGATGGTCGAAGTGTGGAGCGATGACCCACTGTCCAGCGAATGGCGCAAGGTCACCGAAGCGGTTTTCGTCTTCGTCGCCATCGACGGCAGCGGTCGCACCCGTTCGGTGCCGCCACGCGCGCGTTAAACCTCGCGGCCGTTTTGCGGTCGATAGTCGTCCCCAGTGTCTGATCGAGAGTTGCCCATGACCACGCCCAACGTTGAAGCCGTGAAACAGGATGAACTGAACTGCTGGCGCATCCGCCACGGCAAGGCCGAAGTGCTGGTGGCCCAGCAAGGCGCGCACATCCTCAGTTATCAAATCGACGGCCAGCCGCCGATCATCTGGCTCAACGACAAGGCCGAGTTCAAGACCGGCAAGAGCATCCGCGCCGGTGTGCCGGTGTGCTGGCCGTGGTTTGGCAAGTTCGAACGCAACCCGCACAGCGTGCAGGCCATGTACACCGGCGAGCAACCGGCCCCCGCCCACGGTCTGGTGCGAACGATGGATTGGGAGTTGGGCAACATCGAATCAGAGGCTGACGGCATCAAGGTCGAGTTCAAGCTGCCCTACCCGGAAGGTGGCCTGCCGGGCTGGCCGCACGAGGTCGACCTGACCCTGACCCTGCACTTGGCGGATCAGTTGCATTACAGCCTGACCAGCCATAACCGTGGTACTGACACCGTCACCCTGAGTCAGGCGCTGCACACCTATTTCGCCGTGAGCGACGTGCGCAATGTGCATGTCGACGGCGTGGCCGGTTTGAATTACATCGAGACCCTGGATGACTGGAACACGGCCAGCCAGAGCGGCGATCTGCATTTCGCCGGCGAGACCGACCGCATCTATCTCGATGCTCCGCCACAGCTGAGCATCGTTGATCCGACCTGGGAACGACGCATCGTACTGACCTCCACCGGCTCGCGCACTGCGGTGATCTGGAACCCATGGATCGACCGCGCCGCCGCACTGCCGGACATGGACAACGACGGCTGGCAGCGCATGCTGTGCATCGAGACGGCGAATGTGATGGATGACATCGTGAGCCTGGCGCCGGGTGCGAGCCACACCATGGGCGTCAGCGTCGCCAGCAAACCACTCTAAAAGCACCGCAATACAAAATGTGGGAGCGAGCCTGCTCGCGAAGGCGTTGTATCAGTCAACATTCAAATGTCTGATACACCGCTTTCGCGAGCAGGCTCGCTCCCACAGTTGTTTTGCGATGACCGTTAGAGGTCAGCCTCCTCCACCACCCGCACCTTCTCCGCTTCCAGCGCATACGCCGCATCCGCCAGGTCATTACTGACCTTTTCGATCTTCAGCGTGCCGGTCACCCACAGCGGTGTGTAGATGTCGTCCAGCTTCAAGCCTTTCGGATAACGCACCAGCACCAGTTGATTCGGCGGCGGTGGCGGTACGTGGATGCAGGCGCCCGGATACGGCACGAGGAAGAACAATGTGCTGCGGCCCTTGGCGTCGGATTCCAGCGGCACTGGGTAACCACCGAGGCGGATGTGCTTGTCGTTCATCGACGCCACGGTTTTCGTCGAATACATCACCGCTGGCAGACCTTTGGCCTGCTTCATCCCGCCCTTCTCGGTGAAGGTGCCGGTGGCTTCGGGGGTATTGTGGTCGATTTCCGGCATGGCCTCGAGGGCCTTCTGATCCGACTTGGGCATCAGCTCCAGCCAGTCGGTTTCCGGCAGTTCGCCGGCGTGGGCGAGATAGCTGCCCAGCAAGAGGAGAGTCAACAGAAGACGGCGCATGAAGGTGCTCGGCAGGCAAAGGAATGAACGGTGAGTAGCCGCGCATTCTAGCCCTCTCGGCCGCGATGGCCGAGAGGGCTTTGTCGTTTTCGATCAGTTCTTTTTGATCAGACCGTAGATCACCAGCAACACGACAGCGCCGACCAGTGCGCCGAGGAAACCAGCGCCCTCGCCCGCCTGATAGATGCCCAGAGCCTGGCCGCCGTAGGTGGCTGCCAGCGAACCGCCGATACCGAGCAGGATGGTCATGATCCAGCCCATGCTGTCATCGCCCGGTTTCAGGAACCGAGCCAGCAGGCCGACGATCAAGCCGATAAAGATGGTTCCGATAATTCCCATGGCATTTCCCTCTGATTTGGTAGATATGCGAAAGCCTAGACAGACTTTGGCATCCTGCCATGAGAGAACGGCGGCCCTTGAATGGTTCCGCCGCCGCCCCATGAAACCGCTTTTACTCGGCGATCAGCGCTTCGACCTTGATGATCTGCGCTTGCAGCGTTGCCATGTCGGCGCAGCGCAGGTTGGCGTGGCCGACCTTGCGCCCGGCCTTGAAGGCCTTGCCGTAGTGATGCAGATGGCAGTCTTCGATGGCGATGACTTTCTCCACCGGTGGTACCACGCCGATGAAGTTGAGCATCGCGCTCTCGCCGACCTTGGCGGTCGAACCCAGTGGCAGGCCGGCCACGGCGCGCAGGTGGTTTTCGAACTGGCTGCACTCGGCGCCTTCGGTGGTCCAGTGCCCGGAGTTGTGCACGCGCGGGGCGATTTCGTTGGCTTTCAGGCCACCGTCGACTTCAAAGAATTCGAAAGCCATCACGCCGACGTAGTCGAGGTGCTTGAGCACACGGCTGGAATAATCTTCCGCCAGTGCCTGCAACGGGTGATCGGTGCTGGCGACCGACAGCTTGAGAATGCCGCTGTCGTGGGTGTTGTGCACCAGTGGATAGAACTTCGTTTCGCCATCGCGGGCACGCACGGCGATCAGCGACACTTCACCGGTGAACGGCACGAAGCCTTCCAGCAGGCAGGCAACGCTGCCCAGTTCGGCGAACGTACCGGCCACGTCTTCCGGTTTGCGCAGGACCTTCTGGCCCTTGCCGTCGTAACCCAGGGTGCGGGTTTTCAGCACGGCCGGCAGACCGATCAAAGCGACGGCGGCGTCCAGGTCGGCTTGCGACTGGATGTCGGCGAAGGCCGGGGTCGGAATGCCGAGGTCCTTGAACATGCTCTTTTCGAACCAGCGATCGCGGGCGATGCGCAGCGCTTCAGCGCTCGGGTACACCGGCACGAATTGCGAGAGAAACGCCACGGTTTCGGCCGGGACGCTTTCGAATTCGAAGGTCACCAGATCGACTTCATCGGCCAGTTGGCGCAGATGATCCTGATCGCCGTAATCGGCCCGCAGGTGTTCGCCCAGCGCGGCCGCACAGGCGTCCGGCGCAGGGTCGAGAAAAGCGAAGTTCATCCCCAGCGGAGTGCCCGCCAGCGCCAACATGCGACCCAACTGGCCGCCACCGATTACACCGATCTTCATCTCAACAACCTCAGGCAATACGTGGGTCTGGATTGTCCAGGACGCTGTCTGTCTGCTCGGCACGGAAGGTTTTCAGTACCGCGTGGAACTGCGGGTGCTTGGCGCCGAGGATGCTCGCCGAGAGCAGCGCGGCGTTGATCGCGCCAGCCTTGCCGATGGCCAGGGTGGCGACCGGAATGCCGGCCGGCATCTGCACGATCGACAGCAGCGAATCGACGCCCGAGAGCATGGCCGACTGCACCGGCACGCCCAGCACCGGCAGGTGGGTCTTGGCCGCACACATGCCTGGCAGGTGGGCTGCGCCACCGGCACCGGCGATGATCACCTCGATGCCGCGGCTTTCAGCCTCTTCGGCGTACTGGAACAGCAGATCCGGGGTGCGGTGGGCGGAAACCACCTTGACCTCGTACGGGATGCCGAGCTTTTCCAGCATATCGGCGGTGTGGCTAAGGGTGGACCAATCGGACTTGGAGCCCATGATCACGCCAACCAGTGCACTCATCGTCGCGCCTCTTCTCTCTGGAGCGCCCGCAGGCGCGTCATAAAACAACAAGCCACGCAGGTTGCGTGGCTTGATTGTACGAAAAATGGCCGGACGTGCCGGCCGAAGGCCGCGCAGTATACCGCAAAGAAGGCAATAAACAGCCCCCGAAACGACCATCTGTCAAATGAGCGAAAGGCCCGGTTTTATTGACTTTTAGGTCAGCGAAAGAACAGCGCAAAAATCCCCCTGTGGGAGCGAGCCTGCTCGCGAAAGCGTTGTGTCAGACGATACCTCAGGGCCTGACACTGCGCATTCGCGAGCAGGCTCGCTCCCACATTCGATCTTCATCAGCTTCAAGCGTTTTGGGCAGCACCGCCCTCAAGCTTGCGCCACAGCAACCGCACGTTGGACTTGCGTACCAGTGCGCAGCGGTACAGGCGGATCTCCAGCGGCACGTGCCATTGCGGGCCGCCGCACACCACCAGCTCACCGCGAGCCAGTTCGGCGCGTACGCTCAGTTGTGGCACCCAGGCGATCCCCAGACCTTCCAGCGCCATGCTTTTCAGGCTGTCGGCCATGGCGGTTTCGTAGATCGTGGTGAAGCGCAACTGGCGCTGGCGCAGCAGGCCGTTGACCGAACGACCGAGAAACGCCCCGGCGCTATAAGCCAGCAACGGTACGCTCGCCTCCCCTTCCAGATCGAACAGCGGTTTGCCATCCAGATCCGCCGCACACACCGGCAGCATTTCGGTCTGACCCAGGTGCAGCGAGGGGAAGATTTCCGGGTCCATCTGCATCGCCGAATCCGGGTCGTAGAACGCCAGCATCAGATCGCAGCCACCTTCGCGCAGCGCATGCACGGCGTCGCCAACGTTGGTCGCCACCAGCCGCGTGGCGATGTTCAGCCCTTCGTTGCGCAACTGCGCGATCCAGCGCGGGAAAAAACCCAGGGCCAGCGAGTGCGCCGCTGCGACTTGCATCACCTCGCCCTGCCCGCCTTCCAGATGATGCAGGTGGCGCAACACTTCACCGAGCTGTTCGACCACGGTGCGCGCGGTCACCAGAAACAACTGCCCCGCCGCCGTCAGTTCGACCGGCGTGCGCGAGCGGTTGACCAGGGTCAGCCCCAGCGCGGCTTCGAGGCTGCGGATCCGCCGACTGAACGCCGGCTGGGTCACGAAGCGCCGTTCGGCCGCCTGCGAGAAGCTGCGGGTAGCGGCCAAGGCACTGAAGTCCTCGAGCCATTTGCTTTCCAGATTCATCACGTCCTCCCGGACACGCACCAAAACAGGTCACACGTCTGCCGCACAAGCGGCGTCACATCGGCATTATGCCGAATGTGCATAGGGCAGTGCTGAACAGCATTGGCCCAAAAACCCCCACAAGCCTAGCATTCGCAGCGTTCCGGCACAGACCGGGTCCTTATCGAGATGATTTCCATCATGTCCTCCGCTGCATCTTTCCGCACAGAAACCGACCTGCTTGGCGCCCTCGAAGTACCGGCCCATGCGTATTACGGCATCCAGACCCTGCGAGCGGTGAACAATTTCCGCCTCTCGGGCGTTCCGATTTCGCATTACCCGAAACTGGTTGTGGGCCTGGCGATGGTCAAACAGGCCGCCGCTGACGCCAACCGCGAGCTGGGTCACCTGAGCGAAGCCAAGCACGCTGCCATCAGCGAAGCCTGTGCCCGATTGATCCGCGGCGATTACCACGAAGAGTTCGTGGTCGACATGATTCAAGGTGGCGCCGGCACGTCCACCAACATGAACGCCAACGAAGTGATCGCCAACATTGCTCTGGAAGCGATGGGCCACGAGAAAGGCGAATACCAGTACCTGCACCCGAACGACGACGTGAACATGGCGCAGTCGACCAACGACGCTTACCCGACGGCGATCCGTCTGGGTCTGCTGCTCGGTCACGACGCGCTGCTGGCCAGCCTCGACAGCCTGATTCAGGCCTTCGCGGCCAAGGGCAAAGAGTTCGACCACGTGCTGAAAATGGGCCGCACCCAACTGCAAGACGCCGTGCCGATGACCCTCGGCCAGGAATTCCGCGCGTTCGCCACCACCATGGGCGAAGACTTGGCGCGTCTGAAGACGCTGGCCCCGGAACTGCTGACCGAAGTCAACCTCGGTGGCACTGCGATCGGCACCGGCATCAACGCCGACCCGCGTTATCAGGCGCTGGCAGTTCAGCGTCTGGCCCTGATCAGTGGTCAGCCACTGGTACCGGCCGCCGACCTGATCGAAGCGACCTCCGACATGGGCGCCTTCGTACTGTTCTCCGGCATGCTCAAGCGCACCGCGGTCAAGCTGTCGAAGATCTGCAACGACCTGCGCCTGCTGTCCAGCGGCCCACGCACCGGCATCAATGAAATCAACCTGCCGGCGCGTCAGCCAGGCAGCTCGATCATGCCCGGCAAGGTCAACCCGGTGATCCCGGAAGCCGTCAACCAGGTAGCGTTCCAGGTCATCGGTAACGATCTGGCGCTGACCATGGCAGCCGAAGGCGGCCAGTTGCAGCTGAACGTGATGGAGCCGCTGATCGCCTTCAAGATCCTCGACTCGATCCGCCTGTTGCAACGCGCCATGGACATGCTGCGCGAGCACTGCATCGTCGGCATCACCGCCAACGAAGCGCGCTGCCGTGAACTGGTCGAGCACTCGATCGGTCTCGTCACCGCACTGAACCCGTACATCGGCTACAAGAACGCCACCCGCATCGCCCGTATCGCCCTTGAAAGCGGCCGTGGCGTGCTGGAACTGGTGCGCGAAGAAGGTCTGCTCGACGAAGCCATGCTCGCCGACATCCTGCGCCCGGAAAACATGATTGCCCCGCGTCTGGTTCCGCTCAAAGCCTGAGCCGACGCGACTTTGTAGCACCGCTCACCAGGTCGAGGGACTAGACACCTCTCACCTTTTGAGGGCTTGGGGATTTTGTCTCCGAGCCCTTTTTTTTAACTTCTTTGCGGGCAGGACGTTAGATGCTTTGTGTATTCGATACCGCCAAGATCGCAGCCTTCGGCAGCTCCTACAGGATTGACGTACACCTGTAGGAGCTGCCGAAGGCTGCGATCTTTTGATTTTGCAGCAACCTCGTTTCGTCGCTTGCACCACTACCGTGCAGACGGGCGCGCCACTGATCGGTATAGTGCCGCCCCTCTTCGCGTGAGCGGTCGTCGGTAACGAGGCCATAACCCATGCGAAACCCGAACTAATAACAAAACCCGCGATATGGATCCGGGACGAAACCTTCGCCTCACCCGTCGTGCCGCGCGCAGGCCGGTGTAACACGATGTTTCTCCGCTCCAGCATTTGCACCCACAAAAAACAGCGAGGAAAAATCCATGCTCGAAGTCATCAACGACTTCCTCTCAGGGAAAGTACTGATCGTGCTCATTGTCGGGCTCGGTAGTTACTTCACGATTCGCTCGCGTTTCGTTCAACTGCGTCACTTCTTCCACATGTTCGCGGTGTTCCGCGACAGCCTCAAGGGCAGCGCCGGGCAACTCAGCTCGTTCCAGGCCTTGATGCTCAGCCTCGCCGGCCGCGTCGGTGCGGGCAACATCGCCGGTGTCGGCATCGCCGTGACCCTCGGTGGTCCGGGTGCGGTGTTCTGGATGTGGGTAACCGCACTGGTCGGCATGTCCAGCAGCTTCTTCGAGTGCACCCTGGCCCAGGTCTACAAACGCGCCGATGGCGACGGCCTGTACCGTGGTGGCCCCGCCTACTACATCCAGCACGGGCTCAAGCTCAAAGGCATGGCGATCGTTTTCTCCGTTCTGCTGCTGGTCACCTACGGCTTCGCCTTCATTGGCTTGCAGTCCTACACCGTGACCCACTCGCTGCAGAACGCCTTCGACTTCGATCCGCGCCACACCGGGATCGTCCTGGCGGTGCTGTTGGCCATCACCTTCATCGGCGGGATCAAGCGCATCGCCTCGGTCTCCGACCTGCTGGTACCGATCAAGACGCTGGCCTATATCGGCGTGACCCTGTACGTGATCGGCACCCAGATCGAACATGTGCCGGCCATGCTGGAAACCATCTTCAAGAGCGCCTTCGGCCTCGACCCGGCCTTTGCCGGCCTGCTCGGCAGCGCCATCGTCATGGGCGTGAAGCGTGGCGTGTTCGCCAACGAAGCGGGCCTGGGCAGTGCGCCGAACGTCGCCGCTGTGGCCGCCGTGAAGCACCCGGGCGCGCAGGGCGTGGTTCAGGCTTTCAGCGTGTTCCTCGACACCTTTGTGATCTGCACCTGCACCGCACTGCTGATCCTGCTGTCGGGTTTCTACACGCCGGGCTTCGAAGGTGACGGCATCGTCCTGACCCAGAACTCGCTGGCCGCCGTGGTCGGTGACTGGGGCCGCATGTTCGTCAGCGTCGCGCTGTCGCTGTTCGTCTTCACCTGCATCCTCTACAACTACTACCTGGGCGAAAACAGCCTGCAGTTCCTCAGCCGCAACCGTGCGCTGCTGATGCTGTTCCGCGGCCTGGTGCTGGCGCTGGTGGTCTGGGGTTCGATGCAGGACCTGTCGACCGTGTTCGCCTTCGCCGACATCACCATGACCTGCCTGGCGTTCGTCAACCTCGTGGCCCTGGCCATGCTGTTCAAGGTCGGCCTGCGGGTGATGCGCGACTACGACGAGCAGCGCCGCGCCGGCGTCAAACAGCCAGTGTTTGATTCGAGCAAGTTTGCCGATCTGGATCTGGATCGCAACGCCTGGCCGGTCAACCCGCCAGCCACTGCGGGCCAGACTGAAACTGCGCCGCAAGGCGTGCCTGCAGCGCAACGCTGACAGGTGAATGACGGGCGCATCCCCTGCGCCCGTCAGTTATTGTGATGCAATAACCTGTAGGAGCGAGCCTGCTCGCGAATGCTATCCGTCAGTTGATACATCGTTGACTGACACACCGCATTCGCGAGCAAGCTCGCTCCCACAGGGCCCTCATCGTTTCGGAGAATCCTATGAGCTCGTCGACCTATCCCGCCGCCCAACACGTCATGGTGCTCTACACCGGTGGCACCATCGGCATGCAGGCCAGCGCCCACGGCCTGGCCCCGGCGTCCGGTTTCGAAGCGCGGATGCGTGACTACCTGCACAGCCAGCCTGAACTGGTGGTGCCGCAGTGGCAATTCCGGGAAATGGCGCCGCTGATCGACAGCGCCAACATGACCCCGGCGTACTGGCAGCAACTGCGCGAAGCGGTGGTCGATGCCGTCGATGTGCAAGGCTGCGACAGCGTGCTGATCCTGCACGGTACCGACACCCTGGCGTACAGTGCGGCGGCGATGAGCTTCCAGTTGCTCGGCCTGCACGCCCGCGTGTGCTTCACCGGCTCGATGCTGCCGGCGGGTGTTACCGACAGCGATGCCTGGGAAAACCTCGGCGGCGCACTGGTCGCCCTCGGCCAAGGCCTGGCCCCGGGCGTGCACCTGTACTTCCATGGTGAACTGCTGGCACCGACCCGCTGCGCGAAAGTGCGCAGCTTCGGTCGTCATCCGTTCAAACGCCTGGAGCGTCAGGGCGGCGGCGTGAAAGCGCCATCGATTCCGGCGGCGCTGAACTACAACCAGCCCAAGCACTTGGCGAAAGTCGCGGTGCTGCCGCTGTTCCCAGGCATCAGCGCAGAGATCCTCGACGGCCTGCTCAACAGCGGCGTTCAAGGTCTGGTGCTGGAATGCTACGGCAGCGGCACAGGGCCGAGTGACAACCCCGAGTTCCTCGCCAGCCTTGGCTACGCGCGGGACACCGGCGTAGTGGTAGTGGCGGCGACGCAATGCCATGAAGGTGGGGTTGAGCTGGATGTGTACGAGGCTGGCAGCCGCTTGCGTGGGGTGGGCGTGTTGTCCGGTGGCGGCATGACCCGCGAAGCTGCGTTCGGCAAGTTGCATGGCTTGCTGGGTGCCGGGCTGGAAACGGCTGAAGTGCGACGGCTGATCGAACTGGATTTGTGTGGTGAGCTGATCTGAGCATGGCTCTGGATTGACCCTCACCCTAACCCTCTCCCAGAGGGAGAGGGAACTGACCGTAGTGTCTTGCGCTATACACCGACCTGAAAAACAGTGTCGATTATGGATTCGGCGGTGGTGTCTCACGTCGGTGTATCTCTGCAATATTCCCCGTTCGGCCCCCTCTCCCTCTGGGAGAGGGCTGGGGTGAGGGCCTGCGGCATGCAACTTGCTGCGTTCCAGCCACCTCCAGGCTGGAAGATCCCATGCTCCACTCCCACCTCACCACCCTCAACGCGGTCTCGCTGATCCTCAACACCTTCAAGGCCGAAGGCCTGTCGAGTGAGGCGTTGCTGGCCGGCAGCGGCATCGTGGCGGCGGATCTGCAGCGGGCCGACACGCGCATCACCACCCATCAGGAGATGCAGGTCTGTACCAACGCAGTCGCGCTCAAGCGTGACATCGGCCTCGAGCTCGGCCGGCGCATGCACGTGTCCTGTTACGGCATGCTCGGTTACGCCCTGCTGACCTGTGCCACCTTCGGTGACGCTTTGCGTCTGGCGATCCGTTATCCGGCGCTGTTGGGCACGTTGTTCGAACTGAGTCTGGAGGACGATGGCGAACAAGTCTGGTTCGTCGCTGCTGATTACCGTGAAAGCCCGGCGATGGCGGTGTTCAATGCCGAATTTTGTCTGGTGTCACTGAAAGTCATCTGCGACGACTTGCTCGGCCACCCGCTGCTGCTACGTGCCACGCGCTTCGAACATGCCGCACCGGACTATCGCGACAGCTACGCCGAACCCTTCAACTCGCCGCTGCACTTCTCGGCCAGGCACAACGCGTTCGCCTTCGACCGCCACTGGCTCGATCAGCCGTTACCACTGGCCGACGCCATCACTCATCAGGCCATGGCCGAACGTTGCCGCAAACAGAATCTGGAGTTCACCGGACGTCAGGCCTGGCTGGGGCGGATTCGCCAATTGCTCAGCGCCCAATTGAATGCCGCGCCGGGACTGGAAGGTCTGGCGCAGCAGATGAAGTGCTCACCGCGCACCCTGCGCCGGCACTTGAAAGACATGGGCAGCAGCTATCAGGAACTGCTCGATGAACTGCGCTTCGAACGGGCCAAGCAGATGTTGTGTGAGGATCAGTTACCGATCTACCGGATCGCCGAGACGCTGGGCTTCAGTGAGACCGCCAGTTTCCGCCATGCATTTGTGCGCTGGAGCGGCGTGGCGCCGAGTCAGTTTCGGCCGCATTGATCCTCCCTGTAGGAGTGAGCCTGCTCGCGATGGCTATTTATCATCCAACACATTCTTTGCCTGACGGACCGCTATCGCGAGCAGGCTCACTCCTACAAGGGTTCGTATTCACCCTTGAGCCAACGTTATCAAGGGGCGAATTGCGGTCAGAGGTTTTGGCCATATCGATCCCCTTTTGGCCGCTCTCGACGTTCTCCGATTCGCCGCGCGCCGCAACACTGAAGGCCACCGAATCAGCCTTGCGGAGAACAACAAATGCTGACGATCTACTCTGACGATCATCACTTGCACCATGGCCGCTGTGAACTCATCGATGGCCAGCTCAAGCCGTGCTTCGAGATGCCGTCGCGTGCCGATCACGTACTGCAACGGGTGCAGAAGCAAAACCTCGGTGCGGTCAAAGCGCCAAACGATTTCGGCCTGGAGCCGATCGCGCGCATCCACAGCCGTGACTATCTCGAGTTCTTCAAGGGCGCATGGGATCGCTGGACCGAGTTCAACACCGACGGCGACTTGCTGCCCTACACCTGGCCGGCGCGCACCCTGCGTGCGATCAAACCGACCAGCCTGCATGGCCAGCTCGGTTATTACAGTTTCGATGGTGGCGCGCCAATCACCGCCGGCACTTGGCAAGCGGCCTACAGCGCGGCGCAAGTAGCCCTGACCGCGCAAGCCGAAATCCAGGGTGGCGCCCGCGCCGCCTTCGCTCTGTGCCGTCCGCCGGGACATCACGCCGCCAGCGATTTGATGGGCGGTTATTGCTACCTCAATAACGCCGCCATTGCCGCGCAAGCGTTCATCGATCAGGGCCACCAGAAAGTCGCGATCCTCGACGTCGATTACCACCACGGCAACGGCACCCAGTCGATTTTCTATGAGCGCAGCGACGTCCTGTTCACTTCGATCCACGGTCACCCGGAAGCGGAGTTTCCGTTCTTCCTCGGCTACGACGACGAGCGCGGCGAAGGCGCCGGTGAAGGTTTCAATTTCAACTATCCGTTGCCGGCCGGTTCCGGCTGGGATGTGTGGAACGCGGCGCTGGAGCGGGCCTGCGACGAAATCGAAAATTATGGCGCGGACATCATCGTCGTCTCCCTCGGAGTCGACACGTTCAAGGACGATCCGATCTCGCAGTTCAAACTCGACAGCCCGGATTACCTGGCCATGGGCAAACGCATTGCCGCCCTTGGCAAGCCGACCCTGTTCGTCATGGAAGGTGGCTACGCCGTTGAAGAAATCGGCATCAACGCCGTGAACGTGCTGGAAGGTTTTGAACAATGAAAAAGCCACTGATCGCCTCGGCGCTGTGCGCGGCCCTGCTCAGCGCCGGCGCCCACGCCGAAGAGCGCACCTTGCGCGTCTACAACTGGTTCGACTACATCACGCCCAAGGCGCTGGAAGATTTCAAGGCGCAGAACGCTCAGACCAGACTGATCTACGACATTTTCGACACCAACGAAGCCCTTGAGGCCAAGTTGCTCACCGGCAATTCCGGCTACGACGTGGTGGTGCCGTCCAACGTGTTCCTCGCCAAGCAGATCGAGGCCGGGGTGTTCCAGCCGCTGGATCGCAGCAAGTTGCCGAACTGGAATCATCTCGATCCGAAGCTGATGAAGCTGATCGAAGCCAACGACCCGGGGAACAAGTTTGCCGTGCCGTACATGTACGGCACGATCCTGATCGGCTTCAACCCGGCCAGGATCAAAGCAGCCCTGGGCGACAACGCACCGGTGGACAGTTGGGACCTGATCTTCAAGGAAGAAAACATCAGCAAGCTCAAGCAATGCGGCGTCGCCCTGCTCGATTCGCCGTCGGAGATTCTTCCGCTGGCTCTGCAACACCTCGGCCTCGATCCCAACAGCAGGAAGCCGGCGGATTACGCCAAGGCCGAAGCATTGCTGATGAAGATCCGCCCTTACGTGACCTACTTCCATTCCTCCAAGTACATGGCCGACATTGCCAACGGCGACATCTGCGTGGCCGTCGGCTATTCCGGCAGCTTCTCGCAAGCGGCCAACCGCGCCAAAGAGGCGAAAAACGGCGTGGTGGTCGACATGCGCCTGCCGAAGGAAGGCGCGCCGATCTGGTTCGACATGCTCGCCATCCCCAAAGGTGCGAAGAATACCGAGGACGCCTACACCTTCATCAACTATCTGCTGCAACCTGCAGTGATCGCCCCGGTCAGCGATTTTGTCGGATATCCCAATCCGAACAAGGACGCCACCGGTCTGGTAGATCCGGCCATTCGCAACAACCCGAACCTGTACCCGACCGATGCGGCGATGAGCACGCTCTACACCTTGCAGCCGCTGCCTCGGGATGCCGAACGCGCGCGGACGCGGGCGTGGACCAAGATCAAATCGGGCACATGAACGCGCAGCCTCGCAGCTTGATCCACCTCCAGTCTGCGAGGCGTTGTCGGGTCATCCCTCCCAGGCATGGCGCAGGCGCGCCAGTGCCTCAGTGATCGCAGACTCCGGCACCGCGGCGAAACCCAGGACCAGACCGGCACGTTGCTGCATGGCCGTGGTCGAGTCCGGCAGCCAGTAACTGCTCAGGCCGTTGATCTCGACATCGACAGCGGCGGCCTGAGCGATCAACTGTTGCTCGCGCTCGACGCTGTCCACCGCGACGGTCAGGTGCAGCCCGGCAGATACGGCGGGCAACGGACCAACACCGGCGATCGCCGACGGCCAGCCTTGCAGCAAGCAGTTGCGTCGGCTCAGTGCAGCCCGGCGCATCCGCCGGATATGCCGCTGAAAGTGTCCGGCAGCCATGAACTCGGCCATCACCGCTTGCGTGCTGACTTCCGAATGCCGCACGTCGACGGCGCGGCGTTGCGCGAACGCCTCGACCAGTGCTGGCGGCAGCACCAGAAAACCGAGGCGCAACGCCGGGAAGGCGACTTTGCCAAATGTGCCGACGTAGAGCACGCGACCCTGACGATCAAGTGCCGCCAACGGCGCCAGCGGTGCGCCGGTGTAGCGGTACTCGCCGTCATAGTCATCTTCGACGATCCAGCCGCCGACCCGTTCGGCCCAGGCGAGCAATTCCAGGCGCCGGGCCAGACTCATCACCACACCGGTCGGGTACTGATGAGACGGCGTGACGTAGGCCACACGGCAGTCGCTGAGCTGAGCCATGGCGCTGCAATCGATGCCCTCGCCGTCTACCGCCACGCCGTGCAACTTCGCCCCCGCTACGGCGAAGGCATGCCCGGCGGCGCGATAGCCCGGATTCTCGATCGCCACCCCGTCGCCCGGCTCGACCAGCAGCTGTGCACAAAGGCTTATGCCCTGCTGCGCGCCACTGCTGATCACAATTTGCTCAGCCGTGCACTGCATGCCGCGTGAACTGCGTAAATAGGCTGCGATCATGCCGCGCAGTCGCGCATCGCCTGCCGGGTCGCCGTAACACAGTTGCTGCAGATCCGGTTTGCGCCAGAAAGCCGCGTTCAGCTTGGCCCAGACCTCGAAAGGGAACAGATCGAACGCTGGAACGCCCACCCGAAAAGCCCGCGGCGGACCGCTCGGTGGTCGGGGCAAATGATGCTTTTCGATACGGGAAAATCCGCCACTGTGGATAACTTTGCTGGATGGATTCACAGGTAAATCCAGCCAATTTGTGGATAAGGCTGTGGGTAAGCCTGTTGACAAGCCTGTGGATGAATTTGTGGATAGTTTTTTCTTTGTGGTGGAAGCCTGAGCCAATTGCGCGACGTAGGTCCCGTCGCCCACGCGCCCTTCGATAAACCCCTCGGCATACAACTGATCGTAGGCGCGCACGACACTGTTGCGGGAAATTCCCAGCGCCAAAGCCAGGTCACGGCTGGCCGGTAATCGCGTGCCACTGGCCAGACGTCCGTCGAGCACCCGCAAGCGCAACGCCTGATAGAGCTGACGGCTGAGGCCCTGACGGCGATCAAGCTCGATTCCGGCCGGATTGAACGGCATCGACAGCGGTGGCAGATCAGACATGGCATTGGACCTACAAAATGGCTCGGCAATGGCTCTTACAACAGACCAATAGCCTGCCTAGGATGCAGGCATTCGCCAAGGAAAATCTGTCCATGTACACACCACGCGCCTTTGCCATCGAAGACTTGTCCCAACTGCACGAACTGATCCTCGCCACGCGCCTGGCCATTCTGGTCAGCCACGGTGAGAGCGGACTGCAAGCCAGTCATGTGCCGGTGCTGCTGCATCGCGAACAGGGCGAATACGGCACGCTCTACGGGCATCTGGCCAAGGCCAATCCGCAGTGGAAAGACCTGCGTGACGGCGCCGAGGCGATGCTGATCTTTGCCGGCCCCGATGCCTACGTCAGCCCGGGCTTCTACCCGAGCAAGGCTGAGCACGGCAAGGTCGTGCCGACCTGGAACTACGTCGCCGTACACGCCTACGGCCACGCCGAAACCTTCAGCGATGGCGGGCGGCTGCTCGACATCGTCAGCACCCTCACCGACCGCCATGAAGCGGGCCGCGCCCAGCCGTGGTCGGTCGACGATGCGCCGGCCGATTACATCGACGGCATGCTCAAAGCCATTGTCGGTTTTGCCATTCCCATCGATCGCCTCGAAGGCAAACGCAAGCTCAGCCAGAACCGCAGCGCCGCAGACATTGCCGGAGTGCGCGAAGGCCTCGCCGCCAGCCCCGACGCCAACGACCAGACCCTCGCCAGCCTGATGCGCTAAGGATCCACGCATGACTCAGATCGACATTCGCCCGGTCAACGCCAACGACCACGCCGCCTGGCTGCCGCTGTGGCAGGCTTACCTGCGCTTTTACAACACCGAACTGCCGGACGCTGTCACCCAGAGTACCTGGCAGCGTTTTCTCGATCCGAACGAGCCGACCCACGCCGCCCTCGCCTGGGCCGATGGCAAAGCGCTGGGCATGGTGCATTACATCTATCATCGCTCGAACTGGAGCATTGAAAATTCCTGCTATTTGCAAGATCTGCTGGTCGTGCCGGAGTCCCGAGGCACCGGTGTCGGTCGGCTGTTGATCGAACATGTCTACGCTACCGCCAAGGCCGACGGTTGCTGCAAAGTCCACTGGCTGACCCACGAAACCAATGCGACGGCGATCCAGCTCTACGAGCGCATTGCCGAGCGCCCGGGCTTCATCCAGTTTCGTAAAGCCCTTTAAGGAGACGCGCACATGACCGCTTCACTCGCTGACTGGAAAGGCGTCCCCGCCCCCTCCGCCACCTTGCTCGAAGGCCGCTTCATTCGTCTGGAGAAACTCGACCCGGCACGGCATGCCGAGCAACTCTACGCTGCTCTGGAAGGGCCGGGCGCCGATCCGAAACTCTGGGATTATCTGCCTTACGGGCCGTTTCGCGAGCGCAGCGCGTTCAACGACTGGTTGAACAACCATGCGGCCAACAGCGACCCGTATTTCTTCAGCGTCATCGACCGCGCGACTGATCAGGTGCAAGGCATCCTCAGCCTGATGTCGATCGTCCCGGCGCAGGGCCGCATCGAAATCGGCCACGTCACTTTCGGCGCGCCGATGCAACGCTCGCCGAAAAGCACCGAGGCGGTGTACCTGCTGGCCAAGTATTCGTTCGAGCTGGGTTACCGGCGCCTGGAATGGAAGTGCAACAACGGCAACGCCCGCTCCAAATACGCAGCCGCGCGTCTGGGCTTCAGCTTTGAAGGGGTGTTCCGCCAGCACATGGTGGTCAAGGGGCAGAACCGCGATACCGCGTGGTATTCGATTCTCGATTCGGAATGGCCGGTGATCGGTGCCGGGTTCGAGCGCTGGTTGAGCGATGAAAACCAGACGCCGGACGGCCAGGTGAAAGGCTTGGCCGAGTGCCGTGGCTGAATTTCACAAATACCCTTGTGGGAGCGAGCCTGCTCGCGAAGGCGATGTGTCAGTCACTGCAAATGTTGGCTGACTGACCGCTTTCGCGAGCAGGCTCGCTCCCACAATTGGGGGGCAGGCTTATCGACGCAGTTCTTGCGCCAGCACCGCAATGTGCTCTGGCCCGATTCCGCAGCAGCCGCCCAGATGACTGGCGCCGCGCTGTTGCCAGGCCTGCGCCCAGTGCAGATACCCCGGCGGATCAAGATCGTCACGCAACGGGTCGAGCCCGTCATTGGCCGTGGCTTCCTTCGGTTGCGGAGGAAACGCATTGGCATACGCGCCGATGTTGATATCCACGCCGAGACGCTCGAAGGTCGCGCGCGCTGCGTCGATGGCCGAGCCAATCACTTCAGGCTGGCTGCAGTTGAACAACAACGTCTCGACACCCAGCTCAGCCGCCACCGCAGCCGCTTCAGCCACCGGCTCACCGGAGCGCAGGCGCGGCACTTCATCGGTGTCTTCGTCCTTGAGGGTGAATGACAGCCAGAACGGTTTGCCATCCTTCGGCAGGCCGGCGTGAATGGCGCGCGCCTCGACAATCGAACTCTGGGTCTCGGCCAGCCACAGATCAACGTGCGGGGCCAACCCGTTGACCAGCGGCGTGAGCAATTCGCTCACGCGATCGGCTTCGAACAGGTCCGGACGGTACGAGCCGAACAGCGGCGGCAATGAACCGGCAACCCGCACTGGTTTGCCCGATGCCTGCACCGCCCGCCGTGCCAATTCGCCCGCCAACGCCGCAAGGGCCTGGCCTTCAGCCGCAAACCGCGCTTCGCCAATGTGGAACGGCACCACCGCGTAACTGTTGCTGGTAATCACGTTGGCACCGCTGTTGATGTAAGCGGCATGCACCGCCTCGACCGCTTGCGGCGCTTCGCTCAGCGCCAGCGCCGACCACTCGGGTTGGCGGAATGGCGCACCGGCGCGTTGCAACTCACGGCCCATGCCGCCATCGAGAATGACCGTATTCGCTGCGCCCATATGCTTTTCACTCATATGCTTATGAAAATAACTCACTATCAGAGTCGTTCTTATAACTATTTAATACGCACCACTCGGTTAATAACAACCTCTTTTTTCAACAGGACGCGACTGTGAAATTCCAACCGCTATTGGCCCTGGGCCTGACCATTCTGGCCGCATCTACCCAAGCCTTCGGCGGCGCGACGCTGGACCGCGTCGAGCAGAATAAACAACTGGTCGGCGTGCTGATGGAGAGCTATCCGCCCTTCTCGTTTCTCAATGAGCAGAATCAACTCGACGGTTTCGATGTCGACGTTGCCAAAGCGGTGGCGGATAAGCTCGGCGTCAAGCTGCGTCTGGAAACGCCGTCCTGGGACGTGATCGCCGCCGGCCGCTGGAGCGGGCGCTACGACATCTGCATCTGCTCGATGACCCCGAGCAAGGCCCGCGCGGAAGTGTTCGACTTTCCGGTCGAGTACTACGCGTCGCCAGCGGTGATTGTGGTCAATGCCAAGGACGATCGCATCCACAGCGCCAAGGACCTGAGCGGCAAGAAAGTCGGCCTGACCAGCGCCTCCAGCTATGAAAGCTATCTGAACAAGAATCTGGTCATCGAAGGCGCCGAGGATACGCAACTGCAATATCCGTTCGAGGATGTGCAGATCGCCCCTTACGACACCGACAACGTCGCCTTCCAGGATCTGGGCCTGGGCGCCGGCGTGCGTCTGGATGCGATCCTCACCAATCTGGTCACCGCGCAGCCGCGCCTGAACCAGGACCAGCGCTTCAAACTGGCCGGCGAACCGCTGTACTCGGAGCCCAACTCGGTGGCGATCGAAAAAGGTGACCCGCAGTGGGACGCCAAGGTGCGCGAAGTGTTCGCCCAACTGAAACAGGACGGCACCCTGAGCAAGCTGTCGCAGAAATGGATCGGCGCCGACATCAGCCAATGACTTCCTTTCCAACCCCGCCACAGCCACCGCAACCGGTGGCTGAAACCCGCCTGCAAAAGCTTTTCGGGTTCCGTACGCGCCTGTACCTGACGTGGGCGGCGCTGTTCTGTCTGTTTGCCGGATTTTTCCTCAGCTTCGACCTGAAATTCGCGATCATCCTCGACAAGCTGCCCAACCTCGTTGGCCTGAAGCTGGCGCCCAACGGCTTCCTGCAAGGCGCAGCGCTGACGCTGTTCCTCTGCGCCTGCTCGATCATCGCTTCGTCGCTGCTCGGTTTCATTACTGCGCTGGCGCGCCTGTCCAACAGCGCCGTGGCGTTTGGCATCGCCAGTTTCTACACATCGTTCTTCCGTGGCACGCCGTTGCTGATCCAGATCCTGCTGATCTACCTCGGCCTGCCGCAACTGGGCATCGTCCCCGGCGCCATCGTCGCCGGCATCATTGCCCTGTCGCTGAACTACGGCGCCTACCTGAGCGAAATCTTCCGCGCCGGCATTCTCGGTGTCGATCACGGCCAACGCGAAGCCTCGCTGGCGCTGGGCCTGCGCGAAAGCGTGATCTTCTGGCGCATCACCCTGCCCCAGGCCATGCGCACGATCATTCCGCCGACCACCAACCAGTTCATCTCGATGCTCAAGGACTCGTCGCTGATCTCGGTGATGGGCGTCTGGGAAGTCATGTTTCTCGCCCAGTCCTACGGCCGCTCAAGCTATCGCTACATCGAAATGCTCACCACGGCGGCGATCATCTACTGGCTGATGTCGATCGGGCTGGAGCTGATTCAGGCACGGATGGAGCGGCATTACGGCAAGGCGTATGTGCGGCGTGGTTGAGGCAGTGTGGCCGCTTTGATCCTGAATCGGCTGTAGGAAAAAGAATACTCACCATTACGCAAAAGCTGTGTCTGCGAAATCCAGTGAAGTTTTTCTACAAAACGATCCGACGTCGCCTGCGTGACTGTGGGAAGCGGCCGACATCGGTTTTTTTCGGGCAGCAATAGAGTTGGGCCTTCTCGATAAGGAGGTCGAACTTGATGCCCACTCAACACCTATTCGCACCAAAACACCTGGCTCTGGCTATTTCACTGGCGCTGGGTTGCGTAGCGCAGGCTAATGCCGAGCAATCCACCGAAGCAATCGAGCAGCCTCAAAGCATGGAAACGACGGAGCAGCCCGAAACCCGCCCCAAGCAACAGGCGCTGGAACGGCTTCAGGGTTTTCTCAACGCCGCAACCACGGTTCCGATTACCTTCATTACACCGGAAACTGTATTCAAGGGTACTGACGTCAACGACTTGATTACCCTTAAAGACGGCGCGAGCTTCACTGGCCGACTGGATGGGGGAAAGGGCGACAATGTGCTGTTCCTCGATGCTTCGAACGGCGGCACGTTGAACGATACGCGCAACTTCAATGGGCTATTCGTCGCCCAAGGCGACTGGACGCTGAGCTCCAAAGGCGATTTTCATGAAGGCGTTATGGTCAACACCGGTGGAGCGTTGACCAACCTCGGCAGCATCAAGGCCGACGTGTATGTCCAGAATGGCGGCAGTTTCGCCGGTAAAGGCACGGTTGGAAATCTTGATGTGGGCGGGCTGCTCACCGTCAATGCAGCACTTGGCGCGCCGCGAGTGAAAGGTAATTTGCACTTGGCGCCTAGTGCCGAACTGGCTTACGAGGTGACTCCCGATGGTAGCCAGACGATCAAGGTTGATGGCACGGCTCAGCTTGACGGCGCTACCCTGAAAGTCGTCGCAGCTGCGGGAGAGTTTCCGCAGAGCAGCCAATACAAAATCATCGAAGCCCGTGAGGTGAAAGGTGAGTTTGGGCGGATCGAGAACGATCTGGCGTATATGACTGCAACACCTCAGTACAACAAGAAGTCGGTGGTGCTGACTTACGCTCGCAATGATGTAGCGCTTGAAAGCCTTGCACCTACGGACAACGCAGCTGCACTTGCAGGCAGTATTACCGGGCAGGAAGCATTAATTGCTCCTACTGCACCGACCTCAACACCCACCTCGCCGACGCCCACTCCAACTCCAACGGCAGCGGTCATCGCAGTTCCAATGCCAGTCCTGACCTCGGTTGCAGCCCTGATTGAAGACTCCGCGCCAGCGGGTTCATCGATACCAAACGAAATCGTGACTGCGCAAACCAGCGAAGCCGCCGCCCAGCCCGTGCCTGAACTCACAAAGCCTGCTAACGCGGCAGTGGCCGCACTACTCACCAGCGATAAAACCACCGCGCCCATTGCACTCGAGCAACTCGCCGCCGGCAGCAACGCCAACCTCGCCAAAGCCACATTGAGCAGTGTCACACCGGTCAGTGCGAGCATGCTCTCGGCGATGCGCCAACTGGACTACCGTTCCGGCTCTACTGACGGCTCGCGCAGTTCACCGCGTCAGGCCGCAGGCAACGAAGACTCCGGGCGGGTGTGGATTCAGGCGTTGGGCCACGGCGGCAAGGTTGACCGCGACGCCGACGGCATCCTCCAACATGCCAAGCAAGGGCTGGTCGTGGGCGCTGACTGGCGACTCGACGAGCAATGGCACCTCGGCCTGCTCGGCGGCAAATCGCAGACCAAACTCGATGCCCGCCAGTACGACGGCGAGCTCGACAGCTGGCATCTCGGTGCCTACGCCGTGCGCCAGGACGGTCCACTGTCGTTGCGTCTCGGCGCCACCTACGCCAGCCATGACGGCAGCAGCACACGACGGGTCGCGTTCAAGGGTTTCAGCGATCGTCTGAAGGGCAACTACGACGCCAATACGCAACAGGTTTTCGCCGAAGCCGGGTTCAATTTTGGCCGGGACAGCGTGACCTTCGAACCCTACGCCCGCCTCGGCTATCAGCGATATCAGCGCGACAGTTACAACGAAAAAGGTGGCGACGCGGCGCTGAAGGTCTATGGGCAGACCCGCGACAACTTCAGCAGCACCTTCGGTCTGCGGCTTGCGCAGGTCAACACGCTGGATAACGGCATGCGATTCACACCACGACTCGGCGCAGGCTGGAAACATACCTTCGGCGACATCGACAGCGACACCCGTCAGCAACTGCGCAAGGGCGGCAAGCGTTTCGAAGTGAGCGGCGCGGCGCTGGACCGGAACAGTCTGTCGGTAGATGCGGGACTCGATCTTGGCCTGTCGGCGGCGCACACACTGGGCGTGGGCTTAACGGGTGAATTGGGCAATGACAGCCGGACATATGGCGTGGCAGGTCAGTGGCGCATGGCGTTCTGACGGGCTGAACACCACTCCTGTGGGAGCGAGCCTGCTCGCGAAAGCGGTGGAACACTCGAAGATGATGTTGGCTGACTTGACGTATTCGCGAGCAGGCTCGCTCCCACATTGGCGCTTCAAGCGAGCTTAGAAATATCGAAAATCACAGGCAAAAAAAAGGGGAGCACATGCCCCCCTGAGGTTTAAAGCGTTGGATCGCGACTGTTATCTCAGCCTTCGATCTCGACGAGGATTTCGCCCGGGTTGACCCGGTCGCCCTTGGCCACGTGAATCGCGGTGACCTTGCCGGCAATGGCAGCCTGCACTTCGGTTTCCATCTTCATCGCTTCGGTGATCAGTACGGCCTGGCCAGCCTTGACGGTGTCGCCCTCCTTGACCAGCACATCGACGATGTTGCCCGGCATGGTGGTGCTGACGTGTCCCGGCGCCGAGGCCTGTTTGCGTTTGCTGCTGCCGCCGCTGACAAATTCATTGAGCGGCTCGAACACCACTTCTTCGGGCATGCCGTCGATCGACAGATAGAAGTGGCGCTTGCCTTCGGCCTTGACGCCGACACCGGTGATGTCGACGCGGTAGGTCTCGCCGTGGACGTCGATGACGAACTCGGTCGGCACGCCTTCACCGCCCACCGAGGCAACGGCGCCCGCTTCCGGGATCGGCAACAGCACTTCCGGCGTGAGGGTGCCGGCGGCGCGCTCTTCGAGGAACTTGCGGCCGATGTCCGGGAACATGGCGAAGGTCAGAACGTCTTCTTCCGACTTGGCCAGTGCACCGATATCGGCACGCAGCTTGGTCATTTCCGGCTTGAGCAAATCGGCCGGGCGCACGTCGATGACGTCTTCGCTGCCGATCGCCTGACGCCGGAGTTTTTCATTGACCACGCCCGGCGCCTTGCCGTAGCCGCCCTGCAGATAAAGCTTCACTTCGTTGGTGATGGTCTTGTAGCGCTCGCCAGCCAGTACGTTGAAGAACGCCTGGGTGCCGACGATCTGCGACGTCGGGGTCACCAGCGGCGGGAAGCCGAGGTCTTCACGTACGCGCGGAATTTCTGCGAGCACTTCGCCCATGCGATTCAGGGCGCCCTGCTCCTTCAACTGGTTGGCGAGGTTGGAGATCATCCCGCCCGGTACCTGGTTGACCTGCACACGAGTGTCGACGGCGGTGAATTCGCTTTCGAACTGGTGGTACTTCTTGCGCACGGCATAGAAATACAGGCCGATTTCCTGGAGCAGTTCGAGGTTCAGGCCGGTGTCATATTCGGTGCCTTTGAGCGCGGCGACCATCGACTCGGTGCCCGGATGGCTGGTGCCCGAGGCGAAGCTGGAAATTGCGGTGTCGATGTGATCGGCACCGTTTTCGATCGCCTTGAGTTGGCACATCGCAGCCAGGCCAGCGGTGTCGTGGGAGTGGATGAACACCGGCAGCGACTGTTCGGCCTTCAAGGCGCGCACCAGTTCACCGGTGGCGTACGGGGTCAGCAGACCGGCCATGTCCTTGATCGCTACCGAATCACAGCCCATGGACTCCATTTGCTTGGCCTGGGTAACGAAAGCGTCGATGGTGTGCACCGGGCTGGTGGTGTAGGCGATTGTGCCTTGCGCATGCTTGCCGGCAGCTTTCACTGCTTCGATCGCAACGCGCAGGTTACGCACATCATTCATCGCGTCGAAAATGCGGAACACGTCAATGCCGTTCACCGCGGCCTTGGCGACGAAGGCTTTGACCACGTCGTCGCTGTAGTGACGATAGCCGAGCAGGTTCTGCCCGCGCAGGAGCATTTGCAGGCGGGTGTTGGGCAGCGCGGCACGCAATTGGCGCAGGCGTTCCCAGGGGTCTTCCTTGAGGAAACGTACGCAGGCGTCGAACGTCGCGCCGCCCCAGCATTCCAGCGACCAGTAGCCGACCTTGTCGAGCTTGTCGCAGATCGGCAGCATGTCTTCGGTGCGCATGCGGGTGGCGAGCAGCGATTGGTGAGCGTCGCGCAGGATGGTGTCGGTAACGAAGATCTTCTTTGTCATTGGTATGTCCTCATAGCGGCAAGCTTCAAGCTACGAGCTGCAAGAAAAAGCCAATCTGCTTTTACTTGCCGCTTGCAGCTGAAAGCTCGCAGCTGCTTCATTCATAGGCCTGCGTGGGCGGCGATGGCAGCGGCGATGGCCAGGGCCAGCTCTTCGGGTTTGCGCTTGATCGAGTAGTTGGTCAGTTCCGGGTGGCTTTCAACGAAGCTGGTATTGAACTGGCCGCTACGGAATTCCGGGTTGCGCAGGATTTCCTGGTAATAGGCAGCAGTGGTTTTCACCCCCTGCAGGCGCATGTCGTCCAGCGCACGCAGGCCACGATCCATCGCCTCTTCCCAGGTCAGTGCCCAGACCACCAGCTTCAGGCACATCGAGTCGTAGAACGGCGGAATGGTGTAGCCGGTGTAGATCGCCGTGTCGGTGCGCACGCCCGGGCCGCCGGGGGCGTAGTAACGGGTAATCTTGCCGAAGCTCGGCAGGAAGTTGTTCTTCGGGTCTTCGGCGTTGATACGGAACTGCAACGCGAAGCCACGGTGCTGAATGTCTTCCTGCTTCACTGACAGTGGCAGGCCGGAAGCGATGCGAATCTGTTCGCGAACGATGTCGATGCCGGTGATTTCTTCGGTGATGGTGTGCTCGACCTGGACCCGCGTGTTCATCTCCATGAAGTACACCTCGCCCTCGGCGAGCAGGAACTCCACGGTGCCGGCGTTCTCGTAACCCACAGCCTTGGCCGCACGCACCGACAGATCGCCGATATAGGCGCGCTGCTCCGGGGTCAGTTGCGGACTCGGCGCGATCTCGATCAGCTTCTGGTTGCGCCGCTGGATCGAGCAGTCACGTTCGAACAGGTGCACGACGTTGCCGAAGCTGTCGCCGAGGATCTGCGCTTCGATGTGCTTGGGATTGACGATGCATTTTTCCAGGAACACTTCCGCCGAACCGAACGCCTTGGTGGCCTCGGATATGACACGGGGGAAGTTCTGTTCGAGTTCTTCGCGGCTGTTGCAGCGACGGATACCGCGACCGCCACCACCGGAGGTGGCCTTGAGCATTACCGGATAACCGATACGGTCGCCTTCGACCAAAGCCTCTTCGATGCCGGAGACATTGCCTTCGGTACCGGGCGTCACCGGTACGCCGGCCTTGATCATGCTGCGCCGCGCTTCGGTCTTGTCGCCCATGCGCCGGATGACTTCCGCCGACGGGCCGATGAATTTGATACCGCGCTCGGCGCAGATTTCCGCCAGCTCGGCGTTTTCCGAAAGAAAACCGTAGCCGGGGTGCAGTGCATCGCAGCCGGTTTCCACCGCCAGGTTCACCAGCTTGCGCGGGTTCAGGTAGCCGGCCAGCGGCTCGGCTCCGACGCTGTGGGCCTCGTCCGCACGCTTCACATGCAAGGCATGGCGGTCGGCGTCGGAGAAAATCGCAACCGAGCGAATGCCCATTTCGGCGCAGGCTCGTACGATGCGTACGGCAATCTCACCACGGTTGGCGATCAGGATCTTTTTTATCACTTGGAGGTTCCCTTGAGCCGGTGGCACCACGACCTGCTAGACCCAGGTCGACGCGTGACCAAATGTTTCAATTCAGTCGCAGGTCCACACTAGCGCTGCCAAGGGATTAACAAAAATGAATAAAAATTGGGTCAGGCATAAGCAAAGACTTATAGTTGATACATCCAACCGCTGACCGGGCCCGACCACTATGCGTAAGTCATTGATGCGTATGACATTGCGTCAATTGCAGATCTTTAACGAGGTGTGTGATCTACGTTCTTACAGCCGCGCCGCCGAGGAAATGTCACTCACCCAACCGGCCGTCAGCCTACAGATTCGTCAGCTTGAAGAGCTGATTGGCCAGCCGCTATTCGACTATGTCGGCAAAAAACTCTACATGACCGAGGCGGCGGAAGCCCTTCAACGTGCCAGCCGCGACATCTTCGGGCGCCTGGAAAACCTCGATATGCAACTGTCGGACATGCAAGGTTCGCTGCAAGGTCAGTTGAAACTGGCGGTGGAATCCAGCGCCAAATATTTCGTGCCGCACCTGTTCGCGGCGTTCAAGCGCCAACACCCGGAAGTCAATTTGCAGTTGACCGTGGTCAACCGTGGCCAGGTTATCCGCCGCCTCTCGGACAACCGCGACGACCTGGTGATCATGTCGATGGTGCCACAGGACATGGGCCTGGAATTTCTACCGTTTCTCAACAATCCGATCGTCGCCGTGGCACGCCCGGATCATCCGCTGGCGCACATGGGCCCGCTGCGCTTGCAGGATCTGGAACCGTACACGCTGCTGATCCGCGAGCCGGGCTCGGGTACGCGTCTGGCCTGCGAGGAATACTTCAAGGAAAAGCGCGTGCACTTCACCCAGACCCAGGAAGTGGCGTCCGCCGAAGCTCAGCGCGAATGCGTGCTGGCGGGTCTGGGCCTGGCGCTGTTGACGCGCCACGCCCTGAACCTGGAGCTGGCGACCGGCGGCCTGGTCGAGCTGCCGGTCGAAGAGTTGCCGCTGATGCGCAGTTGGTGCCTGGTGCAGGCCAAAGCCAAACGGCTGTCACCGGTGGCGCACGCCTTCCTGGCGTTTATCCGCAGCGAGCGGGCACAGATTATTGCGTTGGTTGAGCGTTTCGACGGGAAGCTGCGGGCGATGCCTGCCAGTGAGTGATCTCGGGAAAATCACCGATCTCGGCCTGAAGCTGGCGGAGTTCGAAGCGATCTTCGATTGCGCGGCGAAATTCCATGCGGCGCTGATCTTCCTGCTGACGACGGGTTTTCGCGGCGCTGTTGCGTTCTTCGTAGGGCTGAGCCATTTCGAGTCTCCCAGGGCGAGTACGGGAGTTTTACGATAGGCGTGAGGGATGACGGTTTGGCTGCGCGAGGATGACAGTGTGATGAAATATGCGAAGGTTGTGGTGTTTTTGAGGACGCTTTCGCGAGCAGGCTCGCTCCCACATTTGAACCCGGTATGACACAGAATTTGTGTTCCCAGGAGACCCCCTGTGGGAGCGAGCCTGCTCGCGAAGAGGTCGGCAGACCTTGGACTTAGTCGTCCAGCGCTTTCACGGCCTTGGGCGACAAACGCAAACTGCGCAGACTGCGCTTCACGCTCTTGAGGTGATTGACCAGGCTCGGCCCGCGCGCCATGGCCACGCCCATCGCCAGCACATCGATCACCACCAGGTGAGCGATGCGAGAGGTCAGCGGTGTATAGATTTCGGTGTCTTCGTGCACATCGATCGCCAGGTTCACGGTCGACAACTCCGCCAGTGGCGTCTGGCTCGGGCACAGAGTGATCAGCGACGCCCCGCTCTCGCGAACGAGGTTGGCGGTGATCAGCAGATCCTTGGAACGTCCCGACTGGGAAATGCAGATCGCCACATCGGTGGGCTTCAACGTCACCGCCGACATCGCCTGCATGTGCGGATCGGAATACGCCGCCGCAGTCAGCAGCAAACGGAAGAACTTGTGCTGCGCATCCGCGGCCACCGCGCCCGAGGCGCCGAAGCCGTAGAACTCGACACGCTGCGCCTGCGACATCAGCGTGACTGCGCGCTGCAACTCCACCGGGTCGAGTTTCTCGCGCACTTCCATCAAGGTGTGCAACGTGGTGTCGAAAATTTTCAGGCTGTAGTCGGCGACGGAGTCGTCTTCGTGAATCGCGAATTGACCGAAGCTCGCGCCGGCGGCGAGGCTCTGCGCCAGTTTCAGTTTGAGATCCTGAAAGCCGGAACAACCGATGGCGCGGCAGAAGCGCACGATGGTTGGCTCGCTGATACCCACGCTGTGAGCCAGGTCGGCCATGGAACTGTGCATCACCGCCGCAGGGTCAAGCAGCACGTGGTCGGCGACCTTGAGCTCCGACTTGCGTAACAGGTGACGTGACTGGGCGATGTGTTGCAGCAGATTCAAGGGGCTGGACTCTTCTTGTGGGCAAGGATGTAGCAAGCTTGTAGTTATACTACATGAATGGGCATTTTGCCTGCTCAAAGCGTAACTCGATGTCCCGGCATCAGGCACGCTGAGCAGCATGTAGCCCTTAGCTCGGGTTTTCCTGATCGCGCAAAAGCCCGGCCAGACCGGCAGCATCCACCGGCCGGCTGATCAGATAACCCTGCACTTCGTCGCAGCGCTCGATACGCAGAAATTCCAGCTGATCCTGCCGCTCGACGCCTTCGGCCACGACTTTCAGAGCCAGCCCGTGAGCCATGGCGATGATCGCCCGCGTGATCGCCGCGTCCGCACTGCCCTCGCTCAAGCCGCGAATAAATGCCTGATCGATTTTCACGTAGTCCACCGGGATGCGCTTGAGGTAGCTCAAAGAGGAATAACCGGTGCCGAAATCATCAATCGCCAGTTTCACCCCCAGATCGCGCAACTGCTGGAACGTCGCAATGATGTGTTCAACGCTGTCGAGCAAATGGCTTTCGGTCAGCTCCAGCTCAAGGCAGTGCGGCGCCAGCCCGGTTTCTTCCAGCACCTGCCGCACCAGACTGACCAGTTTGCCCTGGCGCAACTGATGCACCGACAGATTCACCGAGACGCGGATCGGCGCCAGGCCCTGGCGCTGCCATTCGCACGCTTGCCAGCACGCCTGACGCAAGACGAATTCACCGATCGGCCCAATCAGACCGGTCTCTTCGGCCAGACCGATGAAATCCGCCGGCGGCACCTGGCCCATGCTCGGATGATCCCAGCGCACCAGCGCTTCTGCAGCATTCAGGCGGCCGGTTTGCAGGCACAGTTTCGGTTGATAGAACACCGTCAGTTGCTGTTCTTCAATGGCCCGGCGCAAGTGGTTTTCCAGCTGCAAACGTTCGAGAGTGCTGGCTTGCAGGCTGTCGGTGTAGAACTGGAAGTTGTTGCCGCCCAGATGTTTGGCATGTTGCATGGCCATGTTCGACTGGCTGACCAGCGTCGAGATCTCCCGCGCGTTGTCGGGCAACAGACTGATGCCCATCGAGGCACTCACCACCAGTTCATGTCCGTCGACGCTCAGCGGCAGACGCAGCTTGGCCGACAGCCGGGTGGCGACCCGTGCCAGGCTCGACAGATTGCCGTAGGCATCGAACAGCACGGCAAACTCGTCACCGGACAAGCGCGCAATGGTGTCGGCTTCCGGCAAGGCATTGACCAGCCGCCGCGCCATCTTTTGCAGCAGCTGATCGGCGACTTCATGGCCGAGGCTGTCATTGAGCAACTTGAAGCGGTCCAGATTGATGTGCAGCAAGGCCAGACTGCGGCGCCCGCCCTGGCGAACCCGCTGATGGGCTTCGTGCAGGCGTTCGCGAAACAGCGAACGGTTGGCCAGCCCGGTGAGTTCGTCGTAATGGCTCAGATAGCGCATGCGCTCTTCCGACGCCCGCCGCGCCGAGAGATCGGCGAAGAAGCCGACGATATGGCTGATATTGCCGCGACTGTCACGCACGGCGTTGAGTTGCAGCCACTGCGGATACAACTCGCCGTTCTTGCGGGTTTCCACCAGTTCGCCCTGCCAGCTGCCGTGCTGCTCCAACGCCTGACGGATCGCTACGTAGTGACGGCGCGCATCGCGGCTGCACGGCAACTCGACGACATTGCGCCCGAGCATGTCGTCGATCTCGTAACCGGTAACCCGGCTGAAAGCCTGATTGATCGCAATCAACGCGTAGTCAGGATCGAGAATCACGATGCCTTCGCTGGCCGCCTCGAACACCGTCGCCGCCAGCCGTTGCTGCTCTTCGAGGCTTTTGCCGGCGCTGATATCGCGGCGGGTACCGACCATGCGGATCACCCGGCCGCTGGTGCTGCGCTCCACGGCGCGGCCACGGTCCTCGATCCACACCCAGTGGCCGTCGCCGTGGCGCAAGCGATATTCGACCTGGTAATCCTCGGTGCGCCCCTTCAAATGTTCGACCAGCGCGAACTGCAGTGACGGCACGTCTTCAGGGTGCAGTCGCGGTTTCAGATCGCGCAGCAGCGCAGTCACGTACTCCGGGGCGAGGCCGAACAGTTCCTGAACCTGCGTGTGGTGGACTTCGTCGGTCTGCAGATTCCAGTCCCATAAGCCGAGCTCACTGGCCTTGAGCGCCAGCGCCAACCGCGCTTCGCTTTTGCTCAAGGCCTGATTGGCCGCATCCAGTTCGCGGCTGCGCTGGGCCACGCGATCTTCGAGATCGACCTGCGCTTCACGCAACTGCGCCTCGGCACAGCGGCGCTGCTCGATTTCTTTGCCCAGTTGCTGATTGAGCTGTTCGCTGCACGTTTGCGCTTGCTGCAAATGCTCGATCAGGTGCTGATTCTGAAAGCGCCGGAGCAATCCGCGATCGATCAGCCGATTGACCTGCCACGCCACCACACTCAGCGAACCGAGCAGGATCAACCCCAGCCAGCCCCAGCCCCGCGCCTGGTCGTCACCGCCCCAGAACAGGTAGCCGATCGCCGGCAGCAGACAGGGCAAGGTAAACGACAGGAACGCCGGCAGGCTCACCGCGTAGGCGACACTGGCCGACAGCGTTGCCGCGCCGATCAGGCCGAACACCCAGGCTTGCTGAATGAAATTGTCGGCGGGTACCAGCGCAATGCCGGCACCGGCCAGGGTCAGACCGGTCATGGTCGAACCGAGCAGGAACATGCGCAACCAGACCGGCCGGGCCTGGCGATCGGGAATCGCCGAATCGAACGCGGCCACCTGAATCACCCGCAACGCTACCAGCGACAGCAGCCACACCAGCCAGACGCTGACCACGAAGTAGCGCTGCGGGCTCCAGAGCAGAGCGGCGCAGACCAGACCATTGATCAACATGAACAGCGTGGGCAACAACGAGCCCTGATACAGCAGACGCGTGCGCTCTACCGCCATTTCGACGGCATAGTGCTTGCGGATCACCCGGGGGTCCACGGAGGGCCCCGACAGTTCGGCGCTGAGGATCATGGGCAACGTTCTTGTTCTTATAAGGAGGGCGTGCGCCCGAAACGTGGACGGAGCATACACAAGCCGATCCCGTTGCCAAACTGCTGCCAAGCACAATTGCCGGGAAATTTTCCGCAGCAAACGCACCGCTGCAACCCCTCAGGCGAGACGGGCCGAAGCCTGCAGCCAGTGACCGACCGGTCGTCATCGACAGCACTTTCATCGGCTAATGCAACGCGCGGTTTGCCCGGGCCTGCGGCGCACCCTAGAATGCCCCGATGCGCGATGATCTCTCCCTTCTGCTGAACTCCCTCAACGATGCCCAACGCCAGGCCGTAGCGGCCCCCGTTGGCCGTCAGTTGGTCCTTGCCGGCGCCGGTTCCGGTAAAACCCGAGTGCTGGTGCACCGTATCGCCTGGTTGATCCAGGTCGAAAACGCCTCGCCTCACTCCATCCTGTCGGTGACTTTCACCAACAAGGCCGCTGCCGAGATGCGTCATCGCATCGAGCAGTTGCTGGGCATCAACCCGGCCGGCATGTGGGTCGGCACCTTCCACGGCCTCGCGCACCGCTTGCTGCGGGCGCACTGGCAGGAAGCGGGCCTGAGCCAGACCTTCCAGATTCTCGACAGCGACGACCAGCAACGACTGGTCAAGCGGGTAATCCGCGAGCTGGGTCTGGACGAGCAACGCTGGCCGGCGCGGCAGGCGCAGTGGTTCATCAACGGCCAGAAAGACGAAGGTCTGCGGCCGCAACACATCCAGGCCAGCGGCGACCTGTTCCTGGCTACTATGCGCGGCATCTACGAAGCCTACGAGGCGGCGTGCCTGCGTGCCGGCGTGATCGATTTCTCCGAGCTGCTGCTGCGCGCCCTCGACCTGTGGCGCGATCACCCGGGCCTGCTGGCGCACTACCAAAAGCGTTTCCGCCATATTCTGGTCGACGAGTTCCAGGACACCAACGCCGTGCAGTACGCCTGGTTGCGCCTGCTCGGCAAGGGCGGCGACAGCTTGATGGTGGTCGGCGACGACGACCAGTCGATTTACGGCTGGCGCGGCGCGAAGATCGAAAACATTCATCAGTATTCTTCCGACTTCCCGGATTCCGAGACGATTCGTCTGGAGCAGAACTACCGCTCCACCGCCGGCATCCTCAAAGCCGCCAACGCGCTGATCGCCAACAACACCGGGCGTCTGGGCAAAGAGCTGTGGACCGACGGCGGCGACGGCGAAGCGATCAACCTTTACGCCGCGTTCAACGAACATGACGAAGCGCGTTACGTGGTGGAAACCATCGAAAGCGCGCTGAAAACCGGCCTGGCCCGTAGCGATATCGCGATTCTGTACCGCTCCAACGCCCAGTCGCGGGTGCTCGAAGAAGCGCTGCTGCGCGAGCGCATTCCGTACCGCATCTATGGTGGTCAGCGCTTCTTCGAACGCGCGGAAATCAAGAACGCCATGGCCTACCTGCGCTTGCTTGAAGGTCGCGGCAACGATGCGGCGCTGGAGCGGGTCATCAACGTGCCGGCCCGAGGCATCGGTGAGAAAACCGTCGAAGCCATTCGCGAGCATGCACGACACAGCGATGTGTCGATGTGGGAAGCGATGCGCCAACTGGTCGCCAACAAAGGCCTGACCGGTCGCGCCGCCACTGCGCTCGGTGCGTTTATCGAACTGATCGAGAACCTCGCCGCCAAGTGCGCCGAGATGCCGCTGCACCTGATGACGCAAACTGTCATCGAGCAGTCCGGCCTGATCGCTTATCACGAGGCGGAAAAAGGTGAGAAAGGCCAGGCCCGGGTAGAAAACCTTGAGGAACTGGTCAGCGCCGCGCGCAACTTCGAAAACACCGAAGAGGACGAAGAACTGACGCCACTGGCAGCCTTCCTCGGCCACGCATCGCTGGAGGCCGGCGACACCCAGGCTGACGAGCACGAAGACAGCGTTCAGCTGATGACCCTGCACAGCGCCAAAGGCCTGGAATTCCCTTACGTGTTCCTGGTGGGCATGGAAGAAGGCCTGTTCCCGCACAAGATGAGCCTGGAGGAGCCCGGGCGTCTTGAAGAAGAACGGCGTCTGGCCTACGTCGGTATCACTCGGGCCATGCAGAATCTGGTCATGACCTACGCGGAAACCCGGCGCCTGTACGGCAGCGAAACCTACAACAAGGTGTCGCGTTTCGTACGCGAGGTGCCGAAAGGCCTGATTCAGGAAGTGCGTCTGTCCAATAGCGTCAGCCGACCGTTCGGTGGTAACCAGTCGATGAGCGGCAGCAGCCTGTTCAGCGGCAGCGAGATTCCGGAAACCGGTTTCGTGCTCGGTCAGGCCGTACGTCACTCGATCTTCGGCGAAGGGGTGATCCTCAACTTCGAAGGCTCCGGCGCCCAGGCCCGGGTGCAGGTGAATTTCAGCGAAGGCAGCAAGTGGCTGATGCTCGGCTATGCCAAGCTGGAAGCCATCTGACCCCGGTTTGTTTTTTCTGTGGGAGCGAGCCTGCTCGCGAATGAAATCACCGCGGTTGATCTGATACACCGCGGTGCAGCTTTCGCGAGCAGGCTCGCTCCCACAGAGTTCGGTGTTCTGACTCACAATCCCTCTGAACCTATCGCCTTTTCCTACAGACAAAAGTATATCGGCTGATTGCCTCGCCAAGCTGAACGCGACCTGTCAGGCAAAAGCCCGAAACACTCTCTCGCTAGCCAGTAACACTTCAGCTGTGCAACATGGCGCGCGTGTCTCCACAAAACGGGAATACCCTTTATGAAACGTTTTCTTAGCATCGCCATGGCGTTGTGCATCGGCCTGACGATGAGCCTCGACGCCAACGCCAAGCGCTTTGGTGGTGGCAAAAGCGCCGGCGCTGCGCCGACGCACCAGACCAGCCAGATGGCTCCTTCTTCTCCAGGCGTGGGCGGCGCAGCAGCGACCGCTGGCGCTGCCGGTGCTGCTGGCGCCGCGGCCAAGGCCGGCGGTGCTTCGCGCTGGCTCGGCCCTCTGGCGGGCATCGCCGCCGGTGGCCTGCTCGCGTCGATGTTCATGGGCGACGGCTTCCAGGGCATGCAGATCTTCGACATCCTGATCATGGCCCTGATCGCGTTCGTGATCTTCCGCTTCATCGCCGCCCGTCGTCGCAAGCAGCAGGAGCAATTAGCTCCGGCCGGCGCGCCGATGCAGCGTGAAGTGTTCGAGCAGAAGCCAGCCGCCATGGGCTCGATCTTCGGTGGTTCGGCTGCTCCGGCTGCCGCCCGTCCGGTGATCAACGCACCGGCCTGGTTCAACGAACAGCGCTTCCTTGAAGCCGCGCGCAGCCACTTCCAGTCGCTGCAGCAGCACTGGGACGCCAACGAAATGGACAAGATTGCCGAGTTCGTGACCCCGCAAATGCTCGACTTCCTCAAGCGTGAGCGTGCGGATCTGGGCGATGGCTTCCAGTCGACCTACATCGACAATCTGCAGGTGCAGCTGGACGGCGTCGATGATCGTGCCGACAAGACCATCGCCACCCTGACCTTCACCGGCGTGTCGAAAACCTCGCGTTTCGATCAGGGCGAAGTGTTCAGCGAGAGCTGGAACATGGAACGTCCGCAGGGCGACAACCAGCCTTGGCTGGTCGCCGGTATCCGCCAGAACGGCTGATCCCTGCTGCGCTTCACTTGCGGTAACAGAACCCCGGCTTCGGCCGGGGTTTTTCATTTCACGGTTGCATCTATAGCGAGCTACTGTATAAACCGGCCCATATAAACCGCGCCATTCAGCAAGAGGATCCCGGACGTGGAAGAAATCATCGAACAACTGCGCGAAGCCAATGAACCCGTACCGGTGCCTTTGGAATTGCCTGACGAAGACCTGCTGGTGGAAATCGAAGAACAACTGTTCATCGACATTCCATTTGTCTTCAGGGAATTTTTGCTGACCGTCAGCGATGTGGTCTACGGCAGCCTTGAACCCGTGACCGTCACCGATCCGCAATCCCACACCTATTTGCCGGATGTCGCCGCCAACGCGTGGGATGTGGGCGTTGATCGCAGCTTGATCCCGATCTGTCAGGACGGCGATGACTACTACTGTGTCGAAGAAGACGGCACCGTGGTGCTGTGGCAGGCCGAAGAAGAATTGATCGCTGAAGAAACCTGGGAATCGGTGTGGCACTGGGCGCGGGACGTCTGGCTCGAAAGCTGATCCGCCACACCCCCCCAGTGGTCAGTGTCCCGACGACTCCTTGTGGTTGTCGAGGGTTTCCAGCAGCGCCACCTGCATGCGCGTGTGCACGCGGATGAACCAGCGCCAGAGCAGCGCCGCTACCGCAGCGGCGACTACGGCGATCAGCATCAGCAGCTTGTTGGTCGGCAGAATACTGGCCGACAAGGCTGCCAACAGCAGGAAGATCACCAGCAGCGAGAGAATCGGGATCACTTCGGCGATCACCCGGCGCACTCGCTGCGTGTGACGCCCGGCCATTTCCGGCTTGACACCCATCTCCGCCAGCAGCATCGACAACGCCTTGAGCTTGCGATAAGCCGCAATCAGGAATGGCAGCGAGACCAACAGCGCCCCGCCCCAGATCAGCGCCTTCTGCCAGCTCGGATCACTGATCCAGTCCTGCAGCCACAACGACATGCGCTCGGCGAAATAGGCGCCGGCGAAGAAGATCGCAATCACCAGCGCCAGATTGACCCCGACCTGCAACAGAATCCGCCGGATCATCGACGCCAGCAGCGCGCCCTCACCTTGTGGCTGGATGCTGCGCAACCATTCCCCATACATACCGAGCACCCGGCCGAGACGTTTGGGCACGACTGCCGAGAGCTTGATCGACAGCGGATCCGCCGCGCGGATCAAGTATGGAGTCAGCAGCGTGGTGAGCACCGACACGGCCACGGCCACCGGATAGAGGAAGTTGCTGGTCACCTGCAAGGTCATGCCCAGCGCAGCGATGATGAAGGAAAATTCGCCGATCTGTGACAGCCCCATGCCGACTCGCAGTGAGGTTCGGCCGTCGTTGCCAGCGATAAATGCTCCGAGGCCGCAGGACAACATCTTGCCCAACACCACGGCGACGGTGATCACCGCAATCGGCCAGGCGTATTCGATAAGGATCAGCGGGTCGAGCATCAGCCCGATCGCGACAAAAAAGATCGCACTGAACAAGTCGCGAACCGGCTCGACCAGCCTCTCGATTTTCAGCAGTTGGCGCGACTCGGCCATGATCGCACCGATCAGGAAGGCGCCGAGAACCATGCTGTATTCGAGCTTGACCACCAGCAGACAGAAGCCGAAACACAGGCCGAGGACGGTGATCAGCAGCATCTCGTTGCTTTCGAATTTCGCCACATAAGCCAGCAGACGCGGCACCAGGAGGATGCCGATGACCAGCGCGACGATCATGAACAGCGACAGCTTGCCGACCGTGGAAAACACTTCCCCCGAACTCACCGTGCCGCTCACCGCGATGCTCGACAGCAGCGCGATGATGCCGATGCCGAGGATATCCTCGACAATCAGCACGCCGAAGATCAACTGGGCGAAGCGCTCGTTCTTCATCTTCAGATCGTTCAGCGCTTTGACGATGATGGTGGTTGAGGAGATCGCCAGGATCGCGCCAAGGAACAACGAATCCATGGTGCTCCAGTCGAACCAGCGGCCGATCTCGTAACCGATCCAGATCATCAGGATGATTTCGAGAAATGCGGCAATGAATGCCGTCGCACCGACCTTGAACAGCTTGCGCAGACTGAATTCCAGGCCGAGGCAGAACATCAGGAAAATCACCCCGAGTTCGGCCAGGGTCTTGATGGTTTCTTCGTCGTGGATCAGGCCGAACGGCGGCGTGTGCGGGCCGATGATGAAGCCGGCGACGATGTAACCGAGCACCACCGGTTGCTTGAAACGGTGAAACAGCACGGTCACCACGCCTGCCACCAGCATGATCACTGCCAGATCCTGAATAAAACTGATGGCATGCATGGCGTAGGCTCCTTGATGAAAAAGCGCGCGGACAGACGTCGGAACGGTCTGCGCGAGCAGGGTAAAAATCCGCTTTTGATGTGGGAATTGCCCTTGGGCAGGGCTTTTGCAGGTTAACACCGCGACTTCGCTCTGGAAGCCGGTGCAATATATGGAAACAGATCGCTACCGGCGTGACGGCGGCCCGCCGCGCGGCGTCCCGATAACGGTGCTTTTTGAAAAGCCACCAAGTGCCCGCAGAGGCGCTTCCTGCAATCAGCCTTGACCCGTGAGAACGTTATGGAACCCGGAAACGCCCAGCTGTCGATGACGGTACTGATGACCCCCGACATGGCCAACTTCTCTGGCAATGTCCACGGCGGCACCCTGCTCAAATACCTCGACGAAGTTGCCTATGCCTGCGCCAGCCGTTATGCCGGGCGCTACGTGGTGACGCTGTCGGTGGATCAGGTGATTTTCCGCGAGCCCATTCATGTCGGCGAACTGGTGACCTTCCTCGCCTCGGTCAACTACACCGGCAACACCTCGATGGAAGTCGGCATCAAAGTGGTCACCGAAAACATCCGCGAACGCTCGGTGCGCCACACCAACAGCTGCTTCTTCACCATGGTCGCGGTGGATGATCAGCGCAAACCGGCCGCCGTGCCGCCGCTGCAACCGCAGAACAGCGAAGACAAGCGCCGCTTCATGCAGGCGCAACAGCGCCGACAGATTCGTCAGGAGCTGGAGAAGCGTTATCAGGAGATCAAGGGCGACGCCTGAGACCAGAAGCAAAGCAAAAGATCGCAGCCTTCGGCAGCTCCTGCATTTTGGAATGCAAAACCATGTAGGAGCTGCCGAAGGCTGCGATCTTTTTTGAACGACGGCGAAATTAGAGACTGATCGCGGTCGCCTCGAACTTCACCCGCGGATGGGCAATCCGATCCTGCGCCCGCACCAATTGCAATTCATAACTGGCGCACGCCTGGGTTTCCAGCAATACCTCATGCACCGCCGCTGCGGTGAATTCGAATGCCGCCAGCAGGCTGTCGCCGAGCAGCACACGCGCCAGGAACAGGCCGGAGGTAAGATCGCCCACGCCCACCGGCTGACGCGGAAACGCCAGCAATGGACGGCGCAAATGCCAACTGCCTTCAGCCGTCACCAACAACATTTCGAAGCCATCCGCCGGTTTGCCCGGGTAATCCAGATGCTTGACCAGCACCGCTTTCGGCCCGCGCGCCAGCAGTGCGCGCGCCATCGCCAGGCAATCGAACAGCGACTGCGGCTTGCGCCCGGAAAAACTGTCCAGCTCCAACTGGTTCGGGCACATGATGTCCGCCACGGCCGCCGCTTCATCAAGCAGGAAATCGCTGACCTCGGTGGGCACGCTGCACCCCTTCTCCGGATGGCCCATGACTGGATCACACAGGTACAGCATCTTCGGATTGACCGCTTTGATCCGCGCCACACCGCTGAGAATCGCCCGGCCCTGTGCGGCGCTGCCGAGATAGCCGGACAGCACCGCGTCGCAGTTGCCCAGCTCGCCAATCGCGGCGATGCCTTCGATCAGTTGAGGAATCTGCTGCGGCGCCAGCACTTCACCAGCCCACTGACCATACTGGGTGTGGTTGGAAAACTGCACCGTGTTGAGCGGCCAGACATTGACCCCGACGCGCTGCATCGGAAAAACCGCAGCGCTGTTGCCGGCGTGGCCAAACACCACGTGGGACTGGATGGCGAGCAGATGAGGCGTACGTTTCATTCGGGTCATTCCGTAAAACGATTGAAATTCAAGCCGCGCAGTATGCGACGAAACACAGCCTGTACGACAGACCGGCGAGACAGTTAAGCTGACGCCATCTTTTGGAGTTCGATGTAGATGCTGACCCTGGAAAACATCTTCGTGCTGATGCTGTTCGCCGCCGCTGGTGCCTGGCTATGGCACAACCACGGCTTGCGCGAGCGCGCGCTGGAGCGGGTCAAGCAACATTGCACCAACGTTGGCGTGGAATTGCTCGACGGTAACGTCGCGCTGAAGAAGATCGGTGTGATCAAGGACGCCAACGGTCGCCGACGACTGGCGCGGGTCTACAACTTCGAGTTCACCGTGACTGGCGAAAGCCGCCACAACGGCACCGTCACCCAATTCGGCGCGCACAGTGCGCAGATTGAGCTGGCACCCTATCCGGCGCCGTTCGACGATACGCCGCCGGTGGTCGAAGTGCACAAGCCTCGCGCGGAAGTCATCGAGTTGAGCCAGTGGCGCCAGGAACATACCAAGTGGAAGCCTTGAGAGACCGGATATCGCAGCCTTGATGCAGGCTTTGTAGGAGCTGCCGAAGGCTGCGATCTTTTGCATCTAAAGCTTGCGGCAAGCAGCCAGCCCCTGCTGAAGCACTCCTGGTTCTTCAATATCACTGAAAATCAGCTCGATCCGCGAATCTCTCCGCCATTCACTTGCCTGCCATTCCAGCTCGGCATTCTCCAGCGCATTTGCCGAAACCCAGCCATCCATGCTGTGGATAACCAGTTTCGCCCGCTTCCAGTCGAGCGCGCTCAGCCAATCGGCGATGCGTGCTTGATCAAATACCTGCGCCGGATGCCAGCGCCAACCGATACTCCAACCGCCCTCCTGCGCCTGACTCAGGCAGATCGGCACGCTGGGATCGCTCCAGAGCGCTGGCAGCTGTGCCAACCCCGTGGGCAGCGGCAGATTGCCCTCGCATTCGATTGCCCTTACTCGCAGCCCCGGCAGTTCACTCAGAGGCAACTGCGCATGCTGCGTCCAGATCAGCCTGACGGGCGGCAACTGGCGGGTGATTTTCTCTCGAGCCGTTTCATCCAGATTTTCTGCCTTGTTCAACAGCAGCAACCCCGCGCTGGCCAATGCTTGCTGCTGAGCGTGCGGCAAGGCTTTGCCCGCTTGCAATGCCTGAGCGTCCAGAACCAGAACACACGGCTGCACCGCCAGCACGCCCAGCCACGGCGCCTCGTTCAATTGCTTGAGCAACTGCGCCGGATGGCCCAGCCCGGATGGCTCGATAAACAGTCGATCCGGTCTGGCCTTGCGCAGCAAGCGGCCGAGGCCGATCTGGAACGGCGCGCCATTAACGCAACACAGGCAGCCCCCGGCCACCTCACCCAGTGCGATACCATTGGCTTCGCGAGCCAGCAATGCGGCATCCAGACCGATCTGGCCGAACTCGTTGATCAGCACCGCCCAGCGTTCATCGGCCGGCCGTTGCGCCAGCAAGTGGCGAATCAGGCTGGTCTTGCCGGCGCCCAACGGGCCGGCGATGACGTGGGTCGGAATGTTCTGCAACATGGCGGGTACTTTTCTGCGGACAGTTATTGAGGAGACTGAAGATGCGCTGGTGGGGATGGTCGTTGCTGTTGACGCTGCTGTCGAGTGAAGCGTGGGCCCAGGCCTGCGTGGTGCACACACAGGGCGAACGGCTCGACGTCAAAGTCTGTCAGCAGAACAGGACGATTCCGCAGAAAATATTCAATGACGGCTTCTGCCAACCGACGCTGGCCGGACAGAAGGTCGAGGTGCAATACGTCGATCAGTGTCCGAGCGGGGCTTTCGGCGTGTGCAGCAACGCGCAAGTCGTCAATATGCCTTATCGCCAGGATATCCACTATTACGGCGTGGCCACTGATGCGGCGTATCTCAAGCCGTACTGCGAAGGGCAGAGCCAGGGCACCTGGCGCAAGCCCTGAGTGTCAGCCGAGCCAGTCGAGGGTCAGGAGCAAGCGGCGCTCACCGGGTGTCGGTTGCGGCGAACGATGGATCAGGCCGAAGCCTTCGTTTCCATGCCACTTTTCGCCTTTGAGCAGCGCGACGTCGCCACTGTTGAGCTGGCGAATCGACGCTGAATCTAGCGGTTCGGCATTGGCCTGGCCAAGTTGCGTGCGATCCATCGCGCCCTCTTCCAGCCATTGGCTACCGACCCCGGCATAGGTTGTGATCAGGCGCACCGGCACGTGATCGACGTGGAAGCGCGGGCACATGGCCTTGTCCAGCACGCGCAGACGCACGCCGATACGCCGGGCGCCGAGCAGACAGGCGAAAGCACTGATCAGCCATTTGAGATCGCTCATGAAACCTTCGTAACCTTGCAGATCACGCAGCCCTGAAGCTAGCCCGGCGAGATCCGGTTCGGCGTCTTCATCAGGTAATTCCAGGCAAAGCGACTCGGCCAAGGGCTCGTTGAGCGACAGCGCCAACTGCGCAAAATCGGCGATGTGCAACGGCAGCTGGCGTTGCCAGACGGCGAGATTGGTCTGGTCTTCAAGGATTCGCGTCAGCGTCTCCGGCGTCAGGCCGTGATGTTGCTGACGAGTAAGGTGCGGATGATCTTTGAGTGCGAGCATCAGGCGGCCTCTTCGTGCCAAGGGCCGAATGGATCAGGCAGCAAGCGCCAGCCTTCTACACCCATTGCCATTTCTTCATCAGTCAGCAGACAGGCATCCAGCTCGGCTGCGAGCTGCAGGAAATCGATGTTCTGACCGATGAAAACCAGTTCCTGGCGGCAATCTCCTACGCTGGACGCCCAGTTTTCCATGATCGCCTGAACACTTTCCTGATCCTGCGGCCATTGATTCTTTGGCACGAAACGCCACCAGCGACCGGCAAATCCATGGCGCATCAGGCCGCCGGCCTGCGACCAGCTACCCGCGTCGGTGGATTTGCTGGCGAGCCAGAAGAAGCCTTTGGAGCGCAGCAGCTTGCCGTTCAGCCATGGCCGGTCGATGAAGCTGAAAAAGCGTTGTGGGTGAAATGGCCGGCGCGCGCGGTAGGCAGTCGAGGCGATGCCGTACTCGTCGGTCTCCGGAATGTGTGCGCCGCGCAATTCCTTGAGCCAGCCGGGCGCTTGCGCGGCTTTGTCGAAATCGAAACGACCGCTGTTGAGGATTTTCTCCAGCGGCACCTCGCCCATCACCATTGGGATGATTTCAGCGTGGGCATTGAGGCGCTTGAGGATAGCGATGAGTTCTTCGCGCTCATGCTGGCTGATCAGGTCGATTTTGCTGATCAGCAGGACGTCGGCAAATTCGATCTGTTCGATCAACAGATCGGTGATGGAACGCTCGTCTTCTTCACCGAGCGTTTCGCCGCGAGAGGCCAGACTTTCGGCGGCCTGGTAATCGAGCAGGAAATTCACACCGTCGACCACTGTGACCATGGTGTCGAGGCGAGCGACATCGGCGAGACTTTGCCCTTGCTCATCCCGGAAGGTGAAGGTTTCGGCGATGGGAAGCGGCTCGGAGATGCCCGTGGATTCGATCAGCAGGTAATCGAAACGTCCTTCCCTTGCGAGCTTGCTGACCTCTTCAAGGAGGTCTTCACGTAACGTACAGCAGATACAGCCGTTGCTCATTTCAACGAGTTTTTCTTCTGCGCGATTCAAGCTGACATCGCGCTGAACTTCGCTACCATCAATATTGATTTCGCTCATATCGTTGACGATTACCGCAACGCGCAGACCTTCGCGGTTACGTAGTACGTAATTCAAAAGCGTACTTTTTCCAGCACCGAGAAATCCTGAAAGTACGGTAACGGGTAATTTGGCTGACATTGGATAATCCTCATTAATGGCGGCCGACTTGCGCTTTTTTGATCGCGCTTGGCTTATTTGCGCTTCATGCAGTGGGGTTGATGAAGGCAACGGTTGTTATCGGCAGATCAGGCTGGCTTGCATTGAATGTTATAGTATAACACCCGAATCGTACTAGCCTGTCGCGGAAGAATTCCGCGATTCGTCTCGCCAAAGAACCTGGAAAAGCGCAATGAAGAATCCGCTGAAATATCTGCTTTTGGGTTTCGGCATGGCGCTCGCCGGCCAAGCCGAAGCGCAAGTTCCCGGTCTCGCGCACTGCACACGTAGCGCTAACCTGCTGGCTTGCGTGGACGCCGAAGGCAACGCCTATAGCGTCAATACGGTCGGCACCACGCTGTATCTGAGGGGTTTCGAGAAGGATGGAAATCGCTATTGGGCGCAAACCAATAGCCGGTTCGGCCAATTGACCTTTTTTACCGGCGTCGCCTCCGATGGCGAGGCTTGGGTTGGCTATACCCGTCGTGTCGGCTGGACAACCATCAACCGCTTCTCAAGCTCGGGTGGCAGCGCAAAATTCACTTGCAGCCGGATGACGGGCTGCTAGTGAAAACCTTTTCATGAAAAAAGCGTCGCTGAATGGATTGTTATAATGTAACGTTAAAAGCGATCAACACCGACGGTCTCAACCATGAATTCACTTTTCCTCCCGGATATCGCTGCCCAATCAGCGCGCCAGGCATTGCCACTCGATTGGGTAGGCATGCGCGGGATTGCCCTACCCATTTTGCTCGAAGGCCAACGCCTCAGTGCAAAAGTAGACGCTGGCGTGAGCTTAGATGAGGGTGAAGCGCGCGGTATTCACATGTCGCGGTTGTACTTGGCACTCGATACGCTCGAACAGCGAAGCCTTTCTCCCGCCCTGTTGCAGGAATTGCTCAAGCGTTTTCTGGCCAGTCATCAAGGTCTGTCCGACTGCGCATATCTGCACATTCATACTGACTTGCTACTGAAACGACCCGCGCTGATCAGTCCCCTGGCAGGCTGGAAATCCTATCCGACAACCATTTCAGCCAGCCTGAAACAGCAAATGTTCCACGTGGAACTAAAAATCGAAGTGCCCTACTCCTCCACATGCCCCTGCTCCGCAGCCTTGGCAAGGCAGTTGATCCAGCAGCAGTTCGTCGATGATTTCGCCAACAAGTCTCTGCAACACGCGGATGTTTTGGCATGGCTCGGCTCAACCAGAGGAATCGTAGCGACCCCGCACAGCCAACGCAGCTATGCGCAACTGCACCTGCATCTCGATGACTTCATTGATGAGCTACCGCTGACCGCGATCATCAATGACGCCGAAGCCGCCCTTGGCACCGCTGTCCAGACCGCCGTAAAACGCCCGGACGAGCAGGCCTTCGCTCTCGCCAATGGGCAAAACCTGATGTTCTGCGAAGACGCCGCCCGCCGCCTCAACCTGGCGCTGCAACGCACGCCGGGCATCAACCAATGCCACATCCGCGTGATCCACGCCGAAAGCCTGCATGCCCATGACGCCGTCGCCGAGAGCAGCTGGCAACGGGAGCAACCATGATCCGCTGCCAATCGCTGGTCTGGGGCGCGCCCGGGCAACCGCTGACGATACCTCTGAGCCTGGAGCTCGAAAGCGCCAGCCTGACCGCCGTCATCGGCGCCAACGGCTGCGGGAAAAGCAGTCTGTTGAAAGTCATCGCCGGATTGCAAAAGCCCTTGGCTGGCAAGGTGGAGATGGCTGTTCCACGGCAAAGCGGTATTTCCTTTCTGCCGCAACAGCAACACTTGGATCGACAGTTTCCGATCAGCCTCGAAGAGCTCATCGCAGCAGGTTTCTGGGGCCGGCGGCTGTCGATACAACTGCGCACGCAGCGACTGAAACACGCCCTGGAAGACTGGCATTTGAGTGGACTTGAACAGCGTCCTTTGATGGCCCTGTCCGGCGGTGAGTTACAACGTGCCCTGCTCGCGCGCTTGAGTCTCGCTGACGCCCCGGTGTTGTTGCTGGATGAACCTCACGCCGCACTCGATGAACTCGGCCAGCAATTGCTCTGGCAGCATATTCACCACTGGCATGCCGAAGGCAGAACACTGGTCGTGGTCTGCCACGACCTGGCCGCGGTGCGACAGCATATTCCGGATACGCTGCTGATCAAAAACGGCCACTGCGTGTACGGAACCAGCCGCGAACTGATCCGACCGACACCCTCTATGCGGGTGGCCTGATGCTCGCCACCGTCAACCATCTCTGGCAGCCGTTCAGCGAATTCGTGTTCATGCGCCGCGCCTTGCTCGGCGGCTTGGTGCTGGCATGCAGCACGGCGCCCTTGGGCGTATTTCTGATTCTCAGGCGTATGAGTCTGATCGGTGACGCGGTGGCCCACGGGATTCTCCCCGGTGCCGCATTGGGATTCTGGTTCGCCGGTTTGAGTCTCCCTGCGCTCACATTCGGAGGCTTGGGCGCCGGTCTGAGCATGGCCGGCCTCGCGGCCTGGATCACCCGGCGTACGGGCCTGCGAGAGGATGCCAGTCTCGCCGCAATCTATCCGATCTCACTGGCCAGCGGCGTGCTGATTCTCGGCATCGCCGGCAAACGCCTCGACCTTCTGCATTTGCTGTTCGGCTCAGCGTTGGCTGTGGACGGGCCGACGCTGACCGGCATGCTTTGGGTCTCGGCGTTCAGCCTAGTGGCCATGGCCGCGATCTACAAACCACTGCTGTTGGACACACTCGACCCGTTGTTCTTGCGCACGGTCAGCCGTCTCGGGCCGCTGGCCCACGGTGTGTTTCTTACCCTCGTCGTGCTGAATCTGGTGATCGGTTTTCAGGCGATCGGTGCGCTGATGGTGATGGGATTGATGATGCTTCCGGCTGCCGCGTCGAGATTCTGGAGTCGTCGTCTGCCGATACTGATTGCCGTCGCCGCCGTCATGGGCTGCGTGTCTGTGTGGCTGGGTTTGCTGCTGTCGTTCTACTACTCGCTGCCCAGCGGCCCGGCCATCGTGTTGGTCGCTGGAGTCGGCTATCTGCTGTCGGTGGTGTTCGGACCGGTCCACGGTTTGCTGCGCCGCCCGCCTTTGCTCACATCCCAATGAGGTGTTTCACGATGCGCGTTCTACTCGTGCTGTTCAGCCTGATGCTGTCGATGTCGTTGTCGGCGGCCGAAAAACTGCCAGTGGTCACCAGCTTCAGCATCCTTGCCGACATGGTTCATCAGGTCGGCGGCGAGCATGTGCAAGTGACCAACATGGTTGGCCCGGACGCCGATGCGCACACCTACGAGCCGACCCCGGACGATGCCAAGGCGTTGCTCAAGGCCAAAGTGATCATCAAGAACGGCCTCGGTTTCGAGCCTTGGCTGGATCGTCTGGTGACCAGCACCGACAGCAAGGCCACGGTGATCAGTGCCAGTCGCGGTGTGATTCCACGTTCGCTCGATGAAGACGGCGAAACCGTTGCGGATCCCCACGCCTGGCACAATCTGGCGAACGCCGAGTTGTACGTCGCCAACATCACCAAGGCACTGATCGCCGCCGACCCGGCCAACAAGGCTGACTACGAGCGCAACAGCCAAACCTATCTCAAGCAGATCTACGCCCTGCTCGCCGAAGCCAAGAGCAAACTCGGTGCGCTGCCGCCTGGCAATCGCAGGATCGTCACCAGTCATGACGCTTTCGGCTACCTCGGTCAGGCCTATGGCATCGACTTTATCGCGCCACAGGGTTTGTCCACCGAACGCGAACCGTCCGCCGCCGAAGTCGCTGCGCTGATCACGCAGATTCGCCAAGCCAAGGTGAAGGCGGTGTTCATGGAAAATATCAAGGACGCGCGCCTGCTCAAGCAGATCGCGGATGAAAGCGGCGCCCACATCGGCGGCACGCTGTATTCGGATGCACTGGCTTCCAGCGGACCGGCGAGCACGTTCACCGGTCTGTTCGAATACAACCTCGACACGCTTTACAAGGCGTTGAGCCAGCCATGAGTTGCGTGGTGTTATGGCGATTCGCGAGGAGGCTCGCTCCCACAGTGAAACGGATTTCAACTGTGGGAGCGCTGCGAAGGTTTCAAGCGCGGGGTTTTACCGTGCCGCAATCCTGACCCAGCCACACCGCACGGGTTTCCAGGCTGCCCTTCTGGTTGATGCCGATAGCGTTGAAGGTGCCATTGGCGACGGTGGTGAATTCGCGGTCACTGAGGAAGGTTGCTATCCCGGAGCCTTGGGCTTTCGGGCAGCTGAAGCGGAATTTCCATTGGTTGCCGGTGCGCTCGGTGATCTGCTGCTTGCAGCCCGATTGCGGGTCGGCCAGCGGGATATCGTTGGTCGCCACTTGCTGAGGCGTCAGGCAGGCGCGGATGCCCTTGCCGCCGATGTTGATGCCGTTCTTTTCCAGTGCCGCGCGCTGCTGCGGGGTGATCTGGCCCTGAATCTGGCCAAGGATCGATTGCACGTCCATGGCCTGGTCATCGACCTTCAGATTGCTTGAAGTCATCTCCCACAACCCCGGCTGCAGCATTTGCGCCTGCGCAACCACCGGCAATGCCAAACCCAGGCCCAGCGCCAAACCCAGCAGACGAACGTTCATCGAGAAACTCCTGATCAGTTGTGGCCGTTAGACGCCGGCCGGTTGCGTCGGTTCATGCACCGATTAAATAGAGACATTCGCAGCAGAACATGGTCTGTTAAGCATTGCATCTCGCGGAGCAAGGCTGCCCCATGGATTTTTTCGGACCGCACATTTTCGGCTACCTGATCGCCCTGTTGCACACACTCGGTTCGATCGCTGCGATCCATGCGGTGCTCACCGTGCGCACCGCGCAGGGTTCGATTGCCTGGGCATTGTCGCTGATCTTCATTCCCTACCTCACGCTTATTCCGTATCTGGTATTCGGCCGCAGCACCTTCGATGGCTACATCAAGGCCCGGCGCCAGGCCAACGAGCAGATGCGCCTGGCGATTTCCGAATTGAACTGGCGCCCGTGGGTGGAAGAAGCCCTGACCGCCCGCGCTTCGAGTGCCTACGCCTCACTGCGCGCGATGCCGAAACTGGGACGCATGCCGTGCCTGGCGAACAACGAGGTGCAACTGCTGGTGAACGGCACCGCGACCTTTGATGCGATTTTTCAGGCGATCGAGCAAGCCCGGGAAGCCGTGCTGATCCAGTTCTTCATCATCCATGACGATCGGCTCGGCCAGCGCTTGCGTGATTTGCTGTTGAAGAAAGCCGCCGAAGGCGTGTCCATTCATCTGCTCTACGACCGAATCGGCAGCCATGCCCTGCCCCATAAGTATGTACAGGCATTGCGCGAGGCCGGCGTCGAAGTCAAAGCTTTCGCTACGCGCAGTGGCTGGCTGAACCGCTTTCAAGTCAACTTCCGTAACCACCGTAAAATCGTCGTGGTCGATGGCGTGGTCGGGTTTGTCGGCGGGCATAACGTCGGCGACGAATACATGGGTGAGAAACCGCCACTGGCGCCTTGGCGCGATACCCATGTCAAAGTACGCGGGCCGGTGGTGGCATGCATGCAGGAGTCGTTTGCCGAAGACTGGTTCTGGGCCGCACGCACTCTGCCGCCGTTGATATTGCCGGATGAGTACCCCGCGGACGGCGTGCTCTGCCAATTGCTCGCCAGCGGCCCGGCCGATGCCTACGAAACCTGCTCGCTGTTTTTCGTCGAAGCCATTCACGCGGCGACGCAGCGGGTATGGATCACCAGCCCGTACTTCGTGCCTGACGAGGCCGTATTCGCCGCGCTGAGGCTGGCAGTGTTACGAGGGGTCGATGTGCGCCTGCTATTGCCGTCGCGGCCGGATCACCGAATCGTCTATGCAGCGTCCAGCCTGTATGCGTTTGAAGCGGTGCGCGCCGGCGTTCGGGTGTTCCGCTATCGACCGGGCTTCCTGCATCAGAAAGTGGTGTTGATCGACAGCGAGATCAGCGCCATCGGCAGCGCCAATCTGGATAACCGCTCGTTCCGCCTGAATTTCGAAGTCATGCTGCTCACCGTCGACAGTGAATTCGCTGCCGCTGTGGAACACATGCTCAATGATGATTTCGCCCAGGCCGACGAAGTGGCCAAAGAAGAAAGCCGGGAGATCCACCGCCTGCAACAGGTCGGCATGCGGATCGCCCGGCTGATTTCGCCGATTCTATGAACGCCCTGTTATCAGGGGTTGTAGATGTCGTCGCGGGTCCACGGCAGTTCGTGGCTGCCATCCGGGTGCGCTTTCACGGCGAGGATCTGATGCAGGTTGATCCAGCCCCGGGCGAAGGCATACGCACAGCCGGCCAGGTACAGGCGCCAGATACGCAGCGCTTGCTCAGGCACCAGTTTCGCCGCAGTTTCGAGGTTGTCCTCCAACCGCTCGCTCCAATGATCAAGGGTGCGCGCGTAATGCAGGCGCAGGCTTTCGACATCGACGATCTCCAGCCCCGCTTCACTGATCTCGGCAGAGATCATTGCCAGGTGCGGCAACTCGCCGTTGGGGAATACGTACTTCTCGATGAATTCCCCCGCACCGCGTCCAACCGGGCGGCCATCGGTGTGCTTGGCGGTGATGCCGTGGTTCATCACCAGGCCGCCCTCCTTCACCGCACCGAACAGGGTTTTGCAGTACTCGGCGAGATTGGCGTGGCCGACGTGTTCGAACATGCCAACGCTAACGACTTTGTCAAAACGACCGTCCTGCGGCAGATCGCGATAATCGAGCAACTGTAGTTCGACCTGATCTTCCAGGCCTTCGGCTTTGACCCGCTCCTGCGCCAGCGCCAGTTGTTCTTTACTCAAGGTGATACCGAACACCTTCACGCCAAATTCTCGCGCCGCATAGCGCGCAAGACCGCCCCAACCGCAGCCGACGTCCAGCAGATACTCGCCCGGCTGCAAGCGCAGCTTGCGGCATAAATGGCGGAATTTGGCTTGCTGCGCCTGTTCGAGGGTTTCGCTGCCGGTTTCGAAATAGGCACAGGAATAGGCCATGTCGCTGTCCAGCCACAGCTGGTAAAACGCGTTCGACAGGTCGTAATGGTAGGAGATGGCTTTGGCGTCGGTGTCCTTGTCGTGATGCGCTCGCACCGGCTGACTGCCTTCATCTTCGTCGAGCAGTGCACTGCTCAACTCGTCGCAGACGCGGATGACCTCGCTGATCGAGCCCTCCAGTTCCAGTTTGCCCTCGACGAATGCCGCACCCAGCGCATCCAGGCTCGGGTGGGTAAATTGAGAGACCATCTGCGGGTCCTTGACCACGATGGTTACGCTGGGCGCCGGGCCCAGATTGAACTCGTGGCCGTCCCAGAGTCGCAGGCGCAGCGGTAACTGCAGATTCTGTAAGGCCGGTGGAAGTTGCGCGAGCATGGAAAATCCCCCCTTGTTTCAGACGTCTGATCTGAGGGTAGACCAACCTTGAAAAATAGCAGGCTATCGATTCGATTGGCCTGGTCTATCATCACCGGCGCCTCGGCTGAACCGCCGATAACACGCGCCTTACGATAAATGACTGCCTGCTCAGCCCGCGGTTCATGAATTTTCTTTCATTTTTCTTCAGCACTGAGCTTGAGCAACGGTTCTTGAAAGCGCAGTAAACGCCCGGCGTTGCCCAAGACCAGCAGAGTGCTGAGATTGTGCAGCAACGCTGCGATCATCGCACCGGCGGCGCCGAGCCAGCCGAAAGCCGCGAAGACGACAATGGCCAGGGTCCAGCCGAGACCGATCACCACATTGACCTGCAAAGTGCGCCGGCACTGACGACTCAGGCGCACGCAGGTACCGAGGCGACGCAAGTCACTGCCGATCAAGACGATGTCGGCTGACGCCAGGGCAATGTCGGCACCGCCGGCGCCCATCGCCACACCGACCACGCCGGCCTTGAGCGCCAGGGAATCATTGATGCCGTCGCCCACCACCATCGGGCGAAAGCCGTGTTCGATTTCCTTTAGCACCCGATTGAGTTTGTCTTCGGGTAAGGCTTGCGCGTGGACTTCGTTCAGCCCGACTTCTTGCGCCAGGGTTCGGGCCACACTGTGACGATCACCGGTCAGCAGCAGTTGTCGGCCCAGACCCAATACGCATAGTTCGCTCAGGGCAAAGCGTGCTTCGGGTTTGACGCTGTCGGCGAGCAACAGCCAGGCGAGGAATTCACCGTTCAGGGCCAACCCGGCGATCGGGCCGTCGTGTTCAGGAACTACAGTCGTGATGACGCCCAGCTGCGCGAACAACTCTGGCCGACCGAGCGCCGCCTCGCCCTTCTCCGTCACCGCTACTACACCAAGGCCTTGGCGCTCATGGATATCTGACAACGGCCAATAGGCGTCCTGATGAACCAGCCCCGAGAGTGCACGACTGACCGGATGACTGCTCGCCGCGCCAAGACTGGCGGCCAGCGCCTGCACTTCTTCGGTGTGCGCGCTGAGGCTGTCGATCGACTGCAAACGCAAGGTGCCGTAAGTCAGCGTGCCGGTCTTGTCGACCACCAGCGAGGTCAGATCGGCGAGTTCTTCGAGAAACGCCGAGCTGCGAATCAGAATCCCGTGACGCGCGGCGACGGCGACACCGGCAATCGCCGTGGCCGGGGCCGACAGCACCAGTGCACATGGACACGCCGCCACCAACACCGCGAGCATTGCTTGCGCATCGTTGGTGACGAACCAGGTCACCGCCGCCAGCAGCAACACCAGCACCATGTAACTACCGGCGTAACGCTCAAGCAATCTTGTGATCGGCGGCTTGGAGCGCTCGGCGTTTTGCATCAGGGCGATGACTTTGCCCAAGGTGGATTCGTCGCCGGTGCGGGTGACTTCGATGCGCAGCAATCCATCGAGGTTGATTGTCCCACCGAACACCGGCATGCCGAGGCCAGCTTCCACTGGAACCGACTCACCGGTAATCGACGCGGTGTCGAGACTTGCCTGACCCGATATCACCCGCCCGTCCGCCGGGACCCGATCGCCGGCCCGCACCTCGACAATATCGCCGGCGCTGAGCGTGCCGTTGTCCACTTCGATAATCGCGCCGTCTGCTTGCAGCTTGCGTGCATGGCTGCGGGTCAACTGGCCGAGCGCGTTAATCGCTTCCTGAGAACCGATGACACTGCGCTCTTCCAGCACATGGCCGAAGATCATGATGATCGGCAGCAACGCGGCGGTGAGCAGATCGCCGGTCGCCCACGCACCCAGCATGGCCAGTGCGATCAACTGATCGGTGATGCCGTGCAGGCTTGGGTAGCGCAGGCTGTACCACGCCGAACGCATCACTGGAACCGCCACCAGCAACGAGGCGAAACCGAGCAGCAACTGGCTGACACCGATTTGCTCCGGGAGTATCCAGCGCCAGACCAGCCCCAGACCCAGCAGCCCGAGCGCAAGCATCGCCAAGGTCAATTGGCGCGCGGCGCGACGTTGTTCGGCCGAGGACAACAGGCCTGGAGCAGCGGTGGTCGCCGTCATTGACTGGCTCCTTGAATGATCAACCGGGAATCGTCTTTCGGGTTGACGGTGGTGACCGAGCCGGCCTGACCGAGAATCTTCGGTATGCGTTCGCGATACAGACGCAGGAGCATTTGCGGGTCAGCAGACTTGGCCAGACTCGAGACGGTAGCGGTATCGGCCGAGGCTTTCGCAAGTCGCTCGCCAGCCTGCGCGTGAGCCACCTGCAACGTGCGGTCAGCCTGTTCGTTGGCCGACTGAGTGAGTTTTTCCGCCTCGGTGCGCGCATTGGCCACCGCTTTATCGGCTTGCTGACTGGCGGTCAGAACCGCATTGAAGGCACTGACCGCCGGCTCTGGCAGACTTGATTGCACATCCACCCGCGACACCTCGATGCCGATGCCTTGGCCGCTCGCCTTCAGTTCAGCGAGACGCCCGTTGATGCCTTGCACCAAATCACCGCGCAATCGCTCGCGGCGCTCCGCGGCCTGGTTGTCGGCGCCCATCAGTTCCGGGCGCGCAACAAGAATGGTGTCGAGATCGCGCGCGGCAGTCAGCGCTACAGCGCTGCGCGTTACCAACCGATCAAGGGCCGGCAGCACATGCTCGCCCTGCAATACAAACTCATAGGGATCGGCGACTCTGTAGAACACTCGCACGTCGAGTTGCACGGCGCCGGCGTCACCGGTCAATAAATAACCAGAGCCGGCGATGGCATCGCTCAATGGTGTGGCGAAAGAAGCCACACGATCAGCCTTCAGCGCCTCGTCACTGCGCAACAGATTTTCCACCCGGCGCTCGATTATCCGATCCGCCGCTGGCAACAGCACTACCTGTTCAAAGGGTTGCGGCCATGCCCATAACAGTCCGGCATTCTGCACGCGATCCAGCGCCCCGAACTGCAGCACCACGGCGCGGTTCTGCGGATCGATCTGGCGCACATTCGAGAACGCCCACGCCAAGGCGGCCAACACGGTGACCGCGTAAAGGGCGATAAACGCCAGACGCCCTGCCTGAATCCACGGACTGTTCAACGCATGTGTTCCACGTGGAACTTGTTGATTCATGGTTGCGATCCGGATTTGCTGTCGAGACTCGGCGGGCCATCGACCAGCACGCGGAACGGCGCGGCATCGGTGCGCAGAATCAGCTTGGTTTCCGGCGTGACGATGGTGCCGAGGGTATCGAGCGAGCGCAGCAGGTTGTACAACTGCGGCGAGCTGGCGTAGGCGCGACCATAAATTTGCGCAGCCTCGACCCGGGACTGCGCTTCGATGTTGGCGGCTTTCACCGTCGCGTCGGCCTGGACGATTCGTGCATCGCGTTCAGCAGCGGACCGGATTTGCGCCGCTTCGCGCTTGCCGATTGCTGTACGTTCGGTGGCAATGGTTTCACGCTCGGCGCGCATGCGATCGACCGTGGCGCTAAGCGTGACCGACGGCAAAGTCAGCCGCTCGATACCGACCTGCACCACGCGCACGCCATACGTGGCGAGCAACTGTTGTTCGATCTGCTGACGCAACTGCGCTTCAAAATCGGCGATGCGCACTTGTTTCGCATCAGTGTTGACCAGATTGGCCAGGTCAAAACTGCTGGCCGTGGTCTCCAGGGCTGAGCCGACAAAGGTGCGAATCTGCCGCGCCGCTTCGTCCGGCTGATTCTGCACGGCACGCATGAAACGCTGCACATGTTCAGGATCACCCTGCACCTGCCACGCGACGTAGGCCTGAACGATGATGCGCAAACCGTCCCGGGTGCCGACGTCCTGCAAACCACTTGAGGTGGTACGTAGACGCAAATCTACCGGGATCGCCGCTTCGAACGGTGCCGGCCAGCGCCAGCTCAGACCGGGATCGAGCAAGACCCGCGACGGATTTCCGAAACGGGTGATGACCGTGGCTTCACCGGAGCGCACTTGCACCAGACTCGCGGCGGCGATGGCGAACGCAACCAGCAACACAGCCCAGCTCATACGTCGCCAAGGAAAGGGTCCGGCCTCTTGCGGATCGCCGTGATGGTGATGATGACCATGATGATGGTGATGGTCGCCGTGGCGGTAGTCGTGGCCGCTGTGGTCGTGAACGTCATGAACAGACGACTGGCTCAATGGGTGGCTCCTGGTTGCGCGGTGGTACGTGCGGACGACGGATCAGTCGGCAGCGTGAAAGTACGCAGATCGATGGTTGGCGCATTTGCGTTGCCGCCGAGTCGATGGTCGAGTACCAGCAACCTGGCCTTACGCAAGCCCTGATGGAGCTGATCGAAGTACTGCTCCAGCACGAAGGCCTGACCGGCACTGGCGAAGGCTTTCTGTTCGGCACTGAATTTCAGGTCGGCGGTTTGCGCGGCGGCATTGATCTCCCGCGCATTTGCGGTTGCCTGATCGCCCGCCGTGCTTGCCTGCAACTGCGCCTCGTTGCTGGCCTGCGCAGCCGCCCCGCGCTCGCGAGCGATCAACGCCTGCGCGCCAATCTGCGCCGCTTGCACACTGTGATAGGCATTCGCCGCGCCGGCCGGGGGATGAATCGCTTCGACAACGGTGGCGAGGATTTCCACACCACTGTTCAGTCTGTTCAGATCGGTTTGCACCGCGCGACCGATTTCTTCTGCCAGCCCTGCCCTGTCGTCGCCGAGCAAACCGTCGAGGGTGCGCGAGGCGAAATCGTGAACCAGGATGCGGCTGGCAGTGCTGCTAATCAGCGCCGGTACATCGGCGCTGTTATAGGTCGCGGCGAGCGCCGCCTCGTCGTCCAACCCGATGCGATAAACAAAGCGCACGTCCATGTTGACGATTTGCAGACTTTGTTGCGCACCGCGGCTGCTGGCGATGACCTGGGATTTGTCGTTGACGTGGCTTGCATCCCACAAACGGTTGGCGGTCAGCGGCGCCGGGCCTTCAGCAGAATCTGTCGGCACGGCTGACGGCTTGTCGCCAACGCTGGTTGCCAGCTCGTGAACTACGCCGTTTTCAACAGTGAGTACGCGACCCAGCGGCCAGGGCAGACCGCTGTGCAAGCCTGGACCGAACACCTGTTGCGGCTTACCGAAGCGCTCGTAGATGCCACGCGCTTGCAGGGGAATTTCATGTACGCCGGTCAGCAGCCATCCGATCAGGACGACCATTGCCAACACGGGCAACAAGGCTCGGCGCATGTAACTGAACGCCCAGATCTGGCGCAGATCGATGCCAAAGCGGTTGTGCATTTCATCCTGCAACGCGAGCAACGGCTGCGGTGGCCAGCGCAGCATATCGGCGATAAAACTGCGCGCCAGTAGGGTCGGTTCCAGTTGTTCGCGGCGCGGGCTGAAGACAGCCAACACCGCGCGCAACAACAGTTCGATGGCAACCAACATCGGCAGGATGGCACTGAGCACCGCGATGCGAACCGGCCAGACTGCGCTTTCGCTGGCAAACAACAGGCACAGTGCGCCGATCAGAAGGGTGATGATCGCCACCCGGGTCAGTTGCGCCAGTATCGCCGCTTCCGGCCATTGCGCCGGCAGCTCCTGGGCCAGCTGCCGTTCCAGCACCAGCAAGGCAAACGCCAGCAACAACGCCAAGGCCGCACCGACGCCGCCCGACAGACCCAACGCCGTTCCAGGTAAAGTGAGGCTCCACACCTGCTCAATACTGAGTATCACCAGCAACGCCCAGCCGCCGAGCCATAACGTCGGCGCGCCGATCTGCCCGAGCAGATGGCAGCTGCGCTGGCTCAAGCGCTCCAGAAGCCTTTCGTACCAGCCATCAACTGCGGCGCCCTCCTCCGCGACTGCCGTTTGCGACACGGGCGGATGCATCACCCGTGCGCGCCATTGCGTCACCCACCAGGCTGATTGCACACTGGCGACCAGCACCAGCAAAGCTGCGCTTTGATTGACCAACAACGGCAACCACAGCGATTGCGGCGCAAAAAGGCCGACGAAAAACGCCAGCACCCAGCCCGACGCGGCCACTGCCCCGAGTCCATACGCCAACCGACGCAATTTGCGTGACTGCGCGGCTGCCTGCTGAAAGCGCGGCAGCCCGGTGACTGGCGTGGCGTCCAACTCAAGATCGACTTGCATAACACCCCGAAAATGTAGGCTCTGCGTTCATAGCGTTACGATATAACGCAAACTGTGAAATATTCGTACACAATTGCCCTTATTCAAAGACGCCGCAGCTGTCGCTTGCCTGAAGCCTTGACCGAAATGTTCGGCGAAGCTCATATTACGCACGTAATTTTTATCGCGACTAATCTTGGCTGTCCCCCATCGAGCAATATGGAGCAAGCGCATGAGCAACTATGACGTGGTGATTCTGGGCGGCGGCCCCGGCGGGTATAACGCAGCGATCCGCGCCGGGCAGCTCGGCCTCAAGGCTGCTTGTGTCGAAGGGCGTTCGACCCTTGGCGGCACCTGCCTGAACGTTGGTTGCATGCCGTCCAAAGCCTTGTTGCACGCCTCCGAGCTCTATGCCGCTGCGGTGGGCACCGAGTTCGCCAACCTCGGCATCGAAGTCAAACCGACGCTGAACCTGGCGCAGATGATGAAACAGAAAGACGAAAGCGTTGCTGGCCTGACCAAAGGCATCGAGTTTCTGTTTCGCAAGAACAAGGTCGACTGGATCAAAGGCTGGGGCCACATCGACGGCCCGGGCAAAGTCTCGGTGACCGACGCTCAGGGTAACAAGACCGAGCTCAGCGCCAAGGACATCATCATCGCCACCGGCTCCGAGCCCACACCGTTGCCCGGCGTCGAGATCGACAACCAGCGCATCCTCGATTCCACCGGCGCGCTGTCGCTCGGTGAAGTGCCCAGGCACCTGGTGGTGATCGGCGCCGGGGTGATCGGCCTGGAGCTGGGTTCGGTATGGCGGCGGCTTGGCGCGCAGGTCACCGTGGTCGAATACCTTGATCGCATCTGCCCCGGCGTCGATGGCGAGGCCGGCAAGACCCTGCAACGCGCGCTGAGCAAACAAGGCATCGCCTTCAAATTGGGCTCGAAGGTCACCAGCGCCACCAGCTCCGCTAGCGGCGTGCAGCTCAGCGTCGAGCCTGCCGCTGGCGGCGCTGCCGAGCTGATTGAAGCTGATTATGTGCTGGTGGCCATCGGGCGCCGGCCGTACACCCAGGGTCTGGGTCTGGAGAATGTCGGCCTGAGCACCGACAAACGCGGCATGCTGGCGAACAAGCAACATCGCACCGAAGCCGCCGGGGTCTGGGTGATCGGTGACGTCACCTCCGGACCGATGCTTGCGCACAAGGCTGAAGACGAAGCCATGGCCTGCGTCGAGCAGATCCACGGCAAGGCCGGTGAGGTCAATTACGCGTTGATTCCCAACGTCATTTACACCCAGCCGGAACTGGCCAGCGTCGGCCAGACCGAAGAGCAGCTCAAGGCCGAGGGCCGCGCCTACAAGGTCGGAAAGTTTCCCTTCACCGCCAACAGCCGGGCGAAGATCAATCATGAAACGGAAGGCTTTGCCAAAGTCCTCGCCGACGAGCGCACGGACGAAGTGCTGGGCGTGCACTTGGTCGGGCCGAGCGTGAGCGAGATGATCGGTGAGTTTTGCGTGGCGATGGAATTCAGCGCGTCAGCCGAGGACATCGCCCTGACCTGCCATCCGCATCCGACGCGTTCGGAAGCGTTGCGTCAGGCAGCGATGAATGTCGAGGGGATGGCGACGCAGATGTAGGTTCAAAACCTTGCCGCCGTCTTCGCGAGCAGGCTCGCTCCCACTTTGAAATGCGTTAGACCTGTGGGAGCGAGCCTGTTCGCGAATGGCGCCACCCGGTCTACAGCGGAAGATGCCCCAACGGCAACGCCCCCGGCGCCTTCACCGTATGAATGGCAAAATTGCTGCGGATATCACTCACCCCCGGCAGCTTCAGCAGATGGCCACTGACAAAGCGGTCATATGCACGCAGATCCGGCACCACCACTTGCAACAGGAAATCCGATTCGCCGGACACCAGAAACGCTGAGACCACCTCGGGTAGCGCAGTGACGGCCGCATAAAAAGCCTCGGCCCGCTCTTCGTTATGCCGCTCGACTTTGACGCCGACAAACACCGTCAGCCCCAGCCCGACTTCATCGCGATCCAGATTGGCCTGGTAGCCGCGGATCACTCCTGCTTCTTCAAGCATGCGCACCCGCCGTAGACATGGCGAGGCCGACAGGCCGATTTGCTCCGCCAGCTCGACATTGCTCAGGCGGCCGTTGCGTTGCAGCGCGGCGAGAATCTTGCGGTCGTAGGCGTCGAGTTTCATTTTTGGCAGATCCCAATAGTCAAAGCCTGGAAAACCATCAGGTTATGCCAAACGCATGAAGTTTTGAAGCTGACTACGCAAGCACCTGCCCTGCCTTCTCGCTCTAGACTGGCGCGTGCAAATCACCAACGAAAGAGGGCGTGACGTGGCAAGTCTCTGGCTGTTTATCCTGACCCTGGCTGTGGTTCTGCTATTGCCGGGGCCGGACATGATCCTGCTCTTGCAAACCGGTGCGCGACAGGGTCGCGCCGCGGCGCTGGCCACGGCGTTGGGTTTGGCCATCGCCCGCGCCTGCCATGTGGCACTGGCAGCATTGGGCCTGGCGGCGCTGTTCAAAACGGCACCGTGGACGTTTGACGTGGTGCGCATCGCTGGTGCGGCATACCTGCTGTGGATCGGTATTCAATGTTTTCGCAGCTCTTTGGTGCCGAGCCTGCAAACCCAAGAGCAAGCGTCTGCCCACGGCCAATGGCGCGACGCGATCCGTCGGGGCCTGCTGACCAACCTGCTCAACCCCAAGGCCTTGCTGTTCTGCTCGGTGCTGCTGCCGCAATTCATCGTCGATCAAGGCGCGCCGGTGTTGGCCCAGTTCGCCGTACTCGGCGTAGTGCTGGTCAGCATCGGCCTCTTGTTCGACAGCGTTGTCGCCCTGACCGGCGCGGCACTGGGTCGTTGGCTGCAACACAGTCCAACGGCCCAGCGCGTTCAACAATGGCTGTTCGGCAGCCTGTTGATCGGCTTCGCCGTACGCCTGACCTTCATTCAACAGGCCTAGCCTTTGCGCACCTTGCGCTGGCGACGAGTGATCATCAGGAACGCAGCAACAGCGACAAGCACCACCACGCCAATCTGCACTGGCCACTTGTATGGGCGCAGTGCGGCCCGCACGGCATCGGTCACCTGCGTGACATAGCGCTTGTCGGCATTCTCGAAGTCCGGGTATGGGCATTGATTGCCGAAGTCTTGCGCCCACGGCACGTAAGGACCTTCCTTGACGTAGCGCTGATACAGCGCGCTCTGGTCTGCAAGGCTGCTGTTCCAGCCGGCAGCGTTGCACAGTACCGCGGCAAATGCCTGGCTGGTGTGCGGCAGGTGATCGGCGGCGCGACTGGCCAGTGCCGTGGCGACAAAACGATAGTGATAACGCTGATCCGGTTGTGCGGCGCTGCCCTGCTGGCGCTGGACTTCCGCTGCGGAAATCAGCGGGCCGACATCCAGCTTCGTGCTCTCCAGCGTGTAGCTGCCGCCGAATGTGGCGTAATCAGGCGCCATTTCATAACCGAGGATGTCCATGCCCCACTCCCGGGCTGTCCACGCGGCGTTGTACAACGCACTGGCGCGTTTGCTCGGCCACCATGCCGACTCGGCCTTGAGCCGTTGCTCGCCATAGAGCCGGGCCTTGTGCTGCAGATCGTCACTGGCAAAGTAACTGACCGCTTCCTCGTAACGCCCCTCACGCAACAATCGCCGACCGAGCAGATTGCGCAGATTGGCGGCCACCGACAGCGGCACGTAATTGTCGCGCTCCTGCTGAGTCAAGGGCGGCGGCGCCGGCACGTTCTCATCGACATACTGTTTGAGCTCATCGACCGTCAACACCCGCTCGGCGACGGTGGCGGCATCGAACCAGTAAATGCTGTTGCTGCGATACAGCTGCACGAACGCTTGCAGGTATTCGCCGCGTTGCAGCGCCAGGATTGCGCTTTCGCCCTCGACACGGCATTTCGGCTGCACCGTTTCAAACGCCCAGTCCGGCGTGCGGCGATAACCCCAGTCTTCGTTCTGCGGGAACGCCTGTGCGGCCTTTGCGTAGGCGGCGGCAGCGGCAGTCTTGTCGCCATCACGCACCGCCAGTTTTGCCCGCAACCACCAAGCGAGCCCGCCGTCCCCGGCATTCTCAAGGAAGGCCTTGGCAGACCCGTAGTCGCCCTGTTGATAACTCATTGCCGCCAGTCGATCGGCATTGTCGAGGCTGCCACGGGTGCTGTTCTGCAACAGCGTCACCAGTTTCTTTTCATTCGGCGGCTGTTCACCAAATGACCAGCCCTGACGGCTGACCAGCGACGCCGTGACCAGTTGCTGCACCGCCGGCTGCTGTAGCAGTTTCGCGAGTTGGGCCTCGGGCAGTTCGGCCAGTTCGTTCATCAACTGCTTGAGCGAGGTGTAACCGACGGCCGAACCATGCAGGTTCTGTGCTTCGTACAGTTCGATGGCGCCGCTCCAGTCACCCACGCTGCGCAATACGCGCGCCTCTTCACCGAGGCTGGCGACGCCCAGTTCCAGCGGATCGCTGAAGCCATCGATGCTCAACTGCCGAGCCTGGCGAAAGGCATCGCGCGCCTGCTCCAGCGCTTCGATGCGGTCATGCGCCTCGGTGCTCATGGCGAAGGCAATGCGCCCCAGAGAATACGCCGCCCAGGTACTGCGCAACGGACGTTGCTCTGCCGGCAGCGCCAGCACTTTATTGAAATACTCCGTGGCCATTTGATGATCGCCGGTGGCAAAGGCCACCGCGCCGGCGACATACAAACGGATTTCCGCTGGCAGACTGGCGCCCTGCTCGTCAGCCTGATGCGCATCGCTGAGCCCGCGCAGTCGCTTGACCACGGCGTATTGCTCAGCGCTCAGGCCCACCTGCTCAGCCTGGTCGCGCGCCAGCTCAGACGCGTTGTCTTCGGCGTAATCGTTGGGGTTATGGGTCGCAGCAGTGACGTTCTTCAGCCCGGCGATGGTTTTACCGAGACGACTGATTTCGAAGCTGAAGCTGCCTTCGGGCAGATCGGCCAGGGTCTGCGCGCGATCATCGAGCAGGCGCATCGGGAAGTCCGGACCGCAGGCCAGCGCCGAACCCAGCGGCAGGCTGAGGCTCAGGCAAAGCAGATGGCGGGGCCAGTTACGGGTCAACATGCGAACCTCCTTGATCAATATGTGCACAGCGCGCCCAACCGACAGCGCGCTGCCCGCCCGCCGGCAAGCGGCCGTCACGCAGGCGGCTGAAGGTAAGCAGATTGGCACTTTGTTGCAACGAGTAACCGGCGAGCGCATCGGCGCCTGCACAATCCTGCGCCTTCAGCGTGATTTGCGCGGGCCACGGGCTGTCTAGATTGCCGCGGTTTTCGAGCTGGATGTCATAGAGTCCGCCCTGCTCTTTGAACGACAGGCCCAGATGACTGCTGAGCAAATCGCCTTGAGCCACGGCGCGTAAAGTCGTCAGGCTCCAGGCGCGACGGTCGTTGGCCAGCGGCAGACGAAACCAGATCAGCCCGGCGAGATGCTCGGGCGGCTCGTCGCGCAAGGTCTTGGCCAATTGGCTGAGTTGCAGCGGATCGGCGAGCAACTCCCGGCGCTGTCCGCCGCGCTCGAGTTGCACTTCGCTTTCCACTACCGGCGCGCCACCGTCATCGCCCAACAGCGCAACGCCATAAGCTGGCAGCGCCAGATAGAACGGTTTGTCGCTGATACGAGCCCAGGCCTTGGCCCACTTCAACGCCTGTCCGGAATCGAACAGACCGCGTCGCGGATCGCTCACGGCGTGAACTTGCAGCACGCTGCTGTCGACGCTCTGCAAAAGTGCCGGCAATTGCGCACTGCCGAGCCAGGCCGGCAGCGCGGTGATGCTCAGAGTCAGAGATGATGGCAAGACGGAGCGTAAATGCTTCAGGAATTCAGCGTACGCGGGCAGGCGCGCATTGCCGGCATCGTGGTCGATCTCGACGCCACTCAGCGTGAGGCCTCGCGCCTGCCAATCGGCAATGACTTGCAGAATCTGCGCGGTGACCTGCTGCTGATCCAGCGATTGAAGCTGACCATCGAGGCGAATCACCGCGACCAAAGGGCGGCCATCCGCTTTCAACAACGCAGGATCGACCTGGGCCCTGCTCCACCGCGCGCCCGGAAAACCCTGCAATGCCAGCACGCGCAGCGTTGAAAAGTCGTCGTGGCTGTCGCGCAATGCCGGTTCATGTGCCGGCGTCCATTGGCGTTGCCAGACGTAGAGTTGCTGGTCGAGGGCAGGCGCGACATGTTTCTCGCAACCCGCAAGCAAGACGCCCAGAAACAGACCCATAACAAACCGCATACCTTGAAAATCCCTCGATCACCGGGCTGCAAGGTTACACAAAACCCGACGTGAGCGAGTCGATCAGACTGCGGCTTCAGCAGACGCAGCAGGTGTTCGAGACGTACCAAGACGCTGCACCAGCGCGGTACCCCGGTTGCGCATAGGCATTTCGATGCAGCGGTAATTCAATTCGCTGAGCAGGGCAATCAAACCGAATGCCGACAGCAACGTGACGAATGGATGGCCTGCCGGACTCGGCAGGCCCGCTTCCTGTAAACGAAAAATCACTTCCCGCACCAGGAAATACACAGGAATGTGAATCAGGTAGATGCCGTAGGAACGACTTCCCACCCATCCCATCAATTGCTGCAAGCGCCCGGCCGATAACAGGTAGTCCTGATTGTACGAGGCGATCCACACCAGCAAGGCACTCAATAAAGCGATGGCGCCAATGCGAAAGTGGCTGGCGGCAAAAGCATCGGTGGCCAGGTAACTCATCAGCAACCCAACGACGATCAGTGCCGAAATTCCGGCCCCCGGCCGACTCAGGAACCGCGGATGCCAGCGCTGATAACCTGGTTGGGTACTCCACATTGCCAAGAGCACGCCAAGGGCCAGCGCGTCGGTGCGAACGACCATCAGCAGTGGCGTGCGCACCATCAGCAGTTGCACGGCAACCAGCGCCAATAGCACCCAGACCAGATGTCTGCGGCAGACCAGGATCAGCAACGGAAACAACAGGTAAAACTGTTCCTCCAGGGCCAGACTCCAGTAGACGAAACTGCTGCCGTATTCGTATCGGAAGAACGCATCGGCAAAGCGGAAATTGGCGTAGTGCAATACTCCCGCGAGCGTCGCTTGCAGATTGGCCTGTATCGTGCCGAACGCCCCGGAGCGATTGAAGAAAATGCACAACAGCAGCACCAGGGCCAGCCACAACCAAGCCGAGGGCAGCAGGCGAAAAGCGCGGCGCAACCAGAAATTGCGCGTCTGCTCCCAGTACTGCTGACGGCTGCTGCAATCACGCAACGCAGGAATCAGACTGCGGGCGATGACGAATCCGGAAATGGCGAAAAACAGGTCCACGCCCCACCACGGTTGCGCCCAGGCATGAATGGCTTCGAGCAGTGGCACCGGATCGCGGAACAGATTGCCGGCCAGGTGATGGAACAACACACCCAGCACGGCCACGGCGCGCAGCACCTCGATGTCCATGATCCGTTTACTGCTCATCCGGCATCTCCGCATCCGTCGGTTTGCGGGCAATGATTACCTGGCTTTTAGGCATGAACTGATCAAGCACCTGTTTGATCGCAAGTCCGTCGGGGCGGTCGAGCATCTCTTCCCAGGTTCGCGCCCATCCACCCATCAGATGGGGAAAGGGCGCATGAATGCGATCACGCACCGCACCGCCCGGATCCTTGCCGGCGGCTTTCTCGCTGGCCCAGAAAAAGATCATCCCCATCACCCAGAAAAACCCCGTCGCCTGCCGATGCTCAATGATCAGTCCGGTGTCTTCGACCAGCGCGGCAAAGCGCTCGGGGCTGAAGATCTGCACATGGTTGGGCGACTGGTAATAACTCTGCGGAGCGATACCTTTTTGCAGATGCTCGCCAACCGGGGCCGGCACACTGAGCAGGTACAACGCACCGGGGCGCCCCATGCGCGCCAGTTCGGCCATGAACGCTTCGGGTTCGTCGACATGCTCCAGCACCTCCATGCACACGACCCGGCTGGCGCAGCCATCAGCCAACGGTAACGGCAAAGTGTTGCTGACCAGACCCAGATTCGCTCGAGTGCTACGGGCTTCGACCTGACGGGCCAGTTCGCACACTTTGTCGTATTCGCTATCGGTAAAAATCACCGAAGCGCCCTGGCGGACGGCAAACAACGTCGCGGCGCCCTCGCCACAACCAACGTCGAGCAAAGTGTCGTCAGGCGTGATGGCAAAGCCCTTGAGCAATTCGCCACTGTCATTGAGAAACCAGCCATCCAGCACCGCGTCACGCAAACCGACATCGCGGGGCGACCAGACGAATAGAGGCTCGGGTTCGGCGTCAGGCGTCGGTTCAGGGGCCGGCTCCACTAGCGGTGCAGCCACTGCCGGCGGCTGCGAAGATTGCGCCTCTGAAAAAAATCGATGAAGCAATCTGCGAATCATGTGCCGCTGACCTCCGTCGCAATTACGCCGCGGGCTTGCAGCAGTTTCGCCAGAAACGTCCGTAAACGCTGCTCGGCAACCGCTTGACTGCAAAACGCTCGCAGACTGTCGACAGCCTGTGCCGACATGGACGCGTAACGCCCGGGATTGTTTTTCGCGACGTCGTAACTGGCTGCGTAGGCGGCACAGATCGACGCCCAACTCGTTGCGTAGCGCAAGGTTCGATAGGCCGAACGCGGGTCATGAGGCCAGGCGGTGAATTGCTCGCTTGCCTCGATCAGAAAGGCGTTATCGGCATTCATATAGTCGATCATCGCCGTCGTGCATGGCGCCACCGCCGGCTTGCCGCATGACATGAATTCCATCAGCGGTAGACACTGGCCCTCGCCGTAGGAAGTGTTGACGACGTAGCGGGTCGCCTGCACCAGACGTTCGTAATCCGCATCTGCCAGGTAGCCATAGATGAGTACGATGCGGCAGCGATAAGGCTGGTTCTTGTACAGATGATGGAGGATGTCGGTGAGCGCTTCTTCGGCATCGTGATGGGTAAGTTTCAGCACCAGGGTTGCGTCAGCGTTTTCGCGCATGGCGGCGCAGAAAGCGCTGATCATGTCCTCCCAGTTCTTGCGCCCGTCGCGGGGGTTGAACACCGAGGTGTACACCACACCGTCAAGCACCAGCTCCTGCTCCGTGACCGGCGCGAGGAAATCGATTCCCCGCCCACGGCGCAACGGCACTGGAGCGAAAGCATTCAAGTCGATCGCGCGACTGTCGACCACCAGCCCTTTGATCTTCAGCCGGACTGAATCGACGGCCGGCTGCCCCTGCAACTGAACACCACGCGCGGCAAACCGATCCCAGACCGGCGCGGGAACGGCGACTATCGGGTAATCGGCAGTCATCGCCTTGCGTACGGCATCCACCGTGTAACTGGAGTGGGTGATCGCGGCACCGCAGGCGGCAAGCACGGTGCGCCAGTCGTTCAGCGGATCGCCGGCGAATGGCTCGTCGGGAATCGTGCTGAACTCCCAGGCAAACACCGGCAAGGTCGGACAGGCCAGATGCACCGGCGTGCGGTGCGGTGGCGAGAACGACAGAAATACGCAAGGTTCGCCATGTGCCTGGCACTCTGCGTACAACGCGTCGACTTCGCCGTTCGGGTCCATGACCTCGATCACCCGACCGAGGCGTTCGAGCACCGGCCGATATTCCTTGAGCACGAAGTAATAGCTGTACTCCGAGCGCCCCAGGTTGCGGCTGATGGTGTGCTGGTTGGTTTCCGAATGGATGATGATCAGCATGGCGTGCTATCCGTAACCTGGCTTGCATGAGCGGCCTGCGGCTCAAGCCCGAAAAAATCCTCGACACGTTTTTGCAGAACCGCGATCGCGCTGAAATCCGCCATGCGCTGCGCAGCATCCAAGGACATCCGCTGATAATCCTGAGGCTGTGTCGTGGCCATCCGGTAACTGTCTTCGTAGGCTTTTTTCAAGGAGCCCCAGTCTGGTCGATGACGGTGCGCGCGAAACAGCATGCGCGGGTCATGTGGCCAAGTGCATGCCTCAACGCTGGAGTCGACCACGAACGCCACGGACGCATCGACATAGTCCTGCATCGCCGTATGGCCGGGAGCGATCGCCGGTTTGCCGCAGGCCATGAACTCCATCAGTGGCAGACACAGACCTTCACAATGCGAAGCGTTGACGTAAAAACTCGCCGACTGGTAAAGCCGCGTGTATTGCGTATCGTCCATGTAACCGTGAATCATCACGACCCGGCAGGAAAACGGCGCGAGTTGCGCCAGCGGCGTCATCAAATGCGCGTAGACGGCCGCCAGATCGCTCTGGGTAAATTTCATCACCAGGGTGGCATCGGGAGTGTCACGAAAGGCTGCGCAGAACGCGGTAAGGATCTGTAGCCAGTTCTTGCGCCCATCCGCGGGGCGGAACACCGACGCGTAGACCACACCGTCGACCTCGGTTTGAACCGGTAATGAGGTGTCCGGCATATCTCGCGGTGGCGGTTGCACTGACTCCGGCAAAGGTTGAGGGCCGGCGATGCCGGGCAGATGCCTGGCGAGCCAGTCTTGCCAGGACTGTCCAAGCAAGTCGCGGATCCCCTCCCAGTACCAATGCTGCAAAAACCTCACCCGCGGCACCGGGGGTGTCTGGTCATGGCCGGCATTCAGCAGCCACAAGCGCAGGTAATGCTTTGCGATGACGAAGCGTCGTTTCAACGTCAGCGGTGGTGGTCGCGAGGCCTCCAGCTGAGCTTCGATTTCCGCCAGCTCTTCGGCGGTAAGGGGCTTGGGCAGCAGATTATCCGGATGCAGGTTCATCTGGCGGGAATCGAAAATGCACCCTTTGAGTGTCAACGTCGTACCCGGATTGACCGGTGCGCTGCGGTGCTGCTCGCGGATGGACGCAAGGCGCTCATCGAGTGGGGCGGGCAATACCAACACCGGGAAATCCTCTCCCATCGAGCGACGAATCGCTCGGGCGGTGTGGCTGGACAGTGTGATCACACGACCATGCCTTGCCAGCATGTGCGTCCAGTCCTGGCGGGGATCATCGCTCCATTGTTCATCGGGGATCGAATCGTACTCCCAGGTCACGACGCAAACGGTCGGGCATTGGAGGTCGATCGCCGTTTTCTGCGGTCGGGTGAACGAGAGGAACACGCTCTCCTCGCCGGCATCGTGTAATTGCCGAAATAGCGGATCGACCTCTGCGACACTGCTCACTACGTGGACTTGCCCGACCGTTTCGAGCAACGAACGGTAAGCCTTCAATACGAAGTAATAACTGGCGTCGGGATGGCCGAGACTTTCCCTGATGGAATGTTCGTTGATGTCCGAATAAAGAATGAAATTCATGGCTTTCCACAATGAACCCGCCTTTCCGGCAGCTTCATACTAGTGACGGCCAAGCGTCGAACCGGATCGGTGGCGGTTCTTCGTCTCAAGTCACGTCTTGTTCTTGTTTTAGTGGTCGGTTTCACCTTTTCGCACAATGAGCCAGAACATCCCTGGCGATCGTGACGAGGGCCATTCTAAACACATCCGTCGCGACTCCGGGAACCGCCCGGTGAGAATAATTCGGGCTACGCTGACGAGAACTGACTGGTCACGATCTGCCCTGTTGAAATTGCCGAGCAATTGGCACAGATTGGCAACCAAACAACTACAACAACGGCTTCGCCTGCTGTTTCCCCGGATATTTCCTCCGGTCTGACAGACTTATCCACAAAGCATGTGGGAATCGGGCGCAAAGTCATGACCAAGGGGTCGCTGTTTGAAAAAACGTCTGTTCGTCACGGGCCTCAACGGCTTCGTGGGACAACATATTCAGGCTCGTCTGGCTTCGCCGGATTCGCCGTGGCAACTGCTGCCTGCCGCATCGGCCTACGACCTCACGGACGCCGACAGCCTCGCCGACCTATGGCCGCAATTGCCGGATGCAGTCATTCATCTGGCCGGTCAGACCTTCGTGCCGGAATCTTTCCGTGACCCGGCCCGCACCCTCGACATCAATCTCTTCGGCACTCTCAATCTGTTGCAGGCACTCAAGGCTCGCGGCTTTGCCGGCACTTTTCTGTATGTCAGCTCCGGCGACGTTTACGGGCAAGTAGCCGAAGAGCATCTGCCGATCACCGAGCAACAACCGCCGCTGCCGCGCAATCCCTACGCAGTCAGCAAACTTTCAGCAGAATTTCTCAGTCTGCAATGGGGCCTGAGCGAAGGCTGGCCAGTACTGGTCGCGCGCCCCTTCAACCACATCGGCACCGCGCAGAAAGACAGCTTTGTCATTGCCAGCGCCGCCCGGCAGATCTGCCGCATCAAACAAGACCTGCAAGCGCCGCAACTGCAAGTCGGCGATATCGACGTAACGCGGGATTTTCTCGATGTCAGCGACGTGATTGGCGCCTACTTCGCACTGCTGGAAAACGGTACACCGGGGCAGGTCTACAACATCTGCTCGGGCCGCGAGCAAAGCATCCGCAGCCTGATCGAGCAACTGGCCGGTCTGGCTGAAGTCGACGTAGAGCTGGTGCAGGACCCGGCGCGCATGCGGCGTGCCGACCAGCGCCGCGTCTGCGGCAGTCACGCAAAACTGGCCAACGCCACAGGATGGGCGCCAGCCATCACCACACAACAATCCCTGCGGGCGATCCTGTCCGACTGGGAGATGCGAGTACGCCAAGAATGACAAAAAGTGCATTGATTACCGGGATCACCGGCCAGGACGGCGCCTATCTGGCCAAACTGCTGCTGGACAAGGGTTACAAGGTCCACGGCCTGGTCGCCCGACGCAGCAGCGACTCGCGCTGGCGCCTGCGCGAGATGGGCGTCGAAGCCGATATCGTCTATCTCGACGGTGACATGGCCGATGCCTGCTCGGTGCAGCGTGCGGTAATCAAATCGGCACCGGACGAAGTCTATAACCTCGCCGCGCAGAGTTTCGTCGCCGCCTCGTGGGATCAACCAGTGACCACGGGCATCGTCGATGGGCTGGGCGTCACGCATCTGCTCGAAGCGATCCGCCAGTTCAGCCCGCACACGCGTTTCTATCAGGCCTCGACCAGCGAAATGTTCGGCCTGATCCAGGCTGAGCAGCAGGACGAGAACACGCCGTTCTACCCGCGCAGCCCTTACGGCGTGGCCAAGCTCTACGGCCACTGGATCACCGTCAACTACCGCGAAAGCTTCAACCTGCACGCCAGCAGCGGCATCCTCTTCAACCATGAATCACCGCTGCGCGGCATCGAGTTCGTCACCCGCAAGGTCACTGACGCCGCCGCGCGCATCAAGCAGGGCAAACAGCAGGACTTGGCACTGGGCAACATCGATGCGAAACGCGATTGGGGCTTTGCCGGTGACTATGTCGAAGCGATGTGGCTGATGCTGCAACAGGACAAACCGGACGACTTCGTAGTCGCCACGGGTGTTACCACCACGGTGCGCGAAATGTGCCGCATCGCCTTCGACCACGTCGGCCTGAACTACCGCGATTACGTGAAAATCGACCCGGCGTTCTTCCGCCCGGCAGAAGTCGAAGTGCTGCTCGGCAACCCGGCCAAGGCCCAGCGTGTGCTGGGCTGGAAACCGAAAACCGACCTGGATACCTTGATCCGCATGATGATGGATGCGGACATGAAACGCGTTGCCAAGGAGTAGGCCATGCTGATTCCAGTGATCCTGTCCGGCGGTGCCGGCACCCGTTTGTGGCCGGTGTCCCGCGAGGGCCACCCCAAACCGTTCATGACCTTGCCCGATGGCCAGTCGTTGCTGGGCAAGACCTACCAGCGCGCAGCGGCGTTGCTCGACGGCTGGGGCGACATCGTCACGGTGACCAACCGCGAGTACTACTTCCAGAGCAAGGATCACTATTGCGCGGCGCAGGTGTCGCGCCATCGCGGACACTTTTTGCTTGAGCCGAGCGGGCGCAACACCGCACCGGCGATCGCGGCGGCCGCGCTGTCGTTGCAGGCGCTGCATGGCGATGACGCGATCATGGTAGTGATGCCGGCAGATCACTTGATCGTCAATCAGGACGCATTGAAAAGCGCGGTGGAACACGCAGTCTATCTGGCCAAGGATGGTTATCTGGTGACCTTCGGCGTGATCCCGACTGCTCCGGAAACCGGCTTCGGCTATATCGAAACCGGTGCACCGCTGGATGCCAAAGGTGCGGCCAAGGTGCAACGCTTCGTCGAGAAACCCGACCGGCAAACCGCCACGCATTACCTGGAGAGCGGCAACTTCCTGTGGAATTCGGGAATGTTCTGCTTCACCACCGCGACGCTGATTGCCGAACTGCAACTGCACGCACCCGAGTTGCTGGAACAGACCCGCGCCTGCATGGCCGTCAGCGCGCCGATCGAAACGGTTGGCTGCCTGCAACAGGAGCTGTCGCCGGCGCTGTTTGCCGAAATCACTGACATCTCCATTGATTACGCATTGATGGAACGCTCGGAAAAAGTCGTGGTGGTGCCCGCTGGTTTCGACTGGAGCGACATCGGTTCGTGGAACGCTGTCGCTGCGCTGATTCCCGCCGATGCCGATAACAACCGCGCCAGCGGCGAAGCGATCTTCATCGATAGCCACAACAACTTCGTGCAGAGCGAAGGCCGGCTGGTGGCGACCGTCGGTGTGGATAACCTGATCATTGTCGATACCGCCGACGCGGTGCTGGTGGCCCATGCCGACCGTGCGCAGGATGTACGCCGCGTGGCGAAGCAGCTCAAGGACAAGTCCCACGAAGCCTATCGCCTGCATCGTACGGTCAGTCGTCCGTGGGGCACCTACACCGTTCTGGAGGAAGGCCCGCGTTTCAAGATCAAGCGCATCGTGGTCAAACCCGGTGGCAAGTTGTCGTTGCAGATGCACCATCACCGCAACGAGCATTGGGTCGTGGTCGAAGGCATGGCCAAGGTCACCAACAACGGTTCCGGCACAACGCTGGTGGCCAAGAACGAATCGACATTCATTGCCGCCGGCCACAAGCATCGCCTGGAGAACCCAGGGGTGATCGATCTGGTGATCATCGAGGTGCAGAGCGGCGAATACCTGGGCGAGGACGATATCGTTCGCTTCGAAGATCAATACGGCAGGACGGTCTGAATGCTGCTTTCCCTGTACCGCTCGCTACACAGCTACCGTGGATTCATCCTCGGCAGCGTGCAGCGAGAGTTTCAGTCGCGTTATCGCAATTCGCTGCTCGGCGCGCTGTGGCCGATCTTCAATCCGCTGTCGATGATCATCGTTTACACGGTGATTTTTTCCCACATCATGCGCGCCCGTTTGCCCGGCGTGGATGACGGCATGGCCTACAGCATCTACCTGTGCGCCGGTCTGCTGGCGTGGGGGTTGTTTTCGGAAATCACCCTGCGCAGCCAGAACATGTTTCTCGACAACGCCAACCTGCTGAAGAAAATCAGCTTCCCGAGGATCTGCCTGCCGGTGATTGTGCTGATCAACGCAGGGATCAATTTCGCCATCATCATCAGCCTGTTTCTCGGGTTTCTGCTGGTCACCGGCCGCTGGCCGGGGATGGCTCTGCTGGCGCTGATCCCGCTGATTGCTCTGCAAATGATGTTCTGCGCCGGGCTGGGCATGGTCCTGGGCGTGTTGAATGTGTTCTTTCGCGATGTCGGCCAGTTGTTCGGTATCTGCCTGCAGTTCTGGTTCTGGCTGACGCCGATCGTCTATCCCATCACGATCTTGCCGGAGTGGCTGCAGAGCCTGCTGCGATTCAATCCGCTGACGAACCTGATCGCCAGCTATCAGAATGTTTTTCTCTACGGTCAGTGGCCAGCCTGGAGTTCACTCTTGCCGGCATTCGTGATCGGCGCAGCGTTCTGCGTTATTGGCCTGCACCTGTTCCGCCAGCGGGTCGGTGAAATGGTGGATGAACTCTGATGGGACATATCCGTGTTACCGGGCTGGGCAAAGCCTATAAACAATATCCCAGCCGCTGGAGTCGTCTGGCCGAATGGCTGATTCCCTTTTCCCGATTGCGGCACAACCAGCATTGGGTATTGCAGGACCTGAGCTTCGAAATCCCTGCCGGCCAGGCCGTGGGCATCGTCGGCGTCAACGGCGCAGGCAAGAGTACGCTGCTGAAGATGATCACCGGCACTTCACGACAGACCTGCGGCACCATTGAGCTTACCGGCCGGGTCGCGGCGCTGCTGGAGCTGGGCATGGGCTTTCATCCTGACTTTACCGGCCGGCAGAACGTTGTCATGGCCGGGCAATTGCTCGGCATGCAACTTGAAGAAATCAACGCCTTGATGCCGCAGATCGAAAGCTTCGCGGAAATCGGCGAAGCGATCGATCAGCCAGTGCGCACTTACTCCAGTGGGATGCAGATGCGTCTGGCGTTCAGCGTCGCCACCGCGCGCCGTCCCGATATTCTGATCGTCGACGAAGCATTGTCTGTCGGAGATGCCTATTTCCAGCACAAGAGCTTCGAGCGCATCCGCAGCTTCCGCGAGGCTGGCACGACCCTGCTGATCGTGTCCCACGACCGCTCGGCGATCCAGTCGATCTGCGATACCGCGATCCTGCTCGACGGCGGCCGCCTGGCCATGCACGACAGGCCTGAAGCCGTCATGGATTACTACAACGCGCTGCTCGCCGAGCGCGAAGGCCAGACCGTACGCCAGGAAATGCTCGGTGGCGGCCATGTGCAGACCGTGTCGGGAACCGGTGAAGCCGGTATTGTGCGGGTGCGTCTGCTCGACGAATCCGAGCGCTCGATCGAGGCCGCCGAAGTTGGCCAGCCAGTGGTCCTGGCAGTGGAGGTCGAGGTTCGTCAGGACATCGAACGACTGGTGCTGGGTTTCATGATCAAGGATCGTCTCGGCCAGCCCATGTACGGGATCAATACCCATCGCCAGAACCAGGCCCTGGAAAACTTGCGCGCCGGTGAGCGCATTACCTATCGTTTTGCATTCGTGATGGGGCTGGGAAAAGGTAACTATTCCGTTGCCCTGAGCCTGTCGAGGCTGGACTCGCACCTGGATAGAAACTACGAATGGCGCGACTTCGGTCTGGTGTTTCATGTCATCAACAATCGACGCGAGGATTTCGTCGGCTGCTCATGGCTGAACGCACAGACCACGATCAGTCGTCATACCGAAGTCAGCCACGTCGAGCACACACCATGACCCGCCTGCTGGTCGAGTGCACCCACGTATTCAAACATCCGAAGGTCAATTCGGGGATCCAGCGCGTGGTGCGCAACGTCATCAAGCAGCTGCCCGCCAGCGCTGAAGGCGTCGAGTGCATGCCGGTGGTGGTGATCAATGGCCAGCTCTACCGCGTGCTGCAACTGGCGCCACTCGATACACCTTTCTGGAACAGCCTCGAAACCTTCGGTGAGCGCCTGGAGCGCCTCGCCCACCGCTTCTGGCAATGGCATCAGCGCCGCGATGTGCTATGCACGTCGAAACTGGCGCGGCGGCTGCTGTATGTGAGCTATCGGTTGACCCAGTTTGCAGTGCTCGGCCTGCCGATTCGGCTGGTCCGGCGGATCAATCGCAGGCAGCTGCTTAAACGTTGCTCGCCGCTTCAACACCAGCCGGGCGATCAACTGGTGTTGCTGGATTCATCCTGGCACTCGGACTTTTTCGCCCATGTCGAGCAGCTCAAACGCGACGGCGTCGGCATGATCGCGGTGATCTACGACCTGATTCCGCTGACACATCCGCAGTTTTACGACACGCGTCTGGTCGAGGTTTTCAACGAATGGTTCGACTGGATCACGCGCACGGCTGACGGCTACATGGCGATTTCCGCTACGGTGCGCGATCAGGTGCGTGACGAATTGCAGCGCAGGATCGGTGCCGAGCAGACTGAAAAGCACTGGTTCGATTACTTTCATCTGGGTTCCGAGCTCGATCTGCAGCACAGCGAAGCCACGGTCGAACCGCGCTTGAGAGACCTGTTCACAGCGCCCGAAGCGGTTTTTCTGATGGTCAGCACCATTGAGCCGCGCAAGAATCATGGGTACCTGCTCGACGCTTTCGAACGCGCCTGGGCCGATGGCTCGACGGCACGCTTGTGCATCGCCGGACGGATTGGCTGGAAGTGCGACGCACTGCTTGAGCGGATTCGCAATCATCCGGAACTGAATCGGCGTCTGTTCATGTTCAATGACCTGAGCGACACCAGTCTCGATTACGCCTACGCGCAGGCCAGTGCGCTGGTCTTCCCCTCATTCGTCGAGGGCTTCGGCCTGCCGCTGGTGGAAGCCATGCAGCGCGGTTTGCCGGCAATGGGCAGCGACATCGCTGTGTTTCGCGAGATTGGCAGCGACTTCATGGCCTACTTCGACCTGCAGGATCCACGCAGCCTTGCCGATCTGATTGAAGCCTATCAACGCAGCGGGCGATTTCCCGCCGCCCGCGACGTCGCTGACTGGCGCTGGATCGGCTGGCGCGAAGCCAGCGAACAATTGGCATCACGCAGCCTTCGTCATGTTCAGCAGGCCCCGCGCATGCAAGCGAGGCCGTATGCGCATAGCTGTTAACGCTCGCATCCTGCAGGCGCCGCGCACCGGGATTGGCCACTACGTCGCCGAACTGGTCAACGCCTTGCGCAGCGAACCCGAGGTAGACGTGACATTGTTTCACGGCTGGGGCTGGAGCTCTGCCTTGCCGGACGCAGCCATGCCCGGCTATTCGCGGATGACGCCATTGCTGCGGCAGATACCCGGGGCCTATCAGGCACGGCGCTGGCTGGAGCAGAAACGTTTCGATCAGGGCCGGGCACGAGGGATCGACCTCTATCACGAGCCGAGCCTGTGGCCGCTGGCCTTCGACGGCCCGACCGTGATCACCCTGCATGACCTGACGCACCTGCACTTTCCCGAAACCCAGCCGCCGGCGCGTCTGCGGGAGATCGAGCGTCGTCTGGCCGCCGGCATCGAGCAGGCGCAGGTAATTCTGACCGATTCACAGGCAATCGCCGACGAGGCGCAGGCTCACTTCAGTCTTCCTGCGCATCGATTCGTGGTGGCGCCATTGGGCGTGGCCGCGCGATTCCGCCCGCGGCAAGCCGAGGAAATCGATAGCGTGCTCAAGGCCCATGCCGTTCAGGCACGGGAGTATTTCCTGTGTGTCGGCACCCTGGAGCCGCGCAAGAACCTGAGTCTTGCGCTGCAGGCTCACGCCCTGCTTCCGGATGCGGTGCGCCAGCGCTTTCCCTTGCTGATTGCGGGCATGGCCGGTTGGCAGCGTGAGCAGTTCAACGAGCCGTTGCGCCAGGCATTGGCCAGCGGCCACGTGTGCCTGCTCGGCTATCTGCCCGATGAGCAACTGGCGCAACTGCTGGCAGGCGCCCGGGCGCTGATATTTCCATCGTTGTATGAGGGCTTTGGCTTGCCGGTGCTGGAAGCCATGGCCAGTGGCACGCCGGTGGTGACCACCCGCTCTTCGGCAATGCCGGAGGTCGCTGGCGCGGCTGGCAACTATATTGAAGCGGACGATGCCGAGGGCCTGCGTGAGGCAATGAGCCGTCTGATTGACGACTCGCTGCATTGGCAGGCCTGCCGCGAGGCAGGATTGCAGCAGGCGGGGCTTTTTTCCTGGAAGCGTTGTGCACAGGCTACGGCCGATGCCTACCGCCAGGCCATGGGAGGTTGAATGCGCGTTCTTCATTTCTTCAAGACATATCTGCCCGACTCGGTCGGCGGCATCGAACAAGTCATCTTTCAGTTGTGCGAAAGCGGCGCCCAGCACGGCATCGACGCGCAAGTGCTGACCTTGAGCACAGACCCGACACCGCCCGTGGTGCAACTGGGTCAGCACGAAGTACATCGGGCGAAGCTGGATATCCAGTTCGCCTCGACCGGCTTTTCCTGGAGCGTGTTCAAGCGGTTCCGCGAGCTGGCCGCCGAAGCCGACGTGATCAACTATCACTTCCCCTGGCCGTTCATGGACCTCGTGCATTTCGCCAGCGCGGTGAATAAGCCGAGCGTAGTCACCTATCACTCGGACATCATTCGCCAGAAGCATTTGCTCAAGCTATACCGGCCATTGATGAACCGCTTTCTCGCCAGCGCCGACCGCATAGTGGCTGCATCGCCGAACTATCTGCACACCAGCGATGTGTTGCAGCAGTTTCAGGACAAGACCCGGGTCATCCCTTATGGCCTGAACAAAGCAGGTTATCCACAGCCCGATACTGAACGGATGAACCGCTGGCGCCAGCAGCTTGGGGACAAGTTTTTTCTGTTCGTCGGAGTGATGCGTTACTACAAGGGTTTGCATATCCTCCTCGACGCGCTCAAAGACGTGGATTATCCGGTGGTGATTGTCGGTGCCGGTCCGCTGGAGCAGGAGCTGCATGCACAGGCCGCCGCGCTGGGCCTGCGCAATATCCATTTCCTCGGACGTCTGAGTGACGAGGACAAAGTGGCGCTGCTGCAATTGAGCTACGCGATTGTCTTCCCTTCGCACCTGCGTTCCGAGGCTTTCGGTATTTCGTTGCTCGAAGGCGCAATGTATGGCAAACCGATGATTTCCAGCGAAATCGGCACCGGCACCAGTTTCATCAATATCCACAACGAAACCGGGCTGGTGGTGCCACCGAGCAATCCACAGGCATTTCGTGAAGCCATGCGCATGCTCTGGGAAAACCCCGAGCGTGCCGCCGAGATGGGCGTCAAAGCCGAAGCGCGTTACCGGCAGTTATTCACCGCCGATGAGATGGGCCGCAAGTGGACTGAGTTGTATCAGGATCTGCTGGCAGAAAAGGCCCTGTCCTACGCTTGAGCGCAGGACATCACGCGGTCTTCTGCAACCCCGCCACCGTACGCGGCATCGCCACGAAACCCGGCAACGCTTCGATCCGTGCCAGCCAGGCGCGAACGTTGCCGTAGTCATCCAGCGAGACATTGCCCTCCGGCGCATGCGCGATGTAGCTGTAGGCAGACACGTCAGCGATGGTCGGCTCTTCGCCCGCCAGATATGCTGTTTTGCCCAACTCGAGCTCCATGACCTTGAGCAGACTGTGCGCACGGCCAATGGCTTCCTCGGCATTCAGTTGCGCACCAAACACCGTGATCAGGCGCGCCGCCGCCGGGCCGAATGCAATCGGCCCCGCCGCTGCCGACAACCAGCGCTGCACGTGCGCCGCGCCGACCGGATCGGTCGGCAGCCAGCGACCGTTGCCATACTTCTGCGCCAGATACACCAGAATCGCGTTGGAATCGGCCAGTACCACGCCGCCGTCATCAATCGCCGGCACCTGACCGAAACTGTTGATCGCCAGGTACTGCGGCTGCTTGTGCTCACCCTTGGCCAGGTCGACGAAGATCAGCTCGGTCGGTAGCTGCAGCAACGACAGCATTAACTCGACGCGGTGGGCGTGGCCGGAACGGGGGAAGTTGTAGAGTTTGATCGCTTGCATGGTCGACTCCGCTGGAAAGTGACGTCGCTACGAGGAAGAGCGCGCCGATGGGGTCATCTTCCACGGATCGGCGAAACTAAAGAATCACCAGGCAATGCAATCGATTATTTCACTGGCTGCAATAACACCGCAGCGTTCAAGGCCGGATGCTCGCGTAGAGCCTTCACGGCGAAGTCGACAAAGCTGCGAATTCGCGCCGGCGCCTTGCGGCCGCCCTGGTAGACCACATGGATCGGCAGCGGCGGCAATTCAAATTCGGCAAGGACGATTTCCAGTTCGCCTGCCGCAACCTTGTCCGCCACTTGATAGGACAGCACGCGCGTCAGGCCCAAGCCTTTGCGTGCGGCGGTGATCGCCGACTGATTAGCCGTAACGGTGAGGCGCGGTTCGGTGCGCACGCTGAGTGCTTCACCGCCGTCGAGAAACGGCCAGTTGCGTTGCTGGCCGATCGCCGACGTCGCCACCACCGGCAGCCCAGCCAAGGCCTGCGGATGCTCGGGTCGGCCATGCTCAGCCAGAAAATCCGGCGAAGCGCAGATCACCCGCCGCACTTCGCCAACACGAATCGCATGCTGATTGCTGTCGGGCAGCTCCCCGATGCGCACCGCAACATCAATGCCCTCCTCGACCATGTTGACCACCCGGTCGAGCAACAGCGCGTTGATCGACACGTCCGGATAGCGACAAAGGTAATCGGCCATCACCGGCGTGACGAACAAATCGCCGAACAACACCGGCGCAGTAATCGTCAACTGCCCGCGCGGCAAGGCATGGCTGCCTGCCGCCGAATCCTCGGCCTCCTGCACCTCGGCAAGGATCCGCCGACAGTCATCGCAGTAACGTTGCCCGGCTTCGGTCAGATGAACGGTGCGCGTAGTACGCACCAGCAGCTGCGTACCGATATGCTGCTCCAGCGCCGCCACCGCGCGGGTGACACTCGCCGCCGACAAACCCAGACGCCGCGACGCCGCCGAAAAGCCTTGCTCCTGGGCGACGACAACGAAGATCTGCATTTCCTGAAAGCGGTCCATGGGATTCCTCGGCGGCGAATACGACAATCGCAGCCGAAGCTGCGATTGGGGAAGCGTAGATCATCTGTGGATAACTTATTCCACGGTCACCGATTTCGCCAAGTTACGCGGCTGGTCGACGTCAGTGCCCTTGAGCACAGCCACGTAGTACGACAGCAGTTGCAGCGGGATGGTGTAGAGAATCGGCGAGAGGATGTCGTGGATATGCGGCATCTGCACGACGTGAGTGCCCTCGCCATTGGTCATCGCGGCCTTGACGTCGGCAAACACGATCAGCTCACCGCCACGGGCGCGGACTTCCTGCAGGTTGGATTTGAGCTTTTCCAGCAGTTCGTTGTTCGGCGCGACAGTAACCACCGGCATGTCGTTATCCACAAGTGCCAGCGGGCCGTGTTTCAGCTCACCGGCCGGATAGGCTTCAGCGTGAATGTAGGAGATTTCCTTGAGCTTCAAGGCACCTTCCATTGCTACCGGGAATTGCGCGCCACGGCCGAGGAACAGGGTGTGGTTTTTCTCGGCGAACAGTTCGGCGATTTTTTCCACCGTGCTGTCCATCGCCAATGCTTCGCCGAGGCGAGTCGGCAGACGACGCAGCTCTTCGACCAGCGTGGATTCAACGCCGTCGGCCAGAGTGCCGCGCACCTGACCCAGCGACAAAGTCAGCAACAGCAGGCCAACCAGTTGCGTGGTGAAGGCTTTGGTCGAGGCTACGCCGATTTCGCGGCCGGCCTGGGTCAGCAGGGTCAGGTCGGATTCGCGTACCAGCGAACTGATGCCGACGTTGCAGATCGCCAGGCTGGCGAGGAAGCCCAGTTCCTTGGCATTGCGCAGGGCCGCGAGGGTGTCAGCGGTTTCGCCGGACTGGGAGATGGTCACGAACAGCGTGTCCGGCTGCACCACCACTTTGCGATAACGGAATTCGCTGGCGACTTCGACCTGGCACGGAATACCGGCCAGTTCTTCGAGCCAGTAACGCGCGACCATGCCGGCGTGATAGCTGGTCCCGCAGGCAACGATCTGCACGTTGCGTACTTTGGCAAACAGCTCGGCGGCTTGCGGACCGAAGGCCTCAACCAGCACCTGATTGTTGCCCAGGCGACCTTCGAGAGTGCGCTGAACCACGGTCGGTTGCTCGTGGATTTCCTTGAGCATGTAGTGGCGGAACTCGCCCTTGTCGGCGGCTTCGGCACCATCGGTGTACTGCACGGTCTGGCGCTCGACAGCGTTGCCGTTCACGGCCCAGATCTGCACGCTGTCGCGACGGATTTCAGCGATATCGCCTTCTTCCAGGTACATGAAGCGGTCAGTGACCTGGCGCAGGGCCAATTGGTCGGAAGCGAGGAAGTTCTCACCCAGACCGAGGCCGATCACCAGCGGGCTGCCACTGCGTGCGGCGACCAGACGATCCGGTTGCTGGGCATTGATCACTGCCAGACCGTAGGCCCCGTGCAGCTCCTTGACGGTCGCTTTGAGCGCGGCAGTCAGGTCCGGTTGTTCCTTGAGCTTGTGGGTCAGCAGGTGGGCGATGACTTCAGTGTCGGTGTCCGAGCTGAACGAGTAACCCAAGGCTTTGAGTTGCTCACGCAGGGCTTCATGGTTCTCGATGATCCCGTTGTGCACCACCGCGATATCGCCGGAAAAATGCGGGTGAGCATTGCGCTCGCACGGCGCACCATGGGTGGCCCAACGGGTGTGGGCGATACCGAGACGGCCGGCCAGCGGGTGCTCGGCCAGTGCGGTTTCCAGTTCGCTGACCTTGCCCGGACGGCGCATGCGCTCCAGGGTTTCGTCGTTGGTATAAACCGCCACACCAGCGCTGTCATAGCCGCGGTATTCGAGGCGCTTCAGGCCTTCGAGAAGGATGGCGGTGATATTACGTTCAGCTACAGCGCCGACAATGCCACACATGGTTATTTCTCCTGACTGACAGCCGCACAGATCAAGGTGATCCCGCGGGCCTGAAGCTGATCGCGTGCCTCGAGGGGCAGGCGATCATCGGTAATGAGGGTATGGATGCTGCTCCAGGGCAGCTCCAGATTGGGAATCTTGCGGCCGATCTTGTCGGCCTCGACCATCACGATGACTTCCCGTGCGACGTCGGCCATTACCCGGCTAAGGCCGAGCAGTTCGTTGAAAGTGGTGGTGCCGCGCACCAGATCGATGCCGTCGGCGCCAATGAACAGTTGGTCGAAGTCGTAAGAGCGCAGTACCTGCTCGGCGACCTGGCCCTGGAAGGATTCCGAATGCGGATCCCAGGTGCCGCCGGTCATCAGCAGCACCGGCTCGTGTTCCAGTTCGCTCAAGGCGTTGGCGACATGCAGCGAGTTGGTCATCACCACCAGGCCAGGTTGCTGGCCCAGTTCGGGAATCATCGCGGCGGTGGTGCTGCCGCTGTCGATGATGATGCGCGCGTGCTCGCGGATGCGTTTGACTGCCGCGCGGGCAATCGCCTGCTTGTACTTGGAAATACTCTGCGCCGTTTCTGCGACCAGCTCTTGCGGCATGGTGATCGCTCCGCCGTAACGACGCAGCAACAGACCATGGGTTTCCAGCGCAGCGAGATCCTTGCGAATCGTAACTTCGGAGGTTTCGAAACGTTTGGCCAGCTCATCGACACTGACTTCGCCCTGCTCGTTGAGCAAGGCGAGGATGTTATGGCGACGCTGGGGAGTGTTGCGCTTGGACATGGCGGCTTAAGTTTCGATTCGAAAGATAACGTAAGCAATGAAACTCTATCGAAAGGTTGCCGTCAAGACGCGAGGAGAAAAATTCAGAAAGCTGAAATGACTGTGGGAGCGAGCCTGTTCGCGAAAGGGGTAGTATCAGCCACTGAAGACGTGACTGACAGACCGCATTCGCGAGCAGGCTCGCTCCCACAGGGGATTGTGGATAAATCAGGATTTTTTGATTTTTTCCGGACGCTTCCAGCCGTCGATGTTCTTCTGACGCGCTCGGCCAACCGCCAGCTGGGCGTTATCCACATTTTGCGTGATGGTCGAGCCGGCCGCGGTGGTCGCACCGTTGGAGATATCCACAGGCGCAACCAGCGAGTTGTTCGAGCCAATGAACACGTCAGCGCCCAACACGGTTTTCCACTTGTTGGCGCCATCGTAGTTGCAGGTGATGGTGCCGGCGCCGATGTTGGTGCGTGCTCCGATTTCGGCATCGCCCAGGTAGGTCAGGTGGCCAGCCTTGGCACCCTCGCCCATATGGGCGTTTTTGAGCTCAACAAAGTTGCCCACATGGGCGCGAGCCTCGAGCACCGTGCCCGGGCGCAAACGCGCGAAAGGACCGGCGTCGCTGCCTTCACCGAGAATGGCGCCTTCGATATGACTGTTGGCCTTGATCACTACGCCTTTGCGCAGGGTGCTGTCCTTGATCACGCAGTTCGGACCGATCTCTACGTCATCTTCGATGATCACCTTGCCTTCGAGGATCACGTTGATGTCGATCAGCACATCGCGGCCCACGCTAACTTCACCGCGTACATCGAAACGCGCCGGGTCACGCAGGGTCACGCCTTGAGCCATCAGGCGACGGCCGGCGCGCAATTGGTAATGGCGCTCGAGTTCGGCCAATTGCTTGCGATCATTGGCGCCCTGCACTTCCATGGGGTCGTGCGGTTGTTCGGTAGCCACCACCAGACCATCGCTGACCGCCATTTCGATCACGTCGGTGAGGTAGTACTCGCCCTGCGCGTTGTTGTTCGACAGGCGACTCATCCAGTCCGCCAGACGATTGGCCGGCACAGCGAGGATGCCGGTGTTGCCTTCGCTGATCGCGCGTTGCGCTTCGCTGGCGTCTTTGTGCTCGACGATCGCGGCAACCTTGCCGTCGGCATCGCGCACGATACGGCCGTAGCCAGTCGGATCGTCCAGCTCGACAGTGAGCAACCCCATCTGGCCTGGCACCACATGCTTGAGCAGACGCTGCAGGGTCTCGACTTCGATCAGTGGCACGTCACCGTAAAGGATCAGCACGGTGTCGGCAGTAATGAACGGCACGGCCTGAGCGGTGGCATGGCCAGTACCGAGCTGTTTGTCCTGCAGCACGAAATTCAGGTCATCAGCTGCCAGGCGCTCACGTACCACATCGGCACCGTGACCGATCACCACATGAATGCGTTGTGGGTCGAGTTGCCGGGCGCTGTGGATAACATGGCCGAGCATGGAGTTGCCGGCAATCGGATGCAGCACTTTCGGCAGTGCCGAACGCATACGGGTGCCTTGACCGGCCGCGAGGATAACGATTTCGAGAGACATGACTGGCTACCAATCCTGGGTGGTCAGCAACTGCGACCGGTTTCTGGGAGTTCGGAAAAGAAAAAAGGGTAGCCGAGGCTACCCTTTTTTATCAATCGCACAACAAGCGGCTGACGGATTAACCGCCAAACTTCTTGCGGATCTGCTGGACGGTGCGCAGCTGGGCTGCAGCCTCGGCCAGACGTGTGGCAGCGGCGCCGTAATCGAAGTCCGCGCCTTTTTCGTTCAGGGCATTCTCGGCAGCCTTGAGAGCTGCCTGAGCCTGAGCTTCATCAAGGTCGGCGGCACGTTGCACGGTATCGGCAAGTACCTTGACCATGTTCGGCTGAACCTCGAGGAAACCACCGGAGATGTAGAACACCTCGGCTTCCCCGCCTTGCTTGATCAGGCGGATCGGACCCGGCTTGAGATTAGTGATCAGCGGCGCGTGACCCAGAGCGATACCAAGATCACCCAGTGCACCGTGCGCAATCACCATCTCGACCAGGCCGGAAAAGATTTCCCCTTCCGCGCTGACGATATCGCAATGGACTGTCATAGCCATCTGATTGCCTCAACCTAAATTAGCGCCCGTTGCCGGGCGCCGGGATTACAGTTTCTTGGCTTTCTCGATCGCTTCTTCGATGCCGCCAACCATGTAGAACGCTTGTTCTGGCAGGTGGTCGTAGTCACCGTTGAGGATGCCTTTGAAGCCAGCAATGGTGTCTTTCAGGGAAACGTATTTACCCGAAGCACCGGTGAAGACTTCAGCCACGAAGAACGGCTGCGACAAGAAGCGCTGGATCTTGCGAGCACGGTTAACCAACTGCTTGTCGGCTTCCGACAGCTCGTCCATACCCAGGATCGCGATGATGTCTTTCAGCTCTTTGTAACGCTGCAGAACATACTGGACGCCGCGAGCGGTGTCGTAGTGGTCCTGGCCGATCACGTTCGGGTCCAGCTGGCGCGAAGTCGAATCCAGTGGATCTACCGCCGGGTAGATACCCAGGGAAGCGATGTCACGGGACAGAACGACGGTGGCGTCCAAGTGGGCGAAAGTGGTCGCTGGCGACGGGTCGGTCAAGTCGTCCGCCGGTACGTATACCGCCTGGATCGAGGTGATCGAACCTTCCTTGGTCGAAGTGATACGTTCCTGCAGAACGCCCATCTCTTCAGCCAGGGTCGGCTGGTAACCTACTGCCGAAGGCATACGGCCCAGCAGTGCGGATACTTCGGTACCGGCCAGGGTGTAACGATAGATGTTGTCGACGAACAGCAGAACGTCGTTACCTTCGTCACGGAACTTCTCGGCCATGGTCAGGCCGGTCAGTGCTACGCGCAGACGGTTTCCCGGCGGCTCGTTCATCTGACCGTAAACCAGTGCCACTTTGTCCAGAACGTTGGAGTCCTTCATCTCGTGGTAGAAGTCGTTACCCTCACGAGTACGCTCACCAACACCTGCGAACACGGAATAACCGCTGTGCTCGATGGCGATGTTACGGATCAGTTCCATCATGTTTACGGTTTTGCCTACACCGGCACCACCGAACAGACCGACTTTACCGCCTTTGGCGAACGGGCAGACCAGGTCGATAACCTTGATGCCGGTTTCCAGCAGATCGTTGCCGCCTGCTTGCTCGGCGAACGAAGGTGCTGCGCGGTGAATGCCCCAGCGCTCTTCGGTGTCGATCGGGCCAGCTTCGTCGATCGGGTTACCGAGGACGTCCATGATCCGGCCCAGGGTCGCTTTACCGACCGGTACGGAGATGGCTGCGCCAGAGTCGGTGACTTCCAGACCGCGCTTCAAGCCCTCGGTGGAACCCATCGCAATGGTACGAACCACGCCGTCGCCCAGCTGTTGCTGAACTTCCAGAGTGGTTTCAGCCGCGCTCACTACTTTCAGCGCGTTGTAGATGCTCGGTACGCTGTCGCGTGGAAATTCCACGTCGATAACGGCGCCGATGATTTGAACGATACGTCCGCTACTCATAGCTGGATCCTCTGAATATTTGAACCGTTAAACCGCGGCAGCGCCGCCGACGATTTCCGAGATCTCTTGGGTGATCGCAGCCTGACGCGCCTTGTTGTAGATCAGCTGCAAATCGCTGATCAAATCACCGGCGTTGTCGGTAGCGTTCTTCATCGCGATCATCCGCGCAGCCTGTTCAGCCGCGTTGTTCTCGACCACCGCCTGGTAGACCTGCGACTCGACGTAACGGACCATCAAGCCGTCAAGCAGCTCTTTGGCGTCCGGTTCGTAGAGATAGTCCCAGTGGTGCTTGAGATCCTGATCCGGGGTTGCCACCAGTGGAATCAACTGCTCCACGGTAGGCTGTTGCGTCATGGTGTTGATGAACTTGTTGGACACCACGGACAGGCGGTCGATACGGCCGTCCAGGTAGGCATCCAGCATCACCTTGACGCTGCCGATCAGATCATTGATCGACGGCTCTTCACCCAGGTGGCTGATAGCTGCAACGACGTTACCGCCGAAGTTGCGGAAAAAGGCCGCACCCTTGCTACCGACTACACACAGATCAATCTCGACGCCGTTTTCGCGGTTTACCGCCATGTCCTTGACCAGGGCCTTGAACAGGTTGGTGTTCAAGCCGCCGCACAGACCACGGTCACTGCTCACGACGACATAACCGACGCGCTTGATTTCGCGGTCGATCATGAACGGGTGGCGGTATTCCGGGTTGGCGTTGGCCAGATGCCCAATTACCTGGCGGATACGCTCCGCATAAGGACGGCTAGCAGCCATGCGCATTTGTGCCTTGCGCATTTTGCTGACCGCCACTTTTTCCATGGCGCTGGTAATCTTTTGCGTGCTTTTGATGCTCGCAATCTTACTGCGAATCTCTTTTGCGCCTGCCATGTAACACCTATCAGGTTAGCAAGCGGGAGCCTCGCGGCTCCCGCTGCGGCTTACCAGGTTTGGGTGGCCTTGAACTTCTCGATACCGGCTTTCATGCCAGCGTCGATTTCGTCATTGAAGTCACCTTTAACGTTGATCTTGGCCATCAAATCGGCGTGATCGCGGTTGAAGAAAGCGATCAGCGCTTGTTCGAAGCTGCCGACCTTGGCGATTTCAATGTCAGTCAGGAACCCACGCTCAGCGGCATACAGCGACAGCGCCATGTCAGCGATCGACATTGGTGCGTATTGCTTCTGCTTCATCAGCTCGGTAACGCGCTGACCATGCTCAAGTTGCTTGCGGGTCGCTTCGTCCAGGTCAGAAGCGAACTGGGCGAATGCCGCCAGTTCACGGTACTGAGCCAGAGCGGTACGGATACCACCGGAGAGCTTCTTGATGATCTTGGTCTGAGCGGCACCACCCACACGGGATACCGAAACACCGGCGTTCACTGCAGGGCGGATGCCCGAGTTGAACATGGCCGATTCCAGGAAGATCTGACCGTCGGTGATGGAAATCACGTTGGTCGGAACGAACGCGGAAACGTCGCCAGCCTGGGTTTCGATGATCGGCAGTGCGGTCAGGGAACCAGTTTTGCCGGTCACTGCGCCGTTGGTGAACTTCTCTACGTATTCTTCCGAAACGCGGGATGCGCGCTCCAGCAGACGGGAGTGGAGATAGAACACGTCGCCTGGGTACGCTTCACGGCCTGGTGGACGGCGCAGCAGCAGGGAAATCTGGCGGTAAGCCACTGCCTGCTTGGACAGATCGTCATAAACGATCAGCGCGTCTTCACCGCGGTCGCGGAAGAATTCACCCATGGTGCAACCGGAGTACGGTGCCAGGAATTGCAGCGCAGGAGATTCCGAAGCACTGGCAGCCACGATGATCGTGTTGGCCAGGGCGCCGTTTTCTTCCAGCTTGCGAACCACGTTGGCGATGGTCGATTGCTTCTGACCGATGGCTACGTAGACGCAGAAAATGCCGCTGTCTTTCTGGTTGATGATCGCGTCGATCGCCAGAGCGGTCTTACCGATCTGACGGTCACCGATGATCAGCTCACGCTGACCACGGCCGACAGGGATCATCGCATCGACAGCCTTGTAGCCAGTCTGTACAGGCTGGTCTACCGACTTACGCCAGATCACGCCTGGAGCAACTTTCTCGACCGCGTCGGTCTCGGTGTTGCCCAGTGGACCTTTGCCGTCAACAGGGTTACCCAGAGCATCGACTACGCGGCCCAGCAGTTCCTTACCAACAGGAACTTCGAGGATGCGGCCGGTGCACTTGGCGCTCATGCCTTCAGCCAGCGACTGGTAGGAGCCCAATACCACGGCACCTACGGAGTCCTGCTCCAGGTTGAGGGCCATACCGTAGACGCCGCCCGGAAACTCGATCATCTCGCCGTACATGACGTCGGCCAGACCGTGAATCCGCACGATGCCGTCAGATACGCTGACGACAGTGCCTTCGTTACGGGCTTGGGAGGTTACATCGAGCTTGTCGATGCGGCCCTTGATAATTTCACTTATTTCGGAAGGATTGAGTTGCTGCATTGCTCTGCTGCCCCTTCAAACTCAAGATTTCAATGCTTCGGCAAGTTTCGCGATTTTGCCGCGAATCGAGCCATCGATAACCAGGTCGCCGGCGCGGATCACGACACCACCAATCAAGGCAGCGTCCTCCGCAACTTGCAGGCGCACTTCCCGGTTGAGTCGTGCACTGAGAACCTTGGCGAGTTTGTCTTGCTGTTCTTGGTTCAATGCAAATGCACTGGTTACTTCAACGTCTACCGATTTCTCTTGTTCGGCCTTGTACAGGTCGAACAGAGCGGCGATCTCCGGCAGAAGCAGGAGACGGTCGTTCTCGGCAACGACGCTGATGAAATTGCGTGCCTTTTCATCAAACTTGTCGCCGCACACGTCAATGAACGTGGCGGCCTTTTCTGCGCTCGTCAGTCGCGGGGCCTTGAGCACGCGCTGCAGGGTGTCGTCTTGCGACACCGCTGCTGCCAGGCCGAGCATGGCTGACCAATTGGCCAGTTGCTGGTGGGCCTGAGCGTGCTCGAAGGCCGCCTTAGCGTAAGGTCGGGCCAACGTGGTCAGTTCTGCCATGATCGCCCTCGCTTAGATTTCAGCAGCCAGTTGGTTAACCAGCTCTGCGTGCGCGTTTTGATCGATTGTGGCACCCAGGATCTTCTCGGCGCCGCCAACAGCCAGCAAGCCCACTTGGGCACGCAGCTTGTCTTTGACGCTGTTCAGTTCCTGTTCGATCTCGGCTTGAGCCTGAACCTTCACACGGTCAGCGTCGATACGGGCTTTTTCAACAGCCTCTTCGACGATCTGGTTACCGCGTTTCTTGGCTTGCTCGATGATTTCAGCTGCCTGAGCTTTCGCTTCGCGCAGTTGCTGACCCGCTTTCTCTTGGGCCAACTCCAGGTCGCGAGCTGCACGGCTGGCAGCGTCCAGACCATCAGCGATCTTCTTTTGACGTTCGTGCAGAGCAGCGATGACCGGAGGCCATACATACTTCATGCAGAACAGTACAAAAATCAGGAACGCAACGGACTGGCCAATCAGGGTCGCATTAATGTTCACGCCAACACCTCGCAGTTACGTTGTCCATCACACCAAATTACCCGGAAGATCCGAGTAATCAGCCAGCGATCTGACCAACGAACGGGTTCGCAAAGGTGAAGAACAGAGCGATACCAACACCGATCATGGTTACGGCGTCGAGCAGACCGGCAACGATGAACATTTTTACTTGCAGCATTGGAACCATTTCTGGCTGACGCGCTGCGCCTTCCAGGAACTTGCCGCCCAGCAGGCCGAAACCAATTGCGGTACCCAGTGCGCCCAGGCCGATCAACAGTGCAACAGCGATAGCGGTTAGACCAACTACAGTTTCCATCTTTCCTCCCGACTTTTACGTCGTATGGTTTAGGTTTTTTAGATTAAAGCGGTAAAACAAATCGTTTCAGATGCCCCGCAAGGAGCCCCTTCCCGTTTTACCGGGAAGGACATCAGACTAGTCGAGACTGGTCTTAATGGTTTTCTTCGTGCGCCATCGACAGGTAGACGATGGTCAGCATCATGAAGATGAACGCCTGCAGGGTGATGATCAGGATGTGGAACACCGCCCACGCCCACTGCAGAACAACGCCCAGGCCGCTGAGCCAGAGCAGGCCGCTGCCGAACATCACAGCGATCAGAATGAACACCAGCTCGCCGGCATACATGTTGCCGAACAGACGCAGAGCCAGAGAGATCGGCTTGGCGATCAGGGTGACGAATTCCAGCAGGAAGTTCACCGGAATCAGCAGCGCCTGAACGAAGATGTTCTTGCTGCCGAACGGGTGCAGGGTCAGTTCGCCGATGAAGCCGCCGATGCCCTTGACCTTGATGCTGTAGAAAATGATCAGTGCGAACACCGAGAACGCCATGCCCAGGGTCGCGTTCGGGTCGGTGGTCGACACGGCGCGGAACGGGATGTGTGCATCGCCGGAGATCAGGATGGCCAGCTGAGGAATCCAGTCGACCGGTACCAGGTCGACGGCGTTCATCAGGAACACCCAGACGAAGATGGTCAGTGCCAGCGGTGCAATCACCGGGCTACGGCCATGGAAGCTGTCTTTCACGCTGCCATCGACGAATTCGACCAATACTTCAACGAAGTTCTGCAAGGCACCCGGCTGACCCGAAGTCGCTTTCTTTGCCGCCATGCGGAAAAGAAGAACGAAGATCAGACCCAGGGCGACCGACCAGCCGAGAGTATCGACGTGGAAAGCCCAGAAGCCCATTTCCTTGGCCTCTGCTGCGGTGTGGGCAAAGCCCCAGCCGCCGTTGGGTAGCTGACCGAAAGTCAGGTTCTGCAAGTGGTGCTGGATATAGCCCGAAGCGGTTGTCTCTGCCATGGTTGCCTCAAACGCCCTAAGGTCTCGAAAGTCTTGTTCTCATCAGCAGGGGAGCGAACCAGCTGACCGACTGCGTCAGCACGAACACGCCGAATACTGCAATCGGCGCCAGTGGCTTCACACCTGCAAACACCAGTGCAAACAGCACTGCCGTCAAAATAAGTTTGCCTGCCTCGCCGGCATAAAAAGACCGGACGATGGACTGGGCTGCTCGGGCGCCGGAAAACCGAAATGCCTTGTGAGCGAAATAAACATTGGGCAGCAAGGCTATCAGGCCTCCGCAAAGTCCCGAGTATCCGGCAACGACTCCATGCCATTGCCAGAGCGCCAAAGCGGCAATGAGCAAAATGACAAATTGAGCCATCAACACCGGAAAAACTGCCAGGCGATGGAAGGGCAGGCGGTTTGGCTTGCGGGTTTCCATCACGTTTGCTCTCCAATGGTCGGCTGCCAGAATTCAATAACTTGGCATAATTTGTGCCGACAAAATGCGCGCAGAGTATAGGGGCGGTTCTGCCCCTATTCAACTGTCAGGTAGTGATTTCCGACTGCGCGCTACATGAGGAAATGTTTCAGCGGATGTGTGCGAGCACACCTTGAAGCTCGTCGAGCGAGTTATAACCGATCACCAGTTGGCCTTTGCCCTTCTTGCCGTGGCGAATCTGCACCGCAGAGCCCAGCCGCTCGGCCAGGCGCTGCTCGAGGCGAGCGATGTCCGGGTCGGGTTTTGCAGCTTCGACCGGCTCCGGTTTGCCGCTCAACCACTGACGAACCAGTGCCTCGGTTTGGCGCACGGTCAGCCCTCGTGCGACAACATGTCGCGCCCCTTCGACCTGCTGATTGTCCGGCAGACCGAGCAAGGCACGTGCATGACCCATTTCCAGGTCACCGTGCGACAGCATGGTTTTGATGACTTCGGGCAGTGCAATAAGTCGCAACAGGTTAGCCACAGTCACCCGCGACTTACCCACAGCCTCTGCAACCTGTTGCTGGGTCAGCTGGAATTCCTGCTGCAAGCGCTGCAAAGCCACCGCTTCTTCGATCGGATTGAGGTCTTCGCGCTGGATGTTCTCAATCAACGCAATCGCGATGGCGGTTTCATCCGGCACATCGCGGACCATGGCCGGGATGGTTTCCTGCCCGGCCTGCTGACTGGCGCGCCAGCGGCGTTCACCGGCGATGATCTCGAAGCGGCCGCCACCAATCGGGCGCACCACGATCGGCTGCATCACGCCTTGCGCCTTGATCGATTGCGCCAGCTCTTCCAGGGCCTGCGGGTCCATGTCGCGGCGCGGCTGATATTTGCCGCGCTGCAGCAGGTCCAGCGGCAGATGTTGCAGTTCGCGGGTGTCAGCCTGCGCGGCTTGTTCTTCCAGCGCGCTGACCGTCGGACCACTCAGCAGAGCATCCAGTCCACGTCCGAGACCTCGTTTCTTGACGGCCATGGGGATTCCTTAAGTTGGCTGAGCAGCAGCAATGCGTGAATTTTTGCGCTGACGGCGAACCATTTCGCCCGCCAGAGCCAGATAGGCCAGTGCGCCACGCGATTGCTTGTCGTAAGCCAGCGCCGGCATGCCGTAGCTCGGTGCTTCGGCCAGGCGGATGTTGCGCGGGATCACCGTGTCGTACAACTGATCGCCGAAGTGTTCCTTGAGCTGCGCCGAGACATCGTTCATCAGGCTCAGGCGCGGGTCGTACATGGTCCGTAGCAGGCCTTCGACTTTCAGGTTCGGATTGAGCAGTTCGGCGATGCGCTTGATGTTATCCACAAGGTCGCTCAAACCTTCGAGCGCAAAGTATTCGCACTGCATCGGGATAATCACCCCGTCAGCGGCGACCAGTGCGTTGAGCGTGAGCATCGACAGCGACGGTGGGCAGTCGATCAGAATGTAATCGTAGTTGTCACGGATTGGCGCCAGCGCACTGCGCAGACGGCTTTCCTTCATCTGCATTTCCAGTAACACCACTTCCGCAGCGGTCAGGTCGCGGTTGGCCGGCAGCAGTTGATAACCGCCGTGCTCGGAGAAGTGCATGGCCTGGCCCAGGTCGCATTCACCGATCAGCAGATCGTAGACCGAGTTTTCCAGACCATGTTTATCCACACCGCTACCCATGGTGGCGTTGCCCTGTGGATCGAGATCGATCAACAGCACCCGTCGCTTGGTCGCGACCAGGGATGCTGCGAGGTTGATGCAGGTGGTGGTCTTGCCCACACCACCCTTCTGGTTCGCTATCGCGAATACCTTAGCCATTCTTGCTTGTGTTCCCAATCATGCCGTGCGGCGCAGTATCAGCAGATGGCGTTGGCCTTGGCAACCGGGGACGGCCAGGGCGTATTCGCTATCGAGTTTGAAATCTGCCGGCAATGCTACCAGCTCATCGGCCGGATGAACGCCCTTCATTGCCAGCCAGCGTGTATCGGCATCGCCGAGGTGGCGAGTCCAGTTGGTGAAGTTTTCCATGCTGCTGAATGCCCGGGAAATGATCCCGTTGAATGGCTGGGCAGGCTGGAATGCTTCGACGCGGCTGTGGATAACTTGCAGGTTTTCCAGCTTCAGTTCGAGTTTCACCTGGGTCAGGAAGCGGGTTTTCTTGCCGTTGCTGTCCAGACAGGTCACTTGCGAGTCCGGAAACAGGATCGCCAGCGGAATCCCCGGCATGCCACCGCCACTGCCAACGTCAAGCCAGCGACCGTTTTCGATGAACGACATCACGCTCAGGCTGTCGAGCAAATGACGCGAAACCATTTCGTCCGGATCACGCACGGCGGTCAGGTTGTACGCCTGGTTCCATTTGATCAACAGGGCCAGATAACCCAACAGCAACTCGTGCTGGGTTTCCGTGAGCTTGACACCCAGCGCGCGGGCTCCTGTGGATAACTCTTCGGCGTGTTGCGAAGTGACCTTGGCACTCAAGCGCTTTGCTCCAACTGACGGCCCGCGCCGCGTTTTTTCAAATGAATCATCAACAGCGAAATCGCTGCCGGGGTCACGCCCGGGATCCGCGAAGCCTGGCCCAGCGTTTCAGGACGTGTGGCGCCGAGCTTGCTCTGGATCTCCTTGGACAGACCGGAAATGTTGGTGTAATCGATATCCACAGGCAATTTCGTGTCTTCGCTGGCGCGCAGACGGGCAATTTCGTCCTGTTGGCGGTCGATGTAACCGGCGTATTTGGTCTTGATTTCAACCTGCTCGGCAACCTGTGGATCTTCTGCGCCCTGCCCGGTCACTTCGACCAGACCGGCGTAGTCTATTTCCGGGCGGCTCAACAGGTTGAGCAAATTGTATTCGTGGGTCAGCGGCGTGCCGAATTTTTCGGCAATCGCATCACCCTGCGGGGTGTTCGGCCGTACCCAGGTGCTTTTCAGGCGCTGTTCTTCAAGCTCGATGCTTTCGCGTTTCTTGCAGAAGGCCGCCCAGCGCGCGTCATCGACCAGACCGAGCTCGCGACCTTTTTCGGTAAGACGCAGGTCGGCGTTGTCTTCGCGCAGAATCAAGCGGTACTCGGCACGGGAAGTGAACATGCGGTACGGCTCTTGGGTGCCGAGAGTGATCAGGTCGTCGACCAGAACGCCGATATACGCCTCGTCGCGACGTGGGCACCAGGCTTCTTTGCCCTTGGCACGCAGGGCAGCGTTGGCACCGGCGAGCAAACCTTGAGCGCCAGCTTCTTCGTAACCGGTGGTGCCGTTGATCTGCCCGGCGAAGAACAGACCGCCGATGACTTTGGTTTCCAGGCTGTACTTCAGATCGCGCGGATCGAAGTAGTCGTACTCGATCGCATAACCCGGACGCACGATGTGTGCGTTTTCCATGCCGCGGATCGACTGCACGATCTGCAATTGCACGTCGAACGGCAGGCTTGTGGATATCCCGTTCGGGTACAGCTCATGGGTGGTCAGACCTTCCGGTTCGATGAACACCTGATGGCTTTCCTTGTCGGCAAAGCGGTGGATCTTGTCTTCGATCGACGGGCAATAACGCGGGCCGACGCCTTCGATTTCACCGGCAGCGGAATACATCGGCGAGCGATCGAGGTTCGCCGCGATGATTTCGTGGGTACGCGCATTGGTATGGGTAATCCAGCAACTGACCTGGCGCGGATGCTGTTCCTTGTTGCCCATGAACGACATCACCGGGATCGGAGTGTCACCCGGTTGCTCGGTCATCACCGAGAAATCCACAGACTTGCCGTCGATACGCGGTGGCGTACCGGTTTTCAGGCGACCGACACGCAGTGGCAGTTCACGCAAACGATGAGCCAGCGCGATTGACGGCGGATCACCGGCACGACCGCCGGAGAAATTCTGCAAACCAATGTGGATAAGTCCGCCGAGGAACGTACCGGTGGTCAGCACAACGGAATCGGCGAAGAAGCGCAGACCCATTTGTGTGACGACACCACGGACTTGCTCCTGCTCGACGATCAGGTCGTCGGCGGCTTGTTGAAATATCCACAGGTTCGGCTGGTTTTCGAGGATTTCGCGGACCGCCGCCTTATACAAAATCCGGTCGGCTTGCGCACGGGTGGCCCGTACGGCCGGGCCTTTGCGGCTGTTCAATACACGAAACTGGATGCCGCCCTTATCGGTAGCCATGGCCATCGCGCCGCCGAGGGCATCGATTTCCTTGACCAGATGGCTTTTGCCGATGCCACCGATGGCCGGGTTGCAACTCATGGCACCGAGGGTTTCCACGTTATGCGTCAGTAGCAGGGTTTTTGCGCCCATGCGTGCTGACGCCAGTGCTGCCTCGGTACCGGCATGACCGCCGCCGATGACGATCACTTCAAAACGGGAAGGGAAATCCACCACGCACCTCGTGCCTGCTTAAGTAGGTCATTCAGGAAATATTGAAATCAGGTTTCTGGACCTGGTCGGCAAGTATAGGGACTTCGCCCTTTCTAAAGAACCCTTTGCACAAAATTTAACCAGCTGTGGAGAACTCGAGGTTAAAAGAATAAAAAAGAGAGAAATTTATAAAACCTTTGTTTTTATGTTTATTCTTACTGAGGCACGTTTCTGTGGATATGTCTCTGCAAGCGTTATTTTACGGTATGTACAGAGATTCAAAACCCTGTGCTCAGGTTGCAATGAGGCCCTTGGATAACCGGTGTAAGCCTGTGGATTAAAGCGCTGCTTATCCACAGGGCAGGTTATATCCAGTTTTCAGGCCCTGTTATCAACTGGCCTTAGCGCCAGTTACTCACAGGGCTTAATCCCCAGAAAATCGCTCGGATGGCGTTTTCCAGGCGCAAAAAAAGCGCCAGCGAAGAATCGGCGACGCCTGGGAAGCCATTGGCAGGAAGTGCAAAGGCTATTGTGAGACCACGTAACAGAGGCTAATAATAGCCATTATCATTAACTGACCAGTTTCCCCCATGTCCCTACCTGCCCACACCGCTGCGATCGAGCAAATCTACGAGCAACACCACTCGTGGCTGTATGGCTGGCTCAAGGGCAAACTGCACAACACCAGCGATGCAGCCGATGTGGCACATGACACGTTTCTGAGAATTCTTGCGGCGCGCAATGCAGCTCATATTCGGGAGCCGAGGGATTACCTGGCGACCATTGCGCGCGGCCTGGTCATTGATCGATATAGACGGTGTGCCATTGAAACCGCTTATCTGCAGACCCTCGCAGCGCGGCCGCAAGCAACGGTCATCAGCGAAGAAGACAGAGCGCTGATCATTGAAACCCTGATTTCTGTGGATAAGGCACTGGCCGGCCTAGGCGCGCGAACTCGGCAGATCTTCATGCTTTCGCAAGTCGAAGGACTGACTTATCAACAGATCGGGGTTCAGTTGAAGGTTTCGCTGACCACGGTAAAGAAACACATGATTCGCGCCCTGACTGAATGCGCCCTGATCATGGCGCAGCAATAATGCCGGTCGCTGCGAACCGCCAGGTATTCGAAACTGCCGCCAGCTGGTATGTGCAGTTTCAATCCCAGCCACCGAGCCTTGCCGAACAAAAAGCCTGGCAGCTGTGGATAGACAGCGATCCGGCGCATTTGGCGGCGTGGAACCAGATGGAACAATTGCAGCGTCAACTCGGTACCCTGCCGCAGGATCTGAAACGACGTGCGCTCAACAGTGGCCAGCACCGACGCCAGGTACTCAAGCTGTTGCTGCTTGCCGCGGGTACAGGCTTCGTTGGCTGGCATGCGCAACGACACACATCCTTGGGCAATGTCTGGGCCGACTATAAAACCGGGGTGGGCCAGCGTCGCACCATCAGCCTGGCTGATGGCAGCCAGATCCAGCTCAATACCGACTCCGCGATCAATGTTTCTTTCGATGCAGCGCAACGCCTGATTCGACTGCGCGGGGGTGAAATCCTCGTTCAAACCGGCAAGCTCGGTGATCAGCGGCCGTTCTATGTGCAAACCCGTGACGGGCGGATTCAGGCATTGGGCACCCGGTTCTCGGTGCATCAGCTGTCGAGCTCCACCCGGGTAGGGGTGCTGGAAGATCGAATCAGCATTCAACCTGCGCGGTCATCCGCTGCCCCGCTCATCCTGAAAGCAGGCGAAGGCGCGGATTTCGATAGTCGGCATATGGGTCTCATTCATCCCTTCCACCCAGCAGGAGTGGCATGGACCAACGGCCAGTTGATCGTTCTCGATGCGCGCCTGGGCGATGTCATCGAAGAATTGGGTCGCTACCGCAGCGGCGTATTGCACTGCGATCGCCGCGCAAGGGATCTGCGGGTCTCCGGGACCTTCCGGCTCGATTCGACCGACGCGGTGCTGGCCAACCTTCAGGCTTCGTTGCCGATCAACGTACGCTATTTCAGCCGATACTGGGTGTCGATCAGCCACAGCGTTTGACTTAAACAAGGCCTGGGGAAAAATAATTGCAAACAGGGTTATCTTTTTTCGTCCTGACCCGGCCCTACAGGTAATCGCGATCAACGCGGCTCTTCGCCACCTTCAGGGCTAATCCACACATGCGTCTTCCCACGTTCCGCCAGCGTTTTTCTCCTCACTGCATTGCCTACAGCTTATTGATGAGCAGCGCTGCGTCCTGTCTGCTGATCAGCCATAGCGCCTTCGCGGCAACAGCGTCGCAGCGCTATGCCATCGCCGCCGGCCCATTGGACAATGCGTTGAGTCAGTTCGCCTCCGCGGCGAATGTGATTCTGTCGTTCTCGCCGCAACAGACCAGCCGCCTGCGCAGTGCCGGGTTGAACGGCGACTTCAGCGTCGAACAAGGCTTCGCTCAGCTGCTGCAAGGCTCCGGTTTACAGGCAGTGCCGCAAGCACCCGGCAGTTACATTCTGCAAACCGTGCCTGACGGAGATTCTCTGGAACTGGCGCCGACCAATATCAATGCGCAGTTGGCCAATCCAATGGATCTGGATTACACCGCCGACGTTGGCTACAAGGCGCAAAACAGCCGGATCGGTACGAAAACCAGCACACCGCTGTCGGAAACACCGCGTTCGGTGTCAGTGGTAACCGGACAACGCATCAAGGATCAGAAATCTCAGACACTCACCGACATCCTCGGCTACGTGCCGGGGATCTTTGCCCCACCGTTCGCCGCCGGCGACAGTCTGGCCGGCGATCTGTTTTACATCCGCGGTTTCAACGCCACCGATTACGGCTATGGTCTGCTCCGGGATGGACTGCGCGTGCAGGGCAATCGCTATGACACCAGTACCGAGCCGTACGGACTCGAACGGGTCGAGGTATTCCGTGGCCCGTCTTCGCTGCTGTATGGCGAAAACGCGCCGGGCGGACTGGTCAATCTGGTCAGCAAGCGTCCGACAGCCGCGCCGCAAGGCGAAGTGCAATTGGGCTATGGCTCGAACAATCGCCGGCAGATCGGCGTCGACGTCTCCGGCCCGCTCAATGACAGCGGTAATGTTCTCGGGCGTGTGGTGATGCTGGGGCGCAAATCCGATACCCAGACCGAGCACGTTCCTGACGACCGCATTTATATCGCCCCTTCGCTGACCCTCAATTTCGACGATTTCAATACGCTGACCCTGCTGGCCAACTACCAGAAAGACCACACCAATATGGAGCTTGGCCTGCCGGCCGCCGGCACGTTGCTGAGCAATCCCAACGGCAAGCTGTCCAAAGACACCATGCTCGGCGACCCGGACTGGAATACCTTCGAACGGGAAACCTGGAGCACTGGCTACGAGTTCAGCCACTCGTTCAACGATGACTGGCAGTTCCGCCAGAACTCGCGCTACATGCAGTCGCGTATCACCCGCCACGAAACCTGGCCGGGCAATCTGAACAACGCCGGCTTCGGCACGCGCGTGAACATGACCGCCTATGATCGCTTCAACAAATCCATGGTGTATTCGCTGGATAACCAGCTGGAAGGAAAATTCCACGCAGGCAATCTGGAAAATACCGTGCTGTTTGGCGCCAGCTACGATCGCACCTCGTTCAATCAGGACTGGAATGCCGGCCTTGTCGGACCGATCGATGTGTATAACCCGGTCTACCTGCGTGATCCGACCACGCCGATTGCCGTGCAAAACACCTTGCTCGAGCAGCAGATGAAGGGTGTTTATGCACAGATCCAGAGCAAGTACGACCACTGGCTGTTCCTGCTCGGCGGGCGTCAGGACTGGGTCCACAGTGACTTCCGCGACAAGGTGGCCAGAGGCAGCAACATCAGCTCCGAGGACAAGAAGTTCACCTATCAGGGCGGCGTGATGTATCAGTTCGACAACGGCATGACGCCGTATGTCAGCTATTCCACGGCGTTCGTTCCGGTGCAGCAGATTTCCAATGCTGGCGCGCCGCTCGATCCAATCACCAGCAGCCAATACGAAGTGGGTCTCAAATACCAACCGATCGGCTGGGATACCGCCTTCACCGCGTCGGTGTATGACCTGCGCAAAAAGGACGACACCTACTTCGACGCATCGACGTCGACCTACCGCCAGGTGGGTGAAAGCCGCGCCAAGGGTGTGGAACTGGAACTCAACAGCAATCTGACGCAGAACCTCAACGTCACAGCGGCTTATACCTACACCGATGCAAAAATCACCAAGGATGCGCCGACGTCGTTGGTCAAAGGCCATCAAATGACCGGAGTGCCGCGCAACCAGGCTTCGGTCTGGGCGAAATATCGTTTCCTCGACAGCGGTCTGAAAGGCTTGTACGTGGCGGGCGGTGTGCGGTATTTCGATAGTGCGTTTGCCTACACCTCGCCTTCGCTATACGGAAAGCTGGATGCCGGCGACGTGACGTTGGTGGATGCGGCTGTGGGCTACCAGATCGATACACACTGGAGTGTCGATCTGAACGCGAAAAACCTGTTCGACAAGGAATATGTGTCGGGATGCAACGATGCCGGCCGCTGCTACTGGGGCGAGGACCGCACGCTGCTCGGTACGGTGTCCTATAACTGGTGAACAGAAAGGGGCTGTGGATGAATTATCCACAGCCCCTTTTGTTTATTTGCCGATGCAGAAGCTGGAGAAAATCCTGCCGAGCAAATCATCTGAGCTGAATGCCCCGGTAATTTCCCCCAGGGAATGTTGAGCCTGGCGCAAATCTTCGGCGAGCAATTCGCCAGCCCCGGCCAAGGTCAGTTGGGCGCGGCCGTGTTCCAGCGCCGCGCTGGCGTGGCGCAGTGCTTCCAGATGCCGGCGACGTGCGCTGAAGCTGCTTTCCGACGTCTGCTCGTAACCCATGCACGCTTTGAGGTGATCACGCAGCAGGTCGAGGCCTTCGGCGGACTTGGCGCTGAGACTGATGGTCACGTGGCCGTCCTCACTGGTTTCCAGGGTGATCGCTTCGCCAGAGAGGTCGGCCTTGTTACGGATCAGCGTTACTTTTGCCGGATCCGGTCGGGTTTCGAGGAATTCCGGCCACAACGCAAACGGGTCGAGTGCCTCCGGTGCCGTCGCATCGACGACAAGCAGGACCCGATCCGCTTCACCAATGGCTTTCAACGCCCGCTCCACGCCGATCTTTTCCACATGGTCATCGGTGTCGCGCAGGCCCGCAGTATCGACCACGTGCAACGGCATGCCGTCGATGTGGATATGTTCACGGAGGATATCCCGCGTGGTGCCGGCAATCTCGGTGACGATGGCGGCTTCGCGCCCCGCCAGTGCATTCAACAGGCTGGATTTGCCGGCATTGGGTCGGCCGGCGATAACGACGGTCATGCCATCGCGCAACAACGCACCCTGTCCGGCTTCACGAAGCACTGTGGATAACTCGTTACGCACTTTGTCGAGCATGCTCAGCACATGGCCATCGGCGAGAAAGTCGATTTCTTCTTCCGGAAAGTCGATCGCGGCTTCGACGTAGATACGCAGGCCGATCAACTGTTCGGTCAAGTTATGCACACGCTGGGAAAACGCCCCTTGCAATGAACGCAAGGCATTGCGCGCAGCCTGTGCAGAACTGGCTTCGATCAAATCGGCAATCGCCTCGGCCTGGGCCAGATCGAGTTTGTCATTGAGGAAGGCGCGCTCGCTGAATTCACCTGGCCGAGCGAGGCGGCAGCCCAGTTCCAGGCAACGCTTGAGCAACATGTCCAATACGATCGGGCCGCCGTGGCCCTGCAATTCCAGAACATCTTCGCCGGTAAACGAGTTCGGCCCCGGGAAATACAAGGCCAGGCCTTCATCCAGCACCTGTTGGTCGTCACTGAAAAACGGCCCGTAGTGGGCGTAACGCGGTTTCAGATCGCGGCCGCTGATGGCTTTTGCCGCCACGCTGGCCAGCGGCCCGGAAATACGGACGATGCCCACACCGCCGCGACCTTGAGCGGTGGCGACAGCGGCGATGGTTTCACGCGGTGTGCTCATAAAGCGGCATCCAGACAAAAGTGGCAGATAGCAAAACGCCCCACTAGGGGGCGTTTTGAGTGGTGTTATCCACAGTGCAAGTTACGCCTCGGCTTTTTTCGTCGCCGCTTCGATCTTACGCGTGATGTACCACTGTTGTGCAATCGACAGGCAGTTGTTCACAACCCAGTACAGCACCAGACCCGCCGGGAACCACAGGAAGAAGAAGGTGAAGATGATTGGCATCATTTTCATGACCTTCGCCTGCATCGGATCCGGAGGCGTCGGGTTCAACTGCTGCTGGATGAACATGGTTGCGCCCATGATGATCGGCAGAATGAAGAACGGATCCTTGATCGACAGGTCAGTGATCCACAGCATGAACGGCGCCTGACGCATTTCCACGCTTTCCAGCAGAACCCAGTACAGCGACAGGAAGACCGGCATCTGCACGAGGATCGGCAAGCAGCCGCCCAGTGGATTGATCTTCTCTTTCTTGTACAGCTCCATCATGGCTTGCGACATTTTCTGCCGGTCATCGCCATGTTGCTCTTTCAGCGCAGCCAGTTTCGGCGCCACAGCACGCATGCGCGCCATGGATTTGTAGCTGGCGGCCGACAGCGGGAAGAAAATCCCTTTGATCAGCATGGTCAGAAAAATGATCGACCAGCCCCAGTTACCGACAATGGCGTGGATGTGTTGCAGCAACCAGAAGATCGGCTGGGCAATGAACCACAGGATGCCGTAGTCGACGGTCAATTCCAGACCTGGAGACAACTCTTTCAGCACGGCCTGACTTTTCGGACCGGCGTACAGCACAGCGCTGGTTTCAACTTTCGCACCTGGAGCAGCGGTCAGAGTTGGACCGGTGTAACCGATGATGTAGTTGCCTTTGCTGTCTTTACGGGTCTGGACGATGTTGTTTTCGCCCTTGGCCGGAATCCATGCGGTCACGAAGTAGTGCTGCAGCCAGGCCACCCAGCCACCGGTGACGGTTTCCTTGAGCTGCGCCTTGTCCATGTCCTTCATCGACACTTTCTTGTACGGCTCGGAACTTGTCCACAGGGCAGCGCCCAGGTAAGTCGCGGTGCCGGTAGCAGTGGTCGACGACGGATCAGCGCTGGCGTCGCGCTTCAACTGGGCAAACATTGCGCCGTTCCAGGGCTGAGCGCTCTGGTTATCCACAATGTAGGAAACGGCAACGTCGTACAGGCCACGTTTCACGGTGAAACGCTTGATGTAGTTGACGCCGTCCTTGCTGAACTTCAGGTCAACCACGAGTTGATCCTGACCGTCAGCCAGTTGGTAAACCTTCTTCTCCGAGGAATAAACCGGACGACCGGCCGGGTTTGCATCCGGGCCGTTGGTACCGATCAGACCGCTTTGCGCCAGATAAACACGTTCGCCACCGTTATCGAACAGCTGGAACGGCACATCAGGGCGATCCTGACGACGTGGATACAGAGGCAGAGTCAGTTGCGCAACATCGCCACCCTGTGGATCGATCGCCAGATCGAGCACATCGGTCTTGACCTGAATCAGGTCCTTGCTGGCGGCGACCGGCGTTTCGGCTGGTGCGCTGGTATCGCTGGCGGCGCGCGGAATATCGTCACTGGCGGCAGCATTGGTGCCAGTGGCGGTGTCCGGCAAACCGGATGTAGTCGTACTGGAAGCAACATTCTGAGTCGGCAGGGCAGCCTGGCCATAATCCTGGTTCCATTTAAGAACCATGACGTAGGACACGATTGCCAGGGCGACGATCAGGATCGTGCGTTTGATATCCATGATTACTCGGCCATCGAAGAAGAACGGGAGGTAGGGACAGGTGGAACCGGGTCATAACCACCGGGATTCCACGGATGACAGCGACCTAAACGACGAAAGGTCAGCCAGCCACCGCGCAGAAGGCCATGATTTTCAATGGCTTCATACGCGTAGCAGGAACAACTGGGGTAGAAGCGACAGTGGCTGGCCATTAAAGGACTAATGGCATAGCGATAAAACTGGATCGGAACGAGGGCCAGTTTACGCATCGGTACTGTCTACCCCTACAGTTTCGGTTTTGACTGCCGGAACGGGCTTGTTGCGCGCCAGACGCTTCCAGAGTTTGCCGAAATGCTGAATCAATTCGGGGTTTTCTACATCACCCAAACCTTTGCGCGCGACGATAACGATGTCCCAGCCGACCAGTGAATCCTGGTGCAGACGGAACGATTCGCGCATCAGACGTTTGAGGCGATTGCGCTCAACGGAGAGCTTTACGCTCTTTTTCCCGATAACCAGCCCGAGACGGGGGTGATCAAGATCGTTGTTGCGTGCAAGGAGCAGGAGATTTTTCCCCGGAACCTTGCCGGTAGGGGAGTCAAAGACTGCCTTGAAATGCCGGGGTGTAAGCAGACGCTTTTCCCGACTGAAGTCCTGACTCACCTCCAGTACCGGATTATCAAACTGCCAGACGCGCACGACCTTTGGCGCGACGACGCGACAGGACTGCGCGGCCGTTCTTGGTAGCCATGCGAGCACGGAAACCGTGGGTACGAGCGCGTTTGATAGTGCTTGGTTGGAAAGTACGTTTCATGTCGTGTTACCTGGTTCGTCCACAACGGGCCGGAATGGCCCCCGTTTTAAGAGACCGGGGATTCTAGAGAAAGCAAGCCCTCAGGTCAATTTCCAACCAGCGTTTCCTTATAAATAGATCTGCACAGGGTCTGAGCTCGAAAGCCTGTCAGCCAGATATAAAAATAAAGAAGGGAATTATTTAAAGCTTTTCTGTAAAGCTTGTAAAAGCTAGACCCACCATCTTCTGTGGATAACTGCTACCAGGCCTTATTCTGTGTGGTGTACAGAGAATGACAACTACAGTGGAAAACCGTGTTCAGCCTGTGCTGCGCTATCGGATAAGCTGTGTGTGGAATGGTGTGTTATCCACAGGCAGGTTATCCTCAGAGTTTCGCCCCCAGTTGTCCAGTGCCCTCAGAGGCGGTTATCCACAGGGCTTATTCACATGCCGTTGGTCGCCTTTCAAGGCGTTAACGCATTGATAAATGATGGTGATGGCTCTACCTGCATGTGGATAAGTGAACGGCTCGCCGCTACAATGGCCGCTTGTTTTTGCCTCACCGGCTTTCAACTTAGGGGATATCCGTGTCAGTGGAACTTTGGCAGCAGTGCGTAGAGCTTTTGCGCGAAGAGCTGCCTGCCCAACAATTCAACACCTGGATCCGTCCACTACAGGTCGAAGCCGAAGGCGACGAGTTGCGCGTATACGCACCGAATCGTTTCGTGCTGGACTGGGTCAACGAAAAGTACCTGGGCCGCGTCCTTGAATTGCTCGACGAGCACGGCAATGGCTCGACGCCCGCGCTGTCCTTGTTAATAGGCAGCAAACGCAGCTCGGCCCCCCGTGCCGCACCGAATGCGCCATTGGCGGCTGCGCAGGTTTCCCAGGCGCAGGCCAACAACGTGCCGACCAACAACCCGGCACCGGCGCCAGCACCTGCTCCGGCGAAGCGTTCCACGCAAAAAACCGCAGAAGTCAGTGAGGAGCCGTCCCGCGACAGCTTCGACCCGATGGCGGGTGCTGCTTCGCAGCAGGCCCCGGTTCGCGCCGAGCAGCGCACCGTGCAGGTAGAAGGTGCGCTCAAGCACACCAGTTACCTGAACCGCACGTTCACTTTCGAGAATTTCGTTGAAGGTAAATCCAACCAGCTCGCCCGTGCGGCGGCCTGGCAGGTGGCGGACAATCCCAAGCACGGGTACAACCCGCTGTTCCTTTATGGTGGCGTCGGCCTGGGTAAGACCCACTTGATGCACGCGGTGGGCAACCATCTATTAAAGAAGAATCCGAATGCCAAGGTCGTGTACCTGCATTCCGAGCGTTTCGTGGCCGATATGGTCAAGGCGCTGCAACTGAACGCGATCAATGAATTCAAGCGGTTCTACCGCTCGGTGGACGCGTTGCTCATCGACGACATTCAGTTCTTCGCCCGCAAGGAGCGCTCCCAGGAAGAGTTTTTTCATACCTTCAACGCCCTGCTTGAAGGCGGACAGCAGGTCATTCTCACCAGTGACCGCTACCCGAAAGAAATCGAAGGCCTTGAAGAGCGCCTCAAATCCCGCTTCGGCTGGGGCCTGACGGTTGCCGTCGAGCCGCCTGAGCTGGAAACCCGCGTGGCGATCCTGATGAAGAAGGCCGACCAGGCCAAAGTCGAGTTGCCCCATGACGCCGCATTCTTCATTGCCCAGCGCATTCGTTCCAACGTCCGTGAGCTGGAAGGCGCGCTGAAACGCGTGATCGCCCACTCGCACTTCATGGGCCGCGACATCACCATCGAGCTGATTCGCGAATCCCTGAAAGACCTGTTGGCATTGCAGGACAAACTGGTCTCTGTGGATAACATTCAGCGCACCGTCGCCGAGTATTACAAGATCAAGATTTCCGACCTGCTGTCCAAGCGCCGTTCGCGCTCGGTGGCACGTCCGCGTCAGGTGGCCATGGCGTTGTCCAAGGAACTGACCAACCACAGCCTGCCGGAAATCGGCGATGTGTTTGGCGGCCGCGACCACACCACCGTGTTGCACGCCTGCCGCAAGATCAACGAACTTAAGGAATCCGACGCGGACATCCGCGAGGACTACAAGAACCTGCTGCGTACACTGACCACTTGATGAACACCAGCGCAGCTTATTAAGGCAAGGGACGAGACCATGCATTTCACCATTCAACGCGAAGCCCTGTTGAAACCCCTGCAACTGGTCGCAGGCGTCGTCGAGCGCCGACAGACCTTGCCGGTACTGTCCAACGTGCTGCTGGTCGTCGAAGGCCAGCAGCTGTCGCTGACCGGTACCGACCTGGAAGTCGAACTGGTCGGTCGTGTGCAACTTGAAGAGCCGGCCGAAACTGGCTCCATCACCGTGCCGGCGCGCAAGCTGATGGACATCTGCAAGAGCCTGCCCAACGATGCGCTGATCGACATCAAAGTCGACGAGCAGAAGCTGGTGGTCAAGGCCGGGCGTAGCCGTTTCACTCTGTCGACCCTGCCGGCCAACGACTTCCCGACCGTCGAAGAAGGCCCGGGCTCGCTGACCTGCAGCCTGGAGCAGAGCAAACTGCGTCGTCTGATCGAGCGCACCAGCTTCGCCATGGCCCAGCAGGACGTGCGTTACTACCTCAACGGCATGCTGCTGGAAGTTTCTGAAGGCATCATCCGCGCGGTAGCCACCGACGGTCACCGTCTGGCCATGTGCTCGATGAAAGCCGATATCGGCCAGCCTGATCGCCATCAGGTGATCGTGCCGCGCAAGGGGATTCTGGAGTTGGCGCGTCTGCTCACCGAGCCGGATGGCAACGTCAGCATCGTCCTCGGCCAGCATCACATCCGTGCTACCACCGGCGAATTCACTTTCACCTCGAAACTGGTCGACGGTAAATTCCCGGATTACGAGCGCGTTCTGCCGAAAGGTGGCGACAAGCTGGTACTCGGCGATCGTCAGGCTCTGCGTGAAGCGTTCAGCCGTACCGCGATTCTGTCCAACGAGAAGTACCGCGGTATCCGTCTGCAACTCGCCTCCGGTCAGCTGAAGATCCAGGCCAATAACCCGGAGCAGGAAGAAGCGGAAGAAGAAGTGGGCGTTGAATACAACGGCGGCTCGCTGGAAATCGGCTTCAACGTCAGCTATCTGCTCGACGTGCTGGGCGTGATGACCACCGAGCAGGTTCGCTTGATCCTGTCCGACTCCAACAGCAGTGCGCTGGTGCAGGAGTCCGACAATGACGATTCGGCTTACGTTGTCATGCCGATGCGTCTGTAATCAGCTGATCCTGAATGTCGTTAAGTCGTGTTTCGGTCACCGCGGTGCGCAATCTGCACCCGGTGACCTTCTCCCCCTCCCCCCGCATCAACATTCTTTACGGCGCCAACGGCAGCGGCAAAACCAGCGTGCTGGAAGCCATTCACTTGCTGGGGCTTGCCCGTTCGTTTCGTAGCACGCGGCTGTTGCCGGTCATCCAGTACGAACAACTCGCCTGCACTGTATTCGGTCAGGTTGAACTGGCTGAAGGCGGGCACAGTGCCTTGGGGATTTCCCGTGACCGTCAAGGCGAGTTCCAGATTCGCATCGACGGGCAGAATGCCCGCAGCGCTGCGCAACTGGCAGAGATCCTGCCACTGCAGTTGATCAACCCGGACAGCTTCCGTCTGCTGGAAGGTGCGCCGAAGATTCGCCGGCAGTTTCTCGACTGGGGTGTATTCCACGTCGAACCGCGGTTCATGGCGACCTGGCAGCGTTTGCAGAAGGCCTTGCGCCAGAGAAACTCCTGGCTGCGGCATGGTACACTTGACGCCGTTTCGCAAGCGGTTTGGGACAGGGAACTGTGCCAGGCCAGCGCTGAAATCGATGAATACCGCCGCGCTTACATCACAGCCTTGAAACCGGTCTTCGAACAGACCTTGAGCGAACTGGTTGAGCTTGAGGGTTTGACGCTCAGCTATTACCGAGGCTGGGACAAGGACCGCGAATTGAGCGCCGTACTCGCCGGTTCCGTGCAACGGGACCAGCAGATGGGGCACACCCAGGCCGGGCCGCAACGAGCTGATTTGCGTCTCAGATTGGGCGCACACAACGCCGCGGACATCTTGTCCCGGGGTCAGCAGAAGCTGGTGGTCTGTGCGCTGCGGATTGCCCAAGGCCACCTGGTCAGCCAGGCCCGCCGCGGTCAGTGTATTTATCTGGTGGATGACTTGCCGTCCGAACTGGACGAGAGCCATCGTCGCGCGCTGTGCCGCTTGCTGGAAGACTTACGCTGCCAGGTGTTCATCACCTGTGTAGATCACGAATTACTGAGGGAAGGCTGGCAGACGGAAACGCCAGTCGCTTTGTTCCACGTGGAACAGGGCCGTATCACCCAGACCCACGACCATCGGGAGTGAAGGCATTGAGCGAAGAAAATACGTACGACTCAACGAGCATTAAAGTGCTGAAAGGCCTGGATGCCGTACGCAAACGTCCCGGTATGTACATTGGTGACACCGACGATGGCAGCGGTCTGCACCACATGGTGTTCGAGGTGGTCGACAATTCGATCGACGAAGCCCTCGCCGGCCATTGCGACGACATCAGCATCATCATCCATCCGGACGAATCCATCACCGTTAAAGACAACGGTCGTGGCATCCCGGTAGACGTGCATAAAGAGGAAGGCGTTTCCGCCGCCGAGGTCATCATGACCGTCCTCCACGCGGGCGGTAAGTTCGACGACAACTCCTACAAGGTATCCGGCGGTCTGCACGGTGTAGGTGTGTCGGTAGTGAACGCACTGTCCGAGGAACTGGTCCTGACGGTACGCCGCAGCGGCAAGATCTGGGAACAGACCTACGTCCACGGCGTACCTCAGGCACCGATGGCCATCGTTGGCGACAGCGAAACCACCGGTACCCAGATCCACTTCAAGGCTTCCAGCGAAACCTTCAAGAACATTCACTTCAGCTGGGACATCCTCGCCAAGCGCATTCGTGAACTGTCCTTCCTCAACTCCGGTGTCGGCATCGTCCTCAAGGACGAGCGCAGCGGCAAGGAAGAACTGTTCAAGTATGAAGGCGGCCTGCGCGCGTTCGTTGAATACCTGAACACCAACAAGACCGCGGTCAACCAGGTGTTCCACTTCAACATCCAGCGTGAAGACGGCATCGGCGTAGAAATCGCCCTGCAGTGGAACGACAGCTTCAACGAGAATCTGTTGTGCTTCACCAACAACATTCCACAGCGCGACGGCGGTACTCACCTGGTGGGCTTCCGTTCCGCGCTGACGCGTAACCTCAACAACTACATCGAGCAGGAAGGTCTGGCGAAGAAGCATAAAGTCGCCACCACCGGTGACGATGCCCGTGAAGGCCTGACCGCGATCATTTCGGTGAAAGTGCCGGATCCGAAGTTCAGCTCGCAGACCAAGGACAAGCTGGTGTCTTCCGAAGTGAAGACTGCGGTTGAGCAGGAGATGGGCAAGTACTTCTCCGACTTCCTCCTGGAAAACCCGAACGAAGCCAAGCTGGTGGTGGGCAAGATGATCGACGCCGCCCGTGCCCGTGAAGCGGCGCGCAAGGCTCGTGAGATGACCCGCCGCAAAGGCGCGCTGGACATCGCCGGCCTGCCGGGCAAGCTTGCTGATTGCCAGGAAAAAGACCCGGCGCTGTCCGAACTGTACCTGGTGGAAGGTGACTCCGCGGGCGGTTCTGCCAAGCAGGGTCGTAACCGCAAGACCCAGGCAATCCTGCCGTTGAAGGGCAAGATCCTCAACGTCGAGAAGGCCCGCTTCGACAAGATGATCTCGTCCCAGGAAGTGGGCACGCTGATCACCGCGCTGGGCTGCGGCATCGGTCGCGAAGAGTACAACATCGACAAGCTGCGCTATCACAACATCATCATCATGACCGATGCTGACGTCGACGGTTCGCACATCCGTACCCTGCTGCTGACCTTCTTCTTCCGTCAGTTGCCGGAGCTGATCGAGCGCGGCTACATCTACATCGCCCAGCCGCCGCTGTACAAGGTCAAGAAAGGCAAGCAAGAGCAATACATCAAAGACGACGACGCCATGGAAGAGTACATGACGCAGTCGGCCCTGGAAGATGCGAGCCTGCACCTGAACGAAGAAGCCCCGGGCATTTCCGGTGAAGCGCTGGAGCGTCTGGTAAATGACTTCCGCATGGTCATGAAGACCCTCAAGCGTCTGTCGCGCCTGTACCCGCAGGAACTGACCGAGCACTTCATTTACCTGCCAGCCGTCAGCCTGGAAACCCTTGGCGACCATGCCGCAATGCAAGAGTGGCTGGCCCAGTACGAAGTGCGCCTGCGTACCAACGAGAAGTCCGGCCTGGTCTACAAGGCCAGCCTGCGCGAAGACCGTGAACGTGGAGTGTGGCTGCCGGAGGTCGAGCTGATCTCCCACGGCCTGTCGAATTACGTCACCTTCAACCGCGACTTCTTCGGCAGCAACGACTACAAAACCGTGGTCACCCTGGGCGCGCAACTCAGCACCCTGCTCGACGAAGGTGCGTACATCCAGCGTGGCGAACGCAAGAAGGCCGTTACCGAGTTCAAGGAAGCTCTTGATTGGTTGATGGCCGAAAGCACCAAGCGCCACACTATCCAGCGCTACAAAGGTCTGGGCGAAATGAACCCGGATCAGCTGTGGGAAACCACCATGGACCCGAGCGTGCGGCGCATGCTGAAAGTCACTATCGAAGACGCCATCGGCGCAGATCAGATCTTCAACACCCTGATGGGTGATGCGGTCGAACCTCGCCGGGACTTCATCGAAAGCAACGCCTTGGCGGTTTCCAACCTGGATTTCTGACCCCGGTTGTTTGCCCGCTCATGAAAAACCCCGGCCAGCGCGCCGGGGTTTTTTATGTCTGAAACAACGAGTTCAGCGATACCAGCGGCTGAACGCCCCCGGCTCTCCGCGCAGCTCACTCTGCACCGTGGAAAGCATGTCGGTCATGCGCTGCACGAAGGTATGGTTTTGCGCAATTGTCGCCCTGCCCTGCTGGGCAATCGCCCTGCGCTCTTGGTCATGCTCGAGGTAATAGCCGCAGATCTCAATCAGATCCTGAGTGTCGCGGTAGGTCACCAGATCCTTGCCGTCGGTGAACAGCCTGCGCAGATCCTCCTTGTCGTTGGTGACAAGGAAGCCGCCACAGCTGAGTACATCGAACACGCGCATCGGCAGGCCGGATTCGACGAACGAGCGAATGATATTGAGGTTGATTTTCGAGCGCTGGAAGATTCTTGGCATCTCAGTGAAGTGGTCGGCATGTCCCGCGTAGCCGGCTATCTGAGCCCGCCATTCCTCATTTCCGTAGACCGCAACGCTAAAGCGTTCTTCAAGCCGTTGGATGACGTCAATGCGTTCCTGCCACGAATGCTCTCTGCCCAGCAGATAAGCCAGTTTCTCCGTCACCAAAAGATAGTGATCACCCGCCAGCGGGTAGCCCGACTCCTGCTTGATAGCACTGACGAGCTCAGCACCCAGTTGCGCAGACAGGTTCAAGAAACCGTCGGGCCGATTCAGCGAGTCGATCAGGCGCTTACTACCTTCGCGAGTCCGCGCCGACAGATGCGGCAATATCGAGGTTCGATATTCAGTGCGGGTCAGATTCCCAACGAAACTGATGTCATCTTCCGCGAGCGAATCATGAGCATGAAAATCGACCTGACCGATGCGCTCCAGGTTCGCCGCGACCGGAAGATGATAAACCTGGCGCACCCCGCTCTGCCTCAACCGCCGCGCCACTGCCGCGTCGTAGATGAAGGTAAAGCTGTGCGAATGATTGATGGACTTGTCGTAGATCGGGTAGCACGGTGTATCGATCACCCAGGCCAGGTAAGGGATTTTCAGCAGCTCGCAGACTTCACTGATGTACTGATTGAAATTGACGGTCAGCACATAGTCGGGTCGCGTGCTCATCAGCCCCATGACGCTGTCTTCGTTCAGCGCCAGAGTCGTCACACTGAAACCCAGGTTCTGCAGGGCCTCGGCACAGTCACCCGAGATAACGGTGGCCTCGAACACTACAATGGAGGCAGCGGTTTTTGATTGTTCGGAATACGCAGTCAATTCCCACAGACCTTTTTCATCTTTGATAATTTTCCGTTGGCAGTGGCTCACTCATTTCCGGTCGCCACACTCTCCAACCGATACCCATAGCCATAAATCGTCAACAACTGCCAACCGCGATCCGCTGTCAGCCCGAGCTTGTTGCGCAGGCGGTAGATATGCGTGTCCAGCGGCCGCGAGGAAGTGGTCTCTTCGTTCGGCCAGAAGCGCTCATACAGATAATCCCGCGATAGCGGCCGACCCAGATTGCTGAACAGACACCGCGCCAGGCGGTATTCGCGCTCGGTCATGAGGATCGGTTTGCCTTCACGGGTGACGGTCAGTTCGGCGTCGTCGAAAGTCAGATCGTGGAACGTCTGCACTTCACCTGCCGGGCTGCGTGGTTGGCTGTGCCGACGCAATACCGCCGCCACCCGCGCCTTCAACTCGTTGGGGCGAAATGGCTTGCTGACATAGTCATCGGCGCCGGCATTCAAGGCTTGAACGATATCGTTCTCGCCATCGCGACTGGTGAGCATGATTGCAGCGGGTGGCGCGTCCATGTGTTCGCGGGTCCAGCGCAGCAGCGCCAGGCCGGTCAGGTCCGGTAGTTGCCAGTCGAGGATCAGCAGGTCGAAAGTCTCCCGGCGCAACTGGCGCAACAAGTCTTCGCCGCGCTCGAAACTGTGCAGTGACCAAGGCTGTTCGCCAGCTTCAGCCATTTGTTCCAGGGTTTGCTCGACCCGGCGCAGTTCGGCGGGTTCGTCGTCCAGAATGGCAACGCGCATCGGCGGTGTTCCTTGTCGCTGGGGCTGGGATGTCGACAATAGCGACTCCCCGGCCGCGATGAAAGAAGCGGCCCGTCGGTGGTCGACGTCCGCTATGATTCTTCAGGTCTACGCCTCAGACCTGAGCCCTATGAAACCATTCCCACTGCCCTGCCCCTTGCCTCATGCATAACACTCAACGTCGGCGTGAAAGTCGTGAGCCGAGCCAGGTCCAGCGTCTGTTCCGACGATTGGTGCGCGAGTGGTTGTGGATAAGTCTAGTGCTATTGCCGCTGACTGCTTTGCTGTCTTACCGCGCCCAGATCAATCTGCACAACCCGTCGCCTGTGCTCGGCGCGCTGCTATCGGTGGCAATGGTCGCCTGTGTCCTGGGGTTATTGCTCTGGCGGCCGCGTTGGGCGCTGTGGGTCACCTTGGTCGGCATGGCGTGTGCGCTGATCGCCAGCGCCATACTCGCCGAGATCCGCTATTGGTGGTCGCCGACGTCTGCCACGCTGGGCATGTTGTTCGGTTACCTGATCTGGAACTGGCGGCGCCTGAGTGTGGTGCTGACCTACTTCGGCTGGGAGCTGGCGCGCCTGGACAGTGAACCGAAAGTCTTCCCGGAACGACGCCGGACCCGCTTCACCGGTGCCGATGAGTTGCAAGGCCAGATCATGGCGCTCGAACAAGCCATGAGCCGCACCCGCGATACCCGGCGCTTTATTGCCGATGGCCTGGAATACCTGCCGGTGGCGACACTGATCAGTGATCCGCAGGGCAAGATCCTGCTGGGCAATCGCAAGGCACGCGAGTTGTTCGAGGATCCGCTGGTGGGCGACGACGTACTCGACCAATTGGCACGACTCGGCTATCCGGAATTATCCACAGCGCCGCAACCGCCGCTGGCCACGCTGGCGCTGCTGGAATTTCGCGATCACAAGGAACGCAGTCTGCGCCTGGAAAGAGCGGCGCTGCTGCCGGTCGATGGCGATACGCCGATCGGCTGGTTGCTCAGCCTGACTGACTTGAGTGCCGAGCGTGCGGCCGAGGAGCAGCGCGGCGTTCTGCTGCGCTTTCTCTCCCATGATCTGCGCGCGCCACATTCGGCCATCCTCGCCTTGCTCGATGTGCATCGCCATCAGGCGGGCGGTAATGCGCCGCTGTTCGAGCAGATCGAGCGTCAAGTGCGCCGCGCGCTGGATCTGACCGATGGTTTCGTCCTGTTGGCGCGAGCTGAGTCCGAGACCTACCAGTTCCGCCCGACGTTATTCGCGATGCTGGTATTGGACGTGCTGGATCAGGCCTTGCCTATCGCTCAGCAAAAACGCATTGAGCTGCTCAACCATGTCGATGAAGACTGCCAGGAGCGCCTGCTTTTGGCCGACCAGGGATTACTGACGCGCGCCCTGTTCAACCTGCTGGAGAACGCGATCAAGTACAGCCCGGCAGACACCGCTGTGCAACTGAAGGTCAGTTGTCACGGGCAGTGGCTGCGCTGCGAATTGACGGATCAGGGCAAGGGGATAGCTGCCGATGAATTGCCTGACCTGTTCAGCCAGTACCGGCGTTTCTCCTCTGCCCAAGGCATCGACGGCGTGGGTCTGGGTCTGTCGATGGTCAAAGCCGTTATTGATCATCATGGCGGCACGATCGAGTGTCACAGCGTAGTCGATGCGGGAACCACATTCCGCATCGAGTTGCCGCTGATTGCTGAATGAGCGGGTACAAAAAAGCCGGCTATAACAGCCGGTTTTTTTACATCCGAATAAAACTTATGCACGGATTCCGTTGAATTTAACGATTTTGAAATATATAGCAAAATCAACGAGTTATAGGTCGATTACGGTCTTTTCAAGCGAAAGCGTACACAGGTTATCCACAAATTTCAGACAGCCAGTTGATCACTTGCAGCGGGGGCCTGTGGCGCCGGTGGCAGCGAGCCCATTTCGCGCTGGGTTCTCTCGTTCCACGCCTGCACACGGTCATTCAGATCAGCAATGGCGCGCGGCCCGCTGCCTTCGGCATACATCGGTTCGCCGATGACCACGGTGATCACTCCGGACTGTTTGCCCCAGCCGATTTTCGGCCAGAATTTGCCGGCATTGTGTGCAATCGGCAGCACTGGAAGCGCCGCATTCACCGCCAGAGCGCTGCCACTGCGGGAGAACTTTCCGACGGTGCCGTATGGGACTCGTGTGCCTTCCGGGAAGATCAGCACCCAGACGTTGTCCTTGAGCAGCTCGTCGCCCTTGGCTGCGACCTGTTTGAGCGCAGCCTTCGGGTTGTCGCGGTCGATGGCGATCGGGCGCAGCATGGCCATGGCCCAGCCGAAGAATGGCACGTAGAGCAATTCGCGCTTGAGCACTTGGCTCAAGGGCGAGAAATAAGCCGAGAGGAAGAACGTCTCCCAAGTGCTCTGGTGATTCGATTGAATCACACAGGGCCGGTCCGGCACGTTCTCCGCGCCTTTGATTTCGTAGCGGATACCGAGAAACACCTTGGTCAGCCACAGGGCGCACCGGCACCAGTACACGTTGATAAAACGATAGCGCGCCTTGAAGGACAGAAAGGGCGCGATGAAAAAGCTCAGGCTGCACCACAGCAACGCTGTTGTGCCCAGCAGCAGATAAAAAACGAAGATTCTGAAGGCCCGCAGTATCGACATGGCGACGGTTACCGTTACGGGGCAATGCCCGACTGTTCAAGCGCACTCCCGAGCAATCCCTGGCCAGGAAATTCAGAAGTACTCTAGTTGTGGATAAGTTCTGCGGCAATCGCCGCCAGATCGTCAAAAATCAGAGTGCCAACCGGCAGGGTCTTGCCCTGAGTCTTCTCGCCTTTTCCGGTCTTCACCAAAACTGGCTGTGAATCGACGGCTTTGGCGGCCTCCAGGTCACCAAGGCTGTCGCCGACGAACCAGACGTTGGTCAACGGCACCGTGTAATGCTCGGCGATGGTTTTCAGCATCCCCGGTTTCGGTTTGCGGCAATCGCAACCTTCGTCCGGGCCATGCGGGCAGTACACGATCAAACCGACTTCGCCGCCCTGCTCCGCGACCAGCTCGCGCAGGCGCGCGTGCATGGCCTCGAGGGTGGCGAGGTCGTAATAGCCGCGAGCAATGCCCGACTGGTTGGTGGCCACCGCCACCGTCCAGCCGGCCTTGCTCAACTGCGCAATCGCTTCGATCGAGCCGGGCAGCGGAATCCACTCCTCCACCGACTTGATGTAGGCATCGGAGTCGTAATTGATCACCCCGTCACGATCGAGAATCAGCAGTTTCAACAGCAACCCCTCAACCCAGCAGCGAAATGTCGGCAACACCGAGGAACAGACCACGCAGACGCGCCAGCAGCGCGTAACGGTTGGCCCGCACATTGGCGTCGTCGGCATTGACCATCACCGCATCGAAGAACGCGTCCACCGGCTCGCGCAGTGCCGCCAGGCGGGCCAGCGATTCGTTGTACTGACGCGCCGCGGCCATCGGCTGCACAGCCTGATCCGCTTGCTGGATCGCCGAGTACAGCGAGAACTCGTTGGCATTGTCGAAGTACTTGGCCTCGACCACGGTCGGTACCGAGCCTTCGACTTTGCTCAACAGGTTCGACACACGCTTGTTCACCGCCGCCAGCGCTGCCGCTTCCGGCAGTTTTCGGAAGGCCTGCACCGCTTGTACACGCTGGTCGAAGTCCAGCGCCGAACCCGGCTTCAGTGCACGTACCGACAGGTAAGTGGCGACATCGACGCCTTCGTCTTCATAGCGCGCCCGCAGACGGTCGAAGATGAACTCCAGCACCGCCTCGTTGAGGCCGGCAGCCTTGACCTTGCCGCCGAACGCATTCACCGCGAAAGCGACGGCGTCGTTCAGGTCGAGATCCAGTTTCTTTTCGATCAGGATACGCAGCACACCCAGTGCCGCGCGGCGCAGGGCATACGGGTCTTTGCTGCCGGTCGGCAGCATGCCGATACCGAAGATACCGACCAGGGTGTCGAGCTTGTCGGCGATCGCCACGGCTGCACCGGTCAGGGTCGCCGGCAATTCCGCACCGGCACCGCGTGGCATGTACTGCTCGTTCAGCGCCAGCGCGACGTCCTGCGGCTCGCCGTCATTGAGCGCGTAGTAGTAACCGGCGACGCCTTGCATCTCCGGGAACTCGCCGACCATTTCGGTGGCCAGGTCGCACTTCGACAGCAAGCCTGCGCGGGCAGCCCACGAGGCGTTGCCGCCGATGCGGGCGGCAATGTACGCGGCCAGTTTCGATACGCGCTCGGCCTTGTCGTAGACGCTGCCGAGTTTTTCCTGGAACACCACGTTCTGCAGGCGCAGGTTGAACGCTTCGAGCTTCTGCTTCTTGTCCTGCTTGAAGAAGAACTCGGCGTCGGTCAGACGTGGGCGCACCACTTTCTCGTTACCGGCGATGATCTGCTGCGGGTCTTTGCTTTCGATGTTGGCCACAGTGATGAAACGTGGCAGCAACTTGCCGTCGGCATCCAGCAGGCAGAAGTACTTCTGGTTGTCCTGCATGGTGGTGATCAGCGCTTCCTGCGGCACGTCGAGGAAACGTTCCTCGAACGAGCACACCAGTGGCACCGGCCATTCGACCAGCGCGGTCACTTCGTCGAGCAGCGTCGGTGGCACGATTGCGGTGCCTTCCTGGCGCGTGGCCAGTTCTTCGGTGCGCTTGCTGATGATCTCGCGACGCTCGTTGGCGTCGGCCAACACATACGCGGCACGCAGGTCGGCGAGGTAGCTCGACGGCGAACCGATGCGCACGGCTTCCGGATGGTGGAAACGGTGACCACGGGAATCACGGCCAGCCTTCTGCGCGAGGATCGTGCAGTCGATGACCTGATCACCGAGCAACATCACCAGCCACTGGGTCGGACGCACGAACTCTTCCTTGCGCGCACCCCAACGCATGCGTTTCGGGATCGGCAGGTCGTTCAGCGAATCTTCGACGATAGTCGGCAGCAGGCTTGCGGTCGGCTTGCCGGCGATGTTCTGGCTGTAGCGCAGTTTTGGACCGCTCTGGTCGATTTCGCTCAAGTCGACGCCGCACTTCTTGGCGAAGCCGAGGGCGGCCTGAGTCGGATTGCCGTCAGCGTCGAACGCGGCCTGACGTGGCGGGCCGTCGAGATTGATGCTGCGATCCGGCTGCTGAGTGGCCAGCGCCGTGATCAGCACAGCCAGACGACGCGGCGCGGCATACACGGTTTTGCTTTCGTAGTTCAGGCCGGCGGCTTGCAGGCCCTTGTCGATACCGGCGAGGAACGCGTCAGCCAACGTGTTGAGGGCTTTGGGTGGCAGTTCTTCGGTGCCCAGTTCAACCAGAAAATCTTGCGCACTCATTGTGCAGCCTCCAGCTTGGCCAGTACTTCGTCACGCAGGTCCGGGGTCGCCATCGGGAAGCCCAGCTTGGCGCGTGCCAGCAGGTAGGCTTGCGCAACGGAACGCGCCAGGGTGCGCACGCGCAGAATGTATTGCTGACGCGCGGTCACCGAGATCGCCCGGCGCGCATCCAGCAGGTTGAAGGTGTGCGAAGCCTTCAGCACCATTTCGTAGCTTGGCAACGGCAGCGGCTGGTCGAGCTCGATCAGGCGCTTGGCTTCGCTTTCATAGAAGTCGAACAGCTCGAACAGCTTGTCGACGTTGGCGTGTTCGAAGTTGTAGGTGGACTGCTCCACCTCGTTCTGGTGGAACACGTCGCCGTAGGTGACTTTGCCGAACGGGCCGTCAGCCCAGACCAGGTCGTAGACCGAATCGACGCCTTGCAGGTACATCGCCAGGCGCTCGAGACCGTAGGTGATCTCGCCGGTGACCGGGTAGCACTCGATGCCGCCGGCCTGCTGGAAGTAGGTGAACTGGGTGACTTCCATACCGTTGAGCCAGACTTCCCAGCCCAGACCCCAGGCGCCGAGGGTCGGCGATTCCCAGTTGTCTTCAACGAAGCGGATGTCGTGGACCAGCGGGTCGAGACCGACATGCTTGAGCGAGCCCAGGTACAGTTCCTGGAAGTTGTCCGGGTTAGGCTTCAGGACAACCTGAAACTGGTAGTAGTGCTGCAGACGGTTCGGGTTTTCGCCGTAACGGCCGTCAGTCGGACGGCGGCTTGGCTGCACGTACGCGGCGTTCCAGGTTTCCGGGCCGATGGCGCGCAGGAAGGTCGCGGTGTGGAAAGTGCCGGCGCCTACTTCCATATCGTAGGGCTGAAGTACCACACAACCTTGCTCGGCCCAGTATTGCTGGAGCGCGAGGATCAAGTCTTGGAAGGTACGCACGGCTGGCGTAGGCTGGCTCACGAAATTCACCTGTTTCTTGGGCTGCGATTTAAAGAGCGGGAGTATACCCGATTCGTTGCTGCGCACGCCCCCTGGAGCCTTATGCCACGCTGCTTTTGGTGTACCGAAGATCCGCTGTACATGGCTTATCACGATCAGGAGTGGGGCACGCCGCTACGCGATGCGCAGGGTTTGTTCGAGTTGCTTTTGCTCGAAGGGTTCCAGGCCGGGCTGTCGTGGATCACCGTGCTGCGCAAACGCGAGCGTTATGGTCAGGTGCTGTTCGGCTTCGACGTGCAGCGCGTGGCGCAAATGAGCGACGCCGAGATCGACGAGCTGATGCTCGACCCCGGCATCATCCGCAACCGCCTGAAACTCAACGCCGCCCGGCGCAACGCCCAGGCCTGGCTGGCGCTGGAGGACCCGGTGGCGTTTCTCTGGTCGTTCGTTGGCGACCAGCCGATCATCAACCATTTCAAGGATCGCAGCGAAGTCCCGGCGATCACCCCCGAAGCGCTGGCGATGAGCAAAGCGCTGAAAAAAGCCGGATTCACCTTCGTCGGCCCGACCATTTGCTACGCGCTGATGCAGGCCTCGGGCATGGTCATGGACCACACCCGCGATTGCGACCGCTACGCGCAGCTTGCCAACGGCGGTTAGAATGCCCGCCTCGCGCACAGCACAAAGATCAGGAGTGACCTGTGGAAAAGTTTAAAGGCGCCTTGCTGGTAGGCGCTCTGCGGCTGTTTGCCCTGCTGCCATGGCGGGCCGTGCAGGCCGTGGGTTCGGCGATCGGCTGGATCATGTGGAAAACCCCCAACCGTTCTCGCGACGTGGTGCGGATCAACCTCGCCAAATGTTTTCCACAGATGGATGCAGCCGAGCGCGAGCGTCTGGTCGGGCAGAGCCTCAAGGACATCGGCAAGTCGCTGACCGAAAGCGCCTGCGCGTGGATCTGGCCGGCGCAGCGCTCGATCGATCTGGTTCGCGAAGTCGAAGGCCTCGATGTGCTCAAGGATGCGCTGGCTTCGGGCAAAGGCGTGGTCGGCATCACCAGCCACCTGGGCAACTGGGAAGTGCTCAATCATTTCTATTGCAGCCAGTGCAAACCGATCATTTTCTATCGTCCGCCGAAGCTCAAGGCTGTGGATGAATTGCTGCGCAAGCAGCGCGTGCAATTGGGCAACAAGGTCGCCGCATCAACCAAGGAAGGCATTCTCAGTGTCATCAAGGAAGTGCGCAAAGGTGGTGCGGTGGGCATCCCCGCCGACCCGGAACCGGCCGAATCCGCCGGGATCTTCGTGCCGTTTTTCGCCACCCAGGCGCTGACCAGCAAATTCGTGCCGAACATGTTGGCCGGCGGCAAGGCGGTCGGCGTGTTTCTGCATGCCCTGCGCCTGCCGGATGGCTCCGGCTACAAAGTGATCCTCGAAGCCGCGCCAGAAGCGATGTACAGCACCGATACCGCCGAGTCCTGCGCGGCGATGAGCAAAGTGGTCGAGCGCTACGTCGCGGCGTATCCGAGCCAGTACATGTGGAGCATGAAACGCTTCAAGAAGCGTCCGCCGGGAGAGGCGCGCTGGTACTGAGCGAATGCGATCTGGTGACGGTCAGTGCAGACGCCTTGCGCTGTCTGTAGCTCAAGGAGCCTGCCGCTCAAGCTTCTTCAAGAACACCGTCATCTCCTTTTCCGCCTGTTTGTCACCATGGGTGCGGGCCGCTTCCAGGCCCTGTTCCCAGGCCTGACGCGCAGCGGCGTGATCGCCTAGCGCCAAGTGCGCCTTGCCCAGCAATTTCCACGCTGCCGAGTATTTCGGGTCAAACGCGACGCAGCGCTGGAAATGCTCGGCAGCCTTGGCGCTGTCGCCCAGATCCAGAAAACCCTTGCCCAGGCCGAAGCGCAAAAGAGCGTTATCGACACCCTTGGCGAGCATTTTTTCCAGGGATTCGAGCATTGGTGGATTCCTTTCTATCGTTCGTCAGAGAACCTGCGAGTCTGTCAGACCGCTTTCGCGAGCAGGCTCGCTCCCACATTTGGAATGCATTCCCCTGTGGGAGCGAGCCTGCTCGCGAAGGGGCCATCACGGGCAGCGTTGTCTTCAGGTCAGAAAAAGCTCAGCCCCACATGAAACAGCTTCTCCACATCGCGAATATGTTTTTTATCCACAAGGAACAGAATCACATGGTCGCCCGCTTCGATCACCGTGTGGTCGTGGGCGATGATCACTTTCTCGTTGCGGATCACCGCGCCGATGGTAGTGCCCGGCGGCAGGCCGATCTTTTCGATTGGCTTGCCGATTACCTTGCTGGATTTCGCATCACCGTGGGCTATCGCTTCGATCGCTTCCGCCGCGCCCCGTCGCAGTGAGTGCACGCTGACGATATCGCCGCGGCGCACGTGGGCGAGCAAGGTGCCGATGGTCGCCAGTTGCGGGCTGATGGCGATGTCGATGTCGCCACCCTGGATCAGGTCGACATAGGCCGGGTTGTTGATGATCGTCATGACCTTCTTCGCCCCCAGCCGTTTGGCCAGTAGCGAGGACATGATGTTGGCTTCATCGTCATTGGTCAGGGCGAGGAAGATATCGGCGTCGGCGATGTTCTCCTCCAGCAGCAGATCGCGGTCCGAGGCACTGCCTTGCAAGACCACGGTGCTGTCGAGGGTATCGGAGAGGTAGCGGCAGCGCGTCGGGCTCATCTCGATGATCTTCACCTGATAACGGCTTTCGATGGCCTCGGCCAAGCGCTCGCCGATCTGCCCGCCACCGGCGATGACGATGCGTTTGTAGGTTTCGTCGAGGCGGCGCATTTCGCTCATCACCGCGCGAATGTCCTCGCGGGCGGCGATGAAGAACACCTCGTCATCGGCCTCGATGACCGTGTCGCCCTGCGGCAGGATCGGCCGGTCACGGCGGAAGATCGCCGCGACGCGGGTTTCGACGTTCGGCATGTGCTCGCGCAATTGGCGCAGTTGCTGGCCTACCAGCGGCCCGCCGTAATAGGCGCGCACCGCCACCAGTTGCGCCGCGCCTTCGGCGAAGTCGATCACCTGCAGGGCGCCGGGATGCTGGATCAGGCGCTTGATGTAGTTTGTCACGACCTGCTCGGGGCTGATCAGCACGTCGACCGGAATCGCTTCGTTCTGGAACAGTTGTTCCTCGCGGTTGAGATAGGACGCTTCGCGCACGCGGGCGATCTTGGTCGGTGTGTGGAACAGCGTATGCGCGACCTGACAGGCGACCATATTGGTCTCGTCGCTGTTGGTTACGGCGACCAGCATGTCGGCGTCGTCGGCGCCGGCCTGACGCAGCACCGACGGCAGCGAGCCCCGGCCCTGCACCGTGCGGATGTCGAGGCGGTCGCCGAGGTCGCGCAGGCGCTCGCCATCGGTGTCGACCACGGTGATGTCGTTGGCCTCGCTGGCCAGATGTTCGGCCAGCGAACCGCCGACCTGTCCCGCACCGAGGATGATGATTTTCATCCAGTCACTCCATGAATCCGTTTAGCCGCGCACGGCAGCGATCTTGATCAGCTTGGCGTAGTAGAAACCGTCATGCCCGCCCTGCTGGGCCAGCAACTGGCGACCATGGGGTTGCCTGATCCCGGCCGCTGTGGCCAGGTCCAGTTCGCGGGCACCGGGGGTACGCTCAAGGAACGCGGCGATGACTTCGGTGTTTTCCGTCGGCAGCGTCGAGCAGGTGGCGTAGAGCAGGATGCCGCCGACTTCGAGGGTCTTCCACATGGCATCGAGCAGCTCGCCTTGCAGGTGCGCGAGGGCGACGATGTCGTCGGCCTGGCGGGTCAGCTTGATGTCCGGATGGCGGCGGATCACCCCGGTGGCCGAGCAAGGTGCATCGAGGAGGATGCGCTGGAACGGTTTGCCGTCCCACCACTTATCGATATCGCGACCGTCGGCAGCGATCAGTTCCGCGTTGAGGCCGAGGCGCTCAAGGTTTTCCTTCACCCGCACCAGACGCTTGGCTTCCAGATCCACCGCCACCACGCCGGCCAGCGCCGGTTCGGCTTCGAGGATATGGCAGGTCTTGCCGCCGGGTGCGCAGCAGGCGTCGAGCACCCGTTGGCCGGGCGCCAGATCGAGCAGGTCGGCGGCCAGTTGCGCAGCTTCGTCCTGCACGCTGATCCAGCCTTCGGCGAAACCCGGGAGACTGCGCACGTCGGCGGCGGCTTCGAGGACGATGCCGTCGCGGCTGTACACGCAAGGTGTCGCGGCGATCCCGGCTTCGCCCAGCAGCGCGAGATAAGCGTCGCGACTGTGATGGCGGCGGTTGACCCGCAGGATCATCGGCGGATGCGCGTTGTTCGCTGCACAGATCGCTTCCCATTGTTCCGGCCAGAAGGCTTTCAGGGATTTTTGCAGCCAGCGCGGATGAGCAGTACGCACCACCGGATCACGTTCCAGTTCGGCGAAAATCGCTTCGCTTTCGCGCTGGGCATTGCGCAACACGGCGTTGAGCAGGCCTTTGGCCCACGGCTTTTTCAGCTTGTCGGCGCAACCGACAGTTTCGCCGATGGCGGCGTGGGCTGGCACGCGGGTGTAGAGCAGTTGATACAGACCAACCAGCAGCAACGCCTCGACATCGGCGTCGGCGGCTTTGAACGGTTTCTGCAGCAGTTTTTCCGCCAGCGCGGAAAGACGTGGCTGCCAGCGCGCGGTGCCGAAGGCCAGATCCTGAGTGAAGCCGCGATCGCGATCCTCGACCTTGTCCAGTTGCGTCGGCAGAGAGCTGTTCAGCGAAGCCTTGCCGCTGAGCACAGCGGCGAGAGCCTTGGCGGCGGCCAGACGCGGGTTCATTGCGCGTCCACCGCTGCGCCGAGCACGCTGCCGACGGCGAATTTCTCGCGACGGCTGTTGAACAGGTCGCTGAAGTTCAGCGCCTTGCCGCCGGGCAATTGCAGCCGGGTGAGGCACAGCGCTTGCGCACCGCAGGCGACGATCAGGCCATCCTTGCTGGCGCTGAGGATTTCCCCCGGTGCGCCAGTGCCTTCGGCCACGGTCGCGGCCAGCACTTTCAACGCTTCGCCATTGAGCGTGCTGTGGGTGATCGGCCATGGATTGAAGGCGCGCACCAGGCGTTCCAGCTCAACCGCCGGACGGCTCCAGTCGATGCGCGCTTCGTCTTTGTTGAGTTTGTGCGCATAGGTGGCGAGTTCGTCGTTCTGCACTTCGCCTTGCAGGGTGCCGGCAGCCAGACCGGCAATCGCCTGTACCACAGCGGGCGGACCCATTTCGGCGAGGCGATCATGCAGAGTGCCGCCAGTGTCTTGCGCGCTGATCGGCGTGACGACCTTGAGCAGCATCGGCCCGGTGTCGAGACCGGCTTCCATGCGCATCACTGTCACGCCGCTTTCGGCATCGCCGTGTTCGACCGCGCGCTGGATCGGCGCCGCACCACGCCAGCGCGGCAGCAGCGAGGCATGGCTGTTGATGCAGCCCAGACGCGGAATATCCAGCACCGCCTGCGGCAGGATCAGACCGTAGGCGACCACTACCATCAAATCCGGTTTCAGCGCGGCCAGTTCTGCCTGAGCGTCGGCATTGCGCAAGGTCGGCGGTTGCAACACCTGGATATTATTTTCCAACGCGAGTTGTTTGACCGGGCTCGGCATCAGTTTTTGCCCACGGCCGGCCGGGCGATCCGGCTGGGTGTAGACCGCGACGATCTCGTACGGGCTGCTCAGCAGGGCCTTGAGGTGTTCGGCGGCAAATTCCGGGGTACCGGCAAAAACAATGCGCAGTGGCTCAGTCATGAAAGGCGTCTCATAAAAAGAAAAAGGCTTGCCGCAGCAAGCCTTTGAAGAGGGGCATCAAGCGTTCTGGCGGTGCAGCTTTTCCAGCTTCTTCTTGATCCGGTCGCGTTTGAGCGTGGACAGGTAATCAACGAACAATTTGCCGTTGAGGTGGTCGCATTCGTGCTGGATGCACACCGCGAGCAGGCCTTCGGCGATCAGCTCATAGGGCTTGCCGTCGCGGTCCAGCGCCTTGATTTTGACCTTCTGCGGGCGGTCGACGTTTTCGTAGAAGCCCGGTACCGAGAGGCAGCCTTCCTGGTACTGGTCCATGTCGTCGGTCAGCGGTTCGAACTCGGGGTTGATGAACACCCGTGGCTCGGTTCGGTCTTCGGACAGGTCCATCACGACGATACGTTTGTGCACGTTGACTTGGGTCGCGGCGAGGCCGATGCCCGGCGCTTCATACATTGTTTCAAACATGTCGTCGACCAACTGACGCACTTCGTCGTCCACTACGGCCACTGGTTTGGCGATAGTGCGCAGACGTGGGTCCGGAAATTCGAGGATGTTTAAAATGGCCATAGGCTTCGATTGCTGCACACGTTGAGTAAAGTCGGGTCGATGGCCTGGCGGGTCCGAAGATGCAGGCTACCGTTGTGAAGCGTAGCTTCCGAAAACAGAAGCGAGCCACGGGGGCTCTGACGATTCACGCGAATGCACATGATAAAGGGATTCACTGCATGAGGAAAACACTACTCGCCCTGCTGCTTCTGGCTGCGGCCGGCGGCGCTCAAGGGCAAGTGCAACTCAGGGATGGTTTTCCACAGCAATACAAGGTGGTTTCCGGGGACACCCTCTGGGACATTTCCGGCAAATACCTGCGCGAGCCCTGGCAATGGCCACAACTGTGGCGGGCCAACCCGCAGATCGAAAACCCCAACCTGATCTACCCCGGCGACACGCTGACCCTCAGCTACGTCAACGGCCAGCCGCAACTGACGGTCAACCGTGGCGAGTCGCGCGGCACCATCAAGCTCTCGCCACGGATCCGCACCAGCCCGGTGGCCGAGGCGATTCCGAGCATTCCACTGAAATCGATCAACAGCTTTCTGCTGAGCAACCGCATCGTCGACAAGGCTGAAGACTTCGACAAGGCGCCATATATCGTTGCCGGCGATGCCGAACGGGTGCTCAGCGGTACCGGTGATCGCATTTTCGCCCGCGGCCATTTCGATCCGGAGCAACCGGTGTACGGTATCTTCCGCCAGGGCAAGGTCTACACCGACCCGCAGACCAAGGAGTTTCTTGGCATCAATGCCGACGATATCGGTGGCGGCGAGATTGTTGCCACCGAAGGCGACGTCGCCACTCTCGCCCTGCAGCGCACCACCCAGGAAGTGCGCCTCGGTGACCGCCTGTTCGGCGGTGAAGAACGCTCGATCAATTCGACCTTCATGCCCAGCGCGCCGAAGCGTTCCATCGACGGCGTGATCATCGATGTGCCGCGCGGCGTCACGCAGATCGGCGTGATGGACGTGGTCACCCTGAACAAGGGCAAGCGCGATGGTCTGGCCGAAGGCAATGTCCTGGCGGTGATGAAAACCGGTGAAACCGTGCGTGACCGCATCACCGGCCAGCCGCTGAAGATTCCCGATGAACGCGCCGGCCTGCTGATGGTGTTCCGCACCTACGACAAGCTCAGTTACGGCCTGGTGCTCAACGCGTCACGCTCGCTGGCGGTGCTCGACAAGGTGCGAAATCCGTAAGCTTGCTTAACAAGTTACCAACAGAGTTATCCACAGCTTGTTCCGAATGGTTCGGAGCATAGAACGATCAAGGATGATCCATTCATGTTGTCTGTCAGTACGGCCGTTTCTCCGGCAGAACTGGAGGCGCGCCTGCGCCTGCATCGCCTGCCGGATATCGGCCCAAAACGTTTTGCCAAATTGCTTGAAGCCTTTGGCTCGGCGTCGAAAGCCATCAGCGCGCCGGCCAGTGCCTGGCGCTCGCTGGGGTTGCCGGCCGCCTGTGCCGAGGCGCGGCGCTGTCCGACCGTGCGCGACGGCGCCAGCCACGCAATGCGCTGGCTAGAGCATCCCGACCAGCATTTGCTGATGTGGGATCAAGCGGATTACCCAGCGTTGCTGGCGCAAATTCCCGATCCACCACCGCTGTTATTCGTCGCCGGCGATCCGTCGATTCTGGAGAAACCGCAGCTGGCTATGGTCGGCAGCCGCCGCGCCTCGCGTCCCGGGATGGACACGGCGGCGGCATTTTCCCGCAGTCTGGCCGGTGCCGGTTTTGTCATCACCAGTGGTCTGGCGCTGGGCATCGATGCCGCTGCGCATCAGGCCGCGCTGGACATCGGCGGCTTGACCGTGGGTGTGCTCGGCACGGGGCTGGAAAATTTTTATCCACAACGCAATAAACGCCTGGCTGAGGCAATGGTTGCCTCGGGCAGCGCGGTGCTTTCCGAATTTCCGCTGGACGCCGGGCCGAGCGCAAGCAACTTTCCCCGGCGCAACCGCATCATCAGCGGTTTGTCCCTCGGTGTGTTGGTGGTCGAGGCCAGCGTTGCCAGTGGTTCATTGATTACCGCGCGGCTGGCGGCGGAGCAAGGGCGCGAGGTTTACGCGATTCCTGGCTCGATCCATCACCCCGGCGCACGGGGCTGTCACCAGTTGATTCGCGACGGCGCGGTGCTGGTGGAAACCATCGAACACATCCTCGAAGCCCTGCGCGGCTGGCAACAGCCGCTGTTATCCACAACGCCAACCCAGGCTGACCACCCTTTGCTTGCGCTGCTGCACGCTGCGCCGCATACCAGTGAAGCCCTGGCCGCGAGCTGTGGCTGGGCGCTGCCGAAAGTGCTGGCAGCGCTGACCGAGCTGGAGATCGAGGGCCGTGCGGTATGCGAAAACGGCCGCTGGTTGGCGCGGTCAAGCTAGGTTTTACGAGGAAGATCGGTAAACTGCGCGAAACCTGTTTGTGGAGAGTTTTTTCATGGTCAACAGTTGGCGTGTGCAACAAGCCGCGCGTGAAGTTCGCGCCGGCGCGGTGATTGCCTATCCAACCGAAGCCGTCTGGGGGCTGGGTTGCGACCCGTGGAATGAAGACGCAGTGGACCGCTTGCTGGCGATCAAGAATCGCTCGGTGAGCAAAGGGCTGATCCTGGTCGCCGACAATATCCGCCAGTTCGATTTCCTGTTCGAGGACTTCCCGCAGGACTGGATCGACCGCATGGCCAGCACCTGGCCGGGGCCGAACACCTGGCTGGTGCCGCACCAGAACCTGTTGCCGGAATGGGTGACAGGTGTGCATGACACCGTGGCGCTGCGGGTCAGTGATCACCCGCAAGTGCGCGACTTGTGCTCGCTGGTCGGGCCGCTGATCTCGACGTCGGCCAACCCGCAGGGGCGACCGCCGGCACGCACGCGCTTGCGGGTCGAGCAGTATTTCCGTGGGCAGGTTGACCTGGTGCTGGGCGGCAGCCTTGGCGGACGCAAGAACCCCAGCGTGATTCGCGACCTGGCCAGCGGTGACGTGATTCGTCCTGACTGACCCCGGTTCTTCTGTGTTTTTGCGGACTCCTCGGCGGTATCGCCGAGGAGTTCTACGCATGCCTGCACTATTCCTGCATCCGTTTAACGTTTATCCGTCGCTATTGTTCTTTCATGCGTCAGACGAATCTTTGAGTCTGCAATATCTGTAAGTTTTCCCACGTGATTATCAGAACGCGTGCAGTGGCGAGATTTCCAAAAGCATCCATTCTTTCAATGTGCTTGAAACAACTTCGAAATGTTAATGGCTGCGGAGAAGTAATGGATATTACGGATTTACACCTAAAGGATTATCTGCAGGGCTTTCAGGAAACACTCAAGAACCAACAGGTCGATTATCGTGTGGCCATTCTTGAGGCGGGATCGGACGCCGGAGAATTCGAGCGTTTCATTGGCCGGCAGTTTCGCCTGCGATTGCAGCATTACATGCTCACCTCAAGAGCCCGGGCGCTGGAAAACCGCTTGGCGCTCACTTCGCGCAGTACGCACTTTTTGCTCTACCAGCGTGACCAACTCATTGCGGTGTTGCGGGCAACTCCGGCGCCGTTCGAGTGGGCCTCACTGGCGCAGCATCATGTCTCGCCCACCATGGCATTGGCGCGGCATGTCGAGTTCAGCCGCCTGATTACCCATTCCCAGCAGCATCGGCCCGTGTCGATCAATGGTCTGCTCGCCACTGCTGCCGAGTGGGCGATCGATCGCGGATATCAAGGGGTGACGGCTTTGTGCAGATCGCCGCAGCGGCAGCTGTTCCAGCGTTTCGGCCTGACACCGATCGCTTCGCACGCGATGCATCTCGAACAACGCGCCCGTGGCGATTATTGGCTGTTGTCTGCCGAGTGGCGACAAATACTCATGGCCCTTGATCATCCTGTAAACATCAACGCACATCAGCCGGAGTATCGTGATGAATATAACCGTCAGTATTGATCCGCCGATCATCGATGAGTGGGCTGAGAAGTGGCTGGTCCTTGAGTCGAAGAAGTTGCGCAGGAAGTTTGCCAACCGTCGGCCGGCCTCGAAGAAACTTCATCGAAAGATGTACTTGATATAGCGGGAAGATACTCGGCGAACTCATGGAAGAGTTCGCCGGGTAGCAACTTCAAGCGTTATGGCAGCAGAATCGTGGAGCCGGTAGTGCGCCGTGCCGACAGTTCGGTTTGGGCTTTCGCCGCATCGGCCAATGCATGGCGCTGGCTGATGTCGACCTTCAGTTTGCCGCTGATGATCATCTCGAACACCTCGTCGGCCATGCGTTGCAGATTCTCGGCATTGTTGGCGTAGGTCGCCAGCGTCGGCCGGGTGACGTACAGCGAGCCCTTCGCGGCAAGAATGCCCAGATTGACGCCGTCGACCGCGCCCGAAGCATTGCCAAAACTCACCAGCAGGCCACGCGGCGCCACGCTGTCCAGGGACGTGAGCCAGGTATCCTTGCCGACGCCGTCATACACCACCGGGACTTTCTTGCCGTCAGTCAGGGCCAGCACGCGCTCGGCCACGTTTTCATGGCTGTAATCGATGGTGGCCCAGGCGCCGTTGGCCTTGGCCAGTTCGGCTTTTTCCTTCGAGCTGACGGTACCGATCAGCTTCACGCCGAGCGCCTTGGCCCATTGACAGGCCAGCGAGCCGACGCCGCCCGCTGCGGCGTGGAACAGAATGGTTTCGCCGCCCTGCAGTTCGTAGGTCTGGCGCAGCAGGTACTGCACGGTCAGGCCCTTGAGCATGACCCCGGCGGCGGTTTCGAAACTGATTTCATCGGGCAGGTGCACCAGATTGTCCTGCGGCAGAACATGTACCTGGCTGTAGGCGCCGAGTGGGCCGCTGCCGTATGCCACGCGATCGCCGACTTTAAAACGGGTGACGTCGCTGCCCACTGCCTCGACGGTGCCGGCGCCTTCCGAACCCAGGCCAGACGGCAACGCCGGTGGCGGATAAAGACCGCTGCGGTAATAGGTGTCGATGAAATTCAGGCCGATCGCCTGGTTGGCCACGCGCACCTGATTCGGTCCGGGCGCGGCGGGTTCGTAGTCAACATATTCGAGCACTTCGGGACCGCCGTGGGCGCGGAACTGGATACGCTTTGCCATCTGCCTGCTCTCCTTGGATCGTCGCTAAGCCCTCTATCCAACTCCGCTGGTTGATCTTCGTCAACTGCGGCGCGCCGGTCTGCGATGGTATGCTGTGCGCCCATTTGCGCCGCCCGCCTGCCGGGGCGCCGCCCGATTCAAGGTGAAGCCATGACGACCCGCACCGACGCCGTAAAGGCCTATCTGCTCGATCTGCAAGACCGTATCTGCGCTGCGCTGGAAACCGAAGACGGCGGAAAATGCTTCGTCGAAGACGCCTGGACCCGGCCGGCGGGCGGTGGCGGGCGCACCCGTGTGCTGGAAAACGGCACGCTGATCGAAAAGGGCGGCGTCAACTTCTCCCACGTGTTTGGCAGCGGCCTGCCGCCATCGGCCAGCGCCCATCGGCCGGAACTGGCCGGGCGTGGTTTCGAGGCGCTCGGCGTGTCGCTGGTGATTCACCCGCACAACCCGCATGTGCCGACCTCCCACGCCAACGTGCGCTTTTTCATTGCTGAAAAAGAAGGCGAAGAAGCGGTCTGGTGGTTCGGCGGCGGTTTCGACCTGACCCCGTATTACGGCGTTGAGGAAGATTGCATTCACTGGCACCGCGTCGCCGAGCAAGCCTGTGCGCCGTTCGGTGCGGACGTCTATCCACGCTACAAGGCCTGGTGCGATAGCTACTTCCATATCAAACATCGTCATGAGCCACGTGGCATTGGCGGTCTGTTCTTCGACGATCTGAACGAGTGGGATTTCGATACCAGTTTCGCTTTCATGCGCGCCATCGGCGACGCCTACATCGAGGCATATTTGCCGATTGTGCAACGGCGCAAGAACGACGCCTTCACCGCTCAGCAGCGCGAATTCCAGGAATTCCGCCGTGGCCGCTACGTCGAGTTCAACCTGGTTTACGACCGTGGCACCCTGTTCGGCCTGCAATCTGGCGGGCGTACCGAATCGATTCTGATGTCGCTGCCGCCGCAAGTGCGCTGGGGTTATGACTGGAAGGCTGAACCGGGCAGCGCAGAAGCGCGCCTGACCGAGTACTTCCTGCAGGATCGCGACTGGCTGGCCGAGGCCTGAGGACGGGTGATGGATCGTTACGTCGTTTTCGGTAACCCGATTGGCCACAGCAAGTCGCCGATGATTCACCAACTGTTCGCCGCGCAGACCGGTCAGCGCCTCGATTACAGCACGCTGCTGGCGCCGCTCGACGATTTTGCTGGCTGCGCCACCGCGTTCTTTCGAGAGGGGCGCGGCGCCAACGTGACGGTGCCGTTCAAGGAAGACGCTTATCGTCTGGCCAACAGCCTGACCGCCCGCGCTCAGCGCGCCGGTGCGGTGAACACCTTGAGCAAACTGGACGACGGCTCACTGCTCGGCGACAACACCGACGGCGCCGGACTGGTGCGCGATCTGACGGTGAATGCCGGGTTCAGCCTGACCGGTAAACGTATCCTTTTGCTTGGCGCCGGTGGCGCGGTGCGGGGTGCGCTGGAGCCGTTGCTGGCGGAGAAACCGGCCTCGGTGATCATCGCCAATCGCACGGTGGCCAAGGTTGAGCTGCTGGCGGAATTGTTCTGCGATCTGGGGCCAGTGTCGGCCAGTGGTTTCGACTGGCTGCGCGAGCCGGTGGACGTGATCATCAACGCCACCTCCGCCAGCCTCACCGGTGACGTGCCGCCGATCGCGCCAAGCCTGATCGAGCCGGGCCAGACCCTGTGCTACGACATGATGTACGGCAAGGAACCGACCGCGTTCTGCCGCTGGGCCACTGAGCACGGCGCGGCGCTGGCGATGGATGGTCTGGGCATGCTCGCCGAACAGGCGGCCGAGGCGTTCTGGCTGTGGCGCGGTGTGCGCCCGGATACCGCGCCAGTGCTAGCCGAGCTGCGCCGCCAGTTGGCCCTTTAAGCTTTGCTCCCACATTGAAATGCGACCAATGTGGGAGCGAGCCTGCTCGCGAATCGCATCACCGCGATATCAGATCAATCCTCAAACCTGATCGGGCACTTCTGCGCCCCTTCCAGCTTCCTCAACTCCTCCACCACCGGCGGCCGCGCGCGCCGCAAGGTCAGGCTGCGACCCTGGCCCAGCAGGCGCCGCGCTTCCTGGTGCAGCATCTCCACACCCGAGTAATCGATAAAGTTGATCTGCTGCGCCTCGATCACTACCCGCGCGCCATGCAGACGTTGCAGGCGCACTTGCAGGTAATGGCTGGCGCCGAAAAAGATCGAGCCGCCCACCCGCAGCACATCGTCGTCACCGTCGCGCCAATGCTGCACCCGTGGCTGCGAAGTGCGTTTGAGGTAGAAGAACAGCGACGCCAGCACCCCGGCGTAGATCGCCGTCTGCAGTTCCAGCAGCAAGGTCGCCAGGCAGGTCAACGCCATCACCACAAACTCGGCGCGACTGACCCGCAGCAAGGCGCGAATGCCGCGGTGATCGACCAGCCCCCAGGCGATCAGCAGAATGCTGCCGGCCATGGCCGGGATCGGAATGTGCGCGATCAGCCCTGCGCCGAACACTGCGAACAGCGCCACCCAGATCGCCGAGAACACCCCGGCCAGCGGCGAGCAGGCACCCGCCTCGTAACTCAATCCCGAGCGGGTAAACGATCCGGCCGAGAGCGACCCGGAAAAGAACGCACCGACGATGTTCGACAGACCCTGTGCGCGGACTTCCTGATTGGCGTCGAGCAACTGTTGCGAGCGCGCCGAAATCGAGCGGGCGATCGACAGACTGGTAACCAGCCCGAGCATGCCCACCGCCACGGCGCTCGGCAGCAGGCGCAGGATCACTTCAAGATCCAGCGGCAAAGTGCTGAACGGCGGCAAGCGCCCGACGAAAGCGCTGACCAGATGCACATGGCCGAACATCCCTGGCCAGATCCACACCAGCAGGCTGGCCAGCACCAGGGTGATCAACAGCGTCGGCCAGCGCGGCAGAAGTTTTTTCAGCGCCACGCCGACGATTACCGTGGCGACGCCGAGGATCAGCGAAGGTTTATCCACAGCCCCAAGATGCCGCAACAGGTCCATCAGGCTGGCGAGCGCTGTGGTGTTGGCCGGCAACTCCAGCCCAAGCAGATTGGGCAATTGGCCGATGGCGATCACCACGGCGGCACCGAGCGTGAAGCCGAGCACCACCGAATGCGAAACGAAATTCACCAGCGCGCCGAAGCGCAGCAGACCGAGCAGCCACTGGAAAATCCCGGCGAGGAACGTCAGCAGCAGGATCAGGGTGATGTAGTCCTCGGACGCGGGCACCGCGAGCGGGCTGACACTGGCGTACAGCACAATCGAAATCGCTGCGGTGGGGCCACAGATCAGATGCCATGACGAACCCCACAGGCACGCGATCAATACCGGGATGATCGCCGCGTACAGGCCGTATTCCGGTGGCAGCCCGGCAATCAGTGCGTAGGCAATCGACTGGGGTAAGGCGAGAATCGCACCGCTGAGGCCGACGATCAGGTCCCGGCCGACGCTGGCGCGGGTTTGCCGCGGTAACCAGGTCAGGAAAGGGAATAGTGAATGACGGCTGGGAAAGGCCATGGGTCCTCGCGGTTGGGGTTTTGTTCAGGGTATCAGGGTGTCAGGTGGAAAAGCCCCTCACCCTAACCCTCTCCCGGAGGGAGAGGGGACTGACCGCGGTGTTTGAGCTGGATACATCGACCTGAAAAAACAGCGTCGAACTCAGATTCTGGCAGCGATGAAGATCGGCCCCCTTTCCCCCTCGCCCCCTTGGGGGAGAGGGCTGGGGTGAGGGGGCAAAAATCTCCAGCCAAACGCTATTCCAGCAACCCTGAGATCAAAGCTTCGCCTTCACCGCCACCAACGCATCCTTGCCATCCACGGTCTTCACGCCATCGAGCCACTTGTCCAGCACCGCCGGATTGGCCTTGATCCACGCCTTCGCCGCCTCGGCATTGCTGATCTTCTTGTTCACCACCTCGGCCATGATGCTGTTCTCCATGTCCTGAGTGAATGCCAGATTGGTCAGCAACTTGCCCACATTCGGGCAGGCCTCGGCGTAGCCCTTGCGGGTCAGGGTGAAAACGTTGCCGGTATCGCCAAAGTATTTTTCGCCGCCCTTCAGGTAGCGCATTTTCAGTTGCACGTTCATCGGGTGCGGGGTCCAGCCGAGGAAGGTGACGAATTTCTGTTTCTTCACCGCTCGAGACACTTCGGCGAGCATCGCCTGCTCGCTGGATTCGATCAGCTTCCACTGACCCATGTTGAAGTCGTTCTTCTTGATGATTTCCTGCAGCGAAATGTTCGCTGGCGCGCCCGAGCCGATGCCGTAGATCTTCTTGTCGAACTTCTCGGCGAATTTGTTCAGGTCGGCAAAATCATGCACACCTGCCTCCCAGACATAGTCGGGCACGGCGAGGGTGAATTCGGTGCCTTCGAGGTTCTTCGCCAATTGCGTCACATCGCCGGTGGCGACGAACTTGTCGTAGAAGCCCTGCTGCGCTGGCATCCAGTTGCCGAGGAACACGTCAACCTGGCCATCCTTCAAACCGCCAAAGGTGATCGGCACCGCGAGGGTGTCAACCTTGGCCTTGTAGCCCATGCCGTCCAGCAGAAATCCGGTGATGGCATTGGTTGCGGCGATGTCGCTCCAGCCCGGATCGGCCATCTTCACGGTTTCGCAGCCTTGCTCGGCAAAGGCCGAGGCGCTGCTCAATGCGAACAGGCCAACGGTGACAGCTGTGGATAACTTGCGCATGGACTTCCCCTTAACGTTATTGGTTTTGGCAGGGTTGTGGATAACGGGCCTTGCGCTCCAGATCATCAAGGTCGATGTGGTTGCGCATGTACTGCTGACTGGCATCGACCAGCGGCTGGTGATCCCAGCTCTTCAGCTTGCCGATGGTTAACGCGTCAGCGACGAAACGGCGTCGGCGCTGGCTGGCCAGTACGTCCCGATGGATTGCCGGGATATCCCACTTGGCCCGTGCTTCAGCGAGAAACTCTACGAACAGCTGACGATGTTGCGGCGACTGGCTCAGCTCTTCTTCTTCGCGCGGATCGTTATCCACATCGAAGAGTAGGCACGGGTCGCTTTCGCTGTAGATAAATTTGTAGGCGCCGCGGCGGATCATCATGAGCGGGCTGACAGTGCCTTCGGCCATGTATTCGCCGAACACCTCGTCGTGCCCGCCCTGCCCTTGCAGGTGCGGCAGCAACGAACGGCCATCCAGCGGCAAGCCCGGCTCAAGCGTGCCACCGGCCAGGTCAACGAACGTCGGCAGCAGGTCGGCGGTGGAGACGGCGGCGCTGACCCGGCCCGCCTCGAACTGGCCCGGTGCGCTGATCAGCAGCGGCACCCGCGCGGCCATTTCAAACCAGTGCATTTTGTACCAGAGGCCCTTCTCGCCCAGCATGTCGCCGTGGTCACCGGAGAAGACGATGATGGTGTCGTCGAGCAGTCCGGTTTCTTCGAGGGTTTGCAGGAGTTTGCCGACATTGGCGTCGATATAACTGCAAGCGCCAAAGTAGGCGCGGCGCGCATCGCGGATTTTATCCACAGGCAGTGGCTTGTCCCACAGGTCATAAACCTTGAGCAGCCGTTGCGAGTGCGGATCGAGTTCGTCCTGGTTCAAGGCTGTAGGCAACGGGATATCGGCATCGTCATACAGATCCCAGAAAGCCCTGGGAATCGTGTACGGATCGTGCGGATGGGTCATCGACACAGTCAGGCAGAACGGCTGCTCGCCGTCCTCGCGGATGTGATCGAACAGATATTGCTGGGCCTTGAACACCACCTCTTCGTCGAAATCCAGCTGATTGGTGCGCACACACGGCCCGGCCTGCAGCACCGATGACATGTTGTGATACCAGCTCGGCCGCACATCGGGCTCGTCCCAGTTCACCGCCCAGCCGTAATCGGCCGGATAAATATCGCTGGTCAGGCGTTCTTCATAACCGTGCAGCTGATCCGGCCCGCAGAAATGCATCTTGCCCGACAGCGCGGTGCGGTAACCGAGACGCCGCAGGTAATGCGCATAAGTCGGGATATCGGCAGGGAAATCGGCGGCGTTGTCGTAGGCGCCGATCTTGCTCGGCAACTGACCGCTGACCAGGGTAAAACGCGACGGCGCGCACAGCGGGCTATTGCAATACGCGGCATCAAAGACCACGCCCTGGGCGGCGAGGCGGGACAGATTCGGCAGTTTGATGGGCGATGGGCCGTAGAACGGCAACATTGGCGCGGCCATTTGATCGGCCATGATGAAAAGAATGTTCTTGCGCTTCATGTGATCGCGGCATTCCATGTTGAATATTTATGCGAGAGTGCTGCGATCGAGCATGGAGTCCATGCCTGTTTCGGTAAAGCCCGCGCCAGACAATGACTAGGATAAGCACAGCTTATGTATGATGCCCTTGGTGACCTGTCCCTCGATCTGCTGCGTGCCTTCGAGGCGGCGGCCCGCCATCGCAGTTTTACCGCTGCTGCGGTAGAGCTCGGGACCACGCAACCGGCGATCAGCCAGCAGATAAAACGTCTGGAAGAACGGCTGGGTACGCGTCTGTTCGATCGCATTTATCGGGGCATCGAGTTGACGGAGGTCGGCGCCCTGCTCTTCGAGCAAGTTGCCCTCGGTTTGCAGAACATCGACGCAGGTTTGAGCGCGATCAGCACGCAGCAGCAACATGAAGTGCTCCAGGTAGCCACGGATTTCGCTTTCGCCGCCTATTGGCTGATGCCGCGCCTGCACCGCTTCCACGAAGCCAATCCGCATATCGATGTCAGCCTGGTCACCAGCGAGCGCAATCACAACATGCTGCGCACCGACATCGACGTGGCGATTCTGTTTGGCGACGGTCGCTTCAAGCAGGGCGAGAGCCATTGGCTATTCAGCGAAGAAGTGTTCCCGGTGTGCAGTCCGCTGCTGCTCAAGGACCGCTCACCGCCGCTGCCCGCGCAGGCTCTGCTGGAATTTCCTCTGCTGCATTTGCGCGGCGAAAACAGCAGCAACTGGTTCGACTGGAGCGGGCTGTTCCGCCAACTGGGCCTGACCACGCCGCCAGCGCCGGGGCAGTTGCGCTTCGACAATTACACCTTGTTGATTCAAGCGGCGATCGGCGGGCAAGGCGTGGCGATCGGTTGGCGGCACCTTGTGGATAACTTGCTGGTGCAAGGTTTGCTGTGCCGGCCACTGGCGCAAACCACGTTGTCGCGACTGGGGTATTACGTGGTGCTGCCGCAACGCAAGCGCCGGGGTGCGCTGATTCAACAGTTCGTTGACTGGTTGATGGCCGAGCAGGCGAGCAGTGCGCAATCGTTGAACGGGTTGGCGTTGCCTTCTATTGCGGTATGAAGAGCAAAAGATCGCAGCCTTCGACAGCTCCTACAGGTGCGATCTTTTACGAATCTGAAGCCGCCACAAAATTCACATGCTCGCCGACATGCAGATTCAGCCGCAGCTCATCGGCAATCCCAACCGCCACGCGATTCAAGCGCTCCAGTGGTTCGGCCAGCCCCGGCTCGAGATTGCCGCCAACCTGACTGAAGTGCTCGATGGTCAACCCGGCAACGCCATGCGGAGCATTGACCAGGGTCCAGCGTAGTGAGCTGCTTTGCACTGCCTCGAGGATTTCTTCGGCGGCGTGGCGTTGCAGACGCTCATCATTGTCCGGCTCGTCGAGCACACCGAAGTTGCCGACCAGAAACAGGCGCGGCACGCTGGCCAGTTGCAAACCTTCGACCAGTGCGTCGACTGCCAGCACCTGCTCGACCGGACCGAGAGTCACCGAACGTTCGACATGGTCGCTGCTGAACGGTAGCCCCGGCGCATCCAGCAGACAAATCACCGCCGAACTGCCGGCGACGCTCTGATTGACCCGCTCGGCATCGAACAGATCGCCGGTCTTGGTGCGCAACCCCGGACGCGGCGCCAGCGCCGTCAGATCGTCGAGAATGGCGATGACTTCGTGTTGGCGGCGCAGCAATTCAGCCATCAACGCACCGCCCAGGCTGGCCATGGCACCATAGAGCACCACTTTCACCACTGGGGTTTCGGCATTTTTCATGGCTGTTTTCCTTATAGTTGTCCTATATGGCCTGTGACGGTGGAAACAGCCAAGGGTTCGAACCGATTGAGAGGCGACACGATGCAAGGGATCAAGGGCTATCACGCCCATGTCTATTTCGACGCGAAAACCATCGACCAGGCGCGGGCCTTGTGCGAACAGGCCGCGCAGTTGTTTGCGCTGAAAATGGGCCGCGTGCACGAACGCCCGGTGGGACCGCACCCCGACTGGAGCTGCCAACTGGCCTTCGGCCCCGAGCTGATCGGCGAGGTGCTGCCATGGCTGGCGCTCAACCGCAAAGGCCTGGTGGTGTTCCTGCACCCGGACACTGGCGATGATTTGCTCGATCACACCGAACACGCGATCTGGATGGGCGCGGTGCGGCCGCTGAATCTGTCGGTGTTCTAATCGAGGGTTTCTTCGGCTTCGCCCGGCAGATGCTCATCCAGATGCAGCCAGGGTAAGCGGCTGTCGGTCCAGATATGCCGCTCGGCCGGCGTGGTTTCCGGGTGATCCAGCGTAGCGATGGTCACGTCGATGCTGTCTGGGCTGAGCGAAGTCACCAGCGCCAGTTGCGCACCGCAGTTTGCGCAGAAGAACCGTGCGCAACTGGTCGACGAGTCATAGCGTGCCGGCGTCCCGGCCAGCCATTGGAAACTCGCCGCTGGCACGGTTATCCAGGTGGTGACGATGCCGCCGCTGACCTTGCGGCAGATCGAACAATGACAGTGAGCGATATCATGCAGCGCTGCGCTGAACTGATAGCGGATGTGTCCGCAGTGACAGCCGCCGTTATGTGCCTGGTTGGTTTCCAACGCTCTTCTCCCGTATTTACTGGCTCTCGCTGCATCCGACCGCCGGTTGACCGTTCATTCATCGCTTTCATCAGCGAAAGGTAGCTGAAAGCTTCCCCGATTAGGATCGCCCCACTCCCGGCAATAGACCGGTTGGCCCAAGACCCGTGTTTTCTCCACAGGCCCGGCCCAATTAACAACAACAATGGTGATTCTGATGTCCTCTGCAACCCGCCGTTTCTCCCGCTTCCTGCTGGTCACTCCGCCCGTCCGCCTCGTGCTTCCCGTTCTGCGCTGATCCCGCCCGATCCGCTCATTCCATTAGCCGCGCTACGCCTGGAGTATTCCCATGCTGACTTTCCTTGGCTTCGCCATGGTCATCACGTTCATGTTCCTGATCATGACCAAGCGCCTGTCCGCGCTGATCGCTCTGATCATCATCCCGATTCTGTTCGCCCTGTTCGGCGGTTTCGCGCCGAAGATCGGTCCGATGATGCTCGAGGGCATTACCAAACTGGCGCCGACCGGCGTGATGTTGATGTTCGCCATTTTGTATTTTGCCCTGATGATCGACTCCGGCCTCTTCGACCCGGCCGTGCGCAAGATCCTCAAACTGGTCAAGGGCGATCCGCTGAAAGTTTCGGTCGGCACCGCCGTTCTGGCGCTCGTCGTTTCCCTCGATGGTGACGGCGCGACCACTTACATGATCTGTGTGGCCGCGATGCTGCCGCTGTACAGCCGCATCGGCATGAGCCCGCGGATCATGGCCGGTCTGATCATCCTCGCCGGCGGCGTGATGAACATGACCCCGTGGGGCGGCCCGACCGCCCGCGCCGCGAGTGCGTTGCATGTCGATCCGTCGGACATTTTCGTACCGATGATCCCGGCGATGGCCGCCGGTGTCGTGGCGATCCTGCTGATTGCCTACTTCTACGGCAAGCGTGAGCGTGCCCGTCTCGGCGAACTGCATCTGGTCGGCGATGAGATCGATCACAGTGAGATCAGCGTTTCGCAATTCCCCGACGCACGCCGTCCGAAGCTGATCTGGTTCAACGCCGCACTGACTTTCGGCCTGATGTGCACGCTGATCGGCGGCCTGCTGCCGTTGCCGGTGCTGTTCATGGTGGCGTTCAGTATTGCCATGATCGTCAACTACCCATGCCTGCAAATGCAGAAGGATCGCGTCGCCGCGCATTCCGGCAGCGTGCTGGCAGTGGTCGGGCTGATCTTTGCGGCCGGTATCTTCACCGGTATCCTGTCGGGCACCGGCATGGTCGATGCGATGTCGAAAAGCCTGTTGGCGGTGATTCCGGAGTTCCTCGGCCCGTACCTGGCAGTGATCACGGCGCTGGTGAGCATGCCGTTCACCTTCTTCATGTCCAACGACGCGTTCTACTATGGGGTGTTGCCGGTGCTGGCCGAAGCGGCCAGTCACTATGGGATCACTGCAGTGGAAATGGCCCGTGCCTCGATCGTCGGCCAGCCCGTCCACTTGCTGAGCCCGTTGGTGCCGTCGACCTATCTGTTGGTGGCGCTGGCCGGCATCGATTTCGGTGATCACCAGCGTTTCACCCTGAAATGGGCGATTCTGGTGTGTATCTGCATTCTGATTGCTGCACTGCTGTTGGGGACTTTCCCGGTGTTCAGCACTCTATAAGCCCAAGACTCACCGTTGCGGGTCCTGGCTTCGCGGTTTGAAGCCAGGACCTTTTTCGGTTCAACAATTGCTCAAAGGAATACACATGGATTGGCTGACCAACCCCGAAATCTGGGTTGCCTTCTTTACCCTGACCGCCCTGGAAATCGTCCTCGGTATCGATAACATCATCATGATTTCGATCCTGGTCAGCCGCATGCCCAAGCACATGCAGCAGCGCACCCGGATCTTCGGTCTTGGCCTGGCCATGGTCACGCGGATCCTGTTGCTGCTGTCGATCACCTGGGTCATGCGCCTCACTGCCGACCTCTTCGAAGTGTTCGGCCAAGGCATCTCCGGTCGCGACCTGATCCTGTTCTTTGGTGGCCTGTTCTTGCTGTGGAAAAGCTCGCAGGAGATGTACCACGCACTGGAAGGCGAAGACGAAAGCGACGACGCGCCTTCGGGCAAGGGCGGCAACTTCCTCTACACCATCATCCAGATCGCGATCATCGATATCGTCTTCTCGCTGGACTCGGTGATCACTGCGGTGGGCATGGTTTCCCACGTGCCGGTGATGGTCGCGGCGATCATCGTGGCGGTGCTGGTGATGATGCTGGCCTCGGGCAAGATCAGCGAATTCATCGACAAGCACCCGTCGCTGAAAATGCTCGCCCTGTCGTTCCTGCTGGTGGTCGGCACCGTGCTGATCGCCGAATCGTTCGACGTGCATGTGCCAAAGGGCTACGTCTACTTCGCCATGGCGTTCTCGCTGGCGGTGGAAGCGATCAACATCAAGCTTCGCGGCGCGATGGCCAAGAAGAAACAACAGCAGGACCCGGTGAAACTGCGCAAGGATGTGCCGGGCCAGTAACCGGGTAATCCAGACGCAGGCAATACCCCTGTGGGAGCGAGCCTGCTCGCGAAAACGGAGTGTCAGTCGACAACCATGTTGGCTGATCCCCCGCTTTCGCGAGCAGGCTCGCTCCCACATTTGTTTGTGCAGCATTCAGGCACCGCGGACCCTGTGGGAGCTGGCTTGCCAGCGATAGCGGAATGTCAGGCGACATCAATGTTGGTTGTGCCGACGCCATCGCTGGCAAGCCAGCTCCCACAGGGGCGGCGTTGATTTAAATGGGAGTGTATGAAGCGCTTTTCATGACACTTTTGTTTCAATCCACTCTTTAGCTGTGCAATGCTGGCGCCGAGACCGTTAGCCAACTACAGCTTAAGTATCAAAAACGTAGAAACCGCGCGGTGCCGTCCACTTGCCCCTCTGGGGCGCTGCTACTACAGGGGGTCTGCATGCTCACCCTGCTCAATCTGCTATCCGCCGTAGCCCTGCTGATCTGGGGCACGCACATCGTCCGAACCGGCATCCTGCGGGTTTACGGCACCAATCTACGACATGTGATCGGCCAGAACATGTCGAGGAAATGGCTGGCGTTCATCGCCGGTATTCTCGTTACCGCGATGGTGCAAAGCAGCAACGCCACGGCGATGCTGGTCACCTCGTTTGTCGGCCAAGGCCTGATGGCGCTGACCCCGGCGCTGGCGACCATGCTCGGCGCCGATGTCGGTACCGCGTTGATGGCGCGGGTGCTGACGTTTGATTTGTCGTGGCTGTCGCCGCTGCTGATTTTCCTCGGGGTGATTTTCTTTCTGTCGCGCAAACAGACGCGGCTCGGGCAGATGGGTCGGGTGTCGATCGGGCTGGGGCTGATCATTCTCGCCCTGCAATTGATCGTCGAGGCTGCTGCGCCGATCACTCACGCACAGGGGGTGAAAGTGATTTTTGCCTCGCTGACCGGCGACATCCTCCTCGATGCCCTGGTCGGCGCGTTGTTCGCGATGATTTCCTACTCCAGCCTCGCCGCCGTGCTGCTCACCGCCACCTTGGCCGGCGCGGCGGTGATCAGCCTGCCAGTGGCGATCGGTCTGGTGATCGGCGCGAACATCGGCAGCGGCATCCTCGCCTTCATGAGCACCAGCATGCAGAACGCCGCCGGACGCCAAGTGGCGCTGGGCAGTCTGTTGTACAAACTGATCGGCCTGCTGCTGATCATCCCGGTGCTCGACCCGCTGGTGCACTGGATCGACAGCCTCGATTTCAGCCCGCAGGAAATGGTCATCGGCTTCCACCTGCTCTACAACACAGCGCGCTGCCTGATCCTGCTGCCGAGCGTCGGGCCGATGGCGCGGCTTTGTGCGTGGCTGCTGCCGGAGCGGCCGGAGGTCAACGGCACCGCCAAACCGCGGCATCTCGACCCGACCGCGCTGGTCACGCCGAGCCTGGCGCTGGCCAATGCCGCACGCGAAACCCTGCGCATGGGCGATCTGCTCGACAACATGCTCGACGCCTCCCTTGATGTGCTGCGCGGCAAGCAGACCGCCGTCACTCAGGAAATGCGCCGACTGACCGACGACGTCGAAGCGCTGTACAGCGCGATCAAGCTGTACCTGGCGCAGATGCCCCGCGAGGACCTCGGCGAGCAGGACAGTCGGCGCTGGGCCGAGATCATCGAACTGGCAATCAACCTGAAACTCGCCGCCGACCTGATCGAGCGCATGCTGCGCAAGATCCAGCAGCAGAAGACCTCGCAGCGCCGTTCGTTTTCCGAAGAAGGCCTGGAAGACCTCGCCGGGCTGCAACAGCAACTGATCGCCAACCTGCGCTTGGGCCTGTCGGTGTTTCTCAGTGGCGACCGCGAAAGCGCCCGGCAGCTGCTGCGGGAGAAACGTCGCTTTCGTGCACAGGAGCGGCGTCTGGCCCACGCGCACGTCAGCCGTTTGCAACGCAAGATCGTCCAGAGTCTGGAGACCAGTTCGCTGCACCTGGAGTTGATCGCCGATATGAAACGGCTCAATTCGCTGTTCTGCAGCAGCGCCTATGTGGTGCTGGAAACAGCGGACACCGGCGCGCTGGCGGTGGATGACATGGCGGACATCACGCATTCGCCTTGAACGTCTGGGGCTGGGGTCAGTCAGTTACAGTGGTTCAGCCTTTAGATCTTCGCGAGCAGGCTCGCTCCCACATTTGAAATGCATTCCTCTGTGGGAGCGAGCCTGCTCGCGAATGAGCGACACGGATCTCCAAATCAGCCGTATGGAAGCCTGTTATGCGTTGCCTGTTGTTCGCCTGTCTGTTGCTCGGTTCCCTGCCCGCCTTCGCCCTGGATCGGTTCCAGGTCGAAGGCTATGCGCTGCCCAACGGTTTGCAACTGATGCTCAAACCCGGCACCGAGCGCGGGCATGTGGCGATCCGGCTGGTGGTCGGCGTCGGTCTCGATGACTTCGACTGCAACGAAAAAGAGCTGCCGCATTTGCTCGAACACCTGCTGTTCAGCGGCATCGACGCCACCGGGGAAGGCGGACTGGAAGAGCGCATGCAGGCGTTGGGTGGGGACTGGAATGCGTTCACCAGCAATGCCGACACTACTTTCGTCATTGAAGCCCCGGCGAAAAACCAGCGCAAGGTGCTCGACCTGCTGCTCGCGCTGCTGACCCAGACACGCATCGACGACAACGCGATCAACGCCGCCAAACGGGTAGTCGAGCGTGAGGACGGCGGGCATTACACCAAGCTGCAACGTTTCCTCGACCGTCAGGACCTCGGCCATACCGCAAGCAATCAGTTGGCTGTCGAGTTGGGTCTGAAATGCCCGCAGCGCGCTGAAGTCGGCCATCTGACCCAAGAGCAATTGGAGAAGGTCCGCAAGGCCTGGTACGCACCGAACAACATGACCCTGATCGTCGTCGGCGAACTCGACAAACTGCTGCCGGCCTATCTCGAGCGTACCTGGGGCGATCTGGAGCCGGTCGAACCGAGCGAACACCGGGCGCTGCCGGACATCCGCACCAGCGCCGCCCATGAGCGCACCCTCACCCGCGGCTTCATTGGCGACAGCGCCAAGCTGCACTGGCTGGTGCCGGAACCGGTGCTCGACGATCAGTACGATCAGACTTTCGACATTCTCAAGGATTACCTCGACTGGGCGCTGTACCGGCAGATTCGCCTCAACCACGGCTTGTCGTACGGGCCGTGGGCCGAGCGCGAAGTGTTCGGCGGTGTCGGTTTCATGAGCCTCAACGCTGATCTGGATCGCGATGACGTCGACGAAGCCGTTCAGGTGCTTGAAGACCTCAAGGCCGACCTGCTGAAAAACGGCCTCGATGCAGACACCTTCGCCCGCATCAAACAAGCCGCCATCGCCCACCAGGCCTGGGCCGTGCAGGGCAACAGCGCACTGGCGGACTATTACTGGAGCGCCCTGGCCGACTATCAGGATGGCCGCTTCGCCAATCCCGCGCGGGAGTTGCAAGGCGTGACGCTGGAAGCGGCGAACAAAGCCATGCGCGAGCTGCTGTTGCAGCCGGGGTATATCAGGATCGAGAAACCGTTGATCAGTGATGATCAGGTGTTGTGGCTGGTCGCGGGAGGTGTCGGGGTGTTGCTGCTGATCGTGATCGGCTGGCGCTTGCATCGCCACCGCAACCCAGCGGGAAACACCTGATCACTGTGGCGAGGGAGCTTGCTCCCGCTGGGGTGCGAAGCAGCCCCGATTCAGGCGACTCAACATTCCAGTGACACCGTGTTCGCAAATCCTGCGCCTGCTGCGCAGTCGAGCGGGAGCAAGCTCCCTCGCCACAGGTTCTCCGTAGGGTTTGCGAACCGTGAACCTCGCCACAACGCCCGGCGGACGCTACTCTGTCGGGGTATTTCCTTACCCTGCAGTGAAGCGCCCACATGTCGAAACTAACCCTTCTGGTCCAGCGCATTCTCGAGCTGATGAAGCGCTACCCCGGGGTGATTGCGGCGGGTGGTTTCATTTCCGGGGTCGGCAGTTTCATCCTCGTCGATCGCCAACAGGGGCTGGCGAGCTGGATCACGGTGATCATGCTGCTCAGCTGGATCTGGCTGATGCTGGAAAACACCCTGACCGGGCTGTTCACGCGGATCTTCAAGCGCGAAATTCCCCAGCCGCTGCTGCGCTACGCGACGCAGATGATCCATCAGGAAAGCCTGTTTTTCGTCCTGCCGTTTTTCTTCATCACCACCACCTGGAACAGCGGCCAGTTGGTCTTCACAGGTTTGCTCAGCGTCGCCGCACTGATCTCCATCGTCGATCCGCTGTACTACAAATGGCTGGCGCCACGGCGTTGGGCATTTCTTGCGCTGCACACGCTGACCCTGTTCGCCGCCCTGCTCACCGCGTTGCCGGTGATCATGCACCTGACCACTGCGCAGAGTTTCAAATGGGCGCTGGGGATTGCCGTGCTGTTGTCGTTCCCGAGCCTGGCGACGATCTTCCCGATACGCACTGTGCGCAACGCCCTGGCGATCCTGTTCATCACCTTCGGCATCGGTGGCGTCGGTTGGGCGCTGCGTTCGTGGGTGCCACCGGCGACGCTGTGGATGACCGACGTGGCGATCAGCACGCAGTTGCAGGATCGCACCCCCGGCGCCAGCCTCGATACCGTCAGCGCCGAGCAGATCCGCAGCGGCGGGCTCTACGCCTACACCGCGATCAACGCGCCGCGCGGTCTCGACGAGCGGATTTATCACGTGTGGACCTTCAACGGCAAAGAGGTCGACCGCATCGCCCTCGATATCCATGGCGGGCGCAAGGAAGGCTACCGGGCGTGGACGCACAAGCAGAATTTCCCCGGCAACCCGGCGGGCAAGTGGCAGGTGCGGGTGCTGACCGAGGATGGCCAGTTGATCGGCGTGCTGCGTTTCGCAATTACCGACAGCACACCGGCCAAAGAAAAGTAATCCGGTTCGTGCTATTACGTAGGATCTCGTAACGGCCGTACAAGCACGGAGCTTATGACCAGCAGCCCAACCCCCGGCAGTGCCCACCTGGACACCGCGCTCAGCCCTGCCCGCCTGCGGGTCACCGGTGACTGGACGCTTGCCCACTACACGGCGCTCAAGCACCTGAGCGAAAAGCTCCACGGCCAGTACGACGCCAATACCCCGATCGACCTCAACGGCCTCGGTGCCCTCGACACCGCTGGCGCCTCGTTGCTGGTCGAACTGCTCGGGTCGGAACGCCTGGGCAAGACCGCTGAACACCCCGATTGCACCCTTTCTACGGCCGACCGCGCGTTGCTGCAAACCGTGTATTGCTCGCTGAACGATTTCTGCGTGCCGATCAAGGAGCCGGAAGTCAGCGTCAGCGTGCAACTGCTGACGCGCATTGGCCGCGCGGTGGACAAGGTCTGGAACGACACGATGCAGCTGCTCGGCTTCGTCGGGCTGATTCTCGAAGTCATCGCCCGTGGCCTGCTGCGGCCCAAGCGCTGGCGCATCACGCCGATGATCGCGCACATCGAGCAGACCGGCCTCGACGCGGCGCCGATCGTGGCTTTGCTGACGTTCCTGGTTGGCGCGGTGGTGGCGTTTCTCGGCGCCACGGTGCTGGCCAGTTTCGGCGCAACGATTTTTACCGTGGATCTGGTCGGCTTCTCGTTCCTGCGCGAATTCGGCGTGCTGCTCACCGCGATCCTGATGGCCGGGCGCACCGCCAGTGCCTTCACCGCGCAGATCGGCTCGATGAAGGCCAACGAAGAGATCGACGCGATCCGCACTCTTGGCCTCGATCCGATCGAATTGCTGGTGGTGCCGCGGGTGCTGGCGTTGCTGGTGGCGCTGCCGATGCTGACGTTTCTGGCGATGCTCTCGGGGATCGTCGGTGGTGGCGTGGTCTGCGCGGTGTCGCTGGACATTTCGCCGGCGATGTTCCTCTCGCTGCTGCAATCGGACATCGGCATCCAGCATTTTCTGGTCGGGCTGGTGAAGGCACCGATCTTCGCCTTCCTGATTGCGGCGATTGGCTGCCTGGAAGGCTTCAAGGTCAGCGGCAGTGCCGAATCGGTCGGCGCCCACACCACCTCCAGCGTGGTCCAGTCGATTTTCGTGGTGATCGTGCTTGATGCGGTGGCCGCGCTGTTTTTCATGGAGATGGGCTGGTGAGTCGTCTACCCCGCGCGCCCTCCCAGGCGGTCATCGAAGTCCGGGGCCTGTGCAATCGCTTTGGCAGCCAGAGCGTGCACGAGAACCTTGACCTGGACGTGTACAAAGGCGAAATCCTCGCCGTGGTCGGCGGCTCCGGCACCGGCAAATCGGTGCTGCTGCGCAGCATCGTCGGGCTGAATCGGCCCAGCGAAGGCATGGTCAAAGTCTTCGGCCAGAACCTGCCCAGTCTGCCCGAGCATGAACGCTCGCTGATCGAACGGCGCTTCGGCGTGCTGTTCCAGAAAGGCGCGCTGTTTTCGTCACTGACCGTCACCGAGAACGTCGCCCTGCCCCTTATTGAACACGCCGGTCTCAGCCGCCACGACGCCGAGCACCTGGCGGCGGTGAAGCTGGCGCTGGCCGGGTTGCCGCTGTCGGCGGCGGACAAATACCCGGCGTCGCTGTCCGGCGGCATGATCAAGCGTGCGGCGCTGGCGCGGGCCCTGGCGCTGGACCCGGACATCCTGTTTCTCGACGAACCCACCGCCGGCCTCGATCCAATTGGCGCGGCGCAATTCGATCAACTGATCCTGACCCTGCGCGATGCGTTGGGTCTGAGCGTGTTTCTGGTCACCCACGATCTCGACACGCTGTACACCATCACCGATCGGGTGGCGGTGCTGGCGCAGAAGAAAGTGCTGGTTGCCGGCCCCATAGACGTGGTCTCGGAAACCGACGACGCGTGGATCCACGAATACTTCCACGGCCCGCGCGGCCGCTCGGCGCTGGACGCCGCCAAACTGCTCAACGAGGTCTGATATGGAAACCCGAGCCCATCATGTGTTGATCGGCCTGTTCACGGTGATCGTCGTGGCCGGCGCCCTGCTCTTCGGCCTGTTTCTGGCCAAATCCAGCGTCGACACCGAGTTCAAGGACTACGAAGTGGTGTTCAACGAGGCGGTCAGCGGTCTGTCCAAGGGCAGCTCGGTGCAGTACAGCGGGATCAAGGTCGGTGACGTGGTCAGCCTGCGCCTCGACCCACAGGACCCGCGCCGGGTGCTGGCGCGGATTCGTCTGGCGGGCGACACGCCGGTCAAGGAAGACACCCAGGCCAAACTGGCACTGACCGGGATCACCGGCACCTCGATCATCCAGCTCAGCGGCGGCACCCCGGAGAGCCCGAAACTGCGCGGCCATGACGGCCAGTTGCCGACACTGATCGCTTCGCCCTCGCCTATTTCACGCCTGCTCAACGACAGCAGCGACTTGATGACCGGCATCAGCGCCCTGCTGCAGAACGCCAACCATATGTTCTCCGCGGAAAACGTCGAGCGCGTGAGCAAGACCCTTGCCCATCTGGAACAGACCACCGGCACCATCAACGACCAGCGCGGCGACATCAAGCAAGCCATGCAGCAACTGGCGACGGTGGGCAAACAGGCCGGCAGCATGCTCGAGCAGACTTCGCTGTTGATGCGCAACGCCAACGGTCTGCTCAACGATCAGGGCAAACAGGCCCTGGGCAGCGCCGAACAGGCGATGAAGTCACTGGAGCAAAGCAGCGTGACCATCAATGGCCTGCTCAGCAAAAACCAGAATTCGCTGGATAACGGCATGCAAGGCCTCAACGGCCTGGCCCCGGCGATTCGCGAACTGCGCGAGACGCTGACCTCGCTGCGCGCCATTTCCCAACGCCTCGAGGCCAACCCCAGCGGTTACCTGCTGGGCAGCGACAAGAACAAGGAATTCACCCCATGAAGCTGACTCGAATCGCCCTGCTCGGCGCTGGCCTGACCCTGATCGGCGCGTGCTCGATCCTGCCCGAATCGGAACCGTCGGATGTCTATCGCCTGCCCGCCGCACCGGCGCCCGCCTCGGCTAGCCCGCCGGCGACGCAGTCGTGGTCGCTGCGCTTGAATAAATTGCAGGCCAGCGAAGCACTGAACCGGCCGAGCATTGCCGTGATCCCGCAGGGCGATGTGATCAGCAGCTACAAGGCTTCGCGCTGGAGCGATCCGGCGCCGGTGCTGCTGCGCAATCGCTTGCTCGACGGCTTTGCACGGGATGGCCGGGTGACGCTGCTGAGCACCGACGACAGCAATTTCCAGGCGGATCTGGAGCTGGGCGGCAGTCTGCAGGCCTTCCAGACCGAATATCAGGGCACCCAGGCCGGCGTCGTGGTGCGGGTCGATGCGTTGCTGGTGCGTGGCTACGACCAGCGCATTCTCGCCAGCCGCCGTTTTGAAGAGCGCCAGACGTTGAATGATGTGCAGGTGCCGGCGGTGGTTGCCGGGTTTGGCCAGGCCAGTGATCGCCTTACGGCCAGGGTTGTGGCCTGGACCGTCGAGCAAGGCCAGAAACTGGCCCCACAACCGCGCTGACACCCTACAACCTCTGTGGGAGCGAGCCTGCTCGCGAAAGCGGTGTATCAGTCACTTAAGCGTTGACTGACACTCCGTCTTCGCGAGCAGGCTCGCTCCCACATGGGAATTTTGCTCAGCCGAAGAACCAGTAGCAGACCCCGATAGCGCCAACCACGCCGGCAAACTCCGCCAGCAACGCGCAGCCATGATGTGCAGGTGCCGGCGGTGGTTGCCGGGTTCGGCCAAGCCAGTGATCGCCTTACGGCCAGGGTTGTGGCCTGGACCGTCGAGCAAGGCCAGAAACTGGCCCCACAACCGCGCTGACACCCTACAACCTCTGTGGGAGCGAGCCTGCTCGCGAAAGCGGTGTATCAGTCACTTAAGCGTTGACTGACACTCCGTCTTCGCGAGCAGGCTCGCTCCCACATGGGAATTTTGCTCAGCCGAAGAACCAGTAGCAGACCCCGATGGCGCCCACCACACCAGCAAACTCCGCCAGCAACGCGCAGCCCACCGCATGCCTAGCGCGCTGAATCCCCACCGCGCCGAAGTACACCGCCAGCACATAGAACGTGGTCTCGGTACTGCCCTGAATCGTTGCGGCGACCAGTGCCGGGAAGCTGTCGACGCCTGAGGTCTTCATGGTTTCAATGAGCATTGCCCGCGCGGCGCTGCCGGAAAACGGTTTGACCATCGCCGTCGGCAATGCGTCGACGAAGCGCGTATCCCAACCGGCCCACTCGACCAGATGCCGAATGCCGTCCAGACCGAAATCCAGCGCTCCAGAGGCGCGCAGTACGCCAACCGCACAGAGCATCGCGACCAGATACGGCAGAAGATTTTTCGCCACATCGAAGCCTTCTTTCGCGCCTTCGACGAACGCTTCGTAGACTTTCACATTCTTTAAAGCGCCGATCAGCAGGAACAGCATGATCAAGCCGAACAGCGTGAGATTGCCGAGGATCGACGACAATCCCGCCAGCGCCGTTGCAGATAGTGTGCCGAGCAGGGCCATGAAGCCGCCGAGGATCAGCGCGCCGGGCACCAGATAGGCCAGCACCACCGGGTCCCAGATCCGTAGCCGTTGCATGAAGGCCACGGAGAGGAAACCGACGATGGTCGAGCAACTGGTCGCCAGCAGAATCGGCAGGAACACCAGCGTCGGATCCGGCGCGCCTTGCTGGGCGCGGTACATGAAGATCGTCACGGGCAGCAGGGTCAGCGAGGAGGCGTTGAGCACCAGAAACAGGATCTGCGCATTGCTGGCGATGGTGGCGCTGGGGTTGAGCTCCTGCAGCGCTTTCATGGCTTTCAGGCCGATCGGCGTGGCGGCGTTGTCCAGGCCCAGGCCATTGGCGGCGAAGTTCAGCGTGATCAAGCCAAGGGCAGGGTGGCCGGCCGGGACTTCCGGCATCAGCCGCAGAAACAGCGGGCCGAGCACCCTGGCCAGCCACTCGACGATCCCGGCTTTCTCGGCAATGCGCAGAAAGCCCAGCCACAAGGTGAGGGTGCCGAACAGCAGCACCATGACTTCGACCGAGAGCTTGGCCATGGCGAAAATGCTCTCCACCATCGCCGCGAAGATTCCGGCATTGCCGCCGATCAGCCACTGCGCCAGCGCCGACACGGCTGCCACGATGAAGAAGCCAAGCCACAGGCCATTAAGCATCAGTCAAATCCCCCGAAGAATGCGGCGAATGATAGCGGGGTCGCCAGAAACGACAAACCCCGGATTGCTCCGGGGTTTGTTGGTGGGCTGGCATCAATCACTGTGGGAGCGAGCCTGCTCGCGAAGAGGCCGGCACATTCAACATCTCTGTAGATTGATAAACCGTCTTCGCGAGCAGGCTCGCTCCCACAGGGTTTTGCATTACGGCTTGGAGATTTCGCCTGCCGGCAGTTTTTCCTTGCTGCGCCAGTGCGGCAGGGAGTTCCAGTAGCGCTCGCCCTTGGCGTCGTCGTACATGCCTTCCCAGCGCGCGATAACCAGCACCGCCAGAGCATTACCGATCACGTTCAGTGCGGTACGGGCCATGTCCATGATGCGGTCGACACCGGCGATGAACGCCAGGCCTTCCAGCGGAATGCCGACGCTGCCCAGAGTCGCCAGCAGCACCACGAAGGACACGCCCGGTACGCCGGCGATGCCTTTGGAGGTGACCATCAGGGTCAGCACCAGCAGCAGTTGCTGGCTGATCGACAGGTCGATGCCGTACAGCTGGGCAATGAAGATCGCTGCGATCGACTGGTACAGGGTCGAGCCGTCGAGGTTGAACGAGTAACCGGTCGGCACCACGAAGCTGCAGATGGCTTTCGGCGCGCCGTAGGCTTCCATCTTCTCGATTACCCGTGGCAGCACGGTTTCCGAGGAGGCGGTGGAGTAGGCCAGTACCAGCTCATCCTTGAAGATGCGCATCAGCTTCAGGACCGAGAAGCCGAACAGCCTGGCGATCAGGCCCAGCACGACGAAGGCGAAGAAGGCGATGGCGACGTAAACCAGGATCACCAGTTTCGCCAGCGGCAACAGCGAAGCGAAGCCGAAGTTGGCCACGGTCACTGCGATCAGGGCGAATACGCCGATCGGGGCGTAGTTCATGATCATGTGGGTGACTTTGAACATGCTTTCCGAGACGCCCTGGAACATCTTCACCAGCGGCTCGCGCAGGTCCGACTGCAGGCTCGACAGACCGAGACCGAACAGCACGGAGAAGAAGATGATCGGCAGCATTTCGCCGCGGGCCATGGCCGCGAAGATGTTCGACGGGATCAGGTTGAGGATGGTCTCGATGAACGCATGTTCATGCTGCACTTCGGCGGCGGTCGCCTGGTACTTGGAGATATCCACAGTGCCCAGGGTGCTCATGTCGATGCCGGTGCCCGGATGGAACACGTTGGCCAGCACCAGACCGACCACGATGGCGATGGTGGTGACGATCTCGAAATAGATGATGGTCTTCAGGCCGATACGCCCGAGCTTCTTGGCGTCGCCGACGCCGGCGATGCCGACGATCAGCGAGGAAATGACGATCGGGATCACGATCATCTTGATCAGACGGATAAAGATATCGCCTGCCGGTTGCAGGACGTTGCTGATCCACCAGGCCTTCTCGGCGCTGAAGTGATTGAGCAACGCACCCAGTGCAATCCCCAGAACCAGACCGATGAGGATCTGCCAGGCGAGGCTGATTTTTGCCTTCTTCATTATCTTTACCCTTACTTGCGTTTGACTCAGGCACATGCAGGAACTGGAACGCTCATCAGCGGAAAAGTCTGTGCATCTGCCTCCGTATAAGGTGCCCCGAAGCGCGTGTTTGCGGCTCTTCGGCAGGCGAAAAAAGGCGCAACTATTCCGATGCAAGGTGGCGCCGTCTAATGCCGTAAACGCCTACCCTATGCCGAATCGGCATGAGCTTTTTCAATTGAAACTGGCGTCCCAAGCGGTTCGATTGTGACATTTCAGCCGGCATAAGTGCCGTGAACCGGCCATTACAGCGTAGGCTGGTTAAATTTTGCACAGGTAAAATCGACGGAATTTTCCCGAAAAAGTCTGAGGCGCAAGACTAGAAGTCATGTAGAAGGAGCGCGATCTTTGTCGATATACGGTCGCCAGGAAACACCGCGAAATGTTTTCCTCGCAGTGTGAACGATTGAAAGAAGGGAATTGGCGTGCTGGATCAACGTTTTAGCGGATTCAAAGCCCAGCGCAGATTCGTCAGACCAGCGGGTCGACGAACCTGCGGCGCAGCTTTTACCCTGACCCGGCCCTTGCGCAGGTACTCCCTGTACCCGTAGGTCACTCCGACCCTGTATCAGTCAGAACGTCCCGGCCCCCTGGTCATGCGCCGACCCTCATCGGGTGGCGCAATGGAAAGCAGCGGGGTGCTGCTTTCGTGTTCGAAACCTTGTGCGTCCTGCGTCAGTACCACTTCGGATCTTTCTTCAGGGTTTCCATCAGCAGATCCTGCATGCCCTGATCAGGCTTGCCGAAGAAGCGATAAGTCGCGTGGCGCGTTGGCGATTTGTCCTGCGGCAGACCTTCCGGGACATCGACCAGCATGGCGTAGGCGTCATCCTTGTCGAAGCTGAAGGCAACTATCAACCGGTGATTCAGGCACTTGTCCTGATTCTCGCAGAGCGGGCCGACCAGATACTTGTCGCCATCTTCCGTAACGGCATGCATCTGTTGCTCGGAAGTGCCGGACAGGTTGATGACCCATTCCGGTACGCGCTCTTCCTTTTTGATCACGCCTTCCCAGGTTTCACGGTACTGCTCGTCGGAGGCGAGCAGTTCGTTGACCCGGGCCTGGCCGTCATTGGCCGCTATGGCCATGGCACTGCCGCCCAGAAGCAGGGCGGCGGCCAATGTCTTGAGACCGATCATCGTTAACCTCGGCCGCGACGGCCAAAGAAGAAGGAAGCGATGAACATCACCAGGAACACGACAAAGAGAATCTTGGCGATACCCGTGGCGGTGCCCGCGATACCACCGAAGCCCAGTACGGCGGCGATGATGGCAATGATCAAGAATGTAATTGCCCAGCTCAACATGGTGATTCTCCTTACTTCTCTATTTAGGGGTGTTTCCGGTTTCCGACGCTCAGGCGTCCGAATTTGTTCAACGACTTAAAAAACCCAGCGCTCTTCCCGTGGCAGTTGGTCCAGCGGTTGCGCCTGGTCGACATCGATCATGTGCATCGAAGCGTTCTCGGCCTGACTGCTGCTCACGGCACTGAAATGCTTTTGAGTGCTGTGCTGCATCGAAATCAGTGGTTCGGGTTTACGGCTGTTTTCCCAGCTCATGTACTGCTGGCAGACGATCAGGGTGATCAACAACGCCAGTACACCGAACAGACCTTGCTGGATCTGCAATGGCGAAATACGTACTTGGGCGGCGATTGGGCGAGTCATCCTGTGTTCCTCACGCTTGTTCGGTTGGGGCAGTGCTGATCTGCCCGGGCTGAGTGAGCTATTGCAGCCTGCATGCCAGTTTTTTGATGTCAAAAAAAATCAATTAAAACAACAGCTTATAAGTGAATGAGAAATTTCCTGCGACGCATCCTGCACGATGGCTCTTTTGCGGTCGTGCGCAATGCACGATTATTTCGTGGGAAATTTCGATGATATGGAATTGCTACCGGTACGCAGATGTCAGAAGAGGACGCAGGATCTGCCCTGCAAATCGCAGAATTTTTTAAAACTCAACGAAATCAATGAATTGGCCGTTATGGCAGTAGAGAGCTACCCTCCTATGGCTGGTATCGTTCAGAATCAACCATGCAACTTGCCCGATTTTTCCGGGACTAACCCAAGACTAATCACTATGGAGCGTAGGAAAAATGGAATCTGCCACTGAGCAACAAGGCCGCATTCTGCTGGTGGACGATGAATCCGCCATCCTGCGTACGTTTCGTTATTGCCTCGAAGACGAAGGCTATACGGTAGCCACCGCCAATAGCGCGGCTCAGGCTGAAGCATTGCTGCAACGTCAGGTCTTCGACCTGTGCTTCCTCGATTTGCGCCTGGGCGAAGACAACGGTCTCGACGTCCTTGCACAGATGCGCATTCAGGCGCCGTGGATGCGCGTAGTGATTGTCACTGCCCATTCGGCGGTCGACACCGCCGTTGATGCCATCCAGGCTGGCGCCGCCGACTATCTGGTCAAACCGTGCAGCCCTGATCAACTGCGTCTGGCCACTGCCAAGCAACTGGAAGTGCGCCAGCTCTCCGCGCGCCTTGAAGCGCTGGAAGGCGAGATCCGTAAACCCAAAGATGGCCTCGATTCCCACAGCCCGGCGATGAAAGTCGTGCTGGAGACGGCCCGTCAGGTCGCCAGCACTGACGCCAACATTCTTATCCTTGGCGAATCCGGCACCGGTAAAGGTGAACTGGCCCGTGCGATCCACGGCTGGAGCAAGCGCGAGAAGAAGTCCTGCGTGACCATCAACTGCCCGTCGCTGACTGCCGAGCTGATGGAAAGCGAGCTGTTCGGCCACAGCCGTGGTGCGTTTACCGGCGCCAGTGAAAGCACGCTGGGTCGAGTTAATCAGGCTGACGGCGGCACGCTGTTTCTCGACGAGATCGGCGACTTTCCGTTGACCTTGCAACCCAAGTTGTTGCGCTTCATCCAGGACAAGGAGTACGAGCGAGTGGGTGATCCGGTGACCCGCCGCGCCGATGTGCGCATTCTCGCCGCGACCAACCTCAACCTCGAAGACATGGTCCGCGACGGCCGTTTCCGCGAAGACCTGCTCTATCGCCTCAACGTCATCACCCTGCATCTGCCGCCCCTGCGCGAGCGCGCCGAAGACATCCTGACCCTTGCCGATCGTTTCCTCGCACGTTTCGTCAAGGAGTACGCACGTCCAGCGCGTGGCTTCAGCGATGAGGCCCGTGAAGCGCTGCTCGGTTATCGCTGGCCGGGCAATATTCGCGAGCTGCGCAACGTGGTCGAGCGGGCGAGCATCATCTGCCCGCAGGAACGCGTGGAAATCAGCCACCTGGGCATGGCCGAACAACCGGCGAACAATGCGCCACGGGTCGGCGCGGCGCTGAGCCTCGACGAGCTGGAGAAAGCGCACATCGGCGCGGTCCTGGCCACCGCCGGCACCCTCGACCAAGCGGCGAAAACCCTCGGCATCGACGCCTCGACCCTGTATCGCAAACGCAAGCAGTACAACCTGTGAGCACTGCGCGATGAAACTGGCGATCAAGCTGCGCACGCGCCTGTTCCTGAGCATTTCCGCGTTGATCACCGTGGCCTTGCTCGGGCTTCTGCTCGGGCTGGTCAGCGTGATGCAGATGGCCGGGTCGCAGGAAGCGCTGGTGCGCAGCAATTTCGTCACCCTGGATCTGGGCCTCAAATTGCGCCAGACCCTCGGTGATCAATTGATCATCATGCTCGCCGAAAAGCCCGACCCCGTTGCGTTCGAGGCGTCCAAGCAGCATTACTTCCAGTTGCTCGACCAAGGCATCGCCCAGCAGCAGGAGGGCGACGACCAACCTTACGGGTTCCGCCAGGCCAAGGCCGATTACCTCAACTTCCTCGCCTCATTCGACGTGACTGCCGAAGCGGCGAAAGACGCCAGCACCAGCGCGGATTTCCGCGAGCGCTTCAATATCCTCCGTAATGGGTTGATCACTGAGCACAAACACGCACTGGACAGTATCAACGAGGTGCAACACGCCGCGCGTGAACGCGCGTTACTCATCGCCGGGCTGCTTGGTCTGGTCGGTCTGGCGGTGTTGATCATCGGTTTCGTCACTGCTCAGGGTATTGCCCGACGCTTTGGCGCGCCGATCGAAGCGCTGGCCAAGGCTGCCGATAACATCGGCCAGGGTAACTACGACGTGACCCTGCCGATTTCCACGGCCATGGAAGTCAACCTGTTGTCGCGGCGCTTTGGTCTGATGGCCGAGGCGCTGCGCGAACATCAGGCGATGAATGTCGATGAGCTGTTGGCCGGTCAACAACGTTTGCAGGCGGTACTCGACAGCATCGATGACGGCTTGCTGATGATCGATCGGCAAGGCCAGCTCGAGCATCTCAACCCGGTGGCTCAGCGCCAGTTGGGTTGGGAAGATGATCGTCTCGGCCAAGGCCTGGGCACTGCACTCGGCCGCCCGGAACTGGATGCACAACTGCAACTGGTGCTGCGCGGCGGCACGCTGGAGCGGGCGCCGGAAGATCTGAGTATCGAAGTCGATGGCGAATCGCGCCTCCTGACTTATAGCCTGACGCCGGTCAGCCACACCCAAGGGCATATTCTCGGTGCGGTCATGGTCCTGCACGATGTCACCGAACAGCGTGCATTCGAGCGGGTTCGCAGCGAATTTGTGCTGCGCGCTTCCCATGAATTGCGTACGCCGGTGACGGGCATGCACATGGCCTTCGGGCTGTTTCGTGAGCGGGCCAAGTTCCCGGCGGAGTCGCGCGAGGCTGACCTGCTGGATACGGTCAATGAAGAAATGCAGCGTCTGATGCAATTGATCAACGACTTGCTCAACTTCTCGCGCTACCAGAACGGTTTGCAGAAACTCACCCTGGCGCCATGTTCCATTGAGGACTTGCTGGAGCAGGCGCAGCTGCGCTTTGCCGACGCGGCTGCGGCCAAAGGTGTTGCGCTGAACGTCGAGATTCAAGGGCCGTTGCCACGTTTGCAGGCCGATCAGGCGCAACTCGATCGTGTCCTCGACAATCTCATCGACAACGCCCTGCGCCATACCGCCCGCGACGGCCAGATCCGTTTGCAGGCGCGGCGCCATGGCGAGCGGGTGATCATCAGCGTCGAAGACAACGGTGAAGGCATTGCCTACGGCCAACAGGGGCGGATCTTTGAGCCGTTCGTGCAGGTCGGTCGCAAGAAGGGTGGCGCCGGGCTCGGCCTGGCGCTGTGCAAGGAAATCGTTCAGTTACACGGCGGACGCATGGGCGTTTATTCGCGGCCGGGGCAGGGCACCCAGTTCTACATGGCGCTGGCGGTCTAGGCTTCGTCGTCCATACGCCGCCCGGCGAGGCGCCTGCCGCGGGTGATCAGTTCGATGAACTGCACGGCGCTCAGTGCGTGAGCGAACAACCAGCCCTGACCGAATTTCACCCCCTCACTGCTGAGCAAGGTCGCCTGGGATTCCAGCTCGATGCCTTCGGCAATCACCTTCAGATCCAGCGCCTGCGCCATGTGAATGATGTGCGGCGCGACGCCGCTGCTCGCCGCGTCATGGCCCAGCGCATCAATAAAGGCTTTGTCGATTTTCAGGCAGTCCACCGGCAAAGTCTGCAGGTAGGCGAGGCTGCAATAGCCTGTGCCGAAGTCGTCGATCAGCACCTGATGACCGACGTCACGCAAGGCTTGCAGATTTTCCCGCGCCACCACCACATCGATCAGCCCACGCTCGGTGACTTCGAAGGCAATCTGCCGCGCGGCGACACGGTGCAGCGCCAGCAGGCGCGCCATGACCTGGCCGATGCGCGGCACCATCACATCGCACGCCGCGAGATTGACCGAGATATACAGCTGCGGGTTGGCGCGCAGTAACTGGCCGAGTTGTTCGAGCAAACGCTGCAACACGAAATCGGTCATCTGCCGGATCTGTCCGGTATTCTCCGCCATCGGTATGAACAGATCGGGACTGGTCAGCGTGCCGTCCGGTCGCCGCCAGCGCAGCAGGGCTTCGGCGCCGACGCAGTTGCGGCTGTCGAGGTCGAAGATCGGTTGATACAACACCTGCAACTCACCCCGACGGATCGCCCCGTGCAGCTCGGCATCCAGCGATTGCCGCTGGCGCACCAGCAGCAAGGTCAGAAAGCCGACAATGGCCCCGGCGATCAGGCACACCGGCAACAGCCACCACCACACAGCCGGGACGTGCATGCCCGTGCGCGGCGTAATCAGTACCAGCTGGTATTCCGGGTTGTTGGTGGGCATGCGGTAGATCAGCCGCGTTTGCGTCACCTGCAGCGCATCGCGGCTTTTCGGTGGCCAGGGTTCAGTCGGCGGCCAAATTTGTGCATAGCCGAGCACCGGGATCGCGCGAGTACCGTGATCGAGCACCACCAGCAGGCTGCTGCCGGGCGACAGATCGACCATGTCGGTCAGATGCCCGCGCGAGGTGGCGACGCGAAAGTTCCCACGGCCGAGCATCAGCGCCGCGCGGTTTTCATCGGGTTCGGTGGTGGTGTTCAGCCAATAGCTGTAGGTCGGGCCATGGATGTCCGGCGCGCGATCCAGTGACAGGCCTTCCTGGCGCGGGCGATTGGAGCAGAATCGCGACGCGTCCATATAGGCAGCTTCATAGACGAAGCGATAGTTGAAGGTGACTTGCTGCAAGGTCGCGATCATTTCCTCGTCGCAGCCGCGCAAGGGCTGGGCCTCCAGATCGTCGAGGCTTTCGCGCAACTGGCCGAACAATTGTTCGAGGCGCGCGAGGAAACGCTCACCCTGGGCGTTCATTTCCTGGCTCTCGCGCATTTCCATCTGCCGCATCGCCGCGAACATACCGCCGGCGATCAGCAGGCTGGCACTGAGGACAGCCGCGATCATCGCCAAAAAAACAGGGCGATAGAACCAGCTACGCAGCGTCTCTCGGGTCGCAGCCATCAGGAATTTTCCGAAGAATTACCATGAGTTATAGCTGCTGATTGCAATTTCGCCCTGACCGTCGGGCGGGCGTCATTATTTTGTCTGGTTGAGCACCAGGAGAAGTGCTGCGGTTTGTGCATCCGGCGTGCCGTCAAAGCGGGCAGGGCGATAGTGCATCTGGAACGCGGCAAGGACGTGGCGCGTGGCGACATCCAGTTCGCCGGTCTGCGGCGTGTCGTAACCCAGCCGCGCGAGTTGCGCCTGGAACCAGCCGATTTCCGGCAATGGGCTGGTGTTGAATACAGCCTGCTGCCGCGCCACCGCTTGCTCGTTCGGCCACAGGCCAAGGCCTTCGGCGGCAAGACGTTTCCACGGGAACAGCGGACCCGGATCAAGCTTGCGCAGCGGCGCGATGTCGCTGTGACCGATGATGTGCCGGGGGCTGATGCCGTTGCGTTGGCTGATGTCCTTGAGCAAGGTGATCAGCGACTGGATCTGCGCCTCGCTGTACGGGTACCACAGGCGCCCGGTCGGGGTGTCCTTGTAGCCGGGATTGACGATTTCGATGCCGATGGAGCTGGAGTTCAACCAGGTGCGGCCCTGCCACTGACTCTCGCCCGCATGCCAGGCGCGCTGGTTCTCATCCATCAGCTTATAGATCGTGGCGCCCTTGTCATCGCCGATCAGGTAATGGCTGCTGACCTCGCCATGGGTCAGCAATTGCAGCGAACGCTCCAGCGATGCCGAGGTGTAATGCACTACGACGAACTGGATGCGGCTGTCGTAATTGGCCGAAGGATGAGTGGTGTCGTAGCGCGGGCCGCTGGCGCAACCAGCGAGGAAAAGCAGCGAGGCGACAAGAGAAAGGAGTTTCATGGCAAAGGACGATACGCAGAAGACAATAATGCAACAGTGTAACGTACGGATTTGGCGAGAGGCCGCCAACGGGCGGATTTAAACAAAATGGAACAATTGCCTCAGCCCAGCTCCACACGATTGCGTCCGGCGTTTTTCGCCCGATACAGCGCCTGATCGGCTCTTTTCAGCACCAGATCGCTGTGTTCTCCCACCCTGAAAGAAGCCAGCCCCATGGATATCGTGATGGTCACTCGTTCGCCCTTGAAGTGAAAAGGGCAGGCCTCGATCGCCGCACGCAGGGTTTCCAGCAGTTTCGCGCCTACCGCTGGCGGCGTTGCCGGCAGTAACAGCACGAACTCTTCGCCGCCGAAGCGAGCAATGAAATCCGAGCCGCGCAGGCGTTTGCGCAGCACCGTGGCGATGATCTTCAGCACTTTATCGCCGGCCAGGTGGCCGTAGTTGTCGTTGATATGCTTGAAGTGATCGAGGTCGAGCATCGCCAGACTCAAGGTGTTGCCGTGCTGCTGCCATTGCTGGATTTCATGCGCGAGGCGTTCACTCCACGCCGCGCGGTTGGGCAGGCCGGTCAGCGGGTCGATCAAGGCTTTCTGCCGCTGTTCCTCAAGGTGTTCGCGAAAACCCAGGGCTTCCTGTTCCATATGCGCCACGCGCTCCGACAGGCTCTTGAGTCTGGCGGCGACTTCCTGCTCGCGGGCGTCGCGCTGTTTCTGGTGCTGGTCCATGGTGCCGAGCAGACCCTCCAGATGATTCTCCAGCACATGCTTGAGGTCATCGAGGTCGGCTGCTTGCTGGACGCTGCTCTGCAAGCCGTCGACCTGTTCACGGATCTGCGTGTCCATGGCCCGCGCCGCCGAGCTGTTGTCGGCATGCCCTTCGCTGGCCGCTTGCAGGTTGCTCTGAAACGCTTCGAGGCGTTCGTTGAGTTGTTGCAGATAGGCTTCGAATTCGTGCTGACCGCTGTCGGTAATCGCCAGCATCAAAGTCGCGAGATCGTCGAGGATTGGTAGCAGCTCGTACCAGTTCAGCCCGTGCTTGAGCCGTTCGCGCATGGCCTCGGCTTGTGGGCGGTGACGCTCGGGCAGGGTCAGATCGTCGAGCAGGCCGATCAGCGTGTCTTCGATATGCCTGGCCACGGAGCTGTAGGACGGCTCCGGCGAATCCGGCAGGGCGAAGAGGATGTCGTGTTCCAGCTGATTCGGATCGATGGCGGCCAGGGCTTGGGCGATCGGCTCGGGCACGGGCAGGCTGTCGAGGATCAGCGGCGACGGATCGCCGGGATGGCTCAGTTCGTCGGGGTTGAATGCTTCGGTTGCAAGCGGTGGCGCAACGGGGCCTGGCGCGGCGGGAGCGGCTGGCTCAACCGGCGCCGGCTCGGGTTCAACGGTGACGGCGGGCGTAGAGAACGCAACGATTTGCGGTTCGGGCGCGGCCTGCAGCGGCGCTTCGACGGCGGCGGGAGCCACACTCGCCGGCTCAGCGTCCGCGACCGGCGCCATTTGCGCAGGCTCCGGTTCCGGTTGCGCGGTGGCGACCAGCTGCGGCGCTAATGCTACCGACGGGTCTGCCGTTGGAGCAGCGGCGTCCTCACTGTCACGACTGCCAAACAAACGCTGCAACAACCCCGGACGGCCCGGCTCGGCAGGCGTCTCCAACTGACTCAAGGCCTTGCCCTGCAAGCCACTGAGCTCGCTCAGCAGCAGGGGCATTTCCCGCGCCTGACCGACGCGACTGTCCAGTTGTTTGGCAAATTTCTTCAGCGGTTGCGCGACTTCGCGCGGCAAAGGGAGGGCCTGCAACTGGGTGACCAGCGCGGTCAGCGCGGTGCTGACCTGATCGATGCGGGTTTCGCGGCGCTGCTCTGAGTCGAGTACGGCTTTTTCCAGGCGCGGCAGCAAGGCGGCGAGGCCGGCGTCCATGTCATCGGTGCGCACCACTTCGCGCATTTCCTTCATGCACTGATCGACAGCCTTGTCGGTGCCTTCGGCCGCCAGCGTGCTGCGCACCAGCCCGCGCCGCAGCAGGTCGAGTCGCGCGGCCCAGCGGCGTTCGAGCTTGTCCTGCTGTTCGATGCTCTTGAGGTACTTCTCTTTCCAGCGCTGGGCGTCGTCGCTCATTCACAGGTTCCGCGAGGGGCAGGGCTCAACGCGGGCAATGCGTCGGCCGTGAGCGAACCCGGCAGACGAATTTCCACCGCGACCGGCAGGTGATCGGAAATGGGCTGGGCCAGCACCTCGACCCTTTCCAGGGTCAGGGTCGGGCTGAGCAGAATATGATCAAGGCAACGCTGTGGGCGCCAGCTGGGGAAGGTCGCTTCCACCTGCGGGGCCAGCAGGCCGAGATCGCGTAACGGCGAGTGTTCGAGCAGGTCGCTGGCATGGGTGTTCATGTCACCCATCAGCACCTGGTGCTTGTAACCGCTGATCAAATCACGAATGTAGGCCAGTTGCAGGCTGCGCGTGCGCGCGCCGAGGGCCAGGTGCATCATCACCACCACCAGCGCTTCCGGACCTTCACCGAAGCGCAGCAGGATCGCGCCGCGACCTTTCGGACCGGGCAGCGGGTGATCCTCGATCGCCCACGGCTTCAGGCGACTGAGCACGCCATTGCTGTGCTGGGCCAGTCGACCGAGGTTGCGATTGAGTTGTTGATACCAGTAGGGAAAGGCGCCGAGGTGGGCCAGGTGTTCGACCTGATTGACGTAGCCCGAACGCAGGCTGCCGCCGTCGGCTTCCTGCAGCGCGACCAGATCGAAGTCGCCGAGCAGGTCACCGATTTTCTGCAGATTGCCGGAACGCCCGGTGTGCGGCAGCAGATGCTGCCAGCTGCGGGTCAGGTAATGCCGATAGCGCTCGGTGCTGATGCCGACCTGAATGTTGAAACTGAGCAAGCGCAGACGCTGGTCCGCGGGCAGGCCCGTAGACGCCAGGTGAAGCTCGTTGACCTGCGGATCATGCAGGCCAACGATGCGTTCGGATTTCCAGCGGCGCATGGCGAATGCCGCGCTTAGTTGGCAGCTGCCTTGTTAGCCGCTCGCTCTTTGGCGACCAGATCGTCAGCCAGTTTCAGTGCTTGCTCGGCACCACCGGCAGAGCCGATGTCGAAGCGGTATTTACCGTTGACGATCATGGTTGGCACGCCGGTGATTTCGTACTTCTTGGCCAGCTCACGGGCCTTGACGATCTGACCCTTGATGGCGAACGAGTCGAAAGTGGCGAGGAACTTGTCCTTGTCCACGCCCTGAGTGGCGAGGAAGTCAGCCATGTCGTTCTTGTCGGTGAGCTTCTTGTGTTCTTTCTGAATGGCGTTGAACACGGCGTTGTGCACCTGATGCTCGACACCCATGGCTTCCAGTGTGAGGAACATCTGGCCATGAGCGTCCCATGGGCCGCCGAACATGGCAGGAATGCGCACGAAATTGACGTCGGACGGCAGTTTTTCCACCCATGGATTGATCACCGGTTCAAACGCGTAGCAATGCGGGCAGCCGTACCAGAACAGCTCGACCACTTCGATCTTGCCAGGCACTGCAACCGGGACCGGGTTGGCCAGTTCGACGTAAGGGGCGGCAGGGGCTTCAGCGGCCTGGGCGGTGACGCCGAACAGGCTGGCAGCGACGAGGGCGGCGCTGATGATCAGATTACGCATGCTTTACTCCTGAACAATTTGGGTCGCCTCGCTCGACCTGTTTCGACACAGATCCTGGCGGGCATGAGTGCTGTAGTGTAACGGCAGCGGCCACAAAAAAGGGCGGCCAAAGCCACCCTTTTTATACTTGCTGCGAAGGATTAATCGAGCGTTAACGTGGCAGGCGTTACGCGCCTCGTGCAACCCTCGAATCAGGGTCTCAGTGCAAGCCCTGGATGTAGCTGGAAACCGCAGCGATGTCTTCGTCGCTCAGCTTGCGCGCGATGGTGCGCATGGTCATCGCGTCGCCGTCATTGGCGCGACCGTCGACTTCCTTGCGGAAATCGGTCAGTTGCTTGGCGATGTATTGAGCGTGCTGGCCACCCAGATGCGGGAAGCCTGCAGCGGCGTTGCCGGCGCCATTCGGAGAGTGGCAACCGGTGCAGGCTGGCAGGCCTTTTTCCAGGTTGCCGCCACGGAACAATGCTTCACCGCGCGCGACGATCTTCGGATCGGCGGCACCAACGCTGCCTTTCTGGCTGGCGAAGTAAGCGGAAATGTCAGCGAGATCCTGATCATTCAGGTTGGTCAGCAACCCGGTCATTTCCAGCACCACGCGCTTGCCCGACTTGATGTCGTGCAATTGCTTGTCGAGGTAGCGTTCACCTTGACCGGCCAGTTTCGGAAAGTTCGGCGCCATGCTGTTGCCGTCCGGGCCATGGCAGGCCCCGCACACGGCGGCTTTGGCCTGGCCTGCTGCGGCATCGCCGGCAGCATGGGCGACGCCTGAAATTCCCACGGTCAACAGCAGACTCACGATCAATTTGTTCATCAGCTAATCCAACTACGGCTAAGGGTTAAGTTATGGACCGGGTTTACTCTCGCTCATCCACAGGATGATGGCCTGGTAATCCTCGGCACTGCAGTCCATGCACAAACCACGCGGCGGCATCGCCTTGAAACCCTGGGTCACGTGTTGCACCAGCGTCCCCATACCTTTCGCCAACCTCGGCGTCCAAGCTTCCTGATCGCCTCTTGCGGGCGCCATGGGTAGTTGGCCGGAATGACAGGCACCACAAACACGGTTGTACACAGCTTCCGGATCCTGTGTAGCCTGTGCGCTGTAAAGCGGCATCAAGACTCCGGCAGCCAGCAGCCATTTCGTCATAAAACGACCTTTTCAGGGTTGAGAGCGTTCTGCGTTCTAATGCGCAATCAAAGTCTGGCGCTCTCGTGAACTTCATCCTTCGCTGGGACAAAGCACACACAAAATCTGCGGCATTATATACTGGCGTCACTGAAACGGAAGCGACACCGCGTTCCGCGCCCATTCCCGGCGCCGCCCACATCGGAAATCCCATGCAACTCAAGAATCCCATCCTCGGCCTGTGCCAACAGTCCACATTCATGCTCAGTGCCGCCAAAGTCGATCAATGCCCTGACGACGAAGGCTTCGAAGTGGCGTTTGCCGGTCGTTCCAACGCTGGCAAATCCAGCGCGCTGAACACCCTGACCCACGCCAGCCTGGCGCGCACCTCGAAAACTCCAGGTCGCACACAGCTGTTGAACTTCTTCAAGCTAGACGATGATCGCCGTCTGGTCGACCTGCCGGGCTACGGTTATGCAAAAGTACCGATCCCGCTCAAGCAACACTGGCAGCGCCACCTTGAGGCTTACCTCGGTGGTCGGGAGAGTCTGAAAGGTCTGATTCTGATGATGGACATCCGCCATCCGATGACCGACTTCGACCTGCTGATGCTCGACTGGGCCGTCGCCGCTGGCATGCCGATGCACATCCTGCTGACCAAGGCCGACAAGCTCACCTACGGCGCAGCCAAGAACACTCTGCTGAAAGTGCAGTCGGAAATCCGCAAAGGCTGGGGCGACTCGATCACCATCCAACTGTTTTCCGCGCCAAAACGCATGGGCCTGGAAGAGGCCTACACCGTACTGGCCAACTGGATGGAACTGGCAGACAAAAACACCGAGGCCGCCGGCGAGTAAGACAAGTTCAAAACTGTCTGAGGTGCTGTCAGGCAAGGCAAAAGCACCGCTAAAACGGCCGGGGTCGCGCTCGACTTTAGGGGACCTAAATGAGCATTTTTAGCGGTGCTTTTAACGCGGCATGACGGCATCAAAGCCAGTTTTGAGGCAAAAAAAGCCCCGGGATTCAGTGGGGAGGGAGAATTCCGGGGTCTAAGTTCCGAACCGCTAGGGCGGGGTTCAGATATCTGCCAACACTTAACACAACATAGGAGCATCGAAGGGCTTCACCAGCCATTCAGTACCTCTGAGTGTGCGACCCGCAGATTAGTTCAGATTTTTTTCAAAAAGCTTTGGAATAGCCTCAAGCATTTATCGGTCTAAGCCCGTTTCACCGGGCGCGCCGCGACAGCAGGTCGCGGCGATGCCGCCCGAAAATGACTCAGTGCGCCTCATCCCAGTTATTGCCCACGCCAACTTCCACCAGCAGCGGCACATCCAGTATTGCCGCTTCGCTCATGTGCGTACGAATCTCGGCACTGACCTGCTCGACCAGATCCTCGCGAACCTCCAGCACCAGTTCATCGTGCACCTGCAGAATGACCCGGGCATCCAGCCCCGACGTCGCCAGCCAGTTATCCACCGCCACCATGGCTTTCTTGATGATGTCCGCCGCCGTGCCCTGCATCGGCGCGTTGATTGCCGTGCGCTCAGCAGCAGCGCGTTCTTGCGGCTTGTTCGAGTTGATCTCCGGCAGGTACAGGCGACGACCGAAGAACGTTTCGACGTAACCCTGATCCGCCGCCTGCGCGCGGGTGCGCTCCATGTATTCGCGAACGCCTGGATAACGCGCGAAGTAAGTGTCGATGTAAGCCTTGGCGGTCTTGGTGTCGACGCCGATGTCCTTGCCGAGCTTCTGCGCGCCCATGCCGTAGATCAGACCGAAGTTGATCGCCTTGGCGCTGCGGCGCTGGTCCGAGGTCACTTGCTCAAGCTCGACCTTGAATACCTCGGCAGCGGTCGCGGTGTGCACGTCGAGGTTGTTGCGGAAGGCGTTCATCAGGCCTTCGTCGCGGGACAGGTGCGCCATGATCCGCAGTTCGATTTGCGAGTAGTCCGCCGCCAGCAGCTTGTAGCCCTTCGGCGCGACGAACGCCTGACGAATGCGCCGGCCTTCGGCGGTACGCACCGGGATGTTCTGCAGGTTCGGATCACTCGAAGACAGTCGACCGGTCGAGGCCACGGCCTGATGATACGAAGTATGAATGCGCCCGGTGCGCGGGTTGATCTGTTCCGGCAGGCGATCGGTATAAGTGCTTTTCAGCTTGCTCATCGAGCGGTGCTCCATCAGCACCTTCGGCAAGCGGTGATCGTCCTCGGCGAGTTTCGCCAGCACCTCTTCAGCGGTGGACGGCTGGCCCTTGGCGGTTTTCTTCAGCACCGGCAGGCCGAGCTTTTCATAGAGAATCACCCCCAGTTGCTTCGGCGAGCCAAGGTTGAATTCCTCCCCGGCAATCTCGAAGGCCTCACGCTCCAGCGCGACCATTTTGTTGCCCAGCTCGATGCTCTGGATGCCGAGCAGTTCGGCATCGACGAACGCGCCCTGGCGTTCGATGCGCGCCAGCACCGGCACCAGCGGAATTTCGATATCAGTCAGCACGCTGGCCAGGCTCGGAATCGCGCTGAGCTTCTCGAACAAAGTCTGATGCAGACGCAGGGTGATGTCGGCGTCTTCGGCGGCGTATGGACCGGCCTGTTCCAGGGCGATCTGGTCGAAGGTCAGTTGCTTGGCCCCTTTGCCGGCGATGTCCTGAAAGCTCACCGTGGTGTGGTCGAGGTACTTCTGCGCGAGGCTGTCCATGTCGTGGCGGGTCGCGGTGGAGTTGAGCACGTAGGACTCAAGCATCGTGTCGAAGGCAATGCCTTGCACGCTGATGCCTTCACTCTGATCACCGCCGATCGCGCAGTTGGCCAGGATGTTCATGTCGAACTTGGCGTGCTGGCCGACCTTGAGCTTGTTCGGGTCTTCCAGGATCGGCTTGAGTGCACGTAGCACGGTGTCGCGATCCAGTTGCTCCGGCACGCCGATGTAGGAGTGGGTCAGCGGAATGTACGCGGCTTCGTTGGCCTGCACGGCGAAGGACAGACCGACCAGTTGCGCCTGCTGCGCGTCGATGCCGGTGGTTTCGGTGTCGAAAGCGATCAGCCTGGCGTTGCGCAGTTTTTCCAGCCAGACGTCAAAGCGCGCCTGATCGAGGATGGTTTCGTACACCGCTTCGGCAGGGGCAGCGGCTGCCTCGGCTTGTGGGGCGCTGAACAGATCATGCACGGGCGCAGGCTCGGCCGTCGCGCTCAGTTCCAGGCGCTTGGCGTCGCGATCCAGATCATTGAGCCAGCTCTTGAATTCCAGCAGGGTGTAGAGCTCATAGAGTTTGGCCGGATCTTCCTGACCCATCTGCAGATCGTCGAGGCCGATATCCAGCGGCACGTCGATCTTGATGGTTGCCAGTTGATAGGAAAGGAAAGCCATTTCCTTGTGCTCTTCGAGCTTGGCCACCAGGGTTTTCGCCCCTCGAATCGGCAGGGTCGGCACGATATCCAGATTTTCGTACAGCTCTTTCAGGCCGCCGTTGACGCCGACCAGCAGGCCGGAGGCGGTTTTCGGGCCGATGCCTGGCACGCCCGGAATGTTGTCGGAGGAATCGCCCATCAGCGCCAGATAATCGATGATCTGCTCCGGTGCGACGCCAAATTTCTCCTTCACGCCTTCCACATCCATCGAACTACCGGACATGGTGTTGACCAAGGTAATGTGGCCGTCGACCAGTTGCGCCATGTCCTTGTCGCCGGTGGAGATGATCACCGGCCGATCCGCCGCCGCGCTGCTGCGGGCGAGGGTGCCGATCACATCGTCGGCCTCGACGCCGTCCACGCACAGCAGCGGGAAGCCGAGGGCGATCACGCTCTGGTGCAGCGGCTCGATCTGCACGCGCATGTCATCGGGCATGCTCGGCCGGTTGGCCTTGTATTCGGCGTACATCTCATCGCGGAATGTCCCGCCCTTGGCGTCGAACACCACGGCGAAGGGGCTGTCCGGGTACTGCTTGCGCAGACTCTTGAGCATGTTCAGTACGCCTTTGACCGCGCCGGTCGGCAGGCCTTTGGACGTGGTCAGTGGTGGCAGTGCATGAAAGGCGCGGTACAGGTAAGACGAACCGTCCACCAGGACGAGGGGGGCTTGGCTCATGAGCAGGATCAACCTTTTCGGCGGGTCCGGGGCTAGAATAGCGGGACCGTTGACGACAAAGGGACAAGGTTATCATGCGTACGTTAAATCGCTTGCTGCTGGTCGGGTTGATCGCTGTCTCACCACTGGCCGCGATCGCGGCGGATGATGCGCCGGGCGGCGACCCCGAGGTCACCATCCGCACGGAGGGCGACAAGACCATTCAGGAGTTCCGCCAGAACGGTTTCCTGTATGCGATCAAAGTCACGCCGAAGGGCGCGCCGCCGTACTTTCTGGTACGCGCCGACGGTACGGATGCCAATTTCATCCGCTCGGATCAGCCGGATATGCTGATTCCGTCATGGAAGATCTTCGAATGGTAGGTTTTTAATTCACCCGGCGCCGCGGTTGCAGCGCCCGTACTGGCAGTTAAGACATGTCTGTGTTCACTCCCCTGGCTCGGCCCGAGCTGGAAACCTTTCTCGCCCCTTACGGGCTTGGCCGCCTGCTTGATTTCCAGGGGATCGCCGCCGGCAGCGAAAACACCAATTTCTTCATCAGCCTGGAGCAGGGCGAGTTTGTCCTGACTCTGGTCGAACGCGGCCCGGTGCAGGAGATGCCGTTCTTCATCGACCTGCTCGACGTGCTGCACGAAGCCGATCTGCCGGTGCCTTACGCACTGCGCACCACGGACGGCGTGGCGTTGCGTGAGCTAAAAGGCAAACCGGCGCTGCTACAACCGCGCCTGTCCGGCAAGCACATCAAAGTCGCCAACGCCCAGCATTGTGTACAGGTCGGCGAGTTGCAGGCGCATCTGCACCTGGCGACTCAGGGCGAGCGGATGATCAAGCGCAAGACCGATCGCGGTCTGGACTGGATGCTGGAGGAGGGCGGCGAGTTCCTGTCCCACTTGAGTGATGAGCCGCAGGCCTTGCTGCAAAAGGCTCTCGATGAAATCACTGCGCAGAAGGACCGCATCCTCGCGCTGCCGCGGGCGAACATCCACGCCGATCTGTTTCGCGACAACGCCATGTTCGAAGGCACTCACCTGACCGGGTTGATCGACTTCTACAACGCCTGTTCGGGGCCGATGCTGTACGACGTGGCAATCGCGTTGAACGACTGGTGCTCGGATGAAGCGGGCGTGATCGATGGCCCACGGGCCCGAGCGTTTCTCGGGGCCTACGCGGCGCTTCGGCCCTTCACGGCGGCCGAGGCTGAATTGTGGCCGACGATGTTGCGCGTCGCTTGTGTGCGGTTCTGGCTGTCACGCTTGATCGCCGCCGAGCAGTTCGCCGGGCAGGACGTGTTGATTCATGATCCGCGGGAGTTCGAGCAGCGCCTGGCACAGCGGCAGAAGGTCAGTACGCCGTTGCCTTTTGCCCTCTAAGTAGATTCGCCTAGCAAACACGAACCTGTGGGAGCGAGCCTGCTCGCGAAGGCGGCGGCCCGTTCAGCATTTTTGCTGACTGACCCACCGCTTTCGCGAGCAGGCTCGCTCCCACAGGTTTTGTGTTGTTACAGCGATTCCAGGCACCCGGCCAGATCATTGCCGAGCTTTTCCAGCACCTGCTCATAGCCCTGAGCCGTCGCCGGCGTATAACCACCCAACGCATCCAGTTCCGCCAGTTTCACCGGCAAACCGGCCACCAGCGTTTCCGCCAGACGCGGACGCAACGGTGGCTCGCTGAATACGCAAGTCTTGCCTACTTCCTGCAAACGCTTGCGCATCGCCGCGACATGCTGGGCGCCGGGCTGTACTTCGGCGGCCACCGCGAACACGCCCGCGTGCTTCAAGCCGTAAGCATCTTCGAAATAATCAAACGCCTCGTGAAAGACGAAGTACGGCTTGCCTTCAACATTGGCCAGACGTTTCTTCAAGCGCTGATCGAGCGCATCCAGACGTTCATCGAAGGCTTTGGCATTGCTCTGATAACGCTGGGCATTGGCCGGGTCGGCGGCGCTGAGGTCGGCGGCCATTTTGTCGGCGATCACCCGGGCGTTGTCCGGTGACAGCCATAAGTGCGCGTCCAGCGAGCCGGGGCGATGGTCGTGGTCATGCTCGTCGGCTTCTTCGGCATGGGAATGGTTGTCCGCGCCGAAATGCCGCAGCTTGAGGCCCGGTAGATCCTGCACTGCGACGCTCGGCAGGCTGCGACCGCCGAGTACCCGCGGCAGGAAACCTTCCATGTCCGGGCCGATCCAGTAGAGCAGATCGACCGACTGCACCTTCCGTACGTCGGATGGGCGCAGTGCGTAATTGTGCGGCGACGCACCCGGCGGCAGTAAAACTTCGGGAATCGCTACGCCGTCCTGCACGGCAGCGGCAATCAGCTGCAACGGTTTGATGCTGGTGAGCACTTTGACCTCGGCCTGCGCCGTACCGATCAGCAGAAAACTGGCAGTAAAAGCCACAAAAACAGAAAAAAGTCGGGACACGATGACCACTCAGGGAAGCGAGAACGGGTAACATAATAACGTCTCCAGCAAATCTCGTCGCCGCTCATGCCTATTACACCGATTGCCAGCCGTCCCCACGACCACTCCCATTGCGTGCACAGCGCTCTGTCCGAGGCCGATACCTTGTGCGCGCAGAAAGGTTTGCGTCTGACCGCGTTGCGCCGCCGGGTGCTGGAACTGGTCTGGCAGAGCCACAAGCCGCTGGGTGCCTATGACATCCTCGCCGTGCTCAGCGAACAGGACGGCCGCCGTGCCGCGCCGCCAACGGTGTACCGCGCATTGGATTTCCTCCTGGAAAACGGCCTGGTTCATCGCATCTCCTCGCTCAACGCCTTTGTCGGCTGCGTGCACCCGGAACATGCGCATCAGGGCCAGTTTTTGATCTGCCGTGAGTGCCACGCCGCCATCGAACTTGAGCAAAAAGTGATCAGTGACGCGATCATCAGCAGCGCCAAAGAGGTCGGTTTCATCGTCGAAGCGCAGACGGTCGAAGTGGTCGGCCTGTGCGCCGGTTGCCAGGGGGCCTGATGAGCAACGCGCTGATCCGTCTGGAGCAGGTCGCCGTCACATTTGCCGGGCAGACCGTGCTGGACAACATCGAGCTGAGCGTCGAGCCGGGCCAGATCGTCACCCTGATCGGCCCCAACGGCGCCGGCAAGACCACCCTGGTGCGCGCCGTGCTTGGGCTGTTGAAGCCGAACAGCGGCAGCGTCTGGCGCAAGCCGAAGCTGCGCGTCGGCTACATGCCGCAGAAGCTGCACGTCGATCCGACGCTGCCGCTCTCAGTGCTGCGCTTTCTGCGCCTGGTGCCCGGCGTCGATCGTCCGCGCGCCTTGGCCGCGCTGAAGGAAGTCGGCGCCGAACACGTGATCGACAGCCCGGTGCAGAGCGTTTCCGGCGGCGAAATGCAGCGCGTGCTGCTGGCTCGGGCCCTGCTGCGTGAGCCTGAGCTGTTGGTGCTCGACGAACCGGTGCAGGGCGTCGACGTGGCTGGGCAGGCCGAGCTGTACAGCCTGATCACCCGTCTGCGCGACCGCCACGGTTGCGGCGTGCTGATGGTGTCCCACGATTTGCATCTGGTGATGAGCACCACCGATCAGGTGGTCTGCCTCAACCGCCACGTCTGCTGCTCCGGGCATCCCGAGCAGGTCAGCGGTGATCCGGCATTCGTTGAGCTGTTCGGCAAGAATGCGCCGAGTCTGGCGATCTATCACCACCATCACGACCATGCCCACGACCTGCATGGTTCGGTGGTCAAAGGCCCGCTGAGCGGGCAACCTCATGTTCATGGAGACGGCTGCAAGCATGGCTGATTTTCTCTTGTATGCCCTGCTTGCAGGTCTGGCGCTGGCGCTGGTGGCCGGGCCGCTCGGTTCGTTTGTGGTGTGGCGGCGCATGGCCTATTTCGGCGACACACTGTCCCACGCCGCATTGCTTGGTGTGGCCCTGGGCTTTTTGCTGGATGTCAGCCCGACGGTGGCGGTGACGGTCGGTTGTCTGCTGCTGGCGGTGCTGCTGGTGACTCTGCAACAGCGCCAGCCCTTGGCCTCCGACACGCTGTTGGGAATTCTTGCGCCGAGTACGCTCTCTCTCGGCCTGGTGGTACTAAGCTTCATGCATGAAGTGCGGATCGACCTGATGGCCTATCTGTTCGGCGACTTGCTGGCGATCAGTCCGAGCGACCTGGCCTGGATTCTTGGCGGCACCGCGGCGGTGCTGGTGTTGCTGGTGACGCTGTGGCGGCCGCTGCTGGCGGTCACCGTGCATGAAGAGCTGGCGCGGGTCGAAGGCCTGCCGGTGGCGGGTTTACGCTTGGCGCTGATGCTGTTGATCGCGGTGGTGATCGCGGTGGCGATGAAAATCGTCGGCGTGTTGCTGATCACTTCGCTGCTGATCATTCCGGCGGCTGCGGCGCAGCGTCACGCCCGTTCGCCGGAGCAGATGGCCCTCGGCGCGAGCCTGCTGGGCATGCTCGCGGTGTGCGGCGGGCTGGCGTTGTCGTGGTTCAAGGACACCCCGGCGGGGCCGTCGATCGTGGTGACGGCAGCCGCGCTGTTTCTGTTGAGTTTTGTTCTGCCCCGTCGTGGGGTGTAGACTTGGCCGCTTTTTGCGCAATTAGAGAGTCGCAGGAATGAAGCCGTTCGCCTCCCGTTATCTGCTCCTTGTCGCATTTTCAGTGCTGCTGGGCGCCTGCCAAAGCACGCCGCCGGTGGCTGAAGTCCCGGATGCGCGGGCTACGGCCATCGCACAGCTGGAGCAAAGCCTGGCCAGCAGCGAACTGGCCACCGCCGAAGACCAGTTGGCCGCGTTGCAGGCCGAGACCCCCAACGATCAATCCCTCGAGCAGTATCAGCGGCAGTTGGCGGAGGCGTACCTGCGCCGCAGCCAGATCGTCCTGCAGAAAGGTGATGTCAACGCTGCCGCCACTGCGTTGAGCCGTGCCCGCGCCTTGATGCCCAAAGCGCCCGCGCTGACCGGTGGTGTCAATGGCGCGATCACCGAAGCGCGCAAGGCCGAGCTGGAAAAGGCAGAAGCCGCGCTGCTGGCTGCCGAGGCCCGGCCGAAAGCCAAGGTCATCGACCCGACCGCCGAGAGCACCACGGTTGCGCTGAACATTGGTGATATTCACAAGCTGCAGCGGCAGCTCGATGCGATCGCCGCCGATGTAGTGAATTATGAATGTGCTGTCAGCATCCAGGCCCCGCGTACCGCGGATTATCCTTGGCTGGCGACCTTGCTGACCAAGCGAGTCAAGAAGCTCGACCCCGAATTTGATTTGCAGATCGAGAAGCAGATCTTGCGCACAGTGCCGGCGCAGATGGTCTTGAGTCCCCGTAAACCCTAAAAAGCTTCGCGAGCAGGCTCGCTCCCACAGGTGCAGCAGCGTACCTGTGGGAGCGAGCCTGCTCGCGAAAGCGTCCTCTCAGCCAATAAAGATCTTAAGCTGGAATCGCCTTGGCCTTAGGCTCCCGCGCCCAGACCCGATGCTCGCCAATCGCGGCGAAGAACGGCTTGGTCAACGCATCTACATCCGCACCCTGCAACAACCCCGCATCCGCATCCAGCTTCAACAAGTCCTGCAATTGCTTGGCCTCGCCGTGCAGCGCGATCGCCTTCAGGTGCTTGTACGCCTCGAGCAGGTAATGCAGCGCCACACCGTCACCGCTCAATGCGGTAATAGACGCCGCGCCACCCGGCACGAATACCGCGTCGAAGGCAATTGAAGGCATGCCTTCCATCGACGCATCCACCGGCAATGCCTTGCCGTCAGCGGCTTTCACTGGCGCCGAAGTCGGGCCGAGCAGTTTTGCGTGGGCGCCTTCGGCTTCCAGTGCTTTTTTCATCGCATCGATGGCCGCAGCGTCAACGCCATTGGCCGCGAGGATCGCCACTTTGCGCGTCTTGATATTGCCCGGCAGCAGGTTGGCCTGGCTGAGCGCTGGCGATTGCTCCAGCGAGGTTTTGCGTACTTCGACCGTACCTTGGGTCGGCGCTGGCAGGCCGAGGTTTTCCGCGACGCGTTTGGCCAGGGTCAGGTCGATATTGGCGAGGATCTCGTTCACCTCACGGGCACGGATGAACTCACGCTCGACCTTGCCCAGCTCGAAGCTATAGGCAGCGATGATGTGCTCTTTCTCATGGTCGCTCATGCTGTTGAAGAACAGGCGCGCCTGGGAGAAGTGATCGCTGAACGACTCGCTGCGCTGGCGGATCTTCGCCGCGTCGATGCGCTCTGGATAGCTCTCGAAACCACCGTCCTGTGCCGCCGGCGGGGTCTCTTTCGGCCAGCCGCCGTCGATCGAGTTCGGCTCGTAGGAAGCGCGACCCTTGTCGATGGTGGTGCGGTGCTGCGCGTCGCGCTGGCCGTTATGGAACGGCGCGACCGGACGGTTGATCGGCAGCTCATGAAAGTTCGGCCCGCCGAGTCGGCTGATCTGCGTGTCGGTGTAGGAAAACAGCCGACCTTGCAGCAGCGGATCGTTGGAGAAGTCGATGCCCGGCACGATGTGGCCTGGGCAGAAGGCAACCTGCTCGGTTTCCGCGAAGAAGTTGTCCGGGTTGCGATTCAGGGTCATTTTGCCCAGCGGGGTGATCGGCACGATTTCTTCGGGAATGATCTTGGTCGGGTCGAGGATGTCGAAGTCGAAGTCGTGTTCGTTCTCTTCTTCGACGATCTGCACGCCCAGTTCCCATTCCGGGTAGTCGCCCATCTCGATCGCTTCCCACAGGTCGCGACGGTGGTAGTCGGTGTCTTTACCGGCGAGCTTCTGCGCCTCGTCCCACACCAGCGAGCAGGTGCCGGCGGTTGGGCGCCAGTGGAATTTGACGAAGCGCGATTTGCCTTCGGCGTTGATCAGGCGGAAGGTGTGGACGCCGAAGCCCTGCATGCTACGCAGGCTTTTCGGGATCGCCCGGTCGGACATCGCCCAGATCACCATGTGCGCCGATTCCGGCACCAGCGAAACGAAATCCCAGAAGGTGTCGTGAGCCGAGCCGCCGGTGGGGATTTCGTTGTGCGGCTCGGGTTTCACCGCGTGGACGAAGTCAGGAAACTTGATCGCGTCCTGAATGAAGAACACCGGCATGTTGTTGCCGACCAGGTCGAAGTTGCCCTCGTCGGTAAAGAATTTCACCGCAAAGCCACGCACGTCACGCACGGTGTCGCCGGAACCGCGTGGCCCCTGCACGGTGGAAAAGCGCACGAACACCGGGGTTTTCTTGCCCGGATCCTGTAGGAAGCCGGCCTTGGTCAGCGCTGCATGGTTCTCGTAAGTCTGAAAGAAACCGTGCGCCCCGGTGCCGCGCGCATGGACTATGCGCTCCGGAATCCGCTCATGGTCAAAGTGCGTGATCTTTTCACGCATGATGAAGTCTTCCAGCAGCGATGGCCCGCGCGGCCCGGCTTTGAGGGTGTTCTGGTTGTCGGCGATCTTCACACCCTGGTTGGTGCGCAGTGCCTGACCGGTGGCGTCGGAACGGAATTCTTCCAGGCTGTCGAGCTTGGCGTTGGTGTTGGCGCGATCCGGGGTATCGGTCCCGGCCAATTCGCTTTTATCAGGTGCAGGCTTTTTGATGCTCATCAGACGTAAACTCCTCGTTTGGCCCCCGGATGCCTTCCGCAGACCCTTGAGTGATTCCCGGGCACGGCACCCAGGGTTTCAAGTCGCTTAAGTAGTGACTGATGAGCGTTTCAGCCGTTCCGTTTATCTGACCTTTGATCGCGTTATTGCCAAATCGAAGGATAATTGCGAAATAAATGCTAAGAACCTCTATACGGACAGGCTAAAATGCGCGCCCGGCTAACCGCTGATCCTTTTCCAACGCGCCCCACAAGGTTCGCTACGTGATCGAGTTTCAAAACGTCCACAAGACTTACCGCGTCGCCGGTAAGGATATTCCCGCGCTGCACCCGACCAGTCTCGCCATCGAGAACGGCCAGGTGTTCGGCCTGATTGGCCATTCCGGTGCGGGCAAAAGTACCCTGCTGCGTCTGATCAATCGCCTGGAAGATTCCAGTGGCGGCAAGATCATCGTCGACGGCGAAGAAGTCACCGCACTGGACGCCAACGGCCTGCGCCGTTTCCGCCAGCAGGTCGGGATGATCTTCCAGCACTTCAACCTGCTCGCCTCCAAGACCGTGGCCGACAATGTGGCCTTGCCGCTGACCCTGGCCGGTGAGCTGTCGAGCAGTGAAATCAACCAGCGCGTGGCCGAGTTGCTGGCGCGTGTCGGTCTGTCCGACCATGCGAAAAAGTACCCGGCGCAATTGTCCGGCGGTCAGAAGCAACGCGTCGGCATCGCCCGCGCGCTGGCGACCAAGCCGAAAATTCTGCTGTGCGACGAGGCCACCAGCGCCCTCGACCCGCAGACCACTGCGTCGGTCCTGCAACTGCTGGCCGAGATCAATCGCGAACTGAAACTGACCATCGTTCTGATCACCCACGAGATGGACGTGATCCGTCGCGTCTGCGATCAGGTCGCGGTGATGGACGCCGGCGTGATCGTCGAGCAGGGTCCGGTGGCCGATGTGTTCCTGCATCCGCAGCACCCGACCACCAAGCGTTTCGTCCAGGAAAGCGAGCAGATCGACGAGAGCGAACAGCGCGACGATTTCGCCCATGTGCCTGGGCGCATCGTGCGTCTGACCTTCCAGGGCGAAGCGACCTATGCGCCGCTGCTCGGCACCGTCGCCCGGGAAACCGGCGTCGACTACAGCATCCTTGCCGGTCGCATCGACCGCATCAAAGACATTCCGTACGGGCAACTGACCCTCGCTGTCACCGGCGGTGACATGGAAGCGGCGTTTGCCCGCTTCACCGCCGCTGACGTTCACATGGAGGTGTTGCGCTAATGGCTGACCTGATGAGTTTCTTCGCCAATATCGACTGGTACGAAATCTGGCTGGCGACTGGCGACACCATGCTGATGCTCGGCGGTTCGCTGCTGTTCACCGTGCTGCTCGGCCTGCCGCTGGGCGTGCTGCTGTTTCTCTGCAGCCCGCGGCAGTTGCTGGAAAACCGTGGCCTCTACGCCGTGCTGTCGTTGGTGGTGAACATCTTGCGTTCGCTGCCGTTCATCATCCTGCTGATCGTGATGATCCCGTTCACCGTGCTGATCACCGGCACCTCGCTGGGGGTGGCCGGGGCGATTCCGCCATTGGTGGTTGGTGCTACGCCGTTCTTCGCGCGGCTGGTGGAAACTGCGCTGCGCGAAGTCGATCGCGGCATCATCGAAGCGACCCAGTCGATGGGCGCGACCACGCGGCAGATCATCATGAACGCCTTGCTGCCGGAAGCCCGTCCGGGCATCTTCGCAGCGATTACGGTGACAGCGATTACACTGGTGTCCTACACGGCGATGGCCGGTGTGGTGGGCGCCGGTGGTCTGGGCGACCTGGCGATCCGATTCGGCTACCAGCGTTTCCAGACCGACGTGATGATCGTCACCGTGGTGCTGCTGTTGATTCTGGTGCAAGTGCTGCAAATGGTTGGCGATCGTCTGGTCGTGCATTTCTCGCGCAAATAACGGGTTTCGATCATCTAGAGAGGCGCTGGCCAAGATGGCGGGCGCCCGAAAAGGAGTTAGCTGAATGAAAAAACTGATCGCTGCTTTCGCTGCCGTCGCTGCGTTTTCGGCCCACGCCGAAACCCTGACGGTCGCCGCCACCCCGGTGCCGCACGCGGAAATCCTCGAATTCGTCAAGCCGGCCCTGGTCAAGGAAGGCGTGGATCTGAAGGTCAAGGTCTTCACCGACTACATTCAGCCGAACGTACAGGTTGCGGAAAAGCGCCTGGACGCCAACTTCTTCCAGCACCAGCCGTATCTGGATGAGTTCAACAAGGCCAAGGGCACTGATCTGGTCGCCGTGACCGGCGTGCACCTGGAGCCGTTGGGCGCGTACTCGAGCAAGCTCAAGGATCTGAAGGACCTGCCCGGCGGCGCCAACGTGGTAATTCCGAACGACGCCACCAACGGCGGCCGGGCCCTGTTGCTGCTGGCCAAGGCCGGCGTGATCACCCTGAAGGACCCGACCAACATTCTGTCGACCACCAAAGACATCGCGACGAACCCGAAAGACCTGAAATTCCGTGAACTGGAAGCCGCGACCATTCCGCGCGTGCTGACCCAAGTCGATCTGGCGCTGATCAACACCAACTACGCGCTGGAAGCCAAGCTCGATCCGTCCAAGGATGCGCTGGTGATCGAAGGCAACGACTCGCCATACGTGAACATTCTTGTGTCCCGCCCGGACAACAAGGACAGCGACGCGATGAAGAAACTGGCTGCAGCCCTGCACAGCCCGGAAGTGAAGCAGTTCATTACCGAGAAGTACAAAGGTGCGGTGTTGCCGGCGTTCTGATTAAGGTTGCTGCAATGAAAAAGGGGGCGCCAAGAGCGTCCCCTTTTTTGTGCCTGGCGCTCGGCTTCGGACCTGCTGTGAATCCGCCCCTCACCCCAGCCCTCTCCCGAGGGAGAGGGTGCCGACCGAGGTGTCTTGCGTTCTACATCGACCTGAGAGATCCAGTCGATTATGGATTCGGCACAGCACATCGATCTGAACGATCTTGGCGATTATGGATTCAGCACAGCGCTTACAGGTTGACGTATTTCCCCACCTTCCCCCAATCAGTCCCCTCTCCCTCTGGGAGAGGGCTAGGGTGAGGGGCTCTTGGCTTTTAAGCTGTCACTTGCGCTCAAGCATCGCCGGGAGTTGTGCCACCAGCTTGGCATTGTTCAACGGCGCCCGAATAAACCCGCGCTGCGTACCATCCGGGCCGATCACCGCAAGATTGCCGCTATGGTCGACGGTGTAGTTCGGTTTGCTGGTATCGGCCGGAATGAACGGAATACTCACCGCATTCGCCACTTTCTGCAGCTCTTCGATCGACGTTGGGGTCAAGCCAACAAACTGCGGATCAAAGTAGCCCAGATACTGCTTCAACTGCTTGGGCGTATCGCGGTTCGGGTCAACGCTGACCAGCACGATCTGCAACTTGTCCACAGCCTCTTTCGGCAACTCACTCTTGATCTGCCGCAGTTGCGCCAGGGTGGTCGGGCAGATGTCCGGGCAGAATGTGTAGCCGAAGAACAACAGACTCCACTTGCCTTTCAACTCATCGATCGCCACCGGTTTGCCGTCCTGATCGGTCATGGTCACGTCCGGCAGGTTGCGACTTTGCGGCAGCAGGATGATCCCGGCGTCGATCAGTGCCGTGGGGTCGCCCTGGCCTTTGCCGCTCAGCACCTTGTTGACGGTAAGCCCGAGGATCAACGCGATCACGGCGACGAGGATGAAGACGGTTTTCTGGGTTCGGGTCATAGGTTCAACAGTAAGTAGTGGTCTACGAGCAGGGCGATGAACAACAGGAACAAGTAATAAATAGAGTACTTGAAGGTGTTGATCGCCGCGTGCGGCCGAGTGCCACGGTACAGCACCACGGCCCATTGCAGAAACCTTGCGCCCAACGCCAGCGCACTGACCAGATACAGCACGCCGCTCATGTGAATCACGTAGGGCAAGAGGCTCACTGCCAGCAACGCAAAGGTGTACAGCAGAATGTGCACTTTGGTGTAGTGCTCGCCGTGAGTGACCGGCAGCATCGGAATGTCGGCCTTGGCGTATTCCTCCTTGCGATGAATCGCCAGCGCCCAGAAATGCGGCGGGGTCCAGGCGAAGATGATCAGCACCAGCAACAGCGGTTCGGCGCTGACATGGCCGGTGGCGGCCGTCCAGCCGAGCAGCGGTGGCGCGGCGCCAGCGAGGCCGCCGATGACGATGTTCTGCGGCGTAGCGCGTTTGAGGAAACCGGTGTAGACCACCGCGTAACCGAGCAGCGAGGCGAGGGTCAGCCACGCGGTCAGTTGATTGGTGAAGGTCAGCAGCAGCGCTTGGCCGAGCAGCGCCAGCACCAAGGCGAAGGTCAACGCCGCCGCCGGTGAGACCCGGCCTTCGGCCAGCGGACGTTTGTGCGTGCGCGCCATTACCGCATCGATACGCCGATCGACCACATGATTGACCGCCGCCGCACCACCGGCACACAAGGCAATGCCCAGATTGCCAAACACCAGCACTGTCCACGGTACGCCCGCGCGGGTGGCGAGGAACATGCCGACCAGTGAGGTGATCAGCATCAGCACCACGACTTTCGGTTTGGTCATCTCCAGGTAATCGCGCCACAGCGCTTGCGCTGGACGCTCGCCGATCAGACTCGCCATGGCGTTTCTCCTTTCAATGCGATGGGCGCGACGGCAGGTTTGTGCGCACTCAAGCGCCAGCGCGCCAGCACCGGTTGGCTCGCCCGCAGCAGACTGGTGCGCGCGTGATAATTGACCAGCACCAGGGTCAGCAACAGCGCCGCACCGCCGGCGTTATGGGCGACGGCCACCGGCAGCGGCAGATGGAACAGCACGTTGCTGATGCCGAGGGTGATCTGCGCGGCGAGGGCGATCAGCAGCAACCGGGCGAGCCGGGTCATGCCGACCACCTTCAATTGCCAGGCCAGACCCAGCAGCACGACAGTCACCAGCAAAGCGCCGATGCGGTGGGTCAGGTGAATCGCCGTGCGCGCGTCGCTATCCAGTTGGCCGCCGAGATAATTCGGACCGATGTGCTGGGTCAGGTGAAAACCGTTGGCGAAATCCGCCGGCGGCAGCCATTGGCCATGACAGGTGGGGAAGTCGATGCACGCCACCGCTGCGTAATTGGAGCTGACCCAGCCGCCCAGCGCGATCTGGCCGATCACCAGCAACAGACCCGCCGTCGCCCAATATTGCAGGCGCTTGGGCACGGTCAGCGCTGGCAGCACGCCGGACAACCTCAGCGTCAACAGAAACAGCAGACTCAACGTGGCGAAACCGCCGAGCAAATGCCCGGTGACCACTTGCGGCCAGAGCTTGAGCGTCACCGTCCACATGCCGAACGCCGCCTGGGCGATGACCACCGCCAACAGAAACAGCGGCAGCTTTACCGGTTGGCCCGGATGGCGCCGATTGACCCAGGCGCGCCCGGCCAAAACTGAAATGAGCAAACCGAGGGTGCCGGCGAAGTAGCGGTGGATCATCTCGTTCCAGCCCTTGTGCGCCTCCACTGGCGCGTCGGGGAAATGCAGTTCGGCATGGGCCAGTTGCGCCTCGCTTTTCGGCACGCTGATAAACCCGTAGCAGCCCGGCCAGTCCGGGCAGCCGAGGCCTGCGTGGGTCAGGCGCGTATAGGCGCCGAGCAGCACCACAATCAGTGCCAGCAGGGTGGCAAACAGCGCGAGGCGAAATCCAGGTTTGGCCATGACGATGCCCTTATCCGATGTTCGACAGTTTCAGCAGATGCCGCAGGTCGTTGAGCAGATCCTTGCCCTTCACATTCGGCTCGTAGCGCAGCACCAGATTGCCGTGCGGGTCGACGATCCACAGCTGCGGCGCGGCTTTGTCGCCGGTGGTCCTGGCAAACACGCCGGCATCCAGTGGGTAACGCTGCAGTTGCGGGTATTCGCGATCGAGCTTGGCGGCGTAGTCGGCGCTTAACGGTTGCGCGGCGGCGAGGGCGTGGCTGGCGCGCCCGGCTTCGCGGCCGAGGCTGATCTGGATCTGCCGCGCCAGATAAACCAGTTGCTGGCAATCGACGGCACAGTCCTTCGGCGCCGTGACCAGAATCTGCCAGCGCTGCTCATCGGCCTGCACACCGAGATCGGCGCGGGTCTGGCCGTTGCCGATCAGCTCGCCGTGGTAGCTGCGTCCTTCCGGCACCCAGAACTGCAATTTGTACATGCCGGTGGCGAGGAGCATCGGCCCGACCACACCAAGCACGATCAACAGCAACTGAATGCGCCCGCGCCGGCGGCTGGGGGCTGGTTTGGCCTCAGACATGCTGAGTGGATTCATGGCGCTTCCCATGGCGTTTCTCCTTTGCGTTGTGCCAGCCAAGATAGAGGTAGAGCCCGAGCAGGGCCGTGGCCATGGCGAACCATTGCACGGCATAGCCGAGGTGTTTTTCCGGGCCCATCGCGACTACTGGCCAATCGGTCTGGTAGCTGGCCGGGCCGGGTTCAGCGCGTACTTCGTAGGCGAAGCCGTCGCGCTCGAGGGTTTGCCACAATTTGCTCGGCTCGACAGCGGTAATGGTTTGCGGCCAGACACTGCTGACCGGATCGGCGTGCAACTGGAACGTCGTGCCGGGAGCGACGTAGACCCAGGCTTCAAATGTCAGCGTCTCGGCCGGTGTGCTGAATTGCGGCGGCACGCGCCGGTCGGGCCATGGCAGCCAGCCGCGATTGACCAGCAGCCACAGGCCGCTGCGCTGATCCTGAAACGGTTGCAGCAACTCGACACCGACCTTGCCGCTCCGCTGACGGTTGTCGAGCAACAAAGTGTGGGCGGCATCGAACTGACCGTGCAGTCGCACGCGGCGGTAGGCCGGGTCGGCGTTGCCGAGCAGTTCACTGCTGGCCATCGGTTCGGCCACGCGACGTTCGGCGTAACTGGCGAGCAGCGCGGTTTTTTCCGCGCCCCGGCCCAGTTGCCAGAAGCCCAGCGCGACCATCAGCGGCAGCAACAGCGCGACCACCACCGTGGGGATCACGCCCGGGCGAAAGCGCTTCATGGCCGCGCCACAAAGTCAGTCATCGCGATCGCTATACTCAATTGCATTGCCTGTCCCCCGGAGTCTTGCCATGTACAAAGCAGCGATCGTCCTGATGCTGATTGCCACGGTCGTCAGCCTGTTCAGCGGCCTGTTTTTCCTGGTCAAGGACGACAGCAGCTCCAATCGCCTGGTCATCGCCCTGAGTGTTCGGGTGGCACTGGCCGTGGTCACCGTCGGCCTGATGGCCTGGGGTTTCTACAGCGGCCAGCTGGTCTCCCACGTGCCGTGGTAGCTGCAAGCGTTGAGCTACAAGCTGCAAGTTAGAAGCCTTACCGCTTTTACTTGAAGCTTGCCGCTTGAAGCTTGCAGCTGCCGTCAAAGCACATAGACAAAGAAGAACAAGCCGATCCACACCACGTCGACAAAGTGCCAATACCAGCTCGCCGCTTCGAAACCGAACTGGTGTTCGTTGTCGAAATGGCCCTTCATGATCCGCATCAGCATCACAAACAGAATGATCGTGCCGATGGTCACGTGGGCGCCGTGGAACCCGGTGAGCATGAAGAACGTCGCGCCGTAGATGCCCGAGCCGAGGGTCAGCCCCAGCTCTTTGTAGGCGTGGATGTATTCCTCGGCCTGGAAACCGAGGAACGCGAGGCCCAGCAGCACGGTGATCGCCAGCCATAGTTTCAGCGCGCCGCGATGGCCTTTCTTCAGCGCATGGTGGGCGATGGTGATGGTTACGCTGGAGCTGACCAGCAGGATCGTATTCAGCAGCGGCAGGCCCCAGGGACTAATGACGTCCTTGGGCGGCGGGAACAGTTTCGGGTCCGGATTGTTCAGCAGTGGCCAGACATACTCAAAGTTCGGCCAGAGCATTTCCGATAGACCCTTGGGACCTTCACCGGCCAGCCCGGGCGCGGAAACCACGCGGATATAGAACAGCGCGCCGAAGAAGGCGACGAAGAACATCACTTCGGAAAAGATGAACCAGCTCATGCCCCAGCGAAAGGAGCGGTCCAGCTGTGGGCTGTACAACCCCGCGCGACTTTCCTTGATCACCGCACCGAACCAGCCGAACAGCATGTACGCCAGCAGCAGGCCGCCGACGAAAAAGATCAGCGGGCCGTGGGAATCGGGGCGCGCAGCCTTCAGATCGTTGAACCAGGTGGCGAGGCCGTACACGGTGACGAACATCCCGAGCGTGGCGATGATCGGCCATTTGCTCTGGGCCGGGACGTAATAATGCTCATGAGTTGCCATTTATTGTTCTCCTTATCGGCCACGCTCAACCGCCAGTGTTAACAGCCACCGGAGGATGTCGGGCGGTGATATCGAACAGCGTGTAGGACAGCGTCAGGTGCTTCACTTCCTTGGGCATGTCGCGGTCAACGATGAAACGCACCGGCATCTCGATCTGTTCACCGGGTTGTAGCACCTGCTGGGTAAAGCAGAAGCATTCGGTCTTGTGGAAATATGCTGCGGCGTTGCTCGGCGCGATGCTCGGCACGGCTTGCGCACTCATCGGTTTGTCGGTGGGGTTGCGCGCGATGAACACCATCTCGTTGACCGCGCCGGGGTTGGCGGTCAGCTCGTCGTGTTTCGGGTAGAAGTCCCACGGCATGTCGGCGGTGTTGGTCGACAGGAACTGCACGCGCACCTGGCGTGAAGTGTCGACCACCTGCTCGCCCGCGTACTGGCCGCCGGTCTTGCCGTTGATGCCGAAGGCTTTGCACATCACGTCGTAGATCGGCACCAGAGCGAAACCGAAGACGAACATCGCCACGACCACCAGCAGCAGGCGGGTGACGAGTTTCTTCAGCGAGATCGAGTCAGCCATGGTTCATGCCTCCTCCGAAATTGCGAGCAAGCTTTTGTGGCGAGGGAGCTTGCTCCCGCTTGGGTGCGCAGCGCCCACAAAATCTTTGGGGCTGCTGCGCAACCCAGCGGGAGCAAGCTCCCTCGCCACAGGGGATGTGTTAGCAGAAGAGCGTTTCATTTCACTTCCGGCGGCGTGGTAAAGGTGTGATACGGCGCCGGTGACGGCACGCTCCACTCCAGCCCTTCGGCGCCGTCCCACGGTTTCGCCGGGGCCGGGGCGCCGCCGCGGATGGTCTTGATCACGATGAACAAGAAAAAGATCTGCGTGGCGCCGAACATGAACGCGCCGATCGACGAGACCATGTTGAAGTCGGCGAACTGCAGGTTGTAGTCCGGAATTCGCCGTGGCATCCCCGCAAGACCGACGAAGTGCATCGGGAAGAAGGTCAGGTTCATGCCGACGAACGACAGCCAGAAATGCAGCTTGCCGAGGGTCTCGTCGTACATGTGCCCGGTCCACTTCGGCAGCCAGTAATAGGCCGAGGCGAAGATGCCGAAGATCGCCCCCGGCACCAGCACATAGTGGAAGTGCGCGACCACGAAGTAGGTGTCCTGATACTGGAAGTCCGCCGGGGCGATCGCCAGCATCAGCCCGGAGAAACCGCCGATCGAAAACAGGATGACGAACGCCACGGCAAACAGCATCGGCGTCTCGAAGGTCATCGAGCCTTGCCACATGGTGCTCGCCCAGTTGAAGACTTTCACCCCGGTCGGTACGGCGATCAGCATGGTCGCGTACATGAAGAACAGCTCGCCCACCAGTGGGATGCCGACCACGAACATGTGGTGCGCCCAGACGATGAACGACAGGAACGCGATGCTCGCCGTGGCGTAGACCATCGAGGTGTAGCCGAACAGCGGCTTGCGCGCGAAGGTCGGGATGATCTGGCTGACCGCGCCGAACGCCGGCAGGATCATGATGTACACCTCGGGATGCCCGAAGAACCAGAACACATGCTGGAACAGCACCGGGTCACCGCCGCCGGCAGCGCTGAAAAAACTGGTGCCGAAGTGGATGTCCATCAGCATCATCGTTACGCAGCCGGCGAGCACCGGCATCACTGCGATCAGCAAAAACGCGGTGATCAGCCAGGTCCAGACGAACAGCGGCATTTTCATCAGGGTCATGCCGGGGGCGCGCAGATTGAGGATGGTCGCGACCACGTTGATCGCGCCCATGATCGAACTGATGCCCATCAAGTGGATGGCGAAGATGAAGAACGTCACGCTTTCGGGTGCATAGGTTGTCGACAGCGGCGCGTAGAAGGTCCAGCCGAAATTCGGCCCGCCACCCGGGGTGAACAGCGTCGACACCAGCAGCAGAAACGCCGCCGGCAACAGCCAGAAACTGAAGTTGTTCATCCGTGGCAGCGCCATGTCCGGCGCGCCGACCATCAGCGGGATCATCCAGTTGGCGAGGCCGACGAACGCCGGCATCACCGCACCGAACACCATCACCAGACCGTGCATGGTGGTCATCTGGTTGAAGAATTCCGGCTGCACGATTTGCAGGCCGGGCTGGAACAGCTCGGCGCGAATGACCATGGCGAACGAACCGCCGAGCAGGAACATGCAGAACGCGAACCACAGGTACAGCGTGCCGATGTCCTTGTGGTTGGTGGTCAGCACCCAGCGCATCAGGCCTTTCGCCGGGCCGTGGGCGTGGTCGGCGTGACCGTGGTCATCGATGACAGCGCTCATGGCCGGTCTCCTTCACGAAAGTGCACGGGGTGGGCCGGGGCGCGCTGCCCCGACCGGTTCACTGAATACGCAATTGACCGGCTCATTTGCTTTCCGCCTGTTTCAGCTCCAGCACTTCTTTTGGCGTGACCATGTCGCCCTTGTTGTTGCCCCAGGCGTTACGTTCGTAGGTCACTACCGCTGCAATATCGACTTCCGACAGCTGTTTGCCGAACGCCGCCATGGCGGTGCCGGGCTTGCCGTGATAGACGATGCTCAAATGATCCTTGATCGGCCCGGTGGCGATTTTCGAGCCCTTGAGCGCCGGGAACATCGGTGGCAGGCCCTGGCCTTCGGCCTGGTGACAGGCCACGCAAGTGGTGTGATAGACCTTGTCGCCGCGCTCCTTGAGCTCGTCGAGGGTCCATTCCTTGCTGGTCAGTTCTTTGAGTTGCGCCGCCTCGGCCTTGCGCTCGGCGAGCCATTTTTCGTAATCGGCCTGCTCCTTGACCTCGACCACGATCGGCATGAAGCCGTGATCCTTGCCGCACAGTTCGGCGCACTGGCCACGGTAGAGGCCGGGCTTGTCGATGCGCGTCCAGGCTTCGTTGACGAACCCGGGAATCGCATCGCGCTTGACCGCAAACGCCGGCACCCACCATGAGTGAATGACGTCGGCCGAGGTCACCAGAAAGCGCACCTTGGCGCCGATCGGCAGCACCAGCGGCTTGTCGACTTCGAGCAGGTAATGCTCGCCCTTGGCTTCCTTGTTGTGAATCTGCTCGGCGGGAGTGGCCAGATTGCTGAAGAACTCGACGTCCTGGCCCAGGTATTTGTAGTGCCACTTCCACTGATAACCGGTGATCTGGATATCGATGTCCGGCTCGCTGGTGTCGTACATCTTGATCAGCGTCGCGGTGGCGGGGACGGCCATGGCCACCAGGATCAGCAGCGGCACGATGGTCCACATGATCTCGACGCCGGTGCTTTCGTGGAATTTGGCCGCGACCTGGCCGGTAGAGCGGCGGTGCACCATCATCGACCAGAACATGGCGCCGAAGACGATGATCCCGATCACCACACAGATCCAGAAAATGGTCATGTGCAGGTCGAATACTGCGTGACTGATTTCAGTCGCTCCAGGCGCCATATTCACAGTCCACGCCGCGTTGGCCGGGCTGAAAATCGACCACAACAGGAGGCCCATCCAGACATGTGGATGTCGCATCATTGCGGGTTCCCCTTATCGTTCTTGTTATCCCGCCGGCGTATCGCCTGCGGCAAGGGAGCGGCTGCATCAGACTACGAACTTGAATCGCCGGGCCTTGCTGCGGGTGCAGTCGGGCGTCATCAGCTAACTCCATTCATTGGCGAGTATAGACAGCGCCCGGGATTTGCAACCCGGACACGTAAATGAGCTGAAACAACCGGCCCTTGCGTTCAAGTGCCCGAATGGAGAAGGATGCAGACGAGTGGTGGCAAATGGATATAACGCAGCTGCATCAAGGATGAAATAATTATGACAAATGCGTCTTAGCGTTTTTCGTAAGCCAGCTAAGTTATGTCTTCCCTATTTCATTGCCTTGTTTCCTGGAGTTTTCATGAACACCGCCGCATTGCGCGAGCAGATCCAAAAAGCCCAACAGCACGAAAAAGATACCGGCCTGCTGACCCGTCAGCTGGAAAGCAAGCTGCCTCACCTGCACCCGGCGATCCAGTTGCCGGAAGCCGACGCCAATGGTGTGCTGACGCGTTTTGTTGCCGCCTACATCGATGAAGTACCCGACCTCCTGGATGCAGCCAATGAAGTCGCCAGGGAAGCGGGCATCGAATCGCAGATCAAACCGGTGCTGAAAATCGCCGAGCAGTATTTCCTCCAGCCGCCGGCGATCATGGCCGGACACGTTGGCCTGGATGGCCTGCTCGACGAAGCCTATCTGGCGCACCGTTTTGTCGAAGAGGTCAACGACCTGTACATCAAGCACTTCGGCCAGCCATTGATCCCCCTGGACATGACGGTCGCCAACCTGATTGCTCACCAATTGATCGGTGAGGAATTTGCCAACCAACTGGACGAAGCAGTGCATCACGCGATCGATGAGATGCTCAACGACGAGAGTTTTGCTCTGGAGTCGGTGGAAGCCTACCGCGAGAAACTCAGCAGCCCGGACACCGGCGCGGCGTGGAAACGCTGGCCGTGCATGAGCCGCCGGTTGGGTGTGGGGCTTGAGCTGGATCAGCCAGCTGCGTAACCCTCATACTCCATAGATGCAATGTGGGAGCGAGCCTGCTCGCGAATGCGGTCGATCATTCAACATCTCTGTTGGCGGATACACCGCTTTCGCGAGCAGGCTCGCTCCCACAGGGTTTGTGTTCACAGTGGATTATCTAGCCGGCCGCACCGATGCCAGTGTTAGTCCGAACCCGCCCCTCAAGCCGTCGCTTCAACCCACGCGATTCGATCAACAGCTTCGAACCCTTGGCCGCATTCGCCCGGCCCCATTCCTCAAGCAACTCAAGACACGAATGGTCGATGTAGCTCAGGTTGTTCAGCGGTACATGCACGGTCGTGCCGTGAGGGATGCTGCCCAGCACCTGCGTCAGCGCCGGCACTTTGAGGAACGTCGCCGCACCGACCAGACGCAATTCCATCTCACCGTCCTGCGGCAGGTCGATCAGGCTGATCTTCAGGCGCGAAGCCTTGAACGCCAGCTTCAACATGGTCAGGCCGAAACCGATCAGCACACCTGTGAGCAGGTCAGTGAAGATGATCGCCAGCGCCGTGGCGGCGTAGGTGAACATCGGCATCCGTCCGTAACGACCCAGACCACGGAAGGCTTTGAGGTCGACCAGTTTGAAACCGGTATACACCAGCACGCCCGCCAGGCTCGCCACCGGAATGCTCTGCAACACGCTCGACAGCAACAGCACGAACGCCAGCAGCCACAGGCCATGGAAGATCGTCGAGTAACGTGTGGTCGCACCGGCCTGGACGTTGGCCGAGCTACGCACGATCACCCCGGTCATCGGCAACGCGCCGACCAGACCGCAGAGCATGTTGCCGACACCTTGCGCCGACAGTTCACGGTCGAAATCCGAACGCACGCCGCTGTGCATGCGATCCACCGCTGCGGCGGACAACAGGGTCTCGGCGCTGGCAATGAATGCCACGGCAAACGCGGCAATCAGTAGCGTCGGGTCGGCCAGATTCATCAGGTCGGCAGGTTTCAGCCAATCGATGGCTTCGGCCAGGTTCGCCGGTACTTCAACGCGTTTGACCTGCAACGCCAGCATCAGACTCGCCACGGTCGCCAGACCCACACCGAGCAATGCGCCAGGGATGAAGCGCAGCGAATGCGGACGGAATTTTTCCCACAGCCACATCACCGCAATCGTCGACAAGCCAAGCAGACCCGCCTGCCAGCCGAACGACGGCAAGGCTTGCGCCACGGCTGCCGGGAACGCCGTGAGGTTGTCCAGACCTGACGGTTGCGGCTTGGCATCGAGCATCACGTGGATTTGCGAGAGCACAATCAACACGCCAATCCCCGCGAGCATGCCGTAGACCACCGCTGGCGCCGTCACCCGAAACCAGCAGCCAAGCTTCAGTCGCCCGGCGACCAGTTGCAGAAAACCGGCGAGCAGCAGGATCGGTCCGAGCATCTCGATGCCGTGCTGGCGCACCAGTTCGAAAACCAACACCGCCAACCCCGCCGCCGGACCGCTGACCTGCAACGGCGAACCTGCCAGCCAACCGACCACCAGACCGCCGATGATGCCGGTGATCAGACCCTTGGCCGGCGGCAGCCCTGACGCAATCGCGATGCCCATGCACAGCGGCAGGGCGACCAGAAACACAACCACGGAGGCGAGCAGCTCCCGTGGCAACACAGCTTTCAATTGAGCCGCACGCATGGCGATTCTCCCGAAGTTTTCTTCAGGCGTGGCGAGGCCGGGCCGCTGAATCAGCGGCCGGCGTCATACCACACAGATTGTTGGGAAGATTTAGAAGCGCGCTTTGGGCGTCGCCACAGGAATCGGATGGCTGCCGTCGAGAGGCAGGAAACGACCCTGGTCCGCGTCGTAAGCTTTGATTTCGCTGGTTTCAATGTTGTAGACCCAGCCATGGATGAACAGGTGACCGTTCGCCATGCGCGAGGCTACCGAAGGATGGGTACGCAAGTGCTGCAGTTGGGCGATGACGTTTTCCTCGGTGAGGATCGGCATGCTTTCTTTTTCGTCGGTGCAGTTGCAGTTGTCGTGCACCATGGTTTTTGCGACTTCGGCGTGGCGCAGCCAGGCTTTGACCGTCGGCATTTTTTCCAGGCTGTCGGGGTTGAGAACCGCACGCATGGCGCCGCAATCGGAGTGGCCGCAAATGATGATGTGCTGCACGCCCAGCGCCAGTACCGCGTACTCGATCGCGGTGGAGACGCCGCCGTTCATCTGACCGTAGGGCGGCACCACGTTGCCGACGTTACGGGTGACGAACAGATCGCCCGGCGAGCTCTGGGTAATCAGCTCGGGAACGATGCGCGAGTCGGCGCAGGTGATGAACATCGCCTTGGGCGCCTGGGCGGTGGCGAGCTTCTTGAACAGTTCTTCCTGCTGGGGAAAAACGTCATGGTGAAAGCGTAAAAAGCCATCAACGATCTGTCGCAGTGCTGCATCGGCGGATTGTGCTTCAGGGCTTTGCGCCGAGGCAGCCAACGACTGTTTATCCTTGTCACTCATGATTCATCCTCTTGTGCGGATTCAGGGAGTCTTCCCCGGTATTCCGGTATGAAGCCAGTGGCTGTTTAAACCATCCGGGTCATCCCGACCCGTCAGTCACTCGATGAACAAGGTAGCCGCCGAAACTTAACTGAAACTGAATCAAACGCTCTAGAACGTGTGTTCCAGGTCACAAAAAACGTGACCGGCGTGTTTCGGCGGAAGGATTCCAACCCGTCAACCCAAAGTCAATTGTCGCTAAATCAACGACATCTGGCGACCCGGCGGACAGAAGGCCGTGCAGTCGAGGTTATAGCCCTCGCGTTTGTTCAGCCCGACTTTCCTGGTCGCCTTGGCAAAGCGCTGCGCAAGCAGGTCGGCGAACGGCCCTTCACCGCGCATCCGCGCACCGAAACGACTGTCGTAGAGCTCGCCGCCGCGACTCTGGCGAATCAGGCTCAGCACATGCGCGGCACGCTGTGGATAGTGCCCCTGCAACCACTCCTCGAACAGCGGCGCGACTTCCAGCGGCAGGCGCAACATCATGTAGGCGGCACTTTGCGCACCGGCAGCGTGGGCCTCGGTGAGCAGGCTTTCGATTTCACTGTCATTGATCATCGGAATCATCGGCGAACACAGCACGCCCACCGGAATGCCTGCTTCGCGCATCACCCGGATCGCGCGCAGGCGCGCCTTGGGCGCAGCGGCGCGCGGTTCGAGGATGCGCTTGAGTTCGTCGTCCAGGGTGGTCAGGCTGATCATCACCGACACCAGTCGTTGCTGCGCCAGTTCGGTGAGCAAATCGAGATCGCGCAGAATCAGCGAACCCTTGGTGACGATGGTCACCGGATGGCGATAGCGCAGCAGCACTTCCAGGGTCTGTCGGGTGATGTGGTATTCGCGCTCGATCGGCTGATACGGGTCGGTGTTGGAACCGAGATTGATCGGCGCGCATTGATAGCCGGGTTTGCTCAGCTGTTCTTCCAGGATCTGCGCGGCGTTGGTCTTGGCGATCAGCCGGGTTTCGAAGTCGAGGCCCGGCGACATGTCCCAATAGGCGTGGCTGGGGCGCGCGTAGCAATAGATGCAGCCGTGTTCGCAGCCGCGATAGGGATTGAGCGAACGGTCGAAGGGCAGATCCGGCGAGGTGTTGCGGCTGATGATCGATTTGGCTTTTTCGATGATCACTTCGGTGTTTTGCGTCGCCGGTACTTCCTGATACCAGCCGTCGTCCTCGGCCACCGAGCGACTCGGCGCAAAGCGATTGTGCGGGTTGGTTGCGGTGCCGCGACCGCGAGGTGGCAATGGAGTAGACATAAAAACGCCCCGATACTGTATATGCGCACAGTATCGGGGCGTTCCTCATCTGGCTAGTGCCGTCGGGCGAGTGGTCAGTTGTGTTGCGTCACTTGGCCAAGATCGTCACCGGAGGTCTGCTTCATATCCTCCGTACGCAACTCGGCAACATCGGCAGCTTTCACCGGCGCACCCTTGTTGCCCCAACTGCCACGAATGAAACTCACCACATCCGCGACTTCCTGATCCGACAGGCGCCAGGCGAAGCCGGGCATGGTGAAGGTCGAAGGAGCCGCGTGGGTCGCTGGCAAGGTTCCGCCCTTGAGCACGATGTGGATCAGCGAAGTCGGATCGTCCGTCTGCAGCACCGGGTTGCCCGCCAGCGCCGGGAATACCCGGGTGTAGCCCTGGCCGTCGGTGCGGTGGCATGCCGCGCAGTTGTCGATGTACACCGATGCGCCGCGTTGGCTGTCATCACCGTTCCACAGGGCTTTCGCGGCTTTCTCGTCGTACCGATGCGGCTGATCCGCAGGGTCAGTGGCCGGCAGCGATTTGAGATAGCGGGCAATCGCGGTGAGGTCGGCATCGCTCATGTATTGCATGCTGTGAGTAACCACATCGCTCATGCCACCGAACACCGCACTGCGATCACTGCGCCCGGTTTTCAAAAACTGCACCAGTTGCTCTTCGCTCCAGCTGCCCAGGCCATCCTTGTGATCGCCGCGCAGGCTCTTGGCGATCCAGCCTTCCAGCGGCGCACTGCCGGCGAGGAATTCGTTGCCGTCCGCCGCGCTCAGGGCTTTTTCCTGCATGGTCAGCGCGCGTGGCGTGTGACAGGCACCGCAGTGGCCGAGGCCTTCAACCAAGTACGCGCCGCGATCAATCACCGGGTCGTCCGACGTAGCCTTGTAATCCTCGACCTTCGGCGCGAACAGCCAGCGCCAGCCCATCAGCGGCCAGCGCATGCTCAGCGGCCACGGAATGTCACTGGCCCTGTTCTCCTGCGCCACCGGTTCGACGCCGTGCATGAAGTACGCATACAGCGCTTGCATGTCGGCCTGGTTGACCCGCGCATAAGACGGATAGGGCATCGCCGGGTACAAGGTGCTGCCGTTTTTGGCGACGCCATGGCGCACGGCCTGATCGAAGTCCTCGAAGCTGTAGTCGCCCAGACCGGTCTTGTCCGGGGTGATGTTGGTCGAGTAGATCGTGCCGATCGGGGTTTCCATCGGCAGACCGCCGGCGAACGGCTTGCCGCCCTTGGCCGTGTGGCAGGCCACGCAATCACCGGCGCGGGCGAGGTATTCGCCTTGCTTGATCAGATTTTGATCAACTTCAGCCGCATCAACTGCCGTGCTGGCGAGCAGGGCGAGGGTGGCGATAACGAAAGTTTTCATGGTCATCGCTCCTTTAAGCCTGCACCAGCGGGCCGGGGTTTTTCAGGTATTGCTCGCGGATGGCTTTCGCCGACCAGTAGGTCAACGCCGCCACCAGACCGGTCGGGTTGTAGCCCAGTCCTTGCGGGAACGCCGAGGCGCCCGGGACGAACACGTTGTGCACGTCCCAGCTCTGCAAATAGCGGTTCAGCGCGCTGGTCTTCGGATCGGTACCCATGATCGCGCCACCGTTGAGGTGGGTGGTCTGGTACGAGGCGGTGTTGAAGTGGTCGCCGACTTTTTTGCCGATCACCGCGATGGCTTTCGGGCCCATGGCTTCGGCGATCTTGCCCATTTTCTCGACCATGAAGCGGTTCATCTTGATGTCGTTTTCCTGCCAGTCGAAGGTCATGCGCAGCAGCGGCAAACCGTAGGCGTCGCGGTACACCGGATCGAGATCGAGGTAGTTGCCACGGTAGGACTGATGCGCGCCGTGGGCATCCATCGACACCTGATGGGTATAGTAATCGGCAGTCGCGCGTTTCCACGCACTGCCCCAGGCCGGGGTGCCCGGCGGGTTAGAGGTGCCGGCAATCGGTCGGCTGCCGGCCTGGTTGACCCACATCGGCGAGCCGCCGACGAAACCGTGCGGGCCGTGATCGAAGTTGTCGGCATTGAAATCGTCCACCGCCACGCCGTTGCCGCCGGCGCCGATGAAGTTGTTGGTATGGGTGTCCTTGTCGAAGAACGCTTTGATGGTCGCCATGTTCTGGTAGGCAAAGTTACGCCCGACCACGCCTTCGCCGCTGATCGGGTCGTAGGGTTTGCCGATTCCGGACAGCAGCATCAGACGCACGTTGTGCAACTGGAACGCGCCGAGGATCACCAGATCCGCGGGCTGCTCGATCTCGCGGCCCTGGCCGTCGATGTAGGTGACGCCGGTGGCTTTCGATTTGCTGCTGTCGAGATTGACCCGCAGTACATGCGAGTTGGGTCGCAGTTCGAAATTCGCCAGCGGCTTGAGCGCCGGCAGAATGTTCACGTTCGGCGAGGCCTTGGAATACATGTAGCAGACGTAGCCGCTGCAGAAGCCGCAGAAGTTGCACGGGCCCATCTGTGCGCCGTAGGGATTGGTGTACGGCCCCGAGGTATTTGCCGAAGGCAGGTTGTAGGGTTTGTAACCGACTTCCGTCGCCGCTTTGCCGAACAGCTGGGCGGACACGGTGTTTTTCTGCGCTTCAAGCGGGAACGGATTGGAGCGATCCGCCGCGTACGGGTTGCCGCCCTTGCCCTGACCGACCAACTGGCCCTTCACGGTCCAGGCCTGGCCTGAGGTGCCGAAGACTTTCTCCGCAAAGTCGAAAAACGGCTCCAGCTCTTCATAGCTGACGCCGAAGTCCTGGATGGTCATGTCCTTGGGGATGAAGCTTTTGCCGTAGCGTTCTTCGTAGTGGCTGCGCATGCGCAACTCGATCGGGTCGACACGAAAGTGCACACCGGACCAGTGCAGCCCGGCGCCGCCCACGCCGTTACCCGGCAGGAACGCGCCCAACTGGCGGTTGGGCAGGGCGATATCGTTGACGCTGTGGCGAATGGTCACCGTCTCTTTGGAGATGTCCTGAAAGAGTTTCTTGCGCACGCTGTAGGTGAGTTCGTCGATCACCTGCGGATAGTTACCGTCGGGGTAGGTGTCCTGCATCGGCCCGCGCTCCAGCGCCAGCACGTTGAGACCTGCCTCGGTGAGTTCCTTGGCCATGATCGCGCCGGTCCAGCCGAAACCGACGATGACCGCATCAACCTTCTTCATTACCGTTGCCATGCTTATGCCCTCTCGCCGCGAATCGACACTGCCGGGAAGGGGTATTGCTCGTTGCGTTCCACCCAATCCATGAAATCGGCGCGGGCGCCGGGGAAACCGATCATGGTCCAGCCGACCATGCCCTTATTGCCACCATGGATCGGGTCGCAGAAGAACCCTTCCTTGGTGTTTTGCAGCAACAGATTGAAGAAGATCTTCGCCGGCACCGCATCGAACTGCGGTTTTCCGGCTTCGAGCTGCTTGAGCAAATCGTCTCGGGTAGCGCTGTCTTGCTCGGCAAATGTTTTACCGCTGAGACCTTTTACCCACTGATCCGTGGCAGCGATGCCAAGGCGATAGATGTCCTTGGGCACCAGTTTGCTCTGCCAGCCCATCTCAGGTGCCGCGTCGGCATTGAATGGGCCTTGCATGTACCAGAGCGCACCGGCGGCGTACGGGGTGTTCATCTGCCGGTCGATGTATTCCGGCACGCCGGCCTCGAGGGCGCCGGGGCCTTGCGCATCGTTGGGGATCAACTGGGCGACGGCGGCGTTGATGAACGCCCATTCTTCGGCGGTGAAAAAGCTCGGCTGATAATCACCGGCGCCGGCAGGGGCGGGTTTTGCCGCGGCAGGCGCCGGTGCGCTTTCAGGTGCGGCTTGCAGCACGCTGCTGCCCAGGCCGGTACCGGCGAGAGTGACCACCGGTATCAGGGTCAGGGATTTGCGCAAGAACTCACGCCGCGGGTTGTCTCGATCTTGATCAGACATGGGGGGGCACCTCATCAGGCATAGAAGTCAGCCGCTTCTGCGAGCGGCTCGAGGAATTTGGCGTCGCGACGATCAGGGTCTGGTCCGGTAAAAGCCGTTCCCTCTGCAACATCATGTGACAAATGGTAGCAGGCTAAGCATCAAGAAAAAGCTTTCGGGCGGAAAAAAGCCCGGCGAGGTGATGATTCACGTTTCTTTGACGGCCGGCTCACAGTGCATTGACCGCCGAGCAGCGAAGCTGCAATTCCTTCAATCAAGATGCCGAATCGGTCAGCCCAGCATGTCTCGAATGCGCTTTTTCCCGGCTTTGTGTTTTTCGCTTGTCGCGCTGTTGCATGGCATTGCCGCCCGGGCGGCCGACGCCACGCCGCCACGCCAGGCCGAGTGGGCGCAGCCGGTCGAGGCGCAGTTCAACCTGTTCCGCATGTCGCCGACCCTGTATCGCAGCGCCTTGCCCAGTCGTGGCGCGGTACCGCTGCTGAACAGTCTGCATGTCGTTACGGTGATCAACTTCCTGCCAGAAGCCGACAGCGACTGGCTGTCCACGCCCGGGGTCAAGCAGGTGCAATTGCCGTATCGCACCAACCATGTCGACGACAGCGATGTGCTCAAGGCCCTGCGTGCGATTCAGTCCGCCGAAGCCGACGGCCCGGTGCTGATGCACTGCAAGCACGGCTCTGACCGCACCGGGCTGATGGCGGCAATGTACCGGGTGGTGGTGCAGGGCTGGAGCAAGGAGCAGGCGCTCAAGGAAATGACCGAGGGCGGTTTTGGTGACAGTCAGCACTTTCACGACAGCGTGCGTTATGTGATGCAAGCCGACGTCGACCGCTTGCACGAAGCCTTGATCAATGGCGAATGCAGCACCAGTGCATTCGCCATGTGTTCAATGAAGAACTGGTTCGACTCGGCGCACGTCCAGCGTTGATCAGCTCAATCGGCTGGCGCAGGAAATAGCGCGTTGTCGATTGGTTTGCCAAGATAGGCTTGCAGTGCGGCAGGCAGGGTCTGTTTGTCACCCGACAGCAGATGTTCGCGCAGGTCCCGGCCCGTCTGCTCGTTGAACAGGCCTTCCCGTTCGAAGCGCTTGAACGCTTCGCTTGCCAGCACACCGGACCATTTGTAGGCGTAAAGCGAAGCCTCGTAACCAGTGACCAGATAATCGCAGCTGTTGGCGAAGCGGCAGTAGGCTGGAACATGCAGGCTCGGGAATTCGCGTTGCACCTCCTCCACCACTTGTTGAACAGTGCGCCCGTCGCCATGACAGCGGTGCAGTTCGAAGTCGAACAGCGCGCTCAGCAACAGCATCGCCGTCTCCCGGCTGCGCTGGATGTCGGTGGTGGAAAACACGGCGTTGGCCTGCGTTTCCGACAGGCGCTCACCGCTCTGGTGATGCGTACCCAGCCAGCGCAGGAATTGCCCGGACAACGCCCATTTTTCGAACAGTTGACCGACGAACTCGGCAGCGTCGCGACTCAGGTGCGAAATGCCGGACAGGTTGTAGTGCGGCGAACGCGTCAGCACATGATGCAGGCAGTGCCCGAATTCATGCAGCAGCACGCGTAGATCCTGAAGTGCCAGCAGGTGCGGCTGCCCGTTTGCGGCCGCCGTGTAATTGCACTGCAGCGAGGCTATCGGCAGTGATGGCCGGCCTTCAGCGTTGATCCGTCGATTGCGCAGTACACCGGTCCACGCATAGTCGTTGCCCGCGTCGCGGTGGAACGGGTCGAGGTAGATGAAACCAACCGTTTGCTGATGCTCGCTGACTTCGAACAGGCGAACGTTTTCGGTGAATCGTTCCTGGCCGGTAATTTCGCTGATGCTGATGCCGAACATATGCTCGCTGAAGCGGCAGAGGCTGTTCCATGTGGCTTCCAGCGGGAAGAACTGGCGCAGGTCCTGCCCGCCGCCGTGCGACTGCTCCAGGCGTAACTGCTCTGCGAGAAAATCGTGATCCCACGCTTCCAGCTGCTCGATCCCTTGCTCGCGGGCCGCGGCTTGCAGGTCATCGGTTTCGCGCGCCAGCGACACTGCATTGAGGGCGATCTGCTGGCGCAGAAAACGGCGAACCTGATCGGTACCGCTGGCCATGCACTCATGCAGCCGCAGATGGGCAAAGTTGTCGTAACCCAGAAGCCGTGCTTTGGCATGACGAGCGGCCAGCAGTTTTTCCAGCACCGGTCCGTTATCGAAGTGACCGGCGTATGGGCCCTGATCCGAAGCGCGGGTGCACCAGGCTTTGAAATACTCTTCCCGCAAGCCGCGGTGCTGCGCCTGCTTCATGACCAGTTGGTAAGTGTTCTGATCCAGTGTCAGCCGCCAGCCGGAACGGCCTGCCTTATTGGCATTGGCGGCCAGCTGCGCCAGCGTTTCGGACGGCAGCCCCGCCAACCGCGCTGCATCGTCGATGTCCTTGTGCCAGGCAGTGTTGGCGGCTTTGAGATTGCTTGAGAAACGCTTTTGCAGCAGATCGATTTCACCGTTCAAGCGCGCCAGATCCTTGCGCTGCGCACTCGGCAATTCGCTCCCCGCCAAGTGAAAGCTGTGCAGCATTTTCGCCAGCGAGGCTTTGCGTGCCTCACTGAAACTGGCGGCTATGGAGCTCTTTGCCAATCGTTGATAAACCTGGAGCAACTGTCGATTGGCGGCTTTAGCGGTGGTGTAACGCTGCGCGGCGTGCGTACTCAGGGCTTCCTGCGACGACCACTGGAGATCATCGGCATGAATCACCGAGAGGAATTCGATGATCGCCATGGTTTCATCCAGACGCGCATCGGCTTCATCGATGGCGATCACCACGTCGTCCCAGTTGGGATGCTCGACCTGAGTGGCGATGACGTTTTCGATAATCAGCAGATTATCGGCAACGATGCGCTCGACCGCCGGCAGCAAGTGCTCGGCGCGTACTGCCGCCCAGGGCGGCAACTGCCATTGTTGCAGGAGGGGATTGGTGTCAGGCATGGCGTCTTCCGTGAGAGAGGGCTGGATTGACGAGCCTAATCAGGAAGCGCGGGGGCGAGGTGGTAGATAGTTACCGCCACCAGCCGACGATCATCGGCAGGTGGCGGTAGTTGTCATTGTTGCTCGTCGGGCTTTTTCTTCAGCTTCGGGTTCGGGAAGAATTGCACCGCCTGAACCTTCTTGTCGGCCGCAGGTTTCAGCGCACTGGTATTGACCCGCGTGCCCAGCTCCTTGGGCACCGACAGGCCCTGCTCGTTGAGGGTGTCGGAGTAACCGCAGGCCACGCACTCGCGGTGGGGCACGCCGTCCTCGTTCCACATCATCAACTTGTCCGGCTCGCTGCACGCCGGGCAGACCGCCCCGGCGATGAAGCGCTTCTTGGTGATCACAGGGCCGTCGCTCATGCTGCCGCGTCCTCACTCAGACCGCTGTGGCGCAACAGCGCGTCGATCGACGGCTCACGGCCACGGAAGTCGACGAACAGCACCATCGGTGCCTGCGAGCCGCCGCGCGCCAGAATCGCTTCGCGGAAGGCGCGACCGGTTTCAGCGTTGAGCACGCCGTCTTCTTCGAACTTCGAGAAGGCATCGGCGGACAACACTTCGGCCCATTTGTAACTGTAGTAACCGGCCGCGTAACCACCGGCGAAGATGTGCGCGAAGCTGTTGGGGAAGCGGTTGTACGCCGGTGGTCGCATCACCGAGACCTCGTCACGCACACCCTCGAGCACTTGCGCCACGCTGCGGCCATCGCCGTGGGTGGCGTGCAGTTCGAAGTCGAACAGCGAAAACTCCAACTGACGCACCATCATCAGGCCAGACTGGAAGTTCTTCGCCGCGAGCATTTTTTCCAGCAGATCCTGCGGCAGTGGCTCGCCGGTCTCGTAGTGGCCGGAAATCAGCGCCAGGCCTTCCGGCTCCCAGCACCAGTTTTCCATGAACTGGCTCGGCAGCTCGACCGCATCCCACGCCACGCCGTTGATGCCGGAAACGCCGGCGTGTTCGACGCGGGTCAGCAGGTGGTGCAGGCCATGGCCGAATTCGTGGAACAGGGTGGTCACTTCATCGTGGGTCAACAGTGCCGGTTTACCGCTGTCAGCCGGAGTGAAGTTGCACACCAGATTGGCCACCGGACTTTGCAACACGCCGTCGACGGTGCGACGACGATCGCGGGCGCCATCCATCCAGGCGCCGCCACGCTTGTTGGCGCGGGCATACAGGTCGAAGAAGAAGCGGCCGACGTGCTGGCCGTTTTCCTTGATCTCGAACAGGCGGACGTCCGGGTGCCAAGTGTCGAAGCCTTTCTGTTCGGCGATCTCGATGCCGTACAAACGCTGGACGATGGCGAACAGACCACTGAGGACTTTATCGATCGGGAAGTACGCACGCAGGGTTTCCTGAGCGACGCTGTAACGCTGCTCGCGAAGTTTTTCGCCATAGAAACCGCTGTCCCAGCTTTGCAGGTCAGCGCAGCCCTGTTCGGCGGCGTAAGCGCGCAGCTGTTGCAGATCCTGCGCGGCGAACGGCTTGCTGCGCTGGGCCAGATCGCGCAGGAAGCTCAGCACCTGATCGCTGGATTCGGCCATTTTTGTCGCCAGGCTCAGCTCGGCGAAACTGCCGAAGCCCAGCAGTCGGGCCAGTTCCTGGCGCAGATCGAGGATCTCTTCCATCACCGGGCCGTTGTCGTTCTGGCCGGCATTCGGGCCCTGGTCCGAGGCGCGGGTGCAGTAGGCGGCGTAGACTTCTTCGCGCAGTGCGCGGTCTTGCGCGTAGGTCATCACCGCGTAATAGCTGGGGAATTCCAGAGTGATCAGCCAGCCGTCGAGGCCTTTGGCCTGTGCGGCGGCGGCCATTTGCGCCTTGGCCGAATCGGTCAGGCCGGCGAGGGCGGCTTCGTCGGTAATGTGCTTGGTCCAGGCCTGCGTAGCGTCGAGCAATTGGTTGGAGAAGCGGCTGCCGAGCTCTGACAATTTGCTCTGCACTTCGGCGTAACGCTTCTGCTCGGCTTCCGGCAGGTCGATACCCGACAGGCGGAAATCGCGCAGGGCGTGTTCCAGAATGGTTTTTTGCGCGACGTCGAAACCGGCGGCTTCCGGGCTGTTGGCCAACGTTTCATACGCCTGGAACAGTTCGCGGTTCTGGCCCATTTCGGTGGAATAGGCGCTCAGGGCCGGCAGGCACGACTCGTAGGCTTCACGCAGTTCGGCGCTGTTGCACACGGCGTTAAGATGGCTGACCGGGCTCCACGCTGCACCAAGACGATCGTTGAGTTCGTCCATCGCCAGCACCAGACCGGCCCAGGTCGGGTTCTTGCCCTGGGTCTTGAGGATTTCGGCGATGGCGGCGCGGTTGTCCGCGAGGATGGTTTCGATGGCGGGCAGGACGTGTTCGGCACGGATCGTGGAGAACGGCGGCAGGTCGTAGGACTGCAAAAGAGGGTTGTTCACGCTCACGGTTGGCACCTTGGCTGGAAGAAACATGCGCCCATCTTAATTACAATCGACACTCACCGCAGCTATCGGCGACAGAGAGAGAACTAATCGTGTCCCTTCGCAAATACCAGAATCACACCCCGCAGTTGAGCAAAGGCGCATTCGTCGACGGTTCGGCGGTGGTGATCGGCGACGTCGAAATTGGCGAAGACAGCTCCGTCTGGCCGCTGACGGTGATCCGTGGCGACATGCACCGCATTCGCATCGGTGCGCGCACCAGCGTGCAGGACGGCTGTGTGCTGCACATCACCCACGCCGGCCCGTTCAACCCGGACGGTTTTCCCTTGCTGATCGGCGATGACGTGACCATCGCCCACAAGGTCATGCTGCATGGCTGCACCGTCGGCAGCCGCGTGTTGATCGGCATGGGCAGTATCGTCATGGACGGCGCTGTGGTCGAAGACGATGTGATCATCGGCGCCGGCAGCCTGGTGCCGCCGGGCAAGCGCCTGCAGAGCGGCTTCCTGTATGTCGGCAGCCCGGTAAAACAGGTGCGAGCGCTGACCGACAAGGAAAACGCCTTTTTTACTTACAGCGCGGCGAACTACGTCAAGCTCAAGGACCTGCATCTGGCCGAAGGCTACGACCAGCTCTGAATTGCCCTACATCTGCTCAGGAATTCTCATGCATTACCAGACTGTACTGTTCGACCTCGATGGCACCCTGACCGACCCGCGTGAGGGCATCACTCGCTCAATTCAGTTTGCTTTGGCCAAGCTTGGCATCGACGAACCGGACCTGAGCAAACTGGAGCACTTCATCGGCCCGCCGCTGTTGCAAGCGTTCATGCAGTTCTATGACTTCGACGAGGCCAAGGCCTGGGAAGCGGTGAATTTCTATCGCGAGCGCTTCAAGGTCACAGGTCTCTACGAGAATCGTGTGTTCGACGGCGTGACGCCGCTGCTGGAAACCTTGAGCGGGCAGGGACGGCAGTTGTACATCGCAACTTCCAAGCCGTGGATATTCGCCCACGAAATCGCCCGGCATTTTGATTTCGCCCGGCATTTCAAAGTGATCTACGGCAGCGAGCTGGACGGCACGCGGACCAACAAGGTTGAGCTGCTCGCGCATCTGCTCGAGGAAGAGCACCTGGACCCGGCGCAGACCCTGATGATCGGTGATCGCAAGCATGACCTGATCGGCGCCCGCAGCAATGGCCTGGATGCAGCGGCGGTGGGGTATGGGTTCGGCAGTTTCGAGGAGTTGAATGCCGAGGCGCCGGCTTATCACTTCGAGACGCTGGATGCGTTGCATCAGGCGTTTTTGCAGCGCTGATGAATAGCTTTCGCGAGCAGGCTCGCTCCCACAGGGGCACCGCTATCCAATGTGGGAGCGAGCCTGCTCGCGAAAGGGCCGTTATGCCCCCGAATTCCTTAGAACCTGGCCAACGTTTTCAGCGCCGCCTTGCGCTCTTCAACCGGCAACTTCCCCAACCGCTCAACCTCGGCATAAAACCTCAACCAGTCCCCGCCAACCTGCCTGAACAGCGCAGCAAACGCTGGCACCCACTGGTCATACAGCCCGAACGGTAACAATCGCGCATTGTTCAGCGGCGCATTGACCCAGGCGTCATAGCGCTTGTCCCCGGCCCACTGACTGTCGCGCATTACTCGATATTCCCGGCGCAAGCGCTCGAATTCTGCCGCTTTGCCCGCGCGCATCTGCTCGGCAGACAACGGTTGTGCATAGAGCTTCTCCAATCGTGAGCGCGTGTCGAGTACCAGAGCAATGAACTGGTCACGCTGCTTGAGCCTGGCATCCGACTCCGCCGGCAGCCCGCGAAACGCGCGCCACTGCCGCGTGCCTTCCTGCTCGACGAAGGTGGCGAATGACTCGTTGAATTCGGTGTCGTCCTTCACATAGAACTTCTGATGCGCCAGTTCATGAAAGATCAGTGTGGCCAGACGCTCATCGCCCCAGCCCATCATCGAGTTGAGGATCGGGTCATCGAACCAGCCAAGCGTCGAATACGCCTCGACCCCGCCGATCGACACGTCCATGCCCTGCAAGCGCTGAATCGCCGCTTCGCCACGCGCGGCGCTCTGGCTGTAATAGCCGCGATAGGCCACGCAGCCGGCAATCGGGAAGCAGTGATTCTGCGGCGTGAGGGAAAACTCTGCGGTGGCGAAGACGTTCCACACCACGAATGGTCGGCCGAGGTCGGCGTACAGGCGATAGCTCCGGTTGTCCGGCAGGTGCAGATGCTCGCTGGCGAACGTGCGGGCCTTTTGCGATTGGGCCAGATGCGTGCGCAATTTGGCGTCGCGGCTCGGGTCGGCAATGACTTTCTCCACCGGCTCCCGCGCGCGCAGCAATTGCAATTGTCCGCTGGCGAGCTGGCTGTAGTAGCTGACGCTGGCGCAACCGTTGAGCAACAAAAACAACACACCCGGAAACAAAATCGGAAAAACGCGATCAAGTAACCCAAGGCTGGAAAACGGCCTGATCAAAATAAGAAATTCCCCGGAAAGTCTGCCCCAAGACTATCCCGCCTCAAGGAGCACCGCTATGCGCATGTTGATGCTGACAGGAGGCCTGCTGACGCTGGCCGGTTGTGCCGGATTCGGAATGCCCGACCCCGACCCTTCGCAAGCCTGGATCGATCTCGACGCCCGCCAACACGACACGGCGCTGCAAGCCGTGCAAGTCGATGCCACCCAGGCCATCGATAAACGCTATTTCGAAGTGCAGCCCGGCAGCCACGAGCTGAAGGTGCGCTATCAGTTTCCGGTCGAGGCCACCAACATCGGCCCGAATGCCGAACCGCTGTGGCGTGATTGCCAGATGAGCGTGAAATTCAAGGATTTCAACGCGGGCCAGCGCTATCAGTTGCAGGCTGGCAGTATCGGCTTCCGGCCTTGGGCCAAGCTCTATGATGAACAGCGCAAGGTAGTCGGTCAGGGCACACCGGCGGGCTGCCAGAGCAGTTGATCGGCGCTATGCTGGCTATTCAGATCTGTGGATATCCATCATGCGTAAAGTGCTGCTGTTGCTCGTTGTCGGCCTTGTCGCCGGTTGCCAGACGCCGTTGCCCGCGGTTGACCCGCAAATGGCCTGGGTCGACTTCTCCACGCCAAGCCCTGGCGGCAAACTGCTGATGGCCGAGCGTCTCGATAATCAGCGGTTGAACGACGGCCGATTCTTCCAGGTTACCCCCGGCAGCCATGAGCTGCGGGTGCGTTTCGACTTCGAAGTGTTTGGCGGCGGTGGCAGTCTGCTGACGGGACCGGTGGAGCGTCTGTGTTATCTGACGATCCGCTATGACCACTTCGAGGCCGGCCAGCGTTATCTGCTGGAAGGGCGCTCGTTGGCATTCACGCCGAGTGCGCGTTTGTACAATGCCAAGCGCGAAATCGTCGCTGAAGACCGCGAGTTCAACTGCATCATCTAGCGGTTCAGTTGCCGTTTTTCTGATAGATGATGCGCTTGGTACCGTTCTCGCAAGTGCCGACGATCATGGCTGAGTCGTGCTGCTTCGCCTCTTCCGCCGTGATGATTTCCAGGGTGTAGGAAGGAATTGCTTTCGCCTGAATCTTGATCTCGATTTCCTTTCTGAGCTCTTCACAGTCCTTGGGGGCTGCGAAAGCGGACGTGGCCAGTGCACTGCAAAGGATCGCCAAGCCAATACGTTTCATCGATGAAGCTCCTTGAAGCAGCGCGCACGGGTGTGCACTGAAGCTGCTGTCGATTATTCGACCACAATTCTGCGGAGCGGGTTCTGACTTCGCTCACACCTTGTATTAATTGCCGGCCGCTGAGCAGGTTTCGAGACTGCCTTCGCGAGCAGGCTCGCTCCCACACTGGATCTGCGACGTGCACAAATCCCCTGTGGGAGCGAGCCTGCTCGCGAAGGCGTCAGCCCGGCAAACGCCCAATCAGCTGACCAGCGAAGCCTCGAGAGTGATCTTCGCATTCAGCACCTTGGAAACCGGGCACCCTTCCTTGGCCTTGTTGCTCAGCTCTTCAAACTGCTGCTGGGTCGCGCCCGGGATTTTCGCCTTGAGAATCAGCTTCACCGCAGTGATCGCGAAGCCGCCGTCAACCTGATCGAGAGTAACTTCAGCGTTGGTGTCGATGCTGTCTGCCTTCAGGCCGGCATCGCCGAGAATCATCGAAAATGCCATGGAGAAGCAGCCGGCGTGGGCCGCGCCGATCAATTCTTCCGGGTTGGTTCCCTTGCCGCCTTCAAAGCGCGCCTTGAAGCCGTACGGCGCTTCCCGCAATACACCGGTTTCGGTGGAGATCGAGCCGAGACCGGTTTTCAGGTCGCCTTCCCAATGCGCCGATGCCTTTTTCACGATAGCCATGTCTGCCTCCTCAAATGTGGCGCGGAACGCCGCGCCGTCGCGGTTTTTACTAGCAAGGCTTCTGAGGATAGACGGCGGAACAAAGTTCAGCCTGGCTGAATCGTTGACTTTTTTAGTAGGAAATTTCGTCGCTGCTATTGAATCTCGGGTATATGCCCTCATTCCATAAAATACGCTTATGGATTTGGCAGGTTTTCGTTCGCAAGAAAGACCTGCCTCCCCACCCGGAGATGCAGGTTCATGAAAAAACTGTCCGACGTTAAATTTTCCACCCTCGACCTGGTGCCGGTGCGCGAAAACGGCAGCGCTGCGCAATCGCTGCGCAACTCGCTGGACCTGGCGCAACATGTCGAGAAATTCGGCTACACGCGGTTCTGGGTCGCCGAACACCACAATATGGACGGCATCGCCAGTTCCGCCACTTCGGTATTGCTCGGCTATCTGGCCGGTGGCACGTCGACGATCCGTGTCGGTTCCGGCGGGGTGATGCTGCCCAACCATGCGCCGCTGGTAATTGCCGAACAGTTCGGCACCCTCGAGAGCCTGTATCCGGGGCGGATCGACCTGGGTCTGGGCCGTGCGCCGGGCTCTGATCAGATGACCGCCCGCGCCTTGCGCCGCGAGCGCTCGGGCAGCGCTGACGACTTCCCTGAAGATGTCGCCGAACTGATGCGCTACCTCGGCCCGCGCACCCCGGAGCAACGGGTGATCGCCATGCCCGGCACCGGCACCAATGTGCCGATATGGTTGCTCGGCTCGAGCCTGTTCAGTGCGCAACTGGCGGGTGAGCGGGGCTTGCCTTACGCCTTCGCCTCGCATTTCGCGCCGCGCTTCATGCACGAGGCGATCCGCATCTACCGTAACCACTTCAAGCCTTCGGCGGTGCTCGACAAGCCGTACGTAATGCTCGGCGTGCCGCTGGTGGCGGCCGATACCGACGAGCAAGCCGATTATCTGGCGACGTCGGTGTACCAACGCATTCTGGCTCTGATGCGTGGGCGGAGCCTGGTGCAGCGTCCGCCGGTGAAAACAATGGACGGCCTGTGGCTGCCCCATGAGCGTGAAGCGGTGGGCGATTTCCTTGGCCTTGCCATGGTCGGCGGCCCGCAGAAGATCCGCGCCAGGCTTGAAGTGCTGATCGAGCAGACCCAGGCGGATGAGCTGATCTTCACCAGTGATCTTTACGAACACGCCGATCGCATCCATTCCTACGAATTGCTTGCGCAAGTCATGAAGGGATGACGCGAACCCTTGTAGGAGCTGTCGAGTGAAACGAGGCTGCGATCTTTTGATCCTGATTTGAAATCAAGATCAAAAGATCGCAGCGTGCCGCAGCTCCCACAGGGAAATCATCGCCCAAAAAAAAGCCGACGCATCCACGTCGGCTTTTGTATTTCAGGCGCGATCAACCGCGCTTGTAGACGATTTCCTTGCTGCCGCCTTCGCAGGTGCCGACGACGTCACCATCAGCCGCCGCGCCCTTGTCGACAACCTCCAGCGAATAACCGGAAACGCCCTTGGCGTCGAGCTTCGCTGCAATTTCGCTTTTCAGCTCTTCACATGGCTTGCCGGCTGCAAACGCACCACCCGCAAGGCTCAACAAACCTACTGCCAACATGAACTTCTTCATCGGTCGCACTCCCTGGTCGGATTGAAAGAGGCGGGCATCGGGTCATCCACCCGATGCGCTCACCTTGTAGCGCTTTGCCATTCCCTATGGCACTCGGCCAGCGCGCAAGTTCAGAAGACTGGCTCAAACTCAGCTGGCGACAATCTTGAAGCCGACTTTCAGTGTCACTTGAAAATGCGCTACCTGGCCGTTTTCGATGTGGCCGCGGGTTTCGGTCACTTCAAACCATTCCAGATTGCGCAGGGTCTTGTTGGCTTCGGCCAGGGCGTTGTTGATGGCGTCTTCAATGCTGGTAGTGGACGAACCGACCAGCTCGACTTTCTTGTACGTGTGATGGTCACTCATGGCGATCTCCTTGGGTTGGAATGGCAGGTGAAATTGAGCCTAGCAGGCAATTGCACTGTTGATTTCGGCGCCGCTGCGCTGGCGAAGTTCAGAATTTCTGCACTTTCTCGAAGCGTTGAAGTCCCAACCAACACACGCCACTCATCACCAATGCAGGAGAGCCACCATGGCCAACACCTCTTTACGTAAAGCCTCGTTGCAAAGCATGGAAGCCGAGATCGAGAGTCTGCTCAAATCGTTGGAAAGCCTGAAAGACGATGCTTCGGACGAGTCGCGCAAGACCCTCAAGGCGCTGAAAAGCAATGCCGAAAGTGCACTGAAACATTCCCGTCATCTGCTCAGCGACGCGTACGAAGAAGTCAAAGTTAAAACCCGCGAGACCGGCATTGCCACTCGTGACTACGCGCAGGAACACCCATGGACCACAGCCGGCGTGGCTGTCGGTGCAATCGGTCTGCTCGCTGCCTACTTTCTGTTCAAGCGCGGTGAGTGATCAGGCTGGCGCAGCTCATTTTTGAGCCACTGCGCCAGTTGCCGGGCGCGCCCGTCCGCGGCGCGCTTGGGTAGCCACAACGCCAGTTGCGCCGGGGTTTCGCAGAAGCCCCACGGCGCAACCAGGCGCCCCGCCTTCAGATCCTCCGTGACCAATGGCTCCGGCGCGATCGCGACGCCGAGACCTGCAACAGCTGCTTCCAGCAAATAATACAAATGCTCGAATCCTTGCCCGAGCTTCAACGCCCTGGCGTCGAGGCCGTACTGCTGTGCCCAACTGGGCCAGGCCTGCGGGCGAGAGGTGGTGTGCAGCAAAGGCTCGTTGAGCAGTTCTGCGGCTGGAGCGGCTTGCAGCTTTCGATAGCCGCTGAACAACGGGCTCATCACCGGGCCGATGCGTTCCGCCGCCAGTTCGTAGACCTGCATATCGGCGGGCCACGGTGGTTCGGCGAACAGCAACAAGGCATCCAGTCCCGGGCGTCGAGGATCGAGATCGCCTTCACCGGCAGACAGGTGCAAACGCAAATCCGGCAGATCGGCATTCAGCCGCCCCAGACGCGGAATAAACCAGCGCGCCAGCAGACTCCCCGAACACCCGAGCACGAACGGCGCATCGGCAGTGTTTTGCGTCAACTCCGCACAGACACTGCGCAATCGATCGAACGCTTCACCACTGGCATCGCGCAGACGCACGCCGGCATCTGTGAGTTTCAAGCCGCGCCCTTCCTTGACGAACAGGCTCACGCCGAGGTGTTCTTCAAGCACCTTGAGCTGGCGGCTGACCGCACCATGGGTGACGTGCAGCTGCTCGGCAGCCTGACTGACACTGTTCAGACGGGCGGTAGCCTCGAAGGCGCGCAAGGCATTCAGCGGGGGAAGGTCGTGGCTCATGATATCTGTGAGTTTTCCTGACAGGTTGTAGCGATCTTATCGGTTTTCAGCGTGGAAAGTCAGGGGTAGAGTGGGCGTCATTGTCTTCTCACCGAATTCACCTGGAGCGACCCATGACCCAGACTTCGAACACCTCTGATCTGCGTAACGGCCCTGATGCCAACGGCCTGTTCGGTGCGTTCGGTGGCCGTTATGTAGCGGAAACCCTGATGCCGTTGATCCTCGACCTGGCCCGCGAGTACGAAGCGGCCAAGGAAGATCCGGCCTTCAAAGAAGAATTGGCCTACTTCCAGCGGGACTACGTCGGACGTCCGAGCCCGCTGTATTTCGCTGAACGCCTGACCGAATTCTGCGGCGGCGCGAAAATCTACCTCAAGCGTGAAGAGCTGAACCACACCGGCGCGCACAAGATCAACAACTGCATCGGCCAGATCCTGCTGGCGCGGCGCATGGGCAAGAAGCGCATCATCGCCGAGACCGGCGCCGGCATGCACGGTGTGGCCACGGCCACTGTCGCTGCGCGTTTCGGTCTGGACTGCGTGATCTACATGGGCACCACTGACATCGAACGTCAGCAGGCCAACGTCTTCCGCATGAAGCTGCTCGGCGCTGAAGTCATTCCGGTTGTGGCTGGCACCGGCACCCTGAAGGACGCAATGAACGAAGCCCTGCGTGACTGGGTGACCAACGTCGACAACACCTTCTACCTGATCGGCACCGTAGCCGGCCCGCACCCTTATCCAGCAATGGTTCGCGACTTCCAGGCCGTCATCGGCAAGGAAACCCGCGATCAGTTGCAAGCTCAGGAAGGTCGTCTGCCGGACAGTCTGGTGGCGTGCATCGGTGGCGGCTCCAACGCCATGGGCCTGTTCCACCCGTTCCTCGACGACAAGAGCGTGGAGATCATCGGCGTCGAGGCCGCCGGTTACGGCATCGAAACCGGCAAGCACGCGGCCAGCCTCAACGGCGGTGTGCCGGGCGTGCTGCACGGTAACCGCACCTTCCTGCTGCAGGACGATGACGGCCAGATCATCGACGCCCACTCGATTTCCGCCGGCCTCGACTATCCGGGCATCGGTCCTGAACACGCGTGGTTGCACGACATCGGCCGCGTCCAGTACACCTCGGTGACCGACGACGAAGCGCTGGAAGCGTTCCACAAATGCTGCCGTCTGGAAGGGATCATTCCTGCGCTGGAAAGCGCCCACGCCCTCGCCGAAGTGTTCAAACGTGCACCGAAGTTGCCGAAGGATCACCTGATGGTGGTCAACCTTTCGGGCCGTGGCGACAAGGACATGCAAACCGTGATGCACCATATGCAACAGTCGCAGCAGGAGAAACACTGATGAGCCGCCTGCAAACCCGTTTTGCCGACCTCAAGCAACAGAACCGCGCCGCGCTGGTGACCTTCGTCACCGCTGGTGATCCTGACTACGACACTTCGCTGGCAATCCTCAAAGGCCTGCCGGCGGCGGGTGCCGACGTGATCGAACTGGGCATGCCGTTCACCGATCCGATGGCGGATGGCCCGGCGATCCAGCTGGCCAATATCCGCGCACTGGGCGCCAAACAGAATCTGGCGAAAACCCTGCAAATGGTTCGCGAATTCCGTGAAGGCAACAGCGACACGCCGCTGGTGTTGATGGGCTACTTCAATCCGATCCACAAATTCGGCGTCGAGCGTTTTATCGCCGAAGCCAAAGAGGCTGGCGTCGATGGCCTGATCGTGGTCGACATGCCACCAGAGCACAATGAAGAGCTGTGCGACCCGGCGCAGGCTGCCGGGCTGGATTTCATTCGCCTGACCACACCGACCACCGATGATGCGCGTTTGCCGCGGGTGCTCAATGGCAGCTCCGGTTTTGTTTACTACGTGTCGGTGGCCGGGGTGACCGGTGCCGGTGCGGCAACGCTGGAACACGTCGGAGAAGCAGTTGCGCGTCTGCGTCGGCATACCGACCTGCCGATCAGTATCGGTTTTGGTATCCGTACGCCGGAGCAGGCTGCTGCCATCGCGCGTCTTGCCGACGGTGTGGTGGTGGGGTCGGCATTGATCGATCACATCGCCAGCGCCGATACGCCTGAGCAGGCGATCGATGGCGTGTTGAGTCTGTGTTCAGCGCTGTCTCAAGGCGTGCGCAACGCTCGCGGTTAAAGCCGAAGGGAATAAAAAAGGCTTCAGAACAGACGTTCTGAAGCCTTTTTTTGTGCTCAGGGCAATTGCAGTCCGCCCGAGGCCTTGTGCAGTTTGCGCAGATGCTCGCCAATCTGCTTAACGTTGGCCTCGCTGGCGGCAATCTCGGCCGCACGCTTGGGTTCGAGCAGTTTGCGCACTTCAGTATCGAGGTCGCCGGACAGCGCCAGCAGCTTCTTCTGCCGTTGACTGCTTTCTGCCTCGAGTCGGCTGAACTCGTCTGGCTGCGGCAGTCCGTAACCTTTGGAATCGAGCAATTCCGCCGGGCGGCTGAGGAAGCCACTGTTGGCAAGGATCTCCTGCAACGTCGCATTGGCTTTGTCCATGCCGCCGTTCTCCAGCTCCCGCGCGCCGAGGTAGCGTTGCTTGACCTCATCCTGGGCCAGCAGCAACTGCCGACGGAAGCTGGCTTGCTCCAGCAGCAACAGCGCTGCACTGGTGCGCAGGTCGGCGCGGTCGAACCATTCGCGGCGTTGTTCAGCGCTGAGTGACAGCCACTCTTCGACGGTGCTCTGCTTGATCGGCAGCTGCTTCTTCAGCACATCGAACATCGCCTGATAGCGATCGCGGAACGAGTCGAAGCGGTAACCCAGCCGCAAGGCTTCTTTCGGATCTTCGAGCACACTGGTGTCGGCCAGGCCACGGCCCTTGAGCACTTCCAGCAAACCGTTGGGCATGATGCTGTCGAGGCCGACAAGCTGGCTGTTATTGCTGCCGCTGCGCAACAGTTTCAAGCCTTCCACCGCGCAGTTGTTGGACAGGAAGAAATAGTTGCCGTCGTAGCTCCAGTGCATCTCGGCGGCATGTTCGACCACGCCTTCGATTTCCTCGCGAGAGAGGTTCAGCGGCACCGAAGCGAGGCTGCGCAGTTCGGTCTTGGTGTACTCGTCGATCACTTGCGCCAGCGGCAGCACGAACAGCCGCGACGGGTATTTGCCGACCAGTCCGTCCCAGCTCGACAGCTGCACATCGCCAACGAAGGCGCGGTAGGACAACACCAGGTGCTGATCGAGGTCGAGGCGGCAATCCGGGCCGCGCGGGCGCCCGGGGGCGCAGATCACCAGGCGCAGCATGCTGTGGCCCCAGCGGCTGACCCAGTTCTGGTTGGCTTCGGCCAGCAGGTAGTCGACAGCGTAGACCCGTTCCGGATCGACTTGCCCCAGAGGCTGCTTGGCGAAGTCATTGCCCGCATTGAGAAAGGCGAAACTCTTGCTGCAGGTGTCCTGCGCGGGCGGCGCCCAACCGAAATGTTCCTTGTAGTAGCGATACAGCGCCGGGCGGCGGCAGGCGTAGCTCGGGTCGAGGAGGAAGTACTCCATGTTGACCGCGACGAACTCCTTGGGGCTGGAGATTTCGTACAGGTCCGGGCTGCGCGCGATCTGACGGTTGTGTTGTTCCCGCTCGCCACGGCGACCGACGTATTGCTGCCAGCCGGCGAGATCAAGCAGGCGCGGATCGTCGCTGATGGTAAAGCGACGGCCGTTCTGCCCGCGACACTCATCGGGAATACCGATCAACCCGGCGCTGTTGAAGCGGCGGGTACAGCGCTGGATCACGGTGCGTTCGGCACTTGGCCATAACCGCGCGCGGTCGTAGACATGAGTGATTTCATGCAGCACCGTGGCGAGCAGTTCCTGGCGCACAGTGCCGTGGGGGCGATTGGTTTTTGCTTCGGCCGCGCTGCCGTCGGTGAGACCGGCGAGCAGCTTGCGATTCAGATCGAGCTCGGCAACCAGCGTCGCCTGGCCGTACGCGTTGGCTGGCATGTCATCCGTCCAGCCGACATCAATACGCCGATCCAGCCGCTCGATGAAGCTCGGCGGCAGTTTCTGCATGGCCTCATCGATCAGTGCCTGACTGGCCTGTTGTTGAGCCGGGCTCAGCCCCTCGGTCTTGAGCCGCAATTGCAGGCCGGCGTGGGCGCTGTTGCCAAGCAGCAACAACGCCCCGGCCAGTAGCCAGGCGCCAACGGACCTCACAGCGCGAGGATGGCTTCGGCGAGTACCTGATCACTGGCGTCGCGCGCTTCCGGCACACGAGTACGCAAGGTGTTGAGAGCAGCTTCGAGGTGCGCGCCACGGATGTCGCCGTTGCTGGCGACGAAGCTCGCGGCGTCGTCATGGGCTTCGCGGATGATTTTCGAATCGCGAATCGACGTGGTGGTATCGGAGGTGAAATCGATGGTGCGCTGGGAGGCACGAACGATGATGTTACTGGTGGCTACCAGGGTGTGCGCCTGGGCCACATCGGCCAACACAAACAGGCCAAGGGCGGCAGCAATCAGCGGGCTACGCATGGAACGACTCCGGAAGGAAAAGGATAACTATTGGACGAGAATTGCCTCTGCCAGTTCAAGGTCGCTGGCATGAAGTTTTGGCCGGGTTTTGCGCAGGTAATGCAGCGCCGATTCCAGCCGTGCGCCTCGCCATTCACCGTCACTGGCAACGAAGGCGGCCGCGTCATCATGGGCGGCGAGCAGCAGTTTACGGTCGAACGGCGCAGAAGACACCATGCTGGTGGCGTAACCGCTGACAACCGTACCTTGGGTCGAAGCATTGAAAGCATCGAAGGCGTTGGCAGACATCGCCCAGCAGGCGGTGAATAAAGCAGAAGAGATGAGCAGATTTGGAAGAAAGCGCATGGGACTCGACAACTGTTAACGAGCCTGAAGGCTAGCGCAAATGCCCGGGCCAGAGCCAGCGTTGAAACATCGGGACACGGCTGCCGTGTCCCGCAATGCAGCAAGCAATCAGAGAGTCAGAATGGCTTGAGCCAATTGGGCGTCGGTGGCATTGAGTTGTGGCGCCTGATGGCGGATGTGATCAAGCGCGCTTTCCAGTTTCACACCACGGATATCGCCTTCGCTGGCCACGAAGCTGGCGGCGTCGTCACGGGCGGCAAGCACGATCTTGTCGTCACGGAACGAGGAGGTCACATCGGAAGTGGCGTCGGAAGAAGCTTTCAGCGCGCCGACAATCGAGTCGGTGGTCACGATGAAGCTGGTAGCGCTGGCGTTGGCAGCCACGGCCAGCAGGGCGGCGGCACTGAGCAGACGAAGACGGATCATGATGTAACTCCTTTGGATAAACCGTAGTGAGAGGTGGCTCGGTATCTGAGGAGTCAGACGCCTGTTGCGCAACGTTCGCCACGTTCTCGGTGGATATTAGGCTGCGATCTCCGGTTCGCCCAGTGGTGGCCACTGATACTCAGCCGTGCTCTGATAACTGTGCCGCCCTTGGTTCGATTATTGGAAACTGTACCTGTACTCGTTAAAAAGCCATTTTAGACATTTCACGCCCCCTGAAACGACAAAACCCGTCGTGGTTTCCCACGACGGGTTCTGTTTTTTCAATTCGGGTGCTGGCGGTGGGTCTGACGACCAGGGCCAGCGACGCTGCTTAGCGCCAGAACGGCTTGCTCAGCTCTTCGTAGCGTTGTGCTTCGCTGATACCAGCGTCAGCCAGCAGACGCGAATCCAGACGGGCCAGTTGGTGGCGGCTGGAGATGCGGCGCTGCCACAGCATCAGGTTGGCGAGAACGCGCAAAGGCAGGGAAGCCTGGGTGTTTACAGCTTTGTCTTCGAAGAACAGTTCGGAACTGAGTGTACGTTCCATGGTTGACATCCTTCCGCTTGTGGCGGGATCAGGTAGTGGTTTGACTGGTGCCCATGATCCTCTCGTTTGCCTAGCCTCTGTAGATACAGTTCAACTGTATTGTAAGTGACCAGTTAACTGTTTATAGGCGGTGTACGGGTCAAAATCGAACAAACTGTACCTATCTGCACTTTATTGGTGCGTTTCTGCATGTTTGAAAGGTTTTGGTAGGGTATTGCTGTAGGAAATGACCAGTACAGCAGTACAGTTTTTGCCGATCGAGCTTCGAGCAACCCTCCACCGACGCAAACTGTGTTTGCATCGGTAGCTATCTGTGTGAATTACACCGCGAGCATGCGTCCTGTTTCTTCCAGATTCATATGCCAGCTCAGTGCTTCGCGCAGGATATGCGGGGTATGACCGCCAATTGCGCAGGCAGCGCTGAAGTAATCATTCAGTGCCTGGCGAAAGTCCGGATGCACGCAGTTGTCGATGATCACCCGCGCACGCTCCCGTGGCGCCAGGCCGCGTAAATCGGCGAGCCCGACCTCGGTCACCAGAATGTCGACGTCATGCTCCGTGTGGTCGACGTGGCTGACCATCGGCACCACGCTGGAAATCGCGCCACCCTTGGCAATCGACTTGGTCACGAACACTGCCAGATGCGCGTTGCGCGCGAAGTCGCCGGAGCCGCCGATGCCGTTCATCATTCGCGTACCGCAGACATGGGTGGAGTTGACGTTGCCATAGATATCGAACTCCAGCGCGGTGTTGATGCCGATAATACCCAGGCGCCGCACCACTTCCGGGTGATTGGAGATTTCCTGCGGGCGCAGGATCAGTTTGTCCTTGTACTTCTCCAGGTTGCCGAACACGTCGCTGTTGCGGCGCTCGGACAGGGTGATCGAACTGCCCGAGGCGAAGCTCAGCTTGCCGGCATCGATCAGGTCGAAGGTCGAGTCCTGCAGCACTTCCGAATACATGGTGAGGTCTTCGAACGGCGAGTCGATCAAGCCGCACATCACCGCGTTGGCGATATTGCCGATCCCGGCCTGCAACGGGCCGAGCTTGTTGGTCATGCGTCCGGCCGCGACTTCCTGCTTGAAAAAGGTGATCAGGTGTTCGGCGATGGCATTGGTGTCGACGTCCGGTACTGACACCGTGGACGGCGAGTCCGACTGCTGAGTGATGACAATCGCAACGATCTTCTCCGGCGGAATCGGAATCGCCGTGCTGCCGATGCGATCATCCACTTTCACCAGCGGGATTGGCGTCCGCGTCGGGCGGTACGTCGGAATATAGATGTCGTGCAGGCCTTCGAGGTTGGCGTTGTGCGCCAGGTTGATCTCGACAATTACCTGCTTGGCGAAAATCGCGAAGCTTGCCGAGTTGCCCACCGACGTGGTCGGCACGATATGGCCTTGCTCGGTGATGGCGACTGCCTCGATGACGGCGATGTCCGGCAGCTTCAACTGTTGGTTGCGCAACTGCTCTACGGTTTCCGAGAGATGCTGGTCGATGAACATCACTTCGCCGGCATTGATGGCCTTGCGCAAGGTGCTGTCGACCTGAAACGGCATGCGTCGCGACAGCACGCCGGCTTCGGTCAGTTGCTTGTCGAGGTCGTTGCCGAGGCTGGCGCCGGTCATCAGGCTGATCTTCAGCGGCGTGACCTTGGCGCGTTCGGCCAGTGCGTGGGGAACGGCCTTGGCTTCGCCGGCGCGGGTGAAACCGCTCATGCCGACGGTCATGCGGTCCTCAATCAGAGCAGCGGCGTCGGCAGCGCTCATCACTTTATCCAACAACGAAGGCAGGCGAATACGGTCACGGTACATGGATTATTATCTCGGGCAACGAGTAGCAGGATGCGCAGTCTAGTGAATTTGGCCGGCGCCTGTCCCGCTACCAAGGTCGCAAACGAGGCCTCTATTTCGCGGGTTTGAAGTAAAACACCGTTACCGGATCTGCAACAACGCGGCAAATTGTCCAGTGTCTGGCGCAAACAAAAACGCCCCGACAAGTCGGGGCGTTCGTTATAGCAGCGGCGATTATTCGACTGCTTTGACCATGTCTTCGATGACTTTCTTCGCGTCGCCGAAGACCATCATGGTCTTGTCCAGATAGAACAGCTCGTTGTCCAGGCCGGCATAACCGCTGGCCATCGAGCGCTTGTTGACGATGATGGTCTTGGCTTTGAACGCTTCGAGAATCGGCATGCCGGCAATCGGCGACTTCGGATCGTTCTTCGCCGCCGGGTTGACCACGTCGTTCGCACCGAGCACCAGCACCACGTCGGCCTGGCCGAACTCAGAATTGATGTCTTCCATCTCGAACACCTGGTCGTAAGGCACTTCGGCCTCGGCGAGCAGGACGTTCATGTGTCCCGGCATCCGACCCGCCACCGGGTGAATTGCGTACTTCACGGTCACGCCACGGTGGGTCAGTTTCTCGGTCAGCTCCTTCAGCGCATGTTGCGCACGGGCCACTGCCAGACCGTAACCCGGGACGATGATCACGGTGTCAGCGTTGGTCAGCAGGAAGGTCGCGTCATCAGCCGAGCCGGATTTCACCGGGCGGGCTTCCTGCGCACCAGCGGGACCTGCATCGGCAGTATTGCCGAAACCGCCGAGCAGTACATTAAAGAAGGAACGGTTCATCGCCTTGCACATGATGTAAGAGAGGATCGCACCGCTCGAACCCACCAGCGAGCCGGCAATGATCAGCATCGAGTTGTTCAGCGAGAAGCCGATCCCCGCCGCCGCCCAGCCGGAATAGCTGTTGAGCATCGACACCACCACCGGCATGTCGGCGCCGCCGATCGGGATGATGATCAACACGCCCATTACGAACGCCAGCGCCAGCATCAGTGCGAACGCCGTAAGGTTGCCGGTGAACATGAAGGTCAGGCCGAGAACCAGCGTGGCCAGACCCAGAACCGCATTGAGTTTATGCTGACCGGCAAACTGTACCGGCGCGCCCTGGAACAGGCGGAACTTGTACTTGCCCGACAGCTTGCCGAAGGCAATCACCGAACCGGAGAAGGTGATTGCACCGATGGCGGCGCCGAGGAACAACTCCAGACGGTTGCCCGCCGGAATCGCATCGCCCAGCTGTTTAACGATACCCAACGACTGCGGCTCGACCACCGCCGCAATGGCGATGAACACCGCCGCAAGACCGATCATGCTGTGCATGAATGCCACCAGTTCCGGCATCTTGGTCATTTCAACGCGCTTGGCCATGATCGACCCGGCAGTGCCACCTACCAGCAAGCCGACGATGACGTAACCGATACCGGCCGTCGCCAGCTCAGCCCCCAGCTTATAGATGAGGCCGACGGTGGTCAGGATGGCCAACGCCATGCCGAGCATGCCGAACAGGTTGCCGCGTCGCGAGGTGGTCGGGTGCGACAGGCCTTTGAGGGCCTGGATAAAGCAGATCGACGCGATCAGGTAGAGCGTCGTGACGAGATTCATGCTCATTACTTCGGCGCCTCTTCTTTTGCTTTCGGGGCTTTCTTCTTGAACATCTCAAGCATCCGGCGGGTGACCAGGAAGCCACCGAAGACGTTGACAGCCGCCAGTGCCACGGCCAGCGTGCCCATGGTTTTGCCCAGCGGCGTGACGGTCAGTGCGGCGGCGAGCATGGCGCCGACGATCACGATCGCCGAGATGGCGTTGGTTACCGCCATCAAAGGGGTGTGCAGCGCAGGTGTAACGTTCCAGACCACGTGGTAACCGACATAAATCGCCAGCACGAAGATGATCAGGTTGTAGATACCGGGGGAGATAAGCTCTTCCATCGTCTGAATCCCTGCTTAGGCGTTTTTGCGGATGACTTGGCCGTCGCGGCACATCAGGCACGCGGCGACGATGTCGTCTTCGAGGTTGACGTCGAACTGGCCTTCCTTGGTGAACACCAGCTTGAGGAAGTCCAGCAGGTTGCGTGCATATAGAGCCGAAGCGTCGGCAGCCACTTCACCGGCGAGATTGGTCGGGCCGACGATGGTCACACCGTTTTCCACAACGACCTGATCGGCCACGGTCAGCGGGCAGTTGCCACCCTGAGCGGCGGCGAGGTCGATGACCACCGACCCCGGTTTCATCTGCGCCACGGTCTCTGCGCTCAATAGCGTCGGCGCCTTGCGGCCCGGAATCAGCGCAGTGGTAATGACGATGTCAGCCTGTTTGGCGCGCTCGTGCACGGCCTGAGCCTGACGCTGCATCCAGCTCGCAGGCATTGGCCGCGCGTAACCGCCGACACCGACGGCGCATTCGCGCTCTTCATCGGTCTCGTAAGGCACGTCGACGAACTTGGCGCCGAGGGATTCGATCTGTTCCTTCACCGCTGGACGCACGTCAGACGCTTCGATTACCGCACCCAGACGTTTCGCCGTGGCGATCGCCTGCAGACCGGCCACGCCCGCACCAAGAATCAGCACGCGCGCCGCTTTCACGGTACCCGCAGCGGTCATCAGCATCGGCATGAAGCGTGGGTAATAGTGAGCGGCCAGCAACACAGCCTTATATCCGGCAATGTTGGCCTGCGACGACAACACATCGAGACTCTGCGCGCGCGAGGTGCGCGGCGCCGCTTCGAGAGCAAACGCGGTAATGCCGCACTCGGCCATCTTCGCGATGGTCTCGTTGTTGAATGGGTTGAGCATGCCCACCAGCACCGTACCGCGCTTGATTAGCGTCAGTTCGGCATCGCTTGGCGCGACCACTTTGAGAATCAGCTCGGCGCCAAACGCGTCATTGGCGCTGCCAATGCTCGCGCCGGCTGCTTCATAGGCACTGTCGACGACACTGGCTTTGACGCCGGCACCGCTTTGCACAGTGACCTTATGGCCTTGGCTGATCAGCTTCTTGATGGTTTCCGGGGTTGCAGCAACCCGTGTTTCACCGGTCTGGGTTTCGAGAGGAACACCAATGTGCACGTCAAATCTCCTGCGTGATCTTATTGAGTAAACCCATGCACTACGGATGGTGCGACTGGGGCGGCCGATCAGCACGATCCCGCCGAATCAGGGCGGGGCGCGGCATTTTGCAGGCGAACTTTATGCCCTTCAAGGGATTATGACGGGTGACGGAAAATTAACTACAAGTCATCCCGTGACCGAATGTCGCAGATGGCCAGTTGAACCCCTTGCACCCCGTGCCCTGCAAGGATTCTGGCTGAATTTGAAAAAATTTCGCATCGGTGGCGTGAATAGGCAGTAATGAGTCGCCACTAGAGGCTCAAAGCCACGTCGTTGGCAGCTTGTGGGACGTCTGTACGACTTTCGGATACAGTCGGCGAAAAGGCGACAAATAGTTATATCTGTAGGGCTTTAGTTTTTCTGACTACGGGGTTATGTATTGATGAGGGCCTTTATTCATCTAGGCTGTAGCTTCGCGCCTGAGTTACCAGCCAGTCACGAAATGCCTTCAGCGATGCCGATTCGACCTTTCGCTCAGGAATCATCAGGTAATAGGCCTTGATGCTGGCGAGCGTTTGAGGATTGGCCACCACCAAGCGTTTCTCGGCCAGCTCGCGCTGAATCAGAAACGGCGGAATCAGCGCGACGCCCATGTCGTGCATGGCTGCCTGGGCAAGCATGGAGAATAGCTCGTAGCGTGGACCGGTCATGTCGCGAGGGATATTCATCTGCTGTGCGTTGAACCACTGGCGCCAGGCGTAAGGTCGTGTGGTCTGCTGCAGCAGCGGTAGTTCGGCGATGGCTGCGGCTGTCAGTTGCTTGCGATTGCCGAGTAGGGCGGGACTGCACACCGGCATCGGATTCTCACCCATCAGCCTGTGGGATTCGGTACCCGACCAATCCGCATCGCCGAAGTAGATCGCGGCATCGAATTCAGTGTCGGCAAACAGGAACGGCCGGGTGCGGTTGGTCAGGTTGACGGTCACTTCGGGGTGCTCGAGCTGAAAGTCCTTGAGGCGTGGCAGCAGCCATTGCGTGCCGAAGGTCGGGACGACGGCGAGCTCGATGACGTTGGTGCCCTGCTGGCCCATCACCGAGAGGGTGTCGCGCTCCACTGCATCGAGCTGAGTCGCCACCCGACGGCTGTAGGAAAGGCCCGCCTCGGTCAGTTTCACTCCCCGTCGCGAACGTCGGAACAGTTCCACTCCAAGGAAATCTTCGAGGCTGGCGATCTGTCGGCAAATGGCGCCCTGGGTAAGGGACAGCTCTTCAGCGGCCCGAGTAAAGCTTTCGTGGCGGGCGGCAGCTTCGAAGCTGATCAGGGCGGTGGTGCTGGGGATCTTCCTGCGCACGTACGTCAACCTCACTAATGCGCCGCATAAATGGCATTGCGCGACGTTACGGAGTGAGAAATTAGCACAACAGGATGCGAAAACCTCGTTTGCCGCGATGGCGAACCGCGCCTAGGATCAATGCCACGTTTAATTCACCCGATTGCGAGGGCACACTCATGGGCGGTAAAGCTAGCTTCAACTGGATCGATCCCCTGCTGCTGGATCAACAGCTCACCGAAGAAGAGCGGATGATCCGCGACACCGCCGCGCAGTTCGCTCAGCAGAGTCTCGCCCCGCGTGTGCTCGAAGCTTTCCGTCATGAAAAGACCGACCCGGCAATCTTCCGCGAGATGGGCGAAGTCGGCCTGCTCGGCGCGACCATTCCTGAGCAGTACGGTGGCAGCGGTCTGAACTATGTCAGCTACGGCCTCATTGCTCGTGAAGTGGAGCGCGTCGACTCTGGCTATCGCTCGATGATGAGTGTGCAATCCTCGCTGGTGATGGTGCCGATCAACGAATTCGGCACCGAAGCACAGAAGCAGAAATATCTGGCGAAGCTGGCCTCCGGCGAATGGATCGGTTGCTTCGGTCTGACCGAGCCGAACCACGGTTCCGATCCGGGCGCGATGATTAGCCGGGCGCGCAAGGTCGATGGCGGCTACAGCCTGACCGGCGCGAAAATGTGGATCACCAACAGCCCGATTGCTGATGTATTCGTGGTCTGGGCCAAGGACGACGCCGGCGACATCCGCGGCTTCGTATTGGAGAAGGGCTGGAAAGGCCTGAGCGCTCCGGCGATCCATGGCAAGGTCGGTCTACGCGCTTCGATTACCGGCGAGATCGTCATGGACAACGTGTTCGTACCGGAAGAAAACATCTTCCCGGACGTCCGTGGCCTGAAAGGTCCGTTCACTTGCCTCAACTCCGCACGCTACGGCATTTCCTGGGGCGCGCTCGGCGCGGCCGAGTTTTGCTGGCACACCGCGCGCCAATACACTCTGGACCGTCAGCAATTCGGTCGCCCATTGGCCGCGACTCAACTGGTGCAGAAGAAACTCGCCGACATGCAGACCGAGATCACTCTGGCGCTGCAAGGCTGCCTGCGTCTGGGGCGGATGAAGGACGAAGGTACCGCCGCCGTTGAAATCACTTCGATCATGAAGCGCAACTCCTGCGGCAAATCGCTGGATATCGCGCGGATGGCGCGCGACATGCTCGGTGGCAATGGCATCTCTGATGAGTTCGGCGTAGCCCGTCACTTGGTTAACCTGGAAGTGGTGAATACCTACGAAGGTACTCACGACGTTCACGCGCTGATCCTTGGGCGTGCGCAAACCGGTCTTCAAGCGTTCTATTAACAGGAGGGCGGACCATGGGCGCGCTGTCGCATCTGCGGGTACTGGATTTATCGCGAGTACTGGCTGGGCCTTGGGCCGGGCAGATCCTCGCCGACCTTGGCGCCGAAGTGATCAAGGTCGAGCGCCCAGGCAACGGTGATGACACCCGCGCTTGGGGCCCGCCCTTCCTTAAAGACGCTTACGGCGAGAACACGTCGGAAGCTGCGTACTACCTGTCGGCCAACCGCAACAAGCAATCGGTGACAATCGACTTCACGCGTCCGGAAGGGCAGAAGCTAGTGCGCGACCTGGCGATGAAGTCGGACATCCTCATCGAGAATTTCAAGGTGGGTGGTCTGGCGGCCTATGGTCTGGACTATGAATCGCTGAAGGCGCTCAACCCGAATCTGATCTATTGCTCGATCACCGGCTTCGGCCAGACCGGTCCTTACGCCAAGCGCGCAGGATATGACTTCATGATCCAGGGGCTTGGCGGCTTGATGAGCCTGACTGGCCGTCCCGAAGGAGATGAAGGCGCCGGTCCGGTGAAGGTGGGCGTGGCGCTGACGGATATTCTCACCGGGCTCTATTCGACGGTGGCGATCCTCGCGGCGTTGGCCCATCGCGATCACGACGGTGGCAGCCAGCACATCGATATGGCGTTGCTGGATGTGCAGGTTGCGTGTCTGGCCAACCAGGCGATGAACTACCTGACCACGGGCCATGCGCCAAAGCGCCTGGGTAATGCGCATCCCAACATCGTGCCTTATCAGGACTTTCCTACAGCGGATGGCGACTTCATCCTCACCGTGGGTAATGACGGGCAGTTCCGCAAGTTCGCCGAAGTCGCTGGGCAGCCGCAGTGGGCGGATGATCCTCGCTTCGCGACCAACAAGCTGCGGGTGGCCAACCGCGCAACGTTGATCCCCTTGATCCGCCAGGCGACGGTCTTCAAGACGACGGCCGAGTGGGTTGCTCAACTGGAACAGGCGGGCGTGCCTTGTGGGCCGATCAATGATTTGTCGCAAGTGTTTGAGGATCCCCAGGTGAAGGCTCGCGGCCTCGCTATCGAGCTGCCCCATGCGTTGGCGGGGATGGTGCCTCAGGTAGCCAGTCCGATTCGGTTGTCGGAGACGCCGGTGGAGTATCGTCATGCGCCTCCTTTATTAGGGGAGCACACGTTAGAGGTTCTGCAGCGGGTGCTGGGTCTGGGGGCAGGTGCGGTGGCTATGTTGAAGGAGGAAGGCGTCCTTTAAGTCTTCTTCTATATAGAAGAAGCTCTTTTCTCATCTGATTGGGTGTTTTTTAACCAATACGCAAGTTA
>NZ_JAADJI010000012.1:0-263883 GCF_036283065.1 Pseudomonas moraviensis subsp. stanleyae
CGTCGCCCGTGGATCAAGATCAAGATCAAAAGCAGGCGAGCTGACACTCGGCCTCATGGTTGGCGCGATCATTGTAGGAGCTGCCGAAGGCTGCGATCTTTTGATCTTGATCTTGATCTTGATCTTGATCTTGATCTTGATCTTGATCTTGCTCTTGTAGGAGTGAGCCTGCTCGCGATAGCTATCTCAAAGATACGAATGAATAGCGGATCTATCCTGATCCCTGTGGGAGCTGGCTTGCCAGCGATGGCGGCCTTATAGCCGACCAGTCTGTGGCGGATATACCTGTTCCAAATGTGGGAGCGAGCCTGCTCGCGATGGCGGTGGGTCAGTCACTATTGAATTGACTGACCCACCGCTATCGCGAGCAGGCTCACTCCTACAAGGGATTGCGTACATCTGCATCTCAGCCGCGAATAAACGCCAACAAATCCGCATTGATCGTCTCCGCCTGCGTCGTTGGCATGCCATGCGGAAAACCCGGATACGACTTCAGCGTGCCATTGGGCAGCAGTTTCGCCGACAGTGGCCCGGAGTTGGCGTAAGGCACGATCTGGTCGTCTTCGCCATGCATCACCAGAACTGGCACCGTGACTTTTTTCAGATCTTCGGTGAAGTCAGTTTGCGAGAACGCGACGATGCCGTCGTAGTGGGCCTTGGCGCCGCCGATCATGCCCTGGCGCCACCAATTGGCGATGATCCCTTCCGACGGCTCGGCGCCGGGGCGGTTGTAGCCATAAAAAGGCCCGCTCGGCACATCTCGATAGAACTGCGCGCGATTCGCCGCCAACTGTGCCTGGAAGCCATCGAATACCGATTGCGGCAAACCGCCCGGGTTGCTTTCAGTCTGCACCATCAATGGCGGCACGGCGCTGATCAATACCGCTTTGCTGACCTTGTCCTGGCCATGCCGGGCGATGTAATGGATCACTTCGCCGCCGCCGGTGGAATGGCCGACATGCACCACGTTGTTCGTTCCCAGATGATTGACCACGGCCAGCACATCGTCGGCGTAGTGGTCCATGTCGTGGCCGTCCCAGACCTGGCTCGAGCGCCCGTGGCCACGTCGATCATGGGCAATCACCCGAAAGCCCTGCGCCAGGAAAAACAGCAGTTGCGCGTCCCAGTCATCCGAACTGAGTGGCCAGCCATGGTGGAAGTGAATTACCGGGGCGTCGCGCGGGCCCCAGTCCTTGTAGAAGAGGTCGACGCCGTCTCGAGTGGTGACAAAACCCATATTCGTTACTCCTGACCTGTGATGGACAACCGCGAGATCCGCGGACCGGTTGCGCAGAGATACGACGACTCGGTGCGAGCCGTTATCAACTGTAGGAGCAAAGCCGGAGTCTGCATGACCGCTGGTCACAACGTCTGGCTTCAAGCGCAATTTAGGCTTTGCTGAAAGGGATAAGCGCGGGCGTGCGTAGGTTTCTCCGACCACAGCGATGCCCCTGCGCAACACCGTAAGCCTGAGGAAATCACCCGATGCTGACCCTGAATATCAATGGCAAGGATCAGGAGCTCGATGTCCCCGCCGACATGCCGCTGCTCTGGGTTCTGCGCGATGTCGCGCACCTGACCGGGACCAAGTTCGGCTGTGGCATGGCCCAGTGCGGTGCCTGCACCGTGCACGTTGACGGCGCGCCATTACGCTCGTGCATTACCCCGGCCACTGCCGTCGCCCACGGGCAGAAAATCCTCACCATCGAAGGCTTGTCCGCCGATGGCTCGCACCCGGTGCAGCAGGCCTGGGCGGAACTCGACGTGGTCCAGTGCGGTTACTGCCAGTCCGGGCAGATCATGTCTGCCGCCGCGTTGCTGGCGAAAATTCCCAACCCCACCGACAGCGATATCGATCAGGCCCTCTCCGGCAATATCTGTCGCTGCGGCACCTATCCGCGCATTCGCGCAGCGGTCAAACGCGCTGCCGAAATCGGCTGATTCAATCTCTGGGAGATAGACGATGAACAGTCCCCTATCGCGTCGCGGTTTTCTCAAGGGCAGCGCCGTGCTCGGTGGCGGCTTGATGGTGGCGTTTGTGGTGCCCGGGGCCAATCGATTCGCCCGCGCAGCAGAGGATCAGAACAAGACATTCGCGCCGAATGCGTTCCTGCGCATTGCGGCGGACAACAGCGTCACCGTGCTGCTTGGCCATTCGGAAATGGGCCAGGGCATCTGGACCGGACTGACCATGCTGATCGCCGAAGAACTCGACGCCGACTGGTCGAAAATCCGCGTCGAGCACTCGCCAGCCTCGGCGGCGGATTACGGTTTGCCGGCGTTTGGCGGCATGCAGATCACCGGCGGCTCGACGTCGACCTGGATGGAATTCGACCGCTATCGACTGGCCGGGGCGACGGCGCGGCAGATGCTGGTGGAAGCGGCGGCGAAACGCTTCGACGTTGCGCCTTCGACGATTCGCACTGAGTCCGGCGTGGTGATCGCCGGCGACCAGCGCGCGACCTATGGCGAACTGGCCGATGCCGCCGGGCAACTGCCGGTGCCGGACGCGAAAACCATCACCTTCAAGGAGGCCAAGGACTGGAAGGTCATCGGCAAACCGACCAAACGTCTCGACACCCCGGAAAAGATCACCGGCCGCGCCAGATTCGGCATGGACGTGCAGTTCGAAGGCCTGATGACCGCGATGGTCGCCCGCGCGCCGGTGTTCGGCGCCACGGTCAAATCCTTCGAAGGCGCCGCAGCGCTGGCGATTCCCGGTGTGCACAAGGTGCTGCAGGTGCCCAGCGGGGTGGCGGTGGTCGCCGAGCATTTCTGGGCGGCGAAGCTGGGGCGTGATGCGCTGAAGGTCGATTGGGACCTGGGGCCGCTGGCCGACATGAGCAGTGAAAAACTGCTGGAAAGTTTCCGCAAACTGGCGGCGACGCCAGGCACCTCCGCCACGCAGGCAGGAGATGCCAAGACCAGCTTCGGCAAAGCCGCGAAGAAAATCGACGTCGAATACAGCGTGCCGTATCTGGCCCACGCGCCGATGGAACCGCTCAATTGCACAGTGCAAATCAGCGCCGGCAAATGCGAAATCTGGACCGGCACGCAGTTCCAGACCCTCGATCAAATGGTCGCCAGCAAGATCACCGGGCTCAAGCCTGAACAGGTCGAGATACACACGGAATTTCTCGGCGGTGGCTTCGGGCGCCGGGCCAATCCGACCTCGGATTTTGTCGCCGAAGCCGTGCATGTAGCGAAAGCGGCGGGCCTGCCGGTGAAAACCGTGTGGGCGCGCGAAGATGACATTCGCGGCGGCTATTACCGCTCGATGTACCTGCATCACGCCCAGGTCGGGCTGGGCGCCGATGGCCTGCCGATGAGTTGGCAGCATGTGCTGGTCGGCCAGTCGATCATGGCCGGGACGATGCTCGAGGCGGCGATGGTCAAGAACGGCATCGATGCGACCTCGGTCGAGGGCGTGGCCGACAGTCCGTACATCAAGGACCTGGCTGATCATCAGGTTGAGCTGCATTCGCCACAGACCGGGATCAATGTGCTGTGGCTGCGCTCGGTGGGCCATACCCACACAGGTTTCGTCATGGAATCGCTGATCGATGAACTGGCAACAGCGGCGGGCAGGGATCCGGTGGAGTACCGGCGAACGTTGCTCAAGGCGCACCCGCGCCACCTCGGCGTGCTCAATCTGGCAGTGGAGAAGGCCAATTGGGGCGCACCGTTGCCGGACGGGCATGCTCTGGGCGTGGCGGTACACGAGTCGTTCGGCAGCTATGTGGCGCAGGTCGCCGAGGTGTCGCAGGACAATCTGGCGATCCGCGTGCATCGGGTGGTCTGCGCGGTGGACTGCGGCATTGCGGTGAATCCGCAGAGCATCGCCGCGCAGATGGAATCGTGCATCACCTTCGGCCTCGGCATGGCGCTGTACAGCAAGCTCACCGTGAAGGACGGCGGCGTCGTGCAGTCCAACTATCACGATTATCAGGTGCTGCGGCTCAACGAAATGCCGCTGGTCGAAGTGCACATCGTTCCCAGCAGCGAAAAACCCGGCGGTATCGGCGAGCCCGGCGTACCGCCAACCGCGCCGGCCGTGGCCAACGCGGTGTTCGCCCTGACCGGGCAACGCCTGCGCGAACTGCCACTGCAACTGTCGGGGGTGTGAGATGAAACGACATCTTGTGTTGGGCACCGTCGTTTTGCTCGGTCTCGGTGGCTACGCCTCGGACCTGTTTGCCGAGGATCAGGAAGCTCTGAAAGCCTTTGGCACGGTGCAGAAAGTCTTTCAGAGCCCGCGCTGCCAGAACTGCCATATTCCCGGCGATTCGCCGTTGCAGTTCGACGCCGGCATCCCCCACGCGATGAATGTCGTGCGCGGCATGGACGGCAAGGGCGCCGCTGGTCTGCCCTGTGCCACCTGCCACGCCGAAAGCAATCCGCCGGCCAGCTACGGCCCCCATGCACCTCCGGGCGCGCCACACTGGAGCCTGCCGCCGGCGGCGCACAAAATGGCCTGGATCGGTCTGCCCTCGGACAAGCTCTGCGCGATGATCAAGGACCGCGCGAGCAACGGCGATCGCGATTTCGCTGCGCTGTTAAAACACGTCAGCGAAGACAAACTGGTGCTCTGGGGCTGGAATCCCGGGGCAGGGCGCGCGCCGGTGCCGGTGCCGCACGATATTTTCGTCGCGCAATTCAAACTCTGGGCCGATGCCGGCGGGCCGTGTCCGGTGGCGCAGATGTGAAGCCGCGACGATTTAGCGCTACGCTGAGGGCATGACTGTCTATGGAGTGTGCGCATGCTGGTGCCCGGAAAACCTGTCAACGAAGCTGCACGTATCGACGCGCTGCACGGCCTGAAGCTCGACTCGGCGCCGGAGGAGCGTTTCGATCGCCTGACGCGTCTGGCCAAGCGCCTGTTCAACGTGCCGATCGCCTTGGTCACGCTCGTGGACAAGGATCGTCAGTGGTTCAAGTCCTGTGTGGGGCTTGATGTCAGCGAGACGTCGCGCGATGTCTCGTTCTGCGGTCATGCGATTTTGCAGGACAAGCTGATGCTGGTACCCGATGCGCTGGAAGATTTGCGTTTTCATGACAATCCGCTGGTCACCGGCGCGCCGAATATTCGTTTTTATGCCGGTTATCCGCTGACCGTGCCGGACGGCAACAAGATGGGCACCTTGTGCCTTATCGATACCAAACCCCGCAACCTCGACGACGAAGAACGTGCTTTGTTGCGCGACCTCGCGGAGATGGCCGAGCAAGAATTGACGGCGGTACAAATGGCGAGCATGGATGAACTGACGCTGCTGTCCAATCGCCGCGGGTTCAAGCAGCTGGCCCAGCATGCACTGGACGCCTGTGCGCGGCTGAACCGGCCGGCAACGTTGCTGTTTTTCGATCTCAACGACTTCAAACAGATCAACGATCTGTACGGCCATGCCGAAGGCGACAGTGCGCTGAAGACCTTCGCCGATGTGTTGCGCATTGCCTTTCGCGAGAGTGATGTGGTCGGGCGCCTTGGCGGCGATGAGTTTGTCGCGTTGCTGACCGGCTCCAGCCACGTCGAAACCACGCGGATCATGGCGCGGCTCAAGGAAATCCTCGAAGAACGCAACGCCACCCTGCACCGCGGGTACGCGATTCGCTTCAGCGTCGGCCAGATCGAATACGATCCCGCGCGCCACGAAACCGTGGATCGCTTGCTGGCCGATGCGGATGGCGCGATGTATGCGCACAAACAGGCGTTGAAAGGCTGCTAGTCCTGGCGAAAATCCTTTGCAGGAGTGAGCCTGCTCGCGATAGCGGTGGGTCAGGCAATTTGATGCTGGCTGATCGACCGTCTTCGCGAGCAGGCTCGCTCCCACAGGTTTCGATGGCGCGGAGGATTTTTCAGTTCAGCACCATCTCTGTGGGAGCGAGCCTGCTCGCGAAGACGTCAGCCGATTCATCGCGGGAGTCGCCATTGCTCAGCGCTTGGGCGGGCTGAGCTTCTGGTAAAACGCCAGCCATTTCTCGTGAATGGCAGCGGCATCCTTGAGTTCGGGCACTCGCAACGCGTCTTGCAGCGCTTTCGCTTCATAAGCATCGAACAGGTGCCGGACGGCGGTGCTGGCGATGGCGTTGACTTTGTTGGAGGCGAAGGTATCGGGCACGGCGGTGCGTTCCTGTTGCGCCAGTGGTGCGCCCTGAATATCGAGCCGAGTGATGAACGCTGTGCAGGTGGCGTTCGAGCGAGGCAGGGTGCCGTGACGGTATGCTTCGGCATCGAGGGGCAGCGATTTCGCCGCTTCTTTCCCCACCGATGGTTTGAGTAATGCAACGTCGATATCGCGACGCAGCAGTACTTCATTCCTGCAGGGCAAAATCTCGAAAACTCTGGTTGGCCGCCCATGCAGCAGCGCCAGTACGGCAAACGGTGCAGTGTTGGCCTCAGCCAGCTTGTCCGTGGCTGCCGATACCGGTCGCAGGGCAAGCAACTCCAGCGTGTTGTCTTCGATGTCGAGCCGTTGCGCCAGCGGCAGGCGACAGAATGCTTCCTTGAGACCTGCGACATGCGCGTCCTTCATGTGCTTGAGGCGCGCCGTCAGTGCCGCATGAAAGGCGCTTGCCACGTTGTTCAGTCTGGGCAACGACGCAAGCATGGGGGCCAGTTGCAACTGCGCATTGCTCGATTGCCATCCCTGCATGTCGCCTGACAACTTGCCGGCGATATGCAGTTCAGACAGGGAGAAATGCGGCACAGGAATATCAGCGTTCGAGGCTGGAACAAACAGCACCTTCTCCGTCAGGTGCGGGTTATCGGCGAAGACCTTGCGCAGATCCGCCAGGGCAACAGTAGTGGGAGTGGGCGCTGACGACTGGAAGGCCCGGCGATAAAAATCGTAGATCAGCCGATTGTGGTTGCGAAAGAGCAGATCAGCCTGCTTCAGCGTATCGGCGTCGTAAACGGTGACCTGAAATTCGGCGTTGCGCTGGATCAGCCCTCGTGCAACGGCCCAGTCGACAACGACCGAGGCACAGGTTTCTTCGCGCAAAAAACTGTAGAAGTCCGCTGGTGCCGGGCCTTTCGTCAGCTGGCGCAATTGCTCGTAGGTCATCAGGCGCGCCACGCCGGGCAGGCGGCTTTCAATGTACAGCACGACCTGTTTCAGCCTTACCCAGCGCAGGCAACTCATGTAAGGCAGCGATCGAGGAATGCCGCGGGTGAGAAACTCTGGCGAGATGCCGGACAATAACAGGTGGGTCGCCAATGTCTTGTTTTTGACCCGCGCCAGTTGGGGTTGCCGATCAATGAACCGGCGTACTTCATCGTAATTGTCGCCCCAGAAATCACTGCCCTCCAGGCGCTGGGCGACGATTCGGTTCACATCCTCACCGGCGCTCGGTTCCAGGTTGAGAATCAACGCCGCGAGCAACAGACGGTCGCGATTGGTGGCCAACAGGCGTTTTTTCTGGGTCGGCGCGCCCAGGTTCTTCACCAGTTGATTGGCCAGCGTCCGTGCGCGTGGCGTGATCAGGATACGGCTGATCAGGTAGTCGGCTTTGGCTCTGAGGGTATTGAGCGGCAGATCGGTATCGACCCCTTCACTCAAGTAGTCGATCAAAGGCGGCGAATCCTTGGGTAAAAACCTTTGGGTGGTGTCGATGATGCGTTGACGCTGCTGCGCCGTGAACCGTTCGGTTTTTGTCCACGGTTGCCCCAGCAGATACCAGTGATTCATGTGTCCGGGACGCATGTGCAGATTGATCCTGTCCCATTTCGCCAGGGCGAGGGCTTGCTCGACAGTTTTCGGCAAAGGCAGTTCGTAGAAACGCAGCATCTGCCCGAGCGTGACCTTGCCGCTTGAGCGCAGAGCTCCGCCGGCTTTGCTTGCATTGGCTTTGAGCCGGTCGCGGTGCAGCTTCAGATCGGAATGTTTTTCCACCTGCGCCGTCAGGTTGACCCATCCTTTGCCACTGGCGGTACCGACATGACCGGAATCGGTCACCAGCAATTGATTGTCGGCAGGCAAGCTGCGCTGCTGCAGGATGGCCTGAAAACCCGCATTGGAGCTTAGCGTCTGCAATTGGCGCTGGCCGAGCGCCATCCACTCCGCCAGCGCGGAATCCGGATGGGGCTCGCTGAACTCCTCGTAATCGATTCTGGCCTTCGGCGCCTTGTTCCAGCTCAATGCTTCCAGACGTCGGACAATATGCCGGGCGTCTTCCAGATCGCCAAAACCTTCGCGATAACTGCGGATGGGCGCGCTGGTCTGAACGTAATCGCTGACGTAGGGCAGTTCAGGCCAGGTGTATTGGCGCAGGCGTTGCGCGAGTGCTTTGGCCTGCACGGCATCTTCAGGCACCGCGAACTCGTAGCGGCCCAGCAGCTCGCCGAGTTTAAGGCGCGGCCCTCGGACAGGAGCGGAAACGGAAGCTGAAGTGAGCGTTACCGGCGTGTCGAGAAAGCCTCGCTGCTCGAATGGATCGCTCGCCAGCAACGCCGCATCGATGCAATCGGCGATGGCCCGGAAGTCCTCCAGTTGCGCGTTGCGCTCCTTTACCACGGCCGAAGTGGTGTGGCCGTTTTCATCGATGACGGCCAGGCCACTGGTCTTCAACTCGGCGATGATAACTCTGGCCTGGACCTGGTTTTGCGGTTCCGGATAGCCGTAGAACGCCAGCACCACTTGCCGGGGAAAGCGATACAGCGGGTTGGCGGATTTACCGCCGATATAGGGCAGGCCCAGCGCCGCAGGATCGATGCGCTGGGAAATCGACAGCAGCATCGGCGCCATCTGCCACCAGCCCGAGTCATCTTCCAGCGTGAAAATACGGATGCCAGTGGTGCCGTTCGACGGGGTCTGCGCTTGCAGGGTGTCACCCTTGATCTGCACGGTGTCCAGATCGATGTGAAAGCGGCTGGCCCAGTCGAGAAATTCGGGGCGTTCCAGGGCCGCCCAGTAAAGCTCCATCCATTCGCGCAGCAGGCACGGACGGGGCACGTCCAGCGTACGCGCCGGTGTGGCGGTGCTGACCACCGGTACGGCGGTCAATTCTGTAATGAGATTGTGGATCAGCGTCTGTTCATGTACCGGTGTGTCGTTCATCTGCGCCTCCCTGGCGGCTGATAAGCATCGAACGCCGAGTATCGACGCCGGGGCAGGGCGGCTGGCGGTACATATGTAGTGGTCCGAGCTTTTCTGCAGGCATAAAAAAACCCGCCGGATCCGGCGGGTTTTTTATCGGCTACAGGAAGATCACTCTTCGATGTTGCCCATTGCGGTGGTGTTGAAACCGCCGTCGACGTACATGATTTCACCGCTGATGCCCGACGCCAGGTCGGAGCACAGGAAGGCGCCGGCGTTGCCGACTTCTTCGATGGTGACGTTGCGGCGCAGCGGCGTCTGCGCTTCGTTGGCGGCCAGCATCTTGCGGAAATTCTTGATGCCGGAAGCGGCCAGGGTGCGGATCGGACCGGCCGATACGCAGTTGACGCGGGTGCCATCCGGACCGAGGGAACCGGCCAGGTAACGGACGCCGGCTTCCAGCGAAGCCTTGGCCATGCCCATCACGTTGTAGTTCGGCATGGTGCGCTCGGCGCCCAGGTACGACAGGGTCAGCAGGCTGCCGTTGCGGCCTTTCATCATTTCGCGACCGGCCTTGGCCAGCGCGACGAAGCTGTAGGCGCTGATGTCGTGAGCGATGCGGAAACCTTCACGGGTGGTGGCTTCGGTGAAGTCGCCGTCCAGTTGGTCGCCCGGAGCGAAGCCGACGGAGTGAACGATGCAGTCCAGGCCGTCCCACTTCTTGCTCAGTTGTTCGAAGACCTTGGCGATTTCTTCATCGCTGGCCACGTCGCACGGGAAGCACAGCTCAGGGCTCGAACCCCAGCCTTGGGCGAATTCTTCAACACGACCTTTCAGTTTGTCGTTCTGATAAGTGAAGGCAAGCTCAGCGCCCTCGCGATGCATGGCGGCAGCGATGCCGGATGCGATGGACAGCTTGCTGGCGACACCGACGATCAGTACGCGCTTACCGGCGAGAAAACCCATGTGTTGCTCCTCTTTCAGGTTATTGCGCAGTGGCTGGCACCAGAAAAGCGGCTTCCAGCAACTGCTGTGTATACGGATGTTGGGGGGCGGCAAAGATACTTTGCGCGTCTCCCTGTTCGACCACTTGGCCATGCTTGACCACCATCAACTGGTGGCTCAGCGCTTTGACGACAGCCAGGTCATGGCTGATGAACAAATACGTCAGGTTGTACTTGGCTTGCAGTGAACGCAACAGCTCCACCACTTGCCGCTGCACCGTCCGGTCGAGCGCCGAAGTCGGCTCGTCCAGCAGGATCAGCGCCGGTTTCAGCACCAGGGCCCGGGCAATGGCGATTCGCTGCCGTTGCCCACCGGAAAATTCGTGGGGGTAGCGGTGCCGGGTTTCCGGATCCAGACCTACCTCCTTCAATGCCGCAATGATCGCCGCTTCCTGCTCGGCGGCGGTGCCCATCTTGTGTATCCGCAGGCCCTCGCCAACGATGTCATTGACGCACATGCGCGGGCTCAGGCTGCCAAACGGGTCTTGAAATACCACCTGCATCTCCCGGCGCAACGGGCGAACCTCGCTTTGCGTCAGGCAGTCTAGCTGCTTGCCTTCAAAGCGGATCGCGCCTTTGCTGCCGATCAGGCGCAAAATCGCCAGACCCAGGGTGGATTTGCCGGAACCGCTTTCGCCGACAATCCCCAGGGTCTGACCCTGAGGCAGGCTGAAATTGATGCCGTCCACTGCCTTGACGTAATCCACCGTGCGCTTGAGCAGGCCTTTCTTGATCGGGAACCAGACTTTCAGGTCCTCGACTTCGAGCAGCGGCGCGCCGATTTCATTGTTCGCCGGGCCGCCGCTGGGCTCCGCGCCAAGCAGTTCCCGAGTGTACGGATGCTGCGGCGAACGGAACAGCTCTGCGCACGATGCCTGTTCGACGATGCAACCGCGCTGCATGACACATACGCGATGCGCAATTCTTCGCACCAGGTTCAAATCATGACTGATCAGGAGCAACGACATGCCCAATCGAGCCTGAAGATCCTTGAGCAAATCGAGGATTTTCAGCTGAACGGTCACGTCCAGCGCGGTGGTTGGTTCGTCGGCAATCAGCAATTCCGGTTCGTTGGCCAGGGCCATGGCGATCATCACCCGCTGGCGCTGGCCGCCGGACAGTTCATGGGGCAGGGCCTTGAGGCGCTTGTGCGGCTCGGGGATGCCGACCATCTCCAGCAGTTCCAAAGTCCGTCTGGTCGCGACTTTGCCGCTCAGGCCCTTGTGGATGCCGAGGATTTCGTTGATCTGCTTCTCGATCGAGTGCAGCGGATTCAGCGAAGTCATCGGCTCCTGAAAGATCATCGCGATGCGGTTGCCGCGAATATGACGAATGGTCTTTTCGCTCAGATCCAGCAGGTTCTGCCCGGCGTAATTGATGCTGCCGGCCGGATGCCGCGCCATGGGGTAGGGCAGCAGGCGCAGGATCGAATGCGCCGTCACCGATTTGCCCGAGCCCGATTCGCCGACCAGCGCCAGGGTTTCGCCGCGCTTGATGTCGAAGCTCACGCCCTCGACCACGCGGTGTACGCGCTCGCCGAAACCGAATTCGACGGCGAGGTCGCGCACTTCGATCAGATTGTCCTGATTCATTTCACTTCCTCGGGTCGAAGGCATCGCGAGCGGACTCGCCGATAAACACCAGCAAACTCAGCATCAGCGCCAGCACGGCAAACGCGCTCATGCCCAGCCATGGCGCCTGCAGGTTGGATTTGCCTTGAGCAACCAGCTCGCCCAGCGACGGACTGCCGGCCGGCAAGCCGAAGCCGAGGAAATCCAGCGCGGTCAGTGTGCCGATGGCACCGGTGAGGATGAACGGCATAAAGGTCATGGTCGAGACCATGGCGTTGGGCAGAATGTGGCGGAACATGATCGCGCCGTTCTGCATGCCCAGCGCCCGCGCGGCGCGCACGTATTCCAGATTGCGGCCACGCAGGAACTCGGCGCGCACCACATCGACCAGGCTCATCCACGAGAACAACAACATGATCCCCAGCAACCACCAGAAATTCGGCTGGACGAAACTGGCGAGGATGATCAGCAGGTACAGCACCGGCAGGCCCGACCAGATTTCCAGGAAACGCTGTCCGGCCAGATCGACCCAGCCGCCATAAAACCCCTGCAGTGCCCCGGCAATCACGCCAATGATCGAACTCAGCACGGTCAACGTCAGCGCAAACAGCACGGAAATGCGGAAACCGTAGATGACTCGCGCCAGCACATCGCGGCCCTGATCGTCGGTGCCCAGCAGGTTGTCCGCCGAGGGTGGCGCCGGCGCCGGGACTTTCAGGTCGTAGTTGATGCTCTGGTAGCTGTAGGGAATCGGCGCCCACAGAATCCACGCGTCCTTGGCCTTCAGCAGTTCGCGGATGTACGGGCTCTTGTAGTTGGCTTCCAGCGGGAATTCGCCGCCGAAGGCGGTTTCCGGGTAGCGCTTGATCGCCGGAAAATACCAGTTGTTGTCGTAATGCACGACCAGTGGCTTGTCGTTGGCAATCAGTTCGGCGCCCAGACTCAGGCCGAACAGGATCAGGAACAGCCATAGCGACCACCAGCCACGCTTGTTGGCCTTGAACAGTTCGAAGCGCCGGCGGTTGAGAGGGGACAGGTTCATCTCAATGCTCCCGGCTGGCGAAGTCGATGCGCGGATCGACAAAGGTGTAGGTCAGGTCGCCGATCAGTTTCACCACCAGCCCGAGCAGGGTGAAGATGAACAGCGTGCCGAACACCACCGGGTAATCGCGGTTGATCGCCGCTTCGAAACTCATCAGGCCGAGGCCGTCGAGGGAGAAGATCACTTCCACCAGCAGGGAGCCGGTGAAGAAGATGCCGATGAACGCCGACGGGAAACCGGCAATCACCAACAGCATGGCGTTGCGGAACACGTGGCCGTAGAGCACGCGATGGCGAGTCAGGCCCTTGGCCTTGGCGGTGACCACGTACTGTTTGTTGATCTCGTCGAGGAAGCTGTTCTTGGTCAGCAGGGTCATGGTCGCGAAGTTACCGATTACCAGCGCCGTGACCGGCAATGCCAGGTGCCAGAAGTAATCGAGGATCTTGCCGCCCAGGCTCAACTCATCGAAGTTGTTCGACGTCAGGCCGCGCAGGGGGAACCAGTCCAAATAGCTGCCTCCGGCGAATACCACGATCAGCAGGATCGCAAACAGAAACGCCGGGATTGCATAACCGACGATGATCGCCGAACTGGTCCAGACATCGAAGTGGCTGCCGTGCCGCGTGGCCTTGGCGATGCCCAGCGGGATCGACACCAGGTACATGATCAGCGTGCTCCACAGCCCCAGCGAGATCGACACCGGCATCTTTTCCTTGATCAGGTCGATGACCTTGGCGTCGCGGAAGAAGCTGTCGCCGAAATCCAGCCGGGCGTAGTTCTTGACCATGATCCACAGGCGTTCCGGGGCCGATTTGTCGAACCCGTACATGTGCTCGATTTCCTTGATCAGCGCCGGGTCCAGGCCCTGCGCGCCACGGTAGGACGAACCGGCCACCGCCACCTCGGCACCGCCGCCAGCGATGCGACTGGTAGCGCCCTCGAAGCCTTCGAGCTTGGCGATCATCTGCTCGACCGGCCCGCCGGGCGCGGCCTGGATGATCACGAAGTTGATCAGCAGAATGCCGAACAGGGTCGGGATGATCAGCAGCAGTCGCCGAAAGATATACGCCAGCATCTGATTACTCCGTGCCCGCAGGGTCGGCTTGCAGTTGGGTTTCGACTTCTACGGCAGGCTTGGCGTCAGGCTTGACCCACCAGGTGTTGATGCCGATGTCGTACTTGGGCGAGGTTTTCGGGTGGCCGATGTGGTTCCAGTAGGCCACGCGCCAGCTCTTGATGTGCCAGTTGGGCACCACGTAGTAGCCCCATTGCAGTACGCGATCCAGCGCGCGGGCGTGGGCTACCAGACTTTTGCGCGAATCGGCGTTGATCAGGCTTTCCACCAGTTGGTCAACGGTCGGGTCTTTCAGGCCCATGCTGTTGCGGCTGCTCGGTTTGTCGGCGGCGGCGCTCATCCAGTATTCGCGCTGCTCGTTGCCCGGCGAGTTGGACTGCGGAAAACTGCCGACCATCATGTCGAAGTCCCGCGAACGCACGCGGTTGATGTACTGCGAGACGTCGACGCGGCGGATCACCAGATCGATGCCGAGGTCGCTGAGGTTGCGCTTGAACGGCAGCAGCACCCGTTCGAATTCGGTCTGGGCGAGGAGGAATTCGATCACCACCGGTTTGCCCGTGGCGTCGACCATTTTGTCGTCGACAATCTTCCAACCGGCCTCTTGCAGCAGTTGATACGCCTCGCGCTGCTGGGTGCGAATCATGCCGCTGGCGTCGGTCTTCGGGTTTTCGAAGGCTTCGCTGAACACCTGGGCCGGCAGTTTGCTGCGGAACGGTTCGAGGATCGCCCGCTGATCGGCGTCCGGCAGGCCGGTGGCGGCCATTTCCGAGTTCTCGAAGTAACTGCGGGTGCGCACGTAAGCGCCGTTGAACAATTGCTTGTTGGTCCATTCGAAATCGAACAGCAGCCCCAGCGCCTGACGCACGCGGACATCCTGGAACAGCGGGCGGCGCAGGTTGAAGACGAAGCCCTGCATGCCGGTCGGGTTGCTGTTGGGGATCAGTTCCTTGATCAAGCGGCCCTCGGTGACCGCCGCAACGTTATAGGCACTGGCCCAGTTCTTCGCGGTCATCTCCAGCCAGTAATCGAACTGCCCGGCCTTCAGCGCTTCGAGGGCGACGGTGTTGTCGCGGTAGTAATCGGTGGTCATCGTGTCGAAGTTGTAAAAGCCACGGTTCACCGGCAAGTCCTTGCCCCAGTAATCCTTGACCCGCTCGTAACGTACCGAGCGTCCGGCCTTCACTTCGGTGACCTTGTACGGGCCGCTGCCCAGCGGAATTTCCAGATTGCCCTTGTTGAAGTCGCGACTGGCCCACCAGTGTTTCGGCAGGACCGGCAATTGGCCGAGGATCAGCGGCAGTTCGCGGTTGTTGCTGTGTTTGAACTTGAACAGCACTTTCAAAGGGTCTTCGACGATGGCTTCGGCGACGTCGTTGTAATAGCCGCGAAACATCGGCGAGCCTTCCTTGGTCAGCGTCTCGAAGCTGAACACCACGTCTTCGGCGCGCACCGGATGGCCGTCATGGAAACGCGCTTCCGGGCGCAGGTAGAAGCGCACCCAACTGTTGTCGTCGGCTTTCTCGATCTTGCTGGCGATCAGGCCGTATTCGGTGAACGGCTCGTCGAGACTGTGCTTGGTCAGGGTGTCGTAGATCTGCCCGATGTCATCGGCCGGCACGCCTTTGTTGATGAACGGGTTGAGGCTGTCGAAGCCACCGAAACCGGCCTGACGGAACACGCCGCCTTTGGGCGCATCGGGGTTCACGTAGTCGAAATGCTTGAAGTCGGCCGGGTATTTCGGCGGCTCGTTGTACAGGGTCACGGCGTGTTGCGGGGCGGCCCAGGCCAGCCCGGCGAACAGCAAACCGCTGGCCTGCACGAGCAGGGTGCGAACAGGGTTCATCGATCTTTCTCCGAAGACTTCAGCCACCATGCGCTCAGGCCCAGGGTGTAGGGCGGCGTGGTGACAAAGGCCAACCGGTTGCGGTAGGCCAGACGGTGATAATTGAGATACCAGTTGGGAATGCTGTAGTGCTGCCAGAGCAGCACGCGGTCGAGCGCCTTGCCGGCGGCGACCTGCTCGTCACGGGTGCGCGCGGCGAGCAATTGTTCAAGCAGATGATCGACCACCGGGTTGGCGATGCCCGCGTAATTCTTGCTGCCCTTGACGTTCACCTGGCTGGAGTGGAAGTACTGCCATTGTTCCAGGCCCGGGCTCAGGGTCTGGCCGAGGGTCATCGAGATCATGTCGAAATCGAATTGATCGAGGCGCTGTTTGTACTGCGCACGATCAACGGTGCGCAGGCGCGCGTCGATGCCGATGCTGTTGAGATTCTCGATGTATGGCTGATAGAGACGCTCCAAGCTCGGATTGACCAGCAGCAGCTCGAAGCGCAGCGGTTGACCTTGGGCGTTTTGCAGGCGCTGGCCGTGGAGTTTCCAGCCGGCCTCGGCGAGCAGGGCGAGCGCCTTGCGCATGGTCTCGCGCGGAATGCCGCGGCCGTCGGTTTTCGGCAGAGTGAACGGCTCGGTGAACAGCCTGGCCGGGAGCTGATCCTTGTACGGCTTGAGCATCAGCCATTCGTGCCCGACCGGCAGGCCGGAGGCGGTGAATTCGCTGTTGGGGTAATAACTGGTGGTGCGTTTGTAGGCATCGCTGAACAGCGCGCGGTTGGTCCACTCGAAGTCGAACATCAGGCCCAGCGCTTCGCGAGTCCTGACATCGGCGAAGGTCGCGCGGCGGGTGTTCATGAACAGGCCCTGGGTCTGGGTCGGGATCTGATGCGGGATCTGCGCCTTGATCACCTCGCCACGCCGTACGGCAGGGAAGTGGTAGCCGTTGACCCAGTTTTTCGCCTGATGCTCGATGTAGATGTCGAACTCGCCGGCCTTGAACGCTTCGAACGCCACATCGCTGTCGCGGTAGAACTCGACTTCCATGCGATCGAAATTGTACTTGCCGCGATTGACCGGCAGGTCCTTGCCCCAGTAATCCTTGACCCGTTCGAAAATCAACTGCCGCCCCGGCGTTACCGAGATGATGCGGTATGGCCCGCTGCCCAGCGGTGGTTCGAAGGTGGTGGCCTTGAAGTCGCGGTCTTTCCAGTAATGCTGTGGCAGCACCGGCAATTCGCCCAGGCGCAGGATCAGCAGCGGATTGCCCGAGCGCTTGAACACGAAGCGAATGCGCTGCTTGTTGAGGATGTCGACCCGCAGCACTTCCTGCAGCGCGGTGCGATACAGCGGATGACCGTCCTTGAGCAGCGTTCGATAGGAGAACGCGACGTCATAGGCGCTGATCGGCGTGCCGTCATGGAAGCGCGCCTCGGGGCGCAGGTTGAACACCACCCAGCTGCGATCTTCGCTGTACTCCAGCGATTGTGCGATCAAACCATAACTCGACGCAGGCTCGTCGCCGGACGGCGAATACTGCCCTGTGCCGACCATCAGCGGCTCGTTCAGCTCGTTGATGCCGTACTGGAGGAAATTGGCGGTGGTGACCGGGCTGGTGCCCTTGAAGGTGTACGGGTTGACCGTATCGAAAGTGCCGAACGCCATCACCCGCAACGTACCGCCCTTGGGCGCTTGCGGGTTGACCCAGTCGAAGTGGGTAAATCTGGCCGGGTACTTGAGCGTGCCGAACTGCGCATAACCATGACTTTCGGTAATCGTCGCGCTTGCGGTTGAGCTCAAGGCCAGGCTGATCAGGAGCAGGAGGAGGGCACGCTTCAAGTCAGATCCGATCCAGCGGCTTGGGCTTTGTGGGCCGTACAGTAACAGCTTGTCTGGACAGGAAAAAGATAGCGGGTTAATGCGCCCCTCACCCTAACCCTCTCCCCGGAGGGAGAGGGGACTGATCGTGGTGTCTGGGCAAATTGCACCGACGTGCGATACCGAGTCGAACTCAGTTTCTGAAAAGCCCCCGATTGGCTCCCTTTCCCCCTCGCCCCCTTGGGGGAGAGGGCTGGGGTGAGGGGGATGGATCCTCAGGGCTCCACAGTATTCGATCCAGAAAAAAGCCCCTGATTTCTCAGAGGCTCTTTCAATCAGTGCGGCTGATAAACCGTGAGCATTTGCCCAGGCTTGAGTGCCTTGCCCGCACCCGGATTCCAGCGCTTGAGATGTTGCATCTCGACGTTGAACCGCTTGGCCACCACATACAGGGTGTCGCCGCGCTTGACCTTGTACTGGGTCTGCTGCTTGCTCTCGTCCTTGCCTTTGCTCTTGCTGTTGGCTGCCACAACGGTGTTGACCCGGCCGGACTTGCGCGCCGGTGCCCGCTTGGTGTTGTCCTGCATGACCAGGGTCTGGCCGACCTTGAGATTCTTGCCGGTCAGCTTGTTCCAGCGCTGCAGATCCTTGACTTCAACCTTGTTGGCCTTGGCGATGGAGCCGAGATTGTCGCCACGCTTGACCCGATAAGCGCGTTTGAGCTGCGCGACTTCAGACGGATCGGCGCCTTCGAATACCGGCTTCAGCGAGCGCGGGCTGATCAGCTCGTCCGGGCGCATGGTCTGCAGGCTGGCGGTCAGCAGTTGCGCCTTGGACGTCGGCACCAGCAGATGCTGCGGGCCGTCGATGGTGGTGCGCTGTTTGAACGCCGGGTTGAGCTGGAACAGTTCGTCTTCGTCGATGTTGGCCACCGCAGCGACCTTGGATAGGTCCATGCGCTGGTTGATTTCGACGACCTGAAAGTACGGTTCGTTGGCGATCGGATTGAGGTTGACGCCGTAGGCTTCCGGCGCCAGCACCACCTGCGACAGTGCCAGCAGTTTCGGCACGTAGGCCTGGGTTTCTGCCGGCAGTGGCAGGTTCCAGTAGTCGGTGGGCAGGCCAAGCTTTTCGTTGCGCTCGATCGCCCGGCTGACCGTACCTTCACCGGCGTTATAGGCCGCCAGAGCCAGCAGCCAGTCACCGTTGAACATGTCGTGCAGACGAGTCAGGTAATCCATCGCCGCCGTGGTTGAAGCGGTGATGTCGCGACGGCCATCGTAGAAACGCGTCTGGCGCAGGTTGAAGTAACGCCCGGTCGATGGAATGAACTGCCACAGGCCCACTGCATCGGCGCGGGAATAGGCCATCGGATTGTAGGCGCTCTCGATCACCGGCAGCAGGGCCAGCTCCAGCGGCATGTTGCGCTCTTCGAGGCGTTCGACAATGTAATGAATGTAGAGGCTGCCGCGTTCGCCGGCATTCTCGAGAAAAGAGGGATTACTGGCGAACCACAGGCGTTGTTGCTCGATGCGCGGATTGACGCCTAGGCCGTCCTGCAGCTGGAAGCCCTGGCGCATGCGTTCCCAGATGTCCTGGGGCGCCACTGGCGTGGGCTTTTCGGTCAGCCAGATCGGCTTCTGCTTGGCTCGCGCAGCAATGTTCGGCGTATGTGTCGCTTCAGTCTGCGGAGCGTGGCTGGAGCAACCCGCCAGCGTGGCGGACACAGCCACCGCGATGGCTTGCGCCAGGCGGGTCAAAGCATCTGAATTGACGGACTTACGTATGGATGACGACATTGGCTGGAAGTAAGTTCCGGGCAAAAATGTCGGGCGATTCTAGAAAGCGCACCCCCTGCGGTCAACCATTGAGAATTTTTGCCCCGGCCGGCGCGGTCGTCAGAACTTGTCTTTCCATGCCCGCAGAGCCGCAAAAACCTCACTCGGCGCCCGGTTTTGAGCGCCTTCCCGTTCGTCCACTTTTTGTGTAACCAATGTTTCAGAAGCGCGTAAAAACGGATTGGTCAGTTTTTCCAGGGCCAACGTCGACGGCAGTGTCATCACGCCGTTCTGCCGTTGCTGAGTGACCTTTTCCAGACGGGCGGCAACATGCCGATTGCCCGGCTCGACGGCGGCGGCAAACTTGAGATTGCTCAAAGTGTATTCATGGGTGCAGTAGACCAGGGTATCTTCCGGCAGCGCCGCGAGACGGCTGAGCGAGTGATACATCTGCTCGGGCGTGCCTTCGAACAGCCGGCCGCAACCGGCGGCGAACAGGGTATCGCCGCAGAACAGCAGGCCGTGGTGGTAATAGGCGATGTGCCCCAGGGTGTGACCGGGCACCGCGTAGACGTCGAAGTCCCAGCCGAGCACGCTGACGCTGTCGTTGTCCTTCAGCGCTACGTCGCGCGCCGGGATGCTTTCGCTGGCCGGGCCGTAGACCTTGGCGCCGGTCGCGGCTTTCAGGCGCTCGACACCGCCGACGTGGTCGTGGTGATGGTGGGTGATCAGAATATCGCTGAGCACCCAGCCCGGATGCGCATCGAGCCACGCCTGCACCGGGGCGGCGTCGCCCGGATCGACCACCGCACAGCGCTGGGTCTGATGATCCTGTAACAACCAGATGTAGTTGTCGGTGAAGGCGGGCAGGGCACTGATCTGTATCATCGTCGGAATTCGCCAAGCGGAAAACATTGGCGCATCTTAGTAGTTCCTGGCGCGTTGGAGAATGACATGACCGATAAAGCGTTCGCTCAGGCCGATCCCGACTGGCTGGCATTGATCAGCGCCGCCCGCGAATGGCTGTCGGGGCCGCTCGGGCAATTTCTGCTGGATGAAGAGCGGCGCATGCTCGATGACGAGCTCGGCCGGTTCTTCGGCGGTTATCTGGTGCATTACGGCCCGTCCGCCGAAACCCCGCCGGCGGCGCCGCAAGTGCAGCGCAACGTGCGTCTTGGCGCGCCGTTGCCCGGGGTCGAGATCGTCTGCGAAGAGCAGGCCTGGCCGTTGAGCGAGCACGCCGCCGACGTGGTGGTGATGCAGCATGGTCTGGATTTCTGCCTGTCGCCCCACGGTTTGCTGCGTGAAGCGGCGAGCAGCGTGCGTCCCGGCGGGCATTTGCTGATCATCGGCATCAATCCCTGGAGCACTTGGGGCCTGCGGCATTTCTTCGCCAACGACGCCTTGCGCAAGGCGCGCTGCATCTCGCCGTCGCGGGTCGCCGACTGGCTCAATCTGCTGGGCTTCGCGCTGGAGAAACGCCGCTTCGGGTGCTATCGTCCGCCGCTCGCGTCGCCCAAGTGGCAGAACCGTCTGGCCGGCTGGGAACGCAAGGCCGGCGACTGGCAATTGTCTGGCGGCGGCTTCTATCTGTTGGTGGCGCGCAAGATCGTGGTGGGGCTCCGGCCGTTGCGCCAGGAGCGTCGCGAGCCGATGGGCAAGCTGATTCCGCTGCCGATGGCCAAGGTCAATCGCCGCCGTATCGAACCGTAAACCCTCTTTTATTTGTGGCCGGGCTTGTCCCGGCCGCGGTCACTGTCGATTCGTGATCGGCAGGACAGGCATTTTTCTGGAAAGACTGGCATGAGCGAAAGCGTGGAAAGCGTCGACACCGTAGAACTGTTCACCGACGGCGCCTGCAAGGGCAACCCCGGCCCCGGCGGCTGGGGCGCGCTGCTGGTGTGCAAGGGCGTCGAAAAGGAACTGTGGGGCGGCGAGGCCAACACCACCAACAACCGCATGGAACTGCTCGGCGCGATCCGCGGCCTCGAAGCACTCAAGCGTCCCTGCGAAGTGCTGCTGGTGACCGACTCGCAATACGTGATGAAAGGCATCAACGAGTGGATGGCCAACTGGAAAAAGCGCGGCTGGAAGACTGCCGCAAAAGAACCGGTGAAGAACGCCGATCTGTGGAAAGAGCTGGACGAGCAGGTCAACCGCCACAAAGTCACCTGGAAATGGGTGCGCGGGCATATTGGCCATCACGGTAACGAGCGGGCGGACCAGTTGGCCAACCGGGGTGTTGACGAAGTGCGTGGTTACAAGCAGAGCTGATTCCGCTTCTAACCGTGGTGCGCCCATTCGCGAGCAGGCTCGCTCCCACAGGGAAATGTATTCCAGACCTTGAATTGGAATACATTCCAATGTGGGAGCGAGCCTGCTCGCGAAGGGCTCGCCACGGTCTGACTGAAACACCCCACCGAGCGTGTTAATATCCGCGCCTTTGCACGATTGACCCCGTTGAGAATTGAACACTGATGGCCACCAGATCCGTTGTACTCGATACCGAAACCACCGGCATGCCGGTGACCGATGGTCACCGGATCATTGAAATCGGTTGCGTCGAACTGATCGGTCGGCGCCTGACGGGCCGGCACTTTCACGTTTATCTGCAACCGGATCGCGAGAGCGACGAGGGTGCGATCGGTGTGCACGGCATCACCAATGAATTCCTCGTCGGCAAGCCGCGCTTTGCCGAGGTCGCCGACGAGTTCTTCGAGTTCATCAAAGGCGCGCAGCTGATCATCCACAACGCGGCGTTCGACGTTGGCTTCATCAACAACGAATTCGCCTTGATGGGCCAGCACGATCGCGCTGACATCACTCAGCACTGCACGATCCTCGACACCCTGATGATGGCCCGGGAGCGTCATCCGGGGCAGCGCAACAGCCTCGATGCGTTGTGCAAGCGTTACGGCGTCGACAACTCCGGCCGTGAGTTGCACGGCGCCTTGCTCGACTCGGAGATCCTCGCCGACGTCTACCTGACCATGACCGGCGGCCAGACCAGCCTGTCGTTGGCCGGCAACGCCTCCGACGGCAATGGCACGGGTGAGGGCGCGGACAACTCGGCCACGGAAATCCGTCGTCTGCCGGTTGATCGTCAGCCAGCACGCATCATCCGCGCGACCGAAGAAGAACTGGCGGCGCATCTGGTGCGGTTGGAAATCATTGCCAAATCGGCAGGAGCGCCAGCGTTGTGGACACAGATTGCCGAGGCTGATGCGCAGGCCTGAAAGATCGAAAAAACAAAAGATCAGAAGATCAAAAGATCGCAGCCTTCGGCAGCTCCTACGGGGATTGCATTCCATAGTAAGGGACGAGGAAGGCGGCGATTTTTTGCGTTTGGCGACATGGAGCCAAGTTGCCACCCTCGCCACATCCGCTGCAACCCTCTACCCTGAGAGCATTGGCAGGTGCAGATCTGCCGCCTCAGGACACTGAGCCGCATGTACAAAGAGTTGAAATTTGCGCTGGCAATCATCCATCGCGACATCAAGGTCGACAGCGTCGGCTGCGTCAAGGAATGAGGACCTTTCCCAGTATGCAACCGGTCATGAATCCGAAATACCCAGGGTTGTCGGTGCGGGTCGCCGACGAAGGTTTTGCGCCATATATCTGGGGCAGCGACTTCAGTTTCGAGGTCGCCGCCTATGGTGCGGCCGTGATCGGCAAACCGGTCGAGCAATGGCCGGTGACGCCGATCGTGCCGTACCGCAAGTGCTACGGCATCGATCCCGAAGAATTCAGCGCCTTTCACAATGCGCCCGACAGCGCGATTTTCATGGCGTACCTGGACGACGAACCGGTCGGCCACTTGGTAATCAGCACCAACTGGAACGGCTTTGCCCACATTGATGAACTGGCGGTGCACGCCCCGGCCCGGCGCCACGGCGTGGCCAAGGCGTTGCTCGATGTCGCGCAGTTCTGGAGTCGCAAGAAAAAACTGCCGGGCATCATGCTTGAAACCCAGAACAACAACCTCGGCGCCTGTCGGCTATATGAGCGCTGCGGTTACGTGATTGGCGGCATCGATCACCTGCGCTATCGCGGCATCGATCCGCATACCGCCGAAGTCGCATTGTTCTGGTATCGCCTGTTCGACAACCCGCTGGAAAAACCACTCAGCTCGACAACATCGCCTCGGCTTGTTCCGTGATGATTGCCAGCAGCGCCTGAATCGCCGCTGACGGCGCGGCGTGCTTGAAGGTCAGGGCGTAGAGGCTGATCGGCACCGCCGGTGATAACGGGCACACGTCCAGCCCGCCGGCGCGGGCGCCCAAAGCGGTGAAGGGATCGACGATGGCCAGGCCTTCGCCGGCCTCGACCATGCTGCGCATCATTTGATGGGTCTGCACGCGGGTCTGAATACTCGGCGCCGGGCGCAAGGCCTGCAGTTTGTTTTCCAGCGCCGGGCTCAGCGGATCCTGACCCTCGAGACCGACCATGGCCTGACCGGCCAGATCCGCCACGGAAATGTATTTCTGTTTCGGCTGCAGCCAGCCGTGCGGCGCAAGCAATTGCAGCTTGCCCTGGGCCAACGGCTGACAGTGGATATCGGCGTGCTCGGGATCGTGCAGGCTCAGGCCCAGATCGCTTTCGCGCAGTAACAGGCTGCGGACGATGTCGCGTGTCGGTGCGCTGAGCAGGCTGCAAGGTGCATCCGGCAAACGGCGGCGCAGGGCCGCCAGGCTTTGCGGCAACAGCTGTTGAGCCAGCGGCGGGGTGCCGATGATGCGCAGGGGCGGGGCGAGGTATTGCTTGAGGCTGCTGGCCAGACGCTGCACCGGCTCCAGCGCCTCATAGATGTGCGCGATTTCCACTTGCAAGGCGCGCGCTTCGGGCGTCGATTGCAGGCGTCCGCGAACGCTGGCAAACAGCATGAACCCCAGCTGACTCTCGGCTTCGCGCAAACGCTCTTCGACTTCGGTCACGGGCAATTGCAGCCATTCGGCGGCGGTGCCCAGGTGACCGGTCTGCAAGAGCGCCTGAATCACTTCGATGTGGCGTAAACGCATGCGTGAAGTCCATGTTCAGCAGGTGGGGGCAGACGCTGAATCCTACCCCAAGTCTGCACGCATGACTTCTGCTCATAACCCAGGGTTATTGAGCGACGGTTGGCTCAGGTTCGCGGATCAGGGTAATGCCTGATTGAACCAGGAGGAACTCGCTGTCACTGACCTTGTTGACTCGATCGCCAATGGCCAGTCGGTAAATGGGCTCCGAGCCAGTGGATCCGTCTGCAGACGGGTTCGATTCCTGGAATTCATGCACCGAATAAACACGGCCTTCCGCGTCTCTTGCATGAAACTGACCGACGAGTACTGCTGCCATCTGCTTAGAACCTCTGGAGATAAAACGCTTGATTTGCGGCTTTGTAGACCGTCACCAAGCCCGGTAAGTTTTCGTACAGGAAAAAAATATTCCTCGCGCAGGAAAAACCAATGAACACTGGTGAAAGCGTCAGTGGATCATCTATAACTAGCGACTCTTCCCACAGACCATCGAGAGTCATACATGAGCAATGTCTACAACGTCGCTGTAGTGGTCGGTAGCCTGCGCAAAGCATCGATCAATCGCAAAGTCGCACTGGCCCTCGCCGAACTGGCACCGGCCAATCTCAAGCTGGAGATTGTCGAAATCGGTGAACTGCCGCTGTACAACGAAGACATCGACGGCGATTCTCCGCCCGCAGCCTACAGCACTTTCCGTCAGAAAGTGGCGTCATCCGACGCGGTGCTGTTTGTCACCCCCGAGTACAACCGCTCGATCCCGGCACCATTGAAGAACGCCATCGACGTCGGCTCCCGCCCTTATGGCCAGAGCGCGTGGAGCGGCAAACCCGGCGCGGTGATCAGCGTTTCGCCAGGCGCCATCGGCGGTTTCGGCGCCAACCAGCACCTGCGCCAGACCTTTGTTTTCCTCGATATCCATTGCCTGCAACAGCCTGAAGCGTATCTGGGCGGTGCGGGCAATGCGTTTGACGAAGCGGGCAAGCTGAGCGAATCGGTAAAGCCGTTCCTGCAGAAATTCATCGATGCCTACGGCCAGTTCGTAGAGCAACACAAGAAATAATCTCACTGAGACTCACTGTGGGAGCGAGCCTGCTCGCGAAAGCTGTGTGTCAGATAATAATTTCATGTCTGACACACCGCCTTCGCGAGCAGGCTCGCTCCCACATTTGTTCGATCTCCACCCGTTTCCATATTTGAAGGCTTCTGCGAATGCTCGCTGCGTCACTGATTTTCCTGCTGACCATCACCCTCGTCATCTGGCAACCCAAGGGCCTTGGCGTCGGCTGGAGTGCAACGCTGGGCGCCGTGCTGGCGTTGATCTTCGGCGTCGTTCACCTCACGGATATTCCGCTGGTCTGGCAGATCATCTGGAACGCCACCGGCACCTTCGTCGCACTGATCATCATCAGCCTGCTGCTCGACGAGGCTGGCTTCTTCAACTGGGCGGCGCTGCACGTGGCGCGTTGGGGGCGGGGCAGTGGGCGCAAGCTGTTTGCCTTCATGGTGCTGCTCGGCGCGCTGGTCTCGGCGCTGTTCGCCAATGACGGCGCGGCGCTGATTCTCACACCGATTGTGATTTCGATGTTGCTGGCGCTGCGATTCTCACCGGCGGCGACGCTGGCCTTCGTCATGGGCGCCGGATTTATCGCCGACACGGCGAGCCTGCCGCTGGTGGTGTCGAACCTGGTCAACATCGTTTCCGCGGACTTCTTCCATATCGGCTTCAACCGTTATGCCGCGGTGATGGTGCCGGTCAACTTCGTCAGCGTCGCGGCGACGTTGGGCATGTTGCTGTGGTTCTTCCGCCGCGACATTCCTGCGTCTTACGACCCTGAACAACTGGAAAACCCAAACACCGCGATCCACGACAAGGCGACGTTCTACGCTGGCTGGGCGGTATTGGTGATCCTGTTGATCGGCTGCTTCGCCCTCGAACCGCTGGGCATTCCGATCAGCGCAATTTCGGCAGTGTGCGCCGCGCTGCTGCTGGGCATCGCCGCGCGCGGCCACAAGATCTCCACGCGCAAAGTGATGAAAGAGGCGCCATGGCAGATCGTGATTTTTTCGCTGGGCATGTATCTGGTGGTCTACGGCCTGCGTAACGCCGGGCTCACCAGTTATCTCGCCGGCTGGCTGGACGTATTCGCCGGCCACGGCGTATGGGGCGCGGCCATGGGCACCGGCGTGCTGACGGCGCTGTTGTCGTCGATCATGAACAACCTGCCGACCGTGCTCATTGGATTGCTGTCGATTGATGCCAGCCAGGCCAGTGGGGTGATCAAGGAGGCGATGATCTACGCCAACGTGATTGGCAGCGACCTGGGGCCGAAAATCACTCCGATCGGCAGCCTGGCAACGTTGTTATGGCTGCATGTGCTGGAGCGCAAGGGCATCCATATTGGCTGGGGTTATTACTTCCGCGTCGGGATTGTGTTGACCGTGCCGGTGTTGCTGGTGACGTTGGCGGCATTGGCTTTGCGGTTATCCATATAGACCGAGTTGTCCTTTTCGCGAGCAGGCTCGCTCCCACATAGAATGCATTTCAAATCTGGAATGCGGTCCCTGTGGGAGCGAGCCTGCTCGCGAATTGGGTCAGACACCACAAATCTCAGGCTTGGCCGGGGACATTCGGCCAGAGATCCGCCACCAGAAACAACCGCTCCGCCTCTTCCCATTTGCCCTGGGCATTCTCGGTCAGGCGCACCATCAACTGCGCCGGGGCCAGCGGCGGCAGATCTTCCAGCCACAAACGCAAATGCTCATCCGCCCAGACCTGATCCGCCAGGTAATGCGCCGGCGCCAGCCAGGCGTGGCGGGGCAGGGGTTGCCAGCGTCCTGGCGGGCGCTGCGCGACAAACGCCGGCCAGTCTTGCTGATGCAGCCAACTGCCACGCAGATGGTGCGGATGCGCGCCGTGCGGTGATTCGGCCTGCCCCGGCCACGGATACAGCAGATAACCGCCCAGCCACAGCTGCGCGCTGAAGGTTTCGATGTCCAGCGCCGCGAGTACTTCGCGGCTTTCCGGACGCGCCGAGATCGGCAATTGATGCTCGGCCAGATGCGCCAGTTTGCGATCCAGTCGGTCATGGCAACCTGGCCCCAGCCATTGCGCCGGATCACGGCCCTCGCCATTTTGCGGGCCGAGGTAAAGCTTGATCGCCAGTTCCAGATGATGCACGCCGTCGCGGTCACGCAGCAGCATATCCAGCTCGCCCAGGGTGTGCCCGGCGCGGCGGATCGGCAGGTTGGCGGCGATCAGTTCGATACCCGGCGCATGCTCCACTGCGAACTGCCACAAACGCTCGTAATACAGGCCCAGACGCCGCGTGCGCGCCTGCGACAGCCATTGCAGCAGGCCGTAACTGTCGCGGTCGAGCTGGCGCAACCAGTGCTCGAGGCGCTGCGGGTCGTGCACCCAGTCGCTGCCGGCCAGCGGATGGCGCTGTGGCCACGGCGTGGCGGCGAGCATCGGCGGCGCAAGGATCACCCACGCCAGGTCCCGCACTTCGGGATGGCGTAATTGATGGGGCAACTGCAACAAGTCGGGAAACAGGATCATCTTGCGAGCATAGCCTTAAACCTGAGCCCACCCTTGAGGCTGAAAGGATTTTGTCTATCTGGCGCTTTCGCCCATAATCGGGTTTTCGCGTTTTCGATTGTCCGCAGAGGTCCCATGGAGCAATTTCGTAATATCGGCATCATCGGTCGCCTGGGCAGTTCCCAGGTGCTGGATACCGTCCGCCGACTGAAACGCTTTCTGCTCGACCGTCACCTGCATGTGATCCTCGAAGACACCATCGCTGAAGTCCTGCCCGGCCATGGCCTGCAAACCTCGTCGCGCAAGATGCTCGGCGAAGTCTGCGACATGGTCATCGTCGTCGGCGGTGACGGCAGCCTGCTCGGCGCCGCGCGGGCGCTGGCCAGACACAATATTCCGGTGCTGGGCATCAACCGTGGCAGCCTCGGCTTCCTCACCGATATTCGTCCGGATGAGCTGGAAATCAAGGTCGCCGAAGTGCTCGACGGCCACTATCTGGTAGAAAACCGCTTCCTGCTGCAAGCCGAAGTACGTCGCCACGGCGAGGCCATCGGCCAGGGCGATGCGCTCAACGATGTGGTGCTGCACCCGGGCAAATCGACGCGGATGATCGAATTCGAGCTGTACATCGACGGCCAGTTCGTCTGCAGCCAGAAGGCCGACGGCCTGATCGTCGCCACACCGACCGGTTCCACCGCCTATGCGCTGTCCGCCGGTGGCCCGATCATGCATCCCAAGCTCGACGCTATTGTGATTGTGCCGATGTACCCCCATACCTTGTCGGGACGGCCGATCGTGGTCGATGGCAACAGTGAGCTGAAAATCGTCGTGTCCAAAGATATGCAGATTTACCCGCAGGTCTCCTGCGACGGCCAGAACCACTTCACCTGCGCACCGGGCGACACCATCACCGTGAGCAAGAAAGCGCAGAAACTGCGCCTGATTCATCCGCTCGATCACAATTACTACGAGGTGTGCCGCACCAAGCTTGGCTGGGGCAGCAAGCTGGGGGGCGGAGGCGACTGATGCTCGATCCCGCGCGCAGTTACGACCTGATCGGTGACGTGCACGGATGCGCTCTGACCCTCGAACACTTGCTGGACCGTCTCGGTTATCACAAGCAGGGCGGGGTCTGGCGCCATCCGTCACGCATGGCGGTGTTCGTCGGCGACATCATCGACCGTGGCCCGCGCATCCGCGAGGCGCTGCACATCGTCCATGACATGGTCGAGGCAGGGCAGGCGCTGTGCATCATGGGCAATCATGAGTTCAACGCGCTCGGCTGGGTGACGCCGGCCCCACCGGGCAGCGGCAAGCAGTTCGTGCGCGAACACACCAAACGCCATGCGCGCCTGCTGCAGGAAACCCTGACGCAATTCGAAAACCACCCCGGCGACTGGCATGACTTCCAACAGTGGTTCTACGAGCTGCCGCTGTTCGTCGATGCCGGGCGTTTCCGCGTCGTCCACGCCTGCTGGGACGCCGGACTGATCGAGCCGCTGCAGGCGTTGTTCCCCGACGGCTGCGTCGATGAGCATTTCCTCCAGGCATCGGCCGTTCCCGGCAGTTTTGCCTGCACCGTGTTCGACCGCTTGCTGCGTGGTACCGACATGCGCCTGCCGGGCGGGTTGACCATGACCAGCGGCGACGGTCTGGTGCGCTCGTTCTTCCGCACCAAGTTCTGGGAAGACGACCCGAAAACCTACGGCGACATCGTCTTCCAGCCCGATGCCTTGCCAGAACCTGTCGCGCAGACGCCGCTGACATCCACGGAAAAGAACTCCCTGCTGCGCTACGGCGTCGACGAGCCGTTGCTGTTCGTCGGCCACTACTGGCGCAGCGGCAAACCGGCGCCGATCCGGCCAAACCTCGCGTGCCTGGATTACAGCGCGGTGCTCTACGGCAAACTGGTGGCCTATCGTCTGGATCAGGAAACGCGTCTGGATCCGCAAAAATTCGTCTGGGTCGATGTCGAGCGGCCGGAGGTGCTGCAATGAGCGCGGTAGCGGTATTGCGTCTGCCGTTGGCGGTGGATTTGAGCGGTTTCGTCAAACTGCTGCAACGCATGCAGGTGCCCCATCGGGTCAGCGAAGAGGCGGGCGAGCAGGTGCTGTGGGCGCCGGAAGAAATCAGCGAGGACGTGCGTTCGCTGTACGAGCGCTTTCCGGCCGGCGACCCGGAACAGCAACTGGACATTCCCGTGGGCCAGACCTTCAAACGGCCGAGTTTTGCCGAACAGCTGAAACGCGCCAGGGCCACCGGCTTCATTCTGCTGTTGAGCCTGATCGTCGCCGGTCTGACCTTCCTCGGCGAAAACCTCGAGACGCTGCGGTGGCTGACCTTCCTCGATTTCCGCGTGATCGGCGAGTACATCCACTTCACGCCGCTGGCCGACAGCCTGGCGGCAGGGCAGTGGTGGCGGCTGGTCACGCCGATGCTGATCCACTTCGGCATCCTCCATCTGGCCATGAACGGCATGTGGTACTGGGAACTGGGGCGGCGCATCGAGTCGCGCCAGGGCAGCATCAACCTGATCGGCCTGACGCTGCTGTTCAGTCTTGTCTCCAACTACGCGCAGTTCGTCTGGAGCGGCCCGAGTCTGTTTGGTGGTCTGTCCGGCGTGCTGTACGGCTTGCTCGGGCACTGCTGGATCTTCCAGCTGCTGGCGCCGAACCCGGCCTATCGCCTGCCGCGCGGTGTGTTGGTGATGATGCTGGTCTGGCTGGTGGTGTGCATGTCCGGGCTGATCTCGCTGATCGGTTTCGGCCAGATCGCCAATGCCGCGCACCTGAGCGGGTTACTCATCGGATGCTTCACCGGTTTGTTGGGCGGTTTGTATAACCGCCGTAAACTGGCCGTCTAAAATTTTTGCTTCAGTAAAGAGCACGGAGACCCTGATGTCCTCTTTCAACGACATGATCAGCAACATCACCCCGGACATCTACGAAAGCCTGAAACTGGCCGTGGAAATCGGCAAATGGTCGGACGGCAACAAACTCACCGCCGAACAGCGCGAACTGTCGTTGCAGGCGATGATCGCCTGGGAGATCCAGAACCTGCCGGAAGATCAGCGCACTGGCTATATGGGCCCGCAGGAATGTGCGTCGAAGTCGATCGAAGTGCCGAACATTCTGTTCAAGTCGGATGCCATCCATTGATCGAGATTGGCCGCGGTGCAATCAGCAAAATGTCGGCGCGCCTGGACGGGTCGAACGTGCAGTACGCGTTTCGTCTGGATGACGTCGAGGTGCCGGTCAATCCGTTGATCGGCAGTACCCTGCGTCTGGAATTTTTGGGGGCGATCCACTGCACCCATTGCGGGCGCAGGACCAAAACCAGTTTCAGTCAGGGTTATTGCTACCCGTGCATGACCAAGCTGGCGCAGTGCGACCTGTGCATCATGAGCCCGGAGCGCTGCCACTTCGACGCCGGCACCTGCCGCGATCCGGAGTGGGGCGAGAAATTCTGCATGACCGACCATGTGGTTTACCTGGCCAATTCGTCAGGCATCAAGGTCGGCATCACCCGTGCCACGCAGTTACCGACCCGCTGGCTCGATCAGGGCGCGAGTCAGGCGCTGCCGATCATGCGCGTGTCGACCCGCCAGCAATCGGGCTTTGTCGAAGACCTGTTCCGCAGCCAGGTGGCGGACAAGACCAACTGGCGCGCACTGCTCAAGGGCGACGCGGCGGCGGTGGATCTGGCGCAGGTGCGCGATCAGTTGTTCGAAAGCTGCGCCGAAGGCCTGCAAGGCTTGCAGGAGCGATTCGGCCTACAGGCAATTCAGACGATTGCTGATGTCGAACCGTTGGAAATCCGCTATCCCGTCGAGCAATACCCGGCGAAAATCGTCAGCTTCAACCTGGACAAGAACCCGATTGCCGAAGGCACGCTGCTGGGGATCAAGGGCCAGTACCTGATCTTCGACACCGGCGTGATCAACATTCGTAAATACACGGCCTACCAGCTCGCCGTGCATCAATAAGGATTCCAGCATGCGCACCGAACAACCGAAGATGATTTACCTCAAGGACTATCAGGCGCCCGAGTACCTGATCGACGAAACGCACCTGACCTTCGAGTTGTTCGAGGACCACAGCCTGGTTCACGCGCAACTGGTGATGCGCCGCAACCCCGAGCGCGGCGCCGGCCTGCCGCCGCTGGTACTCGACGGCCAGCAACTGGAGCTGCTTTCGGTGACGCTGGCGGACCAGGAGCTGAGCCCCGCGGACTACCAAGTCTCCGACAGCCACCTGACCCTGCAGCCGACCAGTGAAACCTTCACCCTCGACACCAGCGTGCGCATCCACCCGGAAACCAACACCGCGCTGGAAGGCCTGTACAAGTCCGGCACGATGTTCTGCACCCAGTGCGAGGCCGAGGGTTTCCGCAAGATCACCTATTACCTCGATCGCCCGGACGTGATGAGCAAGTTCACCACCACCGTCGTGGCCGAACAGCACAGCTACCCGGTGCTGCTCTCCAACGGCAACCCGATCGCTTCCGGCCCCGGCGAAGACGGCCGGCACTGGGCGACCTGGGAAGACCCGTTCAAGAAACCGGCCTACCTGTTTGCGCTGGTGGCCGGTGATCTGTGGTGCGTCGAAGACACCTTCACCACCATGAGCCAGCGCAACGTCGCGCTGCGTATTTATGTCGAGCCGGAAAACATCGACAAGTGCCAGCACGCGATGAACAGCCTGAAGAAATCCATGCGCTGGGACGAAGAGGTTTACGGTCGCGAGTACGACCTGGACATCTTCATGATCGTCGCCGTCAACGATTTCAACATGGGTGCGATGGAGAACAAGGGCCTCAACATCTTCAACTCCAGCGCCGTGCTGGCCCGCGCCGAAACTGCCACCGACGCCGCCCACCAGCGGGTCGAGGCGATCGTCGCCCACGAATACTTCCACAACTGGTCGGGCAACCGCGTGACCTGCCGTGACTGGTTCCAGCTGTCGCTGAAGGAAGGTTTCACGGTGTTCCGCGATGCCGGTTTCTCCTCGGACATGAACTCGGCGACGGTCAAGCGCATTCAGGATGTCGCCTACCTGCGCACCCACCAGTTCGCCGAAGATGCCGGCCCCATGGCCCACGCCGTGCGCCCGGACAGCTTCATCGAGATATCCAACTTCTACACCCTGACCGTGTACGAAAAGGGCTCGGAAGTGGTCGGCATGATCCACACCTTGCTCGGTGCCGAAGGCTTCCGTAAGGGCAGCGATCTGTATTTCGAACGCCACGACGGTCAGGCCGTGACCTGTGACGACTTCGTCAAGGCCATGGAAGATGCCAATGGCGTCGACCTCAGTCAGTTCAAGCGCTGGTACAGCCAGGCCGGTACGCCGCGTCTGGCGGTGAGCGAGTCTTACGACGCGGCGGCAAAAACCTACAGCCTGACCTTCCGCCAGAGCTGCCCGCCGACTCCCGACAAGGTAGAAAAGCTGCCATTCGTGATTCCGGTCGAGCTCGGCCTGCTCGACAGCCAGGGCAACGAAATCGCCCTGCGCCTGGCTGGCGAAGCCTCGGCACAAGGCACCACTCGGGTGATTTCGGTCACCGAAGCCGAGCAGACCTTCACTTTCGTCGACATCAACGAACAGCCGTTGCCATCGCTGCTGCGTGGCTTCTCGGCGCCGGTGAAACTGAGTTTCCCGTACAACCGCGATCAGCTGATGTTCCTGATGCAGCACGACAGCGACGGCTTCAACCGCTGGGATGCCGGTCAGCAATTGTCGGTGCAAGTGTTGCAGGAGTTGATCGACCAGCATCAGAAGGGCGAAAGCCTGACGCTCGATCCGCGTCTTGTGACGGCGCTGCGCACGGTGCTGTCCGACGAGTCGCTGGATCAGGCGATGGTTGCCGAAATGCTCTCGCTGCCGGGTGAGGCGTATCTGACCGAGATCAGCGAAGTGGCCGACGTCGAGGCGATTCATGTCGCGCGCGAATTCGCCCGCAAGCAACTTGCCGAAGGCTTGTTCGAAGCGCTGTGGCTGCGTTATCAGGCCAACCGCGACCTGTCGAAAAAGACCCCGTACGTGGCCGAGGCCGAGCACTTCGCCCGTCGCGCACTGCAGAACATTGCCCTGTCGTACCTGATGCTCAGCGGCAAGCCGGAAGTATTGGCGGCGGCGCTGGAGCAGTTCGAGACTGCCGACAACATGACCGAGCGCCTGACCGCGCTGGCGGTGCTGGTCAACTCGCCGTTCGAAGAGCAGAAGGCGCTGGCATTGGCCAGCTTCGCCGAGCACTTCAAGGACAATCCGCTGGTCATGGACCAGTGGTTCAGCGTGCAAGCCGGCAGCACCCTGCCGGGCGGGCTGGAGCGCGTGAAGGCGTTGATGCAGCACCCGGCGTTCAACATCAAGAACCCGAACAAGGTACGCGCTCTGATCGGCGCCTTCGCCGGGCAGAACCTGATCAACTTCCACGCGGCGGACGGTTCCGGTTATCGTTTCCTCGCCGATCTGGTGATCGAACTGAACGGCTTCAACCCCCAGATCGCCTCACGCCAACTGGCGCCGCTGACCCGCTGGCGCAAATACGACAGCGCGCGTCAGGCACTGATGAAGGCTGAGCTGGAGCGGATTCTGGCATCCGGGTCGCTGTCCAGCGACGTGTATGAAGTGGTAAGCAAAAGCCTGGCGTAATCCCGATCCCGGAGGAGCTGCCGAATGAAACGAGGCTGCGATCTTTTGATTTTGATGATCATAGAGATCCGTATTCCAGCTTCAGACCGCCCCTCACCTAACCCTCTCCCAGAGGGAGAGGGGACTGACCGAGCTGCCTTTTTCTATCCGCCGACCTGAATTACCGAGTCGAACTCAAGATCTCAAAAGCCCTCGATCAGCTCCCTTTCCCCCTCTCCCATTGGAAGAGGGCTGGGGTGAGGGGCTGGTTATCTCAGGCACCACATAACCCGAAGCAAACACAAAAATGCCGCTCAACGAGCGGCATTTTCATTGGCACAAGAAACAGCTATTTGCGCAGGTCAAACCGATCCAGATTCATCACCTTCGTCCATGCCTTGACGAAATCATTGACGAACTGCGTCTTCGCATCGGCGCTGGCGTACACCTCGGCCAAGGCGCGCAATTGCGCATTGGAGCCGAACACCAGATCCACCCGCGTCGCTGTCCATTTCGCCGCTCCGGTCTTGCGCTCTCGTCCCTCGAACTGATCGGCATCCCGTGACGTCGGTGTCCACTCCACGCCCATGTCCAGCAGGTTGGTGAAGAAGTCATTGCTCAGGGTTTCGGGTTTGTCGGTGAATACGCCGTGCTTTGTCTGCCCGACGTTGGTGTTCAACACTCGCAGGCCACCCAGCAGCACCGTCATTTCCGGTGCGGTGAGGGTGAGCAATTGCGCCTTGTCGATCAGCAGGGTTTCCGCCGCAACCGTGTATTTGCCTTTGCTGTAATTGCGGAAACCATCGGCGATCGGTTCGAGGAAGCCGAACGATTCGACATCGGTCTGCTCCTGCGAAGCATCGACGCGGCCCGGTGAAAACGGCACCGACACCGAATGTCCGGCGTTCTGCGCAGCTTTTTCCACCCCGGCGTTACCGGCCAGGACGATCAGGTCCGCCAGCGAGATCTTCTTGCCATTGGCAGCAGAACCGTTGAACTCGTTCTGAATGCCTTCCAGCGTACTCAGCACCTTGTCCAGTTGCTCGGGCTGGTTGGCCTGCCAGAACTTCTGCGGGGCCAGACGCAAGCGCCCGCCGTTGGCGCCGCCGCGCTTGTCCGAACCGCGGAAAGTCGACGCCGCCGCCCACGCGGTGGAGACCAGTTGCGACACCGACAACCCTGAATCCAGCACCTTGTTTTTCAGCGCCGTGGCGTCGCTGTCATCGATCAGCGGGTGCGTCACTTCGGGCAGCGGGTCTTGCCAGAGCAACTCCTCTTGCGGCAGTTCCGGGCCGAGGTAACGAGAGAGTGGCCCCATGTCACGATGGATCAACTTGTACCAGGCGCGGGCGAACGCGTCGGCGAGTTGATCGGGATTGGCCAGGAAGCGCCGCGAGATCTGTTCATAGGCCGGATCGAAGCGCAGCGCCAGATCGGAAGTGAGCATGGTCGGCGAGAGCTTTTTGTTCGGATCGTGAGCGTGGGGAACGGTGCCGGCACCTGCGCCGTTTTTCGGTTGCCACTGATTGGCGCCCGCCGGGCTTTTGCTCAGTTCCCACTCGAAGCCGAACAGGTTCTCCAGATAGTTGTTGCTCCACTGTGTCGGTGTGGTGGTCCAGGTCACCTCCAGACCACTGGTGATGGTGTCGGCGCCTTTGCCGGTGCCGAAGGCGTTTTTCCAGCCCAGACCTTGTTGTTCAAGGCCAGCTGCTTCCGGTTCCGGACCGACATTGTCGGCCGGGCCGGCGCCGTGGGTCTTGCCGAACGCGTGGCCGCCCGCAATCAGCGCCACGGTTTCTTCGTCGTTCATGGCCATGCGGCCGAAAGTTTCGCGAATATCCTTGGCCGAGGCCACCGGGTCCGGGTTGCCTTCAGGGCCTTCCGGGTTGACGTAGATCAGGCCCATCTGTACGGCGGCGAGGGGATTTTCCAGATTGCGTTCGCCCTGATCGGTGCGGCTTTCCTCACGGCCATGCAAATCGGGCTCGGCTACCAGCGTGCCGTCGCCGGGCTCTTGCACCGGGCCGTTGCTCTTGCCGTAACGGTTGTCACCGCCGAGCCACTCGGTTTCCGAGCCCCAATAAACGTCTTCATCCGGTTCCCAGACATCCGCGCGGCCGCCGGAGAAACCGAAAGTCTTGAAGCCCATCGATTCCAGCGCGACGTTGCCAGTTAGCACAATCAGGTCGGCCCAGGAAATATTGCGACCGTATTTCTGCTTGATCGGCCACAGCAAGCGGCGGGCCTTGTCGAGGCTGACGTTGTCCGGCCAGCTGTTCAGTGGGGCAAAGCGTTGCTGACCGGAACCGGCGCCGCCACGGCCGTCGGCGGTGCGATAAGTGCCGGCGCTGTGCCAGGCCATGCGCACGAACAGCGGACCGTAATGGCCGAAGTCGGCTGGCCACCAGTCCTGGGAATCGGTCATCAGCGCTCTGATGTCTTGTTTCAGCGCCTGAAAATCGAGGCTTTTGAAGGCTTTGGCGTAGTCGAAGTCCTGGCCCAGCGGATCGGACTTGGGTGAATGCTGGCTGAGGATTTTCAGATTGAGTTGATTCGGCCACCAGTCACGGTTCGTCGTACCTCCACCAGCGGCGTGGTTGAACGGGCATTTCGATTCGTTTGCCATGTTCGGATCCCTATCAGGTCTGCGGCCGGCTCGTGCCGACTTCGGACTGGTAAGGCTAGACCCGAGTTGGCAAGTCGGCTAATAGCCGCAGTCTTGGCAACTCATAGGCTGACTCTTTCGCTGAATATGGAATGAATTTCGGCTGATTGATTTCCAAAGGTTCTGAAGGACTGTCAGATCTGCCAGTGTGCGCTTTCACCAATGACAATAGATTCGGTAAAGGCATATTTGCCTTAACTGAAAATGGAGCATCAGCATGTCCAAGCTAGCTGACTTAGACTACCCGGAAGCAACTGGAGCCGGCAGCTTTATCGCGTTGAACAATGGCGTCGTATTTATGACAACAGGCGTCGTTGGATTCCCCGATATGGGGTTGAACCTTGCTGTTGTCGCGAATACAGGTAATCAACATCTGGTTGCGTTTTCCGTACCGGCTGACTTGGCAGCTAATGGCCCTCATACCGTTACTCACCCTTCGGGTGAACTCAAGTGGATCGCGATGATCGACGCTGATCCGATAGTCGTTGAATCTGGTTCGGTGGATGTAACTTTTTACAACGAACGCAAATCTGTAAAAGGCACTATCGCGTGGGTAGCGAAAGGCAACAGAGTGACAGGCGAATTCGATATCACGCGCTGATGTCTCCAGTGTGTTGAGGCTTCCAGATCTGACTGCATCTGGTTGCTTCAACACTGGATTCATCGATACGAGACTTTAACTCGATTGCGCGGTGTCGTCCTCCGGCATGTCGTCGAGGATGTCTTCCTGGCCAGGCAATTCGGTGATGACACTGAAATCGCTGACTTCAACTGCGCCATTGCCATACCCCAACAAATGAAACGAGAAGGCTTTGCGCGGCTGCGGGTTGTCGAAACTGAAATCCAGCTCCAGTGGCTGATCCGCCGTGGCGACCATTTCTGCGGGCAGGCCCAGTTGCACGTCCTGTTCGAATTGCTTGGCCTTGAGCTGGATGTACGCCGCCTGCTGCGGGTCGACCGAGCGCACGGTCAGGCGCACGCGGGTGTGTGAGCCTTTGGGCATTTCCAGGTATTGCGCGCCGATCAGGTTGTCGGCCCAGTCATCGTTGATCTGCGCTTGCAGGGGGATGATGTTGTTGCTGCCGAACTGGTAGCGATGATTGAGCGGAGTGCGCAGCAAGGACAGGTCAAGCGCATCGGCGCGTGCGGCGATCTGCCGGGCCGGGTGACCGCTGTAGGTGCCTTTGTAGATCGCGCTATCGGCAATGAAGCCAGCGCTCTGGTAATAACGGCAGCGGCGCGGCAGGTCGCACTCGGAGAAGATGCCCTGACCGTTGTGGTAGCGCAGTTTGCCGTTGGTGAACGACATGATTTCTCGTCCCGAATCGTAGTCGCGAAACAGCGAACGACCGCTCAGCGCCGTCGGCACCGGCAGGTCGAAATAATCGAGGATCGAGGTGCTCAGATCGACATGGCCATACACCCCGGCATTCAGCCGCGGCAGCTGCGCCTGTTCCGGCGCCAGCGTCAGGTTGAAACCCCACGAAGAGGCGAGGCGCACGCCATCGATGCCATGAGATTCATCCGAAGTGATCACCACCAGCGTGTCTTGCAGAACGCCTTGGCGCTCCAGCCCCGAAAGGAACTGGTCCAGCGCATCGTCGAGATAACCGACGGCGGCCTGCTTCGGCGTTTCATAACGCTGCAGATAATCGTCCGGTGCGGAGTAGGGCTGGTGGGTGCCGACTGTCAGCAAGGTCAGCATCCACGGCTGTTTGTGCTTTTTCAGTTGGCCGACGTAATCCAGCGCACCTTCGAAAAACGCCTTGTCATCCTTGCCCCACGGGAACTCCAGGTAGTTGTTGTTGCTGAACCATTCCAGGCCGTGGGTCGCATCAAAACCGATGTGCGGCATGATCTTGTCTTTGGCCATGAAGCGCAGGCCAGCGCCCTGCAAATAGTGGGTGCTGAAACCGTGTTCGCGCAGCTGCGCCGGCAGACAGGCTTGATTGCGCTCGTTGAGGGTGAGCATTTCCACGCCTTTGGGCGTGCCATTGTTGAGCTTGTCGTAGTCACCGCAAAGCATCGCGTACAGACCGCGAATGGTCTGATGGGTGTGCAGCACGTAATCCGGGGTGTTCATGCCGCGCTCGGCCCAACGGCTGAGATTGGGCATCAGGTCTTCCTGATAATGACTGCCGATTGCCTCGCGGTTGGCGCGGATGTAGGCGCCGGGAATGCCTTCCAGGGCGATGATCAACACGTTGCGCGCCTGACCTGGCGCGGCCAACAGCTTCTGGCCATTGAGGTCGACGTCGGTGAGTCCGGCCATGGCGGGTGTCGGTTCTTCGAGGTCGCCGTCCAGCCATTCCTCGGCCTGGATCTGCAGGTCGGCCACTTCGCTGGCGAGCAATTGATGCGGCAGGTTGTACAGGCGCCAGGCGTCGCCGTCGTTCGGCCACAGGTTTTGCGCGCCCCAGTGTGCGGCGAACAACACGATTGGCGCGGCCCAGACAGCGCGCGGCAGTGCCGGACGAGACAGACCGCGGCCGGCCACTTGCGTCAGCAGCCAGAAACTCAGTGCGCCCAACAAAGCGAAAGACAGGGCAGGGTGCGCAAGTCCGCCTCCCGTAGAGTTCTCGACAAACTGTGGGTCGATCAAATAGTGAATATCCGAAGGCGTCGGCAGGCGGCCGACGGCGCTGACCAGTTCTGCCGTGGCAATCGCCAACAGCGCCCAGAACACCAGCACCGGCAAGGCCAGCCACCATGCGCGACGATGCAGTGCTACCACCAGCAGACTGCCGACGGCCAGATCCGACAAAAAGCCCAGCGGTGTTGACCAGCCCAACGCCGCGCGCAGGCACAGCGGCACGATCAATACCAAAACGATCAAGGACAGGAGGCGGGCATTCGGCCGCCGCAGCCAGTTGAAAAGAGCACTCACAAAAAAGGCCTGCATGTCATCAAAGGGTCAGAAAAGTGTGGGTGATGATACCAAGGACAGGCAGGCTGATCGGCTTTTTAAACCTGCGGCTGGCGATCCGTTAAATGTCGGGAGCCCAGACCGGCCGCGGGTTGCGGACGTAGTGCCGCTTTTCAGTCTGCGCAGTTTTTTGTTTCAGACTGTTGTAGATCCGTCCGCTGCCAGCGATATCCACACCGTACACATCGAACCGCTCAGTGCTATCGATATGCGATAAAGGTATTTAAGTTCTATTTTTTATAGCTATAAAGTCAGGCCTTTCAGCCCACCCCCATGCTGCGAGGTTGTCATGGCCACACCGTTCAAACGTTCTGCGCTGACTTTGTTGGCCGCTACTCTGGCAGCGGGTGCGCTGTTCAGCAGTGGCGCCCAGGCCGAGGGCAAGATCAGCATCGCCCAACAATTCGGCGTCGGTTACCTGATTCTCGACGTCGTGCGCGATCAACAGCTGATCGAGAAACACGGCAAGGCCCAAGGCCTGGAGATCAAGGTCGACTGGAACAGCATTTCCGGCGCCACGGCCATGAACGAGGCGCTGCTGACCGGGGCGCTGGACGTGGTCTCCGCCGGCGTGCCGCCGATGCTCACCGTGTGGGACCGCACCAAGGGCAAACAGAACGTCAAAGCCATCGCCGCGCTGGGCTCGATGCCCAATTATCTGCTGACCAACAACCCGAACATCAAAACCCTGAAGGACTTCAGCGACAAGGATCGCATCGCCGTGCCAGCCGCGGGCGTAGGCTTCCAGTCGCGCACGCTGCAGATCGAAACCGCCAGGGAATTCGGCGACGACCAGTTCAAGAAGTTTGACAACATTTCGGTCAGCCTGCCGCACCCGGACGCCACCGCTGCACTGATCGCCGGCGGCTCGGAAATCAACTCGCACTTCTCCAGCCCGCCTTTTCAATACCAGGCGCTGCAAAACCCCAACGTGCACAAAGTGCTGAGTTCCTACGACATCCTCGGCGGCCCGGCGACGTTCAACGTGCTCTACACCACGGAAAAATTCCACGACGAAAACCCGAAAACCTACAAGGCGTTCTACGACGCACTGGCCGAAGCCGAGAAGATCATCAAGGCCGACAAACCCGCCGCCGCCCAAGCCTACATCCGCGTCGAACAATCGAAACTGCCGCTGGCACTGGTAGAGCAAATCGTCAAAGACCCGGAAATCGACTTCACCGTCGTGCCGCAACGCACGTTTATCTATGCCGAAAAATTGCAGGAACTGGGTGTGTTGAAAAACAAGGCGGCGAGCTGGAAGGATTACTTCTTTGAAGAGGCGCATGGTGGTGCGGGGAGTTGATCGAACAGGGGCAACGTGTGTAGCCCCTTTTGCCATTCAAGATTCGCCATCATCAAAAATGCTCTCAATCGGCAGCTCGAACGCCCGGGCAATCTGAAACGCCAATGGCAGGCTCGGATCGTAGCGCTCGTTTTCGATGGCGTTGATCGTCTGGCGCGACACGTTCAGGCGTTCGGCCAGATCGACCTGCGACCATTTGCGCTCGGCTCGCAATTCCTTGAGACGGTTTTTCATTGGTAGCGGCGTCGCGCAATGTGCAGGCCGACAATCCACATCAGCCCCATTACCGGCCACACACACGTCCACGGGATATGCGGGGCGCCGACGTTTTCCAGAAAACCGTAGCTGAAGGTCACCAATGCCGAGGCGGCGAAGGCGAACCCCAAGGCTTCGAACTGGATGCGCAGATGCATTTCGTCCATGCGCCGCATGTTCCGCACGATGGCCCAGCACATCAGGGCCGCCGGAATGATCGGCGTCAGTGCGACGGTCGAGCGCAGCACGAGGTGCGCATCCATCAGGTATTGCGAGGCAATCAATGATGCTGTCAGCACCAGCATGTAGAGGATTAATGCTGCGCCCAATTCGAGGTGGTACCGGTTCATTCTTCACTTCCTATGTAAAAGACCCTTTACATGGTTGCTGATGTTGTTTCAGATGTAAAGCACGCTTTCCATCAGGCTGGTTACTTCGAACACGCTCGAGCCGGATAACTTGCAGCCGGGTTCACGCTTCTGGACAGCGTAGTAGCCACTCAGTAGCATTTGCCTCCAACGGATTTTCCCTTCGCACGTCGTCCGACGTGGAACGCTCAAGGAATCGACATGCGCGACACTCCCACTGACTCACAACGAACGGTCGTGACCCTGGTCAACGGCGAGATTCGCTGTGACACCCAGATCAGTTTCAGCTCCGTCTCGCTCGTCGATGGCGAAATTCGCGTGCATCGTGCTGAAGGCAATCAGATCGAGGTGCCTGTGCCCGGGGCGGACTTCGCGCTGCGCTTTGATCTGCAGGGGATGCAGAAAGTAACGGAGGCGCCACAGACGCCGGTCGAACCGGTGCCTGCCGACGACAGTTTGAAGTTGTTCAACTCGAAAACCGTGTGGATCACACTGGCGCTGTGGTTCTTCGTGAGTTCGGTGTTCGGTTGGCTGGGGATCGTGGTAGCAGTCGGATATTTCGCTTACCACTGGCGTCAGGTGACGAAGCGCAAGGAACAGTTGGCTAAAGCGACCGTCGTTGAACCCATGACCCGTTCCAGCTCAACGATGTCACCGGAAAGCGTGCGCAACGCATTGGCCCGCAAGCGTTAATTCTGCACACATCAAAAAAAGGGGCGGCCTGATCATCGATCACGCCGCCCCTTTTTATTGCCGCTCAGTCAGATCAATGCATCTTGCTGTGATCGTGGCCACCCATGTTGGTCAGCGCGCGAACCGGCGCTTTGACTTCGACGGTTTCTTTCTCGCCCTTGGCGTTTTCCACGGTCAGGGTCAGCGGCACGCTGTCGCCTTCCTTCAACTGACCGGTCAGGCCCATCAACATAACGTGGTAGCCGTTCGGGTCGAAGCTCACGGCTTTGCCGGCGGGCAGTTCAACCGACTTCACCGGGCCCATGGTCATGACGTCGTTCTTCATGCTCATTTCATGAATCTGTACGTCCTTGGCCACTGGCGAGGCAACGCTGAGCAATTTGCTGTCGCTGTCGGCAGTGACGGTCATGAACGCGCCGCTGGCGGACTGGGTCGGCACGGTGGCACGGACCCAGGCGTCGTCGACTTTGGTCTGCGCCGACGCCTGAAAGGCCAGGCCGAGCAGGGATAGTGCACACACGGTGCGTTTAAGGTGGTTCAGAACGGGATGCATCAGCAGACCTCCATAACAGTAAGCAAATCTTCCGTGCACTCTTGGGCCGTCAGCGAGGTGGACAGGCCCAGGCGCAACTCACCACGCGAGTCGTAGACGTAGCTGGTGGACGTATGGGAGATGGTGTAAGTGTCGCCGGCCGGGACTTTTTCGTAGAACACGTCGAATTCCTTGGCGGTGGCCTTGGTTTCCTCAAGTGTGCCGTACAGCGCGACGAAGCTCGGGTCGAAGGCTTTGACGTAGGCGTCGAGGATCTGCGGCGTGTCGCGTTCGGGATCGAGGGTGATGAACACCACTTGCAGGCGATCGCCGTCGCGGCCCATCAGTTTCTTGATCTGCGCGGCGCGGGCCAGGGTGGTGGGGCAAACGGCCGGGCACTGGGTGAAGCCGAAGAAGATCATCGGCATCATCCCGCGAAAGCTCGACAGCGACATGGTTTCGCCTTCGGGGTTCTTCAGCTTGAAGGTGCGTCCGAGGATCTTGTCGCTCAGATCCTTGCCGTATTTGTACGAGAGTTGGCCACGGGTATCGCAACCGGCGAGCAGGCCGAGCCCGAGCACGCCCATTCCCGCAAGTACCTTGCGGCGAGTCAACAAAGCCGTCATCTAATACCGCCTTTTGCAGCCCGCCAGTCAGCAGGACTGGCGAGGGGTTAACCGTAAAAGCGGCGCATGATAGCAAACTGAGGCTGATCGCCGGCTGCCGATCGCCGCGCAGTGCGGGATCGGACGACAAAAGGTGTAAGAAGAAATGACGAATAAGCCATGCGTTCGCCGCGACCAAACTCGATTTAAATAGTATGACGATTGGAGGCCGGCGCAGAAACACGTACTCTTGCCGCTGCGCTGCAAAGACCAAAACAACAACAGGAGTCTGTAATGCAACCGATTCGTCTCGGCCTGGTGGGTTACGGCAAGATCGCCCAGGATCAACACGTCCCCGCCATCCTCGCCAACCCGGCGTTCCAGTTGGTGGCGGTCGCCACTCAGGGCAAACCTTGCGCCGGGGTGGAAAACTTCCAGTCCCTGGGCGAACTGCTCAAGGACGGCCCGACCGTCGACGCGATTGCCTTCTGCACGCCGCCACAAGGGCGTTTCGCGTTGGTGCAACAGGCGCTGGCGGCCGGCAAGCATGTGCTGGTGGAAAAACCGCCGTGTGCAACATTGGGCGAGGCCATGGCGTTGGTCGATCAGGTTGCCGAACAAGGCGTCAGCGCTTTGTTCGCCTGGCATTCGCGCTATGCGCCCGGCATCGCCGCCGCCCGCGACTGGCTGGCCAGCCGCACCCTGCAAAGCGTGCAGATCGACTGGAAGGAGGATGTGCGCAAATGGCATCCGGGGCAGGCGTGGATCTGGCAACCGGGCGGCCTCGGTGTGTTCGACCCGGGCATCAACGCCTTGTCGATCATCACCCACCTGCTGGCGTTGCCGCTGTTTGTCGAAGCCGCCGAGCTGCGCGTGCCGAGCAACTGCCAGTCGCCGATTGCCGCATCGATCAAAATGTCCGATGCGCGTCAGCTCGACGTGCGCGCCGAGTTCGATTTTGACCATGGTCATGACGAACTGTGGAGCATCGAAATCCGCTGCGCCGAAGGCGTCCTGCGCCTGGACAACGGCGGTGCCGTGCTGAGCATCGACGGCGTGCGCCAAAGTGTGTCGGAGGAGGGCGAGTACGCAGCGGTCTACCGCCACTTCCAGCAACTGATCGGCGACAAGGCCAGCGACCTGGATCTGCAACCGTTGCGCCTGGTGGCGGACAGCTTCTTTGTGAGCAGCCGGGCGTTGGTTGAGCCGTTTTACGATTAGATTGTCCGGTTTGAGTGGACGGTGAAACGCTTTTCAGCCGATTTATCCCTTTGCTGTGCGTCAGTAATCTGTACCCAACTTGAACGCAACAACAAAACTTCAAACTTGAAAAGGGACGCACACCATGACCACTCCAACCTACAACCGCCTGAACAAAGACGACGCAATCGTGCTGCTGGTTGACCACCAGACCGGTCTGATCTCGCTGGTGCAGGACTTCTCGCCGAACGAGTTCAAGAACAACGTGTTGGCGCTGGCGGATCTGGCCAAGTTCTTCGAACTGCCGACGATCCTCACCACCAGCTTCGAACAAGGCCCGAACGGCCCGCTGGTGCCGGAGCTGAAAGAGATGTTCCCGGATGCGCCATACATCGCCCGCCCTGGTCAGATCAACGCCTGGGACAACGAAGATTTCGTCAAGGCGATCAAAGCCACCGGGCGCAAGCAGATCATCATTGCCGGTGTTGTAACGGATGTGTGTGTCGCGTTCCCGACCCTGTCGGCACTGGCGGAAGGTTTTGATGTGTTTGTGGTGACTGATGCGTCCGGCACCTTCAACACCACCGTGCAGCAAGCCGCGTGGAGCCGCATGACTCAAGCCGGCGCGCAGATGATGAACTGGTTCTCGGTGGCCTGTGAGCTGCACCGCGACTGGCGCAACGACATTGAAGGCCTGGGTAACCTGCTGTCCCAGCGAATTCCCAACTACCGCAACCTGATGAACAGCTACTCGGCGCTGACGCAGCAGAAGTAAGTCATCGCTAACTAAAAGCCTGCTTTGAAAGCAGGCTTTTGCGTTTTCACTCGATTGGCTGCGTTCTGTAAGTTTTATACAGTTGCTGAATGTCAGGATTGTCGAGATTCGCGTAAATGATTCCTTCCTTATCCAGACCGTCTAACCCTTTGATACCGCCAATCACTCCAGGCCATTCCTCACGGCTTGAGATGTCTACGACGTGGGGTTTCAGATATTCGTCCAAGTGACCTCTGAAGGGATCGCGGATCTCGTCGCTGAGCGCTCGCAAATATGGATCTTTGTTGGTCTTGGACCAATCGATGGCAAACCTGGCCCGATAGCACAGCTCCATGTAAACGAGCAGGATAGTCCGTCCGTTTCCATCCAGAAACGGATGAGCCGAAGCCAATTGCCCCATCACCTCGCCTGGGCGATCACGGAAACGTTTTTTGTTTGCAGCGAGCTCCAGCGCATATTCGATGGATCTTTTGATCAGCTCTGGACGCTCGAAAGGTGTGTGATGCGGATCGTCTATCGATCCTTTGAAAACCGCCAGATGGGGAACCAGCTCATTCCTGTCTTTACCTGACCATGGGTAGAAACCGGCGAACAGGATTTCATGAGTCTTGAGTACCGCTTGATAGTTGATGGGTCTTCTTTTTGCCAGATAGGCAAGCGCTTCTTCGATACTGGCCTCGAAAGAGAGATGTTCCGATTCCTTGACTTCAACCGGGTCTTTGAGCTTGAGCGAGTTGCGAAGGTAGCCTTCAGTTTCGAAATCGCCGAAGGGGTCGAACGTCATGCGCTGAGCTGCTTCTTCGAATGCCTTTTTTCCTGAAGGTAACGTCCTTGCAAGGCCATGATCTCAGACTTGTTCAGGACACCCTTTCGCTTCAGGTTGACCAGCAGTTGCTCAACACTGTCCAGTTCAACGGCATCACCGGCCAGCCGCGTTATCGTCACCGCCATGCGACTCAGTCCGTCACGCTCGGCGCCTACCCTGTGTTTTTCCGCGAGCTTGCGAACTTCGCTCGCGACGCTGTCAGTGGCTGATTCGCTCATCTTCTAACCCCTCGTTGTCTCTTTCTGAGCATAGCATGGCGTCGTTCTGGGGGGATTAACCGTCAAGCATTTCGACTTTTGGCATTGTCCTGTTTGAGTTGACGGTGAAACGCTTTTCAGCCGATTTATCCCTTTGCTGTGCGTCAGTAATCTGTACCCAACTTGAACGCAACAACAAAACTTCAAACTTGAAAAGGGACGCACACCATGACCACTCCAACCTACAACCGCCTGAACAAAGACGACGCTATCGTGCTGCTGGTTGACCACCAGACCGGTCTGATCTCGCTGGTGCAGGACTTCTCGCCGAACGAGTTCAAGAACAACGTGCTGGCGCTGGCGGATCTGGCCAAGTTCTTCGACCTGCCGACGATCCTCACCACCAGCTTCGAACAAGGCCCGAACGGCCCGCTGGTGCCGGAGCTGAAAGAGATGTTCCCGGATGCTCCTTACATCGCTCGCCCAGGCCAGATCAACGCTTGGGACAACGAAGATTTCGTCAAGGCGATCAAAGCCACCGGGCGCAAGCAGATCATCATTGCCGGTGTGGTGACCGATGTGTGTGTCGCGTTCCCGACCCTGTCGGCACTGGCGGAAGGTTTTGATGTGTTTGTGGTCACCGATGCATCCGGCACCTTCAACACCACCGTGCAGCAAGCGGCGTGGAGCCGTATGACCCAGGCCGGCGCACAAATGATGAACTGGTTCTCGGTGGCCTGTGAGCTGCACCGCGACTGGCGCAACGACATTGAAGGCTTGGGCAACCTGCTGTCGCAGCGAATTCCCAACTACCGCAACCTGATGAACAGCTACTCGGCGCTGACGCAGCAGAAGTAAGCCTTCAAACCACCGCAAAAGCCTGCCTCGAAAGCAGGCTTTTTGCGTTCATGACCGACAGGCCAGCCACCGTTCGTCCATTGCCGGGCACTTGTCGCGCGCTGGCATTTCACACGTTCAGGTACCTTTCCCTGAATCACATCGGAGACCGACATGGACATTGATGAAAACGCACCGGGCAACCAGTCGCAGCAAGCCGTGACGCGCACCACCGACAACGAGACCGGGCACGATCCCAAGCGGGAAAATCCCGAGGTGCCGTTGCCGCCGGATGATGAGGCGCCAGTCGAGGAAGACATGTCGGATGTGGACGCGGCCAACTCGGTGTCGACGGAACATCCGCCGTCACGCTGATCGAGCGCTGGCAATGGGAAAACCTGCCTCTTCAAGGCAGGTTTTTTTTCGCGCGGAGTTTGCGCTGTCAGGACTCTTCATCGCCCGCGATAGCGGGGGGGCAGGCGGTTTTGATGTCGAGGCAAATGGCCTTTTCGCGAGCAGGCTCGCTCCTACAGGGGATTGCGGTTGAACTGACGGAACGCGGTCAATTGTGGGAGCGAGCTTGCTCGCGAAAGCGGTGGGGCAGGCGCCATTGGTGCCGAGGTGGATGGCCTCTTCGCGAGCAGGCTCGCTCCCACAGAGGAATGCGGTTGAACTGACGGAATGCGGTTAATTGTGGGAGCGAGCCTGCTCGCGAAGGCGGTGGGGCAGGCGATTTTGATGTTGAGGCGGATGGCCTCATCGCGAGCAAGCTCGCTCCCACAGGGGAATGCGGTTGAACTGACTGAGCGCGGTCGTTTGTAGGAGTGGTGTCGCCGACGAAACGCTCAGGCCGTGCGTCCGCCCAGGGTTTCGGCGACCCAGTCGGCGATGTAGTGGCCGGCGTTGATGCTGTTATCGAAGCTCGAATGCTGCACGCCGCCTTCACGTTCGGTGAAGATCTTCAGCTCGCATTTCGGGCTGTTGACCAACTGTTCGTAAGTGCGATGCGCCCACTTCAACGGGATCTGCGAGTCCTGCTCGCCATGGGTCACCAGGAACGGCACTTTGATCCGGTCGAGCACGCCGTCGAGGTGGACGTTTTCGGCAATGCTCATGAATTCCTCGACATCCTTGGCGCCCCAGACCCAGCAGACGTGCGCCCAATAATGCGGCACCGGGAAACTGCCTTCTTTCTCCAGGCGACGCTTCTGCACCTCGCGCCAGTCGTGGTTCGCGCCCCACACCACGCCGCAGGCGAAGCGCGGTTCGAACGCCACCGCGCGGGGGCAGTAATAGCCGCCGAGGGAAACCCCTTCCAGACCAATGCGTTTGGCGTCGACTTCATCGCGGGTTTCCAGCCAGTCGACCACGCGGCTGGCCCAGTGCTCGCTGTCATAGCGCGCGGTCAAACCGTGCAGACGCAGCGCTTCGCCGGTGCCGGGCTGGTCGATGATCAGTGACGACACACCGCGCGTGGCCAGCCAGGCCGGCAGGCCGACGCGGTATTTCATTTCCTTGGTCGAATCCAGGCCGTTGACCTGCACCAGAATCGGCGCCGGCCCATCGACACCTTCAGCGCGCACCAGCAAGCCGGAGAGGTGCTTGCCTTCATAGGGGATTTCCACCCTTTGGCAGTTTTCCTGCGACAGTTCGATGCCGCGTTTGAAGGTTTGCAGAAAGCGCTGATACAGCTCGGTACGCCCCGGCGCGCCGTGGGCTTGCAGGCGTTCGCAGGTCAGATAGTAAGTCGCGGCGCGGTTGTATTTCTCGCCGGCCGAAAGCAGGCGGCCATTGCCTTCGTCTTCTTCGGCGAGGCCGCAGAGCTTGTCGGCCATCTTCGCCCAGGTCTCGCGAAACGCCTTGGTGCCGGCCGCGTCCGGTTGTTTGGCGGCTTCTTGCAGCGGTGCGCACATGGCCTCGATCTCGCCCATGCGGGCGCCCATTTCAATGGCCAGGTCGACCGAAAGATTCCACACGTAGTTGGTCGGGAAGTAGCGGAACATGATTATTGTTGTCCTTGTGGTTGCCTTGGCATTCGCAACGCACGTTAAGGATCAACCGGCTAATTGGCCAATCGTGACGGCGGATACGAGGTATCGCGAGACTCGATAGGCGGCTGCTCCAAATGCTGGATGAACTCACTGATGCGTTCGCGCAGCCAGCGGTGCATGGGGTCGCCGTCGACGCTGCGGTGCCAGAGCATGTACTCGCGCATCAGCGGGATTTTCACCGGCGGCGGCAGGATGCGCAGCGGCAGATACCGCGCATACAGGTTGGCCAGACGCTGGTGCATCGTGGCGATGCGCTGGGTGCCGACCACCAGTTGCGGCAGGGTGTTGAAGTCGCTGGTGATCACTTCGATACGGCGATTGAAGCCGTACTGGTTCATGAACCACTCTTCGATGCTCATGTGCCGGGTGCGGCCGAAGCCCACCGAGACGTGGCCCATCTGCATGTATTGCTCGAGGGTCAGGCTGTCACCAACCGCGCTGTTGCCCTGGCAGACCACGCAGACATGTTGTTCTTCGAACAACAGCTGCGAAGGGTGACCGTCGATGATGTAGCGCTCGGGCACGATCATCAGATCAACCTCACCGCGCACCAGCAATTCGCCGGAGTTGTCGCTGGGGCCGAGCATTTCGAAAGTGATGTTCGGCGCCTCTTGATGGATCTTCTGGATCACCTGCGCGAACAGCACGCTGATCAGATAATCCGAGGTCACCAGACGAAAGTGACGCTTGCTGGTGGTGGGGTCGAACACCGGTTTGGCGGTGATCGAGGATTGAATCGTCAGCAGCACTTCGCGCACCGGTTTCGCCAGTTCGGTGGCGTAGGGCGTGGGCTGCATCTTGCGCCCGACCTGGACCAGCAATTCGTCTTCGAAGTAAGTACGCAAACGTCCGAGCACGCCGCTGGTGGCGGACTGGGTCATGTGCAGGCGTTCGGCGGCGCGGGTGATGTTCTGTTCTTCGAGCAGCACATCGAGCGCCACCAGCAGGTTCAGGTCCAGGTGGTTGAAACGCATGGGCAGGTCCGCTTGTTGTATTTATTTTGCCAATACCTTCGAACGATTCCATCGGCGCGTCAACCATCTGCGCAGGTATCGCGTTTGCCGATAGGTCGCATCCCGACTCGCGATTAGTCAGCTGCCGGGCCTTGCGCCAATCTTCGCCGCAGTCGGCCTGTAGCCGCTGACACCACCACCGGTTTCCAGCCTGGCCCGACGCCCCCTGGCGTCTGCGGTGGCGGTCTCCGGATCATAATTTCAATGGAGTGGTAAGCCATGAACATCATTGGCCTTGATGCCCTGATCTTTGGCGTCGATGACATCCAAGCCTGCACCGATTGTCTGCGCGACTACGGCCTCGCGCCGGTCGGCGTCGACAGTCAGGGCGGGCGTTTCGAAGCGCTCGACGGCACCGCCGTGATCATCCGCCGCGCCGATGACCCAGACCTGCCCGCAGCCATCGGCCCGGCGCCGTCAATTCGTGAAACCGTGTACGGCGTCGGCGCCCTCAGCGATCTGGATGCCATCGAAGATGAACTGGCCCGCGATCGGCCCGTCAGCCGCGACGCCCAGGGCGTGCTGCACAGCGTCGATGACATGGGCTTTGCGATCGCCTTTCAGGTCAGTGTGCGCAAGCCCTACAGTGCTCCGGCCGATCTGACCAATGCCGCCGGCCATGCGCCGCAGCGCCCGCTCAATCAGCCAGGCATCAGCCCGGAAATGAGCGCCATCCCGAGGACTTTGTCCCATGTGGTGTATTTCGTTCCGGACGCGGTCAAGGCCGAGGCGTTCTATGCCCAGCGTCTGGGTTTTCGCACCACTGACACCTTCATCGGCGCCGGGCCGTTCATGCGCCCGGCAGGTTCGGACGATCACCACTGCCTGTTCATGATCCAGACCCCGCCGCACATGAAAGGCTGCGAACACTTCACCTTTCACATGGGCAGCGGCACCGAAGTGCTGCTCGCCGGTACGCGCTTCGAGCGGAAGGGCTGGACCAGTTTCTGGGGCCCGGGCCGGCACCTGTTTGGTTCGAACTGGTTCTGGTACTTCAACAGTCCGCTGGGCTGCCACATCGAATATGACGCCGACATGGACAAGCACGATGACGCCTGGGAAGCACGGCGCGCGCCGCTGTCGGCGGACAACTCGCAGCTGTTCCTGTTTGCCAGCAAGGAAAAATGGGCGCCCGGCGGCCCGCCACCGAAGCTTGGTTGAGGCCGGGACATGAGTGAGCGCGAGTGGCCGCTGTGTCGGCTGGATGAGTTGCTGGAGGGCCAGGCGCGCGGTTTCGATCCATTGCAACAGGGCCGCGACTGCCTGTTTGCCCTGCGCCATGACGGTCAGGTGCGGATTTATCGCAACCGTTGCCCGCATCTGGACGTGCGCATGGAGTATCGCAAGGACCGTTTTCTCTCGGCCGATGGCCAGTTGATCGTCTGCTATGCCCACGGCGCGCAATTCTTGCCGAGCACCGGCGAATGCGTCTACGGCCCGTGTCTTGGGCAATCGCTGGAGGCACTGCAATGGCGTGAAGAGGGCGGTTGGTTGCGGGTGCTGCTGCCTGAGACGAGGCCAGTATCAGGGCAAATCGAGGTATCGCGTACGGCGATACATCGCATCCCCACTCGCGATTAGTCAAATCCCTGGTTTGCCGGGAAGCTTCACCCAACGACGCAGTGCCCGACGCTGCTTCGATCACAAGAATAAAAAGAGAATAAGCCATGAGTGCAGTGAACAACGTTCTGATCGTGGGCGGTGGTATTGGCGGCTTGTGCGCGGCCATCGCCTTGCGGCGCAAAGGCATCGAGGTCGACCTGATCGAGCTCAAGTCCGAGTGGACAGTCTACGGCGTCGGGATTATCCAGCAGAGCAACGTGGTGCGCGAGATGGCCAAGCTGGGCGTGCTCGACGGTTATCTCGATGCCGCTTACGCCTTTGAAGACGTGGCCATCTACGGCCCGGGCGGGCAGCAACTGGCACGGATTCCGGGGCAGCGTCTGGCCGGCCCGCAATACCCGGCCAACGTTGGCATTTCGCGTCTGGCCCTGCACAAGGTGCTCAGCGAAACCGCCCTTGGCCTGGGCGCAAAAGTGCGTCTTGGGCTGAGCGTCGAAACCCTGGACGACAACGGCCAGCAGGTCGACGTGCTGTTCACCGACGGCAGTCGCGGTGAATATGATCTGGTGGTCGGCGCCGATGGCCTGTTCTCGAAAGTCCGCAGCCTGGTCTTCGGTGACACCTACACCCCGCGTTTCACCGGCCAATCGGTGTGGCGCTACAACTTTCCCCGCGCGCCGCAGATCGATCATCTGGCCAACTATCAAAGTGCCGAAGGCAACGCCGGGCTGGTGCCGCTGGGCGGTGATCTGATGTACCTGTTTCTGACTTCCCACGAACCGTCCAACCCATGGATGGACCCGGCCGATCTCGCCCCGCAGATGTGCCAGCGCCTGCAAGGCTTCAGCGGCCTGATCGGCGAACTGCGCGAACAAATCACCGACAGCCGCCAGGTGGTCTACAAGCCGATGGAAGTGGTGTTCGTCGATGAACCGTGGCATCGCGGCCGCGTGCTGCTGATCGGCGATGCCGCCCACGCCACCACCCCGCACCTGGGCCAGGGCGCCGGCATGGCCATCGAAGATGCGATCGTGCTCAGCGAAGAACTCACCCGTGATTCCACCCCTGCGGGCGATATCGAGGCGCAGTTGCAGCGCTTCATGGCGCGGCGTTTCGAGCGCTGCAAGTACATCAGCGAGAGCTCGGTGCTGGCCGGCGACAAGGAGATGCAGCACGACCGCAGCTTCGATCGCATCGGTCTGGTCAAGCAGATGCTCGCGCGCACGGCGGAGCCGATCTAGCCGACACGGCGCCCCACCCACAGCAGTAGCCACTATAAAAACAAGAGGTTAACGCGATGGTTAGTTCTACGACTGCGGCGCTTGCGCGTCGCCGGGTCTGCTTGTCTGCACCCTGTGCCTTGAGCGTCGCTGCCGCGCTGGTGGTGTGCAGCCAGGCGGCCCAGGCGTTCGATATCGACACCGGCAACCCGGATTTCAAATTGCGCTGGGACAACACGGTCAAGTACAGCGCCGCGTGGCGCACGCAAAACCCGAGCAGCAAATTGTCCGAAGGCCAGGTCGCGTTGAACCAGGACGATGGCGATCGCGCGTTCACGAAAGGCCTGATCTCCAACCGCACCGACATCCTTTCCGAACTGGACTTGTCATACCAGGATGTCGGCGCGCGTTTGAGCGGCGCGGCGTGGTACGACAGCGAGTACCAGGGCAACAACGACAACAACGATCTGTCCCGGGCCAACGCGCGTTCGGTGGCCTACGACGAGTTCACCGACGACACCCGCCACCTGCACGGCGGTGACGCTGAAATCCTCGACGCTTTCGTCTACTGGAACGGCGAACTGGCCGACCGCGCGACCTCGGTGCGCGCCGGGCGCCACGGTCTGATCTGGGGCGAGAGCCTGTTCTTCGGCGCCAACGGCATTGCCGGCGGGATGGCCCCGGTCGACGTGGTGAAGGCGCAATCGGTGCCAAATACCCAGTTCAAGGAAATCACCCGTCCGGTCAATCAACTGTCGGGCACCTTCCAGCTCACCGACGACGTCTCGCTCGGCGGCTTCTACCAGTTCGAATGGGAAGAAACCCGTCTGCCGGCGGCGGGCAGTTATTTTTCCACCAGCGACACTATCGGCGATGGCACCGAGCGATTGATTGTCGGCGCACCGTTTCCGGCATTTCTCGGCGGCAATCCGGCGAGTCCGGCGGCATTTTTCCATGGCAATGACAAGGAAGCGCGCAGTTCGGGGCAGGGTGGTTTGCAGCTCAAGTACAGCGCTGAAAGCGTCGAATACGGCCTCTATGCGATCCAGTATCACGACAAGACGCCCAAGCTTTATCTGAAACCTTCGGCCGGCGCGCCGAACTTCAGCAGCGGGCAGATCGGCGAGTATTACTGGGTTTACCCGGAAGACATCCGCGCCCTCGGCGCCAGTTTTTCCACGACGATGGACGAGTACAGCTTCGCCGGTGAAGCGTCGATGCGCTGGAACATGCCGCTGGTTTCCAACGGCCAGACCGTGCTGCCGGGCGTCGTTGCCGACAATGATGACGACGCGCTGTATGCAGTGGGTCGCACGGCTCACGTCAACCTCAACGTGATCGCCTCGTTCGGCCCCAACTTCCTTGCGCGCGAATCCGGACTGGTCGGCGAAGTGGCGTGGAATCGCCTGCTCAGCGTCACCAAAAACCGCGCCGCACTCGACCCCAACGCCACCGACGACGGCCTCGGTTTCAAACTGGTGTACACGCCGACCTACCGACAGTTCTTCTCCGGCGTCGATATCAGCATCCCGGTCGGTGTCAGCTATTTCCCCCTGGGCAAATCAGCGGTGGTCAGCTCGTTCGGCGCGGACAACGGCGGCGACTTCAACATCGGCATCACCGCCACCTACCTCGACCGCGTCACCGCCGGCCTGACCTACACCCATTACTACGGCGCCGAAGACACCAACCTCAATGGCCTCAGCCAGTTCAATTACAAGCAATCGCTGAAGGATCGGGATTACCTGGCCTTTTCCGTCAAGACCACGTTTTAAGAGGACTTGCGCATGACTGTTCATCACCACCACCGCGCCTTGCGACTCAAGGCTGTGTGCTTCGCACTGATGGGGGCTCTGGCCGTTCTGAGCCATGGCGCGAGCGCTGCCACTGCCGAGGAAGCGGCGAAACTGTCGACGACGCTGACGCCGATGGGCGCCGAGCGTGCCGGCAATGCCGACGGCAGCATCCCGGCCTGGCAGGGCGGTTACACCAAGGTCGATCCTTCGTACAAACCGGGCGGCAAGCGCAGCGATCCGTTTGCCGCTGACAAACCGTTGTTCAGCATCACTGCGAAAAATCTTGCGCAGTACGCCAGCAAGCTCAGCGACGGCACCCGGGAAATGTTCAAGCGCTTTCCGGACACCTATCGCATCGACGTCTACCCGACCCGGCGCTCGGCTGCCGCGCCGCAATGGGTGTATGACAACACCCTGAAAAACGCGACCCGCGCCAAACTGGTCGAGAGCAGCGCCGGGCCCGTGCCGGAAGGCGCATTCGGCGGCATCCCGTTTCCGATCCCGCGCAACGGCTCCGAAGCCATGTGGAACCATGTGCTGAACTGGCGCGGCACCTCGCTGGCCATGCATTTTCGCCATTACCTGATGACCGCGGACGGCAAGTCGGTAATGACCACTGACGGCCAGGCGATTCAGGACATGCCGTATTACTACCAGGACGGCTCGCCGGAGACGTTCGCCGGTGATTACTGGCTGTTCCGCCTGCTCAATGTCGGCCCGCCACTGCGTGCCGGTGAGCAGATCATGGGCCGTACCAACATCAACGGCGACAAAACCCAGGCCCATGTTTACCTGACCGGGCAGCGTCGCGTGCGCAAGTTGCCCAACGCTTGCTGCGACACACCGACACCGGCCACCGCCGGGGTGATGTCGTTCGACGAATTGAGCGTGTTTCAGGGGCGTATGGATCGCTTCGACTGGAAACTGGTCGGCAAGCAGGAAATGTACATCCCTTACAACACCAACAAGGTCCTCACCGCCAACAAACCCGAAGACCTGTTCTCCGCGCATCACTTGAACCCCGATTACGTGCGCTGGGAGCTGCATCGCGTATGGGTGGTCGATGCCGAACTGGCGCCGGGCAAGCGTCACCAGTTGCCGAAGGGCCGCTACTACCTCGACGAAGACACTTGGCAAGCGATGCTCGGCGATCGCTGGGACGCCAACGGCCAACTGGCCAAGACCCTGTGGTCGCTGCCGGCAGTGCTGCCGGACCTGCCGGCGCAGGCGCAACTGTCCTCGGGTTTCTACGACCTGACTTCAGGCGCCTGGTTTATCCAGAACGTCTACACCGGCCTGCCTGAGCAGTACGGCGTAGTCGATCGCTACAAGCCGTCGGAATTCTCGCCAGCGGCGATGGCCGGTGCCGGGGTTCGTTGAAACGGCCCGGATCGCGGCACAGCTTGCGGTGCGGTTTCACACAGGTTTCGAGGTGGCTATGAACAGAGTCTGTCAGCTGGTGGGCTTGCTGACGTTAGCGTTGCCCTGGGCGTTGCCCTTGAGCGCAGCCGAAGCAGCGGTCGGCGATGTATTGAACACCCCGGCGATGCACGCGCCGCAGGCTGAACACGCGGTGTTGCTCGATCTGGCCCGGGCCGGCGCGCGACTGGTAGCGGTCGGCGAGCGCGGCATTGTCTTGCTCTCCGATGACAACGGCAACACTTGGCGTCAGGCGCCGGTGCCGGTGTCGGTGAGCCTGACGGCGGTGCAATTCGTCGATGCCGAACACGGCTGGGCGGTCGGCCATGGCGGGGCGGTGTTGGTGTCTGCTGACGCAGGCGAGACCTGGACCCTGCAACTCGATGGCCGCCGCGCCGCGCAACTCGAACTGGACGCCGCCCGCGCAGAAGCGGCCTACGCCACCGCCAGCGACGCCGATGCGGCGCGGGTGCAAAACGCTGAGCGCCTGGTCGCTGAAGGTGCGGACAAACCCTTTCTCGCATTGAAATTCAGCGATGCCCGCCACGGCTTGATCGTCGGCGCCTACGGCCTTGCGTTCAAAACCGCGGACGGCGGGGCGAGCTGGCAATCGCTGATCGGCCAGATCGACAACCCGGCGGGCGCCCATCTGTATGCACTCGCGGCGCACGGCGCGCAGTGGTTCATCGCCGGCGAGCAGGGTTATCTGGCCCGCTCCGACGATGGCGGACAGTCCTTCGCGTCCCTCGACAGTCCCTACAGCGGCAGTTTCTTCGCCGCGCAAGTGCGCGACGACGGCACTCTGCTCGTGGCGGGATTGAAGGGCAACGCCTTCGTTTCCGGCGACAACGGCGGCAGTTTTGTCCCGGCGCCGGTGCCGATGCCCGTGTCCTTCAGCGACGCGATACGCACCGTCGACGGCCAGTTGCTGCTGGTCAATCAGGGCGGCGCACTGTTCCGCACTCAGGCCGATGCGCAGTTGCAGCCTTATGGCGCGCCATTGGGCAAACCGGTCGCCAGCGTCGTGCAGGCCGCCGACGGCAGCCTGGTGCTGGCCGGGTTCACCGGGTTGACGCGTCTGGCGCCACCCACCGCTATTGCTTCGGAGTGAGTCATGAAGTCATTCGACAACGCCACGGCAAGCCTGGCGAGTTTCGATCCGCGCTCCGGTTCGCTGGTGGAACGCACGCTGTTCAACCATCGCCTGTGGGTGTTGCTGGTGTGTCTGGTCACCACGCTGGTGCTGGGTTATCAGGCCACGCGCATCGAACTCAATGCCAGTTTCGAGAAGATGATTCCGACGCAGCAGCCGTACATTGCCAATTACCTTGAGCACCAGAAACAGCTCAGCGGGCTGGGCAACTCGCTGCGCATCGTCGTCGCCAATCGTCAGGGCGATATCTACGACGCCGACTACCTGAAAACCCTGCAGGCGCTGAGTGACAGGCTGTACCTGTTGCCCGGTGTCGATCGCGCCTACATGAAGTCCTTGTGGACACCGGCCACCCGTTGGGTCGCGGTAACCGAAGACGGTCTGGATGGCGGTCCGGTAATCCCCGACGATTACGCCGGCACGCCAGCCAACCTCGACGCCTTGCGCCGCAATGTGCAGCGCTCCAACGAACTCGGGCAACTGGTGGCGTTCGACCAGACGTCGAGCATCATTTACGTGCCTTTGCTGGCGACCACCAGCGATGGCCAAGCGCTGAATTACTCAGTGTTATCCGAACAGCTCGAGTCGCTGCGCAGCGAATACCAGAGCGACAAAATCGGTATCCACATCACTGGTTTCGCCAAGAAAGTCGGCGACCTGATTGCCGGGCTCAAGCAGATTCTGCTGTTCTTTGCCGTGGCCATCCTGATCACCACGGCGGTGCTGTTCTGGTACACCCGCTGCCTGCGCAGCACCGTGCTGGTGGTGTTCTGCTCACTGGTGGCGGTGGTCTGGCAGCTCGGCCTGTTGCCGCTGCTCGACTATAAGCTCGATCCGTACTCAGTGCTGGTGCCGTTTCTGGTGTTCGCTATTGGTATGAGCCACGGCGCGCAGAAAATGAACGGCATCATGCAGGACATCGGCCGTGGCATGCATCGTGTAGTCGCCGCGCGGTTCACCTTTCGCCGGCTGTTCCTCGCCGGGCTGACCGCGCTGTTGTGTGATGCGGTGGGTTTTGCCGTGCTGATGCTGATCAGGATCCAGGTGATTCAGGATCTGGCAGTCATCGCCAGCATCGGCGTGGCGGTGCTGATTTTCACCAACCTGATCCTGCTGCCGGTGCTGCTTTCCTATGTCGGCGTCACACCACGGGCGGCGCAGTTGAGCCTGAAGAGCGAGCAGGGCGAACAGGCCGGCCAGCGCCGTCATGGTTTCTGGCGTTTTCTCGACCTGTTCACCCACAGGCGTTGGGCCAGCCTGTGCATCGCCATCAGCCTGGCGCTGGCGGCGCTGGGCTTTGTCGTCAGCCTGCAATTGCAGATCGGTGACCTCGATGCCGGTGCCCCGGAGCTGCGCGCCGACTCGCGCTACAACCAGGACGACGCGTTCCTGACCCGACACTACGGCGCCAGCAGCGATCTGTTCGCAGTGATGGTCAAGACTCCACCGGGGCAATGTGCGCGTTACGACATTCTGGCCAAGGTCGATGCGCTGGACTGGCAACTGCGCGCGTTGCCGGGGGTGGACTCGACCAACTCGCTGGCCTTGCTCAACCGACGCATGCTGGTCGGCCTGAGTGAAGGCAATTTCAAGTGGTACGAGCTGCAGAACAATCAGGCGATGCTCAACATGATCACCGCCAGCGCCCCGCGTGGCCTGTACAACGAGGATTGCAGCCTGCTGACGCTGTACGCCTACCTCACCGATCACAAGGCTGAAACCCTGACGCGGCTGGTCGAGCACGTCGAACAATTCGCCGCTGCCAACAACAATCAGGATGTGCAATTTCTCCTCGCCGCCGGCAATGCCGGCATCGAAGCGGCGACCAACATTGTGGTGAAACAGGCCAACCGCGAAATGCTCTTCTGGGTCTATGGCGCGGTGATCATCCTCTGCCTGATCACCTTCCGTTCCTGGCGCGCGACGCTGTGCGCGGTGATTCCGTTGATGGTCACCTCGATCCTCTGCGAAGCGCTGATGGTCTGGCTGAACATCGGCGTCAAGGTTGCGACCTTGCCGGTGATTGCCCTCGGTGTCGGCATCGGCGTCGATTACGCGCTGTACGTGATGAGCATTCTGCTCGGCCATTTGCGCCAGGGCGCGAGCCTGTCCGAAGCGTATTACCGCGCGCTGGTATCGACCGGCAAAGTGGTGATGCTCACCGGCATCACCCTGGCGATCGGCGTAGCGACATGGATTTTCTCGCCGATCAAATTCCAGGCCGACATGGGCGTGCTGCTGGCCTTCATGTTCATCTGGAACATGGTCGGCGCGTTGGTCCTGCTGCCAGCGCTGGCGTATTTCCTGCTGCCGGCGCAGCGCACTCAACGCGGCGCCGAGGCGGCGGTCGAGGTGGTCAGTGTGGCGCCGCCACCCAGCGCCGTGGCCGCCGACGTTCATCAATCGCGGCATCGGGAGACCTGCCATGGCCGTTGAATCTACAGTGCCAAACCACCGCCGTGAGGCCGGCCTCGCGCAATCGCTACTGTTGCTGCTCGGCAGTTGTCTGCCGGTGCTCGGCGCGGTGTTGCTCGCGCCGGTGTTACCGCGCATGCAGGCGCATTTCGCCGAGGTGCCGGGCAGTACCGTGCTGGTGCCGATCGTGCTGACCCTGCCGGCGTTGATGATTGCCATACTCGCGCCATTTGCCGGGATGATCGCCGATCGCCTCGGACGCAAGCCGCTGTTGCTGGCGAGCATGGCGCTCTACGTGCTGTGCGGGGTGCTGCCGTTGTGGCTCGAGTCGTTGCCGGCGATTGTCGCCAGCCGCGCGGGCATCGGTCTGGCGGAGGCGGGGATCATGACCTGCTGCACGACGTTGGTGGGCGACTACTACAACGGCGCGCGGCGTGAACGCCTGTTCGCCTTGCAGATGGTCGCGACATCACTGTCGGCAGCGGTGTTCATCGCCCTCGGCGGTTTCCTCGGCCAGAACGACTGGCGCACGCCATTCGCGCTGTACGCAGTGGGGCTGATCTTTCTGCCGCTGATGGCGTGGCAGCTCTGGGAACCGCAACCACGCGTGCCTGTGGCGGCGACCGTGGCGCAGCCGCTGAAACGCGCTTTCCCCTGGCGCGCGCTGACGCCGATGTATGTGCTGTCGCTGCTGGCGGGGCTAAGCCTGTTCATCGTGCCGGTGCAGGCCGGTTATCTGCTCAATCTGCTGCACGTCGATGCGCCGCAGCAGATCGGCATGACCATGGGCGCCAACCAGCTCGGCGTGCTGGTCGGGGCGCTGAGCTTTCGCCTGCTCAGTGGTTTGCGCAGCCAGCATCTGCTGTTGATCGCCTACGGGCTGGCGGGTGTCGGCGGTTTGCTGATGGCCGGTGCGAGCAGCCATGTGCAAGTGGTGGTGGCGGTGCTGGTCAACGGTCTGGGCATCGGTCTGATGTTGCCAACGCTGATCACCTGGATCATGGCGCAGGTGGGTTTCGAGCAACGCGGGCGCGCCGCCGGTTGTTTTACCGCAGCGATTTTCGCCGGTGAATTCATCAGTCCGTTGGTGGTGCTCGCCATCACCGCCGGCGCTGTTTCTGTCCTGCCACAAGCCTTGACCGTCATCGGTTCGCTGCAATTGGTGGTGGCGCTGTTTTGCCTGTCGGTGCCGAGGCTCGGCGGTCTGTTGCCGCGCGCGCCTGTCAGCGGTCACGACTCCATCGGCAACGGCCATTGAACGAGGATTTTCCATGCAAATGCTTACCCCCTTCAAACGCGAACTGCCACACGGTCAGGGAGACAGAACATGAAACTCGCCACATTGAAAAACGGCAGTCGTGACGGCCAATTGCTCGTCGTCTCGCGTGACATGGCCCGCGCGCTGGACGCCAGTGCTGTCGCGCCGACTCTGCAATACGCCATCGAAAACTGGTCGGACGTCGAGCCGCGCTTGCAGGCCCTGGCGCAGCAGTTGGAGGAGGGCGACGGCAGCCAGGCGATCGCCTTCGATCCCGCGCAAGCCATGGCGCCATTGCCGCGCGCTTATCAGTGGTGCGACGGCTCGGCGTTTCTCAGCCACGGCGCGCTGATGCAGAAAGCCTTCAACCTCGAGCCGATCGAAGGTGCAGACCGCACACCGTTGATGTATCAGGGCGCCGGCGATGATTTCATCGGTCCGCGCGATGACATCGAGCTGCCGAGTGAAAGCCAGGGCATCGACTTCGAAGGCGAGTTTGTCGTGCTGGTCGACGACGTACCGATGGGCTGCTCGGCTGAAGACGCCTTGGGGCATATCAGGCTGATTCTGCAGATCAACGACGTCAGCCTGCGCGCCCTGGCGCCACGGGAAATGCGCACCGGGTTCGGCTTTCTCCAGGCCAAGCCATCGTCGAGTTTTGCGCCGCTGGCGGTCACTCCCGACGAACTCGGTGAGGCATGGCGTGACGGCCGCATGCATCTGCCGCTGCAGGTTGAGTGGAACGGCGAACGCTTCGGCCAGCCCCACGGGGGACAGATGAATTTTCACTTCGGTGAACTGATCGCCCACGCCGCGCTGACGAGGCGTCTGCGTGCCGGCACGCTGATCGGCTCCGGCACTGTGTCGAATGCCGAACGCAGTGCCGGTTCGGCATGCATCGCCGAGCGCCGCGCGATCGAAATGATCGAGCAGGGCGCTGCGCAAACCGGCTTCATGCGTTTCGGTGATCGGGTGCGCATGGATGTGATTGGCAGCGATGGCTGCTCGTTGTTCGGCGCCATCGACCAGCGCGTCGTCAAGGCCCGTGGCTGAGGAACGCCCATGCGTGTATTGATTACCGGCGCCAACGGTTTCGTCGGCCGTGAACTGCTGCGCTGTCTGCTCGCGCGAGGCAGTATGCGTGGGCAAGTCATTCGTTCGTTGCTGGTGCTGGACACCGACATACAGGGTTTGCCCGACGACCCGCGTTTGCGGCGACACAGCGGCAGCGTGACCGACGCGGCGTTGATGCGCCGGGTGCTCGCCGATGGCATCGACGTGGTGTTTCATCTGGTGAGCGTTCCCGGCGGCGCGGCAGAACAGCACTACGAGGCGGGCTATCAGGTCAACCTGCTGGCGAGCCTGGAGCTGCTCGACCAATTGCGCAACAAGGCGCGCCCACCAGTGCTGGTGTATGCCAGCAGCGTCGCGGTGTACGGCGCCGACCTGCCCGCGAAGATGAACGAGCAGGCCGCGCTGCGCCCGCAATTGTCGTACGGCACGCACAAGGCGATGGTCGAGCAGGCGCTGATCGATCTGGCCCGGCGCGGCGAAGTCGACGGCCGCGCCGTACGCCTGCCGGGAATCGTCGCGCGCCCACGTGAGCCCAACGGTTTGCGCTCGGCCTTCATGAGCGACCTGCTGCGCGCCTTTGCCGAAGGCGTCGATTATTGCTGCCCGGTATCACCCGAAGCGACGGCGTGGTGGATGTCGGCGCGTTGTTGCGTGCACAACCTGATTCACGCTGCCGAACTGGACGGAAGCGTGGCGCAACCGCGGGTCTGGCAACTGCCGGTGTTGCAGTTGTCGATTGCCCAGGTGATCGATGCACTGGCGGCGACCTATGGCGAGCAGCGCCGCTCGTTGATCAGTTTTGCGCCCGACGCGGACCTGCAAGCGCTGTTCGGATGCCTGCCGCCAATGAAAACCCCGCAGGCCCGCGCGGCCGGCTTCAGCCATGACGGCAACGTCGCCGCGCTGCTGCGCAACGCCTTGAATCCCGCCCCATATCGGCATCTGCCCCAGCCCGGAGAGACTTCCCATGTCACAGCCCATCGCGCGTAAACGTCGTCTGGTCGACCTGTCGGTGACCCTCGACAACAACCCTTACACGGACCCGCCACCGCTGCTGCCGAAGATCGATTACATGGATCACCAGCAAGGCTGGCCGGAAATGGCCGCGATGTTTCCCGGCCTGCAACTGGAGCAGATGCCCGGCAACGAATCCTGGGCTGCCGAGCGCCTGAACATCACCACCCACAGCGGCACGCACATGGATGCGCCGTGGCATTACGCCTCGACCACCGACGGCGGCGCACCGGCCTTCGGCATCGACGAACTGCCGCTGGACTGGTGCCTGCAACCGGGGGTGAAACTGGATTTCCGTGATTTGCCTGACGGCCATGTGGTGACTGCCGCCGAGGTCGAAGCCGAGCTGGCGCGCATCGGGCATGTCCTGCAAGCGCTGGATATCGTGCTGGTCAACACCCGCGCCGGCGCGCTGTTCGGCCAGCCGGGTTATCTGGATGCCGGTGTCGGCATCGGCCGCGAAGCGACGCTGTATCTGCTCGAACGCGGGGTGCGGGTGGTCGGCACCGACGCCTGGAGCTGGGACGCGCCGTTCAAATACACCCGCGAACGATTCGCTGCCAGCGGCGACGCTTCGATCATCTGGGAAGGGCACAAGGCCGGGCGCGACATCGGTTACGGGCAGATGGAAAAACTCGCCAATCTCGAGCAATTGCCGGCCAGCGGTTTCAGCGTGTCGTGCTTCCCGTACAAGATCAAACATGCTTCGGCAGGGTTTGTCCGCGCGGTGGCAATTTTCGAAGACTGACCAATGACAAGAGAGTCCTTATGCCTGTATTGCGAACGTTGTGGCCCGTGCTCTGCGCGGCGCTGACCCTTGGCAGCGGTGCGGCGCTGGCTGCCGATGCTTTGACGAAGCCGAATATACTGCTGATCGTTGCCGACGATCTGGGTTACTCCGACCTCGGCAGTTACGGCGGCGAGATCCACACGCCGAGCCTCGATCAACTGGCCCGCGAAGGCTTGCAGTTCACCAGCCTGTACGCGGCGCCGACCTGTTCGATCACCCGCTCGATGCTGCTGTCGGGTACCGACAATCATCTGGTCGGGCTCGGCACCATGGCCGAGGCATTGCGGCCGTTTCAGCGTGGCAAACCGGGGTATGAGGGTTATCTGAACCAGCGCGCCTGGTCGGTCGCCGAGCTGTTGCAGCATGGCGGGTATCACACATTGATGGCGGGTAAATGGCATTTGGGCCTGGATGCCGATCAAGGCCCGGATCGGCGCGGCTTCGCCCAGTCGTTCAGCCTGCTTGAGGGCGGCGCGACACACTTCAAACCGCAGACTGTCGACCCGACAAAGATCGAACAGGTGCATTACCGCGAAAACGGCCAGCCAGTGCAGGTGCCTGAAGATTTCTACTCCACGGATTTCTACACCGACAAACTGATCGGCTATCTGCACAACGTGCAACAGGACGGCAAACCGTTCTTTGCCTACGCTGCGTATACCTCGCCGCACTGGCCGTTGCAGGCTCCGCAGGCGTATCTCGACAAGTACCGTGGGCGGTTCGACGAGGGTTACGACAGCGTGCGCCTGTCGCGGATCGAGCGGATGAAAAAGCTCGGCCTGCTCGCCGCCGATACGCAACCGGCGCAACCGCTGCCGGTCAATCCGAAGCTGCCGGGCTGGGAACAACTGAGCCCGGAGCAGCGCAAGGTCGCCGCGCGAAAAATGGAAATCTACGCGGCAATGGTCGACAACCTCGATGCCAACATCGGCCGCCTGCTCGATTACCTGCGCCAGAGCGGCCAGTACGACAACACGCTGATCGTGTTCATGTCCGACAACGGCGCGGCGGGCGAGAACCACGCGCAGTTCTATCCGCCGGGGCCGCGTACCGACAACAGCCTGCGCAACCTCGGGCGTGCGGGGTCGCAGATCGACTATGGCCTGCGTTGGGCCGAAGTCAGCGCCACACCGTTTCACTTGTTCAAAGGCACCACGGCCGAGGGCGGCATCAGCGTGCCGGCGATCATTCAATTGCCCAAGGCGTTGCGTCGTCAGGGCATTGAGCGTGGAGTGGCGCGGGTTGATGACCTGGCGCCGACCTTTCTCGAGATCGCCGGGATTGCCGTACCCGATGAGGCTGGCAAGCAGCCGATTACCGGGCGGTCATTGATGCCGATGCTGGCGGGCGAGGGCAGTCCGCACGTCGCAGGCGCATTGGCCGGTGAACTCTTTGGCAATGCCTACTACCGCGAGGGTGATTTAAAGTTGCTGGGGATGCGCCCGCAGGCGGGGATGGGTGACGCTGCACAGCCGGTGCAGTGGCAGTTGTTCGATGTGGCGCTGGATCGTGGCGAAACGACTGATCTGGCGGCGACGCAGCCGCAGACGGTTGAGCGGTTGAAGGCCGCGTGGATGGCGTATGCGCGGCGGGTTGGGGTGGTGTTTCCTGGGGGAGATTGATCGATTTTCTGCCGCGAGTTTGGTGGCGTTGCTGAAATCGATCCCCCTCACCCCAGCCCTCTCCCCCAGAGGGGCGAGGGGGAAGGGAGCCGATCTTCATGCTTTTCGAAATCTGAGTTCGACTGAGAAATTTCAGGTCGATGTAGCTAGCGCAATCAACTCGGTCAGTTCCCTCTCCCTTGGGAGAGGGCTAGGGTGAGGGGCTTTCCCTGGCACCCTGATGCAGTTCAGTCACCGACATCGTGAACACCAGTTTCGAGCGCCCATGGTTGGCATACCCATGCGCAACATCCGTCCTCGCCACCGCCGAACACCCAGGCCCGACAATCAGCTCGGCATCGCCAACTTTCAGATGCAACGTGCCTTTCTCGACATGAAACAACTCGGTGGTGCCATTCGGGTGACCGGCTGAAGAAAACGACTCGCCAGGAAACAGCTCCCAGCGCCACAACTCAAGCATGTTCGGCCCGCTGGTACCGGCCAGCAGGCGCGCCGATCCGCCCAGTTCACCGGACCACAGCGTGGGGATGTCCTCACTGTCGATCAAATGCGCCGCCGGTGTGGCGGCGACATTGACGAAGTCCGCCACGGACAAGCCCAGCGCCGCGGCGATCTTGCACAGGGTCGCGATGCTCGGGTTGGCCGAGCCTTTCTCGATCTCGACCACCATGCCTTTGCTCACGCCCGAGCGTCGGGATAGTTCGTCGAGGGTGATGCTCTGTTGTTTGCGCGTCTGTTTGAGCGTGCGGGAAACCGCTGCACTGACAGTCTGAACGTCGGCGCCGGCTTCGGTCGTTATATTGACTTTATTGGTCATTGATCGCTAGCATCGTTTGAAATTCGGGTATGAGGGGGATTCTGGGATGCTGTCTGCCGTGCCGTCAATCGATCCGACTGTTGCGCAACTGGCGCCGGGGTTCAGAGCGCTGAGTATTGTCGTGCAAGCCGCGCCGATTATTAACGCTGAGGTGGCAGCTCGTACGCTGGCCAGAGCCTGTCAGGCCGTCGCCGCCGGTGCTCCGGCGTGGGCGCCTGCACATCTACAGGCCTGGGCCGATGTCTTTCGCCAGTTTGGCGCCAAGCCGCAGCGCACGCCTTGCTCGGCCGAGGCACTGCGCAAGCGCGTATTGCGCGACGGCGGGTTGCCGAGCATCGATCCGGTGGTCGATCTGTACAACGCCATCAGCCTCGAATACGCGATTCCTGTCGGGGGTGAGAATGCCGAGGCCTACGTCGGCTCGCCGCGTCTGGTAGTGGCCGATGGCAGCGAGCCGTTCGACACGATGAAGGAGGGCCAGCCCGCGCATGAATTCCCGGACGCCGGCGAAGTGGTCTGGCGCGATGATCAGGGTGTGACCTGCCGGCGCTGGAACTGGCGCCAGGGCGTGCGAACCCGCCTCGATGCGCAGGCCCGGCACATGTGGTTCATCCTCGAAAGCCTGCCGGCCATGCCGCTGGAAGCGCTGACCGAGGCGGGCGACAAGCTCATCGAAGGCCTGCAGCAAATGATGCCCGGCGCCGAGATCGAAAGCATGTTGATCGGGCCGGGGGCGCATTAGGTTAGATATGAGTGCCAGCCCGTTTCGTCAGCGGCACCGCGATTCCCTGTGGGAGCGAGCCTGCTCGCGAATGCGGCGGCACATTCAACATCATATGCGCCTGACCCAGCGCTATCGCGAGCAGGCTCGCTCCCACAATGTTCCGTGTTGACCAATGATTTGGTGGTGCTACAACCCTCTGTGGGAGCGAGCCTGCTCGCGAATGCGGCGGCACATTCAACATCATATTCGCCTGACCCAGCGCTTTCGCGAGCAGGCTCGCTCCCACAGATTGACTCCTGGTCTCAGTAAGGGCTCGCCGTTGGGCGTACGATAAGTTCGCTGACGTCGACATCTGCCGGTTGTTCGACGGCGTAGGCAATCGCGCGGGCGATGGCTTCGGCGGGGATGGCGATCTTGCGGAAAGACTTCATTTCAGCGCGGCCGCCTTCGTCGGAGATGCTGTCGGCGAGTTCCGATTCAGTCACGCCCGGTGCGATGACGGTGACGCGGATATCGCCGCCGACTTCCTGGCGCAAGCCTTCGGAAATCGCCCGTACTGCGTATTTGGTCGCGCAATACACCGCTGCGGTGGGGCTGACGGCGTAGGCGCCGATCGAGGCGATGTTGATGATCTGCCCGGCGCGCTGGCGCTGCATCAAGGGCAGGCTGGCGGCGATGCCGTGGAGTACGCCACGGATGTTGACGTCGATCATGCGGTTCCACTCATCGACCTTCAGCGCGTCCAGCCGCGACAACGGCATGACCCCAGCGTTGTTGACCAGCACATCGACGCGGCCGTAATGCTCGACGGCGAAATCAACGAAGCGCTGCACATCCTGCTGATCGGTGACGTCCAGTGCGCGGAACTGCGCGTGGCCACCGGCGCCGTTGATCTCTTCGGCAATCAGCGCCAGACGCTCGGTGCGCCGCGCGCCCAACACCACTTTGGCGCCACGTTCGGCGAGCAGGCGTGCGGTGGCTTCGCCGATGCCGCTGCTGGCGCCAGTAATCACGATCACTTTGTCTTGAATGTTCAGCATGATGTCGTCCTCTTCGCAGTGCCCGGGAGTGGGCTTGGAAGAAGGTTAAGCGCGGCGGCTCATGGGCTATTAATCGATTCCTCCACGGAATTTGCCCAATTCTGCTGCATCGCTTTCGAGGCCTTTTCAGGCGCCCCGTGGCGCATCGCGGTAGGCACTAGGCGTGACGCCAACTTCGCGGCGGAACACTTGGGAAAAATGGCTGGGGCTGGAGTAGCCAACCTCCAGGCCAATATCAATCACGCTGCGCGCGGTCTCCAGTAACAGATGACGCGCGCGGCTCATGCGCAGGCGGATGAAGTATTGCGAGGGTGATAAGCCGGTGGCGCGCTTGAAGGTGCGGCTGAAGTGGTAGTCGCTCAACTCGGCGATGCCGGCCAGATGAGCGAGGCTGAAATCCTCCGCCAGATTCGCATTCATCGCTTCAAGCACCCGGCGCAGTTTGTAGGCGGGCAGGGCGTTGTCGCGGCGCGGGTTGCTGTCCGGGTCGAGATAGTGGCGCAGCAGATGGATCGCCAACGCCTGAGCCAGGCTGTGCACCAGCAGTGTGCTGGGCTGGCGTTGCTCGGTCAGTTCGATGCGCAGTTGCTCAAGGATGAAGCTGACCTGCTCGTCACGCGCACCGGACACGTCGATGAACGTCACCGCGCCGGCGTGTTCGCCGAAAGCTTCGCGGGCCGCTTGTTCGATCAGGCCCAGACCGAGGTAAAGGTGCATCACTTCGAAGACCTCGCAGCCTTCGGTCTGCCAACGCATTTCATAAGGTTCGCGGGTGTTGGTCAGGAAGAAATCGCCCGCCGTGACCTGGCTCGCCTGCCATTCTCCACCCAATGAACGTTCCTCGACCCGGGCAGTGCCCGCCAATACCAGCACCAGCAACGGTTCGGCCACGCATGGCACGCGGATCGGTTCGAGCAGGGTCTGATGGCGGAACAGCTGCACCACTGCATCCTTGATCTGCGGCCGCGGCGTCGTCGTTTCCGCGACACCGGGCAAGTGCTCCGGCATGGCTTCGGCGGCGATGCGCGCGGGCTGGCTGATTGGCGGCGTAGCAGGGCTGGCAGACGGCACGGGACACTCCATGAAAAGCTTCGGCTGCGGATGGTTTCGAAGATTAGGGCGGGTGGACAGGAAACTCCAGCGCAAAACTCCGACAGTCCCGGCAATCGCGCGAAAGCCCGGCGGCGGAGAGTGCGCGACAGTGAAGCCGTGTTTACGAATGCGCCGCAGCGGCGCAACACCGATTCGCTATCGAGGAGTAAGAACCATGACTGATCTCAACCACACCCTGCCAAAAGAAGTTGCCGGTAAAGTTGCACTGGTCACTGGCGCAGCCAGCGGCATCGGCAAGGCCATCGCGCTGATGCTGCATGCTCGCGGCGCCAAGGTGATTGCCGAAGACCTCAACCCGGCTGTCGAAGAACTGGCTCGTCCCGATCTGCTGCCGCTGGTAGCGGACATCACCGAGGACGGCGCCGCCGAACGCGCAGTCGGCCTTGCCGTCGAGCAGTTCGGGCGCCTGGATATTCTGGTCAACAACGCCGGGATCATCATCAACAAAGCGGTGATCGACATGAGCCGCGACGACTGGGAAAAGATCCAGGCAGTGAATGCCACGGCGGCCTTCCTGCACTGCCGCGAAGCGGTCAAGGCAATGATCCCGAACAAGTCCGGTGCAATCGTCAATATCGCTTCCTATGCCTCGTACTTCGCCTTCCCGACGATTGCCGCCTACACCGCCTCGAAAGGTGCGCTGGCACAACTGACCCGCACGCTGGCGCTGGAAGTCATCGAGCACGGCATTCGCGTCAATGCCATCGGCGTCGGCGACGTGGTGACCAATATCCTCAATGATGTGGTCGAGGACGGCCCGGGATTCCTTGCGCAACACGGTGAAGCGGCACCGATCGGTCGCGCGGCGCAGCCGGAAGAGATCGCCGAAATCGTCACCTTTCTCGCCTCCGACCGCGCCAGCTTCATGGTCGGCTCGGTGGTCATGGCCGATGGCGGCATGACGGTAACCGCAGGCTGATAGCGGCGTGGCAAGCCATGGGCGCGTGCGATCACGTGCCCATGGCTTTAACACGATCCGACCGACGCAGAATCAGGCAAATCTGCAGCATCTTTGATCTAGTCGACGCTGGGTAAAACTGGCTAATCTTCATCCGCAGTTGACCCACCTTCGTCTGCTTTCGAGGCCCTTTGCATGGATAACCACGACGCTTCCATCCTTCACGACACGGCGGTGTATCGCGCCGAACTGGTGCGCCTGCTGACTCAGCGTTTCGACGCGCCGGGCACCTACGAAACCGCGATTGCGCCGCTGCACGTGATCCGTCTCGATGGGCCGTCCGAGCTGATCCATGTCGTGCACCGTCCGGCGCTGTGCCTGATTGTGCAGGGGCGCAAAGAGGTCGGGTTGGGCGACGAACGCTTCCTCTACGATCCGTTGAATTACCTGGTGGTGTCGGTGACGTTGCCGGTATCGGGCCGGGTGATCGAAGCCTCGCCCGAGGCACCGTATTTTTGCGTCCGCCTGGATTTCGACCCGGCGCAACTCACGCAACTGATAGCCGAATCGCCGCTGACCGGGGTGCCGCAGGAAACCGGGCGCGGGATGTTTCTCGACAAGATCGACGTGACCCTGCTCGACACCATGCTGCGACTGGTGCGCCTGCTGGATAACCCGCGCGACATCGGCATGCTCGCACCGATGGCGCTGCGCGAGCTGTATTACCGCCTGCTGCGTGGTCAGCACGGGCATTTGCTGTATGAAATCGCCGTCAGCGATTCGCAGACCCATCGGGTCACGCGGGCCATCGACTGGCTGAACAGGAATTTCACCGAGCCGCTGCGCATCGACGCCCTGGCGCAGGTGGCCAACCTGAGCAGTTCGGCGCTGCACCATCGCTTCAAAGCCGTCACCGCCATGAGCCCGCTGCAGTATCAAAAACAGTTGCGCTTGCAGGAAGCGCGCCGGCTGATCATCAACGAAGGGCTGGACGTGTCCAGCGCCTGTTACCGCGTCGGCTACGAAAGCGCTTCGCAGTTCAGCCGCGAATACAACCGCCAGTTCGGCTGCCCGCCATCGAAGGAACTCAGCCGCCTGCGCCAGACCGGCTGAAGCGGCTCACGCCTGGCGCAGTTGCTCGATGATCCGCCGGGCGCGGTTGGCGCCGACGTCGACGTGAATGTCGATCATCGGCCGTGCACCGAATCGGCAGAGATTGCGGTACTGCGCTTCGATCACTTGCTTGTCCTCATCGAAGGTCAGGATGGTCTGCTCGACGACCTTGTCCTTGATCGCCTGCGGATCGCTCGCCGGGTTGGTGGCGATGGTCCAGAAATAATGACTGGTGGTCGCGGTTTCCGGGGTCACGCCATGAAAGCCACGCATATGAAAACCACCGCGCTCAGGGTCGTCCAGCGAGTCGCTGCCGGCATCCACCGCACCGGTCCAGATGCGCAGATGGCTGACGTGGAATTCGATTTCCTGCCAACGGTCGACGCTGCCCTTGAACGGGTAGGCGGCGGTGTAGGTCGGCGGTGGCACCGAGTCCGGCATATGGCGCACGACGCGCACCACGTTGCCTTCACTTTCCACGCTCATCCGCGCGTTCATGTGGATGCTCGCGTTGCCGCCGATGGTGCGCAGATGCACGTAGCCCAGGTGACTCAGGTCCATCAGGTTGTCGTGAATCAGCTGATACGGCGCCTCGTAGTGATAGACGCTGCCGTCGAACAGGTATTGGCCGCTGCTGTGCACGGCGTAGTGCGGCGGTTCGCAATCGGGCTCGGGCCGCGCCGCGCTGCCGAACCAGATCCAGACGATCTGGTCCTGCTCGCGCACGTGATAGGCCGGGACTTTGGCCTTGCTCGGGATCTTGTCCTGCCCGGGAATCTCCACGCACTTGCCGGCGGCGTCGAACAGCAGTCCGTGGTAGCCGCAGCGGATGCCGGAGGCTTCCAGCGTGCCGTTGGATAACGGTAGGGCGCGATGGCAGCAACGGTCTTCGAGGGCCGCGACCGTGCCGTCGGATTTGCGAAACAGCACCACCGGGTGGTTCAGCAAGGTCCGGCCCAGCGGTTTGTCCTTAAGCTCCCAGCCGAGGGCGGCGACGTACCATTGATTCAGCGGGAACTCGGGCAGAGCTGGGGCTGAGAGTTCGCTGGCGAGTGATTCCGGTGTGGACGTGATCATGGGATTCTCCTGTCGAGCCGATTGTTTTTGTTGGTCAGAGATCGAGCACCAGGCGTGGCGTCCTGGCCCGCGAGCAGCACGGCGTGAATTGATCGTTGGCAGCCTGTTCGGCGGCACTGAGGAACTGGTCGCGATGCTCGGGGATGCCGCTGAGCACGCGGGTGACGCAACTGCCGCAGATGCCTTGCTCGCAGGATGAGGCGATGGCCACACCGGCCTCGTCGAGCACTTCGAACACAGTGCGGTCGGCCGGGATCTGGAAGATCTGCCCGCTGCGGGCGAGCTCGACTTCGAAAGCTGCATCGGCGCTGTGATCGATGGGTGCGGCGGCGAAGAACTCGCGGTGGACTCGGTGTGCAGGCCATCCGGCATGCTGCGCGGTGTCGATGACGTGATTCATGAATCCGCTTGGGCCGCAGACGTACAGGTGACTGCCTGCCTCGGGCGAGGCGAGCAGCGCTGCGGCGTCGAGCTTCTGCGACGGCGCGCCACTGTCATCATGCAGAATCACGCGCCCGGCAAAAGGAGCTTGCGCCAGCAGCGGCAGAAACGCTGCACGCTCGCTGGAGCGAAAGCAGTAATGCAGTTCGAAAGGCACGTCTTGCTGAGCCAGGGTATAAGCCATCGCCAGCATCGGCGTGATGCCGATGCCGCCGGCAAACAGCAAATGTCGCGAGGCGGTGAGTTCAAGCGCGAACAGATTGCGCGGGGCGCTGATCATCAGCTTTTGCCCGGTGAGGATCTGCTCGTGCATGGCCTGCGAACCGCCACGGGATTGTGGATCCTTGAGCACGCTGATCAGATAGCGCTGGCGCTCTCTCGGGTCGTTGCACAGGGAGTATTGGCGGACCAGGCCGCCGGCCAGATGAACATCAATGTGCGCGCCCGCTTCAAACGGCGGCAACTCGGTGCCATCCGCGGCGCTTAATTCGAAACTGCAGATGCCTTCGGCTTCGCAGGTTTTGCCGGTGACGATGACGTTGAGCATGACCTGTCCCTCCACATTGAAGTGGCTGCTGAAAAAAGACTTATGGGATAAGGGGGGAAAGGATCAGCCGGGGGCGGGCGGCGGCGAGGTGATCGCCGAATTTGGCCACTCGACGCACGCACAAATGAAAGGGTTCATGACCAACACCTGATAATTATTTTTATGACGCGAGCGACGGCCTATCATTCAGCCAAATCGCCCGCAACGTTCGGCAGGGAAATCCTCTGATTATTTAGTTGCGGTGTCAACCAATAATCCGGCGTTTCGTCGTTTTCGAGTAAATTTTCGATGTCTGCAGAACCGCAACTGAATCTGTCTCGTTATGTTCCCGCGTTGTTGAATTTCCTTTCCAACAAGCTCTCCGCGGGCGCTTCGCAGTGCTATCGCAAGCACTTCGGCATCGGCGTGGTCGAGTGGCGCATGCTCTCGATGCTGGCGGTGGAAAACGACATCACCGCCAACCGCATTTCGCAAACCATTGGTCTCGACAAGAGCGCGGTCAGTCGTTCATTGCAGGCGCTGGAGAAAGCCGGGCACGTCCGCAGTCAGGTCGACGCGAAGGACGCGCGGCGCAATACGGTCAGCCTCACCGCGAGCGGCAAGGCACTGCATGCGCGCGTGCTGAAAGTGGCATTGGAGCGCGAGCGGCGTTTGCTCAGCGGCTTGTCGGAAGCGGAAGTCGATACGCTGATCGAACTGCTCGGGCGCCTGCATGCACAGGTGCCGAACGTTAACGAGTACGACCCGGCGCAGTGAATGCCGACGGACTGCCAGAAGCAGCCCATTCATCCCGAAACCCCAACAGGAAATCCACAAATGCCCGCACCCGTTGCGGCACATAGCGGCCGTGCGGGTAGAGCAGGGTATACGGCCGCGAACGGCCAGTGTACGGCTGCAGCACTTCAATCAGCCGGCCATCGGCGAGTTCTTGCTCGACGATGAATCGGTAAGTCTGAAACAGCCCGGCGCCGTGTTTGGCCAGTGTCACACCGCCGAGCACATCGTCGGAGCAGGAATAGCCACCGTCGGTAATCACTTCGCGGTCCCGGCCGTTTTCCTGAAACAACCAGGAAATCCGCCGACCACTGCTGGGCAATTCGAACTGGATGCACTCATGCTCGATCAAGTCGTCGAGGGTCTGCGGCGTGCCGGCTCTCTGGAGATATTCGGGGGAGGCGACCACCACCAGGCTGGCGTCTTCCAGCAGGCGCGCGATCAGGGTCGAGTCCGGTTGCGCGCGCACGCGTATCGCCAGGTCGTAGCCTTCCTCGACGAAGTCGATATTGCGATTGCCCAGGTGCACGTCGACTGTGACCTCGGGGTACAACGCCCGAAATTTCGGCAGCAGCGGCAGGATGCGGTGATGCCCGTAGGTAGTTGGCAGGCTGATGCGCAGCCGCCCCGACGGCGAAGTCTGCGCGCCCATGACTTCCTGCTGCGCTTCGACCAGTTGCGTCAGGGCCTGGCTGCATTGTTCGAAGAAGCTGCGGCCGGCGTCGGTGAGGCGGATGCTGCGCGTGGTGCGCGCGAACAGGCGTGAACCGAGGCGTTGCTCCAGACGCAGAATCGAGCGGCTGACAGCCGCAGGCGTGACCCCGGCCAGTTGCGCGGCGGCGGTGAAGCTGCCGGCTTCGGCGGCCAGGCAGAACAGTTCGATACTGCCTAACTGCAAGTCTTCAAAATGACGTTTCATTGTGGCTCGCACCGAAGATCGACGGACGTTCACCCTCTGTGTACCACAACCCACGACGCCGCCGGTATCCACCGGCGGCGTCGGAGGGGATTCAATCAATGGCCGGCGCTCTGGCCACCGTCGACATGCAGGATCTCGCCAGTGACGAACTTCGCGCTGTCGAGATAGAGGATCGCTTGCACGATGTCGTCGATTTCACCCATGTGGCCGACCGGGTGCAGGCTGCCCAGCGCCTGATGGGTTTCCTCGGCGTGCATCGGCGTCTTGATGATGCCCGGCGACACGGCATTGGCCCGAATGCCGCGCTTGGCGTACTCGATGGCCAGGGATTTGGTCGCGGCGTTGATGCCGCCCTTGGTCAGCGATGCCAATACCGAAGGCACGCCATCAACCGCATGATCGACCAGACTGGTGGTCACGCTGACGACGTGGCCGCTGCCGTGCTTTTCCATCTCGGCGATGGCCAGTTGCGAGATGTAGAAGAAGCCGCTCATGTTGGTCGCCACGACCTGGGCATAGTCCGCCTGGCTGTAAGCGGTAAACGGCTTGGCCAGGAAGATTCCGGCATTGTTGACCAGCGTATCGACGCGACCAAAACGTTCCACTGCGGCGCGAATCACTCGTTCGGCGGTTTGTGGATCGGCGATGTCACCGGCGACGGCCAGAATATCCGGGTCGCTCGATTCTTTGATCGAACGCGAGGTCGCGACCACTTGATGGCCAAGGGCGCGAAAGCCTTCGACCAGACCTGCGCCAATGCCTTGCGAGGCGCCGGTGATGACAACTACTTTTTTCGATGTGCTCATGATGATTTCCTCTGTCGCCGGCCCGTCAGGATGGCGGGTGGCTGTTGGAGAGGACTTTAGGAAGTTGCGACGAGTTGATAAATGGGGGCGCAGGTACATCATTTGTACTTCGGTGTATCTAATCAGGGTGCGTTTGTAGGAGTGAGCCTGCTCGCGATGGCGTCATTTCAATCGAAAAAAATGTTAGCTGACATGACGCTATCGCGAGCAGGCTCACTCCTGCAGGGGGCTCCTTTCGATTGTCCTGTTTGAGTGGACGGTGAAACGCTTTTCAGCCGATTTATCCCTTTGCTGTGCGTCAGTAATCTGTACCCAACTTGAACGCAACAACAAAACTTCAAACTTGAAAAGGGACGCACACCATGACCACTCCAACCTACAACCGCCTGAACAAAGACGACGCAATCGTGCTGCTGGTTGACCACCAGACCGGTCTGATCTCGCTGGTGCAGGACTTCTCGCCGAACGAGTTCAAGAACAACGTGTTGGCGCTGGCGGATCTGGCTAAATTCTTCGACCTGCCGACGATCCTCACCACCAGCTTCGAACAAGGCCCGAACGGCCCGCTGGTGCCGGAGCTGAAAGAGATGTTCCCGGATGCTCCTTACATCGCTCGCCCCGGCCAGATCAACGCTTGGGACAACGAAGATTTCGTCAAGGCGATCAAGGCCACAGGGCGCAAGCAGATCATCATTGCCGGTGTGGTGACCGATGTGTGTGTCGCGTTCCCGACCCTGTCAGCACTGGCGGAAGGTTTTGATGTGTTTGTGGTCACCGATGCATCCGGCACTTTCAACACCACCGTGCAGCAAGCGGCGTGGAGCCGTATGACCCAGGCCGGCGCACAAATGATGAACTGGTTCTCGGTCGCCTGTGAGCTGCACCGCGACTGGCGCAACGACATTGAAGGCCTGGGTAATCTGCTGTCGCAGCGAATTCCCAACTACCGCAACCTGATGAACAGCTACTCGGCGCTGACGCAGCAGAAGTAAGTTCACCACCCATGAAAAAGCCTGCTTTCAACAGCAGGCTTTTTGTTTTTCGGACGGATGCGGCCATTTGGTTGCTCTGTAGCGTGACACACCGCTTTCGCGAGCAGGCTCGCTCCCACAGTTGATTATGTTTGCTCAGGAGAAATGCAATTTCCTGTGGGAGCGAGCCTGCTCGCGAAGGCGGCGGCACAGTCACCCGAGCAATTCGCTGATCCACCGCACCTCTTGCTTGATCGCGTGCACTTTGTCGTGCGGCAACACCTGTTGCGCTCTCGTAAACTGCCCCAACGTCTTCTGCCGCTGCTTCAGCCTGCGTTGCCATTTGTGCAGAAATGCCGGGCTGCGCGTCTGCAGATGCAGCGGTCCGAAAAACAGTTGCCTGGCATCGTAAGTCACCGGCTCAAAGGCCCGCTCGGCAACGATGATTTCATAGTCAAAGCGGTTCTCGTGCAGCACCTCCTCACAGATGATCCGATAGCCATTGTCCATCAGCCACCGGCGCAACGCCTGCTCGCCGCCGTTGGGCTGCAGGATCAGCCGTTCGTTGCCATTAAGGTGGGATTTGCCGCCGTCGAAAATATCGCGGATGGTTTCGCCACCCATGCCACAGAGGGTGATGGCGCTGATCGCATCGTCAGCTCTGATCGCCGCCAGACCATCGGCCAGGCGCACGCTGATCTGGCCGTGCAGGTCGTTGTCATTGACGGAGCGTTGCGCTGCGTGGAACGGCGTCAACGCGACCTCGCCAGCGACCGCCGTTGCAATCAGGCCCCGACGCATCAGGGCTACCGGCAGATAACCGTGATCGGAGCCGATATCGGCCAGTCGTGCGCCAAGCGGCACATGAGCGGCGACGCGTTCAAGGCGCATGGACAATGTCTGTTGGTTCAACGGCGACCCCTGTTCACCCAACGGTGGAAAAAGGGGTGCGACTCTGGCGAGCAACGGTGGCGCTGTCAAATCGCGCCGATGAAATCCCTCGTGCCATCGGCAGCACAGCGCTGCCGATGGCTGCTTGCGCTTAGCCGGCGAGGGTTGCGTTGTCGATGACGAAGCGGTATTTCACATCGCCCTTGAGCATGCGCTCGTAGGACTCGTTGATCTGGTCGGCGCGGATCAGTTCGATGTCGGAAACGATGCCGTGCTCGGCGCAGAAATCCAGCATCTCCTGGGTTTCTGGAATGCCGCCGATCATCGAGCCGGCGATGGTGCGGCGCTTCATGATCAGGTTGAACACATTCGGCGATGGGTGCGGCGAGGCGGGCGCGCCGACCAGGGTCAAGGCGCCGTCGCGTTTGAGCAGGACGAGGAAGGCGTCGAGATCATGCGGCGCGGCGACGGTATTGAGGATCATGTCGAAGCTTTTGGCGTGTGCCGCCATTTCCTCGGCATTGCGCGACACCACCACTTCGTCCGCGCCAAGTGCCCTGGCCGCTTCGCGCTTGGATTCGGAGGTGGTGAAGGCGACGACATGGGCGCCCATGGCGTGGGCCAGTTTGATGCCCATGTGACCGAGGCCACCGATGCCGACCACGCCGACTTTCTTGCCGGGGCCGGCGTGCCACTGACGCAGCGGCGAGTATGTGGTGATGCCGGCGCAGAGCAGCGGCGCGACGGCGGCCAGTTGCGCCTCGGGATGACGGATGCGCAACACATAGCGCTCGTGCACGACGATGTTCTGCGAGTAGCCGCCGAGGGTCCAGCCCGGTGCGTCCGGAGTTGGGAAATTGTAGGTGCCGATCATGCCGTCGCAGTAATTTTCCAGACCGGACTCGCAGTCATCGCAGTGCTTGCAACTGTCGACGATGCAACCGACACCGACCAGATCGCCGACCTTGTAGTCTTTGACGTGATTACCGACCGCCGAGACGCGGCCAACGATTTCATGGCCGGGAACGCAGGGAAACTGCGTGCCAGCCCATTCCGCGCGCACTTGGTGCAGGTCGGAATGGCAGATGCCGCAGAAGGCGATATCGATCTGCACATCATGCGCCGCCGGGGCGCGGCGGTTGATCTGCAAGGGCTCAAGGGGTTTGTCGCCAGCGTGGGCGCCGTAAGCTTGTACGAGCATGTGAGCATCCTCCATGGGGTAGTCGGACGCCCATTGTTGCGCCTGCGTCCGCGAACGAAATAGTGCATTTCTGTGAAATGCTTGCCTGATTCTGCCGTTGACTGAAGAACCGAAAGGCAGTCGTAGGGACGGCTGCCTTTCAAGGCTCAACGCGGATTAGGCTGATTGTCCATCTCGGCGTTATCGGTTTCCTGACGTACACGCTCGGGATCCAGTCCCGCATCGTCATCATCCAGGGGGATTTCGCCTTCGTTGTCGGGCAGTTCGTCGATGCCGCGCTCCTTCATCGGATCGACCTCGGTACGCCCCGGACTCAGCGGGTCGGGCGTGGTTGGGAGCGGATCGTCACCTTGCTTGCCTTGGTCGTTGTTCATCTCACACCTCGCTTTGGCCGTTTTCTACGGCTTGTGCAGGTTGGAGGTGCGGGCGATTTTCACCGTTCGATTTTTTTGCCTGCCAATGGTCGCCTCGCAGAAAAGCGGAATTTCTCCGGCGCGTGCGGTTCCATACACCAACAAGCCAGAGGCGAGGACGCAATGATGAGCAGCTCATTCAAGGTCGGTGACGCGGTGCGCTGGAATTCCGAGGCCGGCGAGATCCACGGCAAAGTGGTCAAGGTGCACACCCGTGACACCGAGTTCATGGGCCGTCACCGCCCGGCCTCGAAAGACGCCCCGCAATACGAGGTCAAGAGCGACAAGACCGGTCACCTGGCCATGCATCACGGCGACGCGCTGAAGCACGCTTAGAAGCGCGCGAGTCGGTAGGGTTCGATGTCCGGCAACGACACGGTGGCGTCAGAGATCATCTGCCCGATCATCTCCGCTGTGACCGCCGCCTGGGTCAGTCCCAGATGCTGATGACCGAAGGCAAGCAAGACCTTGCCGTCGCAAACCTGATCGATCACCGGTAGCGAATCGGGCAGTGACGGTCGAAAGCCCATCCACGGTATCGCGCCATCAGCATTCAGGTCATGGCGGAACAGGCCTTGGCTCAAGCGCTGCAACTGCCAGGCGCGCGCCATGTTGGCAGGCCGCTCCAGCCCGGCGAACTCGACCGTGCCGGCCAGGCGCAGGCCCTCGCTCATGGGCGTCATGATGAACTTGCGTTCCAGCGAGGTGACGGGGAAGGGCAGGCGATCATGCTCGTGCGGCAGCATCAGGTGATAGCCGCGCTCGGTGTCCAGCGGCACCTGCTTGCCAGTCAGCGCAGCGGTGAGTTTCGCCGAGTGTGCACCGCAGGCCAGTAACACTCGGCTGGCCTTTACCCCGCCATTGCCGGTGACCAACAAGACGCCGTTTTCCTGCACGTAGCCGCCCTGAACTTGCTGCTTGAGAAAACTCACGCCGCAGCTTTGAGCCGCCTCGACCAGTGCACACACCACCCGATAGGGATCGAGGAAATGCCCGGTGCGCGGGAAAAACAGTCCACCCTGAATCTGCTCGCTGAGCTGCGGCGCCGTCTCGCGGATTGCCCCGGCCTGCCAGTAATCGACCGGCACTTGCTGCTGCTTCAGGCGAGTCTGCAAGGCTTCGATGGCCTGCCGGGATTCAGCTTTTTCAAAGACCAGTAAGGATCCGTCAATTTTCAGCAGATCCGCGCGCTGGATATCTGCGAGCAAGCGCTGCCATGCATCCAGGCTGCTTTCATTGAGCGCACGCAAACCTGCAACGGTTTTCTGAAAAGGCTCAGGCCGCAGATTCAGCAGCAATCGGGTGAACCACGGCAGGGCGCGCGGCAGGTATTTCCAGTCCAGACGCAGCGGCCCCATCGGGTCCATCAGCATGGCCGGCAAACGCTTGAGAATCGACACGTCAGCGATTGGGAATACCTGCTCGGTAGCCAGATGCCCGGCGTTGCCGAACGAAGCGCCGTGCCCCGGGTCCTGCTGATCGATGACCACCACGCGCAAACCCTGGCGTGCCAGACGCAGTGCGCAAGCGACGCCGATGATCCCCGCGCCGACCACGGCGATGTCGTGCGAAGGATTATTCGCCATGGCGTGTCGCTTCCCGTTGGCCATCGAGCAGCCGCTGCAGGCGTAGCGGATTGGTCTGTTGCAGTGCCGTCGGCAGCAAACTGTCGGGGAAATCCTGATAGCACACCGGCCGCAGGAAACGCTGAATCGCCGCAGTGCCCACCGAGGTGCTGCGCGCATCCGCGGTCGCCGGGTAAGGCCCGCCATGGACCATCGCCTCGCAGACTTCCACGCCAGTCGGCCAGCCGTTGACCAGCAGGCGCCCGGCCTTGCGCTCCAGGGTTGGCAGCAACGCGCGCGCCAGTGCAAGGTCGGCGTCGTCGATGTGCAGGGTCGCGGTCAGTTGGCCTTCGAGGTGTGCGCAGACCTTACGGATTTCTTCGTCGCTGCTGCATTGCACGATCAGCGATGCAGCGCCGAACACCTCAGCCTGCAAACGCTGATCGGCAAGAAAGTCCGCCGCCTCGGTGCTGAACACCTGTGCCTGACATTGATTCGGGCCGTTGCCGGGTTGGCCAGCCGCGACCGCGCGCGTATGGGGATTGTCCTGCAAAGCGGCCACGCCCGTTTCATAAGCCTTGAAGATGCCGGGCGTAAGCATGGTTTGCGCCGCACCGCGCGGGATCAGTTCAGCCACCGCGCCAGCAAACCTGTCGAGCGCCGGACCTTTGCGGGCAATCAGCAATCCCGGGTTGGTGCAGAACTGCCCGGCGCCCAATGTCAGCGACGCGACAAACCCTTCGGCCAGCGCCTGCGTCCGATTTTCCAGCGCAGCGGGAAACAGCAGAACCGGGTTGATCGAACTCATTTCCGCATACACCGGAATTGGCTCCGGGCGCGCCTGCGCGGCTTTCATCAAGGCCAGCCCGCCGGCACGCGAGCCGGTGAAACCAGCGGCTTTGATGCGCCAGTCGCTGACCAGTGCGATGCCGACTTCGTACCCGGAATCGAACAACAGGGAAAACACGCCCTCGGGCAAATCGCAGGCCTTTACCGCTTGCGCCACCGCGCGGCCGACCAGTTCGCTGGTGCCGGGATGGGCGCTGTGCGCCTTGACGATCACCGGGCAACCGGCGGCCAACGCCGCAGCGGTATCGCCCCCGGCCATGGAGAACGCCAGCGGAAAATTGCTCGCGCCAAACACCGTCACCGGCCCCAAGGCAATCTGCCGCTGGCGCAGGTCGGAACGCGGCAGCGGTTGGCGTTGCGGTTGCGCGTTGTCGACGCGCACGTCCAGCCATTCACCGGCGCGCACCGTGCGAGCGAACAGGCGCAGTTGCTGGCAAGTGCGCCCGCGCTCGCCCTGGAGGCGTGAGTGCGGCAAACCCGTTTCGGCGTGGGCGCGCTCGATCAGTTCATCACCGAGGTTTTCGATGTGCTCGGCAATGCTTTCGAGAAATTCGCCACGGGCGCTCAGGCTGGTTTCGCGATATTCGTCTTGTGCTTCCCAGGCCAGGGCGCAGGCCTGTTCCACCTGTTCGGCCGACGCGCCGGCGTACTCTGGTTCAAGTGCCTGGTTGGTCGCCGGATTGATTCCGCGAAAGGCTGGACGATTGCCCGCCACGGAGTGTTGGCCGATCAGCATGTTGCCCGTCAGAGTCATGGTGTCTTCCTGTGAAATGAGCGAGGCCTGCCGCGAATCGTGATGGCTCGCGGCAGGTGGCGGTCAGGCGAAGTTCTGCTCGGCGGACCAGTTTTCGTACCAGTGACGGAACAGCGAATACTGCTTCTCGGCATAGCGCCGTTGCGAGTCGCTCAACACATCGGTTTCGTTGAAGTGCAGGGTGTATTCCTTGTCGCCGTTGAGCACCATCAGATGCTTGTAATACAGCACCAGATCGCAACCCTCATCAAACGACGACAACACTGCGAGCGCCGATTCCAACTCGCGCGCCTGGCGCCGGGCCTTGGCATCGCCTTGTGCGGCTTGCTTGCTCAGCGCCACCAGTTGCAGCACTTCGCGGGGCAGGGCGTTGCCGATGCCGGTGATGGCGCCGGTGGCGTTGCAGTTGACGAAACCGTGCACCACTTGCGTATCGACGCCGACCATCAACGTCACGTCGTCGTCCTTGGAGGTGATGTTCTCAGCCGCGTAGCGCAGGTCCGCGCCGCCGCCGAATTCCTTGAAGCCGATCAGGTTCGGGTATTCACGACGCAGTTCGAAAAACAGCTCGGCGCGGGTGGCGAAGCCGTAGTAAGGGCTGTTGTAGATCACCGCCGGCAGATTCGGCGCGGCTTGCAGGATGGCGGCGAAGTGCGCCTTTTGCGCCGTCGCGGAAGCACCACGGGAGAGGACGCGCGGAATGACCATCAAGCCTTGCGCGCCGACTTTCGCCGCATGCGCTGCATGGGAAACCGCCTCACGGGAGTTCACCGCGCCAGTGCCGACGATGGTGGGCACCCCAGCGGCCACCAGCCGTGCCACGCCTTCCTGGCGCTCGGCTTCGGTGAGCAGCGGCCAGTCGCCCATCGAGCCGCAATAGACCACGGCGCTCATGCCGATATCGATCAGCTCGCGACCCTTGGCCACCAGCGCATCGAAGTCCGGTTTGCGCTGGGCAGTGCACGGGGTCATCAGGGCCGGCATGCAACCGGTGAAGATGTTGTCGCTCATGGTTCAACTCCTTGGCATTTCGTTGGATTCGAGGTGAAAAATCGGCGTGGCGGCTCAGATGCCCCACGCGAACGGGTCGCTGTCATCGATCAGCAGGGTGCTGTCGGCGGTCATGTAGGCGCGGCCGGTGATGAACGGGCGAATGCGCTCGCCCTCCCATTCGAAACGGCCTTCGAACTGGCTGCCGGTGATGCTCGCCTGGATCCACGGCGCGCCGGGTTGCAACTTGTCGTCTGCGGCCAGGCAGGCGAGTTTGGCGCTGGTGCCGGTGCCGCACGGTGAGCGGTCGTAGGCTTTGCCGGGGCACATGACGAAGTTGCGGCTGTCGGCCTGATCGTCATCGGCGAACAGTTCGATGTGGTCGATGACCGCGCCGTCCTCGCCGCAGATGCCCTGATCTTCCAGCGCTTTGAGCATCGCCCAGGTGTACGCCGTCAGGTGTTCGACGTTGTCCATGGTCAGTGTCTGGCCATGCTCGGAAACCAGGAAAAACCAGTTGCCGCCATAAGCGATATCGCCGACCACGCGGCCGAAACCCGGCACCTCCACCGGCACCTGTTTGCGATAGCGGTAGGCGGGCACGTTGCCCAGGGTGACCGAGCCATCGTTGTGCAGCGTCGCGCTGACTTGCCCCACCGGGGTATCGATCTTGTGCTCGCCCGGCTGGATTTTTCCCAGATGCTGCAACGAATTGATCAGGCCAATGGTGCCGTGGCCGCACATGCCCAGATATCCGGCGTTGTTGAAGAAGATCACCCCGCAGGTAGCGTCCGCCGACACCGGCGGGCAATACAGCGCGCCGACCAACACATCGTTACCGCGCGGTTCGAGCAGACAGGCGCGCCGCCACTGATCGTGCTGGGTGCGCAGGGCATCGCGTTTCTCGGCCATGCTGTTGCCGGGCAGCTCGGGGAAGCCGCTCATCACCAGGCGCGTCGGTTCGCCGCCGGTGTGGGAATCAATGACGTGTACTCGTTTCATGAAGAGCTCCCGTTGGATGATTTCAGTAGGCGCCGGCAGGGCGGGCGTTGACGGTGGGCGAGGGTGCAGGGTTTTCGCTTTCCTCATCCTCGTCGTCCAGGCGCAGCAGATGCGCCGGCACACCGGTCGCCGCGCCCCAGTAGTAAATGCCGGTGGCGCAAGCGGCGACGACGATCGTGTCGAACGGATGAGCGAGGATGCCCAGGCCGCCGAAAGTGCCGAGTTTTGATAGCACGATGGTCACCGCGTAGAAGGCGATCAGCCAGGCCGAAGATCGCACCTGCCGCGCCAGACTCAGGTGTGCGGTCGGCACAAACCGGCCGCAGAACAGGTAGATGACAAACATCAGAATCTGCAGGCCAAGCAGCCACGACACGGTGTTCCAGCCCGACCAGTAGACGATCAGCGCGGCGATGATGAACGACACCGGCCCGAGCAGGCCCATGCTCTTGACCCGGAACGGGCGCGGCATGTCCGGCGCATTGCGGCGCAGCGCTGCAACCGAGACCGGCGCCACCGCATAGCTCAACACCAGCGCCGCGGAGACCACGTTGATCAGCGCTTCCCACGATGGAAACGGCAGGGTCCAGAACACCGACAGGGCGAAGGTCAGCCACAGCGCCGGACGCGGAATGCCGGACTTTTCGTCGATGTGGGTGAAGACCTTGAAGAAGGTACCGGTCTGCGCCCAGCCGTAGATCACTCGGGGCGTGGCGTTCATGTAGATGTTGCCGCAGCCGCTCGGCGAGATCACCGCATCGGCGACCACCAGATACGCCAGCCAGCCGACACCGAGCGCCAGGGCGATGTCGCGATAGGGCAGGGCGAATTCCTTGCTGATACTGGCCCAGCCGTTGGCGAGCATTTCCGTTGGAATGCTGCCGAGAAAGGCCATTTGCAGCAGCACGTAGATCAGGGTCGACAGCAGCACCGAGAGAATCAGCGCGATGGGAATGGTGCGCTGTGGATTCTTCACTTCGCTGGCCACGGAAATGATCGGCGTCAGGCCCAGGTAGGCAAAGATGATCCCCCCGGCAGAGACCGCCATCTCCACGCCGGACAGGCCGAATGGAGCGAATCCCTGAACCTGGAAGTTCTCCGGTTTGAAGAAGGTGAACAGCACGCCGATCACCAGCAGCGGCACGATGAATTTGAACACGCTGACCAGATTGTTGGCCTTGGCGAAGGTCTTCACGCTGCGGTAGTTGAGCAGGAAAAACACGCAGAGCAGGCCGAACTGCACCAGCCAGCCGATGATCGTCGGATCGCCGCTGCCGGCCTTGGTCAGGCCGGGAAACCACGCCGCCGCATACTGGCGCGAGGCGACCACTTCAATCGCCACCAAGCTGGAAAACGCAATCAGCGTGATGAAGCCCATCAGGTAGCCGAGCAGCGGCCCGTGCGAGTAAACCGGGTAGCGCACCACGCCGCCGGCCCGTGGCAATGCGGCGCCGAGTTCGCAGTAGACGATGCCCAGCAGCAACACGGCGAAACCGCCCAGCAGCCAGGAGAAGATCCCCGCCGGACCGGCAATCGCCGAGACATGGCTGGCGGCGAACAACCAGCCAGACCCGAAGATCGCGCCGAGTCCGATAAAGGTGAGGTCGATCAATGAAAGCTGTTTTTTGAACTTGCCTTGGCCTGACATGGCATCGCCTTCTTGTGAGTTATTGGATAGGCAGTTGTGTCACGGGGACGACCAGACTTTGCACCGGTCGACGGCAGCGGCGATTGATGTTTTACCCAGGGATCGATGACGAATTCAGCACAGTGGCAGCGATGAATGCGCGGCCTCGACAGGGCCGCGGCGTTGCTGCAATCTGCTCGCGGACAGCTTTTCTGGTGGTTCATCTTGAGGAGGAAGTCTTTGATGCAGTCTGCGTTTTCGATCCTGTGCCAAGGCACGGATGGCCTGCGTCCGCAGACCCTCGAAGAAGTGGTCGCCGCTGCCGCGCAGCTGTTGCCGATACTCGATGTGATCCCCAACGCGGCGATCTTCATCAAGGATCTGCACGCGCGCTATGTGCTGGCCAACCGCACGCTGGTGCAGCGTTGTGGCTTGAAGGACCTGCGCCCGCTGCTCGGCAAAACCAGTGCGCAGGTGTTCCCGGCGCAGTTGGGCCCGGGCTACACCGAGCAGGATCGCAAGGTGCTGGAGGAAGGTTTTGTGCTGGAGGATCAGCTCGAACTACACCTGTACGGCAGTCGCGAACCGGGCTGGTGTCTTACTCACAAACGTCCGATCCATGATCGAGAAGGGCTGATCATCGGCCTGGCAGGGATCTCGGTGGATCTGCAATCAGCCAGTGAAACCCATCCGGCGTTCGAGCGCCTGGCGGCTGTCGATGAATACATTCGCGCCAACTTCAATCGACGGGTCACCCTGAGTGAGCTGACACGAATCGCCGGGATTTCTGTGGCGCAACTGGAGCGCTACTGCAAGCGGGTTTTTCACCTGACGCCACGGCAGATGATTCAGAAAGTCCGTCTGGAGCATGCGCATCGATTGCTGCACAGCGACTTGCCGATCACCGAGGTTGCGCTGCAATGCGGCTACACCGATCACAGCGCTTTTACCCGTCAGTTCAAGGCCTCGACCGGGTTTACCCCGCGTGAATATCGCCAGGCGACCGGTCATTAGACCAACACGGCCAGCCAGGCCGAGAGCAACAGGAGAAAGGCAAGTGCCGCGTTCATTCGCTTGAATGCCTGCGGTGAACCGAGCAGCCGTGCGCTGCCGACGCCGAGCAACGCCCAGATCGTCATGCACGGCAGCGATACCAGCAAAAACGCCAGCGATAACACCAGCAGGCGCAGCGTCTTGTCGCCACCGCCGACAAATACGCTGACCACGGCCACCGCCATCATCCACACCTTGGGATTGACCAGTTGCAGCAGCGCCGCGCCGAATACGCTCAAGCCTTGTTCCTGCGCGGCACTCGGGTCCAGCGATGGTGGCGGGCTGCGAAAGATCTGCCACGCCAGCCAGCTCAGCCAGAGCACACCCGCCCAGGCCATCGCTTGCTGCACACGGGGAAAGCGCAACAGGGTTTCGCCAGCACCGAGCCCGACCACCAGCACGATCAATGCCGCCGCCCCACAGGCGCCAAAAATGATCGGCAACGTCGCGATCAGCCCGCGCCGCGAGCTGTGGCTCAACACCAGAATATTGGTCGGCCCCGGCGTGATCGAGGCAACGAAAGCGAACAGCAGAAAGGGCAGTAAAGAAGCCATGGTGCAGATTCCTGAAAGTCGAAACAGGACACCATGATCGTCAGCGGCGGGGCCTCAGTCTGGAAGATTTGAGCAGCGTTTGCGGTAGTCCGCCGGGGTCAGTTGATAGGCGCGGCGGAACCAGCGACCAAGATGGCTCTGGTCGGCAAAACCGAGCACGCTGGCGACCTGCGCCGGTGTCTCACCGCGCGCGAGCAATTGTCGCGCCTTGGCCAGGCGCAGCTGGATCAGGTAAGCATGGGGTGCCAGGCCGAAAGCGGCCTTGAACGCGCGGGTCAGGCGAAAGCGGTCCACGCCACAGGCTTGCGCAAGATCATCGAGGCCGATGTCTTCATAGGTGTGGGCATGCAGATAGTCCCGCGCGAACTGCGCAACCAATGGCAGACGCGGATCGAAATCCTGGCGCTTGCGCCAGTCGAGATGGCGGGTGAGGGAAGCCAGCAGGCCATCCAGCGCAGTCTGTCGGACGATGCGCAGATCGCCGTCATGTAACGCGTGGAAGGCTTGCACGATCGCCGTCGACAGGCGCGGATCGTGGCTCAGGGTGTCGGCAAAGCCCGGCTGACTGTCAGCGGGCGCCTCTTCGAACAGCGCGTGCAGTTCGCGCTCCAGCCAGTGTGGATCCAGATACAGCATCGAATAGGTAAAGCCATCCTCGGTCGGCGCATGGCCATCGTGGATTTCACCCGGCTCGAGCAGGAACACATGCCCCGGCGTACTGCGATGACGCACGCGGCGGCAATTGAACTGCTGCACGCCTTGCTCGGTGACCCCGACGAGAAAGCTGTCATGCCAGTGCGGATCGTAGGCATGCCCACGGAAATGCGCACGAATCGACTCGATCCCGGTATCGACATCCTGGGACAGGGAGATCCAGTTGCGTTTGTCCATGGGAGTACTCCGAGGGCGGTTGAGCAGGTGCGTTTTTTAACATACCGCGTGGGGGAGGAGAGTGTTTAGAAGATTTGTGCAGGTGGAATGGGGTAATCGAGATGGGTGAGGCGATGGGAGAGGACTTCGCAAGAAAACGCAGACGAAAAAAAACCGCCTTCGCGGGGCGGTTCTTCCATACCTCGGTTTGGAGCCGAGGTCGTGTGCTTCACTAGCCACACCAACATGTCCGCGCATGGTATTGAGTTTCTCCCGTCAGTGCAACGTAGGTTTAGCGTGACGTGCGACATTTTTTCGGAACGTCCAGCGCATGCAACTGAATACAGGTCTGTCAATAAACATTGTCAGAAATACGATTTTACAAAGGTTCGGGCGTAGCCGCAGGATAACCTTGGTTACTCGGGTTTTCTCTTCCGATTTCTGCGTTAAGATGCCCGCGCTCATCTTGTTGGTAGAGCAGTGAGGTTTGGCTGGGGGGCGCAAAAGGTTTCATGCCCTCTGACGCGGATTCGCACCCGCGCCGGAATGATGTCTCGGAGGGATTTCAACCGGCCGCCTCACTAGCCACACCAACATGTAGGCTGAAAGCACGCATGGTCCGGTAAGTTTGCTGGAGGTTTGGCCGCCAGCCCTGGAGGCCAAAACGTATGAAGCTTTTGCTGCGTACGCTGAGCCTTGTATGGAGATTGTTGAAAGCCTTGCGCTTTGACGAGTTCCTGCGAGACCGCTTTGACGACCTGAAATAAGGCTCGTCTGAGTGGGGAAGACCCGTTTCGGTTTCGATCGATTCGGGTCTTTTTTTGCTCGAGTAAAACTGTCAGAAATACGACTTGTCAGTTTTACGCTTTCCATGTTGTAGGGCGTTTCGCCTGGATACGTAAGCAACAGCTTACCGGTGGGATGAACAGCGGCCTGCCTTTGGTCAATCATTGATTGCTTCAATAACAACCATTAAGTCAATGAAGTTCTCATATCCATGGCGCCGCGTAAGATCGGCTCCATACCCAACCCCTGCAACTCGGAGCACATCATCATGAAACGCCAGACTATCCTCGGTATCGCTTTCTCGGTTTTTGCACTGAATGCCTTCGCCGCCACTGAAACCGACCCGCTGTTCAGCGACGCGGTCGCCGCTACTCAAACAGACCGTCTGTTCAGCGACGCCGTAGCCGCCACCGAAACCGACCCGCTGTTCAGCGACGCCGTAGCCGCGACCGAAACCGATCCACTGTTCAGCGATGCAGTAGCCTCTGACGGTGCCGACCACCTGCAAGGCAATCGGGTCGCCGAAGGTGGCGCTGACCGTCTGCTCGAACGCCGCACTGCTTGAGCGTGACGATGAGCATCAATAACGAATGCCGCCTCAACCACAGGCGGCATTCGTTCTATTCAAGCATTACCACTCTGCTCTAAACCGCACTCGGCAACACAGCCTTGTCGCGATCGCGGCCCTTGAATGTCGCCCAGAAACACAGCAGCACCGCCACGGAAAAGCCGGCGGGAAACAGCCAGATACTTGTCCAGTCATGACCCGCACTTGAAGTGAAGTGGTCAGTGATCCGTCCCGCAATCCAGAACCCGATCAACATGCCCAATCCGTACGTGGCCAAAGTGATCAAGCCTTGCGCCGAGCTGCGGAAGCGTTCCGGTGCCTTGGCATCGGTGTAGATCTGCCCGGACACGAAGAAGAAGTCATAGCAAACACCGTGCAGGGCAATACCGATCAGCAGCATGAATGCCTGATCGTCGTTATTGCCGAAGGCAAACAGCACGTAGCGCAACGCCCAGGCAGCCATGCCGACCAGCAGGGCGATCTTGATGCCGAAGCGATGGATGAACAACGGCAGCAGCAACATGAACAGCACTTCCGAGACCTGACCGATGGCCATTTTCGCTGTCGGATTAGTCACACCGATCTCAGCCAGAAACGGATTGGCATTCTGGTAGTAGAAGGCCAGCGGAATGCAGATCAGGATCGAGGCGAGGAAGAACACCAGATAGCTGCGATCCTTGAGCAAACCCAACGCATCGACGCCGAGCATCTGCTTGAGGCTCGATGCGCCTGCTGCAGTTTTCAGCGGCGCAGTGTTCGGCAGACTGAAGCTGTAAAGCCCTAACAGCAGCGACGCGACGGCGGACATCAGGAAAGTGTTGCGCAAGCCTCCCGCCGCAATGCTTTGCTGCGAGTCCCAGGCGAAGACGAAGCTGATCACCACACCGGCGACAATCCAGCCCACTGTGCCCCACACGCGAATGCGCGAGAACTCCAGGGCCGGGTCCTTGATCTGGCGGAACGCCACGGCGTTGACCAGTGCCAGCGTCGGCATGTAGACCATCATGTAAGCGAGCACAAAGGGATAAAACGCACTGAAATCCGCTGCGCGATAAAGCTGAAAGAGCAGCACCGCGCCGAGCAGATGCAGCACCGCCAGAATGCGTTCGGCATTGAAGAAACGGTCGGCGATCAGGCCGATGACAAACGGCGCCACAATCGCGCCCCAGGATTGCGTGGCGAAGGCCATGCCGACCTGACCGCCGCTGGCAGCCAGCGTTGTCGCCAGAAAAGTGCCGAGGGTGACGAACCAGCCACCCCAGATAAAGAACTGCAAAAACATCATCACGCTGAGTCGCGCATTCATTACGTTCATTTCAGATCACCGTATTGTTTTTATGTCGGTAACGCGGATGAATCAGTCGTCAGCCAGGCCGAGCAGGCGCCGGTTCGAAGCAGCATCGGCGCTGACCCCGGCGAAATCGTCGAAGGCCTTGGCGGTCTTGCGGATCATGTGCTGCTCAATGAATGCCGCGCCTTCAGCGGCACCCTGCGCAGAGTCTTTGAGGCAGCACTCCCATTCCAGCACCGCCCAGCCGTTGAAGTCGTATTGGCACAATTTGCTGAAGATCGATTTGAAATCGATCTGGCCGTCGCCCAGCGAGCGGAATCGCCCGGGACGTTCGACCCAGCCCTGATAACCGCCGTAGACGCCGGAGCGCGCATCGGGCCGGAACTCGGCATCCTTGACGTGAAACATGCGAATGCGCTGGTGGTAGCGATCGATGAAGCCGAGGTAGTCCATTTGCTGCAGCAGCAGATGACTCGGGTCGTAGAGAATCGCGGCGCGGGGGTGATGATTCACCGCTTCGAGAAACTGCTCGAACGACGCGCCATCATGCAAGTCTTCGCCAGGGTGGATTTCGTAGCACAGATCAACGCCAGCCTCTTCGAAGCAGTCGAGGATCGGCAGCCAGCGCTTGCCCAGTTCGGCGAAGCCTTGCTCGACCAGTCCAGCCGGGCGTTGTGGCCACGGGTAAACGTAAGGCCAGAGCAGGGCGCCGGAAAAGGTTGCGTGGGCGGTGAGCCCAAGACGCTGGCTGGCGCGGGCGGCCAGTTTCAACTGCTCGATGGCCCACTCGGTGCGCTCGCGGGGTTTGCCACGGAGCGCGGACGGGGCGAAGTCGTCGAACAGGCTGTCGAACGCCGGATGTACCGCCACCAGTTGCCCTTGCAGGTGCGTCGACAGCTCACTGATGACCACGCCGGCACGGGCGCAAACGGCGATAAGCTCGTCGCAATAATCCTGGCTTTCAGCGGCGCGCTGCAAATCGATGAAGCGAGTGCCGAGGGTCGGTACCTGGATGGCTTTGTAGCCTTGCGACGCCGCCCATTCGGCGATGTTGGCGAGCGAGTGGAACGGCGCTTCGTCAGCGATGAACTGCGCGAGGAAGATGCCGGGGCCTTTCATACCTGCGGCGTTCTGCTGATTACTGTTCATTGTGCGGGGCTCCTGTCAGTTGGCCGGGGATCTCGCTCCACTTCTCGTTGCCAAGGTGATTGGCGATGGCGGTTTCGATAAACGCCATGCCGCGCAGGCCTGTTTCAATGCCCGGAACCCCCGGCGCCTGACGGCCTTCGGCGCCTTGTAAAATCGCCTCGGCGAGGTCGCCGTACAGATTGGCCATGGCTTCCAGATAACCTTCGGGATGCCCGGCGGGCAGGCGCATGCGCTGGGTTGCGGCGGCACATAACCACGGCTGACCGACTCCGGATCGCAGAATGCGCATCGGCTCGTTCAGCGGTCGATGAATCAGGCTGGCCGGCTCCTCCTGACGCCACTCCAGCCCACCCTTGTCGCCGTAGACGCGGATCTTCAGCGGATTCTCTTCACCGGCGCAGACCTGGCTGGCAAGCAACACGCCACTGGCGCCATCGCGCATCTTGAATAGCATCGCCACATCGTCATCCAGTTGCCGACCCTCGACATGCGAGCCGAGCAACGCGCTGATGAACTGGATGGACTGTCCGGCAACGAATTCCGCAAGAGAAAACGCATGGGTGCCGATATCGCCGATGCAGCCGCCGATCCCGGATTGCGCCGGGTCGTCGCGCCAGCCGGCCTGTTTGTTGCCTTGCCCGGCAATGTCGGTGCTGAGCCAGCCTTGCGGGTACTCGACGATGACTTTGCGCACGCGCCCGAGCACGCCGCTGGCGACCATCTCGCGGGCCTGCCAGACCATCGCATAGCCGAGGTAGGTATGCGCCAGCCCATAGATGCGCTGGCTGTTGATGACTACCGAATGCAGCGCCTGCACCTCGGCCAGGTTCAACGCGGCCGGTTTCTCACTGAACACATGAAAACCGCCGCTCAAGGCCTCATGGGCAATCGGTGCGTGCAAATGATTGGGCGTGACGATGATCAGCAATTGCATGCGCTGCTCGGCGGGCAGGGCGGCCTCGCGGGCGAGCAGGGTTTGCCAATCGTCGTAACAACGCTCGGCGGCTACACCCAACGTAGCAGCGGTGCGCTGGTTATTTTCAGAGTCGCGGCTGAACGCGCCGCAGACCAGTTCGAAGCGTCCATCGAGGCCGGCGGCTTGCCGGTGGGCGCGGGCGATGAAGGAGCCTTCACCGCCGCCGACAAAACCCATTCTTATTTTTGTTGCGGCAGCGTACATGGCAGTCGTCTCGGTAGCAGGATGCAATTCTGATGAGCGATGTAACCGGTTACATCGTGGGCGAAATCTAGGCGTGAATTAGCCTGGTGTCAAATGCCAGCGGATGATCGACAGCGTTTCGAACGCGCGTCGCCTGCGGTAAGCTCCGCGCCTGATCGGCATGAAACAACGAGGTGGTTTTGTCCAATATCCGCGAAGTGGCCCGGCTGGCAGGCGTTTCCGTGGCGACGGTGTCGAGGACATTGAAGTCCCCTGAGCGCGTCCTCGCGCCAACCCGTGAGCGTGTGATGGCTGCGGTGGAGCAGGCCGGCTATCGGCCGAACCTGATGGCCGTGCAGTTCCGTTCGCGGCGCACCGGCAATCTGGTGATTCTGGTGCCGACCATCGCCAACACCTTTTTCGCCCGGGTGATCAGCGGCGCGCAGCAAGCGGCGCAGGCGGCCGGCTATCGCTTGCTGCTTTGCGACACCCAGGGCCGGGAAGAACTGGAGCGGCAGTTCGCCGAGTTGGTATACGCCTATCAAGCCGACGGCGTCATCCAGTTGCGCGCCTACGACCCGTTCGAAAACGCACCGGCCGACGCCGATCTGCCGCCCATCGTCAACGCCTGCGAAGTGATCAAGGCCGGACGTTATCCAACCATCAGTCTGGACAACGTCGCCGCCGCCAAAGCCATGACCGAGCACCTGATCGCACTGGGACACCGCCGCATTGGCCTGATCAAAGGCTCGAAAAACAGCCCGCTGACCCTAGATCGCCTGGCAGGCTACGAAGCGGCATTGCGCGAAGCCGATATCGCCTTCGACGAGGCACTGATCTGCCATGGCAACTTCACCCTCGAGGCCGGCTTCGCAGGCGCGGAAAAAATGCTCGCAATGGCTGAGCGGCCCACGGCGCTGTTCTGTGAAAACGATGAAATGGCCATCGGTGCGCTCAAGCGCATCCGCCAAGCGGGATTGCGTGTGCCTGAGGACATTTCCCTGGTCGGCTTCGACGACATTCCCATGGCCGCGTACTGCGATCCGCCGCTGACCACCATTTCGCAGCCGGCCGAGGCCTTCGGGACCAAAGCCGTCGAGCTGCTGATTGCCCTGATCGAGAAACGGCCGCTGGCAGAGACGCATGTCATCCTGCCGTTTGAACTGACGCCACGCAGCAGCACCGCCAGCATCGACAATTCGGGCAAGCGCTAACCGAATCACGCCGCCGGCTTCGCCAGCGCAATCCCCGCGGCGCCCAAGCGCTTGAGCACTTCGAACAACAGATCACTTTTGGTCAGCCCGACGATCCTCGGACTGCCGACATACCCGGTGACCGTCAAGGTAATCCCGTCCGGCGACAACTTGCTGAAGCGCACGAACGGCGCCGGTTTATCGAGGATGGTTTCATTTTCGTGATAAGCATCGAGCAGCAGCTGTTTGACTTCCTCCGGGTCGATATCCAGCGGAAACATCAGCTCCAGCGACGCCACGCCCTGTGCACTGCCGCCGAGGGTGACGTTGCGCAGGTTCTGCGAGATCAACTGCGAGTTGGGCACGATCACGATCGAACGGTCGCTGAGCTGGATTTCCGTGGCGCGCACGTTGATCCGGCGGATGTCGCCCTCAACGCCGCTGATGCTGATCAGGTCGCCGACCTTGACCGGGCGCTCGGTGAGCAGAATCAGGCCGGAGACGAAGTTCTTGACGATCTCTTGCAGGCCAAAGCCAATGCCCACCGACAGCGCACTGACGATCCACGCCAGATTCGTCCACTGCACACCCAGCGACGACAGCGTCAGCAGGATCACAAAGGCGTAGCCGATGTTGGAAAACAGCGTGCTCAGCGACGCGCACATGCCCGGATCCATGTCGGTCTTGGGCAGGAACTCGTTGTCGAGCCAGCGGCTCAATGCGCGGATCAGCCAGATGCCGATCAGCAGCGCCAGCAACGCATTGAGCAGATGCGCGGGGACGATGTTCAGTTTGCGCAAACCGGCGCCGCCGAGGATCGACATGATGTTGGTGAGCAGTTGACCGAGCGTGGTGCCGATGCCGCCGACAAACAACGAAATCAGCGCCATCAGCATCAGCCCCGCGCGGCTGACGCCGGACAACAGGATCGAGGTCTGCTCGAGGCGCCGATCACTGACTCCGAGCAGTTGCTTGAGCGCCTGGCCGCTCGCGTGTTTCGGTGAAAACAGATGTTCGCAGGCGTCCTTGACCAGCTGAATCAACAAGTAGAAGCCCGACAGCACGATGTAGCTCCAGACCAGTTCATAGCTGATGAACCGCGCCAGCGACACATAACCGGCAAGCAGCGCAATGGCCGTGACAAACATCGAGACGCTGGCGACGCTGTAGATCAGCCCGGCGAACATGCTGTTTACCGCAGAGGCGTCATTGGCCGCCACCAGTGCCTTGCGCACTTTGCCGACGCGCAGAAGCAGGGTGCCGATGATCGCCAGCACCACCATCGAAATCACGCCGCGCCCGGTCATTACGATGTGGCTGCTCATGCCCGTGGCGTTGCCGACCTGCACCAGCGTCACCAATATCAGCAAAGAACAGGCGAGAATCCGTGGATAAGGCTTGAGGGCCAGCGCCACCGGATCGGCAATCGACGGCAGGCGCCAGGATGGATGCTCTGTCGACAGCAATGCACGGCTGAGCCCGGTAATCAGCACGCAGGCATAGACGACTTTTTCGAACTCTTCGGAGAAGGTTTCCAGCACCGGCGGCAGGGCATCGTGGCGGGTGCAGGCGTAGAACAGCAGTTTCAGGGCGATGGCGGTGGTGATGAAGGTTGCGATGGCTGAGGCGAAAGCCAGGGCACTGCGGCGCAAGCGGCCCTCCGCCACGCGGTGAATACAGAACCAGGTCAGGCCGCGCTCAGCCAGACGTCGACCGAAGGTCCAGATGAGCAGCGCCAACAGCACCAACACGCAGGTATAAAACCGCTCGCCCGGCGCCCAGACCGTGGCCCAGACGTCACCCACCTGCGCAACGAACAGGCGCAGCCGCTGGCGGTCGTCCGCGCTTGGGTTGATCAGGGGCGCCCAGAAATGCGGACTCAGCACGCTGCGGGTGCTCAGGGTCAGTTCGCTTTCCAGCAACGTACGGCGGATGCCGGCGATCTGCGTGATCAGGTCGGCAGCATTCTGTTTCAGTCCGGCGAGGCTTTTCAGCGTGCCATCGACCTTGCTTTTCTGCTCCGCCAGTGCCGCCCGCTGCCTGACGATATCGGCTTGTTCGGCGCCCACCTCGGCATCCGGCGCCGGCCCCAACACGCCCAGTTGCACCGCCAGTTGCGCCTGTTGCGGCAATAACGCTGCCGACAGCCGATCAACGTCGAGAATGAACGCCTGCACCCGATCCTGCGGGCCTTCGAGCTGGTTGTAATTGTTCGCCGCCGAAATCTGCTGCTTGAGCCCGTCGAGCCGTTGTTGCAGGGCTTGCAGATCACTTTGCGAAATCACCGGTAACGGCGCTGCGCTCGAGTTTGCCGGTGGCGGAAGGTCCGCCGCCGACAGCGCAGCGCTGCCCGCCATCGACAGCAGGAACAGGACAAAAAACAAAGACTTGAATAAACGAAGCATGGGGACGGCGGGCTCGAATGGATCACACAGTCTATGAGGGTAGGTGATCGCGCCGGACGGGGCGGAAAACTTTCTCGAAAGAGGCGTTTGCACGCCCGGCAAATCCGGCGGAATGATCAGCGCAGCGAGCGGTCAACCGGCAATAAAAGCTTCGAGAGGCCGCCATGTCCATTGCCAACGATACGATTGAATACCTGCGCCAACATTCGCTGATGATCACTACCGCCGAGTCCTGTACGGCAGGAGAAATCGTCATGCTGCTGTCGGAAGTGCCCGGCAGCGGTGAATTGATCGAATGCGGCTACGTGGTCTATTCGCCGCAGGCCAAGCAGCGCTTGCTCCACGTCAGCCCGACGACCATGGAAATCTTCAACCTGACCAGCGTTGAAGTTGCCAGTGAAATGGCCATCGGTGCGCTGCGCGACAGCACCGCCAACGTCGCGGTCGCCACCACCGGCATTCTCGGCCCCGACGATATGGACGGCATCAAGGCCGGTACGGTGTGTTTCGCCTGGGCGTTTCAGTTCGATGACCGACATTTTCTGTTCAGCACCCGGCAATGGTTTCCCGGATCGCGCAGCGAAGTGCAGACCCGAGCCTCGGAATTCGCCTTGCAGCAGTTGCCGGGTTTTCATCGTCGTGCCTTGCGCGGTGAAGGAGGGTGGCACCCATGAAGGATGATACTGACCATCCCGATCTGCGCAGCAGGCACTTCCCGGTGCAGGAGGACATGGCCTACCAACTGAAGGTCTGGCGCTTCGAGCACATCGGTTGGTATCTGTTGGTGGTGTGCATGCTGCTGGGCCTGTTGGGGCTGTTTTCCCGTGGCGTGCTCAGTTCGCAGGACGCCCGCAGCGATGATGGCAAAGTCCAGGTCGAATACGAGATGTTCCATCGCAATGGGTCGACCAATCCGCTGAAACTCAGCGTGCACGCAACGCCTGAAGCCACCGTCGAACTGGACATCGGCGGTGAGATGCTCGATGGCTTCAGCATTGAAACCATGCAACCGGCACCCGTGCGTATGCGCAGCTCAGCGCAGGGCATGCGTTTGTGGTTGCAGGCGGATGCCCAGGGCCAGGCGACGCTTTACCTGACCCTGCGCGGCGACGGCCTGGGCCTGTATCGCAGCCATATCCGGGCGCCGGGCTCCAGCGAAGTGAAGCTCACTCAATTCATTTACCCATAGGTGACCCATGGATTCGGTCTTGCGCGCCCTCGCGATGTATCTGGCACTGATGGTGCTGTTCAAAATTGCCGGCCGGCGTTCGCTGGCCGAGCTGACGACGTTCGATTTCGTCTTGCTGATGATCATCGGCGAAGCCACCCAGCAAGCGTTGCTGGGCGATGATTTTTCCCTGACCAATGCGTTTCTGGTGATCATTACGCTGATTGCCGTGGATGTCGGTTTTTCCCTGCTCAAGCAACGTTCGAGCTGGGTCTCGCGGCTGATCGATGGCGAGCCGACGATCATTGTCGAGAACGGCAAGCTGTTGCACCGCCGACTGCGCCATGCGCGGCTGGTCGAGGCGGACGTCATGGAGGCGGCGCGCTCCAGTCAGGGCATAGAAACCATCGAGCAGATCAAATTCGCGATCATCGAGCGCAACGGCAAGATTTCGGTGATCCGCCAGGAGCCGGAAGGCGGCTGAGCCTTTAGTACCGCGCGGTCGCATTTTTTTTGAACGCTGAAATCGCCTCGCAGCCCAATGCTTACAAGTCATCGGAGGATTGCGAAATGAACGAGGCAGCGAGTTATTTTTCCATCGCCGTGGCGGTGATCATTCTGCTGGTCGACCTGTGGGCGATTGTCAGTGTGTTTCGCAGCAACAAGAGCGTCGGCGTCAAAGCCGCTTGGGCGATCGGTCTGATCGTGTTCCCGGTGCTCGGCCTGATCGTGTGGGGCGTCGCCGGGCCGCGGGGCATCAAGGAAGGGCCTTCTTCGCCGGAGCACAGCAAGGGCTGAAAATCTGATGCATTCCTGGAATGAATTTGCGCACATCCCGGAAGAAGGTGAACGATGCTAGGTCAAGCTTGAACCGGGTGGCACTACCACTGCTGAAAGGAGATCGTCATGAAAAAAATCTGTGTGTGTCTGGGGTTCTGCTCAATGTTTCTGTTGAGCGGCTGCTTCGATTCCAACGATGCGCCGAACAAGGACGGCGACAAGAGCAAGCCATCCGTGCAAATGCAGACCGACAAGCCCGAGGAGAGCAAGTAACTGCTGGCAAATAATCCCTGTGGGAGCGAGCCTGCTCGCGAAGGCGTCAGGTCAGACAATTCGCTGCTGACTGGATGCTCCGTCTTCGCGAGCAGCCTCGCTCCCACACTGGTTCAGTTCGAGTAGCCGTATTCCAGCCATGCCCAGTACAGCAGCGCCACAGCACTGATCCCGCCCCCGAGAAAACACACCGCGACCCAGCCAGATTGCGCATAGGTATACGTCGCCGCAATCGCCCCCAGACCACTGCCCACCGAGTAGAAACACATGTAAGCGCCCACCAGTCGGCTCTGCGCATCGGGCCGTGCGGCGAAGATCAGGCTTTGATTGGTGACGTGCACCGCTTGCACGGCAAAGTCGAGCAGGATCACCCCGACGGCCATCGCCAGCAGCGAACGGTCGACAAATGCGATGGGCAGCCAGGACAACGTCAACAGGGTCAATGCGATGCCAGTAGTGCGATTGCCCAAACCGCGATCGGCAAGTCGCCCGGCCCGGGCGGCGGCGAGCGCGCCTGCCACCCCGGCCAGACCGAACAGGCCGATCTGCGTATGGGACAACGACAGGGGCGGCGCGCTGAGCGGCAGTACCATCGACGTCCACAACACACTGAATGCGGCGAAGATCAGCAGGGCGAAAATGCCGCGGATGCGTAATACCCGCTCAGTCAAAAACAGTTGGAATACCGAGCGCAGCAATTGCCAGTAACTGCCCTGCGCGGGCGGTTTTGCCGAGGCGGGCAGGGTGCGCCAAAGCACCAAAGCCATGCCGATCATCATGCCTGCCGAGACAAAATACACGGCGCGCCATCCGGCCAGATCAGCCACTACGCCGGAAACGAAGCGCGCCAGCAATATCCCCAGCACCACGCCACTGGTGACGGTACCCACGGCGGCGCCGCGCTGCTCCGGGTTTGCGAGGCTGGCGGTACAGGCGACCACCACTTGCACCACCACCGCCAGCAGACCCACCAGCACCATCGCGCCGAGCAGCATGGTCCAGCTCGCGGCCAGGCCGACTGCACACAGCGCCAGCGCTGACAAAAGCAACTGGCTGACGATGAGTTTCTTGCGATCGAGCAGATCCCCCAGCGGCACAATGAACAACAGGCCTGCGGCATATCCGAGCTGTGTCGCCGTGACCACGACGCCGATCGCTCCCGGCGAAACCCCAAGGCTGGCGGCCATCGATTCCAGCAACGGCTGGGCGAAGTAAACATTGGCCACCGCCATGGCGCAGGTGATTGCAAAGAGAAAAGTCTGCAAGCGACTCAGCCCAATCGTTGTGCTGCCAGCTGCGGCTTGCGCATTGACCAGGGTTTGCGTCTGCCAGGGCATCCTTGCTTCCTCGTAGTGTGGTTTTGAATTGAAACCGATGCGTTGATCTTTATCCATTCAGGTTGTTAAATGCAACCACATTCAGCCGTCAAAGCAAGCCTGGAGCAACATGGCCCGACAGCAATTACTGGCCCAAAGCGAATGCCCGGTGGCCCGAACCCTTGAAGCCATCGGCGATCGCTGGGCGTTGATGATCATCCGCGATGCGTTCGATGACGTGCGCCGTTTCAGCGAATTCCAGAAACGTCTGGGCCTGGCCAAGAACATCCTCACGGTCAAACTGAAAATGCTTGTCGAGCTGGGTGTGCTGCAGATTCAACCGGCGTCGGACGGCAGTGCCTACAAGGAGTACGTGCTCACCGACATGGGCCGCGCGGTCTTTCCCATCGTCGTCAGCCTGCGGCAGTGGGGCGAGCGCTTTCTGTTTGCGGAGGGTGAGGAGCACTCGATTCTGCTCGACAACGAACGGGCCGAGCCCGTTGAGACCATCGCCGTGCGCTCCAGGGCCGGCGTGGTGCTGACCCCGGCCGACTGTCACCGAAAAGTGGTCACGCGCAGGCGCTGAAGCGGCGCACAGCCGTCAACCTGTTCATGTGTCCATCGCGAGCAGGCACGCTCCCACTCTGGAACGCGGTCAAACTGTGGGAGCGAGCCTGCTCGCGAAGAGGCCGGCTTGAACAGCGAATAACTCAGCCGGCCGGCATTACCCCGTCAACTCAAGATTATCCAGCACCCGATTTACCGCTAGCTCACTGAGCATGATCAGCTGTGCAATTCCCATCAATGTCCGGCGCTGCGACGGCTTCATCAGCCCGGCGAATTCCTTGGCGATGGTTTTCGCCGAGGCGAGGGTTTCGCAGGCGTTGGCCAGCAGATCTTCGTTTTTGGTGTCGGCGGTGACGGCGTACATGGCGCGCGGGCTTTGCGGCGGTGGGGTGGAGCCGGGCGGGCAGAGGTAATGGTCGAGGGCGCGGTCGGCGGCTTCGTGGAGTTTTTTTGAATCGAGGGATTCGTAGGGGGAGGTGGGGTCTGTTTCAGGTGGATTCGGTGTGGGTTTGAACATGATCTTCTTTTTCCTGTCTGGAAGCGGCCACTCCGAGCTACTAAACAGGGGGTGGCAGCTGTACGCAGGTTAGTAGACCGGGGAAAAGAAGAAAGCCGGCGCGCCCGAAAGCGCCCTACGCACAGCCGCCATCAAGTGCAGGCCTGAAAAAGCCTGTGTGACGAACACCGGTGCAACCTTCTTTTGCCATGGGCTACTAAACCCGATCACTGGAAATCAGTGACGCGAATCAAGTTACCGATGGGCCTCCAGACGCACAAGCCGGCGGATTCTGGCGTAGTCGTAGGTAGCGGCGCAAGACGTTGTAGTCTTGCGCCGGTAACGCGGCGTGTCTTTTAAACAGCAGCGCCGAACCATTTAAACAACTGCACATTCCCCAGCGGAATGCCCCCTATGAAAACATTGGATTTTTCATCTCCGCTCCCACGGCGTAGCGTGCCGTGAAGACAAGGAGCATCGCCATGACCCAACCTGCCACTGATTCCACCGCCAAATTCGACACCTCTCGCGCCAACGAATACGCCCGACAAAGCCGCATTGCCCTGGCGGGTTACGATGCTTGTCACGACTTGTCCGCCTGCATGCTCGCCGCCAGCCTCGGTCCGTCGCGTTCGGCAAACGTGCTGGTGGTGGGCGCGGGCGGCACCGCGCAGGAAATCATCGCCATGGCCGCGCTGGAGCCGGAATGGCGCTTCACTGCGGTCGATCCTTCCGAGCCGATGCTGGAGGCTGCAACCGAGCATCTGCGCGCTAATGATTTATTGCACAGAACTCAGATACATCTGGGCCACGTCGAGGACTTGCCAGCGCAAGCGTCATTTGACGCCGCCACGCTGATCGGCGTGCTCCACCACTTGGGCGGCGACGCAGCCAAGCAGCAAATCCTGCACTCCATTCAGGCTCGTCTCAAGCCCGGCGCGCCGTTGATCGTGGCCGGCAATCATTACGCTTACACAAGTCAACCGTTGCTGCTGCAAGCCTGGAGCCAGCGCTGGCGACAGCAGGGCGCAACCGCCGACGAGGTGCAGGCGAAACTCGGGAAGATCTTGCAGGGCGCTGATCCGCCGCACTCGGAGGCGGCGGTTCAGGCGTTGTTGCATGACGCCGGATTCGGCGACGTGACCCGGTTTTTCAGCAGTCTGTTCTGGGGCGCATGGCTGACCTGCAAAATCAGTTGAACAATTCGGTTTGCCTAAGCCTCCGTCCAGTTCAGCGCAGCGGTTTCGCGCCACTTCACCTCGGTGATCCCATAGCGCTCGGCCTGGGGTTTGGAAACCACTTTCAACGGTGGTTTACCCGGTTTCGGAATCGGCGCAATACCGGCGTCACAGCTCGCCCAATGCCAAGCGTCGGCGTTGCGCATACTCTTGGCGCGGATGACGAATGATTTTGGCTGGTCGTGATGTTTGTATTCGATGACGAAAATATCGGTGCTACGCATGAGTTCCTCCTTACGCTCATACGTAAATGATTTTGTCCGACAAGAAAAATTCAAAGGATTTTCTGGCCAGATGATCAGCGTCACTCAGCGCTCTAAAACGCGGTTCTTCATGAAGCCGCGCAGGTTCATCAGGAACAGGCAAAGCTGCAGAACGATCAGCGCGTAAGCCCCGGCATAGACGCCCCAGATCACCCACAGCAAATTGCTCAGACTGAAAAAAACGAAGCCGCTCATGCGCCGTTGCGGTCGTTGCGAACCGATCAGCCAGGCGGCCAGTACGGTGACCAGCATCGCCGGCCATTGCACCCAATCCAGATATGCCAACGCTCTGTCCTCTGCACAGATTTGTTTGATGCAGAAATGGTACACAGCTACCGAGGGTGGGTCACCGCCCGCACGGCTGCAGGTAGCATCAGCGGTGGAAACAGCTTCGCCCGACCGGTGCCGGGCGAAGACTTTCAGGCGCTCTCTAGTAGTCCCAGATCGCCGGAATCCAGCGGAAAGCATCACCGTTGACCGCGACCCGACCCACCGAAGGGAAGGCCAGGTGCGTGGCGACGAACAGCTCGCCGCTGGCGGCGGCTTCCTTGAGCAGACGTACGCGCACCTCCACCGATTTGGCCGGGTCGTGTTCGAAACCGTTGTGCCAATCAGGATGATCGAACGCGACCGGGAACAGCGCATCGCCGGCAAAGGTCAGCCGCTCGCCGCCAGAGTCGACGTAGACCACGCAGTGTCCTGGCGTATGCCCGCCGGTGAGTCTGGCGACCACGCCGGGTGCCACCTGACATTCGTCTTCGAAGATCTGCAGCTTGCTTTCATAGTGATCGATGAACGCGTTGGCGGTGCTGCGCAGGACGTCCGGCACCGGCGCGGGCATGTCGGTGTAAGTGAAATCCGGCGTGGTCCAGAAATTCACTTCGGCGGCGGTGACGTGGATGCGCACGTCGTCGCGCAAACGGCTTTTCACCGAGTCGACCAGCAGGCCGCCGATATGGTCCATGTGCATGTGGGTGATGACGATGTCGGTGATGTCGGCGAGGTCGACACCGGCAGCGGCCAGGCGCTTGGGAAACTGCCCGGCGCGCGGGAAACCGGGGAACTGGCCACCGAGTCCGGCGTCGACGAGGATGACTTGCTCGCCGCTGCGCACCACCAGCACGTTGAGCGCCCAGTCGAAAGCATCGGGGCCCAGGTACATGTCCTTGAACCAGGCGGCACGGTCGGCGGGATCGGCGTTGGTCGACATGGTCTGGGTCGGCAGCGGCAAAACACCGTCGCTGATCACCATCACATCGATGTCGCCCAGGCGCAGTGCGTAGCGCGACGGCACCAGTTCTTCGCTCGGGGTTTGCAGGGTCACGGCGCGATTGGCGGTGAAGGAATCCAGATGCAGGGTCATGGTGTTCTCCTTGTTTTCAGGGCAAAAGCGGAGGGCGAAATCAGGCTACCGGGATCAACGGGTCGGCAGCCGCGAGGGCGGTGCGACGATCGGCGGCCGGCGGGTAGATCCACACAGTGTTGATTTGTGTCTTCAGCTCTTTGGCTTCGGCTCCGACCAGTTTCAGCTGTCGATCCCAACCCTCGGTGTACACCGCGCCCCAGGCGCCAAGGTCAAGGCACGTCACGTACTTCGGCTGGCGGTAGGTGGTCGGAGCCACGCCGAGCAGATCGGCCGCCGCGTTGTTGCCGGCGTAACGACCGAGGCTGATGGCGTGCTGGCAGGACATTGCCGCGTAGTTGCCGAGGTCATCAGTGGCGGCGCGAGCGACATCTCCGGCGGCGAATACATGATCGATGCCTTGTACTTTGAGATTGCCGTCGACATGCAGGCGGCCCTGAGTATCGCGTTCGGCGTCGAGCTGTTCAGTGAGCGGGCTGGCGCGGAAACCCACGGTCCAGATAACAGTGTGGCTTTCGATGTGGCGGCGATCGGCGAGGGTGACGCCATTGGCATCCACGGCGGCAACGCTGGCGTCGACGATCCATTCGATACCCAGTTCGTTTGACGCTTCGATGATTGATGGACGAATACCGTCGCCCATGGTCGCGGCGATGTCCTTGCTGCGATCAACAATGATCACGCGCAGGTCTTGATCCTCACCGAGAATCGCGCGCAGGCGCGCCGGCATTTCTGTCGCGGTTTCAATCCCGGTGAAACCGCCACCGGCGACCACCACGGTGTTGCGCCCAACGCTGGTCGGTTGGTCGGCGAGGGCGATGAGATGGCGTTCCAGACGCGCGGAGGATTCGATTTGATCGACATCGAACGCATGCTCCTTCAGCCCTGGAACCGGCGGCCGTGCGAGCTGGCTGCCGCTGGCGAGAACCAGCCGGTCGTAGCTCAGTTGACCCGGACGCCCGGCCTCGTCGCGGTAACCGATTCGGCGCGCCTCGGCGTCGATGCTGTCAGCGGTGCCTTTGACGAAACGCACACCCACCGCATCGAACAACGCGTCCAGCGGCGCGTACATGCTGTGCACGTCCGGCTCGTAGAAGCGCGGGCGAATGCGCAATTCAGCTTGCGGGGCGAGCAGTGTGATCTCCACGTCCTGACGGTCATGCATGTCCAGCAAACGCGCGGCGCTCAACGCACTCCACAGCCCGCCGAACCCCGCACCGATCACCAATAATTGCTGTTTCATAATGTGCTCCCTGACGCTGATGGATGGATGAACCCGAGCCCGATCCGGACTCTGGCGTGACGATCACTGGCCGCCGCAACTGCTTGCCGTACTGCCTGGCGCTCAATCGTTCGCTGTCGAGAGTCATGCTAGGGCGGGGAGGCGGCGGGCGCAGTTGTCCATCGGTGTGGGGGGGGGTATGCATGGGTGGAAGGGGGGTATACGAAGGTATGAAGCGACGGGGTCAACCCAGCGCGTGCTCCAGGCAGGCGAGCAGACGCTCGGCCAGAAAAGGCTTCGCCAGACATGCAATGACGCCGTTCACACTGGTAGGCAAATCGCCCGCATGCGCCGATACAAAAATCACCGGCACGCCAAATCCTCGAGCCTGCAGCACAGCATGCATCTGCAAACCCGTCATGCCCGGCATCTGAATATCGGAAATCAGACAATCGGTCTGCGCCGGCCCCTCGGATTCCAGGTATTGCACTGGTCCGACGTAGCTGAGCACCTGGTAACCCGACGCCCGCAGCAGGCTGCTCAGCGACGTTCGCATTGCCTCGTCGTCGTCCACTACCGCAATGACATGCGTCTTGTGCATAACGCTCCCGGGCCGGGTGGCCGAGCTGGTGACTCCTGTCGTTCTTGCACCATACGCCGATGGCCTGCGGGCAAAACTATACCTAGGTATAGCGGCTCAGCCATCGCGGCTGAAGCGGCTGCGGTAGTCGCGTGGGGAAATCGACAGGTGTCGCTGGAAGCAGGCGCGCAGGCGTTCTTCATCGCTGAAGCCGCACAGGCGGGCGATTCGTTCGATTTTGTGCGGGGAGTTTTCCAGCAGGCGTTTGGCCGCTTCGAGTCGGAACAGCTCGAGCGCTTTCGAGGGCGTGCGCCCGGTGCGTGCTTTGTAGACGCGCGTGAAGTTGCGCAGGCTCATCGCGGCTTGCTCGGCCAGACGTTGCACGGTCAGGTTGGGATCGCCGAGGCGGTCCATCAACCACAGGTGCAGATCATCGAACAGCGAACCGTCCTGCGCCTGCGATTGCAGCAGCGTGCTGTATTGCGCCTGACCGCCGGGGCGTTTGATGTAAACCACCAGTTCCCGCGCGACCTGCAGCGTCACTTCGCGGCCGCAATCTGCCTCGACCAGCGCCAGCGCCAGATCGATGCCGGCGGTGACTCCGGCCGAGGTCCAGACCTTGCCTTGCTGAATGAAAATCGCATCAGTATCCACCTCGATCGCTGGAAAGCGATTGCGCAGAGCGTCGCACATCGCCCAGTGGGTGGCGGCGCGGCGGCCGTCGAGCAAACCGGCCTGGGCCAGCAGGAAGGCGCCGCTGCACACCGAAACCACGCGGCGGGCGCGGTGGGCATGATCTCGTAGCCAGTCGCTCAGTTCGCGGTGCTCGTCGAGGCTTTGGCAGATGTCCGGCGCGCCGGGCACGACCAGCGTGTCCAGCGCGGCGCTGTCGAGCGTGCTCAACGCCCGGGTATCGATGGGCAGACCTTCGACGGTCTGGATCATGCCGCCGTTGAGGCTGGCGGTGTGCAGTTGATAGCCGGGCTGACCGCGTTCAGTCAGGGCTTTGCCCGCCGCCCAGAACACGGTCTGCGCACCGCTGAGATCGAGCAGGCTCATGCGCGGGTAGGCGATGAACACCACGTCGCGCGGGGCAGAGGGAAAAGAGGGGTGGGTGGACATCGCGGGCCTGCCTGTTTGCAGTGCCGAAGGCGGGACTGCCTCAGCCTGGCCGATTTTCAGGGGTTTCTGGCCGGCCGGCAATGGCGACGACTGTTAGCCTGATCGCTGACCGTCCGGCCGGTGGCTGGCTGCGGTCGCCATCCTGAACTAGATTTGTTGACCAGCCCGATGCGTGCTGCGATCTCGCCGAGGAGAAACCATGACCGTGTGGTCGCATTCCAGCCCTGCGCAAAGTCCCGCTGTGCTCAGCGAACCGGTGGTGTACGTGGTCGATGACGACACCTCGATGCGCCAGGCACTCGACAGCTTGCTGCGCTCGATCGGTCTGCGAGTGCAGACCTTCGACAGTGCCGCGGATTTCCTCGCGCAAGCGCAACGTGAGGTGCCCGGTTGTCTGGTGCTCGACGTGCGCTTGCGCGGCGAAAGCGGTCTGACTTTTCAAGAGCAGATGGAAAAAAACGGCTTGCGCATCCCCGTGGTCTTCATGACTGGCCACGGCGATATCGCCATGAGCGTCAAGGCGATGAAGGCCGGTGCGGTAGATTTTCTGGCCAAGCCGTTCCGTGATCAGGACATGCTCGATGCGGTGGCCAGTGCATTGGCCCGCGACCGTGCGCGGCTGGACGCCGAACACTCCGGCGCCGTACTGCGTCGGGCTTACGAAACCCTGACCATCCGTGAGCGCGAAGTGCTCGCTTTCGTCATTGCCGGACTGATGAACAAGCAGATTGCCGGGCAACTCAACCTCAGTGAGGTCACGGTCAAAGTCCATCGCGGTCAGGTCATGCGCAAACTGGCCGCGCGTTCGGTGGCCGATCTGGTGCGTATCGCTGAAGCGCTGGGCATCGAGCCTGTGCAGCGCAGCCCCTGAGCATCACAGGCATCGTTGAGCAACCGCAGGTCTTGCCACCGTGCGGCAGAAGAACCTTGAGCAGTGTCGACGCAGATGGCCAGCAGAAAACAGATTTTGTGGGACGACGGCGAGCGGGTGCTGTCCCGTGAGCGCGGTTCGGGAGAGGGCAGCGTATTGGCGATGCGTCCGGCGCTGGGTCAGCCTTTGCCGGCGACCCTCGACCGGCTCGCGCACGAATACAGCCTCAAGGAAGACCTCGATCCTGCCTGGGCATTGCGGCCGACTGCTTTCGAGCGCGCGGGCACACGGGTTCGCCTGCTGTTCGATGATCCGGGCGGCGAGCCGTTGTCGCGATTGCTGGTCGCACCGCTGGGCATCGAAACCTGCCCGGAACTGGCTGCGAACATTGCCAGGGCGCTGGGCCATCTGCATCAGCGTGGTCTGGTGCACAAAGATCTGAAACCACAGCACATCGTCGTCCATTGCCGTGATGGCGCGGCGCGGTTGACCGGCTTCGGTCTGGCCTCGCGCTTGCCCCGCGAACGGCAAGCGCCCACGCCGCCGGAGACCATCGCCGGCACGCTGGCCTACATGGCGCCGGAGCAAACCGGGCGGATGAATCGCTCGATCGATTCACGCAGTGACCTGTATGCCTTCGGCGTAACGCTTTACCAGATGCTCACCGGTTCGCTGCCGTTCAGCGCCAATGAGCCGATGGAGTGGGTGCATTGCCACATCGCTCGGCTGCCGATGCCAGCGTGCGAAAGAGTGGCAACGGTGCCGGCGATGCTTTCCCGGGTGGTCATGAAGCTGCTGGCCAAGACCGCCGAGGAACGCTATCAGACCGCAGCCGGCGTCGAGCATGACTTGCGCCGGTGCCTCGACGAATGGCGCCGGGCGCGGCAGATCGAGACCTTTACGCTGAACGAGCAGGGCGCCTTCGAGCGCTTGCTGATCCCGGAAAAACTCTACGGCCGCGAACACGAAGTGCAAACACTGATCGATGCCTTCGCCAGTGTGGTGCAAACAGGCGCGCCGGCGCTGGTGCTGGTTTCCGGTTACTCCGGCATCGGCAAATCGTCGGTGGTCAGTGAACTGCACAAAGTGCTGGTGCCTTCACGTGGCCTGTTCGCCGCCGGCAAGTTCGACCAGTACCAGCGCGACGTGCCGTATTCGACATTGGTGCAGGCGTTTCAGGGCCTGGTGCGCACGCTTTTGGGCAAGCGCGCCGAAGTGCTGGCTGAATGGCGCGCAACACTGGTGCGGGCGCTGGAACCGAATGCACGATTGATCACCGATCTGATCCCCGAGCTGAAGCTGATCATCGGCGAGCCGCCCGCCGTGCCAGAGCTGGAACCGCAGCAGGCGCAGCAGCGCTTCCTCCTGGCCTTGCAGCGGTTCATCGGTGTGTTCGCCCAGGCCGAGCACCCGCTGGCACTATTCCTTGACGACCTGCAGTGGCTCGACGCGGCCACGCTCGATCTGCTTGAAGATTTGCTCAGCCGCGCCGAGATTCCTCATCTGCTGCTGGTCGGCGCCTATCGCGACAACGAGGTGGATTGCGATCACCCACTCAGCCGCACCCTCAACACTCTGCGTCATGCCGGCGTGCAGATTGACGAGATTCGTCTGACGCCTCTGGCTGGCGCGCACATCGAACAATTGATCAGCGAGTCGTTGCGCTGCCCGCCGGCGAGTATCGTCGCGTTGGCGCGGCTGGTGCTGGACAAGACTGCCGGCAATCCGTTTTTCGTCATCCAGTTTTTCCACGCCCTGGCCGAGGAAAAACTGCTGATCTACGAGCCTGAGCGCAATCGCTGGCGTTGGGATGTGCACCTGATCAACGGCAAGGGCTACACCGACAACGTCGTCGATCTGATGGTCGGCAAATTGGCGCGGCTGCCGCTGGAGACCCGCCTGGCCCTGCAACAACTGGCCTGCCTGGGCAACGTCGCACGTTTCGACACGCTGCCCACTGTCCTCGACCTGCCGGTACCTCGCGTCCACGCGGCGATATGGCCGGCGGTGCGGCTGGAGCTGGTCGAGAGGCAGGACGGTGCCTACAGGTTTGTGCATGACCGCATCCAGGAAGCAGCGTATTCGCTGATCGCTGAGACCGAACGGGCGCAAATGCATCTGCGCATCGGCCGCCTGCTGGCGCTACAAACACAGGGTGAGCGGCGCGAGGAAGCGATCTTCGAAATTGTCGGCCAGCTAAATCGCGGTGCGCACCTGATCAGCCTGCGCGCCGAACGTGAGCAGCTCGCCGAATTCAACCTGCTCGCTGGTCAGCGCGCCAAGGCCTCGACCGCCTACACCTCGGCGCTTACCTATCTGGGTGCCGGCGCAGAGCTGCTGGGCGAGCAGGGCTATGACAGTCGTCATGAACTGGGTTTTGCTCTGGAGCTGAACCGCGCCGAATGCGAATTTCTCACCGGCCAATTGGCGCTGGCCGACACGCGCCTGGCGACATTGGCCGAGCGCGCCGTGACCACCGTCGAGCGCGCGGCGGTGGCCTGCCTGCAAATGGATGTCTATCTGCTGCTTGATCGCAGTGACCGTGCGGTGGCGGTGTGTCTGGCCTATCTGCGTCAGGTCGGCATCGATTGGTCAGCGCATCCGGACGATGCCCTGGTACACGATGAGTATCAGCAGGTCTGGACCCATCTGCACGGACGCGCTATCGAGCAGATGATCGACTTGCCGCCGATGGAGGACTCCGCCGCACGGGTGACCCTCGATGCGCTGGGCAAACTGTTCGCGCCGGCAGTGCAATCGAACTTGAACCTCGCCAGCCTGACCATCTGCAAAGCGATCAGCCTGAGCCTGCAATATGGCAACTGTGACGCCTCGTGCCTGCTCTACGCCAATTTCGGCCGCGTGTCGGGGCCGCGTTTTGGCGATTATGCCGCCGGCTATCGATTTGGCCGTCTGGGCTGCGATCTGGTTGATCGACGTGGGCTCACGCGTTACGAGGCGAGCACCTATTTGTGTTTCTCGATCTTCGTGGTGCGCTGGATGCGGCCAGTGCGCGAGTGCCGTGAGCTGTTGCGCCGTGCACTCAACGCGGCCCATCGCAGCGGGGATCTGCCATATGCAGCGTTTGCCGGAAACAGCCTGATTTCCGATCTGCTGTATATCGGCGAGCCGCTGCCCGAGGTGCAGGCTCAGGCTGAAGCAGGGCTGGCCTATGCGCAGAAGGTCGGTTTCGGGTTGGTGGCGGATTTCATGCGCTGCCAGTTGGCACTGATCCGCACGATGCGCGGACAGACGCCGCACTTTGGCTGTTTCAACGATGACGGATTCGACGAAACAGCTGTCGAGGTGCATCTGGCCAGCTCGGCAGATCTGGCGCTGGCGCGCGGCAAGTACTGGGTGCGCAAGTTGCAGGCGCGCTACCTGGCGGGAGATTACGCGGCGGCCGCTGAGTGCGCGGCACAGGCGCAGGGACTGTTGTGGGTGATTTCGGCGTTTTTCGAGGAGGCCGAATACCATTTTTATGCGGCGCTGACCTTGACGGCGCACGGCGAAACTCATGGCGATGCGTTGCAGCGCCTGGGCCAGCACCATGCGCAGTTGCAGACGTGGGCGCGCCTGTGTGCGGAAACCTTCGCCAGTCAGGTGGCGCTGGTCGGCGCGGAAGTGGCGCGCATCACCGGGCAGTTGCTCGAAGCCGAGTTGCAGTACGAGCAAGCCATTCAGTTGGCCCAAGACAATGGTTTGCTTCATATCGAAGCGCTGGCCAACGAACTGGCGGCGCGGTTCTACAGTGCTCGAGGTCTGGCCAAGATATCCCGCGTCTACCTGCGCGACGCGCGTTACGCCTATCTGCGCTGGGGCGCCGCCGGCAAAGTGCGGGAGCTGGAACGACGCCACCGTTTTCTGCGCACTGAAGAAGCACTGCCCAGTCCGACCACCACCCTGATCACAGCGGTGGAACAACTGGACCTGGCGACGGTGCTCAGGGTCTCTCAAGCGGTCGCCGGCGAAATCGTCCTTGACCGTTTGATTGAGACGATAATGCACATCGCGATCGAACAGGCCGGGGCCGAGCATGGCCTGCTCATTCTGCTGAATGCCGACGTGCCCTATATCGCCGCGCAAACCCGCATCGGCGACGGTGCCACGCAGCTGTGCAACGAACCACTGCACGCGGTGGGGCTGGCTGAGTCGGTGCTTTACCAGACGCTGCGCACCGGTGCAAACCTGTGCCTGGACGACGCCGTTGCGGATCAGCTATACGCTGCTGATCCATACGTTCAGCAGCGTGGCGCGCGCTCGATCCTGTGCCTGGCGCTGATGAATCAGGCACGGGTGGCCGGGGCGTTGTATCTGGAAAACAACCTGTCCGCCGGGGTATTCAGCCCGGCGCGTCTGGCCGTGCTGCGGCTGGTGGCATCGCAGGCCGCGATCTCGCTGGACAACGCGCGCCTGTACCGCGACCTCGCCGAGCGCGAAGCGAAAATCCGTCGGCTGGTCGATGCGAACATCATCGGCATCATTGTGTGGAGTGTGGAGGGGAAGATCATCGAGGCCAACGACGCGTTCCTGCGCATGGTCGGCTACGCCCGGGATGAGCTGCTGTCGGGTCTCGTGCATTGGCGCGACATGACCCCGCCGTCGATGCGCGCCAACAGCGACGCCGCATTGGCAACCGCCATCCGCACCGGCCGCGCCCAGCCATTCGAAAAGGAATACGTCCGCAAGGATGGCAGTCGGCTGCCGGTGATTGTCGGTCTGGCCGCATTCGAAGCCAGTCAGCAGCAGGGGCTGGCCTTCGTGCTGGATATCAGCGAACGCAAGCTCGCCGAAGAACAAGTGCGCGAAGGCGAGCGCCGTTATCGCCAGGTGCAAACGGAACTGGCCCACGCCAATCGCGTGGCAACCATGGGCCAGTTGGCCGCGTCGATCGCTCACGAAGTCAATCAGCCGATCGCCGCCACGGTAACCAATGCCAACGCCGCGCTACGCTGGCTCGGTGCGCAACCGCCGAACCTCGACGAGGTGGAGCAGGGCCTGCGGCATATCATTGTCGATGGCAACCGGGCGGCAGACGTTCTCGGACGCATCCGCGCGCTGATCCACAAAACGCCGCCGCAGCGTCAGCCCGCCAACCTCAATGCGCTAGTGGAAGAGATGGTCGGGTTCAGCCGTGGTGAAGCGCTCAAACACGGCGCCGAGGTGAGCACTCAGCTGGCCGCAGATTTGCCTCTGGTGTCAGTCGACCGAGTCGAGCTGCAACAGGTGTTGCTCAACCTGATCATCAACAGCCTCGAAGCCATGGCGAACATGGAAGAAGGGCAGCGGCGACTGCTGATTCGCAGTAGAGCGTTAGGCGACAACGTGCAAATCAGCGTGAGCGATTCAGGTCCAGGCTTCGCCTGCGAACAGGCAGAGCAGGTGTTCACGGCGTTCTACACCACCAAATCCACCGGGCTGGGCATGGGCCTGTCGATCTGCCGCACGATCATTGAAAGTCATGGCGGGCGGTTGTGGGCCGAGCGCAATGAACCGAGGGGCGCGCGGGTGGTGTTTGGCTTGCCGCGTTGTGAAGAGCCTGACCGCTAGCAAGGCTACCAGGTATCAGTTTTGACTTGCCAGGGCAGGCGATCCTCGGGGGTTCACGACGGATTGTCTGAGCTGGCTAATGTCTACGAAAATATATTGATGCCCATTCTTCCTATCAGAAATACAAGCAGAATCAGGAAAAAAACTCTGATGAAGCTGCTTCCATAACGTAATGCCAAGAAGACACCGGTCAGCGCGCCGGCCATATTGCATAAAGCAACCACGCCGCCAATCGCCCACAAGACATTACCGGAGGGGATAAAAAATATAAGCGCCGCGCTGAACGTCCCCAGATTGACCAGTTTTGCAGAGGCTGATGCATTGAGGAAATCAAAGCCAAAGACCTTGACGAAGATAAACAGCAGCAGGCTGCCACTGCCCGGGCCGAAGACACCGTCGTAAAAACCGATCAGGCTGCCAAAGAAAATTCCAAGGCAAATGTCTTTCGTTCCAAAGTGTCGGTCTTTGCCTGCCAAACCAAGTTTTTTTTCCATAAATGTGTAGATAGCCATGACTATCAATATGAAAAAGACAACGATCTCCATCAATCTTTTAGGGACAAGGGATACTGAGAGAGCTCCGAGAAAAGAAGATAAAAAAGCAGCGAGCATGGTCGGAAGCATTAAATTCCAGCGGATTTTTATGCGCTTCAGATAACCCGATATTGATGAAATATTGCCAGCCAGAACCGCCAGTTTGTTGGTGCCGAAAACGGTGGCAAGGCTGTACTGGGGCAGAGCATGTAAAAGTGCTGGCACCTGTACCAGGCCTCCGCCACCGACCGCAGCGTCTATCAGGCCACCACAAAACGCGAAGAAACCCAATGCAAGAACAGCGTGTTCAACATCCATGCATTGAATCCTCGTAGAACTTCGATTTTTGGGGGTGAAGGCATGGTTGCTCATAGGGCGCAGGCGATGACCAGTCAGGAAAATAAACCTCATTGAGGGCATACAACAACTGACTTATATTGATTCGATTGTTCACTTTCAATGAGTATTGGGATGGAATTGTCGCAGCTCGTCATGTTCAAAAAGGTCGCTGATCGAGGCAGTATTATTCGTGCTTCTGAAGAGCTGCACTGTGTGCCGTCCAATATCACCAATCGAATCAGACAATTGGAGCGAGAACTCGGGGTTGATCTTTTTATAAGGAAAGGCAGGGGATTGATCATCAGCCCTTCCGGTCAGATTTTTCTCGGCTATACCAACAAAATCCTGTCTTTGTGCGAGGAGTCGCACCGAGCGCTTGATCTGTCGTCAGCGCCATCGGGGGATCTCAGGATTGGCGCCATAGAATCGTCTGCTACGGGCAGGTTACCCAAGCTGTTGTCCAGGTATCATCAACTTTACCCGGCGGTGCAGATGCAATTCAGCACTGGCGACTGGTCGCATTTATCCGCTGAGGTAGTCAGTCATAAACTGGATGGGGCAATCATTGCCGTGAGGCCGGAACACTCGGATATCGAGAGTATCGAGATCTATGAGGAGGATCTGGTCCTGATTGCTTCGCCGTCCGCCGGGCCACTAAACCATCCAGAGGATTTGCATGGCATGGATTTATTCATGTGGCCTGAAGGATGCCCCTACCGGAGGACGTTGGTTGCCTGGCTGGAGCGGCACAACATATCCAACCCGATAACAAGCATAGCCAGTTATGGCACCATCCTTGGGTGCGTCAGTGCGGGCGCGGGGGTATCGTTGGTACCGAAAGGAATATTTGATCAGTTCCAGCAAATCGGCGGCATTCGAGGATTCTTCTTCAAAGATCTAACGCCCGTGCAAAACTACTTTATCTGGAACAAGCACGTTGAATCTCATCGTGCAAAAGACAAGTTTGCCGATTTGCTCAAGGAAGAGTTCAAGGTTTGAGCAGTGAGCGCCAGTTGACCCTATCGTGCAAAGCTCGCCTGCGCGAGTCATTCAGCACAAGGGACTTGTTCGGGTAGCGCGCGCAAATGAAATCGAAAAAAGCGCACACCTTGGGCGCGGCGAGCCGACGGGAAACGTGCAGCACCCAGACTTCCGGCTCAACGGCGGTCACCATGCCCCATTGCATCAACTTGCAGCGAGCGAATTGCGGCTGATGGAGTGAGGAAGCGGGGCAACGCCGGCGCCGGCGATGTCTTACCGATACGTCTGATAGGCTCTTCCACTCAAGTGCAATGGATTGGACAAATTGAATCTTGAAGCGCAACTGCGGGATCTGATTACCCGGGATCCCGTCCGGATGCACATCCTGCACACAGTCAGGAATCTGAAATTGCCGGACAGCTGGGTTGCCGCCGGGTTTGTGCGCAGCCTGGTCTGGGATCATCTGCACCAGCGCGAACCCTCGCCGTTGCCAGAGGACATTGATGTCATCTGGTTCGACAAAACACGTCCCAGTGCGCAAACGGACTCAGCCTTGGAAGCCGAGCTTGCGACGCTGTGTAGCGGCGTCAACTGGTCGGTAAAGAACCAGGCACGCATGCACCAGCGCAACGCCGATGCGCCTTATGGAGCAGTTGCCGATGCAATGACGTTCTGGCCTGAAACTGCGACGGCAGTCGGGGTCAGGTTTGGCCAGAATGACGAAATAGAGGTTTTGGCACCGTTGGGGCTTGAGGATCTGTTCGCGCTGAAAGTGCGGCCGACCGCCCGATTTGAAAGTGATAAATACGCGATGTTTGTGGAGCGCGTGCAGTCAAAGAGATGGTTCGAGATCTGGCCGAAGTTGACGCAGGGTTGATGCCGCATTTCGCGGGTGATCGTTTTACTACCGATAAGGAAATCGCTATGCATCCCGATAAGGCCTGCTCGGTCGTGCTGTGTTTAGCGCTGCGTCCCAGGATTCTTTTGTTTCGTCATCCGCAGGCTGGGGTGCAACTGGTGAAAGGATCCATCGAGCGCGGAGAAACACCCGCTCAGGCCGCTTTGCGAGAACTGGCGGAAGAGTCCGGCATAGACGACGCGACAATCGCTCAGGATTTGGGATGCTGGGAGTCTGGCCACCAAGCACAGGTCTGGTCGTTCCAACTTTGCGCGGTGCTTGGGCCACTGCCGGAACGATGGTCTCACCAGACACTGGATGATCATGGGCATGTTTTCGATTTTTTCTGGGCCCCGCTCGATGACTTGCCGTATGACGATTGCCACCCTGTGTTTCGTCGAGCACTGGGGTTTTTGAGTGAGGTTTTGAAGGCCCAAGGATAACTAGCGGCAGAGGATTTGAGTTGCCCAAACACCAATGATGTTGGACGAGCCCCAATCCCTTGTAGGAGTGAGCCTGCTCGCGATGACGCCAGCCCATTCACCACCAAATAAACAGAAAACCCTCAGCCCGTTTAAACAGTAACTCCAGCCTTAAGCAAACGGCTACAACGCCTTGCGCCATTCCCTACGACTACGCCAGAATCCGCCGGCTTGTGCGTCTAGGTCGCGGGTTCTATCGTCTGTCGGTCGCTGCAGAACAGCGATCGGGTTTGGTAGCCCGCCATAACTAGTCGCATCGCGCGCCGTTCGCGGACCTGCTTCAGGTCTCTGCTCAATGGTGGCCATGCGCAGGACACCTTCGGGTGTGCCGGTTCCTAGTTACCGGTCTACCAACCCGCGTATGGCCGCCACCTTCGTTTGGTAGCGAATGTGAAGGCTCCTTTTCCTAACTAGGAGTTTCACCATGTTCAAAGTCACACCCAATCCGCCAACCACCGACCCCGCATCCCCCTACGAATCCAGCGCCTCGAAAAAACTCCACGAAGCCGCCGAACGCGCCCTCGATCACTACCTCGGCCCGGCGGACATACTGGCCAGCACCAACATCCCGGAACAGATGTTCCTCGCCAACCCGAAATACGACACCGAATCCCTGCTGGCCAACGCGAGCGAATCCCTCGGCTCGGCCACCACCATGCTCTACGACTTCGCCGCGCTGCTCGACAACCCGCGCCGCAAAACCCTGCTGGGCATCGCCCAAGTCGTCATGCTCGGCGAAATCGCCGTGAACCAAGCTTTGGATAAAGTCGAAATAGCCAAATAACCCCCAACGCGACGAGAGCTAAACCTCGTCGCATCCCACGGTCGTGCCATGGCTGGCACACCGCCACGGCTTGCACCACCCGGCCCCGACTGTCACCCTTCGGGCCGTTCTTCAAGGATCAGAACAAGGAATCAAGGATTGAGTGGCTACGTACCAAACCCGCCGAAAAACTACCGCTACGAACAAGCCAAACCCGTCGACATACACGCCCAGCACTGGGCCGAGTATGAGAAACATGGGAAAGAACCTGCGCGCGAGCCAGAGAAGATTGGCATCGCGTTGAGGATCGGGGTGTTCTTTGATGGCACGGGCAACAATGCCAATAACTCTGCTGCGGGGTTGTTGTGTGGTGCTCAGCATCCGATTGCGCCGGAGGATATTCCGGCTAGCTGTATGCCTTACATGAGTGATCCGGACAGTAGTTATGGAGCCGGGCCATCCAATATCAAGAAATTGTATTCTCTATATAAAAAGACCCAGAAAGCCGAAGGCGATGGCGTTCTTAAGTACGTCTCAAGTCCAATATACGTCGAGGGTATAGGCACGGAAAGCAATCAGAAGGATAGCGCCGTGGCTTCTGGAACGGGGCGAGGTGAGACCGGTGTTACGAGTCGCGTACAAGCGTCCTTCACGCAGATAAAACAAGCTATTGAAGAGGCACTGCAAGAGAACCCCGACAGTGAAATTGCGTCCCTGACGTTTGATACATTTGGCTTCAGTCGTGGGGCTGCTGCTGCACGGCACTTCGCAAATGAAGTGGTGCGGGGTAAGCGGGGAGCTTTAGGAGATCTCCTAAACCGGAACGCCGGAGATTTCAGTCGCACCTTTGATAATCAATACGGAAACGGCATCAAAATGGGTTTTATCGGGCTCTTTGACACGGTGCCCTCGATTGCCGGCTTCACCAATCTCGGCCGGGTGAAAAGTCCTATAGCTCCCGGTGTGAGGCTTTACCTCGACCGTAAATACTTCACCGATGTCGTACATCTCGTAGCGCGTGATGAATGTCGCGCTAATTTTGCGCTCAGTCGAGTGAAACCTGCGCACCCTGAGTACACTCTCCCCGGGGTTCATTCGGACATTGGCGGCAGCTATCTCGATGAAGTAGAGGAATGCGTGCTCGTCAGCCCTATGCAAACTCTCGCTGTACCTCGGTACGTAGACGTTTCAACGACGTCGATTTATCACGACGCTGCGCGCGTAAAAAGCGAGTGGATTGCTAAAGGATGGCCTGCGCATCTGCTGGAGATTGTCACCCCGGCTTCCTTCGAAATCCCGCAAGAGCATCAAGACAGGCTTTCACCGGGGCAGAAGCGCGTATATGCCGCTCTACAACTGAAACGTCCGGTGAGCGGAAAACTGTCGCGGGTTTATTTGAGAGTCATGCATCAGCTGGCAAAAGAAAAGGGCATTCAATTCATCGACATACCCGAAGATGACGAATACTCCGTGCCGGCAGAACTCCAATCTCTTTGTGATCGATTTCTCACAGGAAACTACAGAACAACTGCAGAAGAAGAGGCTTTGCTCAGGCTAAAGTACATTCATACCTCTGCAAACTGGAATCATCCCCTCGGAAGAAGAGACGGGAGCGGTATCGACGCGGTTTACATCAACGCCCCGACGGAAGACGCGATCCGTGTACAACATCCTCACGTAGCTGATTGGAAGCTCTGGTAATGAAGTCTGTAGTTGCTCTGCTTGGCGCTTTATTGTTAATGGGCTGCCAGAACGGAGGTTTGGAAAGTGGAGAAAGCGACCCCAAGTCTCCTTGGTGGCAAATAGGATTCGTTGAGCCGAATTACATGAAAATCTGGGTTGAAGACAGCTCGGTGCTGGATATCAATAACAGAATGTTTTTCAGAATCGGCGGAAAATCTGCTCCCGGAGGCGAACCAGAAGATGGGACGGAGTCTGCCCGCGGTTGGGGAACCGTCGGTGGTTCTGGAGTTTCGGTAACCGGTGCTGACCTTCCTCGAATGATTTTTGTCCGTTGGCAGTCGATATCGGAGCAAAAAACCTATAAAGGCTTCATAGAGATTCCAGAAGAAGCGAGGCAACTGATGGTGCAGTCCACACACCAGCGGTGCCCGAAAACTCCCGAAAGAACCGCACGTTACTCGGCAACGCTACTCGTGGGTCTCGCCCCGGGGGGAGCGCTCCAGGCGTGGGTCAGGGACTCATGCCACCGCCCGATAAAAGTTTCCCATGCTCAAGGCGAACTCGAACCTCTCGGCCCGGAGCAGGGCAAGCATGGCGGGCGCTATGCCTATCCGGTGAGTGAAAAGGCCAAACGGTATATCGACAAGTTCGGCATCCCGTACGGTAGTTGGTAAGTGCCTTGCCTTGGAATGCAATCACCCTAACAGGAGCGATTCTGCTGATCCGATATCGAGCTGGCGGCGATAAGCAGGACTCACAAACAAAAACCCCGCCACCACACCCCCTCAAACCTCAGCCTTCACCCCAACCTTCACCGGCGCTTTGCGATACGTCAGCAAAACAATCCCGCTCACCACAATCACGCCACCTACGATCTGCCCTTTGCTGAGCATTTGATCCAGCACGATCCAGCCCATCAACAACGTCGCCAGTGGTTCGATATTCATCACCGGGGCGTTGCGCGGCATGTCCAGTCGGGGTACGGAGATGAACAGGACGATAAAACCGGTGCCATACAGCACCACGAGCGTGGCGAGGGCCAGCCAGCCGGTTGAGGTGGCGGGGAGGTTGAGTCCGCCGGGGAGGGCGCCGGTCAGTCCGGCCAGGTTGACGCTGCTGAAGACGATGAAGATGGTCAGCAGGCTGCGCACCGAGCCGCGCACTTGCGACAGCTTGTGATCGGTGATCCACAGCGCGCAGGCGAATACGCTGGCGGCGCAGAAGGCGAGCGCGACGCCCAGCAGCCATTCCGGGCCGACACTGGCGCCGTCTGATAGACGTCCCGGGACGTCCAGCACGAATACCAGCCCGACAAGGATCAAGCCCATCAACATCGCCGTGCGCGCGCTCGGTCGTGGGCCGCCCAGTGCCCAGGTCAACAAGGCGAGCAGGATCGGAAACACGTTGGCCACCAGCAGCGCCAAAGCGACCGGCACCCGTGCGACAGCAGAGTACAGACACAAGCTCTGCGCGGTGATCAGCAGGCCCAACAACAATTGCCAGCGCCAGGCGCCCGCTGGCAGACGCAAACTCTGCCGTTGCCACAGCACCAGAATGGCGAGCACCAGCAGGGTCCCGCCGGAACGCATCAGGATCGCCAGCAACACCCCCGCGCCATCATCAAAAGCCACACGTGCCGCGACATGGTTGCCGGCGAACGCACAACCCATGCACAACAGAATGATCACGGCGAGATAGCGGGGGAAGGGTGGCGGTACGGTAGGTGCAAATTCAGGGCGGGACATGGCAGATCTCAAAAGTGATAGCCACTCAGGGTGGCTCAGTTTTTTATTATGTTGTCGTACAACTTCCCGATTTGTACCGTAGTCGAGCCGGGGCGGCAAGCTTGAAAGGCTCGATAAACTGCTCTGTTGTGGTGCTGCGTAGGTTTTAGAGGTCGTATAACTTGCTTGCTAAGCCCCAGCATCGAGCCGAGTCATCCACCCATCCTCTCGAGCCTCAGCGACCAGGAAATCTACAAAAGCCCGGGTTTTCGCTGGCAACAGTTTCTGGCTGGAGAAATACAAATGGATTTGCCCCGCATCGACATACCACCCCGGCAAAACCCTTTCCAGCGTACCGTTCTGCAGATACGACAGCACATCCGGAACCGCCAACAGCGCAACTCCCAATCCCAGCCGCGCGCACTGACACAGCGCTTGCGGATCGTTGACCAACAGGCGCGGCGTCAACTCCAATGGCGCTCGTTGCCCCTCGGGCCCTTGCAGCATCCAGCTGCGCACCTTGCCGGTCTGCACCGAGCGCATGGCCAGATGATCCAGCGTCGAAAGCTCTTCGATGCGCCGGATGCGCATGCGCGCCGAGAGGTATTCCCTCGAGGCCACCAAAATCAGATGCGCCGGGGCGATGGCTCTGGCGACCACGCCCTGCGCCAGCTCGATGCCGCCGCCGATGGCCGCATCAAATCCATCCGCGATGAGATCGACCTGACGATTGTCGAGGTGCCATTCAGGAGTTACCGAAGGGTATCGCTTGAGAAATTCGGGCATCAGCGGCAGCAGGAAATCCCGGGCGAAACCCGGTGACGCACTCAGGCGCAGAACGCCTGAAGGCTCGCCAGCGTTGCCCGCCACATCGGCGATTGCCGCCTGAACGGTTTCCAGTCCCGAACCGACGTTGGCCAGAAAGCGCTCTCCAGCCTCGGTGAGGGTGAGCTTGCGTGTGCTGCGCTGGAACAAACGCACGCCGAGGTTGGCCTCCAGTTGCGCGACATTGCGGCTGACCGCTGCGGGCGTCAGGCCCAGGCGTCGCGCGGCGGCAGAGAAGCTGCCCGCCTCGGCGCTGCGCACGAATGACAGCAAATTACCTAGCGTTTCCATCTGCGCACCTTCAACGAATAATTGAAAGTGATTCTATTTGTCTTCCACTACTGGTGGAAGATCAAAAAGCGTCTCATAGCCTCACCAACTACTTGAGGAAAGAGACATGAACATCAGCATCATTGGTACTGGCTCGATCGGCACCGCTATCGCTCGCTTGCTCGTCAACGCCGGCCTGCCGGTCAGCCTGGCCAACAGCCGCGGGCCGCAGAGCCTTGCCGATCTGGTCGGCGAATTGGGACCACTCGCGCAAGCCGTAACTGCTCAGCAAGCCAGTCAGGCGGACATCGTCTTTCTGGCGGTGAACTGGTCGAAAATTCCCGATGCCGTGCGCGATCTCGGGCCTTGGGACGGGCGCATCGTGATCGACGCCAACAATCCGATCGAGGCGCCATTGTTCAAACCGGTCGATCTGGGCGGCCAGCCGTCTTCACAAGTGGTGGCGCAGATGCTGCCCGGCGCGCACGTGGTCAAGGCCTTCAATCATTTGCTCGCGGCTTTGCTGACCGACCCCACCACCGAGGGCGGCAAGCGGGTACTGTTTTATTCCGGTGAGGATGCTGCGAGCAAAACCAGGGTTGCAGAACTGATTACTCAACTGGGTTTTTACGGCATCGATCTGGGCGGTGTGCAGCAGGGCGTGCTTGCGCAATTCCCGGGCGGACCGTTGCCGGCATTGAATCTCGTGAAACATGGCTAACGAATGAGTCCGGGAAGCACAAGGTGAGTAGGGCCGACGGGTCGCAGATCCTGATGTCCTGCCGCCCGTCGCCGACTGCGAATCGCCTCAACATCCCGCATTGACATATCTAAGAATCTCGATATCCTCGGCGCATGGAACTGATCGAAATCTTCAAAGCCCTCTCGAACCCGACGCGCCTCAAGATCCTTGAAGGCCTGAAGGATCCCGTCAAGAACTTCCCCCCGCAGGATGAGGGTGACGTGCTTGTTGAGGGCGTCTGCGTCAGCAGCATCCAGGAAGGCATCGGCCTGTCGCAGTCGACGGTGTCGAGTTATCTGGCCACGTTGCAGCGGGTGGGGCTGGTTGAAGTGCGGCGCATCGGTCAATGGACCTACTACAAACGCAATGAGGCTGCTATCAGCGCGCTTGCAGAGATCATAGGGAAAGAGCTGTAAATTTTTTTACCGCAGGATATCGAGAAATCTCGATATCCCTCTTTATCGATACGAGGTGTTTCCATGAAAGCGATGATTCTGAAATCTTTCGGCGGTCCTGATTCGTTCGAACTGAGCGATGTTGCCAAACCTGTTCCGCAAGCGGGCCAAGTGCTGGTCCGGGTGCACGCCACTTCCATCAATCCCCTGGATTACCAGGTGCGCCGCGGGGACTATCCTGATCTGGTACCCCTGCCGGCCATCACCGGCCACGACGTATCGGGCGTGGTTGAAGCCGTTGGCCCGGGTGTCAGCGCCTTCGCGCCGGGCGACGAGGTTTGGTACACCCCGCAGATATTCGACGGGCAGGGCAGCTATGCCGAGTATCACGTCGCCGCCGAAAGCATCATCGCCAGAAAGCCCGCCGCGCTGAGTCACCTTGAGGCAGCCAGCTTGAGCCTGGTCGGCGGTACGGTCTGGGAAGCGCTGACCGTGCGCGCCGTGCTGCGAGTAGGCGAGAGCATTCTGATCCACGGCGGCGCTGGCGGGGTCGGGCATGTGGCGATTCAGGTGGCCAAGGCCATGGGCGCCAGAGTCTTCACGACCGTGCGTGAGGCCAACGCCGATTTCGTCCGCAGCCTTGGCGCCGATGTGGTCATCGATTACACCCAAGAGGATTACGTCGAAGCAATCATGCGCGAAACCGCCGGGCATGGCGTTGATGTGGTGTTCGACACCATCGGCGGCGATACCCTGTCTCGCAGCGCCGACGCGCTCGCCCAGCTTGGCCGCGTGGTCTCGATCGTCGACATCGCGCAGCCACAAAACCTTGTGCAAGCCTGGGGCAAGAACGCCAGCTATCACTTCGTCTTCACCCGGCAGAATCGAGGCAAGCTCGATGAATTGAGCGCGTTGGTCGAGCGCGGTCAGTTGCGGCCCCATGTTGGCGCCGTCTACTCACTCGCCGACATCCCCCTGGCCCACGCGCGACTTGAGAGCCTCAACAACGGCCTGCTGGGAAAAATCGCCATCGCCGTCGACCCTTCGCTCATCGCCTGACCCCGTCCATTCTGGAGAAACATCATGGTATACGAGATCGCTGTGCTGCCCGTTCACCCGCAACAGACTGAAGCCTTCCGACGCGCATTTGCCGAGGTCGAACCGTTGCTCACCCGCGCCAAGGGATACGGCGGTCACTTGCTGGCGCAAGGTATTGAAACCCCCGAACAGTTCAATTTGATCGTGCGCTGGCAGTCACTCGAGGACCACTCGCCGGGATTTGAAGAAAGTGAAGATCACCAGCGGTTCATGCTGGGGCTGGAGGATTATTTTTCGGCTGAGCCGAGGGTCTATCACATTGAGGGTGGTGCTTTTCCTGGTGGCGACTTGAGCGTTGCAGGCAGCAGCTCAAGCACAGGGAGTTGAGTGTTCTGATGGCTTTCGTCACAAGCGGCTGCTGCCGATTTTCCTCCCGCGTTGAACCACTGCAATGATGGTAGGCTGCACGAGGTCAGCCGTACCTTCTGTACTCCTGAGTTTGTTCTTTTACTGTCTGCGCCGGCGCGCCTGTCGGCGCAGATGGATTTCCTCTATGGACTACAGCCATGCGCCTGCCAGATTTCATTCTCGAAAACCTAGAGCCGATCCTGCAGGCCTGGGAAGATTTCGCCCGCACCATCGAGACACCTGGCGCGGAGCTCGATAACGCCGCGCTGCGCGATCACGCCGAGCAGATGTTGCGTGCCATCGTCATCGATCTGCGCACCCGGCAGACGGTCAGCGAGCAACTGGCCAAGGCTCATGGCCAGGCGCCGCGCGACGATGAGGAAACGGCTGCGGAAACCCACGCGGTGACGCGATTGATGGCCGGTTTCACCATTGATCAGATGGTTTCCGAATACCGCGCGCTGCGCACCAGTGTGCTCAGCCAATGGCTGCGTCAGGTCAAGGATGGAAAATCGGTGAATGTCGACGACATGACGCGTTTCAATGAAGCCATCGATCAGGCACTGGCCGAGTCGATTGCCAGCTATTCACGCGCCGTCGAGGCTTCGCGCAACGTGTTTCTGGGGATTCTCGGCCATGACTTGCGCACGCCGTTGGGGGCGATTCTGCTGGGTGCCGACAGGTTGCGCCGTACCGAAAGCGCCGACCCGCGCTCCAGCAAAGTGGCCAGGCAGATCTACGCGAGCGTGCAGCGCGCCAGCCAGATCGTTGGCGACCTGCTGGATCTGACGCGTTGTCAGATGGGACCGGGCATTCCGGTGAAAAAAGCCCTTATCGATCTCAGCCCCTTGTGCGAGCGGGTTATCGAGGAAATCCGCGCCTTTCACCCGCAGGCCAACGTTGTGTTCGAGACGAAGGAGCCGGTGATGGGAGCGTTCGATGGCGCCAGGATGGAACAGGTCTTTTCCAACATCATCAGCAATGCGGTGACCCACGGCGACAATCAACTACCGGTCACGGTCGGGTTGCAGGCCGGGCAGGATTGCGCGGTGTTCACCGTGCACAACGGCGGCGAGCCGATTGCGGAAGATGTGTTGCCGTTCATTTTCAACCCGATGGGGCGGTTCTCGCAGCGCTCCGTGGTTGATCACGGGCCGGTTGCAGGGCTGGGTCTGGGCCTGTTTATCGCCTCGGAAATCGTCGCCTCGCATGCCGGCTCGATCGAAGTCAGCTCTGACCTGGAGGGCGGAACCGTGTTTCGCGTCAAGCTTGCGGTGGATGCCGCAGGCACCGTCAGCTCATAGGCGAATCGATGAAGGGCCGACGCCGGCCCTCCAGCCTGATTACTCCTCCATCACCTCAACCAAACCGCGATCCTCACCAAGGAAGCCGCCGCTCTGGTGCTGCCACAGCCGCGCATAGGTGCCGTTCTTCTCCAGCAGTTGCGCGTGGGTGCCTTGTTCGATGATGCGGCCTTCGTCCATGACGATCAGCCGATCCATCGCCGCAATGGTCGACAAGCGGTGGGCGATTGCGATCACGGTTTTGCCCTGCATCATTTCATCAAGGCTTTCCTGGATCGCCACTTCGACCTCGGAGTCCAGCGCGCTGGTGGCTTCGTCGAGCAGCAGGATCGGCGCGTTTTTCAACATCACCCGGGCGATGGCGATGCGTTGGCGCTGGCCGCCGGAGAGCTTGATGCCGCGCTCGCCGACCAGCGTGTCGTAGCCGCTGTGGCCCTGTTTGTCGCTCAACTGGCTGATGAAACCATTGGCCTGGGCGTTCACCGCCGCGCGGTGGATGTCTGCGTCGGTGGCGTCCGGGCGACCGTAGGCGATGTTGTCGCGGATCGAGCGGTGCAGCAGCGACGTGTCTTGAGTGACCATGCCGATCACACTGCGCAGGCTGTCCTGAGTGACTTTGGCGATGTTCTGCCCATCGATGCGAATCTCGCCGCGGTCAACGTCATAGAAACGCAGCAGCAGGTTGATCAGCGTCGACTTGCCCGCACCGGAGCGGCCAACCAGGCCGATTTTTTCGCCGGGGCGAATGTGCAGCGTCAGGCCATCGAGCACCTGGCGTTCGCCGTTGTAGTTGAAGCTGACGTTGTCGAAAACCACTTCGCCACCGGCCGGCTCCAGCACTTTGGCATCCGGTGCGTCCTGGACTTTCGGGCCGCTGGTCAGGGTGGCCATGCCGTCCTGCACGGTACCGATGTTTTCGAATAGCGAGGTCATCTGCCACATGATCCAGTGCGACATGCCGTTGATGCGCAACGCCATGGCGGTGATCGCCGCAACAGCGCCGGTGCCGACTTCGCCCTGATGCCAAAGCCACAACGCATAACCGCCGGCACCGAGAATCAACGCCACCACCAGCGCCTGATTGACGATCTCGAACTGGCTGACCAGACGCATCTGACGGAAGCCGGTGAGCTTGAAATCCTCCATCGCCGCACGGGCAAAGTGCGCTTCACGCTTGGAGTGCGAGAACAGTTTGACCGTGGTGATATTGGTGTAGGCATCGGCAATCCGCCCGGTCATCGACGAGCGTGCATCGGCCTGTTCCTGGCCGACCTTGCCCAGACGCGGGACGAAATACACCATCGCCAGCCCAAACAGGACGATCCATGCCAGAAACGGCAGCATCAGCTTCAGCGCGAAGCCGCCGGCCAGCGCGATGATCGCGATGAAGTACACGCCGATGCCGGGGAGGATTTCGATCAGGGTGAACAGCACCTCGCGTACCGACAATGCGGTCTGCATGACCTTGGTCGTGACGCGGCCGGAGAATTCATCGGAGAAGAACGACAGGCTTTGCCGCAGCATCAACCGATGGAAGTCCCAGCGCAGGCGCAGCGGCAAGTTGATCGCGAGGATCTGGTGCTGGACCATCGTGCGCAGCGCCACCAGGCCAATGCTGACCACCAGCACAATGCCGATGCCCCACAACACGCGGCTTTCCTCTGCACCAGCGGCGCCGCCGGATTGCCACGTCGAGAGCAGATCCACCACTTGCCCGAGGAAAGAAAACAGCCATGCCTCGTAGATCGAGACGCTGGCGCTGAGCAGGGCAAAGGCGAGAATGTAGCCGCGCGCGCCCCGGGTGCAGGCCCACAGAAATCGCATCAGGCCGACTGGCGGTGGCGGCGCCTCGTCGGGTGGGAAGGGGTCGAGCCTTTGTTCGAACAGGCGAAGCATTGCGGTCTCCGAAGTGATCAGGGTGTGGGGATTCTGCCATCTATCGGCGGCGTTGCGGGTTTCACCGCCATTATCAGGACGAACCCTTGTGCCTTGTCTTGACCGCAGAAGGGCGCGGAAGCTCAACGCAATCCTGCCAGGCGCAACCTTTCGTCGGTGATCCGCGCCTGACGTTGCACGCTCATCAACCTCTTTGAACTCTGGCGCCAGCTACTCCGTCCTCTCTATGTGGGGGCTCGAGGCATTCTTGCCGTGCAGTCCCGTTTTTCCGTTTTCAGTGAGAAGGCGAGGGGCGACATGAATACTTCAGACAGCAGGGCAGGTTACGAATCAGGCGATCCAAACGGCAAGCCTGAGCAGGGTTTTGACCATTTGAAGGACAACGTCAGCGAAGCACTTGGCGGTGCGCGGCAACAGGCCGATGCACAATTCGGTCAGTATCGCGATACAGCGGCCGAGCAGATCGAAGCCTTGGCGCAAGGTGCGAAAAGCTTCGTCTCGGAACTGCAGGACAAGGACACCCTGGGCATGTCCGACTACCTGACCGACATGGCCGATTCCATGACCGGCCTGGCGGGCAATCTGCGCGGCAAGAGCGCCGAGCAGTTATTGCACGATGCGGCGGATCTGGCGCGCAACAATCCGGGCCTGTTTATCGCCGGCAGCATTGCCATCGGTTTCGGCCTGTCGCGGTTTCTCAAGGCGGGCACGGCTGCGGCGGCAACGGTCAGCGCCGAACACGATCCGGCGGCAGGCACGACATCGACGCCACCGCCAGCCGATTACGGTGCTCAGCGACCCTATGACTCGTCAGTGCCGTCCTCGTCCCAAGCCAATCCGGGGCTGGCCACCGGCATCACTCCGACCTCACCCAATGAGCATGATCACCCCTCTGATTTCGCGGCGGCTTCCGTACCGCATGCACCCGACGCCAAAGGAGAACTGTGATGAACAGAGATGAATCTGATCTGAGCGGGGCAAGACCCCTCGGCCAAACGGATGACGCTTCGGTGGTTGGCCTGTTGCGACAACTGTCGCGCGAAGTGCCGGCGTTGTTCACCAAGGAACTGGCGCTGGCCAAAGCCGAACTGCAGAACAGCCTCAGCACCCTGAAGGCTGGCATCGGCGCGGTGGCCGGTGGTGCGATTGTGTTCCTCGCCGGCTTCATCATTCTGCTGATGTCGGCGGTGTACGGCCTGAGCCTGTTCATGGCGCCGTGGCTGGCCGCGCTGATCGTGGGCGTGGTGGTGATGATCATCGGCTTCGCCATGCTGCAATCCGGGAAAAAGCAATTCGAGCCATCTCACTTCAAACCTGATCGCACCCTCGACGCCTTGAACAAGGATCAGGAAGCGCTGCGGAGGAAAGTCTCATGAAAAGCGAACTGGATATCGAAGCGGAAAAAAGCCCGGAGCAGATAGAGCGCGAAATCGATGCGCAGCGTGCGAGCATCGGTAACATCGTTGATCAACTGGAAAGCAAATTCACCCCCGGGCAGATGATCGATCAGGCCTGGGGCATGATGCAGAGCAACGGCTCGACGTTCTTCACCAACCTCGGCACCAGCGTGCGCAATAACCCGGTGCCGGCAGTGCTGACGTCTGTCGGCCTGCTCTGGTTGATGATCAGCCAGAACCGCCCACCAGTGCCGCAACCGACCTATCGCAGCGGGCCGGATCAGGACAAGGCTGGCGAATGGGCCGACGGTTTGGCCGACGGCATCGATAGTGCCCGCGCGCACCTGCACTCGACCACCGACTCGCTGAAGGAGGGCTACCAGTCGCTGAAAGGCAAGGCCAGCCACCTCGGTGAAAATGTCGGTGCGGCGAAGGAAAACCTCAGCCATGCGATGCATGACGCCGGTGACCGCTTGTCGCGCAATTCGCAAGTGCTCGGCCAGCAGTTCAGTCACCTGCTTAAGGAGCAACCGCTGATGGTGGCTGCCGCTGGGGTTGCGCTCGGTGCGTTGCTCGGCGCGGCATTGCCGACCACTTCCACCGAGCAGCGCTACATGGGCCGCACCAGTGCTGGCATGGTCGACAAGGCCAAGCAAAAAGCTCAGGAAGGGTACGAAGCCGTGCGCGACACGGTGACCCGGACCACCGAGCAAAACGAAGTTGAGACCAGGCCGGATCCGGCGCGGCCCTCTTCTTCGGACCTGTCGCAGGGCCTGGGTACGTCCTGACGCTGAGAGTGAGGGGAGGCCTGTAATGGGCCTCCCTTTTTTATGCTTAGGTCAAGTCGATACCTCGTTCTGCACGCCTTGCAGATATTCCACCAACGTCTGCGCGCACGCTTCAATCGCGCCGTCGACCACCAGTTCGAAACCATGGGTATTTTCGGTCGGGATCGCGATGCAGCCGGCCTGGGCGCTGATGCCTGAACTCATCACCGCGCTGGCGTCGGAGGCGAAATCCACCAGCAGGGCGAACTGCGGATCGAAACCGCAGCGCTTGGCCGCATCGGCCAAAGCCATGACCACGCCGCGCGAGTAATAGCCTTTCTGGTCGCCGGTATCGATGATCGGGTCGACGCTCAAACGCGTTGCGTATTCGCTCATCACCGGGCCGACTTCCACCGCGATTGTGGTATCGCCAGGCAAGTGCGCGGCAGCATACATAGCGCCGGCGTTGCTTTCTTCTTCGAGGGTGGTGAAGACGAAATAGGTGTCGTGCGGCAATTGGGTCCCGCTGTGCTTGAGCCGCTCGGCGGCCAGGAGCATGGCGACCACCGGCGCGCGGTCATCGAGAAAATGCGCAGCGGTGGCATCGCCCACCCGGAACGGCGTGCGCCAATGCTGGCTGAGCACAACCCGAGTGCCGGGACGCACGCCCATGTCTTGCAGAGCTTGTGGATCATGACGGGTGATGATGTGCACGTCTTTCCATTCCACCGCGCCACTCATTACATCCTGGCCCTGCGGCGAGCCTGCCGTAGCGTGCATCGAACCGAATGACAGAACGCCCGGCAAAGTTTGCGCATCGCCGAGAATATCCACCGGGCACACACCGAAATTCACCGGGTTCGCCCCACCCAACGCCACCACCCGCAACGTGCCGTCCGGCTCGACGCGTTTGACCACCATGGCTATCTCATCCATGTGGCCCATGATGCGCACGGCGTGCTGGCCGTCGGGATCGGGTTCGCCGCCCCTGAGCAGGCCGATGACATTGCCGGCCCGGTCGGTCCGGACCTCATCGCAATGGCGCCGCAGTTCTTCCAGGCAGATCGCCCGGACCTCGTCCTCCTGACCACCGGGCCCGCGCGCCATGAGCAAGCGGCTCAATAGCGCTTGGGCAGATTCCTCTGAGTTGCGCGGCGATGGCGCCTGATGTTCCGACATGCGTTCTGACCCTCCTTGCATCGGCGGACGTGTATCGACCGCTCAGGGTTTTAGGGGGCAGATTGGCGGGAAAATTCAGATCGGTTTTTGCCAGCTGATTCACATGCAGACCCACAGGAATTTGGGTTGCGCTACCGATTGTCGATTTGCCTCGGATCATTGTGGGAGCGAGCTTGCTCGCGAAGGCGTCGGCACCTTCAACATCATCATCGCCTGACCCAGCGCTTTCGCGAGCAGGCTCGCTCCCACAATGATCCGGGGCAAGGCCACAATCTTCATCCCAACCCAAATCCCCTGTGGGAGCGAGCCTGCTCGCGAAAGCGGTGTGTCATTCAACGCGGATGTAACTGATCTGGCGCCTTCGCGAGCAGGCTCGCTCCCACAGGGACTCGGTGTTTGGCTTAGGTGATTTGTTATGTCAGTGATTGTATTTCAACGCTTCGACAAACGCCGCAAACGCTGCCGAGCCCTGGCGTCTGTTCGGGTAATACAGGTGATAGCCCTGAAAGGTCGGACACCACTCTTCCAGAACTTCCACCAATCGCCCGTCCGCCAGATACGGCGCGACCAATTGCTCGGGCACGTACGCCACGCCAATGCCATCCACGGCGGCATTGAGCACATGCATGATGCTGTTGAACACCAGTTGCCCGTCGACCTTGACGCTGAAATCCTGACCCTGATGCGCAAACTCCCAGGCGTAAATCGCGCCGGCCGGTTGGTGGCGGATATTGATGCAGGTGTGCTCCATCAACTGATGCGGCGTGGCGGGTGCCGGGTGGCGAGCGAAGTAACCGGGCGCGGCGACCACGGCCAGGCGCCAGTCCGGGCCGATGCGCACGGCGATCATGTCTTTGCTGATCGATTCACCGAGACGGATGCCAGCGTCGAAGCGCTCCTTGACCACATTGGTAAATCCGTAGTCGACGTAGAACTCCAGGGTAATGTCCGGGTAGTCCTTCAGGAACCCGGCGAGCATCGGCCGAATGCACAGCTCGATCTGATCGTCCGTGCAGGAAATCCTGATCGTGCCGCTGGGCTTGTCGCGCAATTCGCTCAAGGCTTCGAGTTCGGCGCTGATCTGTTCGAACAGCGGCGCAATCGAACGCATCAAGCGCTCACCAGCCTCGGTTGGCGAGACGTTGCGCGTGGTCCGGGCCAACAGGCGAATACCCAAGCGCTGCTCCAGTGCGCGAACCGTATGACTCAACGCAGACGGCGTGACGCCGAGGCGGGCCGCGGCTTTGGTGAAGCTCTGCTCCTGCGCCACCGCCAGAAAGGCCTGCAGGTCGTTGGTTTTGGCGTTGTTCATTGCTGAGTTCTTCTCAAAAGCACATGAAGATTACCGCTACTAATCAAGTTAAGTCCGATCCGTCAAGCTTTGCAGCCTGAGTAGCGCGGCAGAAATGCCGACCGATTTTTCTCCAAAGCAGGTTTTGCATGACAGCCCAAGCAATCGACAACCCGACAGCCCAGCCCATGGGCGCATCCGCAGCCGGCGAGCAGCCGGCGTACTGGAGCGGCGTGTTCGCCATGACTTTGTGCGTCTTCGCGCTGATCGCTTCCGAGTTCATGCCGGTCAGTCTGCTCACGCCGATGGCGACGGACCTGCACATCAGCGAAGGCCTGGCCGGCTACGGCATCGCCATTTCCGGCGCCTTCGCAGTGCTGACCAGCCTGACGATCACCAGGCTCGCCGGCTCGATGGATCGCAAAACCCTGTTGCTGGTATTGACGGCGCTGATGTGCGCGTCCGGGCTAGTGGTCGGTCTGGCGCCCAACTACACGGTGTACATGATCGGCCGCGCATTGATCGGCGTGGTGATCGGCGGTTTCTGGTCGATGTCGGCGGCGCTGGCCATGCGTCTGGTGCCGTCCGCCAGCGTGCCCAAGGCACTGGCGATTTTTAATGGCGGCAATGCTTTGGCCACGGTGGTGGCGGCGCCGCTGGGCAGTTATCTCGGCAGTGTGATTGGCTGGCGCGGGGCATTTTTCTGCCTGATACCGGTGGCGTTGATTGCGCTGCTCTGGCAGTGGATCAGCTTGCCCGCGCTGCCGGCCGCGCCGCGCAAGGCGAATGCCGGGAATGTCTTCGCCCTGTTCCACAGCCGGAGGGTGGCGTTGGGCATGTTCGGCGCCGGGCTGTTCTTCATGGGCCAGTTTGTGCTGTTCACTTATCTGCGACCATTTCTGGAAACTGTGACCCGGGTCGATGTTTCAGTGTTGTCGATGATTTTGCTGGCCATTGGAGTGGCCGGGTTCATTGGCACGGTGATCATCGGTTCGGTGCTCAAGCACGGCCTGTATCGCGTGCTGATCGCCATCCCGTTGTTGATGGCGATGATTGCTGTGGCGCTGATCGGGCTGGGCAGCTCTCTGGTGGCGGCATTCGTGTTGCTGGGCTTGTGGGGATTGATCGCCACGGCGGCGCCGGTCGGCTGGTGGTCATGGCTGGCGCGCACGTTGCCCGACGATGCCGAAGCGGGCGGTGGGCTGATGGTGGCGGTGGTGCAGTTGTCGATTGCTTCGGGGTCGACCGTTGGCGGATTGCTGTTCGACGGCAGCGGTTATCGGCTGACTTTTTTCGCCAGCGCGGCATTGCTGGTGATGGCGGCGCTGGTGACCTGGCTGACGTCGCGGCAGACAGCTTGAGTCAGCTTTCGATATTCTCGGCCGACGTCTGCGCGGCTTCGGCTTCCAGCTTCAGGCGATCGGCCTTGCAGATGTATTTGGGCTTTTTCGGCGCCAGTTTGGCGTTGGCCTTTTTGGCCTTTTCCTTGAACAACTGCTGCAGCTTCTTTTGACGATTCATGATTTTTCGATCGCGGGTGGAATGGGTGGGAATCCTGACGCAAGGCCGAGTGGTCAGCAAGCAGAAATCCACTAAGCTGAGCACATTACCCCATGCTCAAGAGCATCCCAAACCGAAGGAATCGCACATGAGAAAAGCTCGCAGGTTGATTGTCGCGTTGTCTTGCCTCGCGCTGGTAATCGGCAGCACGACCGCACTGGCCGACCCCGGCAACGGCAACAGCAAGGGGCAGGGTGGCCAGGGCGGCCAGGGCAATGGCAAAGGCAAACCGCAGAACGTGCAGGATCACGGTAAACAGGGCGGGGGCGGCCAAGGCAATGGCAACAAGGGCCAGCAATCCTCGGGCAATCGCGGTGGCGGTCCGAGCGTGGATCGCAGCAATATTCTCGGCATCATCGATGGTTATCGCGGCCAATACTGGAATCCGGGACCGCCGCTACCACCCGGCATTCAAAAGAATCTGGCGCGGGGCAAGCCGTTGCCGCCGGGCATCGCCAAGAAGCTGGACGGGCGCATGCTGGGCCATTTGCCTCGCTATGACGGCTACGAATGGCGGCAGGTAGGTACCGACCTGATTCTTGTTGCGCTGGCTACCGGGCTGGTTTACGAAATTCTCAATGGCGCATTCGATTAACTTCCAGTAAGGAGTGGCAGCATGTGCCGCTCCTTTTTTTACGCGCCTATTGCTGCAAACTGTGCAGCAATGAACTGCATTCAGCCCGGCTTGTTCGTCGATAACTGAGCTTTCAGACTCAGCTCAACGATAAATGAATGAATGGAGATGAACATGGCCAACGCGATCCGCTTCTGCGAAACAGGCGCTCCAGATGTATTGCAACTGCAAACCGTCAGCGAGCAAGCCCCCGGGCCTGGCGAAGTCTGGCTGGAGCAAGAGGCGGTTGGCGTCAATTACCTCGATGTCAGCCAGCGCAAAGGGGCGGTGCCGGTGGTGTTGCCATCGGGGCTGGGTCTGGAAGGCGCGGGCCGGGTTGCGGCTGTCGGTGCCGGTGTAAGCAATGTCCGCGTCGGTGATCGGGTCGCTTACGCCACCGGTCCTTTAGGCGGTTACGCCTCGGCGCGGCTGTTTCCGGCAGAGCGTCTGGTGAAAATCCCCGATGAGCTGTCCTTCGAAGACGCGGCGGCGGTGCTGTTCAAAGGCATCACTGCGCAGTACCTGCTGAAGGCGACTTACCCGGTCGGGCCGGGAACGACGATGCTGCTGTATGGCGTCGCGGGTGGTCTGGGGGAAATCATGGTGCCGTGGGCCAAACACCTTGGCGCGACGGTGATCGGTGTGGTGTCGAAACAGGCCAGTGTCGACAAGGCTCGCGCGTCGGGCTGTGACGAAGTGCTGGTGTTCAATGCCGAGACCCTCGCCGCCGATGTGTTGCGTATCACCGAAGGGCGCAAGGTCGACGTGGTGTATGACCCGATTGGCCGGGTGTCTTTTCAGGCGTCGCTGGACAGCTTGCGCCCGCGTGGGCTGATGGTCTCGTTCGGCGCTCAGACCGGCGCGCCGGCAGCGGTGGAGATGGCCACGCTCAACGCCAAGGGCTCGCTGTTCCTGACCCGTCCATCGCTGGCCGCACATACCGCCACCACTGCCGAATACCAGGAACGTGCGCAAGATGTATTGGCCGCCGTGGCAGCCGGTATCATCGCGCCACAAATCCGCGCGCGTTACCCATTGGCCGACGCGGCACAAGCGCATGCCGATCTGGAGTGGGGGCGATCCTCAGGGGCGATCATTCTAAAACCATGAATCTGGATGTTCTGAGCAATCCGCACAGCGATGAGATCGCTGCCTTTCTCGCCGTCGCTGCGCAAGGTTCATTCGTCGCGGCGGGCCGTTTGTTGCAACGCCATCCGACCATCGTGTCCAAGCGTCTCGCCGCCATGGAGAAACGCTTGGGCGTACGGCTGGTCGAGCGCTCGACGCGACATGTGCGCATCACCGAGGCCGGCCTGCAACTCGAACAGCGCCTGCGCGCAGCCGTCGAGTTGATGAACGAGGCGCAGCAACAGGCGGTGCAGGGCGCCAGCGAAGTGCGTGGCACCCTGCGCCTGGCCTTGCCGGCAGCGATGGGGCGGTTATGGCTGGGGCCGCTGCTGCCGGAATTTCTCAAGGCCCATCCGCAGGTCTCGCTGGTCGCCGATTACAGCGAAGGCCTGGTCGACATCATCGAGCAGGGCTTCGACGCGGCCATTCGTATTGGCGAGCTGGACGACAATCGACTGATCGCAAAAAAGCTCAGTGACCATCGGCGGATTCTTTGCGCATCGCCGGCCTACATCGACGCGCACGGCATGCCGCAAACCCCGCAGGATCTGCTGCAGCATAACTGCCTGCGCTTCAGCGGGCTGGCGTCGTTCCCGTTGTGGCGCCTGCATCGCGGCGATGAACTGCAGACCATCACGCCACAGGGCAACCTGACCGCCAGCGACAGCGAATCCCTGCTCGCCGCCGCCCGCGCCGACGCCGGCATACTCGGTGCCGGAGACTGGCTGATGAGCCGCGATCTGGCGGCAGGGCGGTTGATCCAGGTGCTGCCCGACTGGCAGCTGGATTCGGCGGGCGGCGTCTATCTGGTCAGGCCTTCGTCGCGATTTCCCGCGGCGGCAGTGGTGGCGTTCAAGGAATGGATCGAAGCGAAATTCGAGCACGGGCCACCTTGGGCCGTCTGAGCACAGTCTGCATCAAGACCGACACTGACACTGTGGGAGCGAGCCTGCTCGCGAAAGCGGAGTGTCAGTCAGCGCTTGGTTGCCCGACCTGACGCTATCGCCGGCAAGCCAACTCCCACAGGGATCGTGGTTTGCTCAGCAATTTTCGAACATCACAAATCCAATTGTAGGAGCGAGCCTGCTCGCGAAAGCGGAGTGTCAGTCAGCGCTTGGTTGCCCCACCTGACGCTATCGCTGGCAAGCCAGCTCCCACAGGTTCAGCGGTTGGCTCAGCAACTTCCGGACACCGCAAATCCAATTGTAGGAGTGAGCCTGCTCGCGAAAGCGGAGTGTCAGTCATAGATGATCTGGCTGACCTGACGCCTTCGCGAGCAGGCTCGCTCCCACAGGTTTCGTGGCTTGCTCAGGAATTGTCGAACATACGTATATCCAATGTGGGAGCGAGCCTGCTCGCGATAGCGGAGTGTCAGTCAGCGCTTGGTTGCCCAACCTGACGCTATCGCCGGCAAGCCAGCTCCCACAGGGATCGTGGTTTGCTCAGCAATTTTCGAACATCACAAATCCAATTGTAGGAGCGAGCCTGCTCGCGAAAGCGGAGTGTCAGTCAGCGCTTGGTTGCCCGACCTGACGCTATCGCCGGCAAGCCAGCTCCCACAGGTTTAGCGGTTGGCTCAGCAACTTCCGGACACCGCAAATCCAATTGTGGGAGCGAGCCTGCTCGCGAAAGTGGAGTGTCAGGCATAGATGATCCGGCTGACCTGACGCCTTCGCGAGCAGGCTCGCTCCCACAGGTTTCGTGGCTTGCTCAGGAATGCCCCAACACCCACATATCCAATGTGAGAGCGAGCGCCGGTTTGGGCGCAAAAAAGGCCCGGCATCGCTGCCGGGCCTTGGTGTCTTCCGCACTTTAGGCGGCGATGTTGTTGGCCGCCATTTCCTTTTTGTGGCTTGCCTTCATGGCTTCCATTTGCGCACCCAGTTCCTCGAGCTTGGCTTTGCCCAAAAGCTTCTGCGCTTTGGGGAACATTTCCTCTTCTTCCTCTTCGATGTGGTGCTCCAGCAGTTCCTTGACCACTTTGACCCGGCCGGCGAATTCCGGGGTGCCTGGATCCGTCTCTTTCAGATCAGGCAGCACCAGCGAATCCACGGTGCGGTGCTCTTCCTTGGCTTCGTAATACATGATGTCTTCTTCCTTGCTGCCGGCTTCCTTGAACGCAGGGTAGAGAATCTCTTCTTCCAGGCGGGTATGGATGGTGATTTCCATTTCCAGTTTGCCCAGCAACTCGACGCGTTTTTTCAGCGCGCGGTCGGTGGATTCACTCAGTTGGCTGAGGATGGCTTTTACTTTTTCATGGTCGGCTTTGAGAAGGTCGATGGCATTCATTTTTTGTCGCCTCTGCTTTTCACGGGATTGAACACAGCGTTGTCTTTTTTTTGCGCTGCTGTGTATTCAGGGAGAGGCTTTCGCAGGACTCATGCCAACTCGCCGATCAAGCGCAACCCGCTTGAATCAAGGGCTGAAGCGCAAGCAGGCACAATGCTTTCGTGCAGCCTGCAAGATTTCCGCTCAGCGGACATTGCATATAACAAGCCCGGCAAATGCCGGGCTGTGGATTATGCTTGAGACAGGCCTGCGCTCGTGCTTCAGCGGTTGGCCTGTGAAGGCGAAATCCGCCCGACATGCTTGGGCCCTGCCAACGCCCAGGCGATCAGGCCGAACAGCGGCACGAACACGATCAGCACGATCCACACGCCTTTACTACTGGATTTCCCCTGGCTTTTGCGCACCCGGTTGATGGCCCAAAGCTCGATCAGCACGAGAATGACCGCCAATACGATCCACACGGTTTCGATTTGCATAGGCTTAACTCCTGATGGTCTGTGCGTTAGGCGACGAGAGGGGCGTTGGGTTCATTCTTTTTGCCCGGCTGCGCTCACCTGAAAATACCGACTAGAGTTGATAGCGCAGACAACGCACGTTCCTGTGGGAGCGAGCCTGCTCGCGAAAGCGCAGTGTCAGCCACCATTATTTGTAACTGACACACCGCTTTCGCGAGCAGGCTCGCTCCCACAGTTGGCGCAGGCATTCAGCGTGAAACAGGGAGGTTTTCAATGGACGGTATTCATGGATATGGCACCCCGCACTTGATGCGCAGCGCGTTGCTGGTCGCCATGGCCAATGCCCTGCTGTTGAGCGACGCACAGGCCGCATGCGGGCCGCTGGCTGCCGGGGCTTACAACGTTTCGCAAACCTGCCTTCCCGCCGCCGGCGTCGACGCGTCCATCACCACCCAACCCGGCACGACCATAACTACGACCGCTGGCTCTTCGCTGCTGAGCAGAGGCAACAACGCCAATTCGACGCTGAGCCTCAGCGGCACCACGATCAACAGCACGCCGCCGACAGCAGCTAATGCCGTGTTCGCCAACGTGATCGGCAGCAGCGGCAATGCCAGCCTGACGCTCGATGGCGGCAGCAACACGGTCAACGTCGCTGGCAGCGGGCTGGACGCTCTGGCAATCACCAACGCTGGCACAGGCTCGTCGACGTTCTCGGTCACCCCCGGCACCACGCTGAATATTCTCAACACCGTGGTCGGCAACGAGCACGACGGCATCGACATCAATGGCAGCGGCGGCGGGGCGATCAACGTCAACCACCAAGGCAGCGGTCAGATCACCTTGCTCGGTGGCAACGGCATCTGGACCAAGGCCACCGGGACTGGCGAGACCAACGTCAATGTCGGCGCCGGGGTGAACATCCTGGTCAACAACGACGATGCGCTGTCCGCCGGCCCGCCGATCGGCGATGAAACCTTGCCGACCGCTGGCATCGGCAACCACGCCGGCGTGCACACCCGCGCGGTGAACGGCAATACCACCGTGGTCAACGCCGCCAGCGTGCAGAGTGTCGGCATGAATGCATTCGGGATCTTCACCGAGGGCGGTAGCGGCAACACCAGCCTGACGAATAGCGGAACGATCAGCACCAACGGCTTGAACGGTTTTGGCATTCGTTCGTTCTCGACGGTGGGCAGCATCGCCATCGTCAATAACGGCGCGATCACTACTACCGGTGGCGCTGCTCACGGCATTTATGCCAACGACAACGTCGGCGCTACCGGTTCGATCAGTATCGAAAACAATGCCGAACTCAACGTTGGCAGCGCGGCCAATACCGCCGGCTCGCGGGCGATCTACATCATCAAACGGGGGACAGGTGAGGCCACCGTCACCGGTAGCGGCAATATCAACGTTTTCGGCAGCCCCAACACTACCCGCGCCTACGCAATCATCGTCAGTGCCGAGAACAACACCCTGATCGATTATTCCGGCGATCTGTTCGCCAGCGGCTTCGGCGCAGGCGGCATCCGTGTGGACTCGACCGGCGGCAACGTCCAGGTCAACTATCGCGGTGATCGCATCGAGACCTTGCACAGCAATGGCAACGGCATCTACGCCTCGACGCAGTTGCCGACCGGCACAGTGAATGTCGACGCTGGCGGCACGATCATCACCCATTCCGACGCCGGAACGGGCGATGGCAGCGGCATTGGCGCCTTCGGAATTCAGGCATTGACCCTCGGCGGCGACGTCGGTATCCGCTTCACCGGCCCGCTGATCGACGTCAACGGCGCGGGCGCAGCGCTGCTCGCCGGTAACGCCTTCAACGGTGGCAGCGGCCTCGGCACGATCAATATCAGCAACAGCGGTGAGCTGGTTGCACGCGGCGATCAGCAGCGCGGCATTCGCACGCTGTCGGTCAGTGGCGCGCAGAACATCATCAACACCGGGACGATCCAGACGCTCGGGGCCAGCAACAGTCAGGGCATTGTCGCCCAGGCCGGCGGCGCGGCGGATGTGACGGTGAGCAACAGCGGCGCGATCAGCGCACACGGGACCGGTTCCTCGGCCATTGATGCGCTGACCGAGGGCGGCAACGTCAGCGTCAGCAACAGTGCGAGCCTGCAAGGTGGCTGGGCCGACAGCAGCGGGGTTGCCTTGGGCGGCGCCACGCAAACCCTGAGCAACGCCGGAGCCATCGGCGCACTCAGCGATTCGGCGGTGCGCGCCGATGCGACCACGCCGGGCAGCACCTTCGCGCTCAACAACACCGGGCTGATCACCGGCTCGGTAAGCGCGGTCAGCGCCAGCAGCACCATCACCAACAGCGGCACGTGGATTCTGCGCGACTTCTTCGACAGCACCGGCAGTGGCACTCGCGACAGCTGGAACGTCGCCGTGAGCAACCTCGGCACGGCCGGCTCCAGCAGCATCGACAACAGCGGCCTGATTCAACTGGCGGCGCAACCGGCGAGCGGCATCGTCAACTTCAGCAGCAGCGGCGCTTATCTGCCGTTGGGGCAAACCGCCAACGCGCCGACACCGGGCGGCGCGGTGCAGGGACAGATACTCGGCGTCAGTCGTTTCAGCAACAGCGGCACGCTGGATCTGGCGGCGGGCGGCAACACGGTTGGCAATGTCTTGCTGATCAGCGGCGCCGACAGCGCTGGCACCGATGGCGGCGGGGTGTTTGTGTCGAACGGCGGGCGCGTGCTGCTCAACACCACGCTCAACGGCGGCGGAACCAATAGCCTGTCCGACATGCTGGTGGTGGACTCGACGGCAACCGCCAGCGGCGGCGGCACCGGTGTCGTCGTGCGCAATGTCGGCGGGCAGGGCGATCTGACTCAGGGCAATGGCATTGCCGTGGTCGAGTTGCTGAATAAAACCGAAGCCGCGAGCGACGCCAACGCATTCCGCCTCGCCCGCCGTGTGGTCGCCGGGCCATATGAATATCGTCTGCAACAAGGCGCCGAGGATGGCAGCGCTCGGGATACCTGGTTCTTGCGATCGGATGCGCTGACACCGCCGGCACCCCCCGGTCCACCCGGTCCGGGGCCTGATCCAGCTCCCGACCCTGGCCCGGCGCCGGTACCCAATTACCGTCCCGAAGTCTCGCTCTACGGCGCCGTGCCGGCGCTGGCACTGGTTTACGGCCGGACCATGGTCGACACACTTCACGAACGGGTCGGCGAAGAACGCCTGAACCGTGGCGAGCCGCTGCCCAAACAAGATGAGTCGACCCTGGCGCCATCAATGGGCTGGGGCCGGGTGATCTATCGCAGCGGCAAACAGGACGGAGATCGCAAGAATGCCTTGGGCAACACCCCGGAGTACAACTACGACCTGACCGCGTTTCAGGTCGGCACCGATCTCTATCGCAAAGTCCGCCCTGACGGCAGTCACGAACAGGCGGGCCTGTCGCTGTCGGCGGGCACCATCAATGCCGGCGTCAGCCATTACACACGCCGCGCCGCCGGCGAAGACACACTGCGCGCGTATGGTGTCGGCGCCTACTGGACGCACTTCGGCCCGTCCGGCTGGTACCTGGACGGCGTGGTGCAGGTCAATCGTTTCGACATCGAAGCCAAGCCCAATGACCTGGCAAAACTGAAAACCCGTGGCTGGGGCTACACCGCCTCGCTGGAAAACGGCTATCCCTATGAGTTTGATAAAAACTGGTACGTCGAGCCGCAGTTGCAGGCGATCTACAGCTACGTTGATCTGGACAGCAGCGACGACGCCGGCGCCAAGGTGCGTTTCAAGGACGTCGATTCGCTGGTTGGCCGCGCCGGCGTGCGCATCGCCAGGGACTGGGAAACCGAAGGCGTCGACAAGAGCGCGCGGCGCACCAACGCGTGGATCCGCCCCAGCGTCTGGCATGAGTTCAAGGGCCAGCCGAAGACTGAATTTTCCTCTGAGTCGGGTTACATCCCGTTCGAGTCGGACATTCAGGGCACGTGGGGCGAGGTCAATGTCGGGGTCGATTATCAAGCCAACCAACGCACGACATTTACCGCGTCGGCCGGTTATCGGCAGGGCTTTGATGGCGACAGCCATGGTTATGACGCAATGCTGGGTTTCAAAATAAATTTCTGAATGCCGCTGCGGCCTATATCCTCTGCGCCACATGTTTAGGCTGGAACAGGGACAGGGCAATGGCATTCAGGGTGATGGTCGTCGGTGGTTACGGCAATTTTGGCAGCATCGTTTGTCGGCATCTGGCGCAGATGCCAGAGATTGAGTTGGTGTTGTCCGGCCGCGATGCGCGCAAGTTGCAGCGCAAGGTCGCTGAGCTGCAGGCGCAAGCGGGCCGTCCGTGCGAAGGCTGGTGCGGCGATGCGCTGGGCGCGGAGTTTCAAGCGGCGTTACGCGAGCTGAATATTCAATTGGTGGTGCACACCGGTGGACCGTTTCAGGGGCAGTCCTACGCCGTTGCTGAAAGCTGCATCGACGCCGGGGTCAATTACTGTGATCTGGCTGACTGCCGCACCTTCGTCAACGGCATTGATGTACTCGACGCCCGCGCCAAGGAGGCTGGCGTGGCGCTGCTCAGCGGTTGCAGTTCGGTGCCGACCCTGTCTTCGGCAATCATCGATCAGCAGCGCCAGCGCTTTGCGCGAATCGATTCGATCGAGCACGGCATTTCTTCCTCGGCGAAGATGCCGGGGCTGTCCACGGTCGAGGGCGTGCTCGCCTACGCCGGCAAACCGATCAGGCAATTGAAGAATGGCCAGGTTCACGAAGTATTGGGCTGGCTCGATCTGACCTTGCGCACGATGCCGCAACTGGGCACGCGGGTGCTGGCCAATGTCGATGTGCCGGACATGGATATTTTCGCCCGCCGCTATGGAGCACACACGCTGCGCTTCAAGGCCGGCGCCGGCCTGAAACTCGGCGGTGTCGCCAACGCCTTGCTGGCGCAAGCCTTGCGCTTCGGTGTGGTGCGCGATCATCGGCGCTGGGCGGCGCGCTTGCATCGATTGGGCACGTGGTTTGAACGCTTCGGCGATGGCAAGAGCGCGATGTACATTGATGTTCGCGGCATCGCTGTCGATGGCCAGCCGCTGAGCATGACCGCGCAACTCACCGCGCTGAATGACAAAGGCCCGGAAATCCCCAGCTGCGCCGCCGTCGCCCTCGCAATCAAAATGGCCCGGGGGTACGTGCTGCAATCTGGCGCGCGACCCTGTGTTGGCGAGATCAGCGTCGAGGAATATCTGACGGCGATCAACGATCCCGCCAATCTGAGTCTGTCGGTGCAGTTCGCCGAAGGGCAGCGTTGAGATGCTCTATCTCTGCCTGAAGTACCTGCATGTAATCGCGGCGATTTTCCTCTTCGGTTTCGGCATGGGCTCCTACCTCTACCTGATCGCCGCCAGCCGCACCGGCAACCCGCAAGTGATCGCCCATGTCGCACGGATGGTGGTGCGCTTTGATACGTGGATCACCACGCCGGCGGGGTTTGTTCAGGTCATTACCGGGTATCTGCTGATGCGCCTTTCCGGGCTGCCGATGAGCACCGAGTGGCTGCTGACTTCGCTGATCATTTTCTTCTGTGTCGGCGCATTGTGGCTGCCGGTGCTGGTGTTGCAAAAGCGTTTGCAGAGCATGGCGCTGAGCGCGGACGAGGGTGACCTGGCTCTGGATGATCGCTACGCGAGCACGTACCGCTGGTGGTTCTGGATGGGCATTGCCGGGTTCGCCGGGATGTTTGTCATCGTGCTGATGATGGTGACGAAGATGACGCCGCTGCAACTGATCGGATCAGCCGTGGGCCTTTAGAAAACGACTTTCGTGATCCGCTGTTGGTAGCAGGCAGGTGTTGTACTTGCCGAACAGCCGATAGCGATTCAGCGCGATGCGATCGTAAGCCCAGTCGCGTAGCCGGCGCGGGAAGATGCGCAGCAGTTTCAGCGGCTGCCAGCGCCGCGGCAATCGCCCGACCACTTCGAGAAACGCATCCGAGCGTTCCCAGTACTGCCGGTCGCGGATCACCGCCATGGTGTCGAACTCATCCAGTGGCAAACCGGCCCACGCGAGCAAGGCCTGGCCCTCGGGCGATTGCACCGCCGCCAGACGCACGCGACGCTGACGGTCATGCCGAATCAGAAAGCGTGCCCAGCCATTGCAGAGCTTGCACACGCCGTCGAACAGCACCACGGTTTCGCCGGGCTTGAGCAATGGTGCGGGGGCAGGGCGGGTCTTCATGGCAGGCATATCCTTGGCGGCGGTTGTCGCGATCATAACCCCGATCAACCGGCGCTTGTTCTATAGCGACGGATCGCGGCGGTAGTGCCCCGGCGATATTCCATGCACCCGGCGGAAGGCGGCGCCAAAAGCAGCGTCGGACAGATAGCCCAGCGAAGCGGCGACAGTCGCCACATTGTCCCGACCATTGCGCAAGCGAAACGCAGCCACGCGCATCCGCCAGCGTGTGGCGTATTCGACCGGTGCCAGGCCCATGCGTGTCTTGAACAGCGCAGCGAAACCCGATCGCGACATGCAGGCTATCTCGGCCATTTGCGTCAGTCGCCAGGGTTGTTCCGGAGCAGCGTGAATGGCGCGCAACACGCCGGCAATCGCTGGCTCCCGCAGCCCGCCCAGCCAGGCCAGTTGTCCGGCATCGGCGCTGTTGATGTGATGACGCAGCGCATGGATGAAGATCAGCCGCAGCAGGTCGTTGCACATTGCCTGCGAGCCGGCCTGCTGCGAAGGCCATTCGCGGCCCAGTTCATCGAGCAGCCAGCCGAACGACGAAGCACCTGCGGTCTCGGCGCGGATGATCAGCGAGATTGGCAGCACCTCAAACAGCTCCGTCGCGCCTGGACCCGACAACGACACGCTGCCTCCCAGCAACTCGACTCCCTCGCCGACGCCGAACGTCGCCGAGGCACCGTCATGGGCGAAAACATCCGCTGCGTTCACTGCCTCGACATCGACGCCGCTGGCGAGAATGAACGGCGTGCGCGATACCACAAAACAGTCGCCGGCCTGCAGCAACTGCGCCGGCATGCCCTGCATGCGCAGCCAGCATTCGCCTCGTCGCACGACGTTGAATTTCAGTTCGATGGGTTGGAAACGCAGCGCCCAGATGCCACCCGCCTGCAAACGAACCGAGCAGGCTGCTTGTAGTTCGGAGAGCGCCAACACGGCGGAGAGTGGATCGCCAGCAGGATTTTGGATGATCACGACAGAAACCTGGATTAATCGGACTGGTTCGTCCGTCGAGCTTAGCCAAGAATGGAGACCTTCGATAGCTCACTGAGGATTACGTCTCATGGCCACGCTCCAGCATCCAGTGCAATCACCGTTCAACGCCGCGAGCACAGCGGCCGAAGTCATGGCCGGCATCGACCTGCGCGGGCAACTCGCCGTGGTCACGGGCGGCTATTCCGGCCTGGGCGTGCTGACGGTGAAAAGCCTCGCTGCGGCCGGGGCGCAGGTCATTGTGCCGGCCAGAGATACCGCGCGGGCAGAGGCGGCGTTGACCGGGATTGACGGCGTCAGGGTAATGCCCATGGATCTGATGCAGGCCGAGTCGGTGGCGGGGTTCAGCCGAAGTCTGGTCAGCGCGGGCCAGCCAGTGTCGTTGCTGATTAACTGCGCCGGGGTCATGGCCGCGCCGTTGCTGCGCGATGCCGATGGCCACGAGAGCCAGTTTGCGACCAATTATTTGGGCCACTATCGCCTGACCTGCGGCCTCTGGCCGGTGCTGGTCAAGTCTGGGCAGGCGCGGGTGCTGTCGGTGTCGTCACGCGGGCATCAGATTGCCGGGGTGGATTTTGACGACATCGATTTCTTGCAGCGCCCGTATGACAAATGGCTCGCTTATGGCCAGTCGAAAACCGCCAATGCCTTGTTTGCCATCGCCCTCGATCAGCGTGGGCGTGACCATGGCGTTCGCGCGTTCTCATTGCATCCGGGGCAGATTCTGACGGATCTGGCACGGCACTTGAGCACGGCGGAACTCGCCGCATTCGATGCGCTGGATGAACAGGGTCGGCCACGGCTGGATCCGCACAAGGGTTTGAAAACTGTCGAGCAGGGCGCCGCTACCGGGTTGTGGTGTGCGACCAGTGCAGTGCTTGCGGATTTGGGTGGTGTGTATTGCGAAGACTGCAATGTTGCGCCGATCAATGACCCTGAAACAGGCCGCAAGGGTGTTGCGAAATGGGCGGTGGATGCCGGGTTGGCGGACCGACTCTGGGCGGTTTCGGAGCAATGGACTGGGCTCACGGTGGCATGAATCGAGTCAAAGGCCAAAAGCCCCTCACCCTAACCCTCTCCCGGAGGGAGAGGGGACTGACCGAGGTGTTCAGTAGAGATACGCCGACCTGAAATACCGAGCCGAACGCAGGATTTGAACAGCCCCCAAATCGGCTCCCTCTCCCTCGGGAGAGGGCTGGTGTGAGGGGTTGCCGCGTCAAGCACAGCGCTTCATTCAAGCCGAACCACAATAAATGACCGAAACACGCCGACCCTTTGCAACCAAGCCGAACGCAGGATTTGAACAGCACCCACATCGGCTCCCTCTCCCTCGGGAGAGGGCTGGGGTGAGGGGCTGCCGCGCCGCTGTAAAAAAGTCGTACTCAGACACAACATTTCGCCTGCGCACCGCCATCGCGCTTCAGCCCGGTAAGATTACTCCCCCAGCCTTGCCCAGAATTCCTCCGCCGAATGACTGATCGGAGCTGTCGGGCGAGTCAGATGAATTTCCAACGGAATGTCCCAACTTTCATCCAGTGCCCTGACCAGACGCCCATCGGCCATTTCCTGTTCGGTCAGGCTTTTCGGCAGCCAGGCGACGCCTTTGCTTTCCAGCGCCATCGACATCAGCACTGCGGCCAGATGGCTGCTGAACAGCGGTTTCAAGTGCAGATAATCGGCCTTGCCGTGCAGCCTGTGGGCGACGATTCGGCCCAGGCCCGATTCGTGGGTGTAGGCCAGATAGGGCAGGGTTTCAGGCGAAGTGCCGAATTGCGCTGAAGCACTCGCCAGTGGCACGAGTACATCCTCGCCGACCTTCTTGCCAATGAACTGATCAGGCGCCAGCAACGGCGGAACGTCGGGGTGGCGATGGCACAGCAGGAACTGCACCTGGCCATGAATCAACATCTGTTCGCACACGGCCATGCTGTCGGAATGCAGGCGAACCGCATCGATCGGCGCGCCACTTTCGGCACTGCGCAACCAGCGTGGGAAGAAGGTGAATGACAGCGAATGAGTGGCCGCAAACTGCAAGGTTTTTGCCGCCATACCCGCTACTTCCTGAGCCTCGGAGCGCATGCGGTACAGGCGTCTGGCGGCTTCCTGGGCACTGGGCAGAATCTGCCGGCCGGCCTCAGTCAGCGTCGCGCCCTGCGGAGTGCGCACGAACAATTCCACGCCCATCCAGTTCTCCAGCGAGCGCACTCGGCGACTGAACGCCGGCTGCGTCACATGGCGCGCTTCAGCGGCCCGGATAAAACTGCCGTACTCGGCCAGCGCGGAAAAATCCTCAAGCCAAACCAGTTCCAAGGGCAATGCCTCCTGTGCATAGGGCGCGGCATTAATAGCATTGGGCGGGTGTCGTCGCAAAGCATAACGTTGGGTCACCACAACAAGAGGAACCCGTCATGCGTATCGTCGATATCCGTGAAAAAACCGTTTCCATCGCTTCCCCGATCGCCAATGCCTACATCGACTTTTCGAAGATGACCTGCTCGGTCGTCGCCGTGATTACCGACGTGATTCGCGACGGCAAACCGGTCATCGGTTACGGCTTCAACTCCAACGGTCGCTATGGCCAGGGCGCGTTGATGCGCGATCGCTTTCTGGCGCGGATCACCGAAGCCGACCCGGAAACCCTGATCGATCATGAGAACAATAACCTCGATCCGTTCGCCATCTGGAAGACCCTGATGACCAACGAAAAACCCGGTGGGCATGGCGAGCGTTCGGTAGCGGTCGGCACCATCGACATGGCGGTGTGGGACGCGGTGGCGAAGATCGAAGGCAAACCGCTGTATCGCCTGCTTGCCGATCGTTATCGCGATGGCGTCGCCGATGACAAGGTCTGGGTGTATGCGGCGGGTGGCTATTACTACCCGGGCAAGGACCAGAGCAAACTCAAGGCCGAAATGCAGGGCTATCTGGATCGTGGCTACGACGTAGTCAAGATGAAGATTGGCGCGGTGCCGCTGGACGAAGATATCCGCCGCATCGAAGCGGTGCTCGAGGTGGTGGGCGACGGCCAGCGTCTGGCAGTCGACGCCAACGGCCGCTTCGATCTGCAGACCGGTATCGCGTACGCCGAAGCGATCAAGAAGTACAACCTGTTCTGGTACGAAGAAGTCGGCGATCCGCTGGATTACGCGCTTCAGTCTGAGCTGGCCAATCATTACGAGCTGCCGATGGCCACCGGCGAAAACCTGTTTTCTCATCAGGACGCCCGCAACCTGTTGCGCCACGGCGGCATGCGCCCGGACCGCGACTACCTGCAATTCGACTGCGCGCTGTCCTACGGGCTCGTCGAGTACATGCGCACCCTCAAAGTCATGGAAGAGCTGGGTTGGTCTTCGCGTCGCGTCGTGCCGCATGGCGGTCACCAGATGTCGCTGAACATCGCTGCCGGTCTGCACTTGGGCGGCAACGAATCGTATCCGGACGTGTTCCAGCCATTCGGTGGTTTTGCCGATGGCATCCGCGTCGAAAACGGCTACGTCGGTCTGCCGGATATCCCAGGTGTCGGCTTCGAAGCCAAGTCTGCGTTGTATGCCGTCATGCGTGAACTGGGCGAGGGCTGATTCAGTTTCATCTGCGGCCTCGTTTGCCGAGGCCGCACCTTCAGGCGTCATCCTCGACGCCAAAGCCACATGCCCACCACAACAATAAAATGAGGTGCTTCCGTGGAAACTTCAAAATCGCGCTGGTACAGCCAGCTCTATGTGCAGGTGCTGATCGGCATCGTCATTGGTGCTGCCATCGGTTACTTCGTTCCGGACATCGGCGCCAAGCTGCAGCCGTTTGCCGACGGTTTCATCAAGTTGATCAAGATGCTCCTGGCGCCGATCATTTTCGGCACGGTGGTGGTCGGTATCGCCAAGATGGGCAGTATCAAGGAGGTCGGTCGCATCGGTGTGAAAGCGCTGATCTACTTCGAGATTCTTTCCACCATCGCTCTGGTGGTCGGCCTGATCGTAGTCAACGTGGTCAAGCCCGGCGCCGGCATGAACATCAACGCCGGCACCCTCGATGGCAGTGCTGTCAACAAATACAGCCAGGCGGCGAGCGAGCAGGGCGGTCTGGTCGAATTTTTCCTCAATATCATTCCGCATACCTTCCTCGGCGCCTTCTCCAACGGCGTCATGCTGCAGGTGATTCTGTTGTCGGTGCTGATGGGCGTCGCCTTGGTGCAAATGGGCGAAACCAGCAAGCCGCTGATCAACACCATCGATCTGTTCCTGCAGGGCCTGTTCAATATCGTGGCGATGGTCATGCGCCTCGCGCCGCTGGGTGCCGGAGCTGGCATGGCATTCACCATCGGCAAATATGGGATCGGCACTTTGCTGTCGCTGGGGCAGTTGCTGGTGGCGCTGTACATCACCACGTTGATTTTCATTGTTGTGGTGCTGGGTGCGGTGGCGCGATGGTCGGGCATGCCGTTGATGCAGTTTCTGCGCTACTTCAAGGATGAAATCCTGATCACCCTGGGCACCTGCTCGACCGAAGCGGTGCTGCCGCGAATGATGGTCAAACTGGAAAAACTCGGCTGCAAGAAATCCGTGGTCGGCATGGTCCTGCCGACGGGCTACACCTTCAACGCAGACGGCACCTGCATCTACCTGACCATGGCAGCAATCTTCATCGCCCAGGCGACCAACACGCCGCTGACCTTCATGGATCAGATGATTCTGCTCGGCGTATTTCTACTCACGTCCAAGGGCTCGGCCGGAGTGGCGGGAGCAGGTTTTGTGACACTTGCGGCCACCCTCACCACCATTCACTCGATACCTCTGGTGGGCCTGGTGTTGCTGCTGGGCATCGACCGCTTCCTCAACGAGGCGCGAGCCGTGACCAACCTGATCGGTAACGGCATCGGCACAATTGCTATCGCCAAATGGGACAAGTCGTTCGATGTCGAAGCGTGCGAGCGGGAAATCGCCGCCATGAAGCAGGACAAGGCAGCGCGCAAGTCGCTGCTGGTGCATAAGTAATTCGCCAAGCGTGCGGTGTTCCTCTGTTGGCGATCCGGATCGCTGACAGAGGCACTGATCGATACCGTATTGGGTTGCCCAGGTTGACACTCGAATCGGACGTCGACGTGATCATCCTGTCGATCCCTTTCGCCCGATACCCTGATTTGAAGCAGACGCTGAGCCAGGTTCCCGAGCAAGTCGTGGTCATCGACACCTCCAATTACTATCCGCAGCGCTCGCTGCGGGCAGCCTTCCGGACTCATGGCGTCAACAACCCGGGACCCCGGCTTACTGCACCGAACTGACCTTGCCGGAACTGAAGCAGGCGCTCGATGCTGCGGACAAGGCCCGCGCGCCGCTGAACCGTGATGCCTTGATGGCCCGATTCATGGCGCCAAACAGTGAGTTCACCCGCGAGCAAATGGTTGCGATCAATCGGGAAATGACTGCTTGATTAGCGAGCCGACACCTTCAGGTCTGAAGTCGATGAACTTCAACGACCAACCCCTCCGAAACCTCCGGGGCACAAAAGTAGCTGGTGATCAGATCGAACTCGGCGTCGGTCGCCGCGAACTCATGCTCGGCGCGTGCATTGCGCTGATGCAGTCGGCGCCGGCAGGTGTCATCGTCGACTTCGAGGTAGTGCAGCCGATGAGCAACCTGCGCCGCGTCTGCGAGGCCGCGCAGCCATTGCCGGTCGGTCGGGGTGTTGGCCGGGAAATCCAGCACCACGGCAACTCCCGCAGCGAGCATGTCCGTTACCAGCGGGCCGAGCACCTGACGGATCTGCCGGGCATGTCGGATGTAGTCGGCAACCGAATTGATTTGATCGGGGTAGAGCCTGGCCAGCCAGTGATCTTCGCTGAGCAGGATGGCTGAGTGTTCAGCCTGTAATGATCGGGCCAGCGTGGATTTTCCAGCAGCGATTTTGCCGCACAAGAGGTGGAGCACAGGTGTTTGCATCGGACAGTTCCTTCTTCCGAGGTGGGTATCACACAGATACAGGCTTGGCGAAATGTGGTGACTGGCCGAACGATTCAATCAGCAGTTCGGCGAGGGCGTGAATCTTGCGCGCCGGATGCGGCCCGGGTGGGCGGACCACGTAGGCGCCGGCGGGCGGCGGTGGGAATCGGGTCATGATCGGCACCAGCGCACCGGAGATGACATGTTCATAAGTCAGGCAATCCGGCAGATAGGCGACACCCAGACCCGCTCTTGCCGCCGCGACCAGCGCCACCCCGTTGTCCGCCTTGAAGCGGCCTTGCGGACGCACCGAGATCACCTTGGCGCCATCCAGGAATTGCCACGTTTCGGTCGCTTGCATCAGCGCTTCGTGGTCGCCCAGCGCCTGCGGCGATTCGGGTTCGCCGTGGGTTTTTATGTAATCGGGGCTGGCGACCAGTTTGGTGAAAATCGGCCCGATGCCTCTGGCGATCAGGTTGGAGTCGGGTAGATAGCCAACGCGGATCGCACAGTCATAACCTTCGGCAATCAGGTCAACGAAGCGATCGCTGTAGCAGGTCTGTATTTGCAGCTGCGGATGACGACGAGCCATTTCCGCGAGCATGGGCGCGAAGTGAGTCGGCCCGAAGGACAGCGGCGCGGCAATTCTCAAACGTCCGCGAAGTGCGCCCGAGGGCAGTATCGTTTCCTTCGCCAGGTCGATTTCGGCGCAGACTCGCGCGGCATGCTCGCGGAAGGTAACTCCAGCCTCGGTAAGCGCCGCGCCACGTGTCGTGCGCGCCAGCAATTGAATGCCCAACTCGGCTTCCAGCCTCGCGAGCCTGCGGCTGACAATCGATTTGGACACGCCCAGGCGGATCGCAGCAGACGAAATACCGCCCGCATCAGCGACCTCTACAAAGGTTTGCAGCTCTTCGATATCCAAATCGGCGTTCCTCAAAGTGCGACACAGCAACGCACGAGATGCTACTACTGCGGCGAGTCGCGCAACAGCACAATCCTGCTTCCGGACAACTCGGTCAACGGCCTTGGTCCGGAACGAAGTGATCCTCCCGCGCCAGCGAAAGCTGTGAGCGCCCGCCAGGCCATCAAGCGGACTCTCACGCTTTGCTACGCGTAAAAAGACAACTAGAAGCAGGAGCTACACATGACAAGCGAAACGATCCGCAACCCGCTCACCGATCAACTCCTGTCGCCGGAAAACGCGGCGCTGATCATCATCGATTACCAACCGATCCAGGTGTCCTCGATCCGCTCCATGCCGCGCGATGAGTTGGTGTTCAACATCACCAGCGTGGCCAAGGCGGCCGTCAACTACAACCTGCCCATCGTGCACTCGACGGTCAACGTTGCGACCGGGCGCAACAAGCCGCCGATTCAGCAATTGCAGGATGTGCTGGGGCATCTGCCGACCTACGACCGGACCTCGATCAACAGCTGGGAAGACGTCGAGTTCAAACAAGCGGTCAAGGCCATGGGCCGACGCAAATTGATCATGACTGCGCTGTGGACTGAGGCGTGCCTGACCTTCCCGGTGCTGGATGCGATCCAGGAAGGTTATGAAGTCTACGTGCCGGTCGATGCGGTCGGTGGTACCTCGGTTGCCGCGCATGAAGCCGCATTGCGGCGGATGGAACAGGCCGGGGCAAAACTGATCAGCCGGGTGCAGATGTATTGCGAACTGCAGCGTGATTGGGCGCGTGAGAGCACGGTTCCGGGCTTCATGGGGGTGTTTGAAAACGCCGATGGTTTCAACGCAGAAAAGCACGCTTAAGCCAGTCGCAAGCGACGGTTCACGCCATTGATAGGAAAAAGTGAGGCCTGTGATCAGGCCTCATTTGCGTTGTACGAACTCACCTGCAACGTTTCAACGCCGCGCCGTGCGCGTACTCACATCCACCCAGACCGCCAACACCAGAATGCTGCCCTTGACGATCATCTGCCAGTAACTGTCGACATCAAGCATCGACATGCCGTTATCCAGGCTAGTGATCACCAATGCGCCGAGGAGGGCGCCGTAGACGGTGCCGGAGCCGCCGCGCATGGAGGTGCCGCCGATGAAGCAGGCGGCGATGGCGTCGAGTTCGCCCATGCTGCCGGCCGACGGTGAGCCCGCCGCAAGGCGCGCGGTATTGACCATCCCGGCTAGAGCGCACATCACGCCCATGGTGCCGAAGATCCACAGTTTGACCGCTTGCACATTGATCCCCGACAGGCGCGTCGCTTCCATGTTGCTGCCGACCGAATAAACGCGGCGGCCGAACACGGTCTGGCTGGTGACGTAGCTGAACACGCCGAGCAGAATCAGCAACAGCAGGACCGGCACCGGAATGCCGTCATAGCTGTTGAGGGTCTGGACGAAACCGGCCAGCACCGCGCCGATCACCAGCACGCGCACAACATCACGCACCAGTGAATGCGCCGCCAGGCCATGCAGGGCGCGATTGCGTCGTTGTTTCCAGGTCAGAAAAATCGTTAGCACGAACAGCAGAATGCCCAGGCCGGTGCCCATCGCGTGGGGCAGATAACCCTGGCCGACATAGACCAGCTCCGGCGATACCGGGGCGATGGTGGTGCCGCCGGTAATCCCCAGCAGAATCCCGCGAAACGCGAGCATGCCACCGAGGCCGACGATGAACGACGGAATGCGCAAATAGGCGGCCATGTAGCCGTTGGCGAGGCCGATGATCAAACCGCACAGGGCAACCAGACTCAGATTCGCCAGCAGCGGAATGTGATAAACCACGTCGAGAATCGCCGCGAGGCCGCCGAGCAGGCCGAGCAATGAGCCCACCGACAAATCGATCTCGCCGCTGATGATCACCAGCACCATGCCGCAGGCGAGAATTCCGGTAATCGACATCTGCCGCAGCAGGTTGGAGAGGTTGCGCGGGGTGAGGAAGCCGCCCTCGGTCTGCCAGCTGAAGAACAGCCAGATCAGCACCACGGCGAATACCAGCGCGAGCATCTTGTAGCGGGTGAACAGTTGTTTGACCTGATTCATTTACGCGGTTTTCCGATCATTATTGTTATGGCTGCCCGGCTGACTGAGGGCGGCGGCGAGTACCTGTTCCTGGGTCAGCTCGTGGTTGACGAAGTCGCCGCGCAACTGGCCCTCGCCGATCACCAGCACGCGGTCGGAGACGCCGAGCACTTCGGCCAGTTCCGACGACACCATGATGATCGACACGCCTTCGGCGGCCAGCGCGCCCATCAACTTGTAGATCTCGTACTTGGCGCCGACATCCACGCCTCGGGTCGGCTCGTCGAGAATCAGTACGCGCGGTTTGGCCAGGAGCATCTTGGCGAGTACGGCTTTCTGCTGGTTACCGCCCGACAAACTGGTGATCGGCAGGGACGGACTTGCGGTCTTCAGATGCAGGCGGGAGATTTCCCGGTCGATGCAGCCCAGTTCGGCTTCGGCATCGATGCGGGTCATTTTCGAATAGCTCTCGAGCACGGCGAGGGTGATGTTCTGACCGACACCGAGATCGGGAATGATGCCCTGGCGCTTGCGGTCCTCGGGCACCAGACACAGGCCGGCGCGGATAGCCTTGAGTGGCGTGCGCGTGTCGATCGGTTGGCCGTCCAGCCAGACTTCGCCTTCATGGCGGCCGGGATAGGCGCCGAACAGCGCGGTGACCAGTTCGGTGCGGCCGGCACCGACCAGCCCGGCAATGCCAAGGATCTCGCCGCGTTTGAGGCTGAAGGAAATGTCGTCGACCCGTTTGCGCTTGGGGTTGTCGACGTCGTAGCAGGTGATGTGGCGCGCTTCGAAAATCACCTCGCCGATCTCGTGCGGCTCGCTGGGATAAAGGTTGCTCATTTCGCGCCCGACCATCTGCGTGATGATCTGCGGAATGTCCATGTCGGCCATGGCGGTGGTGGCGATGTGTTTGCCGTCGCGGATCACCGAAATGGTGTCGCACACGGCGGCGACTTCATCGAGCTTGTGCGAGATGTAGACGCAGGCGACGCCCTTGGCTTTGAGGTCACGGATGATGTCCAGCAGCACTTCGATTTCCGAACGGCTCAGGGCCGAGGAGGGCTCGTCGAGGATCAGCAGACGCGCCTGTTTGTTCAGGGCCTTGGCGATTTCCACCAGCTGCTGGTAGCCGCCGCCGTACTGCGAAACCGGCAGTGAAACGTTCATGTCCGGCACTTTCAGTTCGCGCATCAAGGCTTCGGCGCGGTGGATCATCGCCGGGTAGTTCATGCGCCCGCCGGGCAGCGTCAGCTCATGGCCCATGAAGATATTTTCGGCTACCGACAGATCGGGAACCAGGGTCAGTTCCTGATGAATGATGACGATGCCGGCGGCTTCGGTTTCGCTGATCGACTGCGCCCTGAGCGGTTGCCCGTCCCAGAGGATTTCACCGTCCCAGGTGCCATGGGGATAGACCGCCGAGAGGATCTTCATCAGCGTCGACTTGCCGGCGCCGTTCTCGCCACACAGGCCCACGCATTCACCGGGGCGGACTTTGATGTCGATGCCGTTGAGCGCTTTGACACCGCCGAAGGTTTTGACGATGCCGTTCATTTGCAGCAGATAGTCGGACATGGAAAAGGCTCGTATACCAGGGACTCAAACACCACTGAACCTGTGTGGGAGCGAGCCTGCTCGCGAAGGGGCCTTTTCAGCCAGAGCTTTACTGACTGACACTCCGCTTTCGCGAGCAGGCTCGCTCCCACAGGTCTGATCAAGATTTACGACCGGATCACTGCCCGGCGATCTGCGCCTTGGTGTAGAAACCGTCCTGTTCGAGCAAGTCGATGTTGTCCTTGGTCAGCGGCGTTGGCGTGAGCAGGATGGTGTCGACCTTTTTGCTGCCGTTGTCGTACTGCGAGGTGTAGGCGGGTTTCTCGTTGCGCGCCAGCTGCACAGAGAGCTTGGCCGCTTCCGAGGCGATGAGTTTCAGCGGCTTGTACACGGTCATGGTTTGTGTGCCGGCGATCACCCGTTTGACCGCTGCGAGGTCGGCGTCCTGACCGGAAATCGGCACTTTGCCGGCCAGTTGCTGCGCGGCCAGTGCCTGAATGGCGCCGCCGGCGGTGGCGTCGTTGGAGGCGACGATGCCGTCGATTTTGTTGTTGTTCCGGGTCAGGGCGTTTTCAACGATGCTCAGCGCTTCGGTCGGGTTCCACTCCTTGACCCACTGCTGGCCAACGATCTTGATATCGCCCTTGTCGATGGCCGGTTGCAGCACTTTCATCTGGCCTTCACGGAGGATCTTGGCGTTGTTGTCGGTCGGCGCGCCACCTAACAGAAAGAAGTTGCCCTTGGGCGCCGCTTTCAGCACGCCGCTGGCCTGCATCTCGCCGACCTTTTCGTTATCGAAGGAAATGTAGGCGTCGACATCGGCGTTGAGAATCAGCCGGTCATAAGACACCACTTTGATCCCGGCCTTCTTCGCCTCGGCCACCGCGTTGGTCAGTACCGTGGCGTTGAACGGCACGATGACAATCACGTCGACGCCGCGAGAGATAAGGTTTTCGATCTGCGAGATCTGCTTCTGCTCGTTGGCATCGGCTGATTGCACAAAGACCTTGGCGTCCATTTTTTCCGCCGCCGCGACGAAATAATCGCGGTCGCGCGACCAGCGTTCCAGACGCAGGTCATCAATGGAAAAACCGATTTTCGGGTGGGTTGCGTCGGCCATAACCGGCAGGGCCAACAACGCCAGGGCACTGGCCAGCAGCGTACGTTTCAAGTTCTTCATGGTGGTGCGTCCTTTTATTTTTGTTGGAAAGACACGGCCTGACGATGAATCGGGCTGGTAGAACTGTAGAGAATCTGCCGACGCAGCAGGCACAGAATTGTCGTGCGATTGTCACAGCGTCGTTGCGTCGGCAGCCTCCCTTGGCGCTCAGCGATACAGGTAACGGTTGACGATGTTTTCGAGCATTTCCTGGCGGCCGCTGACGGCTTGCGGATTTAGCGCGTTGGTGAACGCGTGCTCGGCCAGCGACTCAAGATTGAAGTCGCCCGCCATTACCGCTTGCCCGAACGGCTGACGCCAACCGGCGTAGCGTTGATCCTTGAGGGCTTGCAGGTGATCGTTCTCAATCATCGCAGCGGCGCGTTCCAGTGACAGGGCGAGGACGTCCATGGCGCCGACGTGGCCGTGGAACAGGTCGATCTCGTCGAGACTCTGACGGCGCACCTTGGAGTCGAAATTGAAGCCGCCATTCTTGAACCCGCCGGCCTTGAGGATTTCATAGGTGGCCAGGGTCATTTCCTCGACGCTGTTGGGGAACTGGTCGGTGTCCCAGCCGTTCTGCGGATCGCCCCGGTTGGCGTCGATGCTGCCGAAGATCCCCAGCGAGGCGGCGGTAGCGATTTCGTGATGAAAGCTGTGACCGGCGAGGGTCGCGTGATTGGCCTCGATGTTGACCTTGATTTCCTTTTCCAGACCGTACTGCTGGAGAAAGCCGAACACCGTGGCGCTGTCGTAATCGTACTGGTGCTTGGTCGGCTCCTGCGGCTTGGGCTCGATCAACAGGTCGCCGGTGAAACCGATCTTGTGCTTGTGCTCGACCACCATGCGCATGAAGCGCCCGAGTTGTTCGCGCTCGCGTTTCAGGTCGGTGTTGAGCAGGGTTTCGTAACCTTCGCGGCCACCCCACAGAACGTAGTTGGAACCCTTGAGGCGATGGGTCGCGTTCATCGCGCTGAACACTTGCGCAGCGGCGCAGGCGAACACTTCCGGATCGGGATTGCTCGCGGCACCGGCAGCAAAGCGTGGGTTGCTGAAGCAGTTGGCGGTGCCCCAGAGCAGCTTGACGCCACTCTGTTCCTGATGCTGCTCAAGGCGATCGACCATTTGCGCGAAGTGTTCGCGGTACTCCTTCAACGAGTTGCCCTCGGGGGCGACGTCCGTGTCATGAAAGCAGTAGTAATCGATGCCCAGTTTGCTGAAAAACTCGAACGCCGCTTCAGCCTTGCCGATGGCCAGTTGCATCGGCTCGCCGCTGCCATGCCATGGGCGTTTGAAGGTGCCGGCACCGAACACATCGGAACCCGGCCAGACGAAGGTGTGCCAGTAGCACGCGGCCATGCGCAGATGTTCGCGCATCGGTTTGCCGAGGATCAGTTTGTCGGCGTCGTAGTGGCGGAAAGCGAGGGGCGAATCACTGTTCGGGCCTTCGTAGCGAACCGGCTCGATATTGGGGAAATACTGCATGGACCTTGTCCTTGTTGTTCTTGGCGGTGTCTCGATACTAGCAACGGCCCCGTGCCTGCTGATTATGAAAAGCCTCAACAGCGAGTGCGATTTTTGCGTATTGAGCTTCTGCGCTTGCCGGCCTAGTCTGTGTCCATCGTCGTCGCGACAAGGCGGCCCGGAACAGTACAAAAAAATTTGAGACCGCATTCGCGAGCAGGCTCGCTCCCACACGGTTTTGTGAACGACACGAATCAAATGTGGGAGCGAGCCTGCTCGCGAATGGCTTGACGCAAAATCCGGAACCTGAATGAAAAGCCTACCGCCCGTGCACCGCATCGCCCTGTTGTTCAACGGCAGCAAGATCTACGACCGTGGAATCATCAGCGGCATCGGCAACTACCTGAGCAGCACCCGCGCTTCCTGGGACCTGTTTCTGGAAGAAGATTTCCTCTGCCGCTTGAAAGGCATCGAGCGCTGGCAGGGTGACGGCATCATTGCCGACTTCGACGATCCACTGATCGGCGAGGCGCTGGCCGACATTCATTTACCGGTGGTGGCGGTGGGTGGCTCCTACGAGGATGCGCGCGCCTATCCGAAAGCGATTCCCTACGTCGCCACTGACAACTACGCATTGATCACTCTGGCTTATTCGCATCTGGTCGAGGCGGGGCTGCAGCGCTTTGCCTGCTTCAGTCTGCCCGAGGCGCAAGCCAATCGCTGGGCGCAGGAGCGGGAAAAAGCCTTTCGCAAACTGATGCAGCGCGACGGCCTGCACGCTGAGATCTATCGCGGCATGGGCACCAGCGCACCGCTGTGGGACAGCGCCGTTGAACAACTGATCGCCTGGCTGCACAGCCTGCCCAAACCGATCGGCATCATCGCCGTCAGCGACGCCCGCGCCCGGCAGTTGCTGCAAGCCTGCCTGACCGCCGGCATCGCCGTGCCGGAGCAGGTCGCGCTGATCGGCATCGACAACGACCCGCTGACCCGCAGCCTGACCCGTGTGCCGCTGAGTTCAGTGATTCAGGGCACCGAAACCATGGGCCGCACCGCCGCGCAGTTGCTGCACCAGATGCTCCACGGCATGCCGTCGACCGGTACGCAGATTCTGATTCCACCGGACGCGGTCAATGTGCAGGTGTCGAGCCTGCACCAACCGCTGGGCAATCCCTACGTCATGCAGGCGCTGCTGTTCATCCGCCAATATGCTTGTCAGGGCATCAAGACCGCGCAGGTGGCGGCCTATGTCGGCGTGTCGCGCTCATCGCTGGAAGCGCATTTTCGTGCCGAGCGCGGTTGCAGCGTGCATGACGAGATTCTGCGTTTCAAACTGGCCGCGGCCACCAGCGGTTTGAAGAACACCGACGCTGCGATTGCCGACATTGCTCAGGCGTGCGGCTTCAAATCGGCACAGTACCTGCACACGGTGTTCCGTCGCGAGTTCGGCTGCACGCCCCGCGAGTATCAGCAGGGCGGGGCGTAGCGCTGCAAATGGCTCACGCCAGCGCAGCGGCACTGACTCTGGAGCGCCAGGCAAACGCCAGCACCATCAGCAATCCCAAGCCGGCCATCGCCGCGCCGGCCAGGGAAATCGCCGGGTAACCCAGCCCGGCGTTGATCACCGCGCCGCCCAGTGCTGCGCCGATGGCGTTGCCGAAGTTGAACGCACCGATGTTCACCGCCGAAGCCAGATTCGGCGCGTCTTTGGCGGCTTCCATCACGCGCATCTGCAGCGGCGGCACCAGTGCGAAGCTGGCGATACCCCAGATCAGAATGGCCACGGCGGCCGGCAGCGGCCAGCGCATCAGCACAGTGAACGCCAGCAAAACCACGATCAATGCGCTCAGCGACACGATCAGGGTGCGATCGATCGAACGGTCAGCGGCCTTGCCGCCCCACATGTTGCCAAGCGTCAAACCGACTCCGAACAACACCAGCATCGCCGTGATGAACGCGGCGGATGCGTGAGTCTCGCTGCTGAGGATCGGCGCGATGTAGGTGAACACCGTGAACATGGCACTTGAACCGACCACGGTCAGGGCCAGCGCGGCGAGCACCGGACCTCGGCCCAGTACGCGGATTTCCGCCATTGCGCCCGCGCCTTGCGGTGCTTTCAGGTTGGGCAGGGCGAACCACAAGGCGATCATGGTCAGCACACCGAGGCCGGTAATGCCCCAGAACGCCGTGCGCCAGCCGAACAATTCGCCAAACCAGGCCGCCAGCGGCACACCGCCAATGGTCGCCAGAGTCAGGCCCATGAACATCGCCGCGACCGCACCGGCGCGTTTTTCCGGCGCGACCACGCTGGCGGCGACCACCGAGCCCACCCCGAAAAATGCACCGTGATTGAGCGAGGTGATCACGCGGGCGACCATCAGACTGTAGTAATCGGTGGCCAGCGCCGACATCAGATTACCCAGGGTGAAAATTGCCATCAGGCCGATCAGCAGGTAGCGCCGGGGAATTTTGCCGGTGGTCAGGGTCATCAGCGGCGCGCCGAGCAATACGCCCAAGGCGTAGGCACTGACCAACAACCCCGCGGCGGGAATGGAAACGCCGAGATCGGCAGCGATACCGGGCAACATGCCCATCGGCGCGAACTCGGTGACGCCGATGCCAAAGGCGCCGACGGCGAGTGCTACAAGTGGTGGATTGATACGCATGGAAAGTCTCCTCATCTATGCCGCCAATGCTACGATCCATCGTTTTCAGGCGGTAGATAGCGATTTTGGCAATCACCTTTGCGTAAGAGGCACGAATGGACTTCAACGGCAGATCAGGGGAAATGAGCGTGTTCGTCACCGTGGCGCAGGAGGGCAGTTTGTCTGCGGCCGCGCGTGCATTGGGCCTGACGCCTTCGGCCGTCAGTCGGATAATCGCCCGCGCCGAGCACCGACTCGGCACCCGCCTACTGTTGCGCACCACCCGCGCACTGACTTTTACCGCCGAGGGCGAGGCATTCCTGCGCGGTGCCCGGCGGATTCTCGCCGACATGGACGAAGTCGAAGAGGCCATCACCGATCAGGGCGTTCCCAAGGGCCGCTTGCGCGTCAGTGCCGCCCTTGTCCATGGACGGATGGCTATCGTGCCTTTGATCACAGCCTTCACCGCCCGCTATCCGAACATCGTTGTCGACCTTAGCCTCGGCGACGAAGTGGTCGACATCCTCGCCGGCCAGGCGGACGTCGCCATCCGCTTCGGCCGTCTGCCCGACAGCCCACTCACCGCCCGCCGGCTCGGCCACACCGGCCAGGTCGTGGTGGCATCGCCCGACTATCTGCAACGCCACGGCACGCCTGTCGAACCGGAAGACCTGCTCAAGCACAACTGCCTGCGCTTCAACTTCCGCCGCGCCGAAGCCAACTGGCCGTTCATCCGCGACGGCAAGGAGTTTGCCCTGAAGGTCAGCGGCAACATTGAATGCAGCAGCGGTGAAGCACTGGCCCAGTTCGCCAGACTCGGCGCCGGCATTGCGCGCATTGGTGAGTTCAGCGTCAGGGAAGACTTGCAGCGCGGCACGCTGATCCCGCTGCTGCAGGCCTGGAACGCCGGTGATGAGGAACCGATTCATGCGGTGTTTGTCGGCGGCGCAGCGATGCCGGTACGGGTGCGGTTGTTCGTGGATTTTTTGTTGGAGCAGCATCGGTTGTAAGAGGTGGCATCCTTTCACCGGATCCGATTCTGCGCACGCTGATGAGATCATATTGCTATCATTGGCGCTTCTTCATTTTTAGTTTGAATACAGTGAGTAGCGATGTTTGTAAAAACGTTCAATGGATTGCTTGTCTTATTGGTTTGCGGACTTCTGGGCGCTTGCGAAAAGACAGACCGTTTTGCCGACGGTTGGGGTCAGGGTGGCAACTTGCATGACGTAAGTCTGCGCGAGTGGGCTTTCGCAACCGATGCCAACCGGCTTGCCAGTGCTGCCGATTTTGTCCGGGAATTTCTTCCGGCGTTGCCAGCAGTGTCATTGCCCCTTGCGAGCGCCTTGGTTGAAAAGTGCCTGACCGAGAGCTCGTACATCGCTGCTATCGAGGAAATTCGCGTGCGAAGCAGAATCGAACCCTGTATCGACTACGCTCAACGAACCGCCCAGGCCCTCTCGCTGGAATACGCCAAGCGCCAGGATGTATCCAGCCAATAGAGCGGTGAGCGGATGATCTTTGAAAGTTGTTTCCTGTTGAGAAGGGCCAATGCTGTAACGGAACTGGGCGATGCATTCGCCTCAGGCTGATCGCCCAACCTGTTCAGCTCATCGGCACCGCAAATACCGCACTGGCACGCGCGACCGTTCGCTCACCGACATGCAGACTGACGCTAGCGAACGCCAATTGACGTCCCTTTTTTGAGTGCTCAAGACGCACTTCGAGCCATTCGTTAATTTGCACCGCGCCGAGATAATCCAGGGTCATGCTCGCCGTGATCAACGGCTGCGGCGGATCGCTGGAGAAGGCCATCGCGTAACCCATGCCGACATCGGCCAACGTCGCCAATACACCACCATGCAAGGTGCCGCGGCCATTGGCGTGGCGGGAGTCGGTCAGCAAGCCCAATTCCAATTGCAGGCCGTGGCCCCTGGCGTAGATAGGGCCGAGCAGATCCAGCAACGGACTGCTGCGGGTGAATGGAGCGAAACCTTCGGGAATGGCCGTGGTGTTCATAATCCCGTCCTGATGCAGGTGGCTGCCTGTGCGATATGAGAGGGGAATCGCAGGAGGGGGCAAGCACTATGCGAATGTGGAATTTGCTGCGATAAGTGCGCGGACATGGAACTGACAAGCAAGGAGCTACCGGATGGATATTCAAATTCAAATCGCAAAAGATGCGGATGCGCCGGCTATCAGTGAAACGATCATCAAGACGCTCCGTGAGAGCAATGTCCGCGACTATCCACCTGAGATCATTGATCGAGTGATTGAAAGTTTTTCGCCCTCGAAGATCCTTCGCTTGTTGGCTGAGCGTCAGGTGCTGGTCGCCACGCTCCACGGTCAAATCGTCGCAACGGCGAGTCTAGATCGAGACGTTGTTCGAAGCGTATTCGTCGACCCGAGCTTTCAAGGAATGGGTGTCGGAAAACAACTGATGAAGAGCATTCAATCAGTAGCCATAGACGCAGGTTTCAACTTGCTGCGCGTTCCTTCCTCAGTCACCGCAGAAGGCTTTTATGCTTCGCTCGGCTTCAAGAAGATCAGAGATGAATTTCATCAGACGGAGCGCACTATCATCATGGCGAAGAAGTTGAAACGATAGCGTTCACCTAACGTTTGAGCCTGCCGAATGAGGCTTCCATCGCTGCGCGGTCATGGTCGAGCAGCCAGGCATGGTGTCGTTGATAGAGCTGCGAAAGTAGCTCGGTATTGGTCCCAACCACGTCCATGCCTCTGTCGTCATAGGGAAAGACCATGACTCGCTTGTGCAGATTGAACAGGTAGACAGCACAGTTCGCACGCGGTTGGATGTCGGCGAAATCCTTGGCCAATGCGCACCAGAGTAATGCTTGAATGCGGGCGGCAGACGCTTCGAAGGCGACGTTGACCCAGTATTTCGGCTCTTCCTCACTGAACCATTCCTCGTTATCTATTTCTTCGCTCCAGATGCACAGCGCTGATGGAGTGTCGATGCCAGCAGATTTAAGGGCGCGAAGAGTGCTGCGATGGGCGAATCGATTGCGACCGGAATGAATGCGCAGGCATGCGACAAACGATGCGTCCCCCTGGAAAATGTCGCCGCAGATGGTTATGGATTTGCGCATAGCGGTTAGGAATTGCTCGATCATTCCGCCCGTTTCGGAGAGTTCGAAACGCAATCCTCCGGGCCAGGAATAGAAAAGCGGGCGGGCGAATGCCTGGGGTCCAAATGCGTTTTCGATCTCAGCTCTCAGATTCACTTTCTTGCCTTCAATGTGGATTTCTGTGTGTTCAAAACGCGGGTGAAGTCAGTGCGACGACACAAACGGCGAAGCAGTCGTCGGTGCCGGCAACGCATAGGCTTGTTTCATCCACGCCACTTCCGCCAGGGGTGTGCGGCCGAAGAGGCGTTTGAAGTCGCGGCTGAATTGCGAGGCGCTTTCGTACCCCACCAGAAATGCCGATTTTGCCGCGGTCAGGTCGTTACGCAGCATCAGCAATCGCGCCTGGTGCAGCCGCGTCGACTTCAGGTACTGCATCGGCGAGGAGTCGGTGACCTTGCGAAAATGCAGATGAAAATTCGGCACGCTCATCTGCGCTTCCTCGGCCAGGGTTTCTACGTCGAGATGCTGGTGATAGCAACTGTGGATCTTGTGGATGGCGCGGGTCACTTTGCCGAACTGGCCTTGCTGGGCGATGGCGGCGCGCAGGGTGCCACCCTGTTCGCCGGTGAGGATACGGTAGTAAAGCTCGCGGAGCATCGCAGGGCCGAGGATTCGCGCGTCGGCATCGTTGCTCATCACTTCAAGAAAGCGCAGGGTCGAGCGGCGTAGCGGGTCGTCGAGCGGCGAGGCGTACATGCCCATCGGCTGGGCTGTGGGGAAATCCCACAGCTCATCCACTTGCTGAATCAGCTCGCCGGCTAGGGCGAAATCCAGACGCAGGTACACCGCGAGCATTGGCTCGGTTTCGCTGGCGTCGGTTTCCATGGTGAAGGGTACTGGCACCGATACCACCAGATAGTGCTGAGCGTCGTAGACGTAGATTTCGTCGCCGAGATAGCCGCGTTTGCGCCCCTGACAAAGGATGACGATGCCCGGTTCGTACAGCACCGGCGTGCGCGTCAGCGGACGGTTGGAACGCAGGAAGCGCACATCGTCCAGCGGGGTGAGGTTGTAACCTTCCAGCGGGGCGAGCTGGCTCATCAGCTGGACCATGCGCGTTGTGAGTTGGTCTTTCGGCTTTGGCATGGACTTGTGGGTTCTCCCTGTGAATGGCGCGTTTGGACGTGTCTGGCTGATTGGAGGGGTGTCAGGCAGAGCCCTCACCCTAGCCCTCTCCCAGAGGGAGAGGGGACTGACCGGGGTGTTTGGTCGGGATATGCCGACCTGAAATATCGTGCCGAATGCTGACCGCGCTGTTCTGGCGTAATAAGCCCTGCGGAAATCTTCGAGGCAGGCTCAGGATTTGAATCCATCCGAGATCGGCTCCCTCTCCCAGAGGAAGAGGGGACTGACCGTGGTGTTTGGTCGGGATATGCCGACCTGAAATATCGTGCCGAATGCTGACCGCGCTGTTCTGGCGTAATAAGCCCTGCGGAAATCTTCGAGGCAGGCTCAGGATTTGAATCCACCCGAGATCGGCTCCCTCTCCCAGAGGGAGAGGGGACTGACCGTGGTGTTTGGTCGGGATATGCCGACCTGAAATATCGTGCCGAATGCTGACCGCGCTGTTCTGGCGTAATAAGCCCTGCGGAAATCTACGAGGCAAGCTCAGGATTTGACTCGATCCGAGATCGGCTCCCTCTCCCAGAGGGAGAGGGGGACTGACCGTGGTGTTTGGTCGGGATATGCCGACCTGAAATATTGTGCCGAATGCTGACCGCGCTGTTCTGGCGTAATAAGCCCTGCGGAAATCTTCGAGGCAAGCTCAGGATTTGAATCCACCCGAGATCGGCTCCCTCTCCCAGAGGGAGAGGGGGACTGGCCGGGGTGTTTGGTCGGGATATGCCGACCTGAAATATCGCGCCGAATGCTGACCGCGCTGTTCTGGCGTAATAAGCCCTGCGGAAATCTTCGAGGCAAGCTCAGGATTTGAATCCACCCGAGATCGGCTCCCTCTCCCAAAGGGAGAGGGGGACTGACCGGGGTGTTTGGTCGGGATATGTCGACCTGAAATATTGTGCCGAATGCTGACCGCGCTGTTCTGGCGTAATAAGCCCTGCGGAAATCTTCGAGGCAAGCTCAGGATTTGAATCCACCCGAGATCGGCTCCCTCTCCCTCCGGGAGAGGGCTGGGGTGAGGGTGCTTTTGATCTTTCAGCCATCCGTCGAGCGGCTAAGCGCTGCCCATTGCTCAATACTCTCCGCTGTCCGCTGCAACTTGTCACGCACCAAGGCCAGAGCATCACTGCCAAGCAGTAAGTGAGCCGGCGGGTTTGGGCTGTCGATAATCGTCAGCATGGCGCGGGCAGCTTTCTGCGGATCGCCCGGTTGATGGCCGTTTTTCTCCTCGCGGGCCTTGCGCACCGGATCGAAGCTTGCGTCGTAATCACTGATACTACGAGGCGTGCGCTGCATCGAGCGGCCTGCCCAGTCGGTGCGAAACGATCCCGGCGCCACCGCGGTGACAAAAATATTGAAGGGCGCAAGCTCTTTGCTCAAGGTGTCGGAGATGCCCTCCAGTGCAAACTTGCTGCCGCAGTACCAGGCAATCCCCGGCATGGTGATATGGCCGCCCATCGAAGTGATATTGAGGATATGCCCCGCGCGGCGCTGGCGAAAATACGGGACGAACGCCTTGGTCACCGCCACGGCGCCAAACACGTTGACGTCGAATTGGCGGCGCATTTCCTCTAGGGATGACTCTTCGAAAACGCCCTCATGGCCATAACCGGCGTTATTGATCAGTACATCCACCGGGCCGTGACGATCTTCCATAGCCGCAACCACCGTATCGATCAGATCAAAATCGGTAACGTCCAGCAGCACACCATGCGCGCGCTCGGGCGACAGCGCCTCGAAGGCTGCCAGCGCGAATTCACTGCGTACTGTGCCGATTACGCGATGGCCCTGGGCGAGTGCTTCGGCGGCCAGCGCTTGGCCGAAGCCGCTGCTGACACCAGTGATGAATAGGGTCTTCATGGATCTTTACTCCCGCAGCCGATGAGAAAAGCCATGCTAGGGCGGATAACGCTGGCGGACGATGCCGAATCGGATCGGAGTATTGCCTGTTCCTATCAATAGGGTTTCCCAGGTCTTGCCTCAAAAAGCGGAAAAGTCCTGAAGGTTTTAAACCCGCAGGACTTTTCTTGTCTCAGCATCACGCGCTTATGCTGCGCGACGACCCGGTGTGCGGTCCGATCCGTCAGCAGCGAGGGCTTCACCCAGTGGGGTGCGGTCTGAGCCGTCGGCAGCGATGGCCTGGCCTTGTGGGGTCTTGTCGTAACCGTCTTCAACCAGGCCTTGTTCCTCGAGGCGGTTGCGGCCGTTTTCAGCCAGAGCCTGGCCTTGGGGCGTGCGTTCCGAGCCATCAGCAGCAAGGGTCTGCTGTGGTTCGCTGACCTGGGTGAAGAAGCGATCTTCCTGATTGCTCGGTACGGCGAATGCGCTGGCACTCAGAGCGAAAGTGGCGACGGCGATGAGTTGGCTTACAGTCTTCATGGCGGTGACTCCGGTCAAATCGAGATTGAGGTCCGGGTCGTTCAGATCAGCATCTGGTTAACCCGTTTGCAGTGGTGTGTTCTGCATGGGTTCAGATTAGGGGGCAGGGCGGTGAGGGTGTTAGGCGGATCCTGTTGGCGATTTGCCTGATTCTGTCGCGCTGAAGTGGGGCTCGTTGGATTTCGCTGAACGAGCCCCTTTCGCTTTCTATCGACGCAACAAGTCATCGACCGCCCGTAGCGCCAGCGCATAACCGGCGGCGCCCATGCCGCAGATCACTGCATTGACCACCCCGGACATGATCGAGTGGCGATGCAATTCATCTCGTGCGTGGATGTTCGACAGATGCAGTTCAACCAGCGGTGTGCTGAGCAACTTCAGCGCATCGAGCACCGGGATGGAGTGAAACGACAGGCCGGCCGGGTTGATGATCACTGCTGCGCCTTGTTCGAAGGCTTCCTGAATCCAGTCGACCATCACGCCTTCATGGTTGGTCTGGCGGAACACGCAGAGCAGATCAAGTTCCTCGGCCAGTCGCTCACTGCTCAGGCGAATCTGCTCGAGGGTGGTGTGCCCGTAGATGTGCGGTTCACGGCGGCCCAGCAGATTCAGGTTCGGGCCGTTGAGAATAAAGACAGTGCGGTTCATGGTCGTCCTGCAGCGTTATTTGGAGAGAGGGGCGGTGTGGCCGTGGCGTCGGCGTTGTCTGGGGTCACGGCGTTCAGGTCGATGCCGCGGGTTTCAGGGCCGATCAGGATCATTGCCAGCGAAATCAGATTGATCACCGCGCACAGCGTCACCAAGGGCCATGGCGAGTTGCCGGACTGGCTCATCAGCCACACGGCAATCATCGGCATCGGGCCGCCGATCACCAGGTTGGCGCCGGTATAAGCGAGGGCCGAGCCGGAATAGCGCACCTGGGTCGGAAAGGCTTCGGCAAATGCCACTGGCTGGATGCCGCTTTGAAACTGGGTGAAGCCGAGGAACAGGCCCATGATTGCCATGATGGCGACAACGTTCAGCGTGTTGAGAATCGGGAAGTACACGAACAGGATCAGCAGGGTCATGCACGAACCGAACGTCAGCGCTTTCTTGCGACCCCAGCGATCAGACAAGTAACCACCGGCCAACGCCCCGAAAATCGCGAACAGGTTGGCGACCATCAGCGACATGAAGCCTGTCGACTGGCTGAAACCGAGATGCTTGGTCAGGTAGCTGAGGGAAAAAATCACGATCAGGTAGAACAGCGCAGCGGGCGAGCAGAAAAACAGCATCAGACGCAGGATGGTCTTGTAGTGGCTGCCCATGGCCGATTTCAGCGGGCTCTTTTCCTGCTTGACCGGGTTCTTCTGCAATGCGACGAACGCCGGGGTTTCATCAACCTTCAGGCGGATATAGATCGCGACGATCACCAGCACGAAGCTCAGCAGGAAAGGAATCCGCCAGCCGAAACTTTCAAACTGTTCGCTGGAGAGGGTGGCAGCCAGGCCCATCAACACGCCGTTGGCCAATATCTGACTCAGCGGGGAACACACACCGAGCAGCCCGGAATAGCGCCCGCGACGGTCAGGAGTGGCATGTTCCAGCGCCATCAGTTGCGCCCCGGTGGATTCACCGCCGAGCGCGAAGCCCTGGATGATGCGCAGCAGCACCAACAGGATCGGCGCGAGAATCCCCACTTGCGCATAGGTGGGCAACAAGCCGATCAACACCGATGCCAGGCCCATCAGGGTGACGGTGGCGAGCATCAGGTTGCGTCGGCCGAGTTTGTCGCCGAGGTAGCCACAGGTAATCGCGCCCAATGGTCGGGCGGCGAGTCCGACGCCGAACGTGGCCAACGACGCCAGCAGTCCGGCGGTCGGCTCCATGGCGGGGAAAAACAGCTTGGGCAGAATAGTTGCCGACACCGCGCCGTAGAGGGTGAAGTCAAACCATTCCAGTGCAGTGCCGATGGTCGCAGCGGTCACCGCTTTGCGAGGCATGCGCAAATCATGAGTCTCGTGACTGGTTGTGCTCATTGAGGGGCTCGTCATTATTTTTATTGGTTACGGGGTCCCCGTACGATTGCGCTCAGCGCTGGCCTGGGCAGATCGTCGAAGTCAGTAGACAGTAGCCCATCCGGTCTAGAGAATAATTATCGAAATCCCGATAAATAGATAAGCCAGCCTTATGGATCAATGAAATGGAATTGCGTCATCTCAAGGCCTTCGTGGTCGCCGCCGAGCTTCAGCATTTCAGCCGGGCAGCCGAACAACTGGACATCGCGCAACCGGCGCTGAGCCAATTGATGCGTACGCTGGAGTCTGAGCTGGGGCTGGCCTTGTTCCGCCGGGAAAACCGTAGCGTCGTGTTGACGGCCGCCGGCGAGGCATTCCTGCCACACGCCCGGCAGTCAATAGAGGCCAGTGAGCGAGCGACGGCCGCGGCGCGACGTGCACGGCGCGGTGAAGTCGGCGAAATCAACATCGGTTATCACTCGGCGTTGTTCGAAGCCAACCTGCCGCAATTGCTGCGGCATTACTTCAGCACGTTCCCCGAAGTCAAAGTGTCGCTGGTCGATGCCGGGATCCGCGCGCAGTTCGACATGTTGCTCGACCACAAGCTTGATCTGGCTTTTGCCCGTGTGTTCAAAGATCACTTGCCGGATCGTCTGCGCACCCATCATTTCAGCCTGTCACGCCTGGTCTTGTTGATCCCTGATAACCATGAACTGGCGGACAGCTTCAGCGGCGAGTTGGCGACATTGCGTCACGAGAAATTTGTGCTGTTGCAGGACAGCGCCGGCATCGGCCTGACCTCGCATACGCTACAGGCATGCCGGCAGAACCAGCTGCATCCCGAGAACATCATGTACGTACCGTCACTGATGAGCATCCCGGGCCTGGTGGCGGCGGGCATCGGTTTGAGTATCGTGCCTGAAGCGGTCACCCGGTTGAGCATGCCGGGCATTCGGATCATCCCGCTGACGCAACCGGAAATGGTCAGTGAGCTGTCGTTGATTTCACGCATCGATGAGCGCTCCAGTGCAGTGCTGCACTTTATCGAAGAGGCGCATGGCTGGGAGTGAGGAGGCCCGACTTCAGTCCTGCACCCATGCTGCATGCAACTGCACAAACCGCACCTGCAACCATTCGATGAACACTTGAACCTGCGCCGGCAGATGCGTGCGGCTCGGATACAGCAGCGACACCGGTCGAGGCAGCGGACGAAGCGGTTGCAGAATTTCCACCAGCGCACCACTGGCCAAATGCTCGGCGACCGCGATGCCCGGCGCCTGAATGATCCCGAAGCCCGACACGCCACACTGCACGTAGGCGTTCGACTCGGTGACGGTTATGCCTTTGCGGCTGACATAGGTTTTCTGCTTGCCCTCAACTGAAAACTGCCAAGGCAAGGTGCGGTTGTTCTGGCCAGACAAAAAATTCACGCCTTGATGGTTCGCCAGGTCTGCAAGCGTCTGCGGTGTACCGTGCTCGCGCAAATACTCAGGCGCGGCGCAGGTGACCATGGTCGCCAAGGCGATAGGGCGGGCGATCAGGGTTGAGTCGGGCAGCTCGCCGATGCGCAGCGCGCAGTCGATGCCTTCGCCGACCAGATCAACCGCGCGATCGGTGACGCCCAGGACCATGTTAATGCCGGGGTAGGTGTCGGTGAATTCGCGCAGGCTTCTGATGAATTCCAGCTGCGCGAACGCCGTGGGAATGTCGATGCGCAGGCGGCCGGACAGCGTGGCTCCGGTGCGATCGAACATCGTGGTGGCGGCGGTGATCTCGGCGAGGATTTCCTGTACCCGCTGATAGAAAAGCTCACCTTCGGCGGTGAGTGCGACCTTCCTTGTCGTGCGCTGGAACAGGCGCACGCCCAGCGATGTTTCCAGTTCCTGAATATAGCGAGTGACCTGCGGCCGGCCGATATCCAGCGACTTGGCGGCTTTGGTGAAACTGCCCAGCTCCGCCAGCCGGGCGAACAGGCGCATCGATTGCAGTAATTCCATGGCTTTTCCGGTGAGCTTCAGTATTTGGATTTGTTGCCCGAGAATAGAACAATCCTGTCTGTTTCCAAGCATTTATTGCGCTGGTGTAAAAGCCAATCATGGGCCCAAGGCAAACCTGCTGAGGGTTTGCGGCCAATAACGTGTATTTGGAGACTCACCATGAAAGCGTGGTTACTGAAAAATTTCGGCCTCGACAATCTGCAACTTGGCGAGACGCAAACGCCGCAACCCAAGGCTGGCGAGCTGCTGGTCAAGGTCGGCGCGGTCTCGCTGAATTTTCGCGACAAGGCCATCGTTGACGGCATCTATGAACCGCACATGGTGCCGAAACCGCTGATCCCGGTCAGCGATGTTGCCGGTACCGTGGTCGCCATTGGCGACGGCGTTACTCGTTTCAAGGTTGGCGACCGGGTCAATTCGCATCTGTACTCGCGCTGGCTGGACGGCGAACCGGGGCCGAACGAGCCGGATTACTGCTTCGGTTCGCCGCTGCCCGGGGGCCTCGCCGAGTACATGATCATCCACGAGGACAGCGCCGTCGGCGCGCCGGCCAATATGAGCGATGAAGAGGCGGCGACGCTGCCAATCGCCGCGCTCACCGCGTGGTACGCACTGGTGGATTTCGGCGCTATTCAACCGGGCCAGACCGTCTTGGTGCAGGGCACCGGCGGCGTATCGATCTTCGCCGTGCAGATCGCCACCGCGCTGGGTGCCAAGGTCATCGCAACTTCAAGCAGTGATGAGAACCTGCAGGCGGTACAACGTCTGGGCGCGGTCGCTGGCATTAACTACCGCACCACGCCGAACTGGGCGGACGAGGTGCTGAAACTTACCGAGGGCAAGGGTGTGGATCTGCTGCTCGATGTGGCGGGAGGCAATGGCATCAATCAGTCGGTAGCAGCGACCAAGGCCTCGGGGCGGATTGCGCAGATTGGCTTTCTGACAGGGCAGACCGTCGAGCTGAACCTGATGCCGCTGATCTTCCGCCAGACCACCATTCGCGGCATTGCGGTGGCACCGCGTTCATCGTTTGACCGGATGAACGTGTTCCTCGCCAAGCACGACATTCGCCCGGTGATCGACCATGTGTATCCGTTTGAACAGGCGCGTGAGGCCTATGAGCACCTGGCGAAAGGGGCGTTTGGCAAGGTGGTGATCAAGGTGAGCTGACAACGAAAAAGGCGCCGGTGAAGGCGCCTTTTTTGCTGGTCTGGTTTTTTACGGCTCGCCTCGCTCTACCATTGCGCGCCATTGCTGCACACTCGGACGTTGCTGCATGCGCGCGTGCCATTCGCGCAGTGCCGTGCAGTCTTCCGGGACTTCCAGCTCAACCAGCGCCGAGAAAATCATCCCGGCCAACACTGTGATGTCCGCCATGGAGAAACTGGCGCCAGCCACGAATGGCTGATGACGCAGCAAGTTGTCGAAATAGCGCATGCCGCGCACAGCCTTGTCCCGCATGCGCATGCCCCATTCGGCGTTCTGGTACAGCTCCACTTCCGGGCCAAGCCCCGGGGTCGCATGGTGGAAATACACGCTCACCGCATCGAGAAATTCGATCTCGGCACGTTTGTTCAGCATGTGGATCCGTCCTTGCTCAACCGGTGTACGGCCGGTGAGCACAGGGTTGCCGTCGAGGACGTCGAGATATTGCGTGATCGCCGTGCATTCGGCGAGGAGGGTGCCGCCTTCCAGCTCCAGCACTGGCAGCGTTCCTGAGTAGTTCAAGCGCAAGAATTCGGGATTCTTGTGTTCGCCTTTCCACAGATTTACCGAGATGAATTCGGTGCGCGGCAACAGCGATTTTTCCGCCAGGGCGATTCGCACGCGGGCCGGGTAGGGGCCGTTGTACCAGTCATAAATTTTCAGTTTCGAAACGGATTGAGCATCATTGTGAGTCGAGTCAGCGGTCATTTCAGTTTCCCTGCCTGTCAGTTGGTAGGCAGAGATTGCGGCCAGAATTTTCTCCTGTCAATCCCCTACCTGCCAATTGGCAGGTAAATCTTTCGAGCGTACAATCCGGCCCATTGATCGATGGTCATCGAGGACACAGACATGAGCGTGAACGCACGCGAAGCGATTCTGGACGCCGCCAAAACAGCGGCGCAGACCCACGGCTACAACGGCATCAACTTCCGCAGCATCGGCGAAGTGGTGGGCATCAAGAACGCGAGCATCTACTACCACTTTCCCAGCAAGGCCGACCTCGGCGCGGCAGTTGCCGAGCGTTACTGGCAAGACGCGGCCAAGGCGCTGGAGAACATTCGCGAGACCAATCCCGAGCCAGAACAATCGCTGAAGTGGTACCCGTCGATCTTTCGCACTTCGCTGGAAAACGGTAATCGGCTGTGCCTGGTCAGCTTCATGGCTGCCGAATATCAGGATCTGCCGGATGCAGTGAAGGACCAGGTCAAGCAGTTCGCAGAGGTTAATATCGAATGGCTGACCCAGGTGTTGATTGCTGCTGGAGCTGCCGAGGAAGAAAGCTGCAAGGCGCGGGCGCGGGCAATTTACGCGGCGGTGGCCGGCGCGCAGTTGATTGCGCGCAGCCGAGGGGATATTGCGTTGTTTGATGAATTGATCGGCAGCTACGAAAGCGCCGGGCTGATTTCGGCGGATTTCACTGAGTAGCTTGCCACTCGGGCCGAGATCCACTGCCTGCTGTAAGCCAGCACATGTTCAGCAGTAGCCGTGGGGAAGTGGATAAACCCATGCGGACACTCCGGCAGCACATGCATTTCCACCGGCGCCGTGTGTTGCCAGCGCTCGGCGATGAGTCGCGTGTCATCCAGCAGCGGATCGAGCTCACCGGCAAACAGCAGCGCTGGCGGCAGCCCGCTGAAATCGCCATACAGCGGCGACAGCGGTGGCTGGCGTCTTTGTTCGTCGCTGATATCCGGCGTGAGCAGGCGCAACGCTTCGACCATGCCGGGGCCGTCGAGCACCAGCGTATCGGCTGGCGCGGTGCGCACGCGGGGCGTGCCGGTCAGGTCGTAGACGCCGTAATACAGCAGCGCGCCGCAGATCCGTTGCAGCAGTTGCGGCGAAGATTTGAGTGCGAGCAGGGTGGCCGCCGCCAGATGCCCGCCCGCTGATTCACCGACGACGACTACGGGCAGTCCGGCAAATTCGCCATCGCTCAAAATACCGCGAGTCGCGCGCAGACAATCGTCCAGCAAGCCCTCAATTGGCGTCGACACCGCCAGCCGATAATCCACCGACACCACCGTCACGTCGCAGGCGTTGACGATCGCGATGTTGAAGTTGTCATTCATCTGCGCATTGCCAATCACCCAGCCGCCACCATGGAAATCCAGCACCACGCCTTTGGCTTTGCCCTTGGGACGGATGATGCGCACCGGCACCGTGTCGATGATCTTGCGCTCAGCGGTCAGCCCATGCTGGCGCAGCATGCCGGCGCCGCCGATCTGACCCGCCCGCAGCAACGCCTGAATCAGACGAGGAGTGACTCGATTGCGGACCTTGAAGCGCGGCAGCCAGGCGAGCTTTTTGTTGAACGCGCGAATCTGCGCCAGCTCGCGCTCGCCTTGCGGCCATGGAAAATCGCTCACAGGCGATTCTTCATCAGGATCGAGCAGTTCAGCGCCAGCGCAACGCACAGCCACGCCAGATACGGGAACAGAATCAGCCCGGTGACCACGTCCAGTTGCAGCGCGAGTACCACCATCACCGCGACCACCAGCCACAGCACCCCCAGAATCACCAACGCCGCCAGCACCTGATGCGCGCCGAAGAACACCGGCGTCCACAGCGTGTTCAGGGCAATCTGCGCGGCCCACAAGGCCAGCACCGTTTGGCTGCCGGGGATCAGGCTCAGGCGATAACCGGCCCAGGCCAGCAACAGGTAAATGATTGTCCAGGCCACGGGGAAGGCCCAGTTGGGCGGGGTGAACGAAGGCTTGGTCAGCGCTTCGTACCACGGGCCGGGTTTGAACATCACGCCAGTGGTTGCCGCCGCCGCGCAGGCCAAAAGGAAAATGAAAAAGGTCATTGCCGGTCCTTAGCTGTGATCAGCTGTTGTGGAGAGTTAAGAAGAGGACGCTTCGCTGCGCAAAAAGTTTGTTTGCAAATGCAATTTGGCATTCCGGCTGAACTAAAAGCTGACCATCGCGTCAGGATAAACACTGCCTTTTCCCACCGACGCGGACGACATCATGTACACCTATCACATCGAATACCGATTCAACGGCGAGCCTCGGACCTATCTGCTCGAACTCAAAGACGCGCAACTGGCCGGGCACGACGCGGCGATGCACCTGCTGGAACTGCATTTGGGCGATGCCGAAAACAGCCTGGTCATGCCCACGGCGGATTCGACGCCAGAGCAGATTATCGAGCAGGCCGAGCGGGTAGGGATTACAGATATCCGGGTGGTCAGTCGAACTAACTGACCTTCACGATCCATCGCACTCCAGGCCACTGCCCCCGCCAGTGCAATAACGATCACGGCCCTGCTGCTTCGCCGCATAAAGCATCTTGTCAGCCGAATCGATCAGCATGGCGGGGCTCATCTCGTGTTCAGCCGGTTTGCCAACCGCAATACCCGCGCTGGCGGTGACGTGGCCCAGCGGATGAGCTCTATGCTCGATGCGCAATGAGCGAATGGCCTCAAGTATTTCCTCTGCCACAAGCGCCGCCCCTCGAATATCCGTGTTGGGTAGCAACACGGAGAATTCCTCGCCGCCATAACGCACGGCCAGATCACCCGGTCGTTTCACCGCGTGCGCAATCGCTTGGCCGACGGCGCTCAGGCAATCGTCACCCGCCGCGTGCCCGTAGGTGTCGTTGTAGAGTTTGAAGTGATCGACATCGAGCATGATCAATGAAATCGACGAGCCCTGACGTCTGGCCAGACGAATCTCGTCGGCCAGTGCGGTATCCAGGCGACGCCGGTTGGCCAGCCCGGTCAGGCTGTCGGTCAAGGCCATGTCCTTCATGGCCTGGTGGGCCTTGCGCAGATCCTTTTCCATCACCATGCGTTGGCGCAATTGCCTCAAGACGATCAATCCGAAGACCGTGAACGCGGTAATCACCGACAACAACACGAAGCCGGTTTTGATCAGGTCCCAGCGCCACGGGGCAATGATCGATTCGCGGGAAAGTCCGGTTTCCACCACCAACGGGTACGTGGTCAAGGCGCGGTAACCGTATAAACGCTGGGTGCCGTCGACGATGGCTCGGACCTCGGCGATACCTTGATTGGAATAGGGCAGGTAGTTCTTGAAAACTTCGCTGTCGGCAAGGCTCTGACCGATCACCGAGGCGATGAAGGGGCGTCGTACGAGGATGGTGCCGTTGCGCAACGCCAGTACCAGTGCACCTTTGTCGTCGATCTTGAAATCGCCGTAATAGTCGACGAAGTAACTGACCTTGATCGTCCCCAGCAGCACGCCGGCGAAGGAGCCGTCCGGGTTATTCAGGCGGCGCGAAATCGGAATGATCAGGTCGTCGGTGGATTTGCTTTTGACGACATCACCGATACGCACGTTTCGATCGGTGTGGGTGCGGTGGTACTGGAAGTAATCGCGGTCGGCATTGTTCGCCGGGTCCGGGATGTTTTCCTTGTCGGTGACGATCCAGTGCCCGTCCGGGCCGTAAATGAACAGGCCGTGCAACTGCGGCATCAGCTTGGCTTGCTGGACCAGCAACTTGTGAATGCGCGGCACGTCAATGTTCTGCAAACCATCGCCTTCGACGCGCTCGCCCAGCGCGGCGGTCAATACGTCTACCTGGCGAATGGCGTCCTCGGCGTGCTGCGCCGTTGCCCGGGCGAGGTTGGTGACCGAATCCCGCGCGGACGAAAATGCGGCGTGGTAGTCACGCCACGTCCGCCATCCTTCCACTCCCAGAAACGCCAGAATCACCGTCAGCATGAAGATCACGGTCAGGCGGAACGCGGCTATCTCGCTGGCAGCTTTGATGGGAGCGGTTTCTGCGGCGTCATGCCCTTTGCTGTCGGGCAGTTTGCGACCGAGCATTTGAAGGTCCTTATGCTTGTCATCTCTCATCTCCTGAAAGATGACCATCCTTTTCCACTGGGGATTCAATTTATTGCCTTGGCCAGGCGGCGGTCATTGGATCGTTCAAAGGTGTGCCGGGTCAACATCTGTAATTGAAGCGCGCGTTAAGGTGAGACTTGTGAGTGAAATCATCACGGCTGGTGACTTGAACATCGATCTGCACAACGCCAGCGAAACCGGCCTGTTCAAATGGCTGCTTGCCAGTTTTCTGATGGGCAAAAGGATTCAGGGCGCGATCGCCGCCAAGGCGTATCAAGTCATAGTAGAGCAGCATCAAAAAGACACGCCGCAAAAGCTCGCGCAGTGTACTCACCGTCAACTGGTGTCGATGCTGGGGCAGGCGCGTTACGTGCGCTACGACGAGAGCACGGCGTCGCGATTGCTCGCGTTGGCCAACAAGCTCAACAGCGAGTACGCCGGCAAGGTCAGCAACATCGTGGCAGCGAGCGCGGACCGTAAGGCGCTGGAAAAGCGCCTGTCCGAGTTCGAGGGGATAGGGCCGAAGACGGTCGAGATCTTCATGAGGGAAGCGGCTGCGGTGTTGTTTTGAACGTTCGGATCAGCTGCGCACGCAGCAGCGACATAAGGTTCATAGCGCAATGAATTTCCCCGCCAGTTCGCTGATCATGATCAGCGTCCCGCCGGCGAATATCGCACAGCCCAGCAGAAACGGCAGCCCAGGGGCGACGATCGGGAGACCCGGATTTTTAAGCGTTCTCATGTCAGCCTCCTGTTACCGATGAAAATGTTCAGCCATGTCGATTGAGCGGCTTCGCTCAGTCAATGTGCGCTTGGCAACCATGCGCATCGCAGGGAAGTCGTCGTCGAGAGGGGGCTGTTCGTCCGATGGCTGGAAGGTGGCTTCATCGGCGAAATTATTCGGCATCAGCGTGCCCAGGCCGAAAACATTCACCGCCATGCTGACTTTCAGTCCTCGACAGGCCTGTTTGCAGTCGAGCTCGAACCCAGCGGATGCCTGCTCCATCAAGTGTTGAAAATGTTCAGAGGTCAGTGCCAGGACTTTGCTGCTTTTCATGGGGTTCTCCTTGAGCAAGTGGCGACCCCGGTGCGGGGCCGCCGGACTGGGTTCAGACATCTTTGCCTTGCACGTAACCCGAGCCCAGATCAGCGCCGGTCACCGGTTCGCTGAGTGGGTCAGAGGCCGTGCGGATCTTCATGGCTTCCAGCACCTGTTCGTCTTCAGCGGGAAGGGTGACGGTCGCCAGACCATCGCCGCCGTCGACTGCCGGCTCTGGGTTTTCCACGTACTCCCACGCACCGCCCTCGTTCCACGGACCACGAACGTTCGGTTCGCCGGACATGTTGAAGTACTTGTTGGTGAACTCAGGCATGCCCGGCAGTTTGCCCTGCGGGAAGTTTGGCTGGATCGAATGCAGGGCTTTTTCGAACGACTGTTGATGGGCGATTTCTCGTGTCATCAGGAAGCCAAGCGCCTCTTTAACACCCGGATCATCGGTGATGTTGATCAGGCGTTCGTAGAGGATTTTCGCCCGCGCTTCGGCAGCGATGTTGGACCGGAAGTCGGCGGTCGGCTCGGTGATCGAATCCACATACGCCGCCGTCCACGGCACACCGGCCGAATTGACCAGAGGCGCGCCTGCGCCATAGAGCAGGCTGGTGATGTGCGAGTCATTGCCGGCGCCATTCAGCGCGCGGTACAGCTCGCCTTCTTCCTGAACGCCTTCGGCTAGTTGGCCTTTGGCACCTTTGTTGAGCATTACGATGATCGAACCGACCACCTCCAGGTGGCTCAACTCCTCGGTGGCAATGTCCAGCAGAAGATCTTTTCGCCCCGGATCTTCCTCGGCCAAGGCTTGAGTGAAGTAGCGCGCTGCCGCGGCCAGTTCGCCATTGGCTCCCCCGAATTGTTCCAAAAGCAGATTGGCCAGACCCGGGTTGGGCTCGGCCACTCGAACGGTGTACTGAAGTCGCTTGTTATGTATGAACATTCAAATTTTCCTCAGACCAGGCTATCGCGCAGTCACCCTTGTGGGTGTGAGCGCATGCATAGTTGTGAGGAGCGGCTGGAGCGGAAATTTCGTTTTTCGCAGGTGTGCTGGACGGACGGCAGAGGGCGGAAAGTTCCGCAAACAGGACGGTTGGCTCGGGGGCAGGGTTCACCCGTGACATCCAGAATCAAAAGCCCCTCACCCCAGCCCTCTCCCGGAGGGAGAGGGAGCAGACTGGGTCGTTCTGTAGAGATAAACAGACCCGATTGACGCGTCAGGCGATTTTCAGTGCTCTGAGCACAGGCAGCGTCTGCTCGGCGAACACCTGAGCCTGTCTGGTCAGTTCGGCAATATTGGCCTCGGCAGTGAGCAGCGGCTGGCCATTGTCGACCAGTACTTCACCTTGTTCGCTGATCACCCCCCACGCCAATTGCGCCCATTCGGCCGGCTGCTGTTTGCCTTGCTTGATCGAGATCAGGAACAACTGCTGAAAGCGGCTGACCGTCACGCCGCCGCCGGTGACGGGACTGGCCAGGGTCTGGATGTTGGCGCCGTACAGCGAGCGTTTGCACAGTTGCAGATTGAGTGCAGCGCAGCGCCCGCTGACCTGCGATTCGGCGCCCTCGCTCTGGCACGGTGCGACGGCGCCCATGCCGATCAGCACGGCGAGGGCTTGTTCGAGGTCGTCGTAACTCAGCGGGGCAGCTTCGCAGAGCAATTGGCGCATCGATTTGGCTGCATAGTCCTGCGCCGCCAGCGCATCGAGCACCGGGTCGTAGATCTCCGCTTGCAGGGTCGCTTCGCCGGCAGGACCGGTGACCGAGCCCGCGACGGTTTCCCAGGGTTGCAGCAGCACGAAACGGCTGTGCAGCATCCGCGCGCGGCGTTCGGCAGCCGATAGCCGGGTGGCGCCACGCACGTACAGATCGCGGCGGAAGTGCTGGTTGACGAAGTAATCGCGCGCTTGCTCACGCATGATCGGGTGTTCGATGCTTTCCAGGAAGTCCATGCCTTCAGCGCTCAGATTGAGCGGGTCGACCGAGTCCAGCGGAACGGCGGTGGTGGCGTAGTCGAGCTTGGCCGGGGCCAGCGCATCGACGATGTCGGTGAAATACATGCAATTCCAGTCGCGGTTGAAATATTCGTGGGCGACGTAGTGACGATCCTGGCCTTTGATGCTCTGCAGCCGCGCGCCGAGGCTCGGCGCCGCAGCGGCGTATTTCGGGTTGGCGGCGAGCAGTGCTTCGGAAAATTGCAGCGCGGCTTCGATGCGCTGATCGGAGCGCGACGAGGCATTGGCAAAACGATCGTGCAGGCTGAACAGATTGCGCAGCGGCGCCGATGGCGACCAGCCGGGGAAGCAGTTGTAGCTGACGTAAAGCATGCCACCCGGTTTCAAGTGGCGGCGGGCGAATTCGACGATCAGTTTCTGGTTGTCGCGGCTGACCCAGGTCCAGATGCCGTGCAGGCTGATGCTGTCGAACTGCGGCAGATCGTTGCGTGCGAGCAGCTGTTCGAAGCTGTCGTCATACAGGCGGGCGCCGTTGTTAGCGGCAGCCGCGAGGTCGATGGCGTGAGCGGCCATGCCCGGGTGGAAATCCGTGCCGACAAACGAGCCCGGGTTGGCTGTGGCGTGGATGTTTATCGACACACCTTGGCCAAAGCCCAGTTCGCAGTGCACGCCGTCGCTGCTGTCCAGCGTGGCAAAACCTCGCAACAACAGGCAGTAACGCAGGAATACCGGATTGATCTCCCGGCTATAGCTGTAGGTGTAGCCTTCGTCGGTGAAATAACCTTCGTTCCAGGCGTTGCTCATGGGTACAGCCTCTTGTTCTTGAAAGTGATGGCAGTCTTATAAGGCGTTGTCGCTGCGCGCGACAAGTACAAAAACCGGATACTTTCCCACGTCCACTGTAATACCCCTGTGGGAGCGAGCCTGCTCGCGAACGCTTTTTTGGGGTTTCAATCGAGTTGCCTGACACGCCGCTTTCGCGAGCAGGCTAGCTCCCACAGGGTCCTCAACAATTTCGAGATTTTTGGACAGATCACGCATCCCACGGCCCATTCGCGCAGGCATTTTGTTGCCGCCCGAAACTGTCATATTGCTTCCCACTCGCCTGCCCATAGTGACCAGCCCAACGCTGATTTCATGAGGCTGCATTGTGTTCCAACGTCTTCTGTGTTCGCTGTCCGTTCTGAGCCTGTCCATCGCTGCTGCCCACGCGGCCGAGCCTGTCGCCCTCGACACGCCGCGCTTGTCCGGTATCGACAACTTCCGCGATATCGCCGGCATTACGACCGCGTATTCCACCGCCCATGACGGCACTATGCGCAGCGGCGTGTTCTACCGCTCCAATGCGCTGACGCCGTCGGCGGCGGACCTGGCGACGCTCAATGGTCTGGGCATCAAAGTCATCTACGACCTGCGCACGCCCGGTGAAATTGCCACCACGCCCGACACCCTGATCAGCGGCGCGGCCTATCGCAACATCGACATTATCGGCAGCACCACCTCCGGTGCGGACATCACCAACATTTCGTTCCACAGCGCGGCCGAAGCCGTGGCGATGATGGAACAGACCAACCGCGCTTTCGTCAGCGATGCCGGCATGCGCGGGCAGTTCGGCCAGTTGTTCAATGAACTGGCGAGTGTCGACGCCGCGCAGCTGTTCCATTGCACCGCCGGCAAGGATCGCACCGGCTGGACCGCCGCTGTGTTGCAGAGCATCGCCGGCGTTGATGAGGCGACGATCATGGCCAACTATCTGGCGACCAACGACTACACCGCCGCCCGCGTCGCTGCGACTCTGAAAGCCTTGCCGCCGAGCATGGCTGCCGTGTACGAGCCGCTGCTCGGCGTGCAGGCCAGTTACTTGCAGGCCGGCCTCGACCAGGTCGCCGCCGAGTACGGCAGCATGGACAACTACCTCAAGCAGGGCCTCGGTCTGTCGCAGGAGACCATTTACGTGCTGCGCGGCAAACTGGTCGAGTACAACAGCTTGCCGGGGCAGGCCGGGCTGATCGGCAATGCCGCCGCTGGCGCCGAATTGCTGCGGCAGTTGCAGGACAGCGAGCTGTCCGGCACCTACAGCGCCTACAACTACTACCTGCAATCGGCGATCGACGCCGGCACTTTGGGCGGTGTCGAATCTCAAGTCGGCGGCCAAGTCCACGCCGATGCGGCCAGCTATCTGCTGCGCCAGAACGCGATGATCGAACAAGCCGCCGCAGCGTTCGCCAGCGGCAGCGATCTGAAGGTCGGCCAATACCGCCTCTGGAGCAGCGCACTCGCGAGTTACCTCGGCACCGACGGCTCGGCCCACGCCGACAGCAGCAACGAGCATAGCCAGGGCCTGATGCTCGGCATCACTCAACGCTTCAGCGAGCAACTCAGCGCGCGTGGCGGTTTCGGCTACAGCAAGGGCAACGTCGGCGGGGCCGATGGCGAGGCCGATACTGATTTCACCTTCCTCAATCTCGGGGCGCGTTACGGCTTGACCAGCCTTGAGCGCGGCGTGTTTGTCGACGCCAGCGCCAGTGCCGGTTACGTCGACTACGACAGCCAGCGCGAGCTTGGCGGTGGCCTAGGCACAGCCAAAGGTGACACCCACGGCAATCTCACCGGCGCGACCTTGGCGTTGGGTTATCGCGCACCGCTCAGCGGAGTGATCGTCGAACCAAGCCTGGGCTTTCGCGTCAGTCATCTCGACTTGCAGGGTTTCCAGGAGAAGGGCAGTGAACTGGCGCTCGACGTCGACAGCATCAAGCAAACCCGCCACAGCGCAGTGGTCAATCTCGACGTGTCATTCGCCCCAGTGGCGATGGGTGCGTGGCAGTTGGTTCCGGGCGTCCGCGTGGGCTATGAACGTGCGCTCGGGGATCAGCAAGTCGACAGCGAAGGTCATCTGCTGGGGCTGGATATCGAGCAGCGCGCGGCTTTCGATAACCGAGATCAGTTCAGCGGCGGCGTTAATCTGATGGCCAACCTCGGCGCCCTGAGTGTGGGCGCTGAGGTTGGCGCCAACGGTGGCGGTGATAGCCATGGTTTCAATGGCGGACTCAAGGCCAGTTACGCGTTCTAACCCCGGCGAACATATCAATGTGGCGAGGGAGCTTGCTCCCGTTGGGTCGCGAAGCGGCCCTAAAAAGACGGGACTGCTGCGCAGTCAAGCGGGAGCAAGCTCCCTCGCCACAGGTTACTTTCGGCCTCAGGCATGCTGCGCACGCGACGATTGTTGTGTGCGTGCCGGCTGCGCGGCGGGCTCGGGCAGCGAGGCGACATGCACCGTGCGCGCCGGGAAGGCGAACGTCGCGTCCAGCTCGGCGACCGCTTCCATGATCGCCAGGTTGATGCGTTGCTGCACGTCCATGTAGACGTTGTAGCTGGCGTCCAGAACGATATACACCGTCTCGAATTCCAGCGCGCTCTCACCAAAACTGCGGAAATGGCAGCGGTCGAAGCGCGCCTGTTTTTCGTTCTTGATGATGCTTTCAACGCGCTGGGTGATCTGGCGGATCTGTTCGGTCGTGCACTCGTAAGTCAGGCGAAACTCGAACACCACCCGACGCTCCTGCAAGCGTTTGTAGTTCTGAATGGTGCTGCCGATCATGTCGGCGTTGGCCATGACAATCTGCTCACCGCCGAGACTGCGGATGCGCGTGGTCTTCAGGCCGACGTGCTCGACCGTACCGGCCAACGTGCCGACGACGATGAAATCGCCCACCTCGAACGGCTTGTCGACGGCAATCGACAGCGAGGCGAACACGTCGCCGAGAATGTTCTGCACCGCCAGCGCCACGGCGATACCGCCGACACCAAGGCTGGCGACAAACGCAGTGATGTTGACGCCGAGGTTCGACAGCATTGCCAGCAGAATCACCGCCCACAGCAACACCTTGACGCCCCACAGGCTCAGGGTCGCCAAGGCACTTGCTTGAAAGGTGCCAGTCGCGTTGTGCCGCGAGAAATAGCGATGCAGCCCCAGTGCCAGTGCGCGGTTGGTCCACAGGCCGACCTGCAATGCCGCGACGACGAACCACAAACTGCTGACCCGCCCGAGCCAGCGCTCCGGCAAATCCAGCAACCCGATGCCGACCAGGATCGACGCCAACAGCAGCAACGTGGTGCTGGTCGCCGCCAGCACTTCGCTGGCCATGTACGTCAGATGCCCATTGCCGGCGCTGGCCCGCGCCTGCACCTTGCGGAACACGAAACGGATCGCCGTGGTGGTCAGCAGATAACTGAGCGTCGCGGCGAGAAACGCCAGCACCCAGTTCGCCAGTGAAATTCCCAAAATTGTGTGCGTCGTGAAAAAGCCGATGAAATCCTCGGTCATTGAAACCCCCTTTTTCGCCAAGTGGCCTGTCTGGGGTTAGTCGCCCTGAGATTCCTGCTGTTCAATCAAATGCAGATGTCACCGGAGCGAATGGTCAACGCCTGGCTTTCAACTCCGCCGGGCTTACGCCATAAGCCTCCTGAAAATACTGACAAAAGCGCCCGACATTGCTGAAGCCAAAACGTAGCGCCACTTCCGTCACCGATCCGGCATGCCCCCGTACCAACGCTTCATGCGCGCGTTGCAAACGCACCTGGCGCTGGTACGCCACGATCGACATCCCGACAAAACGCCGGAAACCTTCCTGCAACGCGCGCTGACTGACGTGACTCAACCGCGCCAGCTCCACGCCGCTGACCAGTTGCTGCGGATGCGCCTGAATAAACTCCATCGCCACCTTCACATGCCGCGGCGCCACACTCGGCGCGGGCCGGCGCAACGCCTCGGTGAAATTGTGCGGCCACGCCTCCAGCACCGCATCGATCAACATCTCGCGCAAACGCGAGGGCATCAACGTGCCGCTGTTGATCAAGGCATCGAACTCGGTGCCGGTGGCCAGATCGATCAACGCCTTGAGGCCTTGGAATGCCGGTGAATGCAGATCAACCCTGGGCGCAAACGCAATCTTCTGCACGATCGGCTTCTCCAGCAGCGTCGACAAACGCTCGGTGAGCTGCTGACGATTGATCGAAATGCCGTGATGCGCGTGATCGTCAACAAAGCGCATCGAACGGATATCCGCCTTGTCGATCGCCAGACCGACGTGCGCCATGCCGATGGATTCAGTGACGTGGTTGAAAACGATCTTGCCAGCGGTGGGAATGACGAAGGTGATTTCGTTTTGCTGATCGGGGAGGGTGACGCTGAAATCGCCGTGGTAATGCATGCGCCGAAAACTCACCCCGTCGTGCCGCCCGTAGACCCCGCCGATGATGATGTTGGAGGGCGGCGGCGGGGTATCGGCGTAGCGATTGCCGAAGAGCCTGGAGAAGAGGGCACCGAAGTCGGCGGAGGTGAGGTTGTCGGAGCGCAGGATGATTTTTTGGCGGGATGCGGAGGTGGCGGTGATGGGCGGCATTTTGAAATGCGGGCTCTTGGGTCATCAGTTGAGGCAGGAAGATTAGAAGACCGGCATGACTGTCTGGTGACAAGGCTTGGGATTCGTCTGCTTTAGGCTTTCAACGGTCATTTCTGATGGAACGATATGCGTCGTAGGCGACTTGCGGCGCGACTGGGAATTTGCCGGTGAGCATTGAAAAATTCAGCAATCGGGCGCCAGTAAATATATGGTCAAGGTGAATCGTGCAGGAATTCTCAAAAAACGAATGGCGCCGACGCTATAAACTAACTATGACTGTGTCCGATAACTTTACAAGTTTACGAAATATAGAAGCGAGTGCGATTGGTTTTATCGTGATCGAATATATTGTTGATCCAGTGTTTGTCTAATATCAGACCGGTACTCCAATCGCGCTTCAACAAGTGAAAGGATGAAAGTTATGAAAAAGATAATTTTCTGCGCGCTTGCCATTCTATTCATGGTTGGCTGCGCATCGTCTGGTCATCAAGCTGCACTCGACGCCCATGCGGACGCACCGGCGAACGCAAGGCAGCTAACGGGCAGCGAAATAAAAACTACGGTCATAGGCCGAAAACATTCCAGCGTAACTTCCACTGGCTATCCTTTTTCTCAAGTATTAAGCGCTGACGGAACTGCACAGATTCACATCTCAAGCGAGTCCATGCAGTCGGGAAGCTGGGTTGTTACAGAGGATGTGATCTGCATTACCTATCAAAAATACGGCAAGGAATGCAGTAAGGTTTTAACAGAAGGGGGCTCGATTTGGTTTGTTGACAGTACGACAAATAAAACCAACAACAAATTTATCGCCAACTAGAGCGGACATCATTTTGAGAGCCGGCGGCTTCAGACCTGGTTCATATCAGCTATTAAACGAACGACGCCACTGACTGGGCGAAACCTTTTCCCATTGCCGGAAAGCCCGATAGTAAGAGTTGACGTCGTCATAACCCAGAAGATACGCCACCTCTTTGAGCTCCAGGCTCGTATCAGCCAGCAGGTGCAACCCCACTTGACGCCTCGCCTCGTTGAGCAGTGCGTTGAAGGTCGTGCCCTCGGACGCCAAGCGGCGCTGCAAGGTTCGCTCGCTCTGCAACAGTTCTCGGGCCAGGTGTTGCAAACTTGGCCGTCCATTCGCCAGCGTGCGCTTGAGTATTTCAATGACCTGCTCACAGAAGCCAACCGGCGCTTCGATTGCGCGTAATGCGGCATCGAGGCCGGGGCTCATCATGTGCAGCACCTGCGCATTGTGGTGCAGAAACGGCCGCTCAAGATCAGAGGCGCTCACGACCATCTCGTCATGGCTGGCGCCGTAGTTGATGGGAAAGGCGAAATAATCTGCATGGGTTTCCAGCGGTGGCTTTGGCCGTCTCAAACTCAATGACAGAGGCTTGATGTGTTTACCGGTGCCTCGTCGACCGAGTTCCAGTACCAAGGCAAAACACGCCTCCACTGAAAGATAGGGCGCAGGCCCGGAGCCGGATGGCCACTGAATCGTAAATGACACAGTGTCCTGGCGCTCGACCATGGATAATTTGTCGGGACTGCACAGGCGCTGCAAGCGCGCCAACCGCGCAAGTCCGTCGCGATAATCAGCCGCATATAACGCCGTGATGAACGCCATTTTGTGCTTCGCACTGGGCGTGTCGCGAACCATTTTTATCGCAAAAGCGGGATCTGCCGAAAGCGCCTCAATGGCGTTCCAGACAGCGAACAACTGCGGTGTGCTGACAAAGGTCGATTCGTTCAGATGAAGGTCGTGGGGCAGTTGAGCATGTTGCTCAATCAACGACGGATCCAGGCCCAGCTGCGCTATTGATTCCCAGAACACCTTGGGCAATTTGCACCGCTCGGCGCTGGTGTGAAGGTACGACATTTCCAGGCTCCGAACCGCAGGATGGCGGTAATGCGTGATGCAACACGCCGCGAATGGCGCGTTCTGCAAGTATTCTGGCGGAAGTTGCCCACGGGCTGACATCAATTCGCTCTTAACATTGTCGTCAACACACCGAGCCAAAAGGAGCTCACGATGACAATGACGTTCTATACCAATCCCAATTCGCGTGGACGCATGGTGCGCTGGATGCTCGAAGAAATCGGCTGCGCGTATGAGACGGTGGTGATGGATTATCAGTCGACCAGTCAGGCTGACCGTTGGGGTGGTGCTGCGCTGGCAGTGCCAACGATGGCCGATGCTGATGATCGGCGTGTCGGCTTTTTTCGCGACGTGAATCCGATGGGAAAGATCCCGGCCCTGGTTCACAACGGCCAAACCATAACAGAAACTGCCGCCATCTGTGCGTACCTGGCGCAGGCATTTCCCGAAGCCGGGCTGGCCCCACTGGCGACGGAACGGGCCGCTTTTTACCGTTGGATGTTTTTCGCTGCGGGGCCGCTGGAGCAGGCGGTCACCAACCACCGTGCCGGTTTCAACCCAACGCCGGATCAGGAGTTTTTCTTTGGATACGGAAGCTATGAGCGCACGGTCGATCAGCTTGAGCGCGCGGTATTGGCGCAGCCGTTTATCGCCGGGGAACGCTTCACCGCTGCAGACGTTTATGTTGGCTCCCACATTGGCTGGGGGTTAGGCTTGCAAACCTTGCCGCCGAGGCCTGCGTTTCTCGCCTATGCCGAGAAGTTGACCAGCCGCGACGCCTATCAACGTGCGGTGGCGAAAGATGAAGCGCTGTTGGGTGGCAGATGACTGACGTGCCTGCCATGATTTTTCGGAAAACTCAGGGAATTTGATAATGCCGCTCAACCGACTCGACTTCACCACACGCTTGCTGATCGACGCGGGCATCGGCAAAGGAATGCGGATCCTCGACGTAGGCTGCGGTTCGGGTGATGTTTCTTTGCTGCTGTGTGATCTAGTGGAAAACGGGGAAGTCATCGGGGTCGATCACGACGCCGCTGCGATTGCCATTGCTCGCCAGCGCACCGCAGGACATGCGCTGAATTTTCTCGAGGCAGATCTCCAGGAATTGCCTGACTCTATCGGCACTTTTGACGGCATCGTCGGCAGACGCGTGCTGATGTATCAACCGGATGCGGTGGCGACGATCCGGGCGCTGTCGAAGTGTCTGCGTCCCGGCGGAATCATGGTCTTCCAGGAACACGATACGACGCTGGCGCCTGCCAGCGTCGAGCCTTTCCCTTTGCATGCAAGAGCGCAACGCTGGTTACAGCAAATGCTCGCTCACGAAGGCGCGGATTTGCACATCGGGTTCAACCTGCACGGCATTTTCACCCAGGCAGGCTTGACCGTTGAAAGCGTGCGCGCTGAGTGCCTGGTACAGACGCCGGATGCTCCCTACAGCCTTGGCGCCATCGTTCGAGCATGCTTGCCACGAATCATTGCGTTAGGGGTGGCCAGTGCAGAAGAGGTCGACATTGACACGTTGCAGGCGCGTCTGGATCAGGAGCGATCAGCTTCTTCGGGTATCTACGTCGGTGATGTGATGTTCGGGAGTTGGGCTCGGAAGAGTTGACGTACCGATAGGCCGATATAGCGGGCATGCGGTGGGAATGTGCGCCTTTGGCTGTCTGTGGCGAAGGTCAGTCATCAGTCCGGAGCGAATGTCGAAGGCGAGTTTCTGAGAATGCCGCGAAGACAAATTACGCGGCAAAAGTAAGCACTTTTGCTTCTGGTCGAAAACTGACGCTCGCCACTATCTGGTGTTACTCGTAAGCAAACTGATCAATCAACCCCAGACGAGGCACACGTGTGTGGGGCCGCAACAAAGCGCCAGGAGCAATCACAGCGTTTGCGCCAATCTTGCAGCCATCACCCACCAGCGCTCCAAACTTGCTGACACCTGTTTCGATCACCTGATCTTCGTGGCGGATCTTGATATAAGCCCCGTCCAGTTCGTTGCGGTAGTTGGCGATGATCGCGCCGGCTTCAATATTCACCGCTTCGCCAATCAATGAGTCGCCGACGAAGTTGAAGTGGGCAAGCTTGCTGCCATCGAGCATGAAGGTACTTTTCAGCTCACAGCTGGGGCCAACGATGCAGTTTCTGCCTAGGTAAACGCCTCCACGGAGGTAAGCGCCCGCTGCTACGAAACAGCCCGCGCCGATGATGATTGCGCCTTTGAGAACGGCGCCTTGCTCAACGATGGCGGTTTCATGAATCGCACAATAGTCGTGGCGCCGGTATCCCGGGCCGAGCGTTTCAAGCAATTCCAGAATCCGGCTCTCGCAATCCTGAGCCACCGCCCAAGGGGCAGCGGAGTCCACGCCCAGTAATGGCCATTGAGCGATGTAATCTTCGATTTTTGGCGATTTCACAGGAATCTTCCGAATAAGTGAGACAGGGGCGTGGGGACTGTCGACGACTTGAACGACTCGCTATGCCTGCAAGTCGTACCTGTACACAAGCATTTTCAAGGTACGGCGCAATGGATAAGACAATTACCGTGGATCAATTGGCAACCACTGATCTTGGATCAATCAACGAGATATGGCTCGGCGGGACTCATACCCAGTTATGCCTATGGCGTGCTGAACAGGTCTTCACCCACGAAATGCTCAGCGAGGGCACCCATGATCAGAATGTCCGACGCCTGTGTTTGCAACTGGTGGATCCTGACGATCAGGCCGCAGTGGCTCGCGTTGAAGTGATCGCGCGCGAACGACTGGAAGAGCTGGGCAAGCAGGGCGAGTTTTATCCGGCCGAGGAGGCGGACACTTATCAATAATTGCTCTGCATCCGATGAAAAGCGCTGCTGCTAAAGCAGCGCCTTAAGCGGGCTCTTCAAGCCTGCGCACATCCCCCAAGGAATCACGCTGCATCGACTGCAAGTTCTTTTCAATGGTTTCGCACAGCGCTTCCATCTGAATCTGGTGTTCGCTGTGGCGGAACGGGCTTTGCAGATCGGTGCCGATGCGTTCGATGGCCAGCAGCATGAACCCGACCACGGTCGACGCCAGCGGCGTGAACCAACCGAGGGATTCCACCAGTCCTATCGGTACGATCAGGCAGAACAGCGAAATGAACAGCCGCGGAAAATACACGTAAGGGTAGGGCAGCGGGGTATTGGCGATCCGCTCCATGCCACCCTGGCTGTTGGACAAATCCACCAGCGTCGACTCAAGCCGCGCCAGGCGAATACTGTCCAGATGCCCGGCCTTGTATTCCTTGGCGAGCAGGGTCGCCGAGCCGGTGAGGATATCGTTGGCAAAGTTATTGGTTGTACCACTGCGGGCGAACTCTTCGGCGGGAATAAACGCCCGCACCTCGTCGGGACACGGCTGGCCTTGCAGATGCGCGGCGAGGCAATTCACATAGGCGACATGGCGGCGCAACAGCGTCGACTTGACCGGATTCACCTCGCCGCCGGCGTCATCCAGCAGCGTCAGCACTTGCCGGGCGAAGCTGCGGGAATTGTTGATCATCGACCCCCACAACGTCCGCGCTTCCCACCAGCGGTTGTAAGCGCTGCTGTTGCGAAAACTGATCAACACGATCAACGCCGAACCGAGCAAGGTCAGCGGCATCAGCGGCAGGTTCAGCTTGGCGTTGAGAAACAGCATGAAGTCCACGGTGACGGCAATGTCCCAGAGCAACAGCCAGAACAACGACCAGCCCACGTAGCCAAGGGTCTTGATGATCAGACGGTATTTTTTGACGATGGCAGCTTTCAAACGGAAACCTCGTGGCGAGCAGTTTGCTTAAACGCTTAAGCTCGGACGATGCTTGCGGGTAAAGGTTCGGTTTGCGCACGAAGGATGACCGTTTTGTCGGACCATCAGCTCGACAAGGCCGGAGTCATTACAAGAGGTTCGCCCCGAGATAAACAGCCGGTCACTAATGACCGCACGGTTCCAATGGTCGCTCAAGATTGCATATTGATCACTGTTGCCTACTCTCATCCCTGCTTGGTTGATTTCGGGGGATAAGCAAATGAATCTGAAAAGCCGCTGGCGTTATCTCCTCTCGGCAATGTCCGTTTCGCAGTGCTTTGTGTCCATCGCTCAAGCTGAAGACTCGGCCGAGCTGGCCAAAAAAGCTCTTAACCCTGTCGCAGCCATGTACAGCTTGCCGGTGCAGTACAACTGGGATCAGAAAATGGGGCCGACCGGAGAAGGCATGCGCAGCGTGACCAATATCCAACCGGTCCTGCCAATCACACTCAACGATGACTGGAACCTCATTTCGCGCACGATCCTGCCGGTTATCGACCAACATGGTCTGGCCCCCAATGGTGCGGCAGACAAGTCCGGTGTGGGTGATATCACCCAGAGCTTTTTCTTTTCTCCGAAAGAACCCACGGCAAGTGGCTGGATTCTCGGCGCCGGCCCGGCGGTATTGATTCCCACCGGCAGCGATGAGTTGCTGGGTAATGAACAGTGGGGCGTCGGCCCGACCGCCGTTGCCCTGAAGCAGGAAAATGGCTGGACCCATGGCATTCTGGCGAATCACATCTGGGGTCTGGACGGCAGTCCGCCAGATGACAAGGACAAGGTTGATCAGACTTTCCTGCAACCCTTCCTCTCCTATACCACCCGCACCTTTACTACATGGGGTGTAAACACTGAGTCGACCTACAACTGGCAGGCGCGTGAATGGTCAGTGCCGATCAATCTTACCGTTACGCAACTGTTGAAAATCGGCGGGCAGCCACTGACGGTGCAAGCCGGCCCACGCTACTGGCTCGACAGCCCGGATGACGGCCCACAGGGTTGGGGGTTTCGCTTCGCCGTGACGTTGTTGTTCCCACGCTGAGGCAGAGGTCCACCCCCTCAGCGGTCAGAACCGCCAGGTCGCACCGCCACCAATGATTCTTTTCGATGGTTTCGCACAGCGCTTTCAGACGATATTTTTGACGATGGCAGCTTTCAGACGGAAACCTCGTGGCGAGCAGTTTGCTTAAACGCTTAGGCTCGGACGATGGCTGGCACCGGCAGTTCCCTGGTGAAGCGCTCAACCGTCAGTCAATCTGCAAAGCCTGACCCTTTGAATGGCCGATACTTTCGAGAAAAATCCTCGTCTGCCGATTCGACCGCAGATGAACCACCCGGCAAGCTGAGGGCGCCGTTGATACGAAATGGCGGATTTTCGCTCGCGAGGTTTTTCTTGTCTGCCACATGAACCTGAGAAACTCCGGCAGGTTCGCCAGCAGCTCGGGGCAGTTCTCCGGCAAGTCCGGCCGAGACTGACCGTGGTTAAGCAGAGTTCTACGCAGGACGCGCAAGAATCGAAGCGGTGGCGAACGATCGATCCAGATCAAAAGATCAGCACGGGCCACGCGGTTTTCCCAAGTGGTCGAATGACCACCTTCGAATATCCAGCGATCACGCGCCTCGACCTCCAGGCAAAGTCGCGTCTTCTCATCCGGGCTGCGCTCGTTCCAGCCTGGCTGCCAATGGATCGTGTCGATATGCACCACCGGCAAACCCGTGCGCTCACCCAGCCTGCGCGCCAAGGTACTTTTGCCAGACCCTGGTTGACCAACAATCATCACCCGTTGCATCGAAGCTCCTTCTCGCTCTGCAAGCTGATTTTTTGGGCGGGCGATTCTACGGCAATGCCGGTCTCCGTCAATGACCCTTGAACGCTAGGCGTGGGTTTGTCGCGCTGCCGACACACTGGATCGTCGGTCCGCCCGTTCGCCGAGCCGCCATCCCAGCAGACCCCACAGCAGTGCACACAACGCGCCGACCAGCGCTGCCATGCCTGCACCTTGCGCGAGGGCGTCCAGCGCGCTTTTCGCCCAGGCACTGATGGCATCGCCGGCGCGGTAGACCACGGTGTCGATGACGTTCTTTGCCTTGTACTTGCTTTCGGCATCGAGCGGGGCGAACAGCATCTCCCGGCCTGGGCGCACGAGAGCGTACTCACCGATGCGACGCACGATCATCAGCGCGGCGATCAGGCCAAAGCTGGGGGCGAAGATCAGACCGATAAACCCAGCGCACATCACCAGCGGCACGATTGCCAACAGCACGCCGACGCCGAGCTTTTGGGCGACGCGTCCAGTGATGAACAGCTGACAGAGCAGGGCGCCCGCCTGCACGACAAAGTCGATGATGCCGAACACGCGTACCTGCGCCTCGCGGTCCGGGAAGTGTTCGGCGACGACACGTGCCTGCTCGAAGTAAAGGAAGGTGGAGACTGTCGCCAACAGCACCACAAAGCCACAGATGCCGAACAGATAAGGTGATTTCAAAATGGCTGTCATACCGCTGAACGGATTGCCCGACAACGGCCGGCGGGGGCTTTCGCTCGGTGCGGCATCGGGGCGTCCTGCGCCACCCCGTTCACGCCAGTGCATCAGCCTGCGCTTGAACAACATGGCAGCGCCGAGCAAAACAGCGGCCAGCAACATCAGGCCGGACTCACCCAGCGGACCGATCAGCAAGGCGCTCAGCGCAGGGCCACTCAGGCCGCCGACGCTGGCGCCCGCGGCGATGAAAGCGAACAGGCGTTTCGCCTGGGCACTGTCGAACACGTCGGCCATCAGGCTCCAGGCAACCGATACGACAAACAGGTTGTAGACCGATATCCACACATAAAACACGCGCGCCAGCCACGGGCTTTCCTCGCCCAGGAACAAGACGGCGAACAACAACAGGTTGGCGCAGAAAAATCCGTACACCCAGTCCACGAAATGCAGGCGCGGCACGCGTGCGCTGAGCCAGGCGAACAGCGGAACGGCCGCCAGCATGACGAAGAAGGTCGCGGTGAACAGCCACTGCAGGTTCTCGACGCCGGCAGTGATGCCCATCGATTCGCGGATCGGACGGAGCATGAAATAGCCGGCGAACAGACAAACGAACAGCAGAAAGCCATTGAGCGCGGGGCGCAACTCATGAGCCTCGGCATTGATGATGGCGCCCGCGCGGTGGGCGAGAAGGGACATATCCATGTTGCGCTCCTATAGGAGTGTCGAGGCAATGGCACGGGGTTTACCCGTGCTGGCGCGGTCAGCGGTAAGTGACGCCGGTCAGTCGCTCAGAAAGTTGCCACAGCGCGTCGGAGTTCGAGCGATCGGCAGCGGCCGCAGGCATCTTGGCGAAGCCCAGCGGTCCGCGCTTCTCGTTGTTTCCGGTGGGCCCATAGTAGGCGCCGCCAACAGCCTCCAGCGCCGTTGCCGCATACAGCGTGGGCAGCGCGCCCTGCGCTGCGGAATGATACAGGTCCCGCTCCACAGCCCATTGTTTGCCGAATTCGCTGTCCAGGCCAGGCCCACGGGCGATCAGCTCGGTCACGGCAACACCGGGGTGCGCGGCGATGCTGCGTATCCCCCAACCGGCGGCATCGCTGCGCTGCTGCAGCTCAATACTCCACTTTAGTATCGCCAGTTTCGATTGGCTGTAGCTGGCGAAAGGGTCGTAAGCGCGCTCAGCCTGCAGGTCATCGAAGTTCAGGATTGCGCGCCCGGCGGCGATGCTCGACAGGCTGACCACCCGACCATCGTCGCTTTTGCGTAGCAGAGGCATCAGCAGGCCGGTCAAGGCGAAATGCCCCAGGTAATTGGTGGCCAGTTGCATCTCGTAGCCGTCGGCCGAAACGCCTCGAACCGGCGGCGACATGATCGCGGCGTTGTTGATCAGCACGTCGAGCCTTGGCAGGCGCCCTTGCAGACGGTTGGCGAGGTCGCGCACGGATTGCAGATTGGCAAGGTCCAGCGTTTCGAATTGCACGCGCGCCTCTGGCACGGCTTGCTTGATGTTTGCGATCGCTTCGCGGCCGCGCTCGGCGTTGCGTGCGGCGATGATCACCTCGGCACCGGCTCGCGTCAGGGCCAGCGCGTCTTCATAGCCCATGCCGCTGGTCCCCCCGGTCACCAGCACGATGCGGCCTTTCTGGCTGGGCATGTCGTTGGTGGACCAGTCCGGCTTCGGCTCTGTTCGGGGAGTCGCCTCCGCAGCCAGTGTGCCGGTCAGCGCGGAAATGGCGAACAGCGTTCGGGCGGCCTTGAAGATACGTTGAGTCGCGGTATTGCTCGGCGTAGCGGGTACATGGCTCATCGGGGAAGTCTCATTCGCGTTACAGGTCCCGGTTGGCGGGGCGAGTGAGCAGTATCGGTGTACGAATGCGCGAGGATAAGCCGGGCATTGGTGGATGGCCCGTACGGTATGGCGTACAGTCAGGCGCCTGCGGAGGAAGCATTCATGCGTAAACCAAACCTTACCGATGTGTCGATATTTGCTGCGGTGGTCGAGGCGGGGGGATTTCGTGCCGCCGCGCAAAAGCGGGGGCTGTCCGCCTCGTCGCTGAGCGACTGCATTCGTCGGCTGGAGGGCGACCTGGGCGTGCGCCTGCTCAATCGAACCACCCGCAGCGTCACGCCGACGGCGGCCGGCGAGCGATTGCTCGAGCGCCTGCGCCCGGCCTTGCAAGAAATCGACGCCGCTTTCAACGATCTGGACGACGACGCTCAGCGCCCGGTCGGCACGCTCAAGCTAAATGTGCCGGTGCCGGTGGCACGCTTTCTGTTGCCCGACCTGCTGGCGCGTTTTCTGCGTCTTTATCCAGGGGTCAGCGTCGAAGTCGTGATGGACAACACCTTCGTCGACGTCAACGCTGGCGGGTATGACGCCGGCGTGCGCTATGAAGAGAGCCTGGCCAAAGACATGATCGCCGTGCCCATCGGCCCCCGTCGCCAGCGCTTCGTTGCAGCCGCCGCCCCGCGCTATCTTGCTGAACGTGGGACACCCACTCACCCCGAAGAGCTCCCGGGCCATGACCTGCTTGGTCATCGATTTGAGAGTGGAAAAGTGGGCGTATTCGAGTTCCATCGAGACGGCCGTATCGTGCGTATCCCGCCTCAGGGGCAACTGCTGACGTCGTCCCACGATTTGACAATTCGTTCGGCCATCAACGGGCTGGGCATCGTCTATACCTTCGAGGATTTTCTACGCGAGCCGCTCTCCGATGGTCGACTGGTGCCGATACTCGAAGACTGGTGGCAGGCCTTCGACGGTCCGTTTCTTTACTACCACGGACGCCGTCACATGCCTTCGCCGCTGAGGGCGTTTGTGGATTTTTTGCGGGGGGAAGGGCAGGTTGCGGAGAGCTCAGGTGTCTTTAGCATCGTTTCGTAAGGCCAATCAGCCCTCAATCGAACTCAGCATCAAACCCCCAATGCCCCAATCTGGCGTACATATGGTTGGCGACCCTTCTTTTATGCCAGAATTCCTCTGATTCTAATTTTACAAGGATGTTAAAAATGTCAGGCAAGCCTGCCGCTCGCGTTACCGATCCTACTTCTTGCCCTCTGCCTGGTCATGGCGTTAATCCAATTGCCTCTGGGTCTCCAGACGTTTTTTTCGATGGGTTAGCTGCCGCTCGGCAAACTGATAAGAGCGCATGTGGCAGCCCTATCGTCGGAGATGTAGCTTCGACCGTGCTCATCAATGGATTACCTGCAGCAACCGTTGGTAGCACTGGCGCCCATGGGAATAACGTCATAACTGGCTCCAGTACCGTAATAATTGGTAACTCGCATACTCCAGCGGATTTCACACCTCCTTCCGCAATGCCGCTTTGGGCACTGGTCTTCGATGAGCAGTTTCGTATCGTTGGTACTGATGGTCAGCCATTAGCTAACGTTCCCTACCACATCAAAGATGAGTCAGGAATGGTCTATACCGGGTTTTCAGATGAGTCAGGACGTACTCCGAGAATTGCTACGAGCAAACAAGAAACTCTGGAAATTACTACAGGAGTTGCGGCCCTTGAGAAGTGGGTTGAAGCATGACGGAATTTTCTTGCAAAGTACCCACAAACAAGGAAGCCGGCTCGGTAAGTAACGTACCTGGCTATGCGATGCCGGCGAATATTCATCTTTTCGTCGCAGTCGATGAAATCGGAAAGGATGGATTTTTAGTTAGAAAAATTTACTCGTCTCCGGACAATCCTCATCTTGTTGCAAAAAATTTACCGGAATTCCAGATGAAACACGAAGTCTGGCCCGAAAAATATGGTATGCGCCCCGTCGCTCCAAACTCAAATGCCACCGTAGCAGAGCACGTATTTAGCAGCAGGAAATATCCATCAAGCTATCTTTCAACAAGCTCCGAGTTTCCCGGCGGCTCTCCAAGGTTCGACGGGAAAGTTGTCTATATCGACATTGAGAAAGCGAAGGCGGCTGGAGCAAAGTTAGTTACGACGGAGGAAATCCTTAAGTCGTTAGAAGACTATAAACAAGTAGCTCCGAAGAACTCGGCGAGAATCGACCAGATTGCTAGCTGGGTGAGAGATATCGACAAAGAAGTACTGGTGAAAGCAGAAAAAGTACCAGCTAATGCGATTTTCACACCAAGGTCTTATCAAGTGACCAATACGCTCATGAAGGGTGCAAGAGTCGTAAGGGTTTTCGCCATTGGATTTACTGCGTATGACCTAAAATTAGCCACAGAAGAATCAATTAAGCAGAAAAGCGTTAAACCTATTTCTGTCGAAGTGGTGAAACAAGCAGGCGGCTGGGGAGGCGCGATGGCCGGTGCAAGGATAGGGTTCGTTGCAGGTGCTGCGGTTGGTATAGAAACCGGGCCTGGTGCATTTGTAAGTGGTGCAATCGGTGGAATAATATTTGGCACTGCAGGGTACCTGGGCGCGACCTGGCTCGCTGACTACCTACAAGAGTGAAAAAGTATATGAGCTGGTTAGGTCGTATGAAAAACGTGTTCAAGACTACCCCCGAGGAGCAAATCGTTGGTTATTCGGTGGTAGAGTTAAAATCTATATTTGGAATCACGGTCACTGAGGCTGTAGCAGGACATCGAAATTACCCTGTTTACTCAGCGTTGACTCCTGCAGGAATACAAGCCTATTACTCAAGTTTTGTCATCGGCAAAGCTGAGGTAGCTGATCTTGAAAGCCTCATTAAAGAACGGTTCACACCTATCAATGAAAGAGTGTTCAATGGATTGGTCGTTACCCGCTTTCAACATCGACTGAGTGGTGAGCAGCTTATATTTTCTATTTCATATAAAGAATTCAATAGCGCTACGATTCGGCTGGTCACCAACAGTTCTGAGCTATTGTCCCTGTTAAGCGAAACAAAAATTGCGGCTCCTCCTCCGTGGTTGGTCTTCGATGGATACGAGGCGTCTTGGTGGGGAGGTGACATGCAGGGGGCACAAGGTTTTTACAACGACAACTATTTCTTTCCGTTTTTTTCATCGCTAAGTCCAGCAGAAAGAACCGCTTATTACGCAAGATATTCCGCATCTGAGGAGTGGATCAGGAGCCTAGAGTTGACTCTGGATCTCGAATAGCGATAGCTATAGCTCTGCTTCGGTCAAAAGTAGGGCACAGTTCGATGGCTGCTTTCGGCCATAAGCAGACGGTGACGCCGAGGTTTTCAACAGAACCTAGTGTAGGCTATAAAGCACTGCCACTATGCCACTACCTGGCGCTGGACACGGATAATTCTCTGATGCATCTTGAAGAAAAAATCAGGCAGCACTATGTGAGTCGGTTCTACCTTGACAGTTGGACAACAGTGGAAGCCACTGAAAACATATCTATATGGTCACTAAATAAAATCAGGGGAAATATTTTTAAAACTACTAACCTTTCTAATATCTCCCAGAAAAACCGATTTTATAAGGTTGTCATTGATGACATCGTTTGGGACATGCTGGAATATTTGCTAGCCCCGCTAGAGCACGAGCCTTTCGTAGCGAGGACTATGCGCACACTCAACCCACTACTATTGATAAACCAATACCGGAAAAACAAGCCTGAAAACCACGAAAAGCTGGTCGTAATAGAAACAAACCTCTTAGAAGATCTCTACGCAGACCTTGAAAGCTTGTTCAATCACACTCTAAAGAAAGTTTCCGAAACCGGCAGCAAGAGCAAGCTATCGAAAGCTTTAGAAGAGGATGAAGAAAAACATTACAACAACCTTATACTTTTTTTGCAACCCAACACTTCAGAACCATGCAGGCACGAAAAAAAATAAATGAAATAACAAAAGACATGTATCTTCAACGTGGCCAAGATGAAAAACACAAACTCTCACCTCAACAAGTTGATATTGTTACAAAAATCCACCTTTATGTTGAGTCGATCAGGTTTGCCGACAAACTATCCCGATCAAAATTCAGAATCTCACTTGACTATAACGTTAGTAACATAGATTTAGCCACCAGTAGTTCGCCAACATTAGGGTTTTCTGAGCCTCGGGCGCATCGCGATGACATCAGATCATTCAAAGGGCAAATAGCTCTCTCCCCAAAAATAAACATGCGTTTATACCTATCATCTGATGGCAGTGAACGAATAGAATTCGGTACTCTGGATAAGCAAAGGGTTCTCTCATTGAATAGGCTCCGTGTGAAAAGCTCAGACTTAGACGTCTATGCAACCAGCGAGCGGCAACTGCAAATCCTCCTGAAGCTTTTACCTTCATAGGCCCCAGAGGAAAAAAGGGGGCTGATTTATTTTCTGAGCAATGGAAAAGAGGACTATCTGTTCCCTGACAACCTCTGCACGCGTAATGCCCCCACCGACCATTTTCAGCTATAAACGGGGGGGCTTGGCAGCTTAAGGCTCAGAAAATGGGGAAGGATTAATTGTCCGAAAAAATAAATCCGTCCCCTTTTCGTCCTCGAAGGTATCGACCTGTTGGCGCTGATACGACTTGAGCCAGGACGTTGATTTTGCCTGACTATATGCGGCCTGTGAAACCCCACGTAAAGACGTCATCCGCTGAATATTTGGGTAGATCAATGAGTTTCGGCAGCCTGGGTCAGACGCGTCGGCTGCAACAGCCTCTCGCCACTCGCGCGATTAGCTAAAATGACTTTCGGGAGAGCTGAGCGTAAGGATCGAGTATTCTGTCTGCGGCACCTAATTTCTGTTGCTTCAGTTGTGGGAGGACGTCTGTGTTAAAGCGAACGGCGAACGTCAGTATGGTCCACCTAGCTGGTTTGGCTGGTTTGGAAAGTGGGATAAGGGATAGCTTCGGTATAGAGGTTGGCCAGTATCATGACAAGGTCGTATACCATGCTCTGATTCAGGCTGGCGTGCACTCCATCAGAAGCATAGATGGTGTGAGTTCAGATCTGCCGGGCTTGGTTGGTAAGGAGCGCATTACTGCTCATGACGGCACTGAGTATTACAATATTCTCCATACCATCCAAGAAATGCTACAAAAGCACGCTATTGGCGGGATCCTAGGAAAAGAGCAGAGTAAATATATCTCGTTGAGCCTTTTTCTGACTGACCTTATTTACGCGCTGAAAACTAATTCGGCGATGCTGGTTGTTCTGCCTATCCCTAAACTCGAAGACTACTATGGAATAATTTCGCCTCATATACTTTCAGCTGTTGGGAATCTGTTGCCCGGCGTCACCCCCATAGAAGTGCTAACACCTATTCCACAACTAAGCGTGAAGGCTAGCGAAGTGGGAATATTTGAAGAGCTTCTGGGAAGCCAAATTTTTTCTGTATATTCTAATGCGCATAGCAGTCTTGAGAATAATCGAGAGTCGGACGTGGCTGTATTGAATAACGTCTCGTTAAAAGCTAAATCCGTTTGGCAGCGCTTCTCTAACACCGTTGATCTTAAGAGTCTAACCCTTGCGCTGATGCCTATAACCAAAAATCTGGCAGATAAGGTGCTTACAGGTCTGCCGGGCACCATAACAGGTCTGCTGGCAGATGTTTTGACGAAAGCTGCTCAACAGGAAAAGCGAATAGTGATCTATGACTACCGCCGATCACATAAAGATCTGCTGGTCGCTCACTATTCAAGTATGTCCCGCTTAGGGGTTCAAAACGGAAAGAGAAAAAATTAGCCCTCTCTGATTATAGGAGTTTGTCTTTATAAGATAAGGCGGGCAGGCGCAAACGAGATACGCTTTGCTTGTACGTATAACAGACTGTGGCAGGTATGCTCCGGGGCGGTTGCCATTCCTAGTGGCGACGCGTCAGCCATTTTCCCGGGGGGCCGCTATTGGCCGTTAGCGACCTCTAACAAGCGACCGCTGCTGGCCATTAGCAGTCGCTCGTGTGGAGCCGCTTCGGCCGAGGGCAGACTCACAGATAAGGCTCAAAGCTAGCAAAATTAGCTCCCATGATCACGCTCCTCTGGTGCAATGCGCTATGAAGAGTCTTCAAATAAGCGAACCTGGCATACTCGTATGAACACGTTCTCCTGAAATACTTTCTAGGAATTGCTGCGGTAGAATCCTCTCCAAGACATCAAGTACGGCGCGCATGACACTTAAATGTTGATCCCAGTCTCCTCCCTCTACACGACGCCAAGCACCTGGCATATATCTCACTAGAATTGATAAAGAATATAGAATCGCAAGAGATGTAACTCTATAGTCAGCCACTCCGCCTAATACAGGCATGATCAATGTCGAACTACTCAAGTAAGGACTCTTGTGTAATAGCAGTGCCTCGTGCCAAGTTTCCAATCCTGAATGATCAATTCGAACTCGGAAAACCTCACCATCATCTGTTGTGTCCATCTTTGTTAACTCAGAAAATGGCCAATCCTGCGAAACGATTCTAGACTCTGAAATTTTATTTGATCGATCCTTGAGCAATATGTAGCTACTTGAGGGTGCCGAGCCTTTCAGCGCGCGGTATGATGCCATATCAATATATGGTATCAACCATGCAGGCTCATCTTCGTAGACCCGCGTAAAAAGGTCACCCAATTCTGGTATCGCTGATAATAGAGCCGACATGTTTGCAAAAGATTGTGACGGATACTTAGTTAAATTTTCTAAATCGCTTACTGATTTCGCTTTGGCTCGAGGATAGAAGCTCGTGTCATATCCCAGAAAGCTAACCCAGTTTGGATAGAATCCGGTGGCGATAACCCCTACTTTCAAGTCTCCGAAGTTGCCAGTCACTGATGGTAGAGCAAAGAGACCGTGGCCTTGTTTAGTCATGCCCTCTAGTTCATCAAGGTTGGCTGGTCCATTGGGGGACGCAAGCATCTCCGCAAAAGCAAGACTCAGAGTGCCATAATATAGACTTAGAACACGTTTATTTAAGCTTTCGTTGGGCGCTCCCTTGTAGTAATCTGAAGCATTACTCAAAGAAAACGCAATTCCAGAAGCTTTTGAGTGGACTTGCACGTCTGTAAGCAAAATTCCATCAGCATTGGCACGTTTCAGAACTAGCTTTTTTGCGAGTTCTGCGCTTGAGAATTGGCTGAGTCGAGACCAAATTCCTGCCAACGGATTTTCTGAAACAATTCTTAGAATAGTGCTGGTGGTTTTTATTCGTTTAATTGGCTTGGCCGGTGCAATTTCACTATTCCACTCTACAAGCAACGGAAAAAAATCACCAATCGAAGCGATTGGAACAGTTATGCCTCTTGCATAGGCTTCAACATTATACAGCTGTCCATTAGTGAAGATGTGGCTGACCGTTTTTTCTAAATTCTTGTAGTGCCGATTGTCTGTAGCTGACGTATACATGAGAGCTATTGAGTGCTTAATGCTCTTTTTCTCAGCATCTATGACTAAATACTCACCATCTTCTGACTCGGTTTTTATGGCAGCTACCCAGCCATGGGATAAGAGAGGGCCAAGTATTTGTTGCTTGGCTGCATCACGTAAAATTCCCATGCGTAACTCTATGCCTACACCGCCCATCTCCATACTCCTTTATTGCGCAAACTTTACTACGGAATGATATTGACTCAATCTCAACGAGACTGATATTCGAAACCATTTATTTAATTTTTAAAGTTGCCCATCAGAAGGGGTGTTATTTTCCTCTCTTTTGGCGACGAGAAAATGCTCTGATTTTCCAACACTCGAGACCATTGTTGTGATATTTTTCTTTGGAATTCGATATCGTCCGCGTGGCCTTGAGGGATGTAAAATTTGTCTATGTCAGTCTGACTAATATTTGAATATTTTAACTCTTTTGCCATTGTACCGATTAGCTCAATCCAAGTATGGTCGCGTTCCTGGCTAGGGGGGTGAGACAATAACGCATAGTACTTGTGCCAGAGGATTTTGATGCTTGCGCTGTCCGCATACACCACATCTATCATGTTGAGCGCCTGAGCAACTTGCTGCGATATAATCAAACCTTTCCTCTCGCCAACAAGAGTGAGAAATAGTTTTCGTTTTGCCTCAAGCTTGTCTTTTCTTGATTGGAACCAGATTGTGAAGAAGACTCCAGTGATCTGTCCGGCAAAAATAGCTATAGCCGTTACCCATAGCTGGAGTTGGGCTAGTACCAACTGAGTCTGAGCGAATTCCTCTGCTGCCATGTGGGCCATCCTAATTAAATTTGCGAACCTAGCTGCGAGTGGGTGTCTAGGTAAAACAAACAATGTGTTGTTGCATTTGCTCTGAAATTTTAGGTGGGGATGATTTCACGGTGCTTATGTAAGGCTAGTCGAAAAAACAAAGGGTGTATGTGTTTCAGCCTGCTTGCTAGCGGTCCTTCACTCTGCCGTGTAATGTCGTCCAATCGAGATTGTAAGCAGCAATGGGTCTACGGCGCGGTTAGAAAGCGTCTATCTCCACCGAAGCAATTTCCAGGAAATTACACCAAACATTCGCTAAATCTATTCCAAAGGCAGCTTCGAGCTAACCGAGACGAACGTCTGCTTTTGGCCGAAACCCGACATTCGGTAGCTGGCCCCTGCGTATATCTTGTAGCTTCTTGCGGGCAGATACTTCAGTCGCTCTTGGCGGGCTTATTTATTCACCATCGCCTGCTTCAAGCGGAATTCGCCTGATAACGTCGTCGTAAGGCACCAGGTCGAGAAAGGCTACGACCTCGACTGCCTGCAAGTTTCGCATGCGCATGATCCATACGTAGCTGTTGCGATAAGGCGCGCCGTCGGCTGCGGTGGCGGTGCCGTCCCAGTGCACGACGACGTCATCGCCTTCAGCCCAGATATCCGCCACCGTCGGGCGAACTGGCGAGGCGAGCCGTTTTGCGAAGGGTTGGACTGCGCGTTTCAGGAAGTCATCTCGGCCCCGATAAGTACCCGCCGAGGGGCTCGTGCCCTTAATTGTCCAAATCACATCGGGAGCCAGGACATCTGTGAAGAACGTCCGGCCGCCTTGAGCCCACTGGTTGAACGCTTGCGCAATGAATTGGCGGTTGCGTTCCGTAGTCGGTTCGCTGGCCACGGCGGGCGCCGGCCCTGCAATGAGTGTAGTGAGGACTAGTGCTAGCGCTGTAGAGAGGCGTTGAACAAGCGTCATTTCCTGTGCTCCTTAATCTGTCGGATGAGCCCCGTCGAGTTGGATGGGCGGTTGTTGTTATCTGTAAGCCGCTAGTTGCGTTTTCCCGCGCCGTTGCTCTATATGGGGCATCGGCAAAGAGCCATCGACGCGGGACATGGAGTGGACGGCAGTACCTCTGGGCTTCATCTGAAGTGTGACTTACGAGCGGAGGAGGGCTGTTGCAGGATCGTCCTGATTTCTTGCTTGATTATCCGATACCAGTTGTTTAACCGCCGCATGCCCTCGTTATGGAGTTGCGTTTGAATTCCCTTTCCAAGCTTGTCGATATCGTTGGTCGTCACGCCCGGAATGACGGCATTCACAGCACCGCGATTCCGGGTGTCAGCCTGATTCGCTCGGCTACGCCCACGATGCCTATGCCGGTGGTTTACGAGCCAACGCTTTGCCTTGTGGCTCAGGGACGAAAACAGGCGATGCTGGGTACTACCGCTTATGTTTACGATCCGGCCAAGTACCTGATTGCATCGGTAGACCTTCCGGTGATGGGCTCGGTCACCGAGGCGAGTGAGGCAGTTCCCTATCTGTGCCTGGCGCTGGATCTCGATACCACTGTGTTGACCGAACTTGTGCTGCGCCATCCGCTAAGAGAAGAGAGCGTCAGTGCACCGCCGGCAGGCATTACGCTCAACGATACGACTCCAGAACTGCTGGATGCCGCGGTTAGGCTGGTCGGGCTGCTCGACAGACCACGGGATATCGAAGCGCTCGCCCCGCTGGTGATTCGCGAAATGCTTTATCGCCTTCTCACCGAGAACGGCAACAGCATCATCAGGCAGATGGCGCAGGCAGGCAGCCGCTTGAACCAGATCGCCAAGGCCATTGCCTGGCTGCGCAGCCATTACAACGAAGCGTGCCGGATAGATGACCTCGTCGGTATCGCCGGGATGAGCCGTTCCTCGTTTCATGCGCATTTCAAGGCGATCACCTCAATGAGCCCGCTGGAATTTCGTAACCAGTTGCGGCTACAGGAAGCACGCCGACTGATGGTCACCGAAGCAGTAGATGCCGCAGAGGCGGGATATGCAGTCGGTTACGAAAGTCCCTCGCAGTTCAGTCGAGACTACGCCCGCCTGTTCGGTATGCCGCCGGCGAAGGACGCTTGGCGGCTGCGCAGGGCGGTTGAGGTGTCGAGCGCATGTCCGGGCGACGGTTGCCCTGCTGGCTAAAGCGGTTGGCGTCCGGGGACGTGGTCCATAGCCGTCACAGGGCGGTATCGATTAATCCACCGGAACGACGTTATCCAACGCCTGATTAACCGCCAGCTCGCCGAGCATCACTACCTGCGCGATACCTTGCAGTGTCTTGCGAGCCGATCCTTCAACCATCCCAATCACATCACTCAACATCACCGAGGCCGAGCCCAGCGATTCGCTGGCGTTGACCAGCAATTCTTCAGTCGCGATTTTCGGGTTGGCGAGGAACATGCTGCTGGTTTGGTAGGGCGTGGTTTTTATGGTGTCGGTGGGTTTGAGGTAGTGGTCGAGGGCGCGGTCGGCGGCTTCGTGGAGTTTTTTTGAGTCGAGGGATTCGTAGGGGGAGGTGTCGGTGTTCGGGGGATTTGGTGTGACCTTGAACATGATGTTTCTCCTCATGCCGCTTAAAAGGAGCCATCACCCGTTCGCTACCAAACGAAGGGTGGCGGCCATGCACAGGTTGGTAGACCGGGACACGAGGCAAAACCGGCGCGCTCGAAAGCGCCCTGCGCATAGCCACCATAGAAGCCAGGCGAAGACTTCGCCAAACGGTGTCATTGCGCACCTCGTATACCCGGGCTACCAAACCCGATCACTGTTTTTCAGTGACCGGCCAACGGTAGAACCCCGGCCCGAGGCGCACAAGCCGGCGGATTCTGGCGTAGTCGTAGGCAATGGCGCAAGGCGTTGTAGCTTGCTGGCATGGTCTGGATATCGGTTTTAAACGAGGTGTTTAGGGAAATGGTTTTGGCTGAGGTTTGGTGTTGATCGGGCTGGGGGCTTCGCGAGCAGGCTCGCTCCCACAAGTGTCGAGTGGGCAATGTTTATAGCGCCGTGCCAATCGGGCCGTCACAGATTTTGAACTTTGCTTTGCGCTCCATTTCCATTGTTTGAGGTGACAACCCTACAGCTCCTCCACACCTGAACCAAGGAATGACCGTGACGGCTCCCACTGATAAAACTTCTCTGCGCCGGGCTATCACTTTCCCGATGCTGTTTCTGTTTATTCTCGGCGATGTTCTGGGGGCGGGTGTTTATGCACTCGCCGGAACAATTGCGGGGGAGGTGGGCGGCGCGATTTGGGTGCCGCTGCTGATTGCGCTGTTCTTCGCCATGTTGACGGCGGGTTCCTACGCGGAGCTGGTGACAAAATATCCCCACGCCGGCGCGGCTTCGGTGTTCGCGGAAAAGGCGTTCAAGTCACCGCTCATTTCCTTCCTGGTCGGTTTTTGCATGCTGGCGGCTGCGGTCACCAGCGCTGCGGGTTTGTCGCTGGCGTTTGCCGGTGATTATTTGAACGCCTTCGTCGACGTATCTCCGCAGATTGCCGCGCTGGTGTTTCTTTTGGCTATCGGCCTGCTCAACGCGCGGGGGATCAAGGAGTCGCTTGGGGCGAACCTGGTGATGACTGTGATTGAGCTGTCCGGGTTGCTATTGGTGATCGTCGCTGCTGTCTGGTATTTCGGCACGGGAGAGGCGGATCTGGGGCGGACGCTCACGTTCAAGCCTGGCGTCAGTCCCATGCTGGCGGTGTTGGGAGCGGCATTGCTAGCGTTCTATTCCTTCGTCGGTTTCGAAACTTCGGCCAATCTGGCCGAGGAAATCAAGGACGTGCGCAAGGTCTACCCGCGCGCCTTGTTCGCCGCTTTGCTCACGGCTGGCGTGGTTTACATGGCGGTGGGTGTGGCGGCTTCTTCGGTTTTGCCTACTGAGAAACTGGTGGCCACTTCAGCGCCTTTGCTTGAAGTTGTCCGCGCATCGACCCTCGCAATCCCGCCGGCGCTGTTCTCCTTTATTGCGCTGATCGCTGTGGCCAATGGTGCGTTGTTAACCATGATCATGGCCAGCCGATTGACTTATGGCATGGCTAACCTGGGGCTGTTGCCGGGCGTTCTGGGCGCGGTGCTGCCTGAACGAAAAACTCCATGGGCCGCAATTGTTGCAACTACGGTGGTGGCCATTGCGCTGACACTCACGGGTACTTTGGCCACGCTGGCAGAGACGGTGGTGTTGCTGTTGCTGTTCGTTTTTCTGAGTACCAATGTGGCGGTGCTGATGCTTCGTCGCGACAGGGTCGAGGAGGATCACTTTCGCGTGCCGACCTTCGTTCCCGTGCTGGCGATCGTGTCGTGTCTGGTGTTGCTCAGTCAGCAGGGGTGGGAGACGTGGTTGCGGGCGGGGGCGTTGATCATTGTTGGGATGTTGCTGCATGGCTTTTCTCGTATCAAATTTTCTGCGATCAGTAAGGCCGGGTAGTGCGGCAGTTTGGGGGATTGGTGTTGTTTGGGCGGGCGTATTCGCGAGCAGGCTCGCTCCCACAGTGGTGGGCGAGCTGGCAACATTCATAAACCAACACGCATTGTCAGTCGGCGGTCGGGTGAGTAAGCTGCCGACATGAATCAGACTTCAGTTTCCCCATCCTTCCCCGGCCCGCGTGGGCCAGTCGATCACGACATTCGTGATCAGATTGTCGCGGCTGCCAACGAGCATTTCAGCCAGTACGGCTACGCCAAGACCACGGTGTCCGATCTGGCCAAGGCCATCGGTTTCTCCAAGGCGTACATCTATAAATTCTTCGATTCCAAGCAGGCGATTGGCGAGGCCATTTGCTCGAACTGTCTGGCGCAAATCGTTGCGGCAGTCGAGCAGGCGATCAACGAAGCAGACCTGACGCCCACCGAGCGTTTCCGCCGTTTGGTGAAAACCGTGATCGCCACGGGTGTGAACCTGTTCTTCAACGACCGCAAGCTTTACGACATCGCAGCCTTTGCCGCTGGCGAAAACTGGCCGAGTGCGCAGCGTTACGATGCGCAGATCAAGCGCTTTATCACCGACATTGTCCGTGAAGGGCGCGAGGCCGGTGAGTTCGAGCGCAGGACGCCGCTGGACGAGACCGTCGAATCGATCCACCTGGCGCTGCGGCCCTTCGTCAATCCACTCATGCTGCAGCACAATCTGGATTTCATCGAAGTGGCGCCCACGCTGACTTCGAACCTCATCTTGCGCAGCTTGATGCCTTGACCTTCTGCTGATCCGAATACTCGGATCACTCCCTTCAATTCATCTCTCTCTATGAACAACAAATTTTCGTTTGCCCAAAACGTGACTGTTGACTGATATGGTCACTCGGATAACATGGCCGCCGCCATTCAGGTATTCCATTTCCGAGACACCCATAGAGTCCACACAATGAAAAAAACAATGCTCAAGCGCCCGGTGGGGCTGGCTGTCGTTCTTGCGTCATCGAATGTTCTGGCGGGCGGTTTTGCGCTCAATGAGCAAAGCGTCAGCGGCATGGGGTCGGGTTTCGCCGGTCGCTCTTCTTCGGCGGAAGACGCCAGCACCGTTTTCGGCAACCCGGCGGGCATGGCACGGCTCAAGCGCGAGCAGGCCAGCGTCGGGCAGGCGACGCTGTTTGCGAAGTCCGATATCAGCCAGACCCGCAGCACGTTTGGCGGCGAGGAAGACGGCGACATGGTGCCGACCACCACGGTGCCGATGGGCTATTACGTCAAGCCGATCGACGAGCATTGGGCGTTCGGTGTCGGGTTTTACGTGCCGTTTGGCCTGATCACCGACTACGGCAGCGGTTTCGCCGGGCGCTATTACGCCAACAAAAGCGAAGTCACCACGCTGACGTTCCAGCCGACCATCAGCTATGCCTTCAACGACAAAGTGTCGATCGGCTTCGGCCCGACCATCAACCGCATCAGCGGCGAGCTGTCGGGGATGGTCGCCAACCCGCTGAGTCCCGGGCGCAACGACGGCAAAGTCAAAAGCACGGGCGACGATACCGCACTGGGCTTCAACGCCGGGATCATGGTCCAGGCCACCGAGCAGACCCGTCTGGGGCTGACTTATCACTCGAAAGTCAGTTACCACCTCGACGCGAAAAGCAAACTCAGCGATGGCATCTTCAATGTGCTCGGCGTCAGCGGTCGCAGCTATGACGCGTCGCTGGACGTCGACACCCCGGAGTCGGTGGACTTCTCGGTCACCCATCAACTGAACAACGACTGGACGCTGTATGCCGGCAGCACCTGGACGCGTTGGAGTCGCTTCAAAGAGCTGACCATCGAGAACAGCGGATTGCCGCCATTGCTCAGCGGCCAGTTGGGCACGATCAGCGAAGAACAGAACTGGCATGACACTTGGGCCCACGCCATCGGCGCGGCGTATCAGTTGAACAGCCAGTGGGTGCTGCGTGCCGGGTTCTCGGTTGATCAATCGCCCGCGAACAACACCAACCGCGGACCGCGTATTCCTACGGGCGATCGCCAGGTGTTCAGTGTCGGCGCCGGTTGGACCCCAGCAGAGAACGTCACTATCGACGTCGCCTATTCCTATCTGTGGGAAGAGAGCGTTGAGATCAACGACACCTCGGCAGGCAAGGGTTCGTACAGCGCCAAATACAAGAACAGCGCCAGCGGCCTCGGCACTTCTGTCAGCTATCGCTTCTGATTCAGCGTTGAAAATCGGGCCGGCGAATTTGTGACTGTTGACGATATCGGTCACAAGACTGAGAATATGATGATCATCCTATTTCAGTGAAGGAATTCCATGCGCCGGCTCCGACCTTTCCCCCTCGCGGTATGTTTGTTGCCCTTGGCCCTGACGGCGTGTGGTGATTCTTCCAGCGCAAAAGACCCGCGCACCCTGGCGCCCTTGGTGAGGTCAGCTGCGGTGCAACTTGCAGAGGACGGGGCCCGATCGTTCACCGGTGTCGTGGCCGCGCGAGTGCAGGGCGATCTGGGCTTTCGCGTCTCGGGCAAGGTGCTTGAGCGTCTGGTTGATACCGGCCAGACGGTCAAGCGTGGCCAGCCGCTGATGCGCCTCGACCCGATCGACCTCGGCCTGCAGGCGCGAGCCCAGCAAGAGGCAGTTACCGCCGCTCGCGCCCGAGCCACACAGACAGCCGGTGACGAAGCGCGCAATCGCCGACTCGTCGCCGCCGGCGCTATTTCGGCATCGGCCTACGATCAGTTCAAAGCCGCGGCCGACACCGCCAGGGCGCAACTCAATGCCGCTGTCGCGCAGGCGGACGTTGCGCGCAACGCTTCCGGTTACGCGGTGCTGGTGGCGGACGCTGATGGCGTGGTGGTGGAAACCCTTGTCGAACCGGGGCAAGTCGTCAGCCCCGGCGAACCGGTGGTGCGACTGGCGCGCGCCGGTCAGCGTGAAGCCATCGTTCATCTGCCCGAAACCCTGCGCCCCGCACCGGGTTCAACCGCTCAGGCCAAACTGTATGGCGATACGTCGGCTGCCGTCAGCGCAAAACTGCGTCTGCTCTCCGACTCGGCCGACCGCACCACTCGCACCTTTGAAGCGCGCTATGTGCTTGAAGGCAAACTGGCCGATGCGCCGATCGGCTCGACGGTCACCATTGAAATCCCGCAAAGTTCTGCGCCAAAACAGGCGCTGAAGGTGCCCATGGCCGCGATCTACAACCCCGGCAAAGGCCCCGGCGTTTGGGTGATCGCAGGCACACCGGCGAAAGTCTCCTGGCGACCGGTCGAGGTGCTCGGATTGAGTGACGATTCGGCACGCATCGCTGGCGAGCTTATCGTCGGTGAGCCGATTGTGGCGCTGGGTGCGCATCTGCTGCGCGATGGCGAAGAAGTACGATTGCCTGCCCGCGAAGACAAGCAGGTTGCCGGGAGTCGTCCATGAGCGAGGGCCGGTTCAACCTTTCCGCCATCGCCGTTCGCCAACGGGCGATCACGGTGTTTCTGATTTTTCTGATCGCTGTGGCAGGTGTTTTGTCGTTCTTCAAATTGGGCCGTGCGGAAGATCCGCCGTTCACGGTCAAGCAACTGACCGTCATCACGGCGTGGCCGGGGGCGACCGCGCAGGAGATGCAGGACCAGGTCGCCGAACCCCTCGAAAAACGCTTGCAGGAATTGAAGTGGTACGACCGCACGGAAACCTACACCCGCCCGGGACTGGCGTTCACCGTGGTCTCGTTGCTCGACCGCACACCGCCAGCGCAAGTGCAGGAAGAGTTTTATCAGGCACGCAAGAAGCTCGACGACGAAGCAATCAAGCTGCCGGCGGGTGTCATCGGGCCGATGGTCAACGATGAGTTTTCCGACGTGACCTTTGCGCTGTTCGCCCTGAAAGCAAAGGGCGAGCCGCAGCGTTTGCTGGTGCGCGACGCAGAGACGTTACGCCAGCGCCTGTTGCATGTGCCGGGGGTGAAAAAGGTCAACATCATCGGCGAGCAGGCCGAGCGGATATTCGTTTCGTTTTCCCATGATCGCTTGGCGACGCTGGGCTTGTCGCCGCAGGACATTTTCGCCGCGCTGAACAATCAGAACGTGCTGACGCCCGCCGGGTCGGTCGAAACCAAAGGGCCAGAGGTATTTCTGCGCGTCGATGGCGCGTTCGATACATTGCAGAAAATCCGTGACACGCCTGTTGTCGCTCAGGGCCGAACTCTCAAGCTGTCTGATGTCGCGACGGTCGAGCGCGGCTACGAGGACCCGGCGACCTTTCTGGTACGCAACAACGGCGAGGAAGCGTTATTGCTCGGCGTGATCATGCGCGAGGGCTGGAACGGTCTCGATCTGGGCAAGGCGCTGGATGCCGAGACGGTCAAAATCAACGGCGAAATGCCGCTGGGCATGACCCTCTCGAAAGTCACCGATCAGGCGGTGAATATCGACTCGGCCGTCGGCGAGTTCATGGTCAAGTTCTTTGTCGCGCTGCTGGTGGTCATGCTGGTGTGCTTTCTCAGCATGGGCTGGCGCGTCGGCGTCGTGGTTGCGGCGGCGGTGCCGTTGACCCTGGCGATCGTGTTTGTGGTGATGGCGGCCACCGGCAAGAACTTTGACCGGATTACCCTGGGTTCGCTGATTCTGGCGCTCGGGCTGCTGGTCGATGACGCGATCATCGCCATTGAAATGATGGTGGTGAAAATGGAGGAGGGCTACGACCGCATCAAGGCCTCGGCCTATGCCTGGAGCCATACCGCAGCGCCAATGCTGGCCGGTACGCTGGTCACGGCGATAGGCTTTTTGCCGAACGGTTTCGCGCAATCCACGGCGGGCGAATACACCAGCAACATGTTCTGGATTGTCGGCATCGCGCTCATTGCGTCGTGGGTCGTCGCCGTGGCTTTCACGCCGTACCTGGGCGTGAAACTGTTGCCTGACATCAAGAAAGTCGAAGGCGGGCACGCGGCAATTTACGACACACCGCGCTACAACCGTTTCCGGCGGATTCTGGCATGGGTGATAACGCGCAAATGGCTGGTGGCGGGCATGGTCGTTGCGCTGTTTGTCGTTGCGATTCCGGGCATGGGGCTGGTGAAGAAGCAGTTCTTTCCGACCTCTGACCGCCCAGAAGTGATGATCGAAGTGCAGATGCCCTACGGCACGTCCATCGAGCAGACCAGCGCCGCTACGGCCAAGGTCGAAGCCTGGCTGCAAAAGCAGGAAGAGGCCAAAATCGTCACGGCCTATATTGGCCAGGGCGCACCACGGTTTTTCCTGGCGATGGCCCCGGAGTTGCCGGATCCATCGTTCGCCAAGATCGTTGTGCTGACCGACAGTCAGGACGCTCGCGAAACCCTCAAGTTGCGTTTGCGCGAAGCGGTGGCTGAAGGTCTTGCTTCGGAGGCGCGTGTTCGGGCGACGCAAATTGTTTTCGGTCCGTATTCACCATTCCCGGTGGCCTACCGGGTGATGGGGCCTGATCCAGCGAAATTGCGCGACATCGCCGAGCAGGTGCGCAGCGTCATGCAGGACAGCCCGATGATGAGAACCGTCAACACGGACTGGGGGCCGCTGACGCCGACGCTGCATTTCAACCTGAATCAGGATCGCTTGCAGGCGGTGGGGCTGACGTCCAGCGCGGTGGCCCAGCAGTTGCAATTTCTGCTCAGCGGCGTGCCGATCACGGCGGTGCGCGAGGACATCCGTTCCGTGCAGGTCATTGGCCGTGCAGCTGGCAATATTCGCCTGGATCCCTCGCAGATCGAAGGCTTCACCCTGGTCGGCGCGGCGGGGCAGCGCATCCCGTTGTCGCAGATCGGCCAGGTCGAGGTGCGCATGGAAGACCCGATCCTGCGGCGCCGCGATCGCACGCCGACTATCACCGTGCGTGGCGACATCGCCGAAGGCTTGCAGCCGCCGGACGTCTCAGGCGCGATCATCCAGCAGTTGCAGCCGATCCTCGAAAACCTGTCTTCCGGCTACCGGATTGAACAGGCGGGCGCCATCGAAGAATCCGGCAAGGCCGGCAAGGCAATCCTGCCATTGCTGCCGATCATGATCGCCATGACGCTGCTGATCATCATCGTGCAGGTGCGTTCGATCTCGGCCATGATCATGGTCTTCCTCACCTCGCCGTTAGGCCTGATCGGTGTGGTGCCGACGCTGCTGATCTTCAACCAGCCGTTCGGCATCAACGCGCTGGTCGGGTTGATTGCGCTGTCAGGAATCCTGATGCGCAACACGCTGATCCTGATCGGGCAGATTCATCACAACGAGCAGGAAGGGCTGGCGCCGTTCCATGCCGTGGTCGAAGCGACAGTGCAACGGGCGCGGCCGGTGTTGTTGACTGCGCTCGCGGCAATTCTCGCGTTCATTCCGCTGACCCACTCGGTGTTCTGGGGCACGCTGGCGTACACACTCATCGGCGGCACGTTTGTTGGCACCATCATCACGCTGGTGTTTCTGCCGGCGATGTATGCGATCTGGTTCAGGATTCGGCCTGAGCGCTGACATCGAGGACGATTTTTCCGCGAGTGTGCCCGGCCCAGCTTTGTTTTACCGCGTCGACAACTGCTGTCAGCGGTACCACTTGAGCCGCAAGGCTGAGCTGGCCCGATGTGAAGAGCGCGGCGATCTCGGCCAATTGGCTGCCATCGGAGCGGGTGGCGAAGTTTTTGCCACTCACGCCGTGCTCACTAGCCCTCTGTGCAGAGGGTGCGCTGACCGGCGAAACCAGAACGCCCCCGCGCTTGATGACACTCCATGAACGGTTCTGAGTTTCGCCGCCGACCAGATCAATGACCGCATCGACCTCAGCAACGCTGTCTTCGAATTTTGCCGTGGTGTAGTCGATCACCACGTCGGCGCCAAGCGAACGCAGATAGTCGTGGTTTTTCGCAGAGCTGGTCGCGATCACATAGGCGCCGGCAAGGTGGGCGAGCTGGATTGCGAAGCTGCCCACGCCACCTGCGCCGCCGTGAATGAGGACTTTCTGGCCTGGCTGGATCGCGGCGTGTTCATACAGCGCTTGCCACGCGGTCAGTGCTGCCGCCGGTACGCCGCCGGCCTCTTGCAGCGACAGGGTTGTCGGCGTGTGGGCCAGACGATCTGGCGTTGAAAGCGCCTGGGTCGCATACCCGCCGGTAATCCCGATAAACCCGAATACCTTGTCGCCAACGGCAAAGTCTCTGACGTTCCTGCCCACCGCGGCGACTGTGCCCGAGACTTCCACGCCAGGCGTGTAGGGCAGTGGCAGAGGAATGAATTGCTGCATGGCACCGGAGAGGATTTTCCAATCGATCGGATTGATCCCACTGCCGGCAACATCGATTAACACCTGATCGTCATTGGGTTTCAGATCCGGAACTTCTTTGAGCACCAGCGCTTCTGCCTGGCCGTACTGCGCTACTTGGACAGCTTTCATGATTCTCTCCGTTTTGATGGTCAAGGCTCGTCGGAACAATTGGACGTGCCGGCGATTTGATCAGTGGCGACGTGCGTCGAGGCTGAAACGCCCTGCGCCGAAAGCAGCGATCTGCAAGAGCCCACCGGCCATGGCGATATTCTTGAAGAAATGGATGAACTGATTCTGGTCCGCCAGAGCGTTATGGAAAATCAGCGCGGTCAGTACGCTGAAAATCGCCAACGCCGCTGCGGTGGTACGTGTGCGATAACCGGCGATCAACGCTACGCCGCCGATAATCTCGACAGCAATCGCCACGCCCAACGCCAGTGCTGGAAAGGGCAACCCAACAGAGCCGATGTAACCAATCATCATGGCCGGTGCCGCGATTTTCGACAGGCCCGAAAGGATGAAGATCGCGCTCAGAAGAATCCGCCCGATCAAGGAAACGCTGCTGTTGAGGTTGGAAGATGTTGACGCAGTGATGCTGGAAATTGTGGCTGCCTGGGACATGACGTGGATTCCGCTGATTTCAGCGCTTCACCATGAAGCGCCGTTGTGGAGCAGATGATGTCACCGCGCAGCTTTGCGCAATAGCCGACAAGTTTCGATGATCAGGTTCGAAAAAATAGAAATGCAGCGGAAATCGAAGTGAACGTTCATCTGTGGTCCGGGCTACGTGTTGCTGAGCAGGATCAGGCAAATCTCGCGGATTAATCAGATAACAGCCGCGGGGCTGATTCGGTACGTTGGTCTCGAACGCGGTTCAGCGTAATCCTGAACCGCCCCTATCAAGAGGAGTACTGCAATGAACGAGACTAAGGTTTGGTTGGTTACAGGCTGTTCCACCGGGTTCGGTCGCCACATCGCCACGGCGCTGCTGAATGAGGGCGAGCGTGTGGTGGTCACGGCGCGCAAGACACAGCAGATTGAGGATCTGGCCGCGCTGGGTGATGCCTTGGTTCTGCCTCTGGACGTGACCGATCCGGCGCAGGCGATGCAGGTCGTAGATGCCTCCGAGCATCACTTCGGGCGCGTGGACGTGCTGATCAATAATGCCGGCATTGGCTATTTCTCATCGGTAGAAGACAGCGACGATGAAGCTGTTCGGCGGATGTTCGAGGTCAACTACTTCGGCACGGCCCATATGATTCGCGCGGTACTGCCAGGCATGCGCAAACGGCGCGCCGGCATGATCGTCAACCTCACATCAATAGGCGGTCTGGTCGGGTTCGAAGCGGTCGGCCATTACTGCGCCACGAAGTTCGCCGTGGAGGGCCTGTCGGAAAGTCTGCGCGCCGAAGTTTCGCCACTGGGCATCGGTGTGATGACCGTTCAGCCCAGCGCCTTCAGAACCCAATGGGCAGGGGCTTCGGGCGCCGCGCAAACGGTGACTGAGGATTACCAGGCAACCGCCGGTGCCGCGATGCACGCCTACCAGCAATCTGTTGGCAATCAGGCCGGCGACCCAGCCAGGGCGGCAGCGGCAATTTACGCCGCCGTTAGCTGCGCAGCGCCGCCGGCGCGCCTGTTGTTGGGCAATGAAGCCTATGAGGCAGCGCAGGCGAAGCTTGCCGCCATGGGCCGCGAGTTCAGCGCATGGGAATCTACCGCCCGTGGCGCGGACTTCCCAACGGCCTGAAACGCGAAGCCCGCACTGATGGTATGGCCGCTACAGAATCAGGCAAACACCTGAGAGGAGTGAGTTAACGGGGACGGCGCGGTGCGGGAGAAACCGGGCGAGTGGGTTGACTCGCCCAATTTTGAACGGCATTTACCGAGGAGTATTTGTATGAATTCGTCGTCCCCGTCCCGACCTTTCATGTGGCTCTGCGCATTCGCAGCGGGGGCCATGATCGCTAATCTCTATTATCTGCAGCCGATCCTGTCGTTGGTAACGGGGACATTTGATATTCCGCTCGCCACGTCCGGCCTGCTGGTGAGTTGCGCTCAACTTGGCTACACGCTGGGCATTGTGCTGGTCGTCCCGCTCGGTGACGTCCTCGAAAGAAGAGCGCTTCTGAGCCGGATGTTTACCATCAACGCATTAGCGCTGTTTGTGGCTGCGGCCAGCCCGAATTTCTTGCTGTTCTGCGCCGCAGTGTTGATCAGTGGAGTCACGGCATCGGCTGCCATGTTGATTGTGCCGTACGTAGCGTCCATCGCAGCCGAGCATCGGCGCGGTCAAGTGATCGGCGTGGTGATGACCGGGGCCTTGCTCGCGATACCGCTGTCGTGGCTGGTCTCCGGCGGTATCGGCAACGCGGCAGGTTGGCGCTTGGTGTACGCCAGCGCCGGGTGCGCGGCGCTGATCCTGCTCATGCTGCTCAGAATCACCTTGCCAACCGAGCCCGAGCGCCGAGGCCAGCCCGTGCGTTATGAGCAGTTGATGCGCTCGTTGTGGCAACTCATCCTCGAGTACCCAGCGCTTGCTCGCCGGGCGCTTTACGGTGCGCTGGGAATGGCCAGCTTCAGCATGTTGTGGACTGGATTACCAATACTGTTGTCGCAACCGCCGTTCAATTTTTCGACTTCGAGCATCGGACTGATCGGGCTCACGGGAGTGACTGGCGCGTTGATTCCCGGTGTGGTTGGCCGGCTCTGTGATCATGGCTACCGGCACGCGCTGGCATTCGGGTTGGCCTCGTTGATGATACTGGCCTGGGCAGTGCTGAGCTTTGCGGCGACAGGGCTCTGGATAATTATCGCTGCCGCAATGGCCTTGAACGTTGGCGTAATGGGCTTGCAGATCACCCATCAATCGGTCATCTACAAACTGGCCCCCGCAGCCAACTCACGGATTACCGCGGTGTTTATCAGTATCAACTTTGTTGGCGGCGCTATTGGCTCCGCAGTTGCAAGTTTCGGTATTCGGTATGTCGGCTGGGAAGGGCTGTGCCTACTGGGCGCTGCTTTGCCCGCGGCTCTTGAGCTGGCCTATGCATTGAAGGAACGGCCCTTTGCCCGCGTTGCGGTTCAATGAACATGCAAATGGGCGGCGAGGAAATCCATCAGGGCTCTTACGCGTGCGGGCAGATGTCCGCCTTGGCCGACGTAAATCGCATGAATCTCCGTGACGCTTGCAGGCACGAATGGTTGCAGGACGCAAACCAATCTTCCGGCAGCCAGGTCATCTGCAACCTGGCAGAACCCCAGCTTGGCTAGCCCTGCGCCCAGCACCGTCAATTCACGCAAGGCGTCGCCATCGCTGACGCGCAGATTGCCTTTTACCGGGTACATACGTTGCTCGCCGCTCTCGTCGAGCAAGGCCCACTCCATGGCGGGAGGCGAAAAGGTGAAACCCAGACAGTTGTGATCGGCAAGGTCTTGAGGCACCAGCGGAGTGCCCTTGGCCGCCAGGTAGTCAGGAGATCCTACGATCAGCCCTCTGGATTGCCCGAGTCGTTTCGCCACAAGGTTGGAGTTCTTGAGCGCTCCGGTGCGGATGGCGATATCCGCACGTGCTTCGATGAGATCGACCACCTCATCGGTGAGGAAAAGTTCGACGCTGACCCCAGGATGTTGATTCATGAACAAGTTGATGATGGGAAGAAAAAGCTGGCGGCCGATACCCACATTAGAGCTGATTCTGACCACGCCCTGCGGTGCAGAACTGGCAGATGCTTCGCGTTCCGCTTCGTCAAGATCGGCCAGTATGGCAACGCTGCGTTCGTAAAAAGCCATTCCTTCTGGCGTCAGCAGTTGCTTGCGCGTGGACCTGTTCAGCAAACGTGCGCCAAGACGGCTTTCCAGGCGCGTCATGAGCTTGCTCACGGCAGAGGGGGTTATCGCGCAAGCTCTTGCGGCCGCTGAATAACCTCCGCGTTCCACCACTTTAACGAACACGCTCATCTCGGCGAAGCAATTGATATCCAGTCGTCGCATGTGAACTCACGTCATAAATCGTGTGCCTGGGCACGGGCTGTTTATCTACCATTTCGCGCGCCTAATATTTTGCCAACGCGATATGGAACGGTTGCCGACTTTGCAAGCAAAGAAGTGGCCAGTTCCAACCATCGCGCTCTTGCTGTCACGTTGTTTTCTCTAACCGTAGAACAATGCCAAGTTGATAGCTGCTCGGAGGCTGAAATGACTCACACACTGCAATTAGTACTGATCCATAACAGCAACCAGTCCAACGGCGTAGACACGGCGTTGGTGCAATGGATTACCGCCGTGGTGCAAGACCGCAGCGAATTTGCGTTGAGCGTGGTAGAGCCGTTTGACCTGAGATTTATAGACGATTTTTCGGAACAACCCGGTCGTCGAGTGTGCTTGAGAGCGCTAGCGGCAGCAGATGCCTATATCGTCTTGGTGCCCGCACGTCACCTTGGTTACCAGCATGGATTGAAAGTCTTGATGGCGCGCTGGCCTGAACACCTCCAGGGACGACCTTGTTCATTTGTTGGTTATGGCACCACGACCGGCGGGGAGGATGAGGTCGACGAGCTTGGATGCGAGTTGTTGAAGCTGCAGGCCATGCCTGTTGGTGGCTATGTGAAGTTCGCTGAGATTGCCGAGCGTCTCGAACAAGGCTTCGGACTGGAGCACTTTGCGCAAGCACGGGTTTCGATGGCGCAGTTGTTGATCCAGCTGGCCTGGTGGGCACGGGCGCTGAAAGATGCGCGGGCCTTCTCTCCTTTGCAGAAGTTCGCGTAGTCCGTCGCTTAGACGTTCTGCGAGCGCCTGGAGCATTGGGCAAAACCTGTGCAGGAATTGCATAACGGCACCGCGCCGCGACTTTTTACTCTTGCTTCAAGTCCTGCTGAACGGCAGGAAACTCTGATCTGAAAACAGGAGTTCTAAAATGTCCGATGTCGAAATTCGCGTAGCCCCTGATGCGCAAGAACACGCCACGGCAAATTCAGCCGGCGATCAGGGCAAGTACGTTGGCATGTGGGTGACAGCCGACGGTCATATTCGCCATGAATTACTGCCAGGAGGGCGATATGACGAGGCTCGCGGTCGGCAAAAAAGCGCTTATCAAGGGCGCTACTGGCTGGAAGGCGACCACATCGAGTATGTGGACGATACTGGCTTCACCGCAGACGGACAGTTTCGAAATAACGTGCTGTATCACGCGGGCATGGTGTTATATCCCGAGCGCTGACGCATAAGCCGGAATGAAAATTCCGGCTTTTTTATTGGTGTTGTATTACAGATTCTGCGGGCGGAATTGCTCGCGGAAGTCCAGAGTTTCGCCCGCCACCATAAATTTCCCCTGCCCGCGGTAATGCAGAGTCCGAGGGTTTTTCACCGACGTGGCCACGTGCGCTTTGACCACTTCCCATACGAACAGACCGTACTCGCCGATAAGATTCGAGTCGAACAGCTTGCACTCGAAATTGGCGTAGCACTCTTTGATCAACGGGGCAGTCACCCGTTCTGCGGGGGCGGCGGTGAGGGCAAATTGGGCAAACTTGTCGATGGCGCCACCGCTGCTGTTGCCCACGGCAACAACCTGATCGGCCAACTCGACGGTGGGCACGTTGATTACGCACTGCTCGCTGTTGCGGATCAACTCGTAGCTGTGGTTTGCACTCCAGATGTAGCAGCCAAACAGGGCGGGGGAGAACTGCATCATCATGTGCCAGCCCATGGTCATTATGTTGGTTTCACCTTGCCACGCAGAGGTCACCAGCACGATGGGGCCGGTTTCCAAGTGCTGGCGAACCTCGCTCAGAGGGAAGTCGGATTTTCGAAATGCGGTCATGGCGCCTCCGTGGGTCAAAAAAGCATAAACAGTTGTTGTCAGTCGCTGTCGACGATTCAACTTTCCTGCTTCTTGACGTGCACCTCTCCGGCGGCCTTGCTCAGGCTGTCGGGTTTTTGTTCTTTTCTCTCTGAATCGCCACTTTCAAGTCGCAAAAGGCTGTGCGCCGAACCGTTTGATCAGCCACTGCCCAGCCGGACCGGGCGGCGAGTCGGTTCGATAAATCGCGTCGAAGGTGTAGGTGCCGCCTTTACAGTCGGGCATATCAAGTTCGACCAGGCGTCCTTCGTCCAGGTCAGACTGAACCATGGGCACGGGCATATTCCCCCATCCGATGCCCTCTTTGAGAAGCATGTGTTTGGCGCCCAGATCCGCCAGTCGCCAAGTGCGATTGCTGACGACGGCAAAGTCCTTGTCGCCCGTAAGTGTTGAGCGATCCGATAGCACCAATTGAACAAACTCTCTGGCAGCGCCAGGCGATTTGGAACACTCGGTTGCCAGCGGGTGTGCAGGCGCTGCGACCGGTATCAACGGAACACTGCCGACGCCGATGCGCTCGATGCCGTCCAGGCCAATATCCAGCGGACCGCTGATGCCGACTCCAGCTTTCTTCTCCATCACTAGTTGGGTCACTGCCCCCAAGGCTTCCATGTGCAAGTGCAGAGTGACTGTAGGAAATTCTTCCCTGAAGGTCCTTAACGCATCGACTACTCGCTCGGCAGGGAGCATTACATCCAGCGCAAGGTGAACTTCTGCCTCAAGTCCATGCAGCAAACCGGAGACTTTTGCGCGCAGTCCATTCACGCCATTGGTAATAGTGCGTGCTTCAGCAAGGACGGTTCGACCTGCGTCCGTCAGCTGCGGTTTTCGCGTTGTCTTGCGATCAAACAGTGTCACCCCGAGCTGCATCTCAAGATTGGAAATGGAATAGCTCACCACCGATGTTGCGCGATGCAGTTTCCTGGCCGCAGCGGCAAAACTGCCCACTTCGACAACCGTCAGGAATACTTTGAGTTGATCAAGCGTTGGTGTTCCGGGATCGGAGATCATTGCTACTGTCTCGAACGTTTAGGAGATATCTATCCTGATTTTGCAGACAGCAGCATATACACAAGATGGAGCGCCTGATCGTTTGCAACAATCAATTGACGTGTTTGTTCTCTCCAGCAAGCCATTCGCTGCACAGACTTCAATACTTTCTCAGACGAGCGGTTGAGCTATCGGAGGGCCGCTCTGGCCTGGAGTCAAGGTCCGTGTCAGCAGGTCTGAATCTGAACTTTCGTGCTGGGCAAGCCCTTGTCGGTGACGCGCAGTGCGCAGCCGTCTACACTGCGCGCTGCGCCTGAAAGTCCTTCGGGTCATTCGGAGCGTCCCGCATGTCTGTCCAGCATCGCAATAATGTGCAAGTAGTAGGCGATGGCCCGGCAACGCTGGTCTTTTCCCACGGGTTTGGCTGCGATCAAACCATGTGGTGTTACCTCGTCGAGCATTTTACCGATCGCTTCAGGGTCGTCCTTTATGATCTTGTCGGTGCGGGACAGTCTGATCTCACGGCTTATCAATCGCAGAAGTACAGTTCGCTGGACGGCTACGCGCAAGATCTGGCTGAAATCATCGATGAGTTCGCGATCGGCCCGGTCATAGTGGTCGGCCACTCTGTCAGTGCCATGATCGGCGCATTGACAGACAGAGCGCATCAGGCTCGTATCGCAGCTCATGTGATGATTGGCCCCTCGCCTTGCTATGTCGACTCCGGGGATTACGTCGGGGGGTTCAAGCTGGAGGACATCCACTCATTGCTCGATACACTCGACAGCAATTACCTCGGCTGGTCGAGCACCATGGCCCCCGTGATCATGGGCGCCCCCGGCCAACCGGCTCTTGCTGAAACCCTGACGAACAGCTTTTGCCGGACTGATCCGGAAATCGCCAAGCAATTTGCCCGAGTGACGTTCATGTCGGATAACCGCGATGACGTAGCCGGTCTGCAAACTCCGACACTGATTTTGCAGTCCACGGATGACATCATCGCTCCGGTTGCTGTAGGTGAGTATCTGCACCGGATCATGCCCAACAGCACGCTCTGTCTGGTTGATAATGTTGGTCATTGTCCGCATATGAGTGTGCCGAGCGCCTGCTCGAAAGCCATGGACAGCTTTCTTTCGCCCTGGACGGAAGGCGGCGATGGCCGCTGAAACGTCCCTGATCCCCGATCCGCAGTCGCTTTTCGACGACGCGCCTTGCGGCCTGATCGTTACCCGGGAAGACGGCAGCATTCTGCGCGCGAACAAGACTTTCTGTACCTGGATCGGTTGGGAGAGCTCCGATCTGCAAGGTCGGCGCTTTCAAGACCTGCTCACGATGGGCGGACGGATTTTTCACCAGACTCATTGGTCGCCACTGATACAAATGCAAGGCTCGGTGGCCGAGGTGAAGCTGGATCTGGTGCACCGGGACAAGACTTTGATTTCCATGCTGCTCAATGGCGTTCGTCAGCAGCACGCGTCCGGCGTTGTCCATCAGTTGGCATTGTTCTGCACCACCGACCGGGATAAATACGAACGGGAGTTATTGAAAGCCCGGCAACTTGCGGAAGAGCTACTGGCAAATAAAGTGGCTGCTGAAGCGGCGTTGTCGCAAGCACAGACGCAACTGAACAAAGCCTATGAAAAAGCTCAGCGTCGCGCGTTATTCGCTGAGCAGATGGTTGCCATCGTCAGCCATGACCTCAAGAACCCGCTGACGGCTATCAAAATGGCGGCAGAGATCCTCGGTCGGAAAATGCCTGACGGCAAAGACAAGCTGATGCTGAGCCATATCAGCAGCTCAACTGATCGAGCGCATCGAATGATCGCTGATCTGCTGGATTTTGCCTTGGCCAGAGTCGGTCGCGGTATATCCGTTTCGCGCTCAGTCATCGACCTGCATTCTGTGGTGGCTCAGAGCGTTGCGGAGCTGCGGGTGGCCTTTCCCGATGCAGATCTTGAGCATCGATCGGTCGGGCGGGGCGATGTCGAACTGGACGCTGATCGCATGCAACAGATCATTGGTAACCTGATCGCCAACAGTGCGGCCTACGGCGATCCGAAACGACCGATTACTGTCATCTCCACTGTTGATACTGACCGAGCGAGCATTTCGGTTCACAACTTTGGCCCGGCGATTCCCGAGTCCGCGCGGGCCAAACTTTTCGAACCAATGACTCGTGGCTCGGACCAGGACGGCCAGGTTCGGAGTGTGGGGCTTGGTCTGTTCATCGTCCGGGAAATCATCACCGCACATGGCGGCGATATCTCCGTGCACTCGACTGCTGACGAAGGCACTACGTTTACGGTGAAATTTCCTGGTCAAGCAGACTGATCAGGCTAGCCATACCTGCCTTTCAAGTGTTTGGGACACCCGTCGCTTGCATCGTTACCACCCGTTTCGCTGACAGGCCGGATCCAGAGCGGTCAGTGGCCGTCTACACTGCGATCCAAGTGCCAAGGGAGGAGGTAACTCATGCCGATCCGAAAGCTCACCGCCAAGGATTTGCAGGTGAATGTCTCGCTATCCGGCCAAGGCCCACCGTTACTCCTGCTTAACGGTTTGGGTGGTTTGATCAGAACCTTCGATGCCCTGCGCGACGAACTGGCTGACTACACAACGATTGCGCTGGACGTGCCCGGAGTGGGCAAGTCGCAAATGCCGCGCTGGCCGCTGCGTTTGCCAAGCCATGCCGATTTGATCGGCGAGATGCTCGAGCAATTGGGAATCGACCGGATTGATGTCTTCGGCGTTAGTTGGGGTGGGGCATTGGCGCAAGAGTTTGCTCTGCGTCACCCTGGCAAGGTGCGGCGGCTTATCCTCGCGGCGACCTCAGCGGGCCCGGCGTTATTGGTGAAGCCCGCCGATATTCTGGATTTTTTCAGAGGGAGAGGCGGTGACAAACGGCCGAAAGGGGATGCTTCGGGCAATTCCATCCATGCGCTGCTGCGCTTTGGTGTTGCCAGGGGCATGCTCAGCGTCAACCCGCGAACTTATTTCCACCAGCTAACCGCTTTGGCAGGTTGGACAAGTCTGCGGCGGCTATCCCGTTTGCGCGCGCGCACACTTATCCTCATCGGCGACCGTGACACCCTGGTACAGCCGTACAACGCGCATATCCTGCGCCGCTCGATTCCCCAAGCCGAACTGCGCGTGCTGAAAGGTGAAGGGCATTTTTTTGTCGTGACCAGCGCACGGCGAACTGCCGGGCTGATGCGTGATTTCCTTCTTGAGAAAAATTGAACGGCATTGCGCCAGGCTCGCCTAATACTGAGCCTGGGGGCAATTCCGCAGGCAGTGCGCTAATGTCAGCACTACTCCGAGAGGTGGTTAACGTGGCTAAAGATGACAAGAAGAGCAAAGGTGAGACTTCGAAAGCCAGTAAAGAATTGAAGGACAAAAAGTCGTCATCAGCGAAGAAATCGGATGCGGCTTCGACGCTATCGAAGTCCTCTGACAAGAAAGAGAAGTCCTCCGACAAAAAAGAAAAGAAAAAAGACGCCAAACCCAAGGATTCCGCCAAGAAAGCTGACAGCAAATCGGAGAAGGCGAAAAAATCAGAGAAGGCCGACAAGCCAGCGAAAAAGAACAAGTGACATTTACCAGGGCTCTGCGCCCTGCCTTGAGCTTAAGGCGGGGCTACGCTCAGGTTGGTCGCAAGCTGTAACCCTGTGCAGATGCAGGAAAAGTAAAACTGAAGCTTCGGTTGCTCGCCAGCGACCCTGTCGTCTGTTTTTTTGAGTAGCGACCAGCCTGGTCGCTACGATTTTTTATCCGTTCACATCCCCGTCCAGCTCAATCAACTCGCCACCGTCCTTTTCCAATCGCTGCAAAAACACCTGCGCCTCCAGTAACTGATACGGAAAATACAACCCCGGCTCTACAGGCGCTTGCCCGTCCAGCCCGACCAGTCGTTCCAGCAGCATGGCGACACTGAGCCCGGTCAACGCCGCTGCACCGGCGCGGTGAACCACGGCGTGGCGAGTGCGCAATGGAGATCCCTGGTGATCCGTGCCTTCGATTTCAATCAGTATTTCCGTCGACATCGGCTGGCCCTGACGCCGGGTCGAGCTGACGCCGCTGGCGAGGTTGAACTCGACGTTCGGCGCGTCGGTGGCGGCAGCCAGGCCAGTGACGTCGATGGAGGAAAAACCGGCGCCTTCCAAAGTGGTGCCGTCGACGGCGCGGAAGCTGACCTTGGCGTCGTCGCCTTCGCGCCAGGTGAACTCGCCGTCACGGCGAGTCAGTGCGGCGGGCAGCAATTTGTTCAGGTGTTCGAAATCGACGGCCACGGTCGGGCCGCCGCCGTCCTGTTCGTCGACCAGCGCATGGATGCGGATGTCGTGCACACGGGCGAACGCCCTGGCGATGTGCAGCGTCGCTACCGTGGTCGCACCGACCATCCATTCGTAGCCGAGCACAATGGGTGACGCGTCGGGCGAGTGAATGAAACTGGCGATTTGCGGGGCGATTTCGAATACACCGGAAGAAATGCTCAGGTGCGGCACCTTGCGCTTTTGCGCAAAACGCAGCCCGGCGAGGGCATGGTCCATGTAGAACAGGACGATGGCGCTGACCGGGCGATCAGCCAGGCCCAGATCTTCCGCGCCAGCATCGATGACCACACCTTGGGCATTGCCGATTTGCTCGGCGGTTTGCTCAGCCTTGGCGAGGTCGCGCCCGCCGATCAGCAAGGGAACCTCGGGATACGCCGCGCGCAATGCGCGAGCCGTCTGGTGGCCGATTGCGCCGGAACCGCCCATGAACAGAATGGGATGAAGTGGCATGAATCCTCCTCATTTTTTCCTGGATTGAACGTGCTTTGGTTAAACACCCTAGCACACCGTGGATAGTCGTTGACGATCGTTGTTTATCGACGCCGTTCGGGCGTTTTGTCCAACTGTCGCTTGGATCCAATCATTGACTTACTATATCGCTCGCCGACAAGCGGTAGTCTAAGCCTATTGCCAGAAGTGATGGCGCAATGACATATTGCGGCACCTTTCCTCACTTCAAGATGTACCGAAAATGCGCCCCCTCAAGTCACTTGTTGCAGCGTCGATGCTGCTCAGCGGGTGCAATGGAATGCCAGTCGCTTTTGTTCAGGATCCTGTTTTAGACCAAGCCTTTGTCGTCCACTCCGGTGCACCCTTGCCTTACCTGCTGATGGGGTCGGCTGTGCAATGGAACGAAGACTTCGCCGTAACGGTGAAGCACATTCCTTACTTGTCGGGCACGGTTTTCCAAGGGCAGGCAGACGTGCAGTTCTTCCGCCACAAGGCCAGTAGCGTGCCGGCGTGGCGCGGCTACAAGCCGGGCGAAGAGCTGACTTCGGTGGGGTTCAATTCGCTGTACATGTCGGTCAAGGGCACCGGCCAGGCGTTGCCGGCGATGGTTCGCCTCGACGTCAAAGAGGGCAACGTGCTTTACGGCACCCACAATGGCGCACTGGCCAAAGGCATGTCTGGCGGGCCGGTGTTTTCCGCTGACGGTAAAGTGGTTGGCATCAACGTGGCGTTTCTTACCCGTGATGACGTCAGCCGCCTCAAGCGCAAAGACCTGCTTGATCAACCGCGCGTGAGCATTTTCCTGCCGTACGCGGAGATCAATCGCGAATGGTCGCGCTATCAGGCCAGCATCACTCCAACGACGCCCCCAGCGACCAAACTGGCCAGCCGTTGATCAACGTTCGCGCAAGGCTTCGCGGGCGCGGTTGAGCGGTTTGATCAGGTAGTCCAGCACGGTTTTTTCGCCGGTACGAATGTCCACCGTGGCGATCATCCCGGGCACGATGGCGAAGCGTTTGCCGGCCTTGTTGCGCAGTTCATCCGACGCGGTGCGGATGAACACGCGGTAATAGAAGATCTCCGGTTTGGCTTCGTCCTGAATCGTGTCCGGCGAGATCGTCACCACTTCGCCGTCGAGGCTGCCGTAGATCGAGTAGTCATAGGCGGTGATTTTGACTTTCGCCGCCTGGCCCGGATGAATGAAGGCGATGTCGCGCGGCGAGATGCGCGTCTCGATAAGCAGCTGTTCATCGAGCGGCACGATCTGCATGACCTGGCCGTTGGGCGCGATCACCCCGCCAATGGTGCTGACTTCAATGTCCTTGACGATGCCGCGCACCGGCGAGCGCAGGGTCAGGCGCGACAGTGAATCGGTTCGACCACGGATCACCGCCTCGAGCATCTGCGCTTCGGCGTTGGCCTTGGCCAGGTCTTCGCGGGCGCGGACCATGTAATCGGAGCGGGCTTCGGTGGCTTTCAATTCCAGCTCCGAGCGCTGACGGGTCAGGCGCAGCACTTCGACCCGGCTCGAGGCGCCGATCTTCGCCAGATTCTCGGTGATCGCCAGTTCGCTGCGCACCAGTTTCAGCGAGCTCTGGATACCATCGAGGGTTTCCGCCAGACCTTTGCGCCGGGTCTGGTAGAGCTCGGTTTCGGCGCGGATCAGATCGGGAAACTCCTGCAGCGATGCGTCGAAGGTCAGCGGCTTTTCGCTGACCTCGGCCTGCAAGCGATTGACGCTGGCCAGCGCCGCGCGGTATTTGGCCGCGCTTTCGCCGACATTGGACTGGTTCTTCACCGGGTCCAGCTGCGCGAGAATCTGGCCGCGCTCCACCAGAGCGCCTTCAGTAACGTTGAGCTGCTCGAGAATGCCGCCCTCCATCGACTGAATCACTTGCTCGCGCGAGCTGGGCACCACTTTGCCGGTGCCGGTCGAGACTTCGACGATTTCAAACCATGCCGCCCAGGCGACGAAGCAGGCGAGCATCAGTGCGCACCCCCAGATCACCTTTGCGCCACCGGCAAGCGCTCGCTCATCGCGGCCGTCGAGGTAGGACATCGGATCCGGCACATCGGTCATCATCGGCTTCATACCGTCACTCCTTTGCCCGGTGCGCGCAGCCGCGCCAGTGCCGCGTCGCGATGGTCGTCAATGACGATGCGCCCGTTATCAAGGACGATGATCCGCTCGACCAGTTGCAACACGCTGACCCGGTGCGTGGCGACCACCAGCGTTCGGCCTTGGGTCCAGGTCGCGAGTTTTTCCAGCAGCAGCCGCTCGGTGACGTCATCCAGCGCCGCCGTCGGTTCGTCGAGCAGCAGCACTTGCGGCTGGCGGATCAACAAGCGCGACAGCAACAGGCTCTGACGCTGTCCGCCCGACAAGCCCAGGCCGCCCTCAAGCACCAAGTGATCCATGCCTTTGGGCAACTGTCGGACAAAATCCAGCGCACCGGTGACGGTCAGCGCGGCGATGATTTCCTGATCGCTGGCCTGACCGGCGCCGAGGGTGATGTTGTCGCGCAGGGTGCCGTGAAACAGCCGCGCCTGTTGCGAGAGCAGGCCGACATCGCGGCGCAGGTCGGCCGGATCCAGATGCGCCAGAGCGATGCCGTCCAGCGTGGTTTCGCCGCTGCTCAGATCCATCGCGCCGCCCAGCGCTTGCAGCAACGTCGACTTGCCAGCGCCGTTGCGGCCGAGCAGGGCGATGCGCTCGCCGGGGCGAATGCTCAGGTCGATGCTGTTGAGCGCCGGAGTCGATTCTTCGCTGTAGCGGAAACTGGCCTGACGCATGCGGTAGTCGCCGCGAATCGCCGGCAAGTGCACGCGCTGACTGCCTTCGGGATGATCCACCGGCATCTGCATGATCCGGTTCAAGCCTTCGAGTGCGACCTTGGCCTGCTGCCAACGGGTGAGTACGTGAGTCAGTTGCGCCATCGGTCCCATCATCCGCGACGACAGAATCGACGCCGCGACCAGACTGCCGGTGGTCAGGTCGCCGGCAATCACCATCGGCGCGCCGAACACGATGACCACTGCGAACACACCGCCCTGCACATTCTGCGTCCAGGCCACCAGGCTGTTGGTCAGAGTGCGCAAACGCAAACTGCTGTCCGCCGAGGCTGCGTTGTATTGGTTCCACTGTTGCTGGAAACGCTGCTCGGCCTGCAATGCCTTGATGTCGTCGAGGCCTTGGACGCTTTCCACCAGCATGGCGTTGCGCAGCGCCGCTTCACGCATCGACGCATTGGCGAGGCGAGCCAGACGCGGCTGCGCGATGATTCCGGGTAGCAACATGAACACCAGCGCCACCAGCGGGATCAACACCAGCGGCCCGCCGATCAAATAAAACACCAGCAGGAACAGCAGGAAAAACGGCATGTCGGCCAGCGCCGTGGCGGTGCTGGAGGTGATCAGATCGCGGATCTGCTCCAGCTCGCGCAGCTGCGAGATAAATGAGCCTGTGGACTTCGGCCGGGCGGAATTGCGCAGGCGCAAGGCATGGCCGAAGACCAGATCGGAGACGCGCAGATCGGCGCGCTTGCCCAGCACATCGGTGATGCGCAGACGCAGAATGCGCATGACGAAATCGAACAGCAGCGCCAGCATCACTCCACCGAACAACACGTACAGGGTCGGCAGCGATTCGGCCGGAATCACCCGGTCGTACACCTGCATGGAAAACAGCACTCCGGCCATGCCCAGCAGGTTGGCCACCAGCGAGGCGATCATCACTTGGCTGTAGGGGCGCAGGTCGGTGAGGACGATGCGGCGGAACCAGTGCTCGTCGTACGGCTTGATGTAATCGTTGGTGCGCACGTCCGCCACCGGTTGCGTCGGGCGCAGAATCACCGTGCGCAGGGCCTGCTCGGCGAGAGCGGCGGCGTCCATGCGGCTCTGCAAACCCTGATCGCCACTGAAGCAGATGCCCAGCTCGCCAGTCTCGCCGATGCTTTCGAGCACGCCGACCTGACCATCGCGCAGCTGTACCACCAGCGGCGTGCGCCAGCGGCTCAGGCTCTTGTTGTCGAACACCGCGAATTTCACGCTCAAACCGGCCTGACGCGCCATGTGCCGAACCACTTCTTCGACGCGGCCTTCGCTGTGCACCGAAGCCAGGCGCACGCTTTCCGGCGAGACGTCGAGGCGATAGTGGCGGGCGACCTTGAGCACCGCTTCAAGCCACGGTGAATAATCCTCGCGAGCCTCGGCAGCGGCGGGTTCAGCAAGGGTGATGCTGGCATCGGTCATGGCAGGATCTCGACATTCTGGATGGCGCTGTGGTCGATGCCGAAGACCCGGCGAATCGCACCGCTGTTGTAAAAGCAGTCGATCTGCAGACGTTGCAGATCGGCCTGGGTGTTGACCAGATCAAAGCGCGACTGGTGGATTTCCTGCTCGGCGTTGAGCAAGTCCAGCAGCGGCCGGGTGCCCAGCTCGAGGTATTGGCGACCGTACAACATGCGCGCCTCGGTGATGCTGGTCTGGCGAAATTCCAGCGAGCGCAGCCGCCGGTTCAGGCCCGAGGTTTGCGCCTGGGCTTCAGCCAGACCCTGGCGCGCTTGCAGGCGGGCGAAGTCTTCGGCCGAGTCCGCTGCGGTCAGCGCATGGCCGGCAGCGCGGCTGCGCGCACTGATGGCGCCGCCCTGGTAGATCGGCACTTCGAGGTTGAGAAAGATCCCGACCTGGGTGCGATCAGCGCGCGAGTTCTGCTCGTCGTAGTTGTTGTCCAGGTACTGGTTGACCGACGGTTGCAGCGACAGGGTCGGGTAGGCTTCGGCTTTGGCTTGCGCCAGTTCGGCCTGGGCCTGCGTGCGTTGCGCGGCAGCCTGGAGGACGGCGGGCAGGGTGTCGGAGATTTGCGAAACGTCACAGGCCTGACTCAGCGTCGGCGCGGCAGCGTCGCTCACTGCTGGCGGCGTGCGGCGACCGAGCAGACTGGTCAGGGTCGCTTGCCAGCGTGCGTATTGCGCCTTGAATTCCTGCAATGTGGCCGTCGCGCCTTCACCGCGGGACTGCGCCTGGACCATATCGGAACGGGTGCTGGCGCCCATGTCGCTGCGCTGTCTGGCCAGGTCAACGATGCCGCCGATGCCCTGAATCTGTTCGCGCGCAACCTCTAGCAGACGCTGGTAGCGCTGCACTTCGATGTAGGCCCTGGCGGTGTCACGGGCAATGTCGTCGATTGCCAGCAGGATCCCGGCCTGACTGCGCGCCACCCGGGCGCGGGCGGCGTCGACCGAACTGGAAACCTTGCCGAAGTCATACAGCATCTGCTTGAGGGAAATGTTCACCGACTGGCTGCCGGCATCGCTGCCGTAACCGCTGGTGTAGCCACCCTTGATGCCGCCGGTGACCTGCGGGTAATAGCCGGATTCGGCGACGTTGACCCCTTCGCCTTGCTGGAACAGCGTGCCGATGGCCTCGCCGATCCGTGGGTGCCAGTCCACGGCCAGCCTGACCGCTTGTTCCAGCCCCAGCGCATCCGCATCGGCGGAGGCTTTGGAAGTAGGGGCAGGGCGCTGACGATTGTCATTGCCTGCCGGTTGTTGCAGTTGCGACGGGCTGATGCTGCGCAAGCTGCTGTCGAGGTTATCGTCGGCGCGAACGCCGACGGTGAAAGCGGGGTAGAGGCCGATGGTCAACAGGACCACCGGCCATTTCTGGCGAAAAACTGACTCCACAGACTTCCCTTACTGTTGAGAGACGGACGTTGCTGATGCCTTGTTTCAAACCACTTGAATGCCGTTCTGCACCCACAAGTGGTGGCTCGGATCCTCCTGCGCCGTGTATTGAACATAGTCGATGCCGTCGGCCTGCTGCGTGCCATCGGCGACCCAGCCATCGGTCATGTGCACGCTGTCCCTGTCGTCACCCTTGATCAGCAGGGTGTTGTTGTCCGAGGACGTGATCGCCAGCAGATCGCCGAGGTTCAGCGTCAGCGCAACTGCACTGGAATGGTTGAGGTCGAGGATTTCGACGTTGTGGATCTTGCTCTGCAGATCGCCGAGGTTGATAGACACGTCGCCACCGGCCCAGAGCAGGGTGTCGGTGCCGCTGCCGCCATCCACCGAAGCGAACTGCTGGTCGGCGATGATCAGCGTGTCGTCGCCACCGCCACCCTGCAGGGTGACGGCGCCGCCATGCGAGCCGTCGAGGGTGTCGTTGCCCTCGGTGCCCTGGATCAGCTCACTCCCAGCGGCGTGTGCCAGACCCAGGTCATCGCTGGCCAGCGCCGAGAACGCGGTACTGGCGAAAGCGCCGGCCTTGTTCAGGTCGATGGTCAGCGTTGCGGTATCGACGGTGCCGTTGGGGTGGGTCAGTTGATAGGTGAATATGTCTTCCTGACCGATCACTGCATCGGTCAGCCCGGCCTTGAGCGTGTAGGTGTAGTTGCCGTTGGCCTGCACCAGCAGGGTGCCGTAGTTGCCGACCAGCGAGACGCCGTTGTAACCCGGCGCTACATAGCTGCCAGCAACCAACACGCTGAGCAAGGTGTACACCGAGCCCAACACATCGGCGCCGCCGCCTGCGGTGTCGGTGAGCAGGTTGCCTGACACCGGTGTGTAGCTGCCGACCACGAACTGGTTGTTGTAGGTCGCGACGTTGATCAGGCTGGTGTTGACGCTGGTCAGCAGGCCGAGGCCGCCCACCGCTACTCGTACCTGATAGCTGCCGGCGGTCTGGTCGTCGAACCTGATCCCGTAATTGCCACCGCCGAGATTGAGCAGGGCGTTGCCGCCGTAGCTTTTCACCAGCACGTACTGGTTGGTCGCCGTGTTGAGTTTGTACAGGCCCACCGTCATCGAACCGAGCAGGGCCAACAGGTTGCTCGAGTTGACCACCACGGTCAGGTCACTGACGGTATCGGCCGCAACCACGGTGTTGTAGTTACCGCTGCCGCCGCCCAGCAGCACATTGAACGTGCCGAGGGCGGAGTTGGTGGTGACTTCGCGATTGACCAGAGTGACGTCGGTCGAGGCGATGTCCGGCGTGGCATCCACCAGCAGCGCCGGGCTGCCAAGGTTGGCGTCGTTCCACACTTCGCTGGCTTGCGGGCTGTCGATGCGCACGTACAGATTGGCGGTGTCGCTCAAGCCGTTCGGGTGCACCAGTTGATAGTTGAACACGTCGACCTTGCCGACGCTGCCCACGCTGCCGTTCGGCTTGTAGCTGTAATTACCGTTGGCGTCGATGGTCAGCGTGCCGTACAGCCCTTGCACGGTGGTGCCGGCACCGGCGCTGACCCAGGCGCCGTTCTTGAAAATCTGCAATTGCGCGCCGTTGTCCGGACCGGTTTGATCGGCCGTGCCATCGACGCCGACGTTGGTGATGACGTTGCCGGTCACCGCTGGCCCGGCAATGCCGTTGAACTGGCTCAGGCTGCTGACGTCCAGTTGCAGCTGGGTATTGACCGTGGTCAGCACGCCAATGCCGGTGCTCGACACGGTCAGTCGGTAATCGCCTGACAGCAGGTTACCGATGTCGACCCGCACGCCTTGGCCGGCCAAGGCAATCAGATCGAGCAAGCCGCTGGCGCCGTTGACATCCAGGGTGACCCAATTGCCGCTGGCATCCTTCACCTGCAGGGTGTAGACCACGCCATCGATCAGCGAAATCAGGCTGCTGGTAGTCAGCGTCAGGGTCGGATCAAGACGGGTACCGCCGGCCACGGTAAAGGTGAAGGTTTTCGAGAACCCGGCCAGCAACGTGGTGAACGAATCGTTGAAGGTCTGCGATGCGGTGACCGGGGCCAGGGTGACGGTGCCGACGGCGAGGTTATCGCTGGCGACCACCGGCGCGTTGACGTCAACGTCCGGCGCGGTGACGTTGGCGGCGACCGAAACGTTGCCACGTGCGTCGCTGAGGTTGATGGTGAGTTTTTCGCCATTGATCTGCGCACTGCTCAGGGTGACGGTGAACACGCCTAGGTTGTTGACCGTGCCGGTGCCCAGAACGCTGCCGGTGGCCGACTTGATGGTGACGGTGGCGCCGGCCTCACCGGTACCGGTGACGGTCAGGCCGTCGGCACCGACCAGCAACGCCGTGGCCGCCGCCGGAGGCGTGAGGTCTGGCGCCGTTGCGGTTGCCGCGACCGATACGTTTCCGCTCGGATCGGCCTGGGTGACGCTGAGCACCTGGCTGTTGATCTGCGCCGAGGCCAGCACCACCGAGAAGCTGCCGTTGGCGGCGACGGTCGCGGTGCCGAGCACCACACCGCCGGCGCCTCGTACGCTGATGGTCGAACCGGGCACGCCGACGCCAGTGAGCAAGGTGCCGCTGCCGTTGACGCTGACGCCGGTTGGCGCGCCGGGGGCGGTGACGTCTGGTGCGGTCAGACTGGCGTTGGGCGACAGATTGCCGGCCGGGTCGACCAGACGCACGGTCAACAACTGCCCATCCAGTTGCGCGGTGTTCAGGTTGAAGCTGAACGTGCCGCCGCTGCCCACCGTGGAGGTGCCGATCAGCGCGCCGCCCGGGCCGTAGACGTTGACAGTTGCACCGGCTTCACCCGTACCGCTCAAAGTCAGACCGTTCGCAGCGAGCGTCAGACCGCTGGCCGCGACCGGTGCCTGCACGTCAGTGGCCGTCAGGTTGAATACCGGCGACAGATTGCCCGCCGGGTCTGCCTGCTGAACGATTAGCTGCTGGCCATTGAGCTGCGCGCTGGACAGTTGCACGGTGAAATTGCCGCCGGCATTGACCACGGCGATGCCGAGCACGGTGCCCGCCGCGTTGGTCACGCTGACTGTGGCGCCGGCTTCACCGGTGCCGCTGACAGCCAGACCGGTGCCGTTCAAGGTGACATTGCTCAGCGGTGCCGGCGCTGTCGTATCGGCGACGCTGAGGTTGGTCGCTGGCGAGACGTTGCCCGCCGTATCACTCTGCGTGACGCTCAGTTGTTGGCCATTGAGTTGTGCAGAGGACAAGGTCACCGAGAACGAGCCATTGCCCGCTACCGTCGCAGTGCCCAGCACCGCGCCGCCAGCACCGCGCACGGTGACAGTGGCGCCGGCTTCACCGAGCCCGCCGAGCACCAGACCGGCGCCGCTGAGCACCAGCGCCGTCGGAGCCGCCGGAGGGGTGATGTCTGGCGCGGTTACGTTAAGGCCGGGCGAGGTGTTGCTGGACGCATCGGTCTGTGTCGCACTGAGTACTTGGCCGTTGACCTGCGGCGCATTGAGCTGCGCGCTGAAGGTGCCGTTGGCGCCCACCGTCGCATTGCCCAGCACCACGCCGCCAGCGCCGGTGATGGTCACAGTTGCGCCGACTTCGCCGCGTCCGGTAACCAGCGTACCGCTGGCGTTGACTGCCAGATCGCTGAGGGGCGCCGGCGCCGAGGTGTCGCCAGCGGTGATTTCAGTCGGCAGCGACGCGCCCCCCAAAGGAGTATTGGCAGTGACTTCGAGGCTCTGGCCGTTGGTTTGCGCGGGCGTCAGCACCACGCTGAACGTGCCGTCCTGGCCGGTGACGCCGGTGCCGATCAGACTGTTGTCCGGGGCATAGACATTGATGGTGGTGCCGAGCGCCGCCGTACCGGTCAGGGTCACACCATCGGCAGTCAGCACAAGATTATCCGGCGCATCCGGTGCCGGAACCGCCGGGACAGTCAGGCTGGCGTCCGCGGACACGTTGGTTGCGACGTCGGTCTGATTCACCGTCAGCACCTGGCCGGCGGTGATGCCCGGATCCAGATCAATCAGGAATGTACCGTTGGCCGCCACTGTGCCAGTGCCGACCACGTTACCCAGCGCGTCGGTCACTTCCACCGTCGCGCCGGCTTCGCCCCGACCGGCGAGCTGGCTCAGATCGCCGCTGATGGCCAGACCGGTGACGGCATCCGGAGCGGTGGTGTCAGCCGCTGGGTAGAGCAGCGTCGGCGATACGTTTTGCGCCTCATCCGTTGCGATCACCGACAACAACTGACCGTTGGCCTGGGCCGGATTCAGCGTGATCGTGTAGGTGCCGTTGCCCAGCGCCACCGCTGTGCCGAGCACGGTGCCGGTGGCAGACAACACCGTTACGGTGCTGCCGGCTTCGGCAGTACCGGCGAGCAAGGTGCCGGCGCCGGTCAGCGATGTGACTGTCGGTGCGATCGGTGCAGTACTGTCCGGCGCATTGACCAAGGCGGGCTCGGACAGGTTGTTCTGCGCATCGGCCTGCACGACGGAAAGTGCACGGCCATCGATTTGCGCGGCGGACAGGCTGACGCTGAAGCTGCCATCTGCGGCCACTGTCGCGGTGCCGAGCACCACGTTGCCGTCGCGTACGGTGACGGTTGCCCCAGGCTCGCCGGTACCGGTGACGGTCAAGCCGTCCGGGCTGACGTTGAGGTCGGCGACGTCCAGCGGATCGGTGCTGTCGCCCGCTTGCACCGGCGCTGATGGCGAAGTGTTCGACGCCAGATCGGTCTGATTGACGCTCAGCAGTTCACCGTTCACTTGCGGCGGATTGAGGGTCACGCTGAACGAACCATTGGCGGCGACGGTTGCGCTGCCAAGTACGGTGCCAGTGGCGCTGAGCACGCGCACGGTGGCGCCGGCTTCACCGGTGCCGGTCAGCGTCACGCCATCGGCAGTGAGCGCGAGGCCGGCGGGCGCAGCAGGCAGGGTGATATCCGGTGCAGTGACGGGGACGATCGGCGAAGGATTGCCCGCCGCATCGCGCTGGATCACCGACAAGGCTTCGCCATTGAGCAGCGGTTGGTCGAGGGTGACGCTGAAACTGCCGTCGGCCTGCACGGTGCCAGTGCCGACGATGGTGCCCAGCGCGTTGGTGACGATCACTTGCGCGCCCGCCGCGCCGGAACCGGTGATCAGGCTGCCGCTGGCATCGATATCGACATCGGTCAGTGCCGCAGGAGGCGTGCTGTCAGGAGCCGTCAGCGTGCCGGCAGGCGAGGCATTGCCGACCGCATCCGCCAACACCACGAACAGCGCCTGGCCATTGATTTGCGCCGGGGTCACGCTGATCTGGAAGCGTCCATCGCTGCCCACGGTGCCAGTGCCCAATTCGGTGCCATCGGCCGAGGTTATCCGGACAGTGGCGCCGACTTCGCCGGTACCGGTGAGCGAGTCGCCATCGGCATTCAGTAGCAGATCGGCCGGGGTCGCCGGCGGGGTCAGATCCGGTGCGACGACTGACACAGGCGCGCTGACGTTACCGGGTGGATCGGCCTGCTGCACGCTGAGAATCTGTTGATTGATCTGCGGCGGATTGAGGGTGACGCTGAAGGTGCCGTCGCCGAGCACGACGCTGGTGCCGAGCAAGGTGCCGTTGGCATCGCGCACGGTCACGGTTGCGCCCGGTTCGCCGGTGCCGATGACCAGCGCGCCCGAGGCGTTGATGTCGACGTTGGCCAGCGGATCGGGCGGAGTGAAGTCCGGTGTGGTCAGGTTCACTGCAGGCGAGTCGTTGCCGGCCGCGTCGGCCTGGACCACGGTGATCACTTCGGCGTTGGTCAATGCCGGGGTCAAGGTGAGGGTGAAGGTGCCGGTCGGGCTGACCACGGCGGTGCCGAGCACGTTGCCGTCACTGTCGATGACCCGCACCTGCGCGCCCGGTTCGCCGCGCCCGGTCAAGCTTGCGCCGTCGCCATCGATGTTCAGTTGCGTAACAGCCGCTGGCGCTGTGCTGTCGACCGACGTGAACGGTGTCGCTGCCGAGGTGTTGCCCGCCGCATCCGTCAGCGACACGGTCAGCGCCTGACCATTGGCCTGCGGCGTGGTCAGGGTGACTGCAAACGTGCCATCGATGCTTACGATGCCGGTACCCACCAGCGTACCGGCGGCGTTGTACACGTTGACTGTGGTGCCGGCTTCACCGGTACCCGAGAGCAAAGTGCCGTCAGCGCTTGCCACCAGCGCCGCTGGCGCATTGGGTGCGAGCAGGTCCGGGGCGATCAGGTTGACGCTGTTGGATTCGTTGCCAGCGGCGTCGGCCTGACTCAGGCTCAGAGTCTGACCCGAAGTCTGTGCGGGGCTGAGGGTGACGCTGAACGTGCCATTCGCTGCCACCACCGCACTGCCGAGAAGCACTCCGCCGGTGCCAAGCACGGTCACCGTGGCGCCGGCTTCACCGCGCCCGGTCAGGGCGGTGCCGTTTGGTGCCAGGCTCAGTTCACTGAGAGGCGTTGGCGCAGCGATATCGGCAGCGGTGTAGTCAGTCGGCGACGAATTGATGCCGGTGCTCGACGTCGCCACGGCGGACAGCTGTTCGCCGTTGAGCTGCGCGGCATTCAGGGTGACGCTGAAAGTGCCATTCGCCGCCACCAGCGCGGTGCCGAGCAACACGCCTGATGCGTTGCGAATACTCACGGTGCTGCCGGCGGTGGCCGAGCCGGTCAGGGTCAGACCGTCGGCGCTGAGGGCCAGATTGGTCGGTGCGCTTTCCGCCAGATTGCCCGGCGCGGTCACCGGACTTGCCGGTCCGGTATTGCCGGCGGCGTCGATCTGCACCACGGAAAGAGTCGCTCCAGCTACCGCAGCCGGGGACAAGGTGACGCTGAAGTTGCCGTTGCTGCCAACGGTGGCGGTACCCAACAAGGCACCACCGGCGTCACGCACTTGCACGCTGGCGCCGACTTCGCCGATACCGGTCAGGGTGGCACCGTTGGCGCTGACTGCCAGATCGCTGGCCGCCAACGGGGCAGTGCTGTCGGCAGCATTGACGATGGCCGGGGCCGACGGATTCCCCGCCGCGTCGGTGGCCGTCACGTTCAGCGCCTGGCCGTTGGTTTGCGGACTGCTGAGCGTTATTTGGAAGGTGCCGTTCGACGCTGCTGTGGTAGTGCCGAGGATATTGCCCTGGCTGTCGCGCACGGTCACCGTGCTGCCGGCCTCGGCGTTACCGGTCAGTTGCACGCCTGCCGCGTTCAGGGTCAAAGCGCTCGGAATCGCCGGCGCGGTCAAGTCCACGGCGATGACTTCAACCGCCGTCGAAACGTTGCCCGGCGGATCCTCTTGCGTGACGGTCAGCACTTCGGCATTCAGTTGTGGCGCGTTGAGGATGACGGTAAACGCGCCGCCACTGCCGACTTGTGCGGTGCCGAGCAAGGTACCGTCGGCGCTGCGCACGGAAACGGTGGCGCCCGGTTCGCCGTGGCCGGTGACCGTGACGCCGTCGGCATTCACCGCGACTTGGGTCAGTGCTGCCGGTGGACTGATGTCGGGGGCGTTGACACTGGTCGACGGCGAGACATTGCCGGCAGGGTCGGTCTGGCTGATCGCCAAGGCCTCGCCATTGGTCGGTGCCGGCGCCAGAGTCACGCTGAACGAGCCGTCCGCGCTGACCACGGCGCTGCCGAGAAGAGTGCCGCTGGCGGTGGTGACATTCACTGTTGCGCCAGCCTCACCCGTGCCGCTGAGGGTACTGCCATCGGCGCTGATCAACGGGTTCTGCACGGCGGCCGGCGGGGTGCCGTCGACGGTGATCACGCCGGTGGAAGTCGAGGTATTGCCGTTGGCGTCGGTCAGGCTGACCTGCAGGGTCTCGCCAGTGTTCTGCGCATTGGGCAGGGTGACCTGGAAGTTGCCGCTCTGATCGACCACACCGTTGGCCAATACATTGCCGGCGGCATCGCGAACCGTCACGGTGCTGCCGGCCTCGCCCTGGCCTTTGACCACGGTGCCGACGTCATTGATGCTGACGCCGGTAGCGGCGGCGGGCGGTTGCAGATCCGTGGCGATGATGCCGGCAGGTTGCGACAGGTTGCCGGCGGCATCGCTCTGGATCGCGGTAAGCGCCTGGCCATTGAGCTGTGCCGGCGTCAGCGTCAGGCTGAACGTGCCGTTGCTGGCGACCAGTGCCGTACCGAGCACGGTGCCCGTGGCGTCGGTGACAGTGACTGTCGCACCGGCCTCGCCGCGACCGGTCAGCGCCGTGCCGTTGGCATTCAACACGAGATTGGTCACAGCGTCCGGCGCCGTGCCATCGATCGCCGTCACCGTACCCGGAATCGAAACGTCACCGTCGGGACTCGTGGCGGTCACTTGGAGGACTTGCGCATTGATCTGTTTGGCGCTGAGCAACAGCGTGAAGCGGCCGAAACTGTTGATCAGCCCGGAGCCGAGCACAGCGCCGCTGCTGCTGGTCACCGTCACGGTGCAACCGGGCGTTCCGGCGCCGGTCAGGATGAAACCGTCGGCACTCAAGGCCAGATCGGTCGGGGTCGCGACCTGGCTACCGTCCGGACCGGCCAGCGGCACGACGGGCGAATCATTACCGCCAGCGTCGGTGCTGATGACCTCCAGATTGCCGCCGGGCTCGGCCGGTGGATTGAGGGTAACGACGAAGCGGCCATCCGCGCCCGCCGTCGCGCTGCCCAACGCAAGACCGCCGCCGGCGATGCTGACGGTGACCGTCGTGCCCGGTTCGGCAAGTCCCGACACTTGCGTGCCGGCGGGGTTGAGCGCGAGATCGCTGACCGCCACCGGCGGAGTACTGTCCGGCGCCGTGACGCTGCCGGGAAGCGAACTGTTGGTGCCGTCCGACACAACCACCTGCAGGGCTTCGCCATTGGTTTGGGCGGTATCGAGATTGACCGTGAAAGCGCCCGTGCCGTCAGCGGTGGCGGTGCCGATGACGTTGCCGTCGGCATCCAGCACTTGAACAGAGTTATTCGGCTGCGTGGTGCCGGTGACCGTGGCGCCCGCCGGATCGATGTTCAAAGCGGTCGGCGCTGGCGGTGCGGTGATGTCCGGTGCGGTGACTGGAGTTGACGGCGAGGGCAGCGCGCTCGCGTCGGTCTGGATGACGCTCAGCACCTGACCGTCGAGCTGGGCCGGGCTCAGGTTGACGCTGAAATTGCCGTCGCTGGCGACCACTGTAGTGCCGAGCACCGTGCCATCCGGTGCGCTGACCGTGACGGTGCTGCCGGCTTGGCCGGTGCCGGTCAACGTCACGCCGTTGCTGGCGAGCACGACATTGTCAGGCGCCAGCGGCGCGGTGCTGTCCGCCGCCGTCAGTGGTGTGTTCGGGGAAACGTTCACGCCGTCGGATTGGCTGACCTGCAGTTGCTGGCCTGCGATCTGCGGACTGTTCAGCGTCACTGTGAAGGCGCCGGTGCCATCGACGAGCGCGGTGCCCAGCGTATTGCCGGCCGAATCCTTGACCGATACGGTTGCACCAGGCTCGCCGGTGCCGCTCAGTTCAGTGCCGGCTGCATTCAGCGCCAGATTGGAAGGGGCAGTGGGGGCCTGGATATCCGGCGCTTCAACCGGTACCGGCGGGGAGCCCGTGGGCGAGCCATCGGTCTGCACGACGCTGAGGTTCTGGCCATTGGTTTGTGGCGAAGTCAGGGTGATTTCGAAGCGGCCGTTGCTGCCGACCACGGCGGTTCCCAGAACCGCGCCAGCGGCGTCGGTGACGGTAACGGTGGCGCCGGCCTGACCCGCGCCGGAGACCACGGCGCCATTGGCGGAAATGCTCACGTCGGACACAGCCACCGGTGTGGTCAGATCGGGTGCGGTGACGTTGACCGGTGCCGAAGGGTTGCCATCAGCGTCGGTCTGAATCACTTGCAGTTGTTGCGCGTCGGTCTGTGCGGGGGAGAGTGGAACGCTGAAATTGCCATCGGCGCCCACCGTGCCCGTGCCGATGATGTTGCCGGCCGGATCGCGCACGGTGATCGAAGCGCCGATTTCGCCCCTGCCAGTCAGCGCTTGTCCCTGACCATCGAGAGTGAGGTCGGACACCGCCGCCGGGGCTTGGGTGTCAGGCGTCACGTAGCTCAGCGGTGCGGAGCTGTTGCCAGCGGCGTCGCTGGCACTGATCTGCAACGTTTCGCCATTGTTCTGCGGACTGCTCAGTTGCAGGCTGAACGTGCCGTCCGCTGCCACCACGGCCGAACCGAGCACGTTGCCGTTGGCGTCGCGCACCGTCACGGTCGAACCGGGTTGGCCGCGTCCGCTCAACTGGGTGCCATCGACGCTCACCGCGATGTCGCTCGGTTGAGTCAGGCCATCGAGGTCGACGGCGATGACGGTCGCTGCTGGCGACGGATTGCCGGCGGCGTCGGTGACCTGCACGCTCAGCGCTTCCCCATCGATTTGCGCGGCGTTGAGTTGCACGGTGAACGTGCCATCGGCCGCCACCAGCGCGGTGCCGAGCAGCGTGCCTTGGGCGTTGGTGATGCTGACGGTGCTGCCGGGTTCGCCACGGCCGGTGACCGAGAGACCGTCGCTGCTCACGGCCAGATCCGTTGCAGCACTGGGGCCGGTGATGTCCGGTGCATTGAAGGTCACGGCCGGCGATTGCGCCCCGGCGTTGTTGACCGCGACGATACTGATGACTTCGCCGTTGGCCTGCGCGCGGATCAGCGTCAGCAGGAAAGTGCCGTCAGCAGCCACCGCGGCGCGCCCAAGCAATTCGCCGTTGGCGGCGCGGACTTCGATTGTCGTACCTGCGCGAGCGGTACCGGTCAGTTGGCTGCCGTCGCTGCTCAAACCGAGATTGCTCGGCGTCTGCGGTTCGACGATTTCCGGCGCGCTGACCGTTGCGCCGGACGAGGTGTTGCCTGCGGCATCGATGGCGTTCACGGTCAGCGGCTGACCGCCGGTTTGCGCAGGGCTGAGCGTTGCGCTGAAGGTGCCATCAGCTGCCACAACGGCGCTGCCGAGCAGCGTTCCATCGGCGGCGCGCACCTGAATGGTCGCGCCGGCTTCACCGGTGCCGCCAAGCTGGGTGCCATCGGCGCTCACGCTGAGGTTGCCTGGCGCCGCCGGCGCGGTGGTATCCGGCGCGGTAATCGAGCCTGGCGTCGACACATTGCCCGCAGGGTCGGTGAGCGTCACGTCGAGCGGCTGGCCATTGTTTTGCGGCGTACCCAGGTCGACCTGGAAACTGCCATCGGCGCCGACCGTTGCGGAGCCCAGAAGATTGCCCGCCGCATCGCGTACCTGAACGACGCTGCCTGCCTCGCCAAAGCCACTCAGCACCCGGCCATCGGCGGACAGGGACAGCCCGGTCGCAGGAGCAGGAGGCGTCGCGTCGCCACCGCCACCACCACCTCCGCCGCCCCCACCGCCACCACCCGTAGCGGCCGCCGCACCACCCGCGCCCAACAGTCCGAGTCCGGCGATCGCCCAAGCAGGCGTTGCACCGTCGACCACACCGACGCCAGCGATCAGCTCATCCAGCGAATTGATTTCTTCAAAGGTAAAGCCATTGAACGGCTCGGCGCTGTAACGGGCCTGCCACAGGGTCGCGTCGTCACCCTGAAACACAATGTCATTGGGCACGCCGTCAGGGCTGGTGACAAAGAAATTGGAGATTTTGATTTGCTCGCCAGACTTCAGATTGACAATCAAATCCTGACCGCTGCGACTGGTCGACGCCAGTTGGTCGGGACGGACCGGCATTTGTACAACTGACGGCTGGTTGAGCTGAACATTGCCCCAGTTCTGGGCAGTGAGCTGAGAATTGGCTTTGTCGGCAATGACGATGTTGTCCATTACTACTCCCTGTAATTGGCTGGGCGGACGTCCACGGATGGTTTTAAAACCATAGATAGGGAGTTGGAAAGGAGGCTGCCTGATTTTTGGCGAGTCGCGAAGTAGGCAATTTGCCAACGCTCATCTACTTGAAAGATAAGGATAAAAAGCAAGCTACCGTTTGTCGGGACGTTGGATCCAACCGATCTCTAGTTGAAACGAAATGTGTCATTCCCAAAATGCGCAGAACGTGCCGAAGAAAAAGCGCGAATCGAACCGTAACCGGGGATGGCATATCAATATTGAAATCCGAGAAGCCGGCGGTGCATTGCGTATCAGGCTTTCGGCGAAGGTATTAATCAATAAGCGTAAGAATGGCGACAAGCCTTGTATAAGAAATTGCGCTTTTTCGTTTCAGCGGTTTTTTCGCCGTTTGTGCATTTCATGCGCCAGCTATCGATCGCCGAACTGATCGAACGATATCCAGCGCCGCCTGATCGGTAACATCACCGGGGTACTGATCAAACATGTGTGGCGCCCCGGGATAGACGTGCAGTTCGACGGCAACCCCGGCGCGCGACAGGCGCATGCCAAACGCAACGTCCTCTTCAAGAAACAGATCCAGCGCGCCGACCGCCAGAAACGTGCTCGGCAAGTCCCTCAGATCATCTTGCAGGGCCGGGGAAAACCAGCCGATTTGCTGATCATCCAGCGCTTGGTCAGCGCGCAGGCACTGCCAGCAGAACTGGTTGGCTTGCGCCGGCCAGCCAATAATTCCTGTCGTATTGTTTTGCTGAGGCGCGGCGGCGCTGCCCGAGCGGCAATCGAGCATCGGATAAACCAGCACCTGCCGGGCGATGGAATATTCGCCGCGATCCCGCGCCAGAATCGCCAGCGCCGCTGCCAGACCGGCGCCAGCACTGTGCCCCATGACGATCACTTTGTCGGTGTCGATATTCAGCGTTCGCTGTTGAGCGAAGACCCAGCCCAGCGCGGTGTAGCAATCTTCGAGAGGAATAGGGAAGGGGTATTCCGGAGCAAGGCGATAATCGACGGCGACGATGATTGCCTGAAGTTCTTCTGCGAGATCGGCCAGATAGTCATCGGCCATCTCGGGGCAACCCAGGACGAAACCTCCACCGTGCAGGTACAGGATCAGCGCAAAGTTACCGTCCGGTGCTGCAGCGGCGGGCCGGTAAAGACACAGGCGCAAATCCTCACCGTCGTGGGCCTTTGTCCATAGGGTTTCACTGCGCGCGTGTTCTCGGGATTTGAATGTTGCGTGAACACGCTCACGAATCGCCGGCAACGTCTGCAACGTCCAGACCTGTGCACCGGGAGTCAGAAAACTTTTGAAGTCGGGATCAAGCAGTTCATGTGCTTTCACGTTCTGCCTCTTGTTCTCGGATGGGCAGGCGCCTCGAATCGAAGCGCCGCTCCTGCTGAATTTACAGCCAGGCCTTGATCTGTGCGCAAACGGCCGGCGTCGAAATGCCATAGCGATCATGCAGCGTCGGCAGGGCGCCGGCGTCGAGGAAGGCATCGGGCAACGCGATCTGTCTGAAGGTGGGCGTCACGCCGTTGCGCAACAACAACCCGGCAACCGCCTCGCCCAAGCCGCCGATGATCGAGCTGTTTTCCGCGGTGACCACCAGACGCCCGGATTTGCGCGCTTCGGCGAGAATGGTTTGCTCATCCAGCGGCTTGATGGTCGGCACGTGCAGCACGGCCACATCAATGCCGTCGGCCTGCAATTGCTTGGCCGCTTCCAGTGAACGCATGGTCATCAGCCCGGTGGAGATGATCAGCACATCATTACCCGTGCGCAGGGTCTTGGCCTTGCCGATCTCGAACTTATAACCGTACTCGTCGAGCACCAACGGCACGTTGCCGCGCAGCAAGCGCATGTAGACCGGGCCTTGGTGAGCGGCGATGGCCGGCACGACCTGTTCGATTTCCAGCGCATCGCACGGGTCGACAATCATCAGATTGGGCATGGCGCGGAAGATCGCCAGATCATCGGTGGCCTGGTGGCTCGGCCCGTAGCCGGTGGTAAGGCCGGGCAGGCCGCAGACGATTTTGACGTTGAGATTTTCCTCGGCGATGGCCATGCAGATGAAGTCGTAGGCACGGCGCGAGGCGAACACCGCGTAGGTGGTGGCGAACGGCACGAAACCTTCGCGCGCCATACCGGCGGCAGCGCTCATCAGCAACTGCTCGGCCATGCCCATTTGATAGAAACGCTCCGGGTGCGCCTTGGCGAAAATGTGCAGGTCGGTGTACTTGGACAGGTCAGCCGAGAGCCCGACGATGTCCGCGCGCTGCTCTGCCAAAGCCGCGAGCGCGTGGCCGAACGGTGCCGAGCGGGTCGCCTGACCCTCGGAGGCAATCGAGGCAATCATCGCCGAAGTGGTCAGGCGCTTTTTCACCGGCTCGCCAGTAGAAGTCGAAGTCGAAGTGTTGGCGGCGTTGCTCATTGGTCTTTTCCTTCTGCAAGGTTGCTCAGTGCCTGGTCCCATTCGTGTTCTTCGACGCGAATGAAGTGATTCTTTTCCCGGTTCTCCAGAAACGGCACGCCTTTGCCCATTTTCGTATCGCAGATGATCACGCGGGGTTGAGTACCTGGATGCTGGCGCGCGGCATCGAAAGCAGCGACCAGTGCATCGAGATCATTGCCGTCGACGCGCTGTGTAAACCAGCCAAAGGCTTGCCAGCGATCGACGATGGGTTCGAACGAGAGAATCTCGCTGGAGTAACCGTCGGCTTGCTGGTTGTTCACGTCGACGATGGCGATCAGGTTGTCGAGCTTCCAGTGCGACGCCGACATCACTGCTTCCCAAGTCGAGCCTTCATTCAGCTCACCATCGGACAGCAGGTTGTAGACGAACGAGGACGAGCCTTTGCGCTTGAGGCCGAGGCAAGCGCCGACCGCGATGCCCAGGCCCTGACCCAGCGAGCCGCCGGTGATTTCCATGCCCGGCGTATAAGCGGCCATGCCCGACATCGGCAGGCGGCTGTCATCCGAGCCGTAGGTTTCCAGCTCGTCGAGGGGGATGATCTCGGCTTCGATCAGCGTCGCGTACAGCGCAATGGCGTAATGACCGATGGAGAGATAGAAGCGATCGCGCTGCTCCCAGTCCGGATCTGCCGGGCGATGGTTCATCGCATGAAAGTAGGAAACCGCCAGCAGATCAGCCGCGCCAAGGGCCTGACCGACGTAGCCCTGACCCTGAACCTGACCCATACGCAGCGCGTGGCGGCGAATATTGTGCGCGCGCTCCGTCAGGCTCGGCGATACAGCGTGTGAAAGATTAGTCGTCATGATGAAACTCCGTTAACTCAACGATTGACCAAAGCGGCGGGAATGCGCAGGACCAGACTGGCGCCGAGGAACAGCACGCCGGTGATCAGGTACATGCCAATGGCGCTGGAGCCGGTCAGGGTGGTGATCCAGCCGATCAGATAAGGCGAGCAGAAGCCGGCGAGGTTGGCGAAGCTGTTGACCGCGGCGATGCCGGCAGCCGCAGACACCCCGCCGAGCAGCGTGGTCGGCAGCATCCAGAACAACGAGGTGGCGGACAAAATCCCGGAGGCGGCGAGGCACAGGCTGAGGATCGACAAGGTCGAATTGCCGCCCATCAGCGCCGCGAGACTCAAACCTATTGCACCGGCGATCATCGGCACGATCAGGTGCCAGCGACGCTCGCGATGTTTGTCGCCACTGCGCCCGACCAGGAGCATGGCGGCGATGGCGCACAGATACGGCAGGCTGGTCAGGAAACCGATGTGCAGCGGATCGGAAACCCCGGCATTGCGCACCAGTGTCGGCAGCCAGAAGGTGATCGCGTATTGCCCCATCACCACACAGAAGTAGATCGCCGCCAGCAACCACAAACGCCGGTCGCGAATGAACTCGCCGATCGAGGCGTGGGTGACTTTTTGCTGGTCGTCTTCGGCCAGCTCGCGAGTGATCAGGGCTTTTTCTTCGTCATTGAGCCACGTCGCCTGATGCACGCCATCTTTCAGATAGCTCAGCACCAGCAGGCCGACGACCACCGTGGGCACCGCCTCGAGAACGAACATCCATTGCCAGCCGGCCCAGCCATGCACCCCGGCAAAGTGGTTCATGATCCAGCCGGAGAGCGGGCCACCGACCATGCCAGACAGCGGAATGGCGATGAACCACAACACCGTCATGCGCGCCCGCCGATAGGACGGAAACCAGTACGTCAGGTAGAGCAACAGGCCCGGCGCCAGACCGGCTTCGGCAATCCCCAGCAGAAAACGCAGGGCATAGAACTGCCACGCGGTTTCGACGAAGGCGAACAGCGCCGAGACGATGCCCCAGGTGATCATGATCCGCGCAATCCACACCCGCGCGCCGACCTTGTGCAGGATGATGTTGCTGGGCACTTCGCAGAGGAAATAGCCGATGAAGAACACGCCGGCGCCCAGTCCGTAGACGGTCTCGCTGAGGGCTAGATCGTTCATCATTTGCAGTTTGGCGAAACCGACGTTGACCCGATCCAGATAGGCGCACAGGTAGCACAGCATCAGGAACGGCATCAGGCGCCACGCCGTTTTGCGATAGGCAGAAGAACGCACGGTCGAAACCGCTTCGAGCGACAGGGTAGTCATGATGGTCTGATCTCTTGTTTTTATTGACCGCCAGGCCATCAGGCCCGGCTGCGTCATCGATCCAGAACCGCACGGGCCACGCGGGCCCGCCCAGAGTTACTCAGTGAATCAGCATGCCGCCGTTCACATCGAGGGTGATGCCGGTCAGATAAGCGGACAGGTCGCTGGCCAGAAACAGCGCGGCGTTGGCGACGTCCTGCGCTTGACCCAGGCGCCCGAGGGGGATGCCGTCGATGATGGCGTGACGGCGTTCGTCCTCCATCAGGCCGCCGGTGATGTCGGTGTGAATCAGCCCCGGTGCGATGGAGTTGACGCGGATATTGTCCGGCCCCAATTCCCGCGCCATGGCCTTGCCCAGACCCAGTACGCCGGCTTTGGCCGCGCTGTAATGCGGCCCGCCGAAGATGCCGCCGCCGCGTTGCGCAGACACCGACGACATGCAGACGATGCTGCCGCAAGACTGCTGACGCATCAGCGGAATCACCGCCTGCGACATCAGCAGGGTGCCGCGCAGGCTGACGTCCAGCACCTTGTCATAGTCCGAAGGGCGAATATCAAGGGTCTTCAGCGGTTGGGTGATGCCGGCGTTGTTGACGAGAATATCGATGCGCCCAAAGTGCTCGATGATGGTGGCGACAGCTTGCTGGACCTGCGCTTCGTCGGCCACGTTGGCCGCCAGGCCCAGATGACCTTCGCCCAGTGATGCGGCGGCATCACGTGCTGCGGAGGCATCGAGATCGAGAATCACCACGCGGGCGCCGTGTTGCGCAAACGTGGTTGCGGTAGCGCGGCCAATGCCTCGGGCAGATGCGGCACCGGTGATGATTGCGACTTTGTCTTGAAGAAGCATGGAGGAGGCCCTCGAATTGTTGTTATTGGTTCGGTCCGTGAAAACCGATGACTCAGCTTGTCCTCCGAGGGGAGGGTGAGCAATAACGCGAAAGTCACTCAATGCTGAAAAAAATTCAGCACTCGTCAGGCCTGCTCGCAGATGTTTGAATAAAACCGGTCCGTACATCACAAGAAATCACAACGGAGTCTCCATGCGCCCTGACACTGAGGCACCCATCATCCTGCCACCGCTGAAAGCAATTCAGGCCTTCGAACAAACCGCGCGCTTCGGCAATGTCGCCAGGGCGGCAGAAGTATTGGACCTGACGCCATCGGCAGTCAGCCATCAACTGGCGAAACTGGAAGGGATGATCGGCCGGCAATTGTTTGTTCGCGCCGCTCGCGGTGTCTCGCTGACGCCGGTGGGTGAGCAATATCTCAAGGAAGTCTCCGGCATTCTGCACAGTCTCGCCGTCGCCACCGAACGCGCGGCCAGCGATGTCAGCCTGGATTGCCTGCGCCTGCACTCGTCGCCCAGCTTCGGCCTGCTCTGGCTGATGCCGCGCCTGGAAGCGTTTCGCGCCAGTCATCCGGATATTCAGATCAATCTGTCGTGCTCCTATGAATCGCTGCACTTCAGTCGCGACAAGATCGACGTCGATATCCGCCATGGTCTGCCGAACTGGCCAAGCTATGAGGTGCGTACGGTCAGGAACGAAAAATTTGCCGTGCTGACCTCACCGAAACTGCTCGCGCAACGACCGGTGCGCGGCGCGGCGGATCTGCTCGAATGTGACCTGATTTTGTCGGAAGCGACCCTGCTCAAATGGCCGCAATGGTTTGCCCAGCATGGTTTGGCGCGCCCGGAACGCCCTTACGCATTGAGCTTCGATCGTTCGTACATGTCGCTGGAAGCGGCGAGTCATGGCTTGGGTTTCGCGCTGGAAAGCACATTGCTTGCGCAGAAGTATCTGGCCGCGGGCACGTTGGTTGAAGTGGCGCCTGAATCACTGAGTGCTGCGGTGGCGGCGCACCACCTGGTGTTTCCCAAGGCGCATTCGAGCTTCCCACGGGTCCGGCGTTTTCTGGCGTGGATGGAAAGCGAATTGGGCCACGAGTTCGCCTACTGAGGCCGGGTGCAATTCTTTCAAACTCTCTGCAGCGGCCAGGGTCAATCCATTACCGGTCTTGATCATTCAATCAGAGGTGAAGGAATGGATAACTACCACATCAACAAAAACCAGCAGCGCTGGGAACTGGTCAAAGAGGGCGCGCAGCGTGCGTCCAAGACGGCATCGACCAAAGCCGAGATCACCCAGATCGCCAGTGAATTCCTGCAAGACAAAACCGCTTCGCTGAAAATCCATAAAGAGGACGGCACGATCCAGGAAGAACGCACCTTCCCGCGCGCTGCCGATCCGCGCAAAACCAAAGGCTGAGCCGCCTGTTTTTCTCTGCGTTCATTGTCTCTTCAGAAGGGTCTGATTATGGTCATTGCATGTCTGGGATGGGGGTCGCTGATCTGGAAGCCGGATGGTTTGCCCTTGGCAAGCGAATGGTTCGCAGACGGGCCGCCGCTACCGATCGACTTCGTTCGCGTCAGTGATAGCGGCCAACTGACTACAGCAATCAGCGCGAACGCGCCGCCATGCAAAGTATTGTGGTCGGTACTGGACGTGACCGACCTCGATCAGGCCCGTGAACTCCTGCGTATTCGAGAGGGCGTGCCTGAGGGCAGAGAGGATGGCATCGGCAGCTTCACCGTCGGTACCTCGCCGATGGGCGTGCTCGCTGAATGGGCAATCCCTCGGCAACTCGATGCGGTGATCTGGACGGCGTTGCCCGCCAGATTCAAGAACATCGAGGGGCTGGTGCCGAATGTCGACGACGCGGTTTCTTATCTGGCCGGGTTGAGCGGCGCAGCGCACGAGCAAGCGCGCGACTATATCGAACAGGTGCCGGCACAGATCGACACGCCGTACCGGCGCGAAATCATTGCCAGGCTTGGGTGGCAATGATGAGCACTCGGAGCCAGGCGCAGATTGCCGCGATCTTTGATCAGCTGTTGGCACTGCGAGAAAGTGTCGACATTCTCCAGCACGTCGAGAGCGGTAGCGTCGAGTCGCTTCGTGGTCATCAGACCGTCGACGCCCCCGAGTCGATGGATCTGGTGTTTCAAAAGCTCCATGAAGACATCGCCAGCATGGAGGAAACCCTGGCGACGATTGCCGAGGCAACCGGCGATGTGCCGAAGTTGTGAGCGGCGGTTGGCATGCGGATCTGATTTGCCTGATCTGACGCCTTCGCGAGCAGGCTCGCTCCCACAGGGTTTTCATACATTCGCGTGATTGCTGACCCACCACGGACCCAATGTAGGAGTGAGCCTGCTCGCGATGGCGGTGAGTCAGTCAACGTTGCATCAACTGACAGACTGCTATCGCGAGCAGGCTCACTCCTACAGGGGGCGCGTTTTTTCACCACGACGGTGACGACGGCGAGCAGATTGTTGAGGTTGGGTTTGGCCCTGACTCCGCGCTCGGCAATTGATGAGCTGCGTTCATGACTGCATTAAGCACTCGTTAGCTAATCAGCGGCTCGAGCCTGCGCGACAATGCGCGTGGCTCGCTGGCCGGTTGCTGGCCGCCTGCGGTCATGTGCGACCTGACATTCACTGCGAACAAGTGAGCAAGAGAGCCAGGAATGAACATCAACACGCTCCTTCGACGCCGCTGCCTTCGATTCGCAGCCCTCGGCTGTGCAATCCTCGCCAGCGCAATCTGCGTAAACCCTCTTTGCGCCAATCCTTCCCGAGCACCGGAGCAACCGATCATGAAAGAACAGCCTTTGACCCCTAAGCAACTGGCGATCGCCCCGATTGCCGCTAACACGGCCATCGGCGACATGCCGCGTTTGCAAGACGCACTCAATCGCGGCCTCGACGCTGGGCTGAGCATCAGCGAAACCAAGGAAATTCTGGTGCAACTGTATGCCTACGCCGGCTTCCCGCGCAGCCTCAACGCCTTGTCCTTGCTGATGAAAGTCGTCGAGGAACGCGCCGCGCGGGGTATCGAGGACGCACCAGGACGCGAGCCCGGCCCGGTGCCTTCGGGGTATGCGCTGACCGAACTCGGCACCGACAATCAGACCCGTCTGGTCGGCGCACCAGTGTCCGGGCCGCTGTTCGAATTCGCCCCGGCGATCGATCAGTTTTTGAAGGTGCACTTGTTCGGCGACATCTTCGCCCGCGACAACCTGGCATGGACGGATCGGGAACTGGCGACTGTAGGCGCGCTGGCGGCGTTGGCTGGGGTGGAGTCGCAACTGGAGTCGCATTTGAAGATCAGTCTGAATGTGGGACTGACGGTTGAGCAGTTGCGCCAGGTGGCGCAGGAACTGGAGGCGCGTGGGGATTTGCAGGCTGCCGAGCGGGTGAGTGCGGGGCTGGACAAACTTAGAGGCTGAAGTTGGTAGGGATACCAGCATTTCCCGGCAATGACTCAATCTACGTGCTGCATCTCCATAACCGCCGCTTTATCTACACGAAGTGGCGGCTTGGGGCATGTGGAGCGCAACCCGTCTATGTGCTCCATCAAGCTATCGGGGGATGCTCTGCCACATTGGATCGAGAATGAAGTCCACGCCCTCGCGCCTTGCCATTTTTGCGGCCGGAACAAAGTCCGCGTCTGCTGCTATCAAAACTATCTGATCGACCTGCTGTTTAAAGGACAGCGACGCGACATCGATGCCGATCCGCATATCGACACCTTTTTGCCGGGTTTCGATACTGACGTCATTCTCCATAAGGTCGGTCATCTGAATTTTCCCTTTCAGCAGCTCAGCGATTTTCGCGGGCTTGATCGTCCATCTGACGTCCTTGGACAAATGTCCAAGTCGTAGCGCCAGCTTACGTTTACTTCGCAGTCTGGAATGCAGCTCCTTGCGGAATGCCGCCTCTCTGGATTTCGAAAAATCCACAGCTTTTTTGCTTATGGGGTTGTGCTGTTTAGTGTCCAGTGGGGGGCAGTCATAGAAGAAGATCCGGTAGAGCTCTTTCCTCTCTCGTTGTCGTAGCTCTCGAATCGTTCCCGTAGGTCGGGACAAGGTTTTGTTGAAGAGGTGGGCGGTTGCCCATCGATGGACCAGGTCGGCCGCGCGTTCAGCGTTGAACGCATTTTGAGGTTCGATTCGTCGAAAGCGTTTGATGAAAAAGGCGCCATCGACTAACACCGCAGTGGGCATGTTTTTTACCTAAAAAAACGCCCAAGGGTTTGGCGCGTTCTGGATGATTAGAACGGCGTACTGCCTTGGGCGGGATGGGAGCAGGTTAGGTGGGAGTAACGAATACGTCAACAACACCTTTTTCGTCTGACCTGTTTGTATGAAGTTGAATGTGCCCAGCGTTTTCAACTTTCAGGCAGCGACGGGGAAACGATAAATTGCGCAGCTTAAGCCGGCAAGACAGCCACTTCTGTAAGATTTGTAGGCAAAAACGCCGTATCTCGTAGGCCCGGTTAGCCGCGGGCGGGTGAGTGCGGGGCTGGGCAGAATCCGGCGGTGAGGGTGGCAAAAATTGATGGCAGCCCTGTGGCTGCGATTCTTCTCTTCAGCGCTGGCGCCGACTCGCTCCCGGCGAGGCGCCCGTTATGCGCTTGAACGCACGACTGAACGCCGCTTGGGAGGTGTAGCCCAAGCGTTGTGCCACTTCTTCGATTGGCAGCCTTTCGAGGGTCAGCCACTGACTGGCCAGGCGCATTCGCAGTTCGGTGGCGTAGCGCAGCGGCGGGGTGCCGAGGGTGGTCTGAAAGCGTTCGGCGAAGACCGAGCGTGAGGTGTTGCACAGCGTTGCCAGTTCGGCGACGCTCCAGTCGCGGCCCGGTTGTTGGTGCAGGGCCAGCAAGGCCTTCGCCAGACGAGGGTCGCGCAGGGCCGCGACGAGGCCGGAAGCATTGCCGCAGGCGCATTCGACCCAGCCACGAACGATCATCGCCGCCACGACGTCGGCCAGGCGCGCGAGAATGCCGGCGTAGCCGATGCGCGCGGCGCTGACTTCGCGTTCCATGGTCGCGAGGATCGGCATCAGTCCCGGGTAACGCTGCCCTCCAGCGTCAATCAGCATCAGTCCCGGCATCAGCCGACCGAGGCCTTGCAGGCTGCCGAGTTCGAACTCCATGCAGCCACTGAAGAGCAGGGCGCTATCGGGCGAATCGGGACTTTGCCCGACCTGCACCGCACAGACCGTGTCGCCGAGTGGCGCGGCTACGGCGCTGTCAATGTCCTGCACTTCAGCGTCCGGGTGGGATAGCAACCGGTGCGCGGCTCCATGGGCAATGAACACCGCATTGCCCGCCGACAATTCGTACGTGGTGCCGTCCTCAAGCCGCAACAGCGTCGATCCAGCGGCGACGAAGTGGAAATACGCATGGCCGGATTTGTCGCTGAAACCCAGGCCATACGGCGGACCGGCGTGGATCCGCCGATATTGCACTCCACGCAGGCGCATGCTGCGCAGCAACTCAGTGATGAGGTCGGAGGACAGAGAGAAGGGATCAGTGCTGCTCATGTTCGGGGTTTCGATCAAAAGTTCAAGACTACGCATCATAGATCATCCGGTTTACCGCCAATAGACTGCCCTCTCGAAATGTCCGAGGGAGTCTTGAAATGAATGAAGGTGTATGTGACGGGCGGTCTGCTGTGGGTGAGTGTGCTGACGAGGAGCCGCTGGTGCCTGCATGGATGGCGGTGTTTTCACTGGCGATGGGGGTGTTCGGTCTGCTCACGGCGGAATATTTGCCGGCGAGCCTGCTGACGCCGATGGCGCTCGATCTCGGTGTCAGCGAAGCGCTGGCCGGGCAAGCCGTGACGGTGACTGCGGTGGTAGCGTTGTTTGCCGGATTATTGGTGCCAGGGTTGACGCGCAGCCTTGATCGGCGACTGGTGTTGCTCGGTTTCTCGGCACTGATGATCGCATCCAATCTGCTGGTCGCGTTTTCATCCAGCCTCGCGGTGTTGCTGATCATGCGCATCCTTTTGGGCATCGCCTTGGGCGGTTTCTGGAGCATGGCAGCGGCCGTGGCGATGCGCCTGGTGCCGGCGGCGCTGCTGCCCCGCGCGCTGTCGATCATCTTCAGCGGCATCGCTGTGGGAACCGTGGTGGCGGTGCCGTTGGGCAGTTATCTCGGCGGACAGTTTGGCTGGCGCAGTGCGTTTTTCGCAGCGGCGGCGGTGGGCGTGGTGACTCTGGTCTTTCAAATGTTCACGCTACCGAGTCTGGCGCCGCATCGCCCGTCACGCCTGCGTACGGTGCTTGAGGTTTTGCTGCGACCGGGCATTGCCATTGGCATGTTCGGCTGCGTACTGGTGCACACCGGTCACTTTGCGTTGTTCACCTACATCCGGCCATTTCTGGAAAGCACCACCGGCGTCGGAACGCAAACTCTGGCACTGATGCTCCTCGGTTTCGGCGTGGCGAACTTTGCCGGCACGTTGTTCGCTGGTTGGCTGTTGCAGCGCAATCCACGGGCAACGCTGGTGCTGATGCCGGTGCTGGTGGGGGTTGCCGCTCTGGCGCTGGTCGGGTTACCGGCCTCGGTCACCGGACAGGCGTTGCTCCTGGCGCTGTGGGGGATGGCCTTCGGTGGCGTGCCGGTCGCATGGTCGAACTGGGTGGCGCGTTCGGTACCCGACCAGGCCGAAAGCGCAGGCGGCATGGTCGTCGCATCGGTGCAGTCGGCGATTGCCGCAGGCGCTGCCGCCGGCGGTTCGGTGTTCAGTTTCAGCGGCATCAATGGGGTGTTTGTCGCAGCCGGCATTCTGATGTTGCTGGCTGCGTTGCTGATTGCGCTGAAGGTCAATGTCGATGTGCCGGAGCCGGGCGCGGTAGCGGTGCCGGTGCATATGTAATTTGATCAGCGGGCGGCGATGGCGGGGCACCGAGCCCGACCAACGCCGTTGTCGTCAAGCGCGCTTCGGCAGTTTCCAGTTCGGCCGGATGAAGTGGCAGGTGTAGCCATTCGGAATCCGCTCCAGGTAATCCTGGTGCTCGGGTTCCGCTTCCCAGAACGGGCCGGCCGGTTCGATTTCAGTGACCACTTTGCCCGGCCAAAGCTCCGAAGCGTCAACGTCGGCAGCGGTGTCTTCGGCGACCGCGCGCTGCTCGTCGTTGAGGTAGTAGATCGCCGACCGGTAGCTCGGGCCAAGGTCGTTGCCCTGGCGATTGGGCGTGCTCGGGTCGTGAATCTGAAAGAAGAACTCGAGGATCTGCCGGTAGCTGATCACTGTCGGATCAAATTCGATCTCGATGGCTTCGGCGTGGTTGCCGTGGTTTCGGTAGGTGGCATTCGGCACATCGCCGCCGGTGTAACCGACGCGGGTTTTCAGCACACCCGGGTACCGACGCAACAGGTCCTGCATGCCCCAGAAGCAGCCGCCGGCGAGAATCGCAGTTTCGGATTGAGTGGTCATGGTGTGTGCTTCCTCTCGAGACGATAGGGGGATACCCACTGTTATGAGGGCGGGTTGAAAGAATCCAAGGGGACGCTCATCAGAATTGACCACTGGCCCGCTGATCAAGCGACATGCAGACGACTGCGATCTTCCTCAGATCGTATTCAACCAAAGCCAAAGAACGAACGCAGCTTGCTCGGTGCCTTGCGTTCGTAGAAAGGCTTTGTCTCCTTGAGGAAGTAATCACTCAGCCCGGCTTCTCCGACCAGCACGCGACAAAAATCAACCGGCCCGCCATTTGGCGCTGTGTCCCCAGCGACATTGCCGGCTTCGCGCATGACCTGCTCGATATCGCCATCCGCTTCGATGCCGACGATCAGGTGCGGTTCTTCATCGATCGAGGCGTCGTGCATCAGCGCCAGAAATGCGCGCTTCACGTTTGGATGTTTGGCCAGCAGTTGCGAGAGCGAGTGAACCATCGTCGATGGATAGTCCGAAGGTTGTCCAAGCAAGACATTGGTTTCTTTCTCAACCGTGCGTTGCGTGGCAGGACGGCCGATTTCACCCGAGAGCAGGTGCTGCACTTCATCCGGGACGAACTCTTTGCCGTAGGGCGACTTGGGATTGAGGAAGAGCAACGCGCCCAAGGTGATTTTGAACAGTGATCGGGCGGGGATCTCAACGTAGCTCTGCTCGCTGTCGATGGATTGTTGCAGTGTTGGCAGCGATGAGAAGAACGGAATTACCGGCGTGCCATCGGGCTTCTGCCAATGGGCAATGCTGATGTTGCTGCCGGCTTCGAGATTGACATGGCCTTGAGCTGCACCGGCGGTGCCCAGGATGTAGACGGTGGAATCCAGGAGAGTGCGATAAAACTCTGGACGATGCGCGGGTTCGTCGGCGGCCAGTCGGAGTGATGTTTCCAGCGGGTTTTCTTGCGTGGTATCCATGAGGTAAGTCCGTTATTTCAATGGAGAGCGATGTTTACCTGACCGGTTCGAAGATGCCTGCATTCACCAGCATTTCATCCAGCCCCTCGGGCCATACCTGATCCTCGCAACCCCGAAGCGATTCAGCGGACCACCAACGGTGATCGGCCATGACCTCGGTTTCTTCCTGAGTCCAGCCGGCTTTGGACAGCCGTTCGCTTGGCGCGTGCACGACGAAATATTGTTCGACTGCGAGTACAGTTTCGCCGCTGGGTAATAGCATGGAAAAATTCCGGTGTGCTACAGGTCCGTCAACCGTGGGGACCTCTATGCCGGTTTCCTCTCGCAATTCACGTATTGCAGCGTCATGGAACGTTTCACCGGGCTCAAGTCCGCCGCCTGGGGTTGCCCAGTGATTTCTGCCGGCCAAAGCGCCTTTTTCATGGATAAATCTGAAGAGAAGAACTTCTCGCGATGGGCTTATGACCAGTAATCTTGCTGCCTTGCGTTCACGCATCGACTTTATCTTCCCTGAAATTTCAAATGTTGGGTTTGCCCGCCACGGTCACGCGTTTAGGCCTCACAACAAACTCCACGAAACCCCGACATACACCCCCAGCCCTTCACCCGGCGTCGACCGCGCGGCATCCATCCCTTTGTCGTCATACCCCGGCGTGACTGTCGCCGCGTAGCGTTTGCCGGTCAGGTTGCGCATGTCCACCCAGCCTTGCCAGTCGCCCTTCGGCGCGTTGTAGCCCAGCGTGGCGCCGAACAGGGCGTACGGGTCGGCGTAATAGCTGTTGGCGTAGTCCACGGCAACTTTGGAGACCAGTTGCGTGTTCACGGCAGCGAAGAAGCCCTGCGGCCAGTCGTAACGCAGTTCGCCCTGATAGTAGTGCATTGGCAAACCGGGCAGGCGGTTGTCGCCGAAGCGTTCATCGTCGCGGTAGTGGAAGTCGCTGAACGTGTAGGCCTGGCGCAAGCTCAACTGGCGCCCGTCGGCGGCGGTCCAGAGTTTGCTGTCGAGGCTGGCCTCGATGCCTTGGTGCACGGTCGGGCTGGCGTTGAGTTCGTAAGGGGTGACGGCGTTGGCATCCGGTAGCACCGAGAGCAGTTCGTGGCGAACTTGCGCGTAGTACCAGGCCAGACTCCATTCGCCCAGGTTGCTGTCGCCACGGCCGCCAAGTTCCAGGGTGGTCGCGGTCTGGTTTTGCAGTTCGATCGGATCGCGCTGGGTACCTGTGGCGGCGCCGTTACCGGCAGAAAAGCGCACGTTGGAGCTGTAGATCAGCGACCACGGGTGCGGCGCTTCGACCGAGCGGCTGAGATTGCCGAACACTTGCACATCCGGGGTGATCTGGTAGCGCAGGCCGATGCGTGGGGCGTAGTCCCAGTCGTTGAGGCTGGTTTTGCCGCCGCCCTGCGGATAGGTCACAGCGCTTTCGCGGCGGGTGTAGATCGCGGCGAGTCCGGTGGTCAGCCAGAGGCCTTCGGCAATTTCCAGGTCGTTACCGAAATGCAGCACGGTGTCCGAACCCTGATAAGTAAAGTTGCGCATCCGCGTGCCCGGCGTATAGCTGGCGGTGTTGCCACTCGGAATACGCACGAACTCGCTGGCGCCATCGTTGGGCATGCTTGGTCACGCGCAGGCCGACGTTGCTGCGGCTTTCCATGCCGAACACGGTGTCGCGGCGCTTGTAGTCGAAGGTGCCACTGACATCGGTATAAGCCACCTTCAGCCGGTTGGGGCCTTCGCGCAGATCCATCGGGTAGTCGTGGTAGACGAGGCCGGTCTGGATGCTCGAATCGTCGTCGAGGTAGAACGTGGTCTTGTTGCCGATGAAGGTACTGCCAGGCTGTTTGCGGCTGTCATCGCGGGCCACATACGCCGGGTTGGCTGACCGAGGACTGTGTTCGATGGAGCGCTTGGTCACGCGGCCGGCGAGGTCGTTGTCGGTTTCCCGGTAGCGAAAATAGAAGCGGGTTTCCAGGTTCGGGTTGAAGCGATAGCCGAAGTTGGCGATCAGACCTTTGCTCTCGCTGGCGGTGTGGTCCTGATAGCCGTCGGCGTTGGCACCGGTCAGCGACACGTAGAAATCGAAGTCGCCCAGCACTTGCCCGGAGCTGATCTGGCGCTGCTGATAGCCATGACTGCCGGCGGCGTAGCGCACTTGCAGCTTCGGCGCGGTGTAACCAGTGTGGCTGACGTAATCGATAGCGCCGCCCAGCGCCAGCGAGCCGCGATCAAAGCCGTTGGCGCCGCGCAGCACTTCGACATGGTCGACCCATAGCGGCTCGAGCAATTCATACGGAGTGCCGCCGGGGCCGGTCAACGGCAGGCCGTCGAGCATCGTGTACAGCCCCGATGCATGGGCGCCGGGGGCGCGGTTCATGCCTGAGCCACGAATGGAAATCTTCACGCCTTCGTTGCCCGCCGACTGCGCGTACACCCCCGGCTGATAGGCCAGCACATCCTGATTGCTGGCAACGCGGCCCTGCAACGGCTGGCGCATGTCGACCAGGTTGGTGCCCCCGGGCACTTGTTCGAGACGTTCCCGGGCCTCTTCGACCGCTGCGTCCGTGCCACTGCGCTCGTCTGCCGAAATCAGCACTTGCCCCAGTTCCAGACCCTGGGTCGCAGCCATCGCCGGGCAGGCGAGGGCCAGACCGAGCAGGGCAGTGGGCAATGATTTGGGCGACGGCATCGAAAAACTCCAGCAAACAGGGGATCGGGCAATGAACAGTGCGACGTCAGAACAAACGCCGGAAACACATGGCGATCCGGCTTTTTTGCCCGGCAATGGCAAACAACCGGACGTGGACTAACCTCACGGATCAGGCCTTCGTGGTCAATAAACACTTTCACTGGACTGTTGAAGCGCGAGGATGTGTGCATGGCCAAAGACAAGAAGAAACCTGCAAAGGCCATTGAGCGCCCGCGCTTGAAAAACAAGGACTACCTCGAACAATTGCGCAAGCTGCACGTGGAGCTGGTCAAGCTGCAGGAGTGGGTCATCGCCAAAGGTGTCAAGGTGTGTATCGTCTTTGAAGGCCGCGACGGCGCCGGCAAGGGCGGCACGATCAAGGCGATTACCGAGCGCGTCAGCCCACGGGTGTTCCGTGTTGTGGCATTGCCGGCACCAACGGATCGGGAGAAGAGCCAGATGCATGTGCAGCGCTATCTGCCGCATTTGCCGGCGGGCGGTGAGGTGGTGATCTTCGACCGCAGTTGGTACAACCGCGCCGGTGTCGAGCGGGTCATGGGTTTTTGCACGGAGGAGCAGGCCGACAGATTTCTCAAGTCGATCCCGTGGGTGGAAAACGCCATCGTCGATTCGGGGATCATCCTGCTCAAGTACTGGCTTGAGGTCAGTCCCCAAGAGCAGACCCGCCGGCTCGAAGCGCGAATCAACGACGGGCGCAAGATCTGGAAACTGACGCCGATGGATCTGAAATCCTACAGCCGCTGGTACGACTACTCACGGGCGCGGGACGAGATGTTCAAGCACACCGATACCGATCGGGCGCCGTGGATGGTTGCCGACTCCAATGACAAACGTCGCGCACGGCTGAACATCATTACTGATCTGCTCAGTCGTATCCCTTACGAAGAGGTGAAGCGCGACAAGGTCGAGCTGCCGAAACGGCAGAAGCCGGGCAAGTATCGGGAGCCGGATTATCCCTATAAGCGGGTGGCTGAGCGGTTTTGACATTGCGGTTTTTTTTTGTGGCTTGGCGGCCTTTGGGCCGACCAGGCTCTTGGGGTTTTGGGTGAATATCCGTTGTTTCGGTAGCGGCT